>NZ_JACOFR010000010.1 GCF_019455385.1 Bradyrhizobium sp. BR 10289
GCGTCCACCGTCTCGACGGCCAGCTCATGGTCGTCCTCGACGTCGATCGCGTCCTCGAGCTCGCGCCCGAGATGATGGCGGCCTGATACGGCGGCATCGCCGCCGACGTGCCGGCAATTGGAAGTGCCCCCGCACAGGGGGAAGGAAGCAGAGGTTCACATGCGAACTTGTCTCGTCGTTGATGATTCCAGCGTCATCCGCAAGGTTGCGCGCCGGATCCTGGAGGGCCTCGACTTCCAGATTCTCGAAGCCGAGGACGGTGAGAAGGCGCTCGAGGCCTGCAAGCGCGGCTTGCCCGATGCGGTGCTGCTCGACTGGAATATGCCGATCATGGACGGCTACGAGTTCCTTGGTCATCTGCGCCGCATGCCCGGCGGCGACCAGCCGAAGGTGGTGTTCTGCACCACAGAGAACGACGTCGCGCACATCGCGCGTGCGCTGCATGCCGGCGCCAACGAATACATCATGAAGCCCTTCGACAAGGACATCGTGACGGCGAAATTCCAGGAAGTCGGACTTATCTAAGCGAACACCCGGAGGCTGAACGGATCCTTCGGCGATTGTTTTCAACTGAACCGTTTCAGCCTGAGTTGGTGAGTAATGAGTGTTGCCTTCGCTGGGAATTCGACCACGAGTCCATCGCGCGAAGCCGGGCCGCTGCGGGTGATGATCGTTGACGACTCCGTCGTCATCCGCGGTCTGATCTCGCGCTGGATCGGAGCCGAGCATGACATGGAGGTCGCGGCTTCGCTGCGCACCGGGCTCGAGGCGGTCAACCAGCTCGAACGCATCAATCCCGACGTGGCCGTGCTCGACATCGAAATGCCCGAGCTCGACGGCATCTCGGCGTTGCCGCAATTGCTGGCGAAGAAGCGCGATCTCGTCATCATCATGGCTTCGACGCTGACCCGCCGCAACGCGGAGATCAGCTTCAAGGCGCTGTCGCTCGGTGCGGCGGATTACATTCCGAAGCCGGAATCGACGCGCGAGGCCTCGGCCGCGGACATCTTCCATCACGACCTGATCCAGAAGATCCGTCACCTCGGCGCACGCCTGCGCCGCAAGCCCGCGGTCGCAAGCCCACCGCTCGCGCCTGCGAGCCCGGCACCGGCCGCGCGTGCTCCGATTGTTGCACGGCCTGCTGCGCCGGCTCCGGCAATGCCTGCGCCGTCGTCGGGGGCGCTGTCGACGCGCCCGTTCTCGTCTCAGGCCCCGAAGGTGCTGCTGATCGGCTCCTCGACCGGCGGCCCGCAGGCGCTGATGGCGCTCGTCACCGAACTCGGCCCGGTCATCGACCGTTTCCCGGTGCTGATCACCCAGCACATGCCGCCGACCTTCACGACCATTCTGGCCGAGCATCTGGCGCGCGCGAGCCGCAAGCCGGCGGCCGAGGCGGTCGATGGCGAGCCGGTGAAGCCGGGGCGGATCTATCTCGCGCCGGGCGGCAAGCACATGCGCGTCGTGCGCAGCGGCGCCGACGTCGCGATCGCACTCGACGACGGCCCTGCCGTCAATTTCTGCAAGCCCGCGGTCGATCCGCTGTTCACCTCCGCCATCGACATCTGGCACGGCAACATTCTCTCGGTGATCCTGACGGGCATGGGCTCGGACGGCATGCGTGGCGGCAAGGATATCGTCGCCGCCGGCGGCAGCGTGATCGCGCAGGACGAAGCCTCCAGCGTGGTCTGGGGCATGCCGGGCGCTGCGGCCAATGCCGGCATCTGCGCGGCGATCCTGCCGCTCAACCAGATCGGCGCCAAGGTCAACCGCCTGTTCGCGGGAGACCGCTCGTGACGCCTGCAGATTACGACTATCTGCGCAAGTTCCTGAAAGAGCGCTCCGGTCTCGATCTGTCGCCCGACAAGCAATATCTGGTCGAGAGCAGGCTGTTGCCGCTCGCCCGCAAGGCGAGCCTTCCCGGGATCCCCGATCTCGTGCTGAAGATCCGGAACGGCGACGGCCGGCTCGCGACCGATGTGGTCGAAGCGATGACCACCAACGAGACCTTCTTCTATCGCGACAAGATCCCGTTCGATCATTTGCGCGAAACCATCTTGCCGGGCCTAATCAAGGCGCGCGCCGCGCGCAAGAGCCTGCGGATCTGGTCGGCGGCCTCCTCGACGGGGCAGGAGCCCTATTCGATCGCGATGTGCGTGAAGGAGATGGGCGCGGCCTTTGCCGGCTGGCGCATCGAGATCGTCGCCACGGATCTCTCGCAGGAAGTGCTGGAGAAATCCAAAGCCGGCCTCTACAGCCAGTTCGAGGTGCAGCGCGGCCTGCCGATCCAGCACTTGATGAAGTATTTTACGCAAACCGGCGAGCTCTGGCAGCTCAATGCCGAGATTCGCGCGATGGTGCAGTTCCGCCAGCTCAACCTGCTGCAGGACTTCTCCCATCTCGGCACGTTCGACGTGATCTTCTGCCGCAACGTGCTGATCTATTTCGATCAGGACACCAAGGCGGTGATCTTCGAGCGCATGGCGAAGACCATGGAGGCCGACGGCACGCTGCTGCTCGGCGCCGCCGAATCCGTCGTCGGCATCACCGATGCGTTCCGCCCGATCGCCGATCGCCGCGGCCTCTACCAGCTCAATCCCGCACGCTCGGGTCGCCCGATGGGCGGTTTGATGCCGCAGCCGCTGAAGCTCGCCGCGGCGAGGTGAGCTTCCCGTCATTCCGGGGCCGCGCGTCAGCGCGGAGCCCGGAATCCATAACCACAGGCCATGGTAACAGGCAGGCGGTTGGACGTGGCGCCACTCGATCGGCTTGTGGTTATGGATTCCGGGCTCGCGACTTCGTCGCGCCCCGGAATGACGAGCCCTTCACAAAATCGCATGCGGCAGAAACCGCGAGCCGTTGCCGGTGATCGGGCTCTCATCCTCGCGGATCGACAGGCCGCACGGCTCGTGGTTCACCAGCCAGCTTCCCACCACCACGTAATTGCCTGAGAAGTTCGGCAGCGGCGACAGCGCCTGTCGCACAAAACCTTCCGCGCCGTAAGGGCCGGGCTGCGCGTCGAGCGCCGTGCCGCCTGAGACCAGCGTGACATTGGCGCCTTCGCGCGACAGCAGTGGTTTCCGCACGTAGCTCGTCCCGAGCTCGGCTGCTCGCGCGTCGTCCTCGAAGAAAGCCGGCAGCAGATTGGGATGGTTCGGAAACATCTCCCACAGCAGCGGCAATATGCCCTTGTTGGACAACACCGCCTTCCATGGCGGCTCGATCCAACGCGTCGGCGCGTCCTTGAGCTTGGCGCCGAAAGCGTCGTGGAACATCCATTCCCAGGGATAGAGCTTGAAGACGAGCTCCATGTCATTGTCGTCGAGATCGACGAAGCCGCCTGCCGCATCGCGCCAGCCGATCTCTTCGATATCGAGCAGCGTGGTCGAGAGCCTCGCCTGGCGCGCGGTGTCTTCGAGATAAGCCAGCGTGCCGGCATCCTCGACATTGCCGGTGGTGCCGGTGAGATGGAGATGCCGGCCTGCGGCAATCTCCTTCCACGCTGCGATCAGCCGCTCATGGATGGAGTTGAACTGGTCGGCGCGTGCAGGGATGATGCGGCGTTCGATCGCCTGCTCGAGCCAGGTCCATTGAAACACCGCGGCCTCGAAGATCGAGGTCGGCGTATCCGCGTTGTATTCGAGCAGCTTTGCCGGCGACTTTCCGTCGTATGTCAGGTCGAGCCGGCCGTAGAGGCTGCGGTCGTCGCGCTCCCAACTCTCGGCGATCAGGCTCCAGAACGCTTCGGGGATCTGCAGGCGACGCAGATGCCGTTCGTCATGGATCACGCGGCCGGCAAGCTCCAGGCACATTGCGTCGATCTCGCCGGTCGGCGTCTCAATGCCGCGCTCGATCTCGTCGAGCGTAAAACCGTAATAGGCTCGCTCGTCCCAATAGCGCTCGCCGCCGATGGTGTGGAAGACAAAGCCGCATTGCGCCGCGGTCTCTCGCCAGTCATCGCGTTCGAGACAGGTGATGCGCTGCATGGATCAGCCGCCACCTGAGAAGCCATGGCCGAACGAGCCGAAGCCGCCGCGGCTGACGCTGCTGTGGCCGGCGTCGGATGATGTGCTTGACGACGAGTGGCTCGATGAATCGCTGCTGTAGAAGCTCGATCGCGAGGACGAGCCCGAGCCGCCGCTGCCGCCCGACGAACTGCTGCCGCTGCTGGTGCAATTCGTGACCGTCTGTCCTGGCGCGGCTCCGGGCGTGGGCTCGCAGGTCTGCCGCGGCATCAGCGTGTAGGCGGTGGCGCCGACCGCGATGGTGCCCATCACCAGCAGCGCGACATGGCCGGAGCGTTTCACCGGCTCGCGCGGCGGCAGCGGCAGGTCTGCCGGCAGGCGCGGCCTGCGCTTGCCGAACTCCTTGTTGGTGGGTTTCTCCGCCATGTCAGTAGATCATGCAGGCGGCGTTCAACAGGCCGGCCGCGAGCGAGGACAGCCCGAGCCAGATCGCCGGCGCAAGTTCGCCGTCGGCAATCCGCGCCGACAGGTTCGGCACCGGTAGCTTGACGATGAAGAACACGATGATCTGCACGATCAGCGCGATCGTTGCCCAGATCAGGCAGTCCAGCACATTGGCCGAATGCGCGATGGCGCTGACCAGCGGCGCCACGAAGCCGAGCAGGCTGAGCCCGAGCGCAATCGCCGCGGCCGGATCGTCGTCCCGGATCAGCTGGAACTCGTTATGTGGGGTGATGCGGGTATAGACCAACAGATACGCCACGATCGCGACGAGGCCTGTGCAGAAATAGACCAGGAAGGCGGGCAGGCCGGCCAGTGATTGCAGGATCATCGTTCCCCCATCATGCAGCGACCATTCGTCGGCGGGGGGAGCGTAGCGGTTCAAACCTTAAGCTTCGGATGAAGTAGTCCTGCAAAAACAAAACCCCGCCATTTGCGGCGGGGTCCAGGCTGGGAGGAGCGAGCCGGGCTGGCTCGCGACGTAAACCCAGAAGATCAGGCGGGGATGCGCTCTTCGTGCTCGTGCGGCTCGCGCAGCACGTAGCCGCGGCCCCACACGGTCTCGATGAAGTTGCGGCCCTCGGAGGCGTTGGCCAGCTTCTTGCGGAGCTTGCAGATGAAGACGTCGATGATCTTCAGCTCGGGCTCGTCCATGCCGCCATAGAGGTGGTTGAGGAACATTTCCTTGGTGAGGGTGGTACCCTTGCGGAGCGAGAGCAGCTCCAGCATCTGGTATTCCTTACCCGTGAGGTGCACGCGCTGGCCGCCGACTTCGACCGTCTTGGTGTCGAGGTTGACGACGAGGTCGCCGGTCTGGATGACCGACTGGGCGTGACCCTTGGACCGGCGCACGATCGCGTGGATGCGGGCGACCAGTTCGTCCTTGTGGAAGGGCTTGGTCATGTAGTCGTCGGCGCCGACGCCGAGACCCTTGACCTTGTCCTCGATGCCGGCGAGGCCGGAGAGGATCAGAATCGGTGTCTTGATCTTGGAGACCCGGAGCTGCTTGAGCACGTCGTAACCCGACATGTCCGGCAGGTTGAGATCGAGAAGAATGATGTCGTAATCGTATAATTTACCGAGATCGACGCCTTCTTCCCCCAAATCGGTCGTGTAGACGTTGAAGCTCTCAGACTTCAGCATCAGCTCGATCGACTGCGCGACGGCGCTGTCATCTTCAATCAGCAAAACGCGCATGCCAGTTCCCCATAGTCGCCGCTCCTGGGCGTCAGGTCGGCCGCATTCGCGGCACTCAACAAAACGCCTTTGAACAACTGATTCGGATCCTGACAACAGATGGTTAACAAATCCTGATTCTGGAACGCAAGTCCCCCCGGTGCAATTTTTCTCGAATCGCCCTAAGGTCTTGTGCGTGAAGCAGCTTTCGTTATCCGGTTCCGTTCAAGTTCCACTTTAAGAGACGGGCCTAACCGACTCCCGCGACTCAGCCTTCTTCTGAAGGGGAGCCACGCTCAGTCACAAAGACAGTGACGCAATGATTAATGATGCGGGTAAACACGAAGTTAAGCGGCGTTCAGAAATATGGCGAAACTTAAGGGTTTTACCGTGAGGGCCCGGATGCCGCAGCCGACCACCTTGCCGAAGGCCCTCACATGAAGGCTTTGGCCGAACAGATCGGCGACATCGACGGCGTCAATATCTATGGCCGTGTGGTCGGCGTACGCGGCCTGATGGTCGAGGTAGCCGGACCCATTCACGCGATGTCGGTCGGCGCGCGGCTCGTGATCGAGACCGGCGCGAACCGCTCGATCCCCTGCGAGGTGATCGGCTTCTCCGGCAACAACGCTGTCGTGATGCCGTTCGCCGGTCTCGATGGTGTGCGCCGCGGCTGCAAGGCCGTCATCGCCAACGCTGCCAACCAGGTGCGTCCGTCATCGGCGTGGCTTGGCCGTGTCGTCAATGCGCTCGGCGAGCCGATCGACGGCAAGGGGCCGTTGCCGCAGGGATCCTCGCCGATGCCGTTCCGCAATACGCCGCCGCCGGCGCATTCGAGGAAGCGCGTCGGCGCGCCGCTCGATCTCGGCGTGCGCGCGATGAACACCTTCCTCACCTGCTGCCGCGGCCAGCGCATGGGCATCTTCGCCGGTTCCGGCGTCGGCAAATCGGTGCTGCTCTCGATGCTCGCGCGCAATGTCGATGCCGCCGTCAGCGTCATCGGGCTGATCGGCGAACGCGGCCGCGAGGTGCAGGAATTCCTGCAGGACGACCTTGGTGAAGAAGGCCTGGCGCGCTCCGTCGTCGTGGTCGCGACGTCGGACGAGCCGGCGCTGATGCGACGGCAGGCGGCGTATCTGACGCTCGCGGTCGCCGAATATTTTCGCGACGAGAACCAGGACGTGCTCTGCCTGATGGACTCGGTGACGCGCTTTGCCATGGCCCAGCGCGAGATCGGCCTGTCCGCCGGCGAGCCGCCGACCGCCAAGGGCTATACGCCGACCGTCTTCACCGAGCTGCCGAAGCTTCTCGAACGCGCCGGGCCGGGCTTAGGGGAGGGCGCGATCACCGCGATCTTCACGGTGCTGGTCGACGGCGACGATCACAACGAGCCGATCGCGGACGCCGTCCGCGGCATCCTCGACGGCCATATCGTGATGCAGCGCTCGATCGCCGAGCGCGGCCGCTACCCCGCCATCAACATCCTCAAATCGGTCTCGCGCACCATGCCGAAATCGGCCGATCCGCAGTTCTGGCCGGTCATCCAGAAAGCGCGGGCGGTGATGGCGACCTATGCCGACATGGAGGAATTGATCCGGCTCGGGGCCTACCGCGCCGGCTCCAGCCCCGAGGTCGACGAGGCGATCCGGCTGCACGAGCCGCTGGAAGCCTTCCTGCGGCAGCGCAAGGACGAAAATGCCTCACTCGCGGAGGGCTACCGCCAATTGGCGCAAATCATCGGTAATTTGGAAACGGAACGCTAACTTTGTCCCGTCATCATCCGATCCCACAGAGTAGCAGAGCCGGTCTTGGCCCCCGTCGGGCCAGTGGGGAGACCGGTGACGTCCCAATGTGTGTCTGTCTTGCAGCCAAGGGACTTCTGGGGAGTATGAGTCGATGAAGTCACGAGATACCCTCATCCGCCTGAAGAAGTTTCAGGTCGACGAGAAGCGCCGCCGGGTCACCCAGATCGAGACCATGATCGCCGACTTCCAGCGGATGTCGACCGATCTCGAACGCGAGATCACGACCGAGCAGGAGCGCGCCGGGATCAACGATCCCTCGCATTTCGCCTATCCGACCTATGCCAAGGCCGCGATCCAGCGCCGCGAGAACCTGACCCGCTCGGCCGACGAGCTCAAGGGCCAGCTCGACGAAGCCAAGGCCGCTCTGGCCGAGGCCTTCGAGGAGCTGAAGAAGGTCGAGCTGCTCGATGAGCGCGACCAGGCCCGCGAGCGCGCCGAAGAGAACGCCCGCGAGCAGGCCGACCTCGACAGCATCGGCCTGATGCGCGCCCGCATCGGCGCCGTCGCCTGAGCGATCGGCGCCGTCGCGTAAAGCGGCCGCCAGCAGTAAACCAGCGCGAGAATTTGCCGAACCCGGACCGCAAGGTCCGGGTTTTCGCATGTGCTATCCACAGTGCGGCGCCGGCCCCCTTGGTGAGGGGCTTTGCTGCGCGCTATGGTGGCGGGAATGAATGCTAGGCCAGCGACGGCGGTGTCCACCTCTCCCTTGGGAGAGGTCGGCGCGGAGCGCCGGGTGAGGGGTGACGGTCTCCCGTTAGCCTCCCGCCCCCTCACCCGATTTGCTGCGCAAATCGACCTCTCCCCGACGGGGAGAGGTGAAGAGAGATGCGACGGGGCCGCGCGTTGGGGGGCTGAATGCTGACGCCAGCAGAGCTGGTCGGGCTGATAGGGGAGGTCGCCAAAGGCGACCAGGCCGCGTTCGAGCGCCTGTATGTCGCAACGCGCGCGAAACTTTACGGCGTCGTGCTCCGTATCTTGCGCCGACAGGATCTCGCAGAGGAGGTCATTCAGGAGACCTACGTCAAGATCTGGAACTCCGCCGGCCAGTTCAATCCGGCCCTGTCGTCGCCGATCACGTGGATGGTGGCGATTGCGCGCAACCGTGCGATCGACATCGTGCGCAAGAAATCGGAAGTCTCCATCGAGGAAGAGCCTCAGGCGATGGAGGTCGCAAGCGATAGCCCGGACCCGCTGTCGCGCCGCGAGATGACCGAGGAGCTGAAGCGGCTCCTGGAATGTATCGGCCGGCTCGAGCCGGACCGTCAGAGGCTCGTGCTTCTCGCCTATTACAACGGCTGGAGCCGCGAGCAATTGGCGGAGAAATTTGCCGCGCCCGTCAACACCGTGAAGACGTGGCTGCGGCGCAGCATGCTGGATATCCGGGAGTGCCTCGGGCTTTAGAGGATGACGAGAGTGGCACGAACCAGAGCGGCAAATGCAGTCCACCTCTCCCCGTCGGGGAGAGGTCGGCGCGTAGCGCCGGGTGAGGGGCCGCAGGTTTCACGAGAGAGCGTGACCCCTCACCCGGACCGCGTCTTGCGACGCGATCCGACCTCTCCCTTCGGGAGAGGTGAAAGAGAGTGATGGCCTACAGCGAGGACCATATCGCGCTCGCCGCGGAATATGCGCTCGGTACGCTCGATGCCGACGAGCGCGCGCAGGTCGAGACCATGATGGCGGTGGACACGGCGTTCGCCGACATCGTTCAGGGCTGGGCCTACCGGCTCGGTGTCCTCAACCAGATGGTCGGCACCATCGAGCCGCGTCCGATCGTGTGGGAGAACATCACGGCCGAGCTCGCGCGGACGAACTTTGCGCAGGAACAGCCTGCGCCGCCGGACGTCGCGCCGCCTCCGCCGCCACCCGTGACGGAGACGTCTTCGCTCGAAGCGGTGCAGCCGGAGCCGTCATCGGACAGCACGGAGCAACCGGCTCCGCAGCCTCCCGAGGCCGAGCAACCCGGCGCCGCGCAGCCGGAGCCCGATGCAATCCCCGAGATCGCGCCGGTCTTCATGCCGCAGGTCCATGCGCCCGATCCTGACGTCGTGCGAGCGCCATCACCGCCGGTCGCCGACAACAGCAATGTGATCCGGCTCGAGGGCCGCGTGAAGCGCTGGCGCACCATCGCGTCTGCCGTCGGTGCGCTTGCCGCCGCGCTGCTGGTGACGTTGTCGCTGCAGATCTTCCGGCCCGACGCGTTGCCGGGCGCGTTGCGTCCGCCACCGCGCATCCAGACGGTCGAGGTCAAGACGCCGGCGCCGCTCGCCTCGTCGCAATTCGTCGCGCTGCTGCAGGGACAGGGCGGCGGCCCCGCTTTCATTCTCACGGTGGACGGCGCCACCCGGAATTTCACCGTGCGCAAGGTCGGCGCGACGCCGGAGCCCGGCAAGAGCTTCGAGCTCTGGCTGATCTCCGACAAGCTGCCGCGCCCGCGCTCGCTGGGCGTGATCGGTGCGGGCGATTTCACGGCGCGTCCGGTGCTCGGCGCCTACGATGCCGACGTCGTCAACGACGCGACCTATGCCGTCACCGTCGAGCAGGCCGGCGGCTCGCCCGACGGCAATCCGCACTCCGCGCCGGTCTTCACCGGCAAGCTGATCGAGACCGTGCCGCCGGCGCAGCCGCAGGTTCCGGCGAGGAAGTAGGTGCCGGGCTATAGGACCTTGTTCCTGTCGCTACCGTCCATCCCCGCCGTCGCAATCCGACAAGTCCCGCCAAATCCATCCCCGATTTGAACCTACGTCCATTCCGCGGCGTCAAATGCCCGGAATTTGCAGTCGGCACCGCCGTTCATGGCGCCGGAGAAGGGGCTAGAAATCAAATGGATGCAGCAAGGGCGCCGGGCATCTTCGTCCACCAATATGCGGGCCTGCCGCAGGGGCCGGCTTTCGAACAGTGGCGCGAGCGGGCGTTCGGGTCGTGCGGCCTCGACATCGGGCCGAGCCATGGCGACAGCATCGATTGCCGGCTCCAGGTCAGCGTGGTCGACAACATCGCGCTCGCCATTCCCGAAGGCGCCTCCGCGCAATATACCCGAACCCAGAGCCACCTTGCCGACGGCAGCGACGATCTCGTGCTGATCTCGGCCCATGCGGGCCTCGTCCGCGTCGGGCAGAACGGCCATACCCTGGAGCTCGCACCCACGCAGATGGTGCTCGTCGACATGGCCGTCACCGGCACCGTCGGCCACACCGATGACGATCGCTTCACCACCATCCGCATGCCGCGCCGCGCGCTGCTCGACATCAATCCGCGTGCCGAGGAGAAGCTGTCGCAAGTGCTCTCCGACGGTGCGGTCGCCGAGACCATTTTCCGCTACCATTCGCTCGCAGCCAACCACGCGCCGCATCTGGATGCCGTCGGCCAGCGCCTGACCGCGCAGCACATGGTCGATCTCGTCGGCCTCCTGCTCGGCACCGATGCGGAGCACGCGGCCCTCGCACGCGGTCGCGGCCACGCGGCGGCTCGTCTTGATATCATGCGCGCCGACGTGATGGCCGCGCTCGGCCGCAACGATCTCTGCCTGTCCGAAGTTGCGACGCGCTCCGGCCTCAGCCCGCGCCAGGCGCAGCGTCTGTTCGAGCAGGCCGGCACCACCTTCACCGAGTTCGTGCTGGAGCAGCGCCTGCTGCAGGCGCGCAAGCTGCTCGGCGATCCCCGCGCGCGAACGCGCAAGATCAGCGACATCGCGCATTCCTCGGGCTTTTCCGATCTGTCCTATTTCAACCGCGCCTTCCGCAAGCGCTTTGGCGCGACGCCGTCGGAACTGCGCGAAGCCTGACGCCCGATTTTGTACGGCGGCACGCCGCTGCGGCAGTTGGTCGACAGGGACGATTGCGCTATATTGATCTGCGCGGGCAGCCCGCAGGACACCCTTGGAAAGCAGCGTAGGCGGACATGGCGCGTATCGTCGTGCTCGGCGCCGGATTTGCAGGCCTGTGGGCGGCGATCGGCGCCGCGCGCAAGCGCGCCGAGATCGGTGCCGACCGCGACATCGAAATTCACGTCGTCGACCGTAATCCCTATCACAACATCCGTGTGCGCAATTACGAGGTGGATCTCAGCGAGGTCGCACTGCCGCTGCCGCAATTGCTCGATCCGATCGGCGTCACGCACGGTATCGGCGAGGTCGAGGCCATCGATCCTCTGCGGCGCGAGATATCGCTGGTCACCAGCGGTGGCGAGGAGACGCTGGCCTATGACCGCCTGGTGCTTGCGCTCGGCAGCGAGGTGTTGCGGCCGGACATTTTGGGCCTCTCCGAGCACGCCTTCGATGTCGATACTTACGCCGCGGCGCTTCGCCTCGAAGATCATCTCGCCTCGCTCGGGCGCAGCGCGCCGTCGCCGGGACGTTCGACGGTCGTGGTGGTCGGCGCCGGCTTCACCGGCATCGAGGTTGCGGCCGAGATGCCGCGAAAGCTCGCGCGCGCCGGCATCACCGGCAGCCGCCGCATCATCCTGGTCGATCCCAATGCGGCTGTCGGCGCCAGCATCGGCGCGCAGGCGCGTCCCGCCATCGAGACGGCGTTGGCCTCGCTCGACGTCGAGATGCGGCTCGGCGTGCGCGTGGTCTCGATCGAAGCCGCCGGCATCCATCTCAGTTCGGGCGAGTTCATCCCGACGCAGACGGTGATCTGGTGCGCGGGCATGCGGGCGAGCCGGCTGGCCGAAAACTTTCCCGGCGCGCGCGATCGTCTCGGCCGCCTTCTGGTCGATCCCTTTATGCGTGTTGCGGATGTCGGCGGGGTGTTCGCGGCCGGCGACGTCGCCTCAAGCGTGATCGACGGGCTGCATCCGACCGTGATGTCCTGCCAGTTCGCCCGGCCCATGGGCCGCTTCGCCGGCCACAACGTCGTCGCCGATCTCGCCGGCCTGCCGATGCTGCCGCTGCGGATCGACTGGTATGTGACCGTGCTCGATCTCGGCGGCTGGGGGGCTCTCTACACGGAGGGCTGGGATCGCGAGGTGCGCAGCACAGGCGCGGCCGCGAAGGCGACCAAAGAGACCATCAACCGCAGGCGCATCTATCCGCCGCGCGATGGCAGCAAGGACGATCTGTTCGCGGCGGCCGCGCCGATCGTGCAAGCGCCGCCGCCGACCTATAGGGCGCGGTAGCTGACGTTGCAGTTGGCTGCAGAGGTCGGCACATGAGTCGCGGCAGACGTCCAACACCGCTGCCTATGGAGCTTCAACGTATCGGATGATGCTCTGGTTCTGGACGTTTGCGACCAATTCATCCGCGCGGGACAAAAGACGGCGGAGCAAGGGCGACGAATTTGCCCGATTGTATCCCAGCGCCAGATCGACCGTCGGCGTGCCGCCGTCGAGCGCCCTGGCGACGACGTTCGGCGCCAGCATGTTCTGCGCGTAGAGGGGGACGAGGCTGATTCCGCCCGTGGAGGCCACGAGCGACATCGCCGATGATATGTTTTCGCCTTCGTACTTCGCCTTGAGGGCAATGCCGACCCGGGATGCGTAATTCTGTATGACCTCCTGCAGGACCGGCGACGTTCTTGCCGAGCTGACATAGATCTCGCGGGCGAGATCCTGCGGGCGAATCTTCTTGCGCGATGCCAGGCGGTGTTCGGCCGGCAGCACGGCGATCAAGGGCTCCTTCGCCAATATCTTGTAGACCACGCCCTCGTTGTCCTTCTCGGGGCGAAGGAAGGCGATGTCGAGCTTTCCCCGCATCAGTGCCAGCGCGAGCTCCGGCGACGACTGCGTGCTGAGCGTGACGTCGACGTCGGGCGCTTCCTCGCGAAGGATGCGCAGCAGCTGGGGGAGCCACATCACCTCCAGCCCGACGAGAAAGCCCATCGAGAGGACCGGCCGTTGCGGTTGCGCCGTCTGCCGCGCGCCTTCCGTTGCGGCCTCGACCTGCAGCAGCGCCAGCCGCGCATGATCGAGAAACACGCGTCCGGCGGCGGTCAGCGTCACGCCGCGCGCCTGGCGCTCCAACAGCTGCACGCCGATCTCGGCTTCGAGATCGCGGATCTGCCGGCTCAGCGACGGCTGCGAGGTGTGCAGTCGCCGCTCGGCCGCGGTCAGCAGGCTGCCTTCTTCGGCGACGGCAACGAAATAGCGCAGGTGCCGGAGCTCCATGATCCCTCGTATATCTTCCAGGCATAGCTTGAAGCCTACAAGGTCTTGGTCATCGGCCAAAGAGCGATTTACCGTTTCGCACGCCAACCAAGAACGGACAAACAACAATGTCGAGCACGAAGCCAGCATCGTCTTCTGCCGCGACCGAGCAGCGCGATCGCGTCGACGATCGGGTGTTGAAGGCAAGGGCTCGCCAGGGCCTCTATTCGAAAACGCCCGAAAATTGAGTCACGCGCGGCTCAAGGGATCAACTGATCCCTATCTTCAATAAAATGTCTAACAGCGTAGATGGAGCACCTCGATGGCCACGATCACGACGACAGACGGCGTAAACATCTTCTACAAGGATTGGGGATCTGGTCAGCCGATCGTTTTCAGCCACGGTTGGCCGCTGACAGCGGACGACTGGGATGCCCAGATGATGTTCTTCCTTCATCACGGGTATCGTGTGATCGCGCACGACCGGCGCGGCCACGGCCGGTCCGACCAGCCCGCGACCGGCAACGACATGGACCATTGGGTTGAGGACCTCGCGGCCCTGACGGAACACCTCAACCTGCGTGACGCGATCCATATCGGGCATTCGACAGGTTGCGGTGAGGTCGCTCGCTATGTCGCCCGCCACCCGCAGCGCGTCGCAAAGGCGGTGCTGGTCGCTTCACTGACGCCGAACATGTACCGGAGCGAGGAGAACCCGTCCGGTCAGCCGCCGGAGTGGTTCGAAGCGATCCGGGCAGGCATGCTGGGAAACCGATCGGAGTTCTACCGGTTCGTCCCCGAGAATCCGTTCTATGGCTACAACCTGGAGGGAGCGAAGCCTTCGGAGGCGGTCATCGCGAATTGGTGGCGCCAGGGCATGGCTGGCGGTGCCCTCGCTCATTACGCAACCGTCGACTCCTGGCTTGAAGATTATACCGAAGACCTCAAGAAGATCACCGTGCCGTTGCTGGTGATGCATGGCGAGGCCGATCAAATCGTCCCCTTCAAGAGTACCGTGCCGCGTGCGCTCGACCTGCTCAAGAACGGGTCGCTGAAGACTTATCCCGGTTACCCCCATGGCATGCTGACCACGCATGCGGATGTCCTCAACCCCGACCTGCTCTCGTTCATCAGGTCCTGACGACATCTCTCCTGTGTCATCGCCCGTGTGTTTGGGGCCGTAGATTCAGGAGAGATTGGGTTTCGTCGTGACGACGAAAGCGCAGGATGGCGCCGCGCCGCTGAAAAGGCGGTTACGGGAGATCCGCAAGACGCTTGGCCCGCATCACACGCCGCAGCACGCGCGACAGCTCCTCGGCCGCATAAGGCTTCTGCACGAGGTCGAAGCCGTGCCGCCCCTCTTCGGCGAGGACTTCGCTGTAACCCGAGGTCAGCACCACCGGCACTTTGGGGTGCCGGCGCCGGATCTCCCGGCCGAGCTCAACCCCGTTCATTCCAGGCATGATCACGTCGGAGAACACCACGTCGAACCTGTCGGCCTCGTCGAGCAGCCTGAGCGCCTCGGTCGCATTCGTCGCCAGGGTCGTGTCGTAGCCGAGGTCTGTCAGGATCTGGGTCGAGGAACGTCCAACCTCGACGTTGTCTTCCACCACGAGAACGCGGGGACCGCGGTCGCGCTCGGCCTGCGCGTCGTCCTGATTGAGGTCGATCTCGGTCCGGTCCTTGTCCGAAGCTGCCTCGTGCGCGGCCCGAGGCAAATAGAGCGTAAACGTGGTGCCCCGGCCCACCTCGCTTGTGACCGCGACATCGCCGCCCGATTGCTTGGCAAAGCCGTAGACCTGGCTGAGGCCGAGGCCCGTGCCCTTGCCCACTTCCTTGGTTGTGAAGAATGGCTCGAAGACATGCGCGAGCTTGTCAGCCGGGATACCTGAGCCTGAATCGGTCAGTGACACCGCGACGAAAGGGGCGGGATTGCCGGCGTGCCCGCGGACAGCCGGCATGGCGGCGATATCTTCGATGCGGATGTGCAGGGTGCCTTCGCCCTTCATCGCGTCGCGCGCGTTCACGGCCATATTGACCAGCGCCGTCTCGAATTGACTGGCATCCGCCTCGACGGGACAGCTCTCGCGCGGCATCTCCGTCTCGATCCGGATGCGGGATCCCACGATCGTGCGGAGCATGTCGCTGATCGCCTTCACGCGTTCGGATGCGTCGAACACCTCGGGCTTGAGCGCCTGGCGGCGGGCGAACGCGAGAAGCTGACCGGTCAGCTTCGCGGCCCGGTCCACGGTGTTGGAGATCGCGTCGACATAGCGGCGCCGGCGCTCCTCGGCGAGACCTGGACGGCGCAACAAATCGGTGGAGCTCTTGATGATGGTCAGCAGATTGTTGAAGTCGTGCGCCACGCCGCCTGTGAGCTGGCCCACCGCTTCCATTTTCTGGGCTTGCCGCAGGGCTTCCTCGGCGTTCATCAGCTCGGCGGTCCGCTCCGTGACGCGCCGTTCCAGCGAGGCGGCGAGCTCCCGGATCTCCTGCTCGGCGCGCCGGCGCTCGACGGCGGTTCTTGTGCGCTCGGCAACTTCCCGGATCAACTCGAGCTCGTCCGGCGTCCACTCGCGCGCGGTCGCGTGATTGAGGTAGAGGAGCGCGACGATCCCGCCCTGTTCGGTCACGGGCATGTTCACGACGGATTGTGCGCTGATCGCCTTGAGGGCGTCGGCGGTCGCAGCGGTTCGCGGGTCCTTTTCGGCATCGGGAAACACCACCGTCTCGCCGCGCTTGAGATCATCGATATACGAGCCGTAGTCGCGAAAGTGCAGGACGCCGGCGAGGCTCTTGATTCCGGGGGCATTCCAGTCGCGCTCGATCCTGATCGTCTCGGCCGCCTTGTCGATCGTGCCGTAGCCTGCCCGGCTCACGCCGAGCGTACGCCCAAGGATCTCGGCCGCCGCATAGGAGAGCTCGGCCGGATCCTCGATGTCGCGGATGCGGTCGGACAGTTCGAGGAGAGCGACGCGGCGCGCTTCGGCCAGCCGCCGGTCCGTCTCGTCGCGCGCGATCTTGATGAACCCTCGCTCCCGACCCAAATCGTCAGGCCGCAACGGCCGCATCGACCCTCTCAGGAACACACGCGAACCGTCAGCGCGCAGATGCCAGCGCTCGTCGGGAGCGAAGCCCTTGCTGCGTGCCGTTGCAACCTCGGCCTCGGGCTGCCCCGATGCCCGGTCCTCGGGCAAGAAGATCGCGTCGGCCGAGTGGCCCATCATCTCGGCAGCCGTCCAGCCGAAGATCGTCTCCGCGCCTACGGACCAACTCGTGACTCTTCGCTCCTGGTCGGTGGTGATGATGGCATAGTCCTCGGCGCTGTCGACGACGAGCCGGAGTCTCTCTTCGCCTGCCCGCAGGGATTCCAGCCTGGCGCGGGCCTCGTATTGACGGCGCCGGCTGCGCAGGGCGGAGCGCGCGAGGCTGACGAGGGTGGTCGGGTGAAAGGGCCGCTCCAGGAATGTGACGTTGCCCAGCAGTTCGAGAAAACGTTGCGCGGCCGGATTGCGCTCCAACCCTCCGCCGCCCGTCGTCAGCAGCACGAAGGGCATGTCCGACCAGTCTTCCTGATTGTCCAGCCAGGCACCGAGCGGCGCGAGATCCGCCGTGGCCAATGCTTCCTCGGTGACTACGACGAAGCCGGCGCCTGCATCGAGTTCGGCGATGAGCGTGGGCAGTGAAGGGCAGGCGTCGGCGGTCACACCGGCCTCCCGCAGGATCCCCGATGCAATGACAGCGTCGCGTCCCCGCGGCGCGAGAACGAGCGCTCGCTCCGAAACCGTGCTGCGCTTCACGTTTCCCCCGCCCTGAGCAGCTGCGCCGCGTCTCCGACCAGCGCAGGTATACCGCTCAGGACACCCTGGAAGTTGGTCAGTGGGCCGCCCAATGTGAGGCCGCGTCGATCGATCAGGAACTCCCGGATCGTGTCCTCATGGGGCCCGGTGCGCTTCTTGACGACCGACATCGCCCGGCGCACGCGACCGACCGCCTCGAAATAGCGCAGCAGGATCACCGTGTCCGCCAGATAGGTGACGTCCACCGGAACGCGCATGTCGCCGACGAGCCCGTGCTGCGCGACGGTCAGGAATGTCGTGGCGCCCTGGCGGTTCAAATATTGCAGGAGTTCGTGCATGTGAAGGACCAGCGCCTGCTCGCCGGGCATGGCGGCCTGGAAGCCGTTGAGGCTGTCGATGACCACCGTCTGGGCGCCGTGAAGCTCGACGCAGCGGCGCACGCGCGCGGAGAACTCGCCGGGCGTCAGCTCGGCGGCGTCGATTTGCTCGATGACCAGTTGGTCGGCGTCGACCAGCGCCTGAAGATTGATGTCGAGGCCTTTCGCGCGCTCGAACAGCACACCCAGCTCCTCGTCGAAGACGAACATGGCGGCGCGCTCGCCGCGATGTGCGGCCCCCTGGACGAAGCTGAGCGCAAGCAGCGATTTGCCCGCTCCCGTCGGACCGAGGATGAGAACGCTCGTGCCACGCTCGATTCCTCCGCCGAGGAGGGCATCCAGTTCGCCGGATTCGGTCGTGAGAAGGTCACGCGTGTAATCCGCCTTGTGCTCGGCCGAGACGAGCCGCGGGAAGACCTGCACGCCGCCTTTCGCGATGGCAAAGTCGTGGAAGCCGCCACGAAAAGGCCGCCCGCGATATTTGATCACGCGCATCCGCCGCCGCTCCGCGCCATATTCGGGCGCGGTTTCCTCCAGGCGGATCACGCCGTGAGCGACGGAATGCACCGTCTTGTCATTCAGATCGGTGGTGAGATCGTCGAGCAGAAGAACGGTCGCGTCGAGTCCCGCAAAATAGTGCTTCAGGCTCAGGATCTGCCGCCGGTAGCGCAGCGAACTCTGCGCGAGCAGCCTGATCTCCGAGAGGCTGTCGAGCACGAGCCTTTGCGGCTTCATGCGCTCGACCCTCTCGAAGATACGCTTCGTCGTCTCGCCGAGCTCCAGATCGGAGGAATAAAGCAGGCTCTGCTGCTGGTCCTCGTCGAGCAGGTTCTCTGGCGGGATGAGCTCGAAGACCTCGACGCCCGACAAATCCCACCCGTGGGAGGTCGCGCCGTCGCGGAGCTCGGCCTCGCTCTCGGACAGGGTGATGTAAAGGCAGCGTTCGCCGGCCGCGGCTCCCGCGATCAGGAACTGGGTCGCAACTGTCGTCTTACCGGTACCTGGCGCACCTTCGAGCAGGAATGCGCGCCCGCGCTGAAATCCGCCACCGAGGACGTCATCCAGCCCCTCGATGCCTGTGCTTGCCTGGCGCTCGACCCGTTGTGACACGCTGTTGTCCTTCACCCTTGTCATGCATTCGCCGCCCGCGAGCGAGCGGACTGGTCGGCAGGAATGGAGCGGCTGGCGCAAAGCACCCCCGCGGTGGCGGAATTGGTCGTCAATTGGGAAGGTCGGCGAACGAGCTCGCCCCCCGAAGGAACAAACGCCTACGCCCCAAGCTGGGTTCCCGCGCCACGTAGCCGGGAACCACCTACCAGCGAGCAATTAGACCTCGGGTGCTGGCGAACCGATTCGAATCCGGCGGGGGGCGCCCGACGCAAGCTGATGTTGAGGATCGCCCATCTGTTTCGGTCAAATGGTGTTCCGCGTCGAGCCAGTCCGAACTGGGCCGACAACCCGGGAATTGCCGGGAAACTGCAAAAGGCTCCGATGATCTCCATCGCTTTGATTTAGATCAATCCGTCGGTGGCTTATCCGCGCCGTGGTGATTGGGGGGCGAATTGACAGGCTTGGAGCTTGCCATGGACAAGAAAGCAGTTCTCATAGGCATCGCCGTTCTGATGACGACACCGTCTCTCTCCTCCGCCACGGAAACCTCTTCTACGGTGGGCGCAGGCCGAGCCAGCGCCTCAGACCTGAAGAGCCTCACGGACATGCGCGTCGGCATCATCAAAGCTGCCTTGCAATTGACTCCCGATCAGGAAAAGCTTTGGCCGGCGGTTGAAGATGCCATCCGGAATAGGGCGAAGAACCGTCAAGCTCGGCTGGAACGGATAGCCGAGCTGCACGATGATGCCACGGATCCTCTGCACGCAACCAATCCGGTTGAACTCATGCAACGCAGAGGTGATCGTCTCGTTCAGCGCGGAACGGATCTCAAGAAGCTCGCTGAGGCCTGGGAGCCTCTCTACAAAACATTGAACGAAGACCAGAAGAGGAGAATGTCCTTTGCATCCTATGTCGTGATGCGGGGCATGCGGGATGCAATCGAGCACAGTCTCGAGAGCGAAAACGAAGACGATGACGATTAGGCCAGACAGGAGGTGCATCATGCTGCGATACATTCTTGCCTTCGTGGCGGCATTCGTTCTGTTCACTGCGACTTTGATTCCCGACGACGCGTTGGCCCGGCGCGGCGGTGGCGGTTATCGCGGGGGTGGCGGCATGCGGGCTGGAGGCTTTCATGGAGGAGGCATGCGCGTGGCCCATGTTCGCACTGGTCGCGTGCATTCCGGTCGTATCCATGGTGGTCACGGCTATCGCGTCGCGGGAGGTCCAAGACCGGCGCATCCGATAGCAGGTCGTCCGGGACGCCCCGGCTATCCAAATCGTCCGATCGCGGGCCGTCCCGGTCGGCCGATCGCGGGTTATCCCGGCTATGGAGGTGGCTACTATCGTCCGGGCTGGGGATATGGTGCGGCCGCGGTGGGGGCTGCCGCCGCCGCGGGAGCCTACGGCTATTATAACAATTACTACGGCAGTGGCTGCTACTACGACACCTACGGCAACTACGTCTGCCCAGGTCAATACCCCTATTCCTATTGACGTGGGGCTGCTGCGAACGGCGGTCGTCAGGCCGCCGCTTGCAGCAAAAGCGACCGGTGCGCTTCAAGCCACGATTCACGGCACCTCGCTGAACTTTCGACCGGCGAGGATCGGGCGTCCTCGCGAGCGCATCAGGTCGCCATTGCACGGTGGCCCATCTGTCCTCGTCCTCGCGGCGAGGGAGGACGCGCGGATCATCTTGACTAAAAACGTCGGAAAAATCTTGTCTTGATCCATCTCAAGGCCTGTGCAGCCCACCGACCTATCTCTTGCCGGCCTTGGTCAGCCTTTTGTGGGAGGCTCCATGTTCGAGATGTTGCAGCTCGTCGCGAGGAGCGACCCATTGCAGCTTTTTCTTGCAGTGCTGATCTTCGATATTCCCCGCTTCACGCTTTCTTTGCTCTCGCTCGCGCTCTTTGGCATGCGCAGATCAATAACGGCCGATCCGCCTGCCAAACTTCCTGCGATCAGTGTCATCATTCCGACTTTCAACGGCGGCTCCGGCCTCGAGCCGACGATTGCATCGCTGCGCCGGCAGACCCTGCCGCCGGCTGAAATCATCGTCGTGGACGACGGCTCGACCGATCAGACACGTGCTATCGCGGAGCGGGCTCGCGCACGCGGGCTCGTCGACATGGTGATCTGTCACGGTACGCGCTGCGGCCGCAGCCCGGCGATCAATGCAGCTGCGCGATTTGCCCGCGGCGACCTCATCTTGACTGTCGATGCGGATACGGTGTTCGAGCCCACTGCGGTTGCTCGGCTTGCGGACGCATTTCGCGATCCCCGCGTCGGTGGGGCGAGTTGCAATATTGCCATCAGCAACGAACGCGACTCGCTCTGGACCGGGCTGCAAAGCGTCGAGTACCTGATGTCGATCAGCGCCGGCCGATCGATCTTGGATGTCGTTGGTGCCATTGCTTGCCTGTCAGGCGCTTGCTCGATGTATCGTCGCGAGACTTTTCTGCGCAGCGGTGGCCTCGATGTCGGCCCCGGCGAGGACCTGGAGTACAGCTTGCGGCTGCGCCGCCTCGGCTATCTCATTCGCTTCGTGCCGGACGCCTGGGCTGAGACGGACGGTCCTGCAAGCAGCATAGGCTTGTTACGCCAACGTGCGCGATGGGATCGCGATGCGTTGAGAATCCGCTTCATGATGTATGACGAATTGAGCTTGTTTCATCCTCTGGAGCGCTTGCCCGACACGATGCAGCGGCTGGACTTCATCGTCTTTGATCTCGTCCCGACGCTGACATTGCCGTTCTACCTGATCTACGTCGTTCTGCTGTTTGGCCCAAACGCTGCCTCGTTTCTCGGCGCGATTTATGTTTTGCTGCTGTGGATATCGTTTTTCAACATGGCGCTCGCGTTCGTGATGTTCGGTCGGTCGATCGGCTTTTTCGCGCTCGGCACATCCTTGATCTTTCCATTCTATCAGGGCGTCTATTTGAAATGCGCCCGATTCTTTTCTTACTCGTCGGAGATCATATTCGCCACGTCGCGCCGAGATGACTTTGTGCCGCCGCGGGTTCGTCGAGCCCTCCTGAAAGATCGGGGCTGAGAGCGGATCATGGACATCAACATCAAGCGTCTCGACCCGAGCGTGCCAGATCCAGTTGAAAGCCGCCGGCGTGCGGCGGGGCGGATGGTACGCTTCGCCTATGCGCTGATCGTGTTTGGCGTGCTCGCCTTCTTCGTCGTCTATTTCGGTGCGCCATTGGTATATCTCGGTGGGCCCGGCACCGTCACCTCGCCGCGCCAAATCGTGTCTTTGCCCTATACCGTACAGATCACCAAAATGGATCTGGAGCCTGGGGCGGTCGTCAAGGCAGGGGAAGAGATCGCCGAGGTGGTTTCACCGGAGCAGGACAGCATCGTCGCGACCTATATGCGGGCGCTGGCCGACATCAATGGCCGCACCGCAGAGCTGCGTATCAAAGCCCGTATCGCCCAAGAATCGCTAAATGCAGCGCGCGCCTACCTGAACGTGACTGAAGAGGCGGCAAAGCAAGTTGACGCCATGTCTTCCGCCACGGTGACGTTCCGCATGGAAGTGTTGCGCGAGCGCGCCTCGGCCGGCAAAGCCGTGGTTTCCCATGAGGCGGAAGTAGCAGAATCAACAGTTCAGCTCGCCTCGCTGGATGACTTCATCGATCAACTTCGGGCTCGCCTGAACGACGTGCAAAGCCACTTCGGGCAGGGCAAGGTCTTTGCGCCGGTGGCTGGCGTCGTATCGACCGGCATCGCGCATGTCGGACAGTCCCTGACGGCGGGCGCTTCGATCGCCGAAATCCTGGACCCAACCGACACCTTTGTTGACTGGTATATTCCGAACGAGCGTCTGATCGACCCTAAGGTGGGAAAAGATGTCTTCGTCGTGTTCGGTAACCGCCGCATACCGGGAAGGATCGCCCAGATACTGCCGGTCTCGGCCGTGTATGCCGGAACCCAAGTCCAGCTCCGGGATCGCCCCGCAACGCAGATCGCGCGCATCCGCTTTGATCCGGGCAAGTCTCCGCCGCCGCTCAACTCCACCGTTTATATTCACATGCATTACAGTGAGTTCGTTGCGCGGCTCGCTGGCATGCTTGTAGGTGTTTTCGGCCTTTACTGAGACTGCAACTGCGATCTGAATTCCAAAGCATGCAAGTCGAGGACCAGGATACGATATGTCCAATCTGCGGCTCCGAGGGCTTGCAGCGCTTCCCGATTGTTCACCACATGATCTGCGCTTACGTCGGCCCGGATTACGACTTCGATCGTCCGGACGACGCCGCGTATTCCTGCCCCAAATGCAACCGGGCAATCGTATCCGATGATCCTGCGTGTGAAATCGTCGGATTGAGTGCGCGCTGCCTGCGTTGCGGCGGCGAGATGGTCGTCTCACCTTCATTGCGATAGCCGTTGGCCAGGGCGTCCAATGCGATTCGGGCGTGACGGGCCGCATCCGGATGATGCAGTCGCTCGATTTCCTCGATGGCCCAAGTCAGATACTGCACAGCAGCGTCGGGCGGGTTTTCGACCTTGCTCTCATCTCGCTTCATTTTCGAACCTGAGACAGCAGAGTTAGGAGCAGTTAAATGCGCAAATTTGACGTATTTGCCCCTGCGAGTTGGCGGACGGCGTCAAATGAATCGATGATGGCGCGATAGTCGACGATACGATCTTCGCGGAGCCGCAGAAAATGTGCTGCCAGGAATGTTGCGGATTTTCTGGTTGCACGTTCTCTCACGTTCACGACGACGGTTAACGCTGCTTGATCATCGTCTACGACGACCGTGATCGGCCAGAAAGCGATGACCTCGAGCTTTTCATGCACTTGCGAAAGAGCATTCAATATTTCGCGCCGCCCCCGCCGCCGCCCCAGGTAGGGAAATATGTCCTGTGGCGCGTGGCTGAGGAAGTCGATGTCCTCATCGAGCAGTGGCGAAACTCTGTCGAGCCGGCCGCTGGCAAAATCCTCGTAGACTGTGCGAATGCGGTTGGAATCCATCGCTGCAACACGGTTGAGGCCCGCTGACTACCGAAAGATAGCGCACCGGGTTTCTACCACAAGAGGTATTTGGATGGCGGAACCCCGTGAGTGTTGCGTATAACTTTTGTTAAGCGGCATTCCTGCCAAACCGAAATGGCCCGCGCTCGAGCCACGACGCACCACGCCGGCTCAAGTCAGAACCCATTGTGCAGCCGCTAAGGTCGAGGGAGTGTTCGGGTACAAGCCCTTGTGTTGCCCGACGGGCAAAACACTCCACTGCCAGGTCAACTGCAACCGCAGAAAATATTCCACTTTACCGAAATTCGGAAATGTCGTATCTATTGCGGCAACTCGGCCCATGGAAGAGGGCGTATCGCGATCGTCACGAAACGCGGGCTGGGGGGCGGTGGACGTGGGTCACATCGGCGCAAAGGGTTTTGCAGGGCGGGCAACCGTGAGCAGGATACCTCGCGCACACGACCGGTGCGATCTCGCGTACGGCAAAATCGTGTGGTCCTGGCGCCCGGGGTCTGTGCGCCAAGTCTTGTGGTGATGCGGCGGCCCTACCGGGCACGCGCATCAGTCATCGGCAAGGCGACGGGGGCAATAGTGCAACGCTCCCCGGGGAGAGCACGACATAAGCCGTAAAACCACTGCGCAGGGAAGGCCGGATGTTGAGGCCACACCTGTATGCCGCTGTGCAAATTCTCGTTGCTACCTACCGCACAGTGGACCGTGGGTGCCCGGCCGGCACTCGGTCTTCCCTGCGCCCTTTTCCAATTGGGGCGATGCGACAGCAAAGCTCGGGCGATGAGCCGCGAGGCTGCGAAGGTGTGTCTGCCGCTACGCAGAAGGTGTCATCGCCCGGCTCGACCGGGCGATCCAGTACTCCGAGACAGTTATGGTTCAACCGAGAAGCCGCGGCGTACTGGATTCCCCGCCTTCGCGGGGAATGACAGTAGTATTTGGAGGACGAGTTGTCACCACACACTCCGTCATTGCGAGCGCAGCGAAGCAAGCCAGAGTCTTTCGGCGGAGGGATTCTGGATTGCTTCCGCCTTCGCCAAGGCTACGGCGGACGAGCCGCTGCGCTCGCAATGACGGTGGAGGGAGTTGCGCGAAAACTCAGGTCTCGTGCCCCGGACGCAGCGCAGCGCTCCTTCAGCGGTGCGCTGCAGAGCCGGGGCCCATCTCTCAGCAAGCCCTGCGGCCTCCTGGGTCCCGGCTCTGCGCAGCAACGCGAAGGGCGTTGCAGCGCGTCCGGGACACGAGAGCCGACGAGAGACGAGTTTGGAGGGAGCGCTTACCGAAGACGCACCACACCCTAGACATGAGAAAGCGCCCGTGGGGGGCGGGCGCTTTCTGTAGTCGACTTGGGGTTGGGGTCGTCTACATATCCACGTGGCGACTTTGGGGGGCTGGTAAAGAGCCGCGTGAATTCCTGAAACTCATGTCTCCTTATCGAACGAGGTTCGCGTTCGAACTGGTGATAACGACCGGCTTCCCGGCCTTGATGACGCGGGCGATCTGGGTCAGACCGTCGTCCGAACCCGAGCGTGCCGTGATGCCGAGGCCCGCCACCGCGATCCCCGCGACGAGGGCAACGACCACGATCTTCAAATGGGTCGAGCGATCTGCGCTGTAGATCGAGTGGTTCATGGAAGCCTCCTGCCGCCATCTACCCGAAGTAGTCGCCGGCCGTTTGAGGCAGGTTCATGCTTCCGGTGCCCAACAACCTAGTATTGGGGGGATTCGTTCCCAAGGGGCGATCACAAGAGCGTGAATGGTCGTGAAAGATCGCGATCAAAGGCGACCCTTGATAGTGCAATTCTGTAATTATTTCAATGTTATAATGCGCTTTCGAGGCGCCTTTTCAGTCTTTGGTCGACAAGGCGCCAGGAACTCAAAAAGCATTTGCCTGTGGCCGAAAAACACACGGCTTCTTAAGGCAAATCAGACGCTTCCGACGGTTTTCAGTCGCGCCCGCGGGTGGATCTCGGCCTGCGACAGCACGGTGGTCTGGGCCCGGAACCGCTCGACCAGGGAGCGCACGAAGGGACGAATTGCCGCAGACGTCACCAGCACCGGCGCCTCGCCCTCGCGGGCGGCGCGCTCGAACGCCTCGCGCACGGCGGTCATGAACTCCGACAGTTTCGAGGGCTGCATGGCGAGGCTCCGCTCCTCGCCCTGGCCGATGATGGATTCGGCGAAGGCCTGCTCCCATTTCGCCGACAGCGCGATCAGCGGCAGATAGCCGTTGTAGGAGGTGTTTTGCGCGCAGATCTGCCGGGCGAGGCGGGCGCGGACGTGTTCGACCATGGTGGCCGGGTTGCGCGAGAAGGCCAGCGAGTCGGCGATGCCTTCGAGGATGGTCGAGAGGTCGCGGATCGAGATGCGCTCGGCCAGCAGCAGCTGCAGCACGCGCTGGATACCGGAGACGGTGACCTGGCCGGGGACGATGTCCTTAACCAGCTCGCTCTGCTCCTTCGGCAGCTCCTTGAGCAGCTTCTGCACCTCGCCATAGGAGAGCAGGTCCGACATGTTGGCCTTGAGCAGCTCGGTGAGGTGGGTCGAGAGCACGGTCGCGGCGTCGACGACGGTGTAGCCCTTGAGCGAGGCCTCCTCCTTGAGGCTGGCGTCCACCCATGTCGCGGGCAGGCCGAAGGTCGGCTCGGTGGTGTGGATGCCGGGCACCTGCACCTGGCTGCCGCCGGGGTCCATGACCATGAACTGGTTCGGCCAGATCTTGCCGGAGCCTGCATCGACCTCCTTGATCTTGATGACGTAGGTGTTGGCCTCGAGCTGGACGTTGTCGAGGATGCGGACCGCCGGCATCACAAAGCCCATCTCGATCGCGAGCGAACGGCGCAGCGCCTTGATCTGCTCGGTGAGCCGGTCGGTGCCGTCGGGGCCGTTGACCAGCGGCAGCAGGGCGTAGCCGAGCTCGATCTTGAGGTCGTCGATCTTCAGCGCCGCGGAGATCGGCTCCTCGGCCGCGGCGGCACCTGGCGCACCGGGCTGACCGGCCGCCGGCGCGGCCTTGGCGGCTTCCTCGGCCTTGGCCGTCACCCGGTTGCGGTTGCGGGCGTGCCAGGCCAGCGCGCCGGCGCCGGCGCCGAGCGCGAGGAACGGGATGGTCGGAATGCCCGGCAGCGCCGCCAGCACCAGCATGACCGCCGAGGACATCGCCAGCGCCTGCGGATAGCCGGAGAACTGCTTCATCAGCGCCTTGTCGGCCGCGCCGGAGACGCCGGCCTTGGAGACCAGCAGGCCGGCGGCGGTCGAGACGATCAGCGCCGGCACCTGGGTGACGAGGCCGTCGCCGACGGTCAGCAGCGTGTAGCTGCGGCCGGCATCGGCGAACGACAGGCCCTGCTGCGCGACGCCGATGATTATGCCGCCGACGACGTTGATGAAGACGATCAGGAGGCCGGCGATGGCATCGCCGCGGACGAATTTCGAGGCACCGTCCATGGCGCCGAAGAAGCCGCTTTCGTCCTCGAGCTCCTTGCGCCGCTGCTTGGCCACCTTCTCGTCGATCAGGCCGGCGGAGAGGTCGGCGTCGATCGCCATCTGCTTGCCGGGCATGGCGTCGAGGTGGAAGCGGGCGGCGACTTCGGCAATGCGGCCCGAACCCTTGGTGATGACGACGAAGTTGACGATGATCAGGATGGCGAAGACGATGATGCCGATGACGAAATTGCCGCCCATCACGAAGCTGCCGAAGGCCTCGATGACGTGACCGGCGGCATCCGTGCCCTCGTGCCCGTGCGACAGGATCAGGCGGGTCGAGGCCATGTTGAGCGACAGCCGCAGCATGGTCGAGATCAGGAGGACGGTCGGGAAGGCGGAGAATTCCAGCGGCGCCTGGATGAACAGCGAGGTCATCAGGATCAGGATCGAGAGCGTGATCGAGATCGCCAGGAACAGGTCCAGCACGATCGAGGGCAGCGGCAGGATCAGCACCACCAGGATGGTGAGCACGCCGAGCGCCAGCGCGATGTCGCCGCGCTTGAGGATGGCGACGATCTCGTTGAGGGAGGGGATGCCCGGCTTCGGGCTGCCTACGCCCTGTCCCGCGGTGACGTCGACCATGGTAGCTGCCTCCCCGCGCGACGGCCGGCCGCGCGCCCCAAACGTCTGCGCGGCGGCCGACGGGCCGCCGTTCCGAAAGTGAGGCACCGCACTGGCGTCCACAGGGGATCCCCCGTTTTAACGCGGCTGACGACACTCGACTTCACCCGGCAATTCTTGCCGGGTGTATGGTTAGCAAAGGGTTAACGGACGGGGCGGGACGAGGGCGGACGGCAGAGTTTCGGAGCCTACAGCCGTGATTCCGGGCGCCCGAAGGGCGAACCCGGAATCCATCGGATGGCGGAGCCGGTGGATGAATGGATTCCGGGCTCGCGCTGCGCGCGCCCGGAATGACCGAGAGGCTACTTCGCCTTCTCGATTTTCGTCACCGTGTACCCCGACGCCGCCTCCTCGGCCTCAAAGGTCACCTTGTCGCCGACCTTCACCTGCTTGAGCATCGCGGGGTCCTTGACGCGGTAGACCATGGTCATGGGCTCGTCCATGCCGAGGCTCTTGGCCGGGCCGTGCTTGAGCGTGACCTTGCCGGCGCTCTCGTCGATCTTCTTGACCTCGCCGCTGATCGAGGCGGCCTGCGCCGCGATGGCGCTGAGCGTCAGGCCGAACGTCAGTGCGAGTGCTGCGGCGATGCGGGTAATGGATTTCATGGCTCTCTCCTTGGCTTCAGTTCACGGTGACGTGGCCGACCATGCCGTAGTCGCGATGGCCGGGGATCAGGCAGGAAAATTCGAACGTGCCGGATTTGGTGAACTTCCAGAGGATCTCGGCGGTCTTGCTTGGCGCGAGGCGGACGCCGTTGGGATCGTCGTGCTCCATATGCGGGTGCTTCTTCATCACCTCGGCATGGGCGAGATTCTCCTTCGCGGTGGCGAGCAGGAATTCGTGGTCCTCCTTGCCGACATTGCGCAGCACGAAGCGGACCTGCTCGCCGCGTTTGACCTCGATCTTGGATGGCGTGTAGTCCATCTCGTTCATCAGGATCTCGATGGTGCGCGCGGGCTTCTTCGGATTGCCGGGCTCGCCGGCCGAAAAGCTGCCGTGATCGTGCTGGTCGTGGGCAAAGGCCGGCGCGATTGAAAGCGCAGCCAGCGCGACAGCGAGTTTGATCGTCGTCTTCATCTTGGTCTCCAGTTGGTGGTTCATCGAAACGCTCACATCTTCATGTGCTTCATCGGCGGGCTGCCGCCCTGCTGTCGTGCCGGCTCGGCGGCCGGCGCGGTGACCTCGTAGGCGACGGTGCCTTGCGGGAATTTGTAGGGGCCGGGATCGCGGTAATCGTCGCGCGAAAGGTCCTCGCGGATCTTCATCACGGTGAACATGCCGCCCATCTCGATCGGGCCGAACTGGCCGGTGCCGGTCATCATCGGCAGCGTGTTGTCGGGCGCGGGCATCTCCATGCTGCCCATCGCCATGCCGGTCGAGCCCATCGCCATGCCGTCAGGCGCGAGCTTGCCGACGGCCTTGGCGAGATCCTTGCGTGACACGCCGATCAGATTGCGCACCTCGTGACCCATCGCATTCATGGTGTGGTGCGATTTGTGGCAGTGGAACGCCCAGTCGCCGGGATTGTCGGCGAGCACGTCGAACACGCGCACCGCGCCGACCGGCACGTCGGTGGTCGTTTCCGGATATTGCGCGCTCTCGGGAATCCAGCCGCCGTCGGTGCAGGTCACCGCAAAGCTGTGGCCGTGCAGATGGATCGGATGGTTGGTCATGCTGAGATTGCCGATGCGCACGCGCACTCTGTCGCCGAGCCGCACCGGCAGCGGGTCGATCCCCGGAAACACCCGTGAATTCCAGGTCCACATGTTGAAATCGGTCATCTCGTTGACTTGCGGCAGATAAGTGCCGGGATCGACGCGATAGGTGCTCATCACGAAGACGAAGTCGCGGTCGACCGGCCGGAAGCTCGGGTCGCGCGGATGCACGACGACCATGCCCATCATGCCCATCGCCATCTGCACCATCTCGTCGGAATGCGGGTGGTACATGAAGGTCCCGCTCTTCTTCATCTCGAACTCGTAGACGAAGGTCTTGCCGGGATCGATGTGCGGCTGGGTCAGCCCGCCGACGCCGTCCATGCCGCTCGGCACGATCATGCCGTGCCAGTGCACGGTGGTGTATTCGGGCAGGCGGTTGGTGACGAAGATGCGGACCTTGTCGCCCTCGACGGCTTCGATGGTCGGTCCCGGCGACTGGCCGTTATAGCCCCACAGATTGACCTTCATGCCCTCGGCGAATTCGCGCACGACCGGTTCGGCGACGAGGTGAAATTCCTTCCAGTCGCCGTTCATGCGGAACGGCAGCGACCAGCCGTTCAGCGTCACCACGGGGCGGTAGTCAGGTCCGCTCGTGGGATGCAGCGGCGGCTGCATCACCACCTTGTCCATGGTGGGCGCTTCCGGAATCGACGCGGCCTGGACGCGGCCGCTGACGACGGACGCGCCGGCAAGCGCGGCGGTGCCCAGAAATCCTCGACGGGAAAACATGCTGGCCTCCATCTCAGTGATCGCCATCGGCAGACGCTGCCGCGGCGATGGTGGTTGAATTGTCGCCGCCGGAGGCGGACGAGCCGCCGCCGTTGACGGCAGTCTGCAAATCGGATTGCGCGAGGAAGAATCTCTGCCTGGCATCGATGGCACCGCGCAGCGACGCCAGGCGCTGCCGCGCCTCCGTCAGCAGCGCAAAGATGTCGACCTGCATGCTGGAGAAGCGCAGTTGCATCTCCTCGGTAATGATCTTTCGCAAGGGAACGATCTCGCGCTGGTAGTGGCTGGCGATGTCGTAGGTCGCCCGGTAAATGCGATAAGCGTCGCGGGCTTCCGAGCGGACGTTCACGGCGCGCTCGGTCAGGCGGTTGAAGGCGAGATTGTAGGTCTCCGCCGCCTGCCGCACGCGCACCTCGCCGCCGTCGAAGATCGGGATCTGGAACTGCACGTCGAAGCCGCGTTCGCGGAACGGGGAGCCTTCCGGATCCTGGGTGCGGCGGGAGATGCCGGCGAGATCGAGCAGCGTGACAAAGCGCGTCGCCTCGGTCAGGTTCAGCGCCTTCGCCAGCGCCGTCAGTTCCAGCCGCGCGATCTGCAAATCGATGCGATGGGCGACCGCATCCGCTTCGATCGAGGGCAGGGACTGCGGCCGGCGCGGCAATGGCGGAAGCTGGTTGGGCAGACGGAAGTCGAGGCCGTCGTCCCACAGTCCCATCAGGCGCGCCAATCTTTCGCGCGTGCTCGCCGCGGCCTGCCGCGCGGTGGCGAGGTCGGCGGTTGTTTCGGCGTAGAACACCTGTTCGCGAGCCTGATCGAGCTTGTTGAGCGATCCGGTCTCGCCGAGCTTCACGGCGAGCTGGGCCGTCGATTCCGCGGTGGCTTTCGCGTCAGTCAGCAGAACCACCAACTCGTTGCAGGTGACGGCGCGGACATAGGCGCGGCGAACGTCGGCTGCGAGCCGCAATGTCGCCAGCGCCGCGCGCAATTGCGCCTGGCGGAAGCGGTCGCGCGCGATCTCGGAGCGGAACGGCAGTGTGGCGAGGGCGAGAATGTCGCCGACCACCTGCCGCTCAATCTCGTTCGCGCCATCGCCCGAGATCCGCGAGACCGAGAACACCGGATTGGGCGGCAGGCTCTGCTCGACCTGCTCGGTCTCGGCCAGCGCCAGCTCGTTGTAGGCAGCTTGCAACCCCTTGTTGTTGAGCAGAGCGACCTGCACGGCGGTCTCGGCACTCAGCGTGCGCGCCAGCAAGCGGCGGACAGTGGCGTTGACGGCGTCCGCGCCCTCGGGCGTTCGGACGAAGGCGACGTCCTTGTTGATGGTCTGGCTGGCGAGGTCCGAGACCGTCGTCATGCCGCCGTCGGGCGAGAATGCCATGCAGCCCGCAAGACTCACTGCTGAAACTCCGAACGCAGTAAGCACCAGCAGGCGCCGCGCGAAATGACGTGCCATGGCGTGCTCCTACCGGTCTTGCTTCGGCTGCGGTGCGACAGCGTCATTGCGGTCGCGCCATGGCGCCGGCGTCGCGGGCCGCAGGCTGGTGTAGGGTGCAGTGGTCGAGCGATAACCGACAGGCGCGACCCTTGCCGCAGGATCGGCAGGATCGGCGCTGGCGACTTGCGTGGTTGCCGGCATGCAGCCGGACAGCGCGAGCGCAATCACGGCCAGCAGTGACAAGCTAGATAGAGAGTCGCGTCCACGAGCTGCGGATGCGGCGGCGGACTTCGCCCCGGAAAGCGTAAGCATGAGTCATCCTTGATCTGTCGTAGGACCACAGGTTCGCGCGCGCAGACGCGCGCAAGGCCTGACGTCGTCTGCTCAGATCAAGCGATGGGGGGACGATAGTGCCGGGGCGGCGCCGTGCTGTGCAGGCTGGCCACGATCTCGGGCGCGCAGGCCGACATCGGCCGGACCGGCGTCGTCAGGCTGGGCAGATCCGCCGGCAGCGCGCTCACGCACATCATCGCGCAGCACGGGCCCACTGTTCCCTTGCTATCGTGATGATGTGGAGCGGGGACGTCCTGCGCAGCCATCTGGTGGTGCGCATGCGGGCCGGCGTGGTCATGCGCGGTGCCGTCATGCATGTGGCCGGCCTGCATCTGGTGATGCACCGGCACGAGGTCGGCAAGGAGCGCGTCGTCCAGGCACGGCGCTGGACCACTGCCCCAGGCAAGGCTTGCGGCGGGCGCGAGCACGCAGAACAGATAGGCGAGGGCGATGATCCGCCCCACCCTGATCCGCATCGATCGCGTCAATCGCAACAGCATTCCGCCAATAGACTCCTCGCGCGGCAATGTTGCACACGCAGATTGCAAACTAATGGCAAAGCCCGGTTTCGCCAAGCACCTTCTTACCGCAGTGCACCGCGCATGCCCAATATATCGCCACGCCGGTTGACCGCGAGGCACACCGCGAACATGGTCCGCGCCGTGCACGCCCCAAATCATCCAGGACAGAAGCCGGCTCCGTTCGCCCCTGATTCCCGTCAGGCCTGGGTGCGATTGCTGCTTGCGCTTGTCATAAGTTCGATCGGCGGCGTCGGCATGTGGGCGATCGTCGTCATGATCCCCGCAGTGCAGACCGAATTCGCCGCCACGCGCGGCGCGGTGTCGCTGCCTTTCACCCTCATGATGTTCGGCTTCGGGCTCGGCGGCGTGATCGCCGGCAAGATCACTGACCGGTTTGGCATCGTGCCGGCGATGGCGATCAGCATCGCCTTCCTCGGCATTGCCAATACGCTGGCGGGGCTTTCGACCCAGCTCTGGCAGTTCGTCGCGGCTTATTTCCTGATCGGGCTCGGCACATCAGCGACCTTCGCGCCGCTGATGGCGGAGGCCTCGCACTGGTTCGAGCGTTATCGGGGCCTTGCCGTGACCATCGTCGCCAGCGGCAATTACGTTGCCGGCACGATGTGGCCGCCGCTCGTCAATGCGGGCCTGCAGACGATCGGCTGGCGCTATACTCATATCGGCCTCGGCCTTGTTTGCGTGAGCCTGATGACCACCCTGGTGCTGGTCTTGCGCGCGCAGATGGGCAATGACCATATCCGCGACCATGCCAATGCGCCGCCGCCGCGCGTCGATCTCCGGCTGTCGACCAACACGCTGACGGTGCTGCTTTCAATCGCCAGCATCTCCTGCTGCGTCGCCATGGCGATGCCGCAGGTGCATATCGTCGCCTATTGCGGCGACCTCGGCTATGGCGTGGCGCGCGGCTCCGAGATGCTGTCCTTGATGATGGCCTGCGGCGTCGTCAGCCGGATCGGCTCGGGCTATCTCGCCGACAAGATCGGCGGCATCCGGACGCTGCTGATCGGTGCGCTGGCGCAAGGCTTTGCGCTGGTATTCTACCTGTTCTTCGACAGCCTCGCCTCGCTCTACATCATCTCCGCGATGTTCGGCCTGTTCCAGGGCGGCATTGTGCCGAGCTACGCCATCATCGTGCGCGAGGCGATGCCGGCAGGCGAAGCGGCGACCCGCGTCGGCATCGTGATCTTCGCCTCCGTGTTCGGCATGTCCTTTGGCGGCTGGGTGTCGGGCGTCATCTTCGATGCGACGGGCTCTTATGCCGCGGCCTTCGCGAACGGCGTAGCGTGGAGCGCGCTGAATATCGGCATCGTGCTGACGCTGTTGATCCGTTCGCGGATGAATGCGGTCAAGGCAGGGCCGGGATTCGCGACCTAAACTTCCCGCCCCACCTTCAGCAGCGAGCAGCCGGTGATCTTGTAGCTGCCGTCAGCCTGCTGCTCGAGCGTATAGAGCGCTTCCCACGCCTCGCCATTGGCGTCGACGATGTGAACACGCTGGGAGACCCAGTTGCCTTCACTCTTGCTCTCGCCGAACTCAAAGCTCTTATGCCGGTAGACCGGCGCGTAGCCGTTCTGCACCATCGACATGAAGATGTCGGGTGCGGGGAAGATCTCCCTGATCGCCGGTGCGGCGTAGGAATAGGCCGCATTCGCATCGTCGCGTGCAAAGGCCTGCTCCTGGGCGCGGATGACGCCCTGTGCAACGGCAACGTCGTCGGCGAATGCCGGAGCGGCACCGAGGGTGATCATGAAGGCGACGAGCAAGGCGGCAATGCGCATGATAGGCTCCGCGTTGAAATCCCGGCGGTGCTGATCCTAGCACGCCCCGAGGGAGATACGGGCGGGCTATCGCTTCCGTTTCGGCGCCGGCTTCTCGGGTTTGCCAACGCGGGCCTTGGCCTTGGCCTTGGCCTTGGTCGCCGGCTGCACGCGCAGGCCGTCGATGAATACATCCAGCAGCCGCAGTGCGGTTGCTTGCCAGCCGGGTTGGTCGTGGATGTAGCACATGCCGAAGAACGCGCGCAGCAGATCCTCGGGACTGATGTCGGCGCGCATCTCGCCGGCGGCGACCGCGCGCGCGAGCAGCGAGCCTGTCGCCTTGGTCAGGCGCTCGAAGGAGAAGGCATGCAGCTCAGACCCGCTCTGCACCGCGAGCGCCAGCGCCGCCACCATGCCCTTTTTCGTCGCGACGAATTCGACACCTGAGTGCAACCAGCGCCTGAGCGCGTCGACCGGGTCCTTCGCATTCCTCAATTGCTCGGCAAGCTCGCTGAGCTGCTCGACCTCGCGCCGGTACACCGCCTCGAACAAATCCTCGCGCGTCGGAAAGTGTCGGTAGAGCGTGCCGATGCCGACGCCGGCGCGTTTGGCGACGGCCTCCAGGCTCGCTTCGGGCCCGCCGGCGCTGAACACGACCTTGGCGGCTTCGAGCACGCGCTCGCGATTGCGTACGGCATCGGCGCGGGGCTTCCGAATCTGGTCGGTGTGGTCGTCCATATCGGCAATGTAGATCACGAATTGGTTAGATTGAACCCTCGTCGGACCCGCGCAGGACAGCATCGCGTTGGTCGCGCATGGGCTTTTGACCAATTCCAAATATTTTTCCGCGACCCTTGTTAAGCGGAGGGTGCCTCCGTATCTTCGTCGAGATGTTGGCCGGGTTTCGCTCGGCCGGCACATGTCGACGGCGGCCACGGAGGTGGCGCGCCGGCCGATGAGCCATGTCCATATCTGATCGGAGCCTTGTATGAACCACTCCATCAGCGTCACCGTGAACGGTGCGCGGCGCGACTTCGTCCTCGACGATCCGCGCGTCACGCTGCTCGATCTCCTGCGTGAGCGCCTCCATCTGACCGGAACCAAGAAGGGATGCGACCGCGGCCAATGCGGGGCCTGCACCATTCTCGTCGACGGCAAGCGGATCAACTCCTGCCTCGCGCTCGCCATCAGCCATGACGGCGCCAACATCCTCACCATCGAAGGCGTCGCGCGCGGCGACCAGCTTCACCCCGTGCAGGCTGCCTTCATCGCCCATGACGGCTTCCAGTGCGGCTTCTGCACGCCCGGCCAGATCATGAGCGCGATCGGCATGATGCAGGAAGCGCAAGCCGGCAACGATCCCGAGCGCATTCGCGAATGCATGAGCGGCAATCTGTGCCGCTGCGGCGCCTATGCCGGCATCGTCGATGCCGTACTCGAGGCGCAGGCCGGCATGGACGAGACCAATCAGAGGCGCTTCGCATGAAACAGTTCGATTATGTCAGGCCGGCCACGGTCGCTGAAGCCGTCGCTGCCGCCGCCCAGCCGGGTGCCGTCTATCTTGCCGCCGGCACCAATCTGCTCGATCTGATGAAGGGCAATATCAGCCGTCCGGATCGCCTTGTCGATGTCACGCATCTCGGCGGGCTCGATCAAATCGAGACCCTCGCCGACGGATCGTTGCGTATCGGTGCGCTCGTCAGCAACGCCGACCTCGCGCATGACGCAAACTTCGCGAAGTCCTATCCGGCCGTCGCCGAAGCGCTGCTCTCCGGCGCGTCGGCACAACTGCGCAATGCTGCGACCGTCGGCGGCAATCTGCTGCAGCGGACGCGCTGCGCGTATTTCTACGACACCGCCAGCCGCTGCAACAAACGCGAGGCCGGCTCCGGCTGCGACGCCCGCGACGGCGAGAACCGCGGCCATGCCGTGCTCGGCTGGAGCGAGAGCTGCATCGCGACGCACCCCTCGGACTTCTGCGTACCTCTGGTCGCGCTTGACGCGATCGTCGAGATCGAAGGCAGGAACGGTCGTCGCGAGATCGCTCTAGACGATCTGCACCGTCTGCCCGGCAATACGCCGGAGCGTGAATCGGCGCTCGAACCGGGCGATCTCATTGTCGCAGTGCGCCTGCCGCCGGCGGCGCGCGGCTTTGCCACGCATGCCCGCTACCTCAAGGTTCGCGAGCGCACGTCCTACGCCTTCGCCGTGGTGTCGGCTGCGGCCGCGTTGCGGATCGAGAATGGCAAGATCGCGGAGGCGCGGCTTGCGCTCGGCAGCGTCGCCGCAAAGCCCTGGCGTGCGCGTGCCGCTGAAGATGTGCTCAAGGGCGTCGCGCCCACCGCCGATGCTTTTCAGGAGGCGGCCTGGCGCGCGCTCAGCGAAGCAAAACCGTCCGGCGACAACGCCTTCAAGATCGAGCTCGCGCGCCGCATCGTCGTGCGCGCGCTGACCCTTGCCGCCGCCGGCACGCCCGCGCGCATTCCCGCGCTGCCGGCCTCTCCCTTTGCCTCCACGTCCGGAGCCCTTCATGCCTGAGCTCAATCTATCCAGCACGCCCGCGCATCTGCGCCACGGCTCGAACATCGGCCAGCCGCTGACCCGCCGGGACGGCATCCTCAAGGTCAAGGGTCAGGCGACCTACGCCGCCGACAATCATCCGCCCGGCATGCTGTTCGCTGTGATGGCCGTGTCCAGCATCGCGCATGGCCGCGTGATCTCGCTCGATGTCGCCGCCGCAAAACGCCATCCGGGCGTGGTCGATGTCATGACGCCGGACCACAAGCCGCAGCTTGCGATCGACCCGGAGATCAAGACCAATCCGTTCGTGTTCCGGATGGAGGTGTTGCAGAGCAACGAGGTCCGCTACGCCAACCAGCCGATCGCCGTCGTGATCGCCGAGACGCTCGAGGCGGCGACGGAAGGCGCGGTGCTGCTGGCGCCACGTTACGAGACACTGCCTCCGCTCGTCGGTCTCGACGCCGGCGAGAGTTACGTGCCGCCGGTCGTCGGCGTCGGTAACCCCACCGAAAATCACCTCGGCGATGTCGAGGCCGGTCTTGCCGCCGCCGAGAAGCAGATCGACGCAACTTACGAGACGCCGCCGCAATATCACAACGCCATGGAGCCGCATGCGATCGTTGCCGCCTGGAACGGCGACAGTCTCCAGATCGACATGCCGACCCAGGGCCTGATGCTGTCGCTGGCTCGCGTCGCCGAGCTGTTCGGCATCGCCCACGACAAGATCCACATCCGCAGCCCGTTCCTCGGCGGCGGCTTTGGATCGAAGGGGCTGATGGCCGGTCCCCCGGTGCTCGGCATCATGGCGGCAAAGCTGGTCGGCAAGCCGGTCAAGCTGGTGCTACGCCGCGAGCAGATGTATGGTCCGGTCGGCCATCGCGCGCCGACGCGACAGCGCCTGCGCATCGGGGCCGACGGCGAGGGACGTCTCACCGCGCTCGATCATCATGCCAGAACCGTGTCGAGCGCGTTCGACGACTTTTACGAGCCCGCGGCCGATGCTTCGCACACGCTCTATGCGGCACCTGCGATCCGCACCTCGCATGACGCCGTGCGCGTCCACACCGGCACGCCGCTGTTCATGCGCGCGCCGGGCGAGGCGACCGGTTCGATCGCGCTCGAAAGCGCGATCGACGAGATGGCCTGGGCCTGCGGCATGGATCCGCTCGCGTTCCGGCTGAAGAACTACGCCGAGGTTGAGCCGATGACGGGAAAGCCGTTCTCCTCAAAAGCACTGCGTGCCTGCTATGAACAGGGCGCGGCGCGCTTCGGCTGGTCGAAGCGCTCGCTCCAGCCGCAGCAGATGCGCGACGATGCCGGTCTGCTCGTCGGCTGGGGCATGGGCACCGCGACGTTCCCCGCGCTGATGTTCCAGGCGGAGGCGCGCGCGGTGCTCCGCCGCGATGGCTCCGGTGCGATGGAGATCGGCGCGCATGACATGGGGCAGGGCGCCTGGACGGCGCTGGCCCAGATCGCGGCCGACGAGCTCGGCCTCGACATCGACCGGGTCGAGTTCAAGGCGGGTACGTCCGATCTGCCGGACGCCGGCATCGCCGGCGGCTCGGCACACACGGCGACCGCGGGGGCTGCGATCCACAGCGCCGGTGCCGCCGTGATCGCAAAGCTTGCCGATCTCGCCACCAATGACGAGCGCTCGCCGCTGTTCGGCGCCGGCAATGCCGGCGTGGTCGCGCGCGACGGTCGGCTGATCCGGCGTGACGACGAGAGCCGCAGCGAGAGCTATGTGGATATCCTGGCGCGCGCGGGCGTTGCCGAGGTCGAGGCCCGCGGCACCGGTGCGCCGAACCCGGCGGCGACGGAGGAGTATGCCATGCACGCCCATGGCGCGGTGTTTGCGGAGGTGAAGGTCGATCCTGAACTCGGCCAGATCCGTGTCTCCCGCATGGTCGGTGCCTTCGCGGCGGGACGCATCGTCAATCCGCATCTGGTGAAGAGCCAGCTGTTCGGCGGCATGATCTGGGGCATGTCGTTCGCGCTGCACGAGGAGGCCATCACCGACCGCCGCAGTGGGCGGATCATGAACGCCAATCTCGGCGAGTACCATATCCCCGTGAATGCCGACGTGCCGCCGCTCGACGTGATCACGGTCGAGGAGCACGATCCGCATGTGAATGCACTCGGCATCAAGGGCGTCGGCGAGATCGGCATCACCGGCAGCGCGGGCGCGGTCGCCAATGCGGTCTGGCACGCGACCGGCGTGCGCGTTCGCCGGTTTCCGATCAGGATCGAGGACTTGCTGACGCAGCTCTGAGACAATCAGGCGGGGCGAGATTGTCTCGCTCCGCCGGGTGTTGCTAATGCAGCTTCTTGCGGAGCGCCTTGAGCGCCTGTCGCTGCGTCTCGATATATTCGGCAATCGCCTTGCGCAGCTCCTGCGAATGGAGCTTGTCGGCGTCGCGCTGCACTTCGTCGAGCGCAGCCTCTGCATTGGCGAGCGTGATCTTCATCTGCGAGCCCGGTTGTGGAGCCGCGCCGGAATGTGTCTCGGCTACGGCCCAAACCATATAAGAGGTTTGGCGCGCGGAAATTGAGATGCCTCAAGCTCCGTATGATACGGAGCACTCCGTGGGAACCCGGATAGCCTTGCGCGCCTCAAAACGTCGGCGGCGTGCAGGCCGAGATCACCTCGCATGGCTTGCCGCCGACGCAGCGGAAACGATGCGGGCGGCGGCTCTCGAAGTAATAGGCATCGCCCGGATTGAGGATGCGGCGCTCGTCCTCGACGGTGACCTCTAACTTGCCTGAAATGACGATGCCGCCTTCCTCGCCGTCATGGACGAGGTGCACGCGCCCGGTGTCGCTGCCGGGCTCGTAGCGCTCCTTCAAAATCTGCAGGCTACGGCCGAACAGATTGTCGCCGACTTGCCGGTACGAGATCGGCTTCTTGCCGACCTCGGTCAGTTCCTCCGCGCGGTAGAAGATCTTGCGGCGCGACTCCGGTTCCAGCGCGAAGAACTCGGCGAGTCCCATCGGGATGCCGTCGAGGATGCGCTTGAGCGCGCCGACCGAGGGGTTCATCTGGTTGGATTCGATCAGCGAGATGGCCGAATTGGTGACGCCGGCACGCTTGGCAAGCTCGCGCTGCGACAGCTTCTGGCGCGCCCGGATGAATCGCAGCCGTCCACCGATGTCGACGCTCATGTCCTGGTCCTTGCCCCGATCCGGTGTTGCAGGTGTTGCGGATCGCGCAAATATGGACCGGCGGGCAGAGCAAAATCAATGGCTTGCAAGTCCCCAGAAAAGGACTTGTTGCCCTATCGAAGCCGTGGCTCTGCTATCGGGTCAGCAAAGGAGCGTGGCCCGTGACCCTTCATCAGATTCCGAACACTATCAAGACCGATTCGTTCTGGATGCCGTTCACGGCCAACCGGCAGTTCAAGAAGGCGCCGCGCCTGTTTTCCTCGGCCGAGGGCATGTACTACACCACCGTTGACGGTCGTAAGGTGATCGACGGCTCCGCCGGCCTCTGGTGCGTCAATGCCGGCCACGGCCGCAAGCAGATCGCCGCCGCCGTCGAGCGCCAGCTGATGACGCTGGACTTCGCGCCCTCGTTCCAGATGGGTCATCCGCTGGCGTTCGACTTCGCCGAGCGCCTCGCCGAGATCGCGCCCAAGGGCCTCGACCGCATCTTCTTCACCAACTCCGGCTCCGAATCGGTCGACACCGCGCTGAAGATCGCGCTCGCCTATCACCGCGCCAACGGGCAGGCGAGCCGTACCCGCCTGATCGGCCGCGAGCGCGGCTATCACGGCGTCGGCTTCGGCGGCACCTCGGTCGGCGGCATGGTCGCCAACCGCCGCGCCTTCGCGACCCTGCTGCCGGGCGTCGACCACATCCGCCATACCCACGATCTCACCCGTAACGCCTTCGCCAAGGATCAGCCGGAGCACGGCGCCGAGCTTGCCGACGACCTCGAGCGTCTGGTGGCTCTGCACGGCGCCGAGACCATCGCCGCCGTCATCGTCGAGCCGGTGCCCGGTTCGACCGCGGTGCTGCCGCCGCCGAAGGGCTATCTCAACCGTCTGCGCGAGATCTGCGACAAGCACGGCATCCTCTTGATCTTCGACGAGGTCATTACCGGGTTCGGCCGTCTCGGCACCCCGTTCGCCGCCAATTTCTTCGGCGTCACACCGGACCTGATGACGACAGCCAAAGGCATCACCAACGGCACCATTCCCTGCGGCGCGGTGTTCGCGCATCGCAAGGTGCATGACGCCATGATGATCGGCCCGGAAAACGTCATGGAGCTGTTCCACGGCTACACCTATTCGGCGCATCCGACCGCCTGCGCCGCCGGCATCGCGACGCTTGATATCTACAAGGACGAAGGCCTGCTCACGCGCGGCGCCTCGATCGCGGAATACTGGCGCGATGCGCTGCACTCGCTGAAGGGCCTGCCCAACGTCATCGACATCCGCAATTGCGGCTTGATGGGCGCGGTCGAGCTGTCGCCGCGCGACGGCACGGTCGGCGCGCGTGGTTACGACGTGATGGTCGACTGCTTCAATCGCGGGCTGTATTTCCGCATGAGCGGCGACTCCTTCGCGCTGTCGCCGCCGCTTATCGTCGAGAAGAGCCATATCGACGACATCGTCTCGATCTTGGGCGACGCCATCAAGCGGGTGGCCTGATAATTGCTCTCGCCGTTGCGAGTTGTTTCCTTGCAGCGGCGAGCGTGATGCCGCGGGAGTTTGACCAAGCGTGAAAGTTCTGATCCTCGGCAGCGGTGTCATTGGTGTCACCTCTGCCTACTACCTCGCACGTGCCGGCCACGACGTGACGGTCATCGACCGTCAGCCCGAACCGGCGCTGGAGACCTCGTTTGCCAATGCCGGCGAAGTCTCGCCCGGCTATTCCTCGCCCTGGGCCGGCCCCGGGGTACCCGTAAAGGCGATCAAGTGGCTGCTGATGAAGCACGGCCCGCTGGTGATCCGGCCGAAGCTGGATCCCGTGATGTGGATCTGGCTCTCCAAGATGCTGCGCAACTGCACCAGCGCGCGCTACGCGGTCAACAAGAGCCGGATGATTCCGATCGCGGAATACAGCCGCGACTGCCTGCGCGATCTGCGTCGCGATATCGGCATTCAGTATGACGAGCGCTCGCAGGGCACGTTGCAGCTGTTCCGCTACCAGGCCCAGCTCGACGGCACCGGCGAAGACGTCGCCGTGCTCAAGCAATACGGCGTGCCTTACGAGACGCTGAGCCGGGAGGGCTGCATCGCGGTCGAACCGGCGCTCGCAGGCGTGAAGGAAAAATTCGTCGGCGGGCTTCGTCTGCCGCAGGACGAGACCGGTGACTGCCACATGTTCACGCAGGCGCTGGCCAAGCATGCCCAGGCGCTCGGCGTGCGTTTCGTGTTCAACACCGGCATCGACCGTATCGTCACCGACGGCGCGCGCGTCAGCGGCGTTGCAACCAGCGCCGGCCTGCTGCAGGCCGACAGCTACGTGCTCGCGCTCGGCAGCTATTCCTCGCAGATGGTCGCGCCGCTCGGCATCTCGCTGCCGGTCTATCCGGTGAAGGGCTATTCGATCACGGTGCCGATCAAGGACGCTTCCGGCGCGCCGGAATCGACCGTGATGGACGAGAGCTACAAGGTCGCGATCACCCGGCTCGGCAATCGCATCCGCGTCGGCGGCACCGCCGAGATCTCCGGCTTCTCGACAAAACTCTACGACGCCCGCCGCGCCACGCTCGATCATTCCCTGACCGATCTGTTCCCGCGCGGCGGCGATCTCGCCAAGGCAACGTTTTGGAGCGGCCTGCGTCCGATGACGCCTGACGGTCCGCCCGTGATCGGCCCCACGCAATACGGCAATCTCCATCTGAACACCGGCCACGGCACGCTCGGCTGGACCATGTCCTGCGGCTCGGGACGCGTGCTCGCGGACATGCTGTCGGGCAAGAAGCCGGAGGTGGATGTGAGCGCGCTGACGGTAGACCGGTACAATCACAGGTTCGGGTAAGACTCTATCCGCTCGATTGACTCCATCACCGTCACCCTGAGGTGGCCGCTTCTTCAGCGGCCCTCGAAGGGCGACGGCCCGGCTGCATCTCGGCCGTTCATCCTTCGAGGCTCCCGGCGCGATGCTAGTGCATCGCGCCACTCGCACCTCAGGATGACGGGTTGAGAGCATGTGCGCGGAAGCGGGGAAGCCTAAGCCCCCGTCACGCAATTCACCCACAGCACCACGGTCTTCGCATCCTGCGCCGGATTGGAAAACCGGTGCGGCCGCCGGCTCGCGAACCGAAAACTGTCCCCGGTCTTCAGCGACCATGTCTCGCTGTCCACCGTCAGCATCATTTCGCCGTCCAGCACGAGGCCGGCCTCCTCACCGTCATGGGTGTAAAGTTCGTCGCCGGTGGAGCCGCCGGGCTCCAGATGCACCAGGAACAGGTTCAACTTGTTGTCGGCGCCCGCCGGGCTCAGCAATTGCTTGGACACGCCGGTGCGCCACAGCTTGAGCTCGGGCCGTTGCAGCCCGCGCGTGACGACCTTATCAGGCGCGCCGTCGGCGCTTGGGCTCGCGCCGAACAATGCGGCGATGCCGACGCCGAGCACGTCGGCGAGCGTGGCCAGCACGCGCAGCGACGGTGACGACAGGCCGCGCTCGATCTGGCTGAGGAAGCCGATCGAAAGATCCGTGCGCGCCGCGACCGTTTCGAGCGAGAATTGTCTGACGCGGCGGAGATCCCTGATGCGCCGTCCGACCGCGACGTCCATCGCCGGCTCAGCCGGTTTGACGATCGCCCTGGCCGAAGCTGTCCTGGCTCTTGTCTTCTTCGCCGGCTTTGCGGCGGCCGGTTTGCGCATTCTTTTGCCACCGCTCACGTCAAACCGCTTCCTTCATGTGCATGAAAATTGCTTGCATCGTTTCGGAAAGTGTGACCAAATTTTCATATTGGTGAAAATAGGCCGAAACGGCTTGGCCCGCAACGTCTGCGATAAAAAGACATCTGCGAGCGCCGCATCGGCCGGGCCCAAAGGGGGATGCGATGGCGTTGAAGCGTTTTGTCCAGGCCGCAGTCGCGGCGCTCGCGATTTCGGCCACCATGCCGGCGTCCGCGCAGCAGGTGCTGAAGGTCGGCTCGACGCCGACGGGCATTCCCTTCACTTTCCTCGACACCAAGACCAACACCATCCAGGGCATCATGGTCGATCTCGTCACCGAGATCGGCAAGGATGCCGGCCTCAACGTGCAGATCGAGCCGATGGCGTTCTCGGCGCTGATCCCGTCGCTGACCTCGAGCAAGATCGATATCATTGCGGCTGCGATGTTCATCACCGCGCCGCGCAAGGAGGTCGTCGACTTCTCAGACCCGATCTACACCTATGGTGAAGGCCTCGTGGTGCCGAAGAGCGACACCAAGGCCTATGCGACACAGGAAGACCTGAAGGGCGAGACAGTCGGCGCGCAAGTCGGCACCGCCTTCGTCGATGCCCTGAAGAAGTCGGGGCTGTTCGCTGACGTCAAGGCTTACGACACCATCCCCGACATCCTGCGCGACGTGAACACGGGGCGCCTCAAGGCCGGCTACGCCGACTATCCGATCCTCGCCTACAATCTGAAGCAGGGCGGCTTTCCCGAGGTGCGCCTTGTTGATGGCTACAAGCCCGTCACCGTCGGCTCGGTCGGCATCGGCGTGCGCAAGGGGGAGACCGCGTTGCTCGGCAAGATCAACGCGTCGCTGGCGAAGCTGAAGGCCAACGGCACCATTGACAAGATCCTCGAGAAATGGGGCCAGAAGGCGCAAGGCTGATCAAGAGGGGTGATCGAGCGCGTTAGATCGACATAGGCTGCCCGATGAAAGGCTTCTGGCACGACGCCGCCGAATTCTTCCCGATCCTGATGAGCGGCGTCGCGCTGACGATTATCGTCACCATCGGCTCGCTGCTGCTCTCGACGGTGCTCGGCCTGATCTGGGCGATGATGCGGGTCTCCGGCATCAAGGCGCTCTCGATGCTCAGCGCCAGCCTGATCAACGTGATCCGCGGCATCCCGATCATCGTATTGCTGTTCTATCTCTACTTCGTGATGCCTGATCTGGGCGTCACGCTGTCGGCCTTGCAGGCTGCCATCCTCGGGCTCGGCATCGCGTACTCGGCCTACCAGGCTGAAAACTTCCGCGCCGGCATCGAGGCGATCGATAAGGGCCAGATCGAGGCGGCGCAGTCGATCGGCATGGGCTGGTGGCTGACCATGCGCCGCGTGGTGCTGCCGCAGGCGGTGCGCATCGTGCTGCCACCTTACGGCAACGTCATGATCATGATGCTGAAGGATTCCTCGCAGGCCTCGACCATCACGGTCGCCGAGCTTGCGCTGCAAGGCAAGTTGATCGCGTCCTCGACGTTCAAGAACACCAACGTGTTCACGCTTGTTGCGTTGATGTATCTCACCATGAGCATCCCGCTGATCCTGCTGGTCCGTCACTTCGAGAAGCGGGCGGGCAAGAAATGATCGAGCTCGACGACGTCCACAAGAGCTTTGGCAAGGTCGAGGTGCTCAAGGGCATCACGGCCTCCGTGCAGAAGGGCGAGGTGGTCTGCATCGTCGGTCCCTCGGGCTCGGGCAAGTCCACGATCCTGCGCTGCATCAACGGGCTGGAAAGCTACGACCGCGGCGAGATCAGCGTCGAGGGCCTCAAGGTTGACCGCGACGCGCCGTCAATCGTGAAGGTGCGCACCCAGGTCTCGATGGTATTCCAGCGCTTCAACCTGTTCCCGCATCGGACGGTGCTTGAGAACGTCGTCGAAGGCCCGCTGTTCGTGAAGAAGGAACCGCGCGCGCAGGTGCTCGAACGCGGCCGCGCGTTGCTCGGCCAGGTTGGCCTCGCGGAAAAGGCCGACGCCCATCCGCCGCAGCTGTCCGGCGGCCAGCAGCAGCGCGTCGCGATCGCGCGGGCGCTGGCGATGCAGCCCAAGGCGATCCTGTTCGACGAGCCGACCTCGGCGCTCGATCCCGAGCTGGTCGGCGACGTCCTTGGTGTCATGCGCAAGCTCGCCGACGACGGCATGACCATGGTCGTCGTCACCCACGAGATGGGCTTTGCCCGCGACGTCGCCGACCGCGTGCTGTTCATCGACGGCGGCGTGATCGTCGAGCAGGGCCCGGCCAAATCCGTGCTCAACCAACCCCAGCATCCACGCACGCAGGACTTTTTGCGCCGCGTGCTGCATCCGCTCTGACTCGGATTTCGCCATGACCGCGCGTTTGCCCCTGCCACCCTCGCTCTATGCCGACACCGCCGTCGCGCCGGTGGCCACGCCGCCGCTCGACACGGACAAGAATGTCTCCATCGCAATCGTCGGCGGCGGCTACACCGGCCTGTCGACCGCGCTGCATCTGGCGGAGCAGGGCGTCGAGGCGCTGGTGCTGGAAGCGCAGGAGCCGGGCTGGGGCGCGTCCGGGAATAACGGCGGCCACACCAATCCCGGCTTGAAGCACGACCCCGATCAGATCGAGGCCGATTTCGGCACCGAGCTCGGCCGCCGCATGATCGAATTCTCCTACGGCACGCCGAATTTCACGCATGACCTGATCCGCCGCTACCAGATCCCGTGCGAGGCGCGGCAGAACGGCACGTTGCGCGTGGCCTATCACGAGGCCAGCGCCGCCGCGATCAAGGCAACGGCGGACCAATGCATCCGCCGTGGCATGCCGGTGTCGTATCTGAACCGCGAGCAATTGCGCGAGATGACAGGCACCGACCGCTATATCGGCGCGATGCTGGATCGCCGCGGCGGCGACCTGCATCCCCTCAGCTATGCCCGCGGCCTCGCGCGAGCCGCGATCTCTGCCGGTGCAAAGGTCCATGGCGAGACGCCGGCGCTGTCGCTGCGCCGCGACGGCACGCGCTGGCGCATCGAGACGCCGCGCGCAGTCGTGCATGCGGATAAGGTGTTGCTCGCCACCAACGGCTTTACCGACGATCTCTGGCCGGCGCTCCGCCGCACCATCGTGCCGGTGTTTTCCTCCATCGTCGCCACGGCGCCGCTCTCGGACGATGTCGCGCGCTCGATCATGCCGACGCGGCCGGTGCTCTACGAGAGCGGCCACATCACGGTGTACTACCGCATCGATCAGAGCAATCGCCTCTTGATGGGCGGCCGCGGCCCGATGCGCTGGATCAACTCGCCGGGCGACGTTGCCTATCTCATGCGCTACGCCGAGCGGCTGTGGCCGCAGCTCAAGGGCGTGGCCTGGACCCATGGCTGGAACAGCCGCCTCGCCATCACCAAGGATCACTATCCTCACGTGCACGAGCCGGCCGAGAACATCCTGATCTCGCTCGGCTGCAACGGCCGCGGCGTTGCGCTTTCGACGGCGATGGGTGCGCAGCTCGCCCGCCGACTGATCGGCGGCGCCAAGGCCGAGATCGACATGCCCGTCACCGGCATCAAGCCGATCCCGATGCATGCGTTCTGGCCAGTGGGTGTGACGACCGCGGTGATCGCCGGCCGCGTGCGGGATCGGCTGGGGATTTAGCCTCAGCCCTCCGCCACAGCATCGGCCCACGGCTGAAAAATCTCGACTGCGCCCGAATTAACATCGCCCTCGCGCATCACGACGCTCGGGCAGGCGAATTTCTGCGGCAAGGACTGCACCCGCGCTTCCTCGTAGTCGAAGCGTGCGGCCAGGGCTTTACGCGCTTCCGCCGGCAGGCGGGCATCGCCGATGACGATCGCGCCTTCGCTGGCGTCGATGCGCGGCTGATGGATGGCGGCATCGAGATCCATGCCGAAATCCATCGCAAAGGAAACGAGCTGCGTCACCGACGGCAGGATGCGGCGGCCGCCGGAAGCGCCGACCGCGAGGCGCTTGCCGTCCTTGGTCTCGGCGATGACGGGTGTGTAGTTGGTGAGGCAGCGTTTGCCCGGAGCGAGCGAATTGGTGGTGCCGGGCGTCGGGTCGAACCACATGATGCCGTTGTTCATGGCGATGCCGGTGTGCGGCGTCACATATTTCGAGCCGAACGACGACAGCAGCGTCTGCGTCACCGCAGCCATGTTGCCATGGCGGTCGACCACCGAGAAATGCGTGGTGCAGGCCGGCGCGACATATTCCGCGCCAAGCGAGCGCTTACCGTCGGCATCGCCCATGTCCTTGAGGCGCTCGCGATAGGCCGCTTGCAGCGCCACCGCATATTCGCCGTAGGTGGCCGCGTCCGGCATGGCCGCAGGCTTCAGATTGTCCTGCAGCAGGCGCAGCGCATGCGCCATGGTCGGTCCCGCCGTGAGCTCCGGCGTCGCGAACACCTTGCCGCCGCGATAGGGGATCGCCAGCGGCTCGCGCAGATGGCTACGGAACGCCGCGAGGTCTTCCACCGACAGCGAGCCGCCGTCGGCCTTGATGTCGGAGGCGATGCTTTTGGCGAGGTCGCCCTGGTAGAAATCGCGCGGACCCGCCTTAGCGAGATGCGACAGCGTCGCCTTCAGCGTGGCCAGCGGCAGCCGCGTCTCGGACTTGATGCCCCATGGCGCACTCGGCGGCAGGCCGTCCTTCAGGAATGTCGCCGCGCTTGCCGGATAGCGCCTGAGATCGGCGGCCGAGCTCGTGATCATCAGCGTGGTCCACCAATCCACCAGCATGCCTTCGCCGGCCAGCGCGACAGCCGGTGCAACCAGATCCTTCCACGGCAGTTTTGCGTGACGGCGATGCGCCTCTTCCATGCCGGCGACGACGCCGGGCACCGCGACCGAACCGGGACCGTGGATGTTGCGGTCGCCCTTCACCCGCGGCCAGGGAAACAGATCGGAGGCGGCGCCTTCGCCGCTGAGCGGATAGTCGGCGGCGCGCAGGCTCTGCGGCGCGCACATGCCGTAGTCGATCACTTCGTAGCGATTTTCCCGAGCGCGGTAGAGCACCATCGCACCGCCGCCGCCGATGCCGCTGTTCCAGGGCTCCAGCACGTTGAGCGCGAAGGTGGTCGCCACGATCGCGTCGACACAGTCGCCGCCTGCCGCCAGAACCTGCGCGCCGACTTCCGCCGCCCGACGCGATTGCGAGGCGACGATGCCGCCCTTGGATGTGACGGCGGGCTTGCGGACGGTTTGGGCAAGGCTGAACTGATGAGGCATGATGTCGTCTTGATCTCTGGTGTTTCGGCTTGTTGCGCTGCGCGGAAGCTCAGCATTGGCGGGACGCGCAGAGGATGGCACATTGCCGTCAACGAGAACATCCAAAGGGAGAGGCGACATGGCAGGTGTGAAACAGGCGCGGGATGGCGCGGTCGGAATCCTGACGCTGGACGAGCCGGCAAGCCTGAACGCGATGACGCCGGACCTGCTCGGTGCGCTCGCCGCTGCTGTCGCCGACATGACAGGGGATGACAGCATCCGCGCCCTGGTTCTCACCGGCGCGGGGCGCGGTTTTTGCTCGGGGCAGAATTTGAAGGCGTCCGAAGCGCTGGGTGAGGACATCTCCGCCGGCGTGATGCGGTTCTACTGGCCGGCCTTCAAGGCGCTGCGCGAATGCCGCGTGCCCGTGGTCGTCGCCGTCAACGGCGTCGCGGCCGGCGGCGGCTTCAGCCTCGCGATGGCCGGTGACATGATTGTCGCAGCTCGGTCGGCGAGCTTCATACAGGTGTTCAGCCGCATCGCGCTGGTGCCCGATCTCGGCTCGACCTGGCTGCTGCCGCGCCTGATTGGTCGGCAGCGCGCGCTCGAGCTGATGCTGCTCAACGAGCCGCTGACGGCGGAACGTGCGCAGGAGATCGGCCTGGTGCGGCAGGTCGTCGACGATGAGAGGCTGATGGACGAGGCCCTGGTCCTGGCGCGGCGCCTCGCCGAGGGCCCCACGCGCGCCCTGGTCGCAACCCGCGCGCTGGTCGAGGAAAGCGAACATGCGACCTACGAGGCGCAATTCCGCCGCGAGATCGAGCTTCAGGCCACCATCCGCAAAAGCGCTGACGCCATCGAAGGCCGCAATGCCTTCGTCGAGAAGCGCAAGGCGAAATTTACGGGGAGGTGAAGGACGGGCTATCCCTGAAACGCATCATGGCTGGGACAAGCCCGGCCATGATGATGAGATAAGGCGTTCGCTGGCTCAAAGCCCGCGGTTCAGCCGGCTGGCCTGATACTTGGCGTGCCATTTCGGGCCGGGGCCGCGCATGTAGTGGAGCTCGGGGCGATAGGGATTGCCGGCGATCCGCACCAGCTTCTGCCATTTGGTGGCGACAAAGGTGAGGGGCTGGCGGAGCAGGCTCAGGGAGGCGAACAGCATGGCATCATCTCAATGCGGCTTGCCGAGCATGGCGGTGAAGGGGAGATCGAAGATCTCTTCGCCGTCGTCTCCGCTGACATGGATCACCCAGTCGCGCCAGTCTTCGGCACCGGGCGTCTGGATCATCGAGTTCATGATCTGGCTGGCGCGGTCGCGTGCCTCGGCCAGGTTGGCGACGGCGGCGCCGTAGCGGTCGATCAGCGTGCCCTCGGTGTTGGAGCAGTGAAAGTAGACCTGGACCATATGCGTCTCCTATCGGGAGCGATTGGGATGGCAAACCGATACCACCCGAGGCCTTCGCGAAACATTCGGGGCGAGCCCGGTAAGGGAATTTACGGAGATTGGTCGGCGCCAAGGTCGTTACAGGTTTAATCACAGGCGGGTGATGGCTGGACGGCGCCGAGGCGCCATGGAACAAGCTGTCCGGAAAGTCCGGGGGAGGCCACCGTGAACCCATTCACATTCGCCACCGAACGCCGAAATTCGCGCGTGTTTGCAGCGATTTTGGCCGCAGCGCTGTTCGGCGTTGCCCCGGCCTCGTCCGATCCGGTGAGGAAGAGTGGCTATGCCATCGGCACGGAGACCTGCGGCAGCGGCGATCTCACATTTCCGAGAATCCAGATCGACATGAAGGCGGGATTTTGCGCCGGCCTCGTCGCCAGTGAGGAGGATCGTCTCAAATTCCCGCGCTCGATTGTCCAGGTGCCCGGCCGCGACCTGTTCGTGGTCGCCGACATGGGTGGTTGGGGCCATACCGACGGACGGCTGCTGCTGCTCGATCCGCACGCGCCGCAGGGCCAGCGCTTCAAGGAGCTGCTGACCGCAATCGAATATCCGTTCGGCCTCGTGATCGGTCCGGACAAGAAGCTCTATGCCTCGGCCGCCGAGACGATCTTCCGGTTCGATCCACTCGCAGACAATCCGCGGAGCACGGTGGAGACCATCATCCGCCACATGCCGGGCCGCCGGATCACCCTGCCCGACGGCACCAGGCTCGACGAAAGCGCACACCCGCTCAAGCAATTCGTGTTCGACCGGAACGGGCGGCTTTTCGTCAATATCGGTTCGCACAGTGATGACTGCATCACGCCGGCGCCGATCACAAAGCCCTGTGCGGCAGCCGAAGGCGCCTCCGCGATGGCGTCGATCTGGCTGTTCACGCCGCCCTCGGGTGGCGTCTTCCCGGCCTTGAAGCCTGGGGATGCCGACCCGCCGCACATGGTCTATGCCCGCGGCCTGCGCAATTCGATGGCGCTGGCGCTGCATCCGAATTTTCCGGATGCCGGCTACGCCTTCCTGCAAGGCGAGAACGGCCGCGACCTGCCCGACATCTTCAAGCCGAACGAGGAAATCAACGTCATCGAGCAGGGCAGGCATTACGGCTGGCCGTATTGCTATGACTTGGCGACGCCGAGCCCTGAATTCAGGATCGTGCTGCAGTCGGGCGTCTACAAATCGCTCTGCACGGCTAATACGCTCTACAAGCCGCCGTTGACGCTGATGCCGCCGCACGGCGCGCCGCTTGCGATGCTCTATTACCACGGTGCCAAATTTCCGGAGCTGGAGGGCAAGCTGCTGGTCGGCCTGCATGGCTATCGCCCGACCGGCAGCCGCGTCCTCATCTACGATGTCGACGATCACGGCTTCCCGAAGCCGAGCCCTGCGCCGGTGCGTTACCGCGTCAGCTGTGCGGCCGATCCGACCCACAGCTTTCAAGCCGACGGCAACGACGTGGCCGCCGCACCGTTCGAGGAACTGGTCGCAGGCTGGCACCGCGTCAACGGCGCACGGCCGCAAGGCGCGCCGGTCGGCATGACCGTTGCCGAGGACGGTGCGATCTGGCTGGTCGAGGACAAGAACCAGACAATCATCCGCATCGACCGCGCCGCGGGCGATCCACCGCAGCCGCTGCCCTGCGACACGCGCAGCCAGGCGATGATCGACCAGCTCGCGGCCTTCGTTGCCAGGGACCCGCAGAACAGCATCCGCCTCACCAGCTTGCGCAAGGGCCTCGTCGAGAAGCATTGCGTCGGCTGCCATTCGGATTTTGGCCTGAAGGCAGGACAATCCGAGGCAGAGAAGGACAGGACCGCGCTCCGCTTCATGCTGTCACAGGACGGCTGGATCTATCCTGGCGATCCTGCCTCCGGCAGGCTGCGCACGCGCCTGCGCGGCATCGGCGCCGAGAAGCTGATGCCGCCCGGTGGTGAGAGCCTGCCGAAGACCGAGCCCGGCTACACGCGCCTGCTCGATACCGCCGACCTGCTCGTCGCCAAAATGGTTCCGGGCACGCGGATGCGGATCAAGGGCGGCCCGCCGCAGCGCAAGTTCTTCGGTAAAACCGGCAGGGAATGCGGCGAAATACCGGCCGGCAAGGTCGTCGTCGTGACACAAAGGAGCGCTGTAGACAAATCCGGCTTCAGCCGATTCTTCCGGCCCGCAGATCCCTATCTGAATGGCGAGTGCAGCGACGACGATGGCTATTACATCCGGCAGGAATTTCTGGTGCCTGTGCAGTAGCATCCTGCTGATCGCGACGCCGCTGGCCGCAACCGAGACTAAACTTTTCGACAGCGTGCAGGTAACGCCCGCCAGCGAATATACCTTCGGCATCGAAGGCCCCGCCGCAGATACCGACGGCAATCTGTTCGTCGTCAATCTCGGCAGGCCCGGCACCATCGGCAAGCTGCCCGCGGGTGGTGCGGCGTCGGAGCTGTTCACGACGCTCCCTGAGGGCAGCGTCGGCAACGCGATCCGTTTCGATCGTAGCGGCACCATGTTCATCGCCGACTACAAGAAGCACAACATCTTCGCGATCCGGAAAGGCGGCGCCGACCCCGCCGTCTGGTTTCATTCTGACGAGATGAACCAGCCGAACGACATCACCATTGCGCGCGACGGCACGATCTATGCGAGCGATCCGAACTGGAAAGGCCGCGAGGGTCACATCTGGCGAATTGCGAAGGCGGCCGATGGTTCGGTGCAAGGACAGATTATGGCGGCGCCGCGCGCGATGGGCACCACCAACGGCATCGATCTCAGTCCCGACGGCAGGACGCTCTATGTGGGCGAATCCAGCAGCGGCCAGATCTGGTCCTACGCCATCAATGGCAACGAGCTCACCAACGCGAAGCTCGTCAAGGCATTCCAGCCCGACACCATCGACGGCCTGCGCACCGACATTGCGGGGCGCCTCTATGTCGCGCGCATCCTCAAAGGCACCATCGCGCTGATGAGGCCGAACGGCGCGGTCGAGCGCGAGATCACACTGAAAGGCAAGGAGCCGACCAACCTCGCCTTCGGCGGCAGCGACGGCAAGACCGTCTTCGTCACCCAGCGCCAGGGCGGCTTCATCGAGGCGTTCCGCACCGACCAGGAGGGCCGCGAGCACTGCCTTCAGCGCGGGCGTTGCTGAGGTTCAAAGGCGGTCTGCTTACTGTGCAGAGCGGTGCGACAGAGGCGGCATTCTTCTTGCTTGCATCCGGCGGCCGCAGCGATCAAGACAATCTGTGGCATCTTCAAAGCGACCACGGAGTGTTGAGTGAAAGCCGTCCATACCGATCTGCATCGCAGCCATGATCCGCAATTCTTCCTGGTTCGCGGTGTCGTCAAGCGCACCACCGAGCAGCCCGAGCGCGCCGACCGCCTGCTCAAGGGACTCAAGGACGGCAAGCATCAGCTGGTCGAGCCGACCAAGTTCGGGCAGGGGCCGCGTGCGCGCATTCACAGCCCCGAATATCTGACGTTCCTCAGCGAAGCCTGGGACGCCTGGACCGCGCTCGGCGATTCCGGCCCCGAGATGATCGGCAACATCCATCCCGTGCGCCATGCCGCGACCTATCCGACCCACATCGTCGGTAAGCTCGGCTGGCACACCGCCGATACCGCGGCGCCGATCGGCCCCGGCACCTGGGCCGCGGCTTGCGCTGCGACGGATGTTGCGGTCACCGCGGCGCAGATGGTGATGGACGGCGAGGACGCGACTTACGCGCTCTGCCGCCCGCCCGGCCATCACGCCTATCGCGACATGGCCGGCGGCTTCTGCTTCCTCAACAACAGCGCGATCGCCGCCGCGCACCTGCGGCAGAAGCACGAGCGCGTCGTGATCCTCGACGTCGACGTCCATCACGGCAACGGCACGCAGGGCATCTTCTATGCGCGGCCGGACGTCTACACGATCTCGATCCATGCCGATCCGACCGCGTATTATCCATTCGTGTGGGGCTACGCGCATGAGCGCGGCGAAGGCCCCGGGCTCGGCACCAATCTCAACATTCCGCTCGCCATCGGCACCGGCGACGACGGCTACATCCAGGCCATGGACGTCGTGCGCAAGGCGATCGAGTCCTTTTCGCCCGGCGCCCTCGTCATCGCTCTTGGCCTCGATGCCTCCGAGCACGATCCGCTCAAGGGCCTCGCTGTCACCACGCCCGGCTTCCGCCGCATCGGTCAGGCCATCGCGAAGATGGGCCTGCCGACCGTGTTCGTGCAGGAAGGCGGCTATCTCTCGGATATCCTGGGCGCGAACCTGACCTCGGTGCTGGCCGGATTTGAGGAGGCAAGGTGAGGTCTCTTTCGCCTCTCCCCGCGTGCGGGGAGAGGCCGGAATTTGCGCCCGCAAATTCCGGGTGAGGGGGACTCTCCGCGAATCCGACTGTCACCTCCCCCGCGGAGACTCTCCCTCATTCCGACCCTCTCCCCGCAAGCGTGGAGAGCGAGAGGAAATCTCAAAACATCCCGCTCGCTTTGAGCGCCTTGCAAACGTGCTGCATCTCGGCCTCGTCCGCGACCATGTCGAGCATGATGGTCGTCAGGCCTTTCGCCGCAAAATCCTTCAGTTTCGCGCCGATCTCCTCGTAGCTGCCGACGAGGTAGGGGCAGTCGGCCTGGAAGGTCAGGAACGGCAGCAGCCAGTAGCCGTTGTCGTGAAGCTCGCCGCTTTGCCCCTCGTACAGCCGCCGCTTCCACACGGAGTCGCTGTTCTCCACGGTGAGCGCGAGCAGCTCGCGGTCATCGACATTGTCGCGAAAGCGCGCCCGTGCCGCCTGCCGCGCCTCCTCGCGTCCCTCGCGGGTGAAGATGCCAAAGTTCATTCCCGGCGCATCGAGGCCGCGATCGAGATCGGGTGGCAGCATCTGCATCTTGATGCAGCCGGTCTCCTTCGCGACGCGCTGCGCCGCCTCCGACTGGCCCGCGATCAGGAATTCCGGCATCAGCTCCGCCGGCAGGCGCGGGCGAAGTTGCAGATGGTGCGCGCGGTAGAACCGGCCCTCGGCATTCACCGGCCGCGGGCTCGCCAGCAACTGGCGCATCAGCGCCACGAACTCGCCGAGCCGGACATAGCGGTCGCCATGCGGCTGCTCGTCGCCGAGACCCTGCAAGTCGCTGAGCGCGGTCCCGGTGATCATGTTGAGATAGACCTTGCGCCCATAGAGTTGCGCAAAGGACGACACGAACTTCGCCGCGGTGAACGGGTGCATATAGACCGGATTGACCGCAATCAGCGGCGAGGATCGCGTCGTCGCCGCCATGATGTGCTGAGCCATCGCCCAGGGCTCGACGAATACGTCGTTGCCTTCGAACAGCAGGATGCCTTCGAAGCCGTTGCGGTCCGCGAACTCAGCCACCCGCATCAGCTCGCCGACATATTTTCGTGGATCGCGGTTGCGCGAGATCGCGGGAAAGACGCGCAGCCGCGGCGCCGTCATTCCGCCGCTTCCTGGAATGGCCAGGCATTCCGGCTGATGGGAAGGCCGCCGGTCGCGCGGGAGCCATCGGCGATCGCGAGGCGGTGCGAGGGGGAGGGCGAGCACAGGGAGAAGCGCCAGCCCTGGGGATCGTCGGCGATATCGGGCTTGAAGCTGATCTCGATGGCCTCGCGCGAGACCTGCATTGCGAAGGCGTCGAGCGGCAGATTGAGCCCGAAGCCCCTGGCCTTCAGATAGGCCTCCTTGAGTGTCCAATAGTCGAAGAAGCGCTCGATCGCCGCCGGCTCCGGCAGGCTGCGCAGAGTCTCGACCTCCTCCGGCGCAAAGAAGCGCAGTGCGGTGGAGAGCGGCGCGACCCGCCGCGACACGGTCTCGACGTCGACGCCGACGGCTTCGTGCCCGGACACCACGCAGGCGACGCAGCCGTCTGCATGCGACAGGCTGAAATGCAGCGCGGTGGAGGTCTTGGGCGATGCGACGAACGGCCGCCCATAGCGGCCGGCCGCGAAGGACCAGTCGGTGGGGGCAACGTCGGGCGCAATCTGCGACAGCGCCAGGCGCAGCATCGCGTGGGCGAAAACATACTGGCGCCGGTGCCGCTCGAACATGAAGCGGTCGGCGCGGTGTCGTTCGTCGACCGAGAGCAAACGTCGGCACGCGTCGGCTGCGCCCGGCGCGTCAATGGTCTCGATCAGTCCGACAAACAGTTCAATCCTGTCGTCTGCCATCAATCAGGCCTTTGGCGTCAGGCAGAGGCCCAATCCCCGGCCCTGACGGAAGAATCAACTGAGCAAGAAACAACTGAGCGGAACCCGTCTAACGGTCCACCCGGGCGAATTCTTGTCGATCGTTGGACGGTTTACGGGCGCAAGCTTGTGCGAGCCCCCCAAGCGCGGCAGGCGTGCGGCCGTTATCCGAAGATTCGTGCGGCGTCTCCGCCGACTGGTCTTACTTTTTCTTCTTGGCCTTCTTCGCGCCGCCCAGCACCGACAGGCTGGCATCGACTTCCTTCAGCGCCGACTGGAGCTTCTTCTTCTCGTCGGTCAGCAGCTTCTGCAGGGCCTTGCGGTCCTTGTCGCTCAACGAGGTGCCTTTGGTAAATTTGATGAAACCCATAATACGCACTCCCCCGGTTGAAAATAATCGTCCAAATCAAAAGGCGAGAATAATCTTGCGCGGTCGCGCCAAATAATCAAGATGCAACTTGATCATTCACAGCTTTGACGAGTGAACCCGTATTCGCCCGTCCTGCACGGCCGGTCATGCCGCCCGGCGCGCGAGCAATCGGCCGAGCGGCGTGTTGGGTTGGGCGACGGCAGCCCCCAGCAGCGCGACGAGATCCTCCATCCACGCGCCGACCCTGTGACCATCGAGCAGCTCGCCCTTGTAGTTGCATGAACCGGTGATTCCGGTCGGGCGCTCCTTGAGCATCAGCGACAGCCAGGTCTGGTCGATCGGCAGCACCGGCTGCCCCTCGCGCGCGACATTGCCGATCGAATGCGTGACGATCTCCGGCAAATCGAGCGGCTGGCGCAGCGGATTTTGCAGGGTGAAATAGACCTGGAGCAGCCTGGCCGGGTCGATCCCGGCCTGCTCCAGATGGTCGGCCAGCAGGTTGAACGGCAGCTCCTGCCGCGCATGTGCGTCGAGCACGCTCTGGCGCACCCGGACGAGCGCCTGCGCGAACGACAGATCCGGCGTGATCTGCGTGCGGACGATCACCGTGTTCTCGAACGGTCCGACGATTCGGTCGGTGTCCGGCTGGGCGCGATTGGCCATGGCCGTGGCAACCGCGATGTCGCTGCGGCCGGTCTGTGCCAGCAGCAGCGCCTTCAGGCCGGTGAGCAGGCACATGAACAGCGTGGCGTTGTGCCGGCCGCTGAATGCCGTCAGCCTGCCGATCAGATCCGGCTCCAGGCTGATCGGATGGTGCCCGGTGGACGCGCCCGGGCTTGCCTCGCCGTCAAAGATCGGCGCCGCACCGCGTAAATTCTCGGTCCACTCGGCGGCTTGCCGGCGGGCGGCGTCGGTGCCGCACCACCAGTGCTGCCAGCGGGCGACGTCCGAAAAGGCCGGTGGCGGCTTTGGCAGCGGTGCCGAGGGACGTCCCGCCAGCGCCGCATAACGGCTCGACAATTCCTCGAACAGCACGCCGATCGACCAGCCGTCGGCAACGGCATGATGCAGCGTCAGCAGCAGCACGTGTTCCTCGGCGTGGAGCCGCAACAGCCGCGCCCGCAGCAGCGGCGCCCGCGCGGTGTCGAACGGGGTGTAGGTCTCCTGCTCGATCAGCAGATCGATCTTTCGGGATTCGAGGGCCTGGCGCCGCTTGTTGTTGTGGCGACGCCCGTCGCCGATGGTCTCGACGGCAAGGACGGGTCCGAGCTCGCTGGGCGTGGCGATGCGGCTGACGGGTTCACCGTCACGCCAGCCGAACCCGGTCCGCAGCGATTCGTGGCGGCGCACGATGTCGCCGAAGGCCTGGGCGAGAGCAGCCGGATCTAGCGGGCCCTCGAGACGGAAGGCGAAGGGCAGGTTGAACAGCGGCAGCCCCGGCAGGTTCTGCTCGATGCGAATCATCTGGTCCTGCGCGATCGAGAGCGTCGGCGGGCCATGTTCGGCCAGCTTTGCATGCGCCAGATTCGGCAGGCTTGCGGCAGGCTGGTGCGGCTTGGCCGCCACTGCCTCGTCGACCCGGCGGGCCAGCTCCTCGATCGTCGGTGCCTCGAAGATGGTCTTGATCGGCAGCGACACGCCGAGTGCGCGGGCAACGCGCGCCATCGCTTGGCCCGCCAGCAGCGAATGGCCGCCGAGATCGAAGAAATTGTCGGTGACGCCAAGACTCTCGACCTTCAGCAGGTCGACCCAGATGTCCGAGAGCACTTTTTCGGTGAAGCGCCGTGCCGGCACCGCCGCATCCGGTCCTGCGGCTTCCTGCTGTGCCGGCGCGAGCAGCGCCGACCGGTCGATCTTGCCATGCGCGTTGAGCGGCACCTGATCGAGGAACAGGAATGCGGACGGGATCGCGTGGCTCGGCAGCCGGCTCTTCAGGAAGTCGCGCAGCGCGCTGGCGCTGGTCCGGGTGCCAGCCCTTGCGACGATATGGGCGATCAGCCTGACATCGCCGCTGGCTTCGCGGCGCGGCTCGACGATGCCGGCGCGCACGGCCGGATGGTCGGCCAATGCGTTCTCGACCTCCTTGAGCTCGATCCGGTAGCCGCGGATCTTGACCTGATGGTCGGCGCGTCCAAGGCACTCGATTGTGCCATCGGCGCGTCGGCGGGCGAGGTCGCCGGTCCGGTACAGCCGCGCGCCCGCATGGCGCGCGAACGGATCGGGGATGAAGCGCTGCCGGCTCTGCGCGGGATCGTTGACATAGCCCCGTCCGACTCCGGCGCCGGTGATGCAGAGCTCGCCGGTCACGCCGACCGGCAGCGGCTGAAGGTTGTGATCGAGCACATGGAGCTGGGTATTCGGCAGCGGCGCACCGACCGGAACGTTTGTCGTGGTCACGGTCGGTGCCTTGGTCAGGCGATGCAGCGACACGTCGTCAGAACATTCCGATGCGCCATAGGCATTGATCAGCGGCACCTTCGGGCAGCGCGCGAACCAGGCGCGGCAGAGATCGACCGGCAGCGGCTCGCCGGTCGAGATCAGCAGGCGCAGCCGCGCAAAGGCGCGTTGGACCTTCGCCTCGTCCATGCGGTCGAGGATCACGCGGAGCAGCGATGGGACGATCTCCAGCACGGTGATGCCCTCGCGCTCGATCTCCTGCGCGAGCAGGAGCGGGTCCTGCACGACCGCGTTGCCGCAGACATGCACGCGCGCACCGACCATAGGCCCTGCGAGGAACTGCCAGATCGAGATGACGAAGCTCTGCGGTGCTGTTTGGGCGATGACGTCCTTGGCCGACAGCCCAAGCTCGGAAATCAACGAGGCCAGATGGTTCGAGAGCCCACGCTGTTCGATCATCACGCCTTTCGGCGCGCCTGAGGAGCCGGAGGTGTAGATGAGATAGGCAAGGCTCGAGGCTGCGCGCCGCACCGCGCGCGCCGGCTTGGTCGATGCAGGCGCGAGCACGTCTTCGAGCTCCGCCACATGGATGCGCTCGACCAGCGGTTCGAGCAGCGCCGTGACCATCGGTGATTGCGCGCGCCCGGTCAGCAGCACGCGGGCGCAGCTCGATCCGAGGATGGTCGCCAGCCGCGCCGGCGGCTGCTCCGGGTCGAGATTGAGGAAGGCCGCGCCCGCGCGCTGCACGCCGGTCATAGCGGCGAGCAGATCGGGCCCGCGCTCGGCAAGCAAGGCGACCACGTCCTCCGCACCGATGCCTTCTCGGGTCAGCCAGCGCGCGACTGCCTGGCTGCGGCGCGCCAGCTCCCGATAGGTCAGGGACCTGCGGCCGTCGGACGCCGCGATCGCGTTCGGCGTTGCCTTGGCCTGGCCATCGAAGCGTTCGCTCAAATTTCCGCGCACGGTGAAATTCGCCTGTAAGCCCCGGCCCTTCGCCAGCAGCTGGCGCTGTTCCGCCGCGGTCAGGAGCGGCAGCCGCGAGATACGCTGCTCCGGATTGGCGATGACGGCCTTGAGCAGCGTCTTGAACTGATCGGCCATGCCCTCGATCGTCGCCGCGTCGAACAGATCGGTGGCGTATTCGAAGAAGCCGGTGAACCGGCCGTCGGCCTCGACCAGCTCGAGCGTGATGTCGAAGCGTGCGACCTTCGGATCGACCTCCAGCCGCCATGTCGACAGGCCGGGAAAGCGGGCCGCCTCGATCGAGGCGTTCTGGAGGATGAACATGATCCGGAACAGCGGATTGCCGTCGTTCCGCCGCGCGATCTGCAATGCGCGAAGCACTTCCTCGACCGGCAGGTCCTGGTTGCGATAGGCATCAAGCGTGACTTGCCGGACCCGCCGCAACATCTCGCCGAAGCTTGGATCGCCGCCAAAATCGTTGCGCAGGATCAGGGTGTTGGCGAACAGCCCGATCAGGCGCTCGCTCTCGATCTGGTTGCGGTTGGCGATCAGCGATCCCGTCGCGACGTCCTCGTGGCCGGTGTGGCGGAACAGCAGGCACTGGAACACCGCGAGCAGCGTCATGAAGGGCGTGACGCCCTGATCCTGACTCAGCGCGCGGACCTCGCCCGAGAGCGCCTTGGAGAACTCGAAATAATGACGGGCGCCGTGGCCGCTCCAGATCTCCGGCCGTGGCCGGTCGGTGCGCAGCGGCAGGGTGGTGACGCCGTCGAGCTGCGTCCGCCAATAATCGAGCTGCTCCTTCGCCGCCGGTGTCTCGGCCCAGCTCTGCTGCCACAGCGCAAAGTCGCGATACTGGAAGGCGGACGAGGGCAGTGCTGCCACGCTCTTGCTGCGCGCGGCGGAATAATGCGCGGCAAGCTCCTCCCAGAACAGCCGCTGCGACCAGCCGTCGGTGACGAGGTGATGCACGTTCACGACGAGCGCGTGGCTGGATTTGTCGAATGACAGCAGCGTGACTTTCAACGGCGGCTCGAGCGCCAGGTCGAATGGATGTTGCGCGAGCTTGAGCGCCTCGCGCCGGATCGTGGCGGTCCGCTTGTCCGCAGGGCAGGGCTTGAGTTTGATTCTCTCGAAGCACGGCGGCGACTGCAACACACGCTGCGCCGGCTCGCCCTGATGTTCGATGAAGACCGAGCGCAGCGCCTCGTGGCGGGCGCAGATCGCGGTGAGGCTCGCAGAGAGCGCCGCGACGTCGACCAGGCCCTTGATGACCGCGACCTCGACGACGTTATAATTGTAGCGGGTCGGATCGAGCCGCGAGAGCACGTACATCCGCTGCTGCTGGAACGAGAGCGGCGCATCGGCTGCGGCTGTCCGGCGCCACGCCGGCAGCGCCGTTTGGCGGTGGGTTGTGGCAGTCTCGATCCGCTCCGCCAGAGCCGACACCGTGGCGCAGTCAAAAATGTCTTCGAAGGAGAAATCGACGTTGAAGCGCTCGCGCAGGCGCGAGCGCATCTGCGTCACTGCGAGCGAATCGGCGCCGAGCCCAAAGACGTCCTGGTCGATCCCGACCTGCGGCAGCTCCAGCAGGCCGGCCCAGATCTCCGCAAGCTGGTTCTCCAGCGCATTGCGCGGCAGGTGCGCTTCGTCGGGGTCGTCGCCCGTGGCGATCAGCTCGGCCAGCGCATTGCGCTTGACCTTGCCGCTGGCGCCCTTCGGCAACGCGCCCACACTGCGGATCAGGCTCGGTACCTTGTAGGCGGCAAGACGCTTTCGCGCGAACTGGCGCAACTGATCCGAGCTTGCCTCGGAGTTTTGCCTGAGCACCACGACCGCCGCGACGTTCTCGCCGAGCTTTGGGTGCGGGACGGCGAACACGCCGGCCTCCAGCACCGCGGGATGGCTGAGCAGGACCTCTTCGACCTCGAGCGGTGAGATCTTCTGGCCGCCGCGGTTGATGACGTCCTTGATGCGGCCGACGATGAAGAGATAGCCGTCGGCATCGAGATAGCCGAGATCGCCGGTCCGGAACCAGCCGTCGCGGAACGCGGCCTCTGTCGCCGCCTCGTCATTATAATAGCCGCGGCTCATGTTGGGCCCGCGCAGCATGATCTCGCCGTGCTCGCCGCTTGCGAGCGTGCGGCCCGTCTCGTCCATGATCGCGATCTCTGGACCCGCGGCACGGCCGACCGATCCGACCTTGCGCAGCTCGAACGGATTGGCCGCGATCTGCGAGGCCGCTTCCGTCATGCCATAGGTTTCGAGCACGGGAACGCCGAACGTCGCCTCCAGCCCGTTCAGAATCGCGGGCGCGAGTGAGGACGAGGCCGAGCGGATCACGCGCAGCGAGGACGCTCGAACGCGATCCGGGTTCGCTTCGGCCGCCGTCAGCAGCGCGCGATGAATGGTCGGCACCGCCGTGTACCAGGTCGGTTGCAGCTCTCGCATCCAGCCGAAGAACGACAATGCGTCGAAACCGTCGGTGCAGATCACGCTGGAGCCGGCGGCCAGCGCCGTCAGCAGGCCGGAGATCAGGCCATGGGCGTGAAACAGCGGCAGCGCATTGAGCAGGCGATCGCGGGGTCCGAGCGACAGCACGTGGCCGGCATTATAGGCGGACAGGCATACATTGCGGTGCGTGAGCGGCACCATCTTCGGCCGGGCTGCCGTGCCCGAGGTCAACAGGATGAACGCATCGTCGTCGCCGCGCGAGGCCCCGCTGGCGCTCGCGGGCCCGATCACCGGGCCCATGAACGCGCAGCCGCCGAGATCGTCTTTCGGCCCCGGCACGAAATCGATCACCGCAATATCCAGCGCCCTGGCAACATCACGGCTCGGTGAGTTCATGTCGGACCGGGTGACGAGCGCCTTTAGTTCCAATTCGCTGAAATAGCGCTGCAGCTCGTCCGCGGTGAGATCGGGATTGACGGGGACGCAGGCGCCGCTCGATGCGACCGCGATCATGGCCAACGCGCTGTCGGCGCCGCGCGGCAGTGCAACGCCAATCCGGTCGGAAGGTGCGATGCCGAGCCCGCGCAGGGTACGGATGAGGTCCTGCACCCGCTCGCCAAGTGCGCCATAGCTGAGAGCAGGCCGGCTAGGCGCCATAAGGGCGGGCGCAACTGGTGTCTTGCGGGCGTAGAAATCGAGAAGGCCGCCGATACTGGCGAATATCTTCGTTTCGGGGCTTGCGCCGTCCGATCCCTCTCCCGCTCCGGATGCAATGTCTGACAACGCCATTCCCTTTTGATCCGATTGAGCTATTCTTCCCAAGACTTAGGGAACGCGTCCAGTCTGAGGTGAAGTTTGAGCCCCAAAATCTGTGGTTGAGGGGCCCTAAAGCCCTTCGACGGAGTGATGGTCGGGCAGAATCACCATGCTGGAGAATGAGCCTGTTACGGGGATGGACGGCGGGCTGAAGCGCTGGCTCGAGGGCATCGGCCTCGGCCACTATACCGATCTGTTCGCGCAGCACCGCCTCGATCTCGACGTCATGGGGGACCTGACCGAGGCTGACCTGGTCGAGCTCGGCCTGCCGCTCGGCGACCGCAAGCGGCTGCGGCGGGCGATGGCGGCGCTGTTCCAGGCCGAAACCGCCGAGCCGCCGGCGCCAGTGGCGCGTCCGCAGAGCCGGACGGAGGCCGGTGCCGAACGGCGCCAGCTCACCACCATGTTCTGCGACATGGTCGATTCCACCGCGCTCTCGGCGCAGTTCGATCCGGAAGACGTACGCGACATGATCGCGAGCTTCCGCGAGACCTGCGTCCGCGTGGTCAAGCATTACGAAGGATTTGCCGCCCGTTTCGTCGGCGACGGTATTCTGGTCTATTTCGGCTATCCGACGGCACATGAGGACGACGCCGAGCGCGCCGTGCGGGCGGGGCTCGAGATCGTGCGGGTGCTGTCGACGGCGCGCGCGATCGAGCCGCGTGGCACGCTCAGCCACTCGCCGGCCGTCCGCATCGGGATTGCGACCGGCCTCGTCGTGGTCGGCGATCTCGTGGGCCAGGGTACGGAAGAGCGCGACTCCGCGGTCGGCGAAACCGTCAATCTCGCCGCGCGCCTGCAAGCCCTGGCGCCGCCCAATGGCGTTGTGATCTCGTCCTCGACGCAATCGCTCCTGAAGGGGAAATTCGACTATCGCAATCTCGGTGTCCATGCGCTGAAGGGCATCTCGGAGAAGGCGCAAGCCTGGCACGTGGTGCGCGCCACCCGGGTTGAAACCCGCTTTGCCGCCGCCATGGGCGGACGCTTGACGCCGCTGGTCAACCGCGAGGAAGAGATCGCGCTGCTGATGGGCCGCTGGCAGCAGGCGAAGGATGGTGACGGCCAGGTCGTCGTCAAGTTCGGCGAGCCCGGCATCGGCAAGTCGCGCATCGTCCAGGAGATCTTCGAGCGGATCGCGGGCGACCGCCACGGCCAGGTCTCGTTTCAGTGTTCGCCCTATTACACCTCCACCGCGTTCTATCCGTTCTCGGAGCAGCTCAAATTCTCCCTCGGCCTTGATCGTGAGGATACCTCCGCGCTGTCGCTGGCCAGCCTTGAGACCGCGATCGCGGCCGCGCATGGCGACGTGGAACAAGTCGTGCCGCTGTTTGCCGCGCTTCTGTCCATCCCGACGGGAGACCGCTATCCGCCGCTCGAGCTGTCGCCGCAGCAGCAGAAGGATGCCACCGTCGCGGCATTGGTCAGTCATTTTCTTGGCCTCGCGCGCGAGATGCCGCTGGTGATCGCGTTCGAGGATCTGCACTGGATCGACCCGACCTCGCGAGAGGTCCTCGATCTCCTGGTTGACCGGGTGCAGAACCGGCCGATCCTGGTCGTCATCACGGCGCGCTCCGAATTCCAGCCGAGCTGGAATGCGCATTCGCACATCACCACGCTGGTGCTGAACCGCCTGAGCCGGCAGCTGCGCACGACGCTGGTTGAGCGGGTCGCCGGACGGGAGCTGCCCAAGGAGGTCGTCGAGGAGATCATCGTCAAGACCGACGGCGTGCCGCTGTTCCTGGAAGAGCTCACCAAGACCGTGCTCGAATCCAACCTCCTGACCGAGCGGCACGGGCGCTACGTGCTGTCGGGCCCGTGGCGGCAGCTCGCGATCCCCGCGACGCTGACGGACTCGCTGATGGCGCGGCTCGACCGGATGGGTCCGTTCAAGCGGATCGCGCAGATCGGCGCCACCATCGGCCGCGAGTTCTCCTACGAGACGCTCCAGGCCGTCGCCAACACGCCGGCCGAGCAGATCGAAGCCGCGCTCAATCATCTGGAGGAGGCCGGGCTGATCATGCGCCGCGGCCATCCGCCCGATGCGCTCTACACCTTCAAGCATGTGATGATCCAGAACGCCGCACATGCCAGCCTTTTGCACAGTGAACGGCGCAAGCTGCATGCGCGGATCGCGCAGGTGCTCGCCGAGATGTACCCGGAGAAGACCGATCGCGAGCCGGAGCTGCTTGCCCATCACCTGACCGAGTCGGCCCAGAGCGAGGGCGCCGCCAGCTTCTGGCTCAAGGCCGGCAAGCAGTCGGCCAAGAGCGGCGCCAATCTGGAGGCGATCGGCCATCTCAGGCGGGGCCTCAGCGTCGTGCAGGCCAATCCGCGCATGCAGGGTGCCGACGAGATGGAGCTCGAGCTGCGCATCGCGCTCGGCAACGCGCTGATCGCGGCCAAAGGCTACGCCGTGCAGGAAGTCGAGGAGAACTACATCCGCGCGCTCGAGCTCGGCCAGCAGCTCGACGACGATGAAAAGGCGTTTGCCGCCACCCGGGGGCTCTGGGTCTGCCATTTCATCCGCGCCGACCTCACCCGTGCGCACGATCTCAGCGTCGAGCTGTTGAAGTTCGCCAAGCGCGAGCGGCTCAACGAACGGGCCGATCCGGCGCAGCAGACCGGCTATCTGATCGAGGCGCATCGCTCGATCGCGATGACCATGCTCTATCGCGGACGCTTTGCCGCCGCGCAGCACCATCTGCATCGCTGCATCAACCTCTACAGCCCAGATCTGCACTCCGATCTGATGGAGCGGCACGGCACCGATCCGGGCGTCGTCTCGCTGTCCTATCTCGGTTATCTCCTGTGGTTCCTGGGCCGGCCCGACGCGGCGCGCCAGCACAGCGAGCAGGCCATTCTGCATGCGGAGAAGCTCCGTCATCCGTTCTCGCTCGCCTTCGCGCTCGTGTTCGGCGCCTATCTCTGCCAGCATCTGCGCGACATCGAGGGCACGCGCGATCATGCCAACCGCGCCATGATCATCGCCACCGAGCACAATTTCCTGCACTGGAAACAGCAGGCCGCGATCCTGCGCGGCTGGGCGCTGGCGCAGCTCGGCGAGGCCGACGAGGGCATCAGCCAGATGCGCTTCGGCCTCGACGAATACGAGGCGATGGATTCCTGGCTCGCCGGCTGCTGGTTCCGCTGCCTGCTCGCGGAAGCCTATGCCAAGGTCGGGATGCGCGATGCCGCGTTGCGCGCGCTGGACGGCGCGCTCGCGACCGCAAGGCGCACCGGGGATCACTCCTACCTCGCCGAGGTCTATCGCTTGCAAGGGGAGATCACACTGTCGGACGGCGACCCGGCGTCGGTGCAGGAGGCCGAGGAGCTGTTCGCGCTGTCGCTGGAGACCGCGCGCAAGCAGGGCGCGTTGTCCTGGGAGCTTCGCACGGCGGTCAGCCTCGCACGCCTGTCGCACGAAGCCGGCAAGCGCGAGCATGCAAGTCTTCTTCTGGTACCGATCGTCGGCAAGTTCAGTGAAGGTTTTTACACGTCGGACCTGAAGCAGGCGATGCAGCTGGTCAACGAGATCGCGGGGGACGTGCCCGTTCGCGAACGCGTCGATCCGTGACATGGGAGATATCGATGCCGCTCGTGCGCGCTACGTCGAAAGAATCGCAAAGCGCGAGCGGATTTCCTCAAAGCGTCTGCTCGCAGCCCTCGGTGCCGTGCCGCGCGAAAACTTTCTGCCGAAGGGGCCTTGGCGCATCAAGAGCGAGGCGGGGAACAGCTACCGCCTGACGCCGGACGCCGATCCGGTTCATCTCTACGACAATGTGCTGGTCGCGATCGACGCGCGCCGCAAGCTCGACACCGGACTGCCGAGCCTGTGGGCGCATTTCATCGATTTGCTCGACATCGGAGAGAAGGATCGCGTCATCCAGATCGGCTGCGGGCTCGGCTATTTCTCGGCGGTGTTGTCAGAGATCGTGGGACCGAAGGGCGGGGTCCATGCCATCGAATGCGACGAGCGTCTCGCGGCCCGCGCTGCGGCCTACCTTCGCGATTATCGCAATGTCGAGATCATTAACGGCGACGGCTGCGAAGACATCAGCGAACCCGCCGACGTGATCATCGTCCATGCCGGCTTCTCGCACCCGCATCCGCTCTGGCTCCGGTCGCTCCGCCCCCGCGGCCGACTCCTGGTGCCACTGACCCAGCGCGACCGCGAAGGCGCCGCCCTCAAGATCACTCGCAAGGGCAAGGGTTTTGAAGCCGAAGCGGTCCAGCAGATCCGGATATTCCCCGGCCAGGGCCGCGGCGCGACCGCGCTCGACGACCGCGTCGCCGACTGGTGGCAGCGCGCCTCCGCCCTGGCGCCGCTGCGCTTTCGCGAGATTGAGCAGGGGTTGCCGTCGGATGGCTAACGCTTCGTTTCATTTTACCTTGATTGCGAATCCAAGTTTCCAACGCCACCCGCCACAGCTATGACTGCCGCCTGATGGCCATTTGAGCGCGCTCCATGCATTCCGTTGCACTGCTGACTGCCAGCTATGCCAAGGATATCGAACGCTTTTCGCTGCTCAGCGAGAGCATCGACACCTGGCTGACGGGATATACGCGGCATTATGTTCTCGTTAACGATGAGGACGTGCCACTGTTTGCGCGGTTCGCGTCCGACAAGCGCGTCATCGTTCCGGCCTCCCATTATTTGCCGAAGTGGCTGTGGGCACTGCCGCCGGCGCTTCAGTTTCTGAGCAAGCGCCGCGTCTGGTTGTCGATGCTGTCGTTGCCGGTGCATGGCTGGCACATCCAGCAGATCCTCAAGATCGCCGGCGTCCTCAACGCGTCCGAGCAGCGCGTCTGTATTCTCGACTCGGACAATCTGTTCTTCCGCGAATTCGACGTCGGCCAATATGCCGGCGGTGAAAAGACACCGCTATTCGTCACGCGCAAGGGGATCGACGAAGGCCACCCGTTGCACGTGCTGTGGCTCCGCACCGTCGATCAGCTCCTCGGTATCAAGCAGCGCTCGTTTCCGGCAGACGATTATGTCGGCAACGCGCTGGTCTGGGACAAGGATGCCGCGCGGGCGATGACGGACGCCATCAAGTCGGCGACCGGCCTCAGCTGGGCTCTTGCGCTGTGCCGGAAGAAAAAGTTCTCCGAGTATCTGCTTTACGGAAACTTCGTCGCGAGCTCGCCGGAATATCTGGCGAGGCATCGTGTCACCGAGGACAGCATCGCCGTCTCGCACTGGGACGACACCCGTCTCGATCGTCCGGCGATCGAAGCGATGATGGCTGCCGCCTTGCCCGAACAGGTCGCGCTCTGCATCCAATCCTACTCGTCGACCTCGATCGACGACATCCGCGACGTATTCCGTCTCAGCTCGCGCGATCGTCGCGGCCCGAGCCTGTCGCCGGATGACATGGGCGACACGGCACACTTCGAAATGCCGAAAACGCGCTGAGCCGCGTCTTCAAGCGTCCTTCGTGAACTTGCTGATCACGTCCATGAAGGGCTTCGGCTTGAACTCGCCGTCGAGCGGCAGCGGCCGGTTCGGCTGCTTGTCCTTGCGGGCGAAGGTGCCGTTGATCCAGCTGTAGCGGTCCGAGAGGCCCCAGGTCAGAATCGAGCGCACCGGCCCGCTGGTCGATATCGAGGTCAGGAGATCGTCGACGCGCTTGGCGACGATGGCGTCGCGCTCGGCCGGATTGCCCGCCAGCTTCTGGTCGTCGACGTCGAGCTCGGTGACATACACCTCGAGGCCCCAGGAGCGGACTTCGGTCACGAACTCCGCAAGCCCGTGCGTGTCGATCTCGAGCTCGGCATGCAGATGCGATTGCAGTCCGACCGCGTGTAGCGGCACGCCTTGATCGAGCAGATCCATGATCAGGTTACGATAGGCCGCGCGCTTGGCGATGAACGAATCCTTTGCCGATTCGATGTCGTATTCGTTGATCGCGAGCTTGACGTAGGGATCGGCGGCCGCGGCGGTACGGAAGGCCAATGGAATCCAACGGTCGCCAAGATGCTGCGTCCAGAACGTATCGCGGCGGTCCTTGATGCCCCTGGGATTGTCAGGGATGGGTTCGTTGACGACGTCCCACGATGTCAGCTTGTCCTTGTAGTAGGACACGACGGTGTTGATGTGATCGACATAGGCACGCTCGACGGCCTTCGAATCCTTGATCTGCTTGGTCCAGTCGGGAATATCGTGATACCAGGCGAGCGCATGACCGCGCATGGTCAGGTCGTTCTTCTGGGCGAAATCATAGATGGCGTCGGCGCGCTCGAAGGCAAACGTATGCGCATCCGGCCGCAGCATCGGCCATTTCAGTTCGAGCACCGGCACGACCTGCGTGCAATAGGTGCTGATCGCTTCGCCAAGCCTGGGATCGGCCTGCAGATCCCAGAGCGTCGCCGCCGCACCGAAGCCGGGGCGGCGCTGCGCGAGCTTCGAGGCGGGCAACGCCGACGCGGATGCGCCCGCCGCGAGCGTTGCGGCGCTGCCGAGAAGAAATTCGCGTCTGTCGAGCCTGGTCAATTGGCGCGTTCCTTTGGGAACCAACGCGCCATCGTACCAAGTGGCGGCTTACAACGCCGGGCTTTTGCGTCGTTGGGTTAACCAACATGGCGCTGTTCCAGTGTGGATCAGGATTTTTGCGCCCTGCTTGCGAAAACAGCTTGAGTGAAAGGGCAAATTTAACGCTAACGGGCGAAAGAGGCGTCCAACCTCCATTCGCCGCCCGATCTGCAAACTTATGTGACACTCTTACGCGATGCTGCGGCGCATTTCGTTCGCCCGCCAAGATTCCGTTAAGGCCCGTTGGTCGACGGCCGTCATCATCGTAACGGTCCCGTATGCTGAACCGCCATTTCTCGATCTATCTCGTCGCCTACATCCTGCCCGCGGCGGTGGGCTTCTTCGCGGTCACCGCCTATACGCGGCTGCTCACGCCCGCTGAATACGGCGTCTATGTCGTCGGCATCAGCCTGGCCGGCATTCTGGGCGCGATCTTCTTCGCCTGGATCAAGCTGTCGGTATCTCGCTATCAGGCGATGTCGGCGGAGGTGGACTTTCGCGGAACGGCGATGGTCGCTTTCGCCCTGACGGTCGCGGTGCTCTGCGCCACGACTCCGCTGGTCTTCCTGTTCCGCAGCGACGTCAGCGTCGAGCTGCTGCTGGCCAGCATGTTCGTGGCGATCATGGCCAATGCGGTCGACGTCGGCCAGGAGTTCGAGCGCGCCAAGCTGCGCCCCTATCGTTTCGCGGCGATCTCCATCGTGCGCAGCGTATCGAGCGTCGGTTTTGGCCTCGTCGGCATCTGGCTCGGCTGGGGCGGCATGGGCCTGCTCGCGGCCTTTGGCCTCGGCTCGCTGACCGGCATCATTCTCAATCTCGTCGGCGACCGCACCAGGATCGCGCGCTTCCAGCGGAGCCAGTTCATGCAGCTGGCACGCTATGGCCTGCCGCTGACGTTGGCCGGTCTCTCGGTCGCGCTGTACTCGACCTGCGACCGTCTGATCGTTGCCTATCTCCTCGGCAAGGACGCCGCCGGCATCTTCGGCGTCGCCGCCGATCTGCCGCGCCAGTTCATGGTGATGGTCGCCTCCAGCGTTGCAGCGGCCACCGTGCCGCTGGTGTTCCGCTCGCTGGCGGAGAAGAACATCGAGACGACGCGGGAGCGGCTGAACGAGAGCCTCGAACTGCTGCTCGTCGTCGTCGCGCCCGTCGCGATCTGGCTGGCGCTCGCGGCGGATCAGGTCGCCGGCACGCTCGTCGGTGTCGATTTCCGGGCCGGCGTGTCGGCACTGCTGCCGACCCTGGTGCTTGCCCGCTTCTTCGGCATTGCCAATCAATTCTACGTCCAGATCAGCTTTCAGCTCGCCGAGCGGCCGTTCATGCTGGCGGCGCAGTCGTTCGTCACACTGGTCCTGAGCGTGGCGCTGATGTTCGCGCTGGTCGCGGGCTACGGCCTCTATGGTGCGGCGCTGGCGACGCTTGCGACCGAGGTACTCGGCTTCGTCGTCGCCGTCGTCCTGATGCACCGCGCCCATCCGGTGCCGTTCGATCTCAACCGTCTCGCCGGCGTGGCAGCCTCCGCCGCGGCGATGGCCGGTGCGATCCTGGTTGCGCGGTCGCAGGTGGCGGGCACCGGCCTCGTCGCGTTGATCATCGTGAGCCTGGCCGGCGGGCTGGCTTATGCCGCTGCGGCGTGGCTGTTCAACGTCGCGAATATCCGGACGCTGTCGCTGCGCTTCGTCCGGGGCTTCGATCGGAAGGCGCTGGGCGTCTGAGCTTTCGACGGGGCGCCGCCTCGTTGCCCCTACCATTGTAGTCAACGCCGAGCGCGCGGGGCAGGAGTTCCCTTGCGCTCTATTCCTCGCCGCGGAATGTCGCCAATGATGCGGGCCGTCGCGTGACATTTCATAGCGGCGGCCCGAGCCATGTCCGGTTGCGCTTGAAAAGCAAAGGTCGTTCTGCTCATAAAGGGCCTGAAATTGCGCTCCATACGCGCAAAAGAGCCCATCGACTAAAGTCGATAGCCAGCGAGGAAACAAACCAATGCGCAAGCTCACTTTGGCCATTGCCGTGATCGCCCCGATGCTCGGTCATGCCGCATCGGCCGAGGACACCGTCAAGATCGGCTACATCGATCCGCTCTCCGGCGGCGGCGCCAGCGTCGGGGAGGGGGGCCTGAAGACCTTCCAGTATCTCGCCGACGAACTGAACGCCAAGGGCGGCATTCTCGGCAAGAAGGTCGAGATCATTCCGCTCGACAACAAGACCAATCCGCAGGAGAGCCTGGTTCAGGCCCAGAAGGCGATCGACGCGGGGGCCCATTACATCACGCAGGGCAACGGCTCGTCCGTCGGTGCGGCGCTGTCCGACTTCGTCACCAAGAACAACACGCGCAATCCCGGCAAGGAAGTTCTTTACTTCAACTACGCCGCCGTCGATCCGAGCCTGACCAACGAGAAGTGCAGCTACTGGCATTTCCGCTGGGATGCGAGCTCCGACATCAAGATGGAAGCGCTCACCAACTACATGAAGGACACCCCATCGATCAAAAAGGTGTACCTGATCAACCAGGACTATTCGTTCGGCCAGTCGGTGCGCACCGATGCGCGCAAGATGCTGGGCGCCAAGCGTCCCGATATCCAGATCGTCGGCGACGAGCTGCATCCGCTGCTCAAGGTCACCGATTTCTCGCCCTACATTGCCAAGATCAAGGCCTCAGGCGCCGACAGCGTCGTCACCGGCAATTGGGGTCAGGACATCGCGCTGCTGCTCAAGGCCGCCGCCGATGCCGGTCTGAAGGTCAACTGGTACACCTATTATGCCGGCGGCGCCGGCGGTCCGACCGCGATCAAGCAGACCGGTCTCGACCACCAGGTCTTCCAGATCACCGAGGGCTTTGCGAACTCCGGCAACAAGGCTGCGATGGAGTACGAGAAGGCGTTCCGCGCCAAGGTGAACCTCTCGCTGTGGTACCCGCGCGCGGTCAACGAGATGCGGATGTTCAAGGCCGCGGCCGAGAAGGCCAACTCGATCGATCCGGTCAAGGTGGCGGCGGCGCTCGAGGATCTCAAGTTCGAGGTTCTCGACGGCGGCCAAGGCTTCATGCGCAAGGACGACCATCAGTTCTTCCAGCCGATCTACATCTCCTCCTTCGGCAAGCTCACCGAAAGCGAGCCGTTCGACGAGGAGGGCACCGGCTGGGGCTGGCATCTGGTCTCCAAGGTCGATACCGCCCAGGCGATGGTCTCCACGACCTGCAAGATGGCGCGGCCGTAATCATCGGGCTTGCCGTCCTCCCGCGGCCGCGACGGGCAATGGGAGGACGGCAACCGGACGACGTTTGATCGGATTTGCCGGGACCGCCGGGCCCCGGCCAGAGACGAGTGCGCTGTGCTTGAACTCATTGTCATTTCGACCCTGAACGGTGTGCTGTTCGGCATGCTGCTCTTCCTGCTGTCGAGCGGGCTCACCGTCATCTTCAGCATGATGGGCGTGCTCAACTTCGCCCATGCCAGCTTCTACATGTTAGGTGCCTTCTTCGGCTTCCAGCTCACCAAATGGATCGGCTTCTGGCCGGCGCTGGTGCTGGCGCCGCTGCTGGTCGGCGCCATCGGCATGGCCGTGGAGCGCTATGGCCTGCGCAACACCCACAAGCACGGCCATGTCGCCGAATTGCTGCTGACCTTCGGCCTTGCCTTCGCGATCGAAGAGATCGTGTCAATGATCTGGGGCAAGAGCCCCGTGGACTATCGCGTGCCGGCGCTGCTCGACTTCCCGGCCTTCACGATCTTCTCGACCAACTATCCCGCCTACAAGATCTTCATGCTGGCCGTGTCGGTCGTGATCTTCGTCGCGCTGCTGATCGTGCTCAAGCGCACCCGCGTCGGCCTGATCGTGCAGGCGGCCCTCACCCATCCGCACATGGTCGGCCATCTCGGCCATAATGTCGGGCGCGTGTTCATGGTGGTGTTCGGCGTCGGCAGCGCGCTGGCTGGCCTTGCCGGCGTCATCGCCGGCCCCGCGCTGGTGACTCAGTCCGACATGGCCGCGGCGCTCGGGCCGATCCTGTTCGTGGTCATCGTGTTCGGCGGCCTCGGCTCGTTGCCTGGCGCCTTCATCGCCTCGCTCGTCATCGGTCTGGTGCAGACCTTTGCGGTCGCGCTGAACGGCTCGCTCGCCGGCGCCTTCGGTCCGCTCGATCCGTCGGCCGGACCATCCGTGCTCACCGACATCTGGAACGTCACGATCGCCCAGGTCGCGCCGATCGTGCCTTATCTCTTGCTGGTGATCATTCTGATCGTACGCCCCCTGGGCCTGATGGGGACGCGCGAATCATGACCACGGCGACGACTTCGACATCAAAGCTCGCCGACAAATCCTCCGGCGATGGCTTGCGCTTCTACGCTGTCTGGCTGATGGGCATCGCCGCGCTGATCGTGCTGCCGATGATCTTTTCCTCCGGCGGCTCGCTGACGTCGTTCAGCCTGATCGGCATCGCGATCGTGTTCGCGCTGTCCTACAACATCCTGCTCGGTCAGACCGGCCTGTTGTCGTTCGGTCACGCCGTGCATTACGGTCTCGGCGGCTTCGCCGCCTGCCACATGATGAATGCGGTGGTCTCGCATGGCTGGCCGATCCCGCTGCCCTTCATTCCGCTGTTCGGCGGGCTCGGCGGCCTCGTCTTCGCGATCATCATCGGCTGGGTGATGACCAAGCGGGCCGGCACGGTGTTCGCGATGATCTCGCTCGGGATCGGCGAGCTCGTCGCATCGTCCTCGCTGATCCTCCGCTCGGTGTTCGGCGGCGAGTCCGGCATCACCACGGATCGTACCGCGCTGCCCAAAATGTTCGGCTGGTCGTTCGGCCCGCAGCTCCAGGTCTATTACCTCATCGCGTTCTGGCTGGTGCTGTCGGCGATCGCGATGTACGCGCTGACCCGCACGCCGCTCGGCCGGATCAGCAACGCGGTTCGCGACAATCCCGAGCGCGTCCAGTTCATCGGCTACGATCCGCATGTCGTCCGGTATCTCGCCTTCTGCTTTGCCGGGTTCTTTGCCGGCGTTGCCGGCGGCCTTGCCGCGATCAATTTCGAGATCGCCAACTCCGCCTATCTCGGCGCGATCCAGTCCGGCCTCGTGCTGTTCTCGACTTTCATCGGCGGCACCGCCTATTTCTTCGGCCCGATCCTTGGTGCGATCCTGGTGACCTATCTCCAGCTCGGGCTGACCAGCGTCACCAGCGTCTGGCAGCTCTATTTCGGCATCATCTTCATCGGCATCGTGATGTTCTCGCCTGGCGGGATCGCCGGCCTGCTCATGATGCATCGGCCGCTGGTTCGGGCGGGAACACTGTGGACGGTGATCCCATCCTATTTCGTCGCAATCGTGCCGACTGTCGCGCTCGCCTGTGGTGTCATCCTCACGATCGAGACCGTCTCGCGCTATTCCGGCGGAGAAGCCATCAACCTGTTCGGCATCGGTTTCAAGCCGCAATCGCCGGTGACCTGGATCGTTGCCGCGGTTCTTGTCGTCGGCGGGGCGTTCGTTGCGCGGCTGACGTGGCGGAGGATCGCCGATGCATGGGATCGCGCAGCCACGGTCGCCCGTGACCGGGGGTACCTCGCATGAGCGCAGCAGCCATCGAAGTCCGCGCCGTCGAAAAACGCTTCGGCAATGTCGGCATCATCCGCGACCTCAATCTGAGCGTCGCGCAAGGCGAGCGCCACGCCATCATCGGTCCGAACGGTGCCGGCAAATCCACGACGTTCAACCTGATCAGCGGCCACATCAGGCCGACCTCGGGCGAGGTGAAGCTGAACGGCGATGTGATCTCGGGCCTGCGGCCCTTCGAGATCAACCGCCGCGGCCTGTCGCGCTCGTTCCAGGTCACCAACGTGTTCGCGCGCATGTCGGTTTGGGAAAACGTGCGTTGCGCCGTGCTCTGGGCGACCGGGCATCGCTACGCGTTCTGGAAAAACGTCGACAGCCTGCCCGAGGTGCGCGAGCGTACCGCCCGGATCCTGGACGACATTCATCTCACGCATCGGCGCGACGTTCCGGCGGGCCTGCTCACCTATGCCGAGCAGCGCGAGCTCGAGATCGGCATCACCATCGCCAGCGGCGCCACGGTCGTCATGCTGGACGAGCCGACCGCCGGCATGAGCAATGCCGAGACCGAGCGGGCCGTGGCGCTGATCCGGCGTCTGACGGAAGGAAAGACGCTCGTCATCGTCGAGCACGACATGAGCGTCGTGTTCGGTCTCGCCGACCGCATCTCGGTGCTGGTCTACGGCCACATCATCGCCTCGGGCACGCCGGAGGAGATCCGGCGCGATCCCAAGGTCAAGGAAGCCTATCTCGGCGAGGAGGCACACTGATGCTCGAGGTCAGGGATCTCCACGCCTATTATGGCAAGAGCCACATTCTCCAGGGAGTCGACCTCGATGTCGCCGCGGGCGAGGTCGTCAGCCTGCTCGGCCGCAACGGCGTCGGCCGCTCCACCACGGTCAAGGCGATCATGGGCGAGGTCGCGCCGCAAGGCACGATTCGCTTCAAGGGCAAGGACATCGCCGGCCTGCCCAGCTACAAGATCGCGCGCCTCGGCCTCGGCTATGTGCCTGAACATCGCGATATCTTCCCGAGCCTGACGGTGCGGCAAAACCTGCTGCTCGGCATCAAGGACACGCGCCGACCCGGCAAGTGGCGGCTGCAGGACATGCTCGACATGTTCCCGAATCTCGCCGCGCGCGCCGATACGGCCGCGGGCGTGCTGTCCGGCGGCGAGAAGCAGATGCTCACGACCTGCCGGACGCTGATGGGCGATCCGGATCTGATCATGATCGACGAGCCGACCGAGGGTCTTGCGCCGCTGATCGTGCAGCAGGTCGGCGATCTCATTGCGCGGATCGCGCAAGCCGGCGTCGCGATCCTGCTGGTCGAGCAAAAGCTCTCGATCGCGATGCGGATCTCCAAGCGCGTCTACATCATGGGGCACGGCCGCGTCGTCTTCGAAGGCACGCCGGACGAGCTCAAGGCCAATGCGGCCGTGCGGCAGGAATGGCTCGAGGTCTGACGCTCACATTGCCGTGTGACGCCCACGCAGGACAGGATGGCTGCGTGATGCGCATACGCATCTGAGTTCTAGGCTACATCTCGGGCTTCATATTCGGGCTATCGTGATGTCCGCCGCCATCGCATCGATGCGGCCGATGATAACCAAAAAGACAAGGGAGGGCGCTGACGCTGGCCTGTGCGCCCGCGCGTCGCGCTGTGCCTGGGAGGAGATGCATGCCCGGAAATCAACTCGTCCGTGGGGCCATTGCTCTGTTCGCGGTTTTCGGAGCTGCCTCGGTAGCTGTCGCCGGAAACTACGACACAGGCGCGACCGACACGACGATTAAGCTCGGGCAGACCATGCCCTACTCAGGACCGGCCTCGGCCTATTCCGCGATCGGCCGCGCCGAGATCGCCTACTTCAAGATGCTCAACGACAAAGGCGGCATCAACGGCCGCAAGGTCGAGCTGCTCAGCATGGACGACGCCTATTCGCCGGCCAAGACCGTCGAGCAGGTGCGGCGGCTTGCCGAGAGCGACGAAGTGTTCGCGATGTTCTCGATGCTTGGCACCGGCCCGAATATCGCAGCGCAGAAATATCTCAATGCCAGGAAGATCCCGCAGCTGTTCCCGTCGAGCGGCGCCAGCCGCTGGAATGATCCGCAGCATTTCCCGTGGACCACTGGCTCGCAGCCGACCTACCGGACCGAAGGCCGCATCTACGCCAAGTGGATCCTGGCGAACAAGCCCGATGCCAAAATCGCCGTCATCACGCCGAACGAGGATCCGGGGCGTGACTATCTCGCCGGCTTCAAGGAGGGCCTCGGCGAGCACGTCAACCAGATCGTGTCGGAGGCGACCTACGAGACATCGGATCCAACCGTGGACTCCCAGATCGTCAAGTTCAAGGCGGCCGGCGCCGATGTCGTCTTCAACGAGTGCACGCCCAAATTCGCGGCGCAGGCGATCAAGAAGATCGCGGAGCTCGGCTGGAAGCCGCAGATCATTCTTCCCGCGGTCTCCAACTCCGTCGGTTCCGTATTGGTCCCGGCCGGGCTCGACAATTCCGTCGGTATCGTCACCGGCGCCTTCCAGAAGGACCCCGGCGACCCGCGCTGGGAGAACGACCCCGGCATGAAGGCGTGGCGCGAATGGATGAAGACTTATAATTCCGGCGCCGATCCCGCCGACATCTTCAACGTCACCGGCTACACCATGGCGCAGATGATGGAGCTGGTGCTGGAGCGCGCCGGCAACGATCTGACGCGGGCCAACGTGGTGAAGCAGACCCAGTCGTTCAAGGACGTCGAGCTGCCGATGCTGCTGCCGGGCATCAAGCTCAACACCTCGGCCGAGCAGGTGACGCCGATCCGCCAGCTGCAGATGGCGCGGTTCAACGGCAAGTCCTGGGAGTTGTTCGGCGACGTGATCGGCGAATAGGATCGGCGCATCGTGACGGGTGGGCTGGCAGTCAGCCTTACCCGCTTGTCATGCCCGCCTTGATGCTTCCTCCAGCCACGGTGAAGAGACGATGACTGGCCCCCTCAGCGGTATCCGCGTTCTCGACCTGACGAGCGTGCTGTTCGGCCCCTATGCCGCGCAGATGCTCGGTGACTGGGGCGCCGACGTCATCAAGATCGAGCCGCTCTCGGGCGATACTTGGCGCTACACCGGCGTGTTCCGCAACCGCGGCATGAGCGGCCAGTTCATGGCGGTCAACCGCAACAAGCGCAGCCTCGCGCTCGATCTGAAGCATCCGGACGGCAAGGCGGCGCTGGCGAAACTGATCCCGACGGTCGATGCGCTTGTCACCAACGTGCGGCCCGCCGCGATGGCGCGGCTTGGCTTCGGCTATGAGGCCTGTGCAAAGCTCAATCCGCGGCTGATCTATGCCGCCGCCACCGGCTTCGGCCAGGACGGTCCATGGGCGGCGCGGCCCGCCTTCGACGAGATCATCCAGGCCGCGTCCGGCCTAGCTTCATCGATCGGATCGGACGACGAACCGGAATTCGTCCCGAGCCTGATCGGTGACAAGATCTGTGGCCTGGCGATGGTCGGCGCGGTGTCCGCGGCCTTGTTCCGGCGCGAGCGCAGCGGGCAGGGCCAGATGGTCGAGGTGCCGATGCTGGAAACCATCGCCGGCTTCAACAGCATCGAGATGCTGGGCGGCCATGCTTTCGATCCGCCGATCGGCCCGACCGGCTACAAGCGGATGAAGAACCGGCGCCCGGTGCAAACCAAGGACGGTTGGCTGACGATGTTGCCTTATTCCGGAGACAATTGGTGCGCCTTCTTCGAGGCCGTCGGCCGTCCCGAATTGAGCGACGAACTCGGCGTGCGAGATCCCGTGCTGCGCTCCCAGAACATCGACAAGATCTACGACCGCATGAGCGAGATCGGTCCGACCCGGACCACCGCAGAATGGGAAGAATTGCTGCTGCGGCTGGACGTGCCGCACACCGCTTTCGCGCGGCTCACCGAGATCGGCGACCAGCCGCATCTCGCCGCCGTCGGGCTGTTCGCCGATATCGATCATCCCACCGAAGGCCGCATCCGGCAGGCGCGCCCGGCGACGAGGTTTTCCGAAAGCCCGGCCGCTATCCATCGCATGCCGCCGCGCCTCGGCGAGCATTCGCGCGAGGTGCTGCGCGAGGCGGGTCTGAGCGATGCGGAAATCCAGGCGGCGATCGACAGCAAGGCGGTCGGCGTCGGCTCCTGAAGCGTTTTCGAGTGAAGCAGATATCGGTACGCGGTAAGAAAATTTGGAATGCAGTTCAAGATCCGAAATTGCGGATCGCGGTGATCAGCACCGCTGCGAGCATGGCGAGCGATACCGACAGGGCCATGTTCCTGGCCAGGCTCTTGGTGCGGCTCCCGGGAAGGACCACGAGGCCGGTGGTCAGGAGCGCGACGCCGGCTGCGGCTGCCGCAATCTGAGAAAGAATATGCGCCATCTGCTCACGCTCCGATATGCGGCCGGCGGGCTAGACTCGACGATAAGGGGCGCGTCGCACAATTTTCTGTGATGACGGTCACATCCGGTGGACATTGTGCCGCAGCGATTCGCGACCAGCTCCAGACCGGCCCGAGCCTCCGGCCACCTTCCGCCTTCGCGAACCCTCGTATATGAGAGGTTTGCTGCCCGCAGGTCCTGATATCGCCGGATAGGGAACGCAAGGTGGCTGCGATTTCTTAATCCAATGATCGCAATCTGATCGATACAGCGCGGACTGGTACTGGACCGGGGTATGGCATGAAAGACCTGATGACGACGGCGCAATCCACCTCGGCAATGCGGCGTTGGCGGCCCCCCGGACTGGTCGCACTGGCAACTTTCGCCGCCCTGGCGGCGCTGACCGTCAGCGCCGAGGCCGCCAAGCAGGCGCGCCAGCCGGCCGAGGCGGTGGCGCCGCGCGAGGCCGGCGAGCCGATCATGGCGATCGTGTCGATCAAGAGCCAGCAGGTCACCTTCTACGATGCCGACGGCTGGATTTTGCGCGCGCCGGTCTCGACCGGCACGACGGGCCGCGAGACGCCGGCCGGCGTCTTTGCCATTGTCGAGAAGGACAAGGACCACCACTCGACCATGTATGACGATGCCTGGATGCCGAACATGCAGCGCATCACCTGGAACGGCATTGCGCTGCATGGCGGGCCGTTGCCCGGCTATGCCGCCTCGCACGGCTGCGTGCGGATGCCCTTCAACTTCGCCGAGGGCCTGTTCGACAAGACCAACATCGGCATGCGGGTGATCATCTCGCCGAACGACGCGGCGCCGATCGATTTTTCCCATCCCTCGCTGTTCGTGCCGAAGCCGGAAGCCATTGCGGCCGCGCCCGGCCGTATCGGCAAGCTGTCCGCCGAGGCCGAGGAGGCCACGCGCGCGGCCGACGAAACCAAGAAGGCTGCTTCAGCCGCCGCAAAGGAAGCGCAGTCGCTTCCGGCGACGCTGCGTAAGCTGGAGCAGCAGAAGACCAAAGCCGACGTCGAGAACGCCTATGCCGACAAGCTGGTTGCGAATGCCAAGAACGACCAGGCCAAGGCAAAGGCGGACGAATTGAAGCAGAAGGCAGCCGCCAAGGCTGCGGATGCGGCAGCCCAGCTCGATGCTGCCAAGGCCGCCGCCCAACCGAAGCGCGATGCCGTCGCCGCCACCAAGGAAGCGGCGAAGGTCGCTGCGGCCAGGAAGGCCGATGCCGTGAAGGCCGCGCTCGATGCGAAACTCGCGCTCGAGCCGGTCTCGGTCTACATCAGCCGGTCGACGCAAAAGCTCTATGTGCGGCGAAACACCCACAAGCCGGCGCCGGATGGTGGCGGCGAGGTGTTCGACACCAGCATCGAGGTTCCCGTCACCATCCGCAATCCCGACCAGCCGCTCGGCACGCATATCTTCACCGCGATGGCGAAGAGCGACACGGGGTTGCGCTGGAGCGTGGTCACGATCGACGACGGCGACAATGCCAAGGACGCGCTCGACCGCATCACCATTCCACAGGAGGTATGGGACCGCATCGGGCCGACCGCATTGCCGCGTTCATCGATCATCATCTCGGACGAGCCGCTGAGTGCCGAGACCAACTATCGCACCGAGTTCGTCGCGGTGCTGAGCAATCATCCGCAGGGCGGCTTCATCACGCGCAAGCCGACCGCGCCGCCGCCGATGGAAATGGCAAGCGACGACGGCTGGGGCGGCAATGGCTTCTTCTTCTTCGGCCAGCGCGATCTCAATCCGCAGCCGGTCAATCCGCGCCGCCGCGGCCAGTATCAGTACTATCAGCCGGCTCAGCCGATGCAGCGCAGTTTCTGGTAGGGCGCGCGACTGAAGCCCGCCGCTACCGCCGCGCCTCGATCACGATCGCCTGGATCCTGGCCTCGACGGGGCCGGGGCCGTGCCGCGTCCGGATGTCCTCGGCCAGGGCGTCCGTCGCCGCCTGAAGCTTGCTCGCGTCTCTGGCCTCGATCTCGTTTCGGAGTGGCGTTCCCTGGCAGTAGGCGAATGCCACATATTCAGGCGTCGGCGCGCGGCTCACCCCGGCGAGCGTCTCGATTGCGACGTGGCGGAAGCCCGCCTGCTCCAGCTCGGCCTTGATGACGGCCTTGTCGTGATAGCCGTGCGGCGTCCGTGCCATGAAGCGAGGCGGATCGTCGGGAAAGACCTTTGCGAGCACCCGCGTCGCGTCGTCGGCGAACACATTCTCCGCGATGCGGTCCCAGACGTTGAACACGAACGTGCCGTCCGGCCGCAGCACCCGCTTTGCCTCGGCATAACCCTTGACGCGATCCGGGAAGAACATGGCGCCGAACTGGCAGCAGACCACGTCGAAGCCGGCATCGTCGAAGGGCAGGGCGGTGGCATCGGCCTGGCGCCATGTCACGCGCGGGTCCTCGCTTTGGCGCTGCGCCGCGACCGCAAGCATCGGCTCGTTGAGATCGGTTGCGATGTAGCGGACGTCGGGCGGCAGCGCTGCGGTCACGGCCCGCGTGACGGCACCGGTGCCCGCGGCGGTTTCCAGCACTGTTGTCGGGACGAGCGCGGCGATGCGCCTGGCGAGATCGGCGGCGTAGTGGGCGAAGATCAGCGGAACCAGATACTCGTCGTAGATTTTCGGAATCGAGCCGGCGAAGACCTTGTCGGTGCTGGACATGCTTGCCTCGCTGAAGGTTCGGGCACGATGTTGATGTTAACACAGCTCCCAACTGGCGCTCTAGAGGCGAGGTGAACCGAGGGCCGCTAGCGGCTCGACGCGTTTGTGACGACCTCGCGGATCGGCCGCGTGCCGTCCCAGTTCAGCGCGGCCTGGCGTACCTTCTCGAAGAATGGCCCCTTGGTGCCGCTGATGTCGGAGATCTCGATGACGGTTCCGGGATGCGCCTGCGTGTCGAAATAGGCAAAGCGGCCCTGGTCACCGCCGATCTGGCCCTCGTGGCCGATCCTGTAGCCAAGCCCGATCGCCCTGTCGTAGAGCGCCTGGTAGTCGCGGCTCCAATAGGACATGTGCTGCAGGCCTTCGTAGCCGGCGTCCAGAAATTCCTTGTACAGCGAGGGCGCGTCGTTGCGCTGCTGGATCAGCTCGATCTGGAGATCGCCGGAGTTCGCCAGCGCAATGCTCATCTCGACCGCGGACTCCTGGCCGCGATGGCGGAACCAGTCGGTCTTGACGCGGTCCATGTAATACCAGGGACCGACACCCATCACCTCGATCCAATGCGTCATCGCGGCGTGGATATCCCGCACCACATATCCGTTCTGGCGCACCGCGCCGAAGATGCGGCTCATGCCCGCGCTCCTGTTTTCAGCTTATTTAACTCGGATTGTCGGCCTGCATGGTTCGAGACGCCCGCTTTGCGGGCTCCTCACCATGAGGGTCCATATCCCGCCGCGAAACCAGTCTCATCCTGAGGAGACCGCGCAGCGGTCGTCTCGAAGGATGGTCGCACGCGAGTCTCCCGCCTCGCTTGTTCAGTTCACCTCGATGCCCGCATCCTTGGCGACCTGCTTCCAGGCTGTGATGTCGCGGGCATTGATGTCACGCTGCTCGTCGCCGGGCACGAATTGCGGGGTGATGCCGAGGCCCAGCAGCTTCTGCTTGACCTCGGCATCATCGAGCGCGTCCTTGAGCGCCGCCTGCAATTTCTGCGTGATCGGCGGAGCAAGGCCGGCCGGCGCATACATCGCCCAGGACAGGCTGCGGTCGAACGGCACGCCCTGGTCCTTGTAGCTGGCGACATCGGGCAGGCTCGGCGAACGCTCGCCGCAGGCCGCCAGAGCCTTGATCGAGCCGTCCTTCACCAGCGGCGTTGCGGTCGCCACGTCGAGTGTCGCGAGCCGGATGTGGCCGCCGAGCAGGTCGCCGGCGAGTTTCGCGATGCCGTTGAACGGCACATGCTCCATCTTGATGCCGGTCTGCTGCATCAGGATTTCGGCGCAGAACTGCCCGGTCGAGCCAATGCCCCAGCTGCCGTACTGGATCGGCTCGCCCTTCTTGGCCAGCGCGATCAGGCCCTTGATGTCATTGGCGGCGAAATCCTTGGTCGCGACCAGCATGATCGCGGAGACGCCGACGCGGCCGATCGTCGTAAAGTCCTTGATCGAATCGTAAGGAAGCTTCGGATAGATCGCCGGCGCCAGCACATGCGTGGTCATGCCGCCGACGGTGATGGTGTAGCCGTCATTCGGCGACGTCGCGACCATCTGCGTGCCGAGCGTGCCGGCCGCGCCCGTGTGGTTCTCGATATAGATACTCTGCCCGAGCGTCTTGCCCATCTTGTCCGCGAGCAGCCGTCCGACCACGTCGCCACCGCCGCCGGCGGCGTAAGGCAGCAGCATGCGAATCTTGTGGGTCGGGTAAGCGGCGGGATCCTCGGCACGCGACGGCAGCGTTGCCGACAGAAAGGCGAGAAATGAAAGCGTGACGGTGCGCAGCATCATGATGCCATTCCCTAATCTTCGAAACGAAATCTATAGGCGTCGCCGTGCCTGACGACGCGGCCGGCGGTCGGCGCCGGAAAATGGCCTGTCAGCAGATAGCTCGGCGTATCCGCAAGCTCCTCCAGTAGCGCCATTCGCGTCGCCACCGCTGCGGCCGGATCGACATCGGCGGCATTGGACAGCCACGGTGCGGCGCACTGGATCGGATGGTGGATGACGTCGCCGGACATGACCGCGTGATCGTGGCCGCCATTGAGATGGATCTGCATGTTGCCGGCGGTGTGACCCGGCGCCGGCGCGAAGCGCAAGGCGGCGTCGCTATCCCGGAACAGGCGATGATTGGTCTCGACGAATTCGGCAAGGCCGGCTGCGACCACAGGCAGCACGGAATCCTCGAACGACCCGTGGTTCACCGGGCTCTTCGGCCCGGCACTATGCGCGGCCTCGAAATGCCGGTACTCCTCGCGGCCCATCAGATAGCGGGCATTGGGGAAGGTCGGCACCCAGCGGCCATCGAGGAGCCGCGTGTTCCAGCCGACGTGATCGACATGCAGATGCGTGCACATCACGAAGTCGACCTCTTCGGGCGCGACGCCCAGCGCCTGCATATTCTGGAGATAAGGCTGGTCGAGATCGTTCCACACCGGCACGCGCGGCCGCTTCTTGTGGTTACCGCAGCAGGTGTCGACGATCGCGGTCCAGTGCGGCGTGCGCACCAGATAGGAGTGGTGGCTGAGGACGAAGCGGCCGGTCTCCGGCTCGATATAGCGATGATCGAGCCAGCTCCGGTTCTCCGCGATCACCTGATCGGTGACGTTGGCGAACAGCCAGGTCTTGTCGAACGCAAGTGACGGGATCTCGCTGACGAGATCCACCCGCATGCTGCCGATCCTGATTTGCCGCATGGTTTCAGTTCTTCAGGAGGTCGCCGAACGGTACCCAGCGCGTGCCGTCGAAACGGATCAGCTGAAGGCTCGTCATCGGCGTGTAGTGCTCCGGCGAATTGTTCACCGCGGTGCCGTTGATCAGCATCGGCAGCTTGACGTCCTGCAGGCTTGTCGCCTGCTTCATTACATTGGCGCGGGTGAGGTTGTTGCCTGAGGCCTTCAGCACCGTCACCAGCGTCTGCGCGATCGTGTAGCCATAGACGTTGAGCCAGTCGCTCTTGTTGGCCTCCGGCAGGTACTTGTCCATGAATGCCAGCCATTCCTTGTAGCCGGGGTCATCTTTGTTGGCGGGATCGGTCGCGTCCTTAAGATACTGGCTGGAGATCACGCCCGTCGAGTTGTCCTTGCCGGCCGGCTCCAGCACGCCCCTGATCGAGGCCGAGACGTTGGAGATGATCGTCGTGGGCTTCCAGCCGATCTCACCGATCTTGCGGATCGCTTGGGCTGCAAACTTTGGTGTCGCCGCGACCAGCACGACATCGGCGCCCGCGGTCTTCAGTTGCAGGATCTGGGTGTCCACCGTCGGCGCCGAGGTCTCATAGGCCGCGCGCGCGACAATCGCTTCGCCGCTGCCGAGCCCTTCCTCCAGCGCCTTCAGATAGTCCTTGCCGAGATCGTCGTTCTGGTAGAGCACGCCGATCTTCGCATTGGCGTGGCTCGCCTTGATGTACTTAGCGTAGGCAATCGCCTCGTCGCGATAGGTCGGCTGCCAGCCGACGGTCCACGGAAAATTCTTCGGGTCGTCCCACTTCGCGGCGCCGGAGCCCAGGAACAGCTGCGGCACCTTGCGGTCGTTGAGATATTTGTGGACGGCGCTGTTGGTGGGTGTACCGACGCCGCCGAAGATCAGCAGCACCTCGTCGCTCTCGACCAGTTTTCGCGTCTGCTCCACCGTCTTCGGCGGGCTGTAGGCATCATCCGCGATGATCATCTGGATGCGGCGGCCGTTGACGCCGCCGTCGTCGTTCACTTTCCGGAAATAAGCTTCGGCCGATTTCGCGATTTGCGCGAAGGCCGAGACCGGGCCGCTCAGCGGCGCGGTGGTGCCGATCTTGATGGTCTTGTCGTCGGCGCCGGGATCGTACTTGCTTTGGGCGGGGGCGGCGCTGGCGGCTAACAGCGGCAACAGCATGCAGGCCGCACGAAGGCTGGCAAAGCGCGCCATGGCGTCATCTCCCCAAATTGCTCCCCGCCTCTCAAGGGGCGGAGTTGAAACGCGAGAACAGCGCCCGCAATCAGCTTGCAGGCCGCGACCGTTGCCGCCAGACTGGCGAAACGAACGATCGTTCGTACGGTTGACTAGCGAACGATCGTTCGTTAGTCAAGCCGTCATGGCTCTCCACACCTCCAGCACGGCACACGCGGCTGCGCCCACGACGCGCCAGCGCATTCTTGACGAAGCGCTCAATCTGTTTGCGCAGAGCGGCTATGGCGGCGCCTCGATGCGCGAGCTGGCGCGCCGCGTCGGCATCCGCGAAAGCAGCCTCTACAATCATTTTGCCGGCAAGGCCGCGATCCTCGAAGCGATCGTGAGCGAGCATGGCCCCGCCAGTTCTGCGAGCCGGCTGGAAGAGCCGCGCTACAAGCAGCTGTCGCGCCAGCCGGCGGCGTTCTGCCGGCTTTTCGCGCTGGATCTCGTCGAGCAATGGTCCGAGCCGCGCGAGCACCAGTTCCAGAAGGTCATCACCGCAGAGCGCAACCGCGTGCCCGGCATCCGCGCCAAGTTCGCCGATCAGTTCTATGCGCGCGAGCAGCGCCTGATGACGGATTATTTCCGCGGTTTTGCGCTCGCCGGCCTCATCTCGACGCCTGATGCGCGCGAGACCGCGCGGCTGTTCGCGGCCGGGCTCATTTACATCCGTCTCGAGCACTACGTGATGGGTGCGACGCCGTCGCCGCGACCCAAGGTGATCGAGGCGATCGACCGCTATCTCGCCTTCTTCCTGTCGCTGATCGCGGCAGGCCATGATGACAACAAGAAACGAAAACCCAAGGGAGAGAACCGTGGCAAGGCTGCCCCTGATTGATCCGGAGACGACGAGCGGCGACATCCGCGCCTCGTTCGACCGCATGCCGGTCAAGCTCAACATCTTCCGCATGATGGCCCATGCCGAGGCCAACATGATCCCGGCGATGCGGCTCGGCAACTCGATCCTGCACAAGCAGAAGCTCTTGGCCGTCAACCGCGAGCTGCTGATCCTGCAGGCCGCGCAGCTCGAAGGCGGCGCTTATGAATGGCGCCAGCACGTGCCGATCGCGCTCGGCGTCGGTTGCACGCAAGACCAGATCGATGCGGTGGAGCGCAGCGACTACGAAGCTGCTGCGTTCAGCGATGCCGAGCGCGCGCTGCTCAAATTCGGCCGCGAGGTCGTCGAGAACGTCCGCGTGTCCGAAGCCACCTTCGCGGCTGCGCGCGCGCATTTCAGCGACCAGGAGATCGTCGAATCCATCGTTGCGCTCGGCTTCTACATGATGATGGCGCGCGTCACCGAGGCCACCGAGACCGATCTCGATCCTGCGGCCGGCATGCAGGTCTATGACGGCGGCAAGAGATAGGCGGCTGCGATGAGCGAGACCGAGAGCAAGCCGGAACGCTACGTCCGCCCGCCCAGCGCGGAGTCCCTGGGCGAGGCGCCGGGCAGGGGACGGCTGAAGGGCCGCCGGATCCTGATCGTCGGCGGTGGCCAGCGCGTGTTCGACGCCGCCACCGATCCGATCGGCAACGGCCGCGCCATGAGCATCTTGTGCGCGCGCGAGGGTGCGAAGGTCGCGGTGGCCGATCTCAACCACACCTCCGCGCAGCAGACCGTCAAGCACATCGCCGATGAAGGTGGCGAGGGCTTTGCCATCGCCACCGACGTCACGAGCGAAGCTGAGGTGCGACGCATGATCGACGAAGCGCATCGCGCGATGGACGGCCTCGACGGCATGGTGCTGAACATCGGCACCTTCGGCAAGATTGGCCTCGACAACGTGTCCCCTGAGGAGTGGAACAGGATCTACGACGTCAACGTGCGCGGCCCCATGCTGTGCTGCCGCGCAGGCCTGCCCAAGTTCGACAATGGCGGTTCGATCGTCTTCATTTCCTCGATCGCCGCGCTGAGGGCGGGATCACAGATGGCGGTCTACGATTCCTCGAAGGCCGCGCTCGGCGGCCTGATGCGCAACATCGCCCATCTCGGCGCGCGCCGCGGCATCCGCGCCAATCTCGTCTATCCCGGCCTCGTCGACACCCCCAACGGCCGCGAGGCCGGCGCCGGCCGCCCCAACCGCGGCAAGGGCCACGTCCCCTTCGGCCGCCAGGCCACCGCATGGGAGATCGCCTACGCCGTGCTGTTCTTCCTCTCGGACGAGAGCGTCTATGTCACCGCGCAGACGCTGGCGGTCGATAGCGGGTTGAGCGGGATGTAACCTCCGTAGCCCGTCGGCAGATTTGTGCATCCGGTCGGCGAGGTCAGCCATGCCGCGCACGATGTGCTAACACATCCGCTCTCATGCCTCTCGCGGATATTCCCACCCCATGAAAACCACCCTGCTCAAATCCGAAGACTACACCCGCTCACCCTGGAAGAACGGCGGCGGCATCTTCACCGATATCGCGGGTGCCTATCGCGCAGGCAGCCCGACCAGGGACTGGAATAGTCTGCTGTGGCGCTTCGCCTCGACGCCGATCGTGGCGCCCGGTCCGTTCTCCCACATGCCGGGCATCGATCGCCTCCAGATGGTGGTCGGCGGACGCGGGCTGGTGCTGAAATCGCCTACGCAGGAATTCGACGAGCGCGAGCCGTTCACGACCGTGCGCTTCACCGGCGAGATGGAGATCGTCACCGCGCTCGAGGCGGGTCCGGTCGAGGTCGTGAATCTGATGGCCCGGCGCGGCGCCGCGGAGATCGAGCTCGTGGCTCTGAAAGAGCCCGCCGACCGGTCCTTGCCGGCTGGAACGCACCTGGTTTATGCGGCTTCCGGCGATTGCGGCATTCGTCTCAATAACGAGGATTTTGCGATTTCGCACGAATGCACGCTGAAGGTGGAGTTGACCGAGGCGTCCAAGCTGACGCTTATCTCGGGGCTGGCCGTGCTGGCGTCGATCCGGCTGATCGGCTAGGCGGAAGCCGTCGCTGCGGCGTGCGAACAATCCGCGCAACTGGCCAGGTTGGCGCGGTGCCACCGGCGCACTATATCTGCGCAGATGCAGACCGCCGCCGAGGGCAGGATATGAACGCACCAGACAAAAGCCCTACACTGTCCGACGGCGTCGTCCATTGGATGATCAATGGCACGCGCGGCGAGCGCTTCATCGACAACATCTTTGCCGAGATGTGCAACCGGCTTCAGCAGGCCGGCATTCCGCTGAAGCGGGCGACGTTTCACGTGCTGATCCATCATCCGCAATGGTTAGGGGCGCGCTTCATGTGGGCCGACGGCATGCGCGAAGCGGAGATCGCGCTGGTCGATTTCGACGTCCGGGGGCGCTCCGAATATATCGGCAGTTCCGCCAACGAAATACAGGAGGGGGCGACCGAGGTGCGCGAGAATCTCGAACGGGATCCGGCACTCGGCCGCAAGCACGCGCTCTATGACGAGATGCGGGCGAAGGGCCTCACGGATTATGTCGCCTGGCCGCTGTACCACACACTCGGGAAGCAGCATCTCGTCACCTTCGCGACCGACCGGCCTGGCGGTTTCGACGAGGCCCATATCGTTGCCCTCAAGAACGTGTTGCCGGTGCTGGCGCTTGTCAGCGAAATCCGCGTCAAGAACCGCCTGGCGCGAACGCTGCTTGAGACCTATGTCGGCGCGCATGCCGGCGAGTTGATCCTGGCCGGCGCCACAAGGCGGGGCACCGGCACGACGGTGCGCGCCGCGATCATGATCTGCGACCTGCGTGACTTCACGAAAATCTCCGACAACTGGCCGCGCGACGACGTCATCGATCTCCTCAACGACTATTTCGACGCGATGTCGGAGCCGATCGCGCGCCACGGCGGCGAGATCCTGAAATTCATCGGCGACGGCCTGCTCGCGATCTTCCCGCTGAGCGACCCCAGTGCCTGCGCCAACCTGCTGCACGCCGTGACCGAGGCCCGTGACGCCATGGCCGCGCTGAATGCGCGGAACAACGGCACGGGCCGCGCGCCGCTGAACTACGGCATCGGCGTCCATGTCGGCGACGTCATGTACGGCAATATCGGATCGTCGAGCCGGCTCGACTTCACCGTCATCGGCCCCGCCGTCAACATGGCCTCGCGCCTGGAGGCGCTGACCAAGCAGGTCGGACGGCCGGTGCTGTTGTCACGCGACTTCGCCGAGCTGGTGCAGCCGAAATTCCAGCTCGAGCGAATCGGCAAATACGAGGTGCGCGGCTTCAGCGATCCGATCGAGCTGTTCGCGTTTTAGCCTGGCTCAGGGACGTGATCGCGAGCTGACGCGAGAGCTCTCCGGTTCGGAGTCCTGTTGCCAACGCGGGAGTGGGCGACTACGCTTTCCCAAAGGTAGTCTCACACGTTCCTGCGATTGGCCGCACGTTCATGCCAAAATTCCTGCGCATCGGAGTCCATCAGTCGAACGTATCGGGCTACACGTCGAAAGCGTGGTGCATCAGGCGAACGGGCTCGACGATTTTCCTGAAATGGGGCGCGGTCGAGGTCCAGGGCACCGGTGCCGTGCGAAAGGTCTACTGGACGCGCCTGCCGCAGGAGAAGACGATCCGCTGCCGCACCGCGCAGCGCGCCCAGGATTATGCCAAGGCCGCGATCGCGCGGCGGCGCAGCCATCGCTATGAACCGCTGACCGGCTCGATCGCGAACCGGCCCCGATCGGTCGAGCCCGCTGCCGGCCTCAAACAGGCTCTCGCCACCATCCTGATCGTCGACATCGTCGGTTCGACTGCAAAGGCGGCCAAACTGGGCGATGCGCGGTGGACCAAGGTGATGGGGCATTATTACGCCGCGGTCCGCAAGGAGCTGAAGAGCTCACGCGGCAAGGAAGTCGTGACGACCGGTGACGGCGTGGTCGCGACTTTCAAGGCGCCGGGCGCGGGAATCACTTGCGCCAACGCGATCCAGAAGGCGGTGCGCACGCTCGGCCTCGAGATCAGGGTGGGGCTGCACGCCGGCGAGTACACGATCAGTGGCGGCGAGATGGTCGGCCTCGCCTTCCACATCGTCACGCGCGTCGCAGCGAAAGCGCGCGCCGGCGAAGTTCTGGTGTCGAGCGCGGTAAAGGATCTGCTGAAGACCCAGTCCGCGGTCGGCTTGAGGGATCACGGCCTGCACCAGCTCAAAGGCGTGCCGGAGCGCTGGCGGCTCTATCGGGTCGAGAGTTAGTGGCTGAGCTCGGTTATGCCTCGGCTGGCAAGCGCAGGGACGGCTGTTGCGATGAGCGCCGCGCGGACACCAGGCCGTTCAGTTCGTGGCGAACATTGTCCACGACGCTGGCCCAATCGTTACGCGCAGGTTGCCGGAACAGCCGCATCGACCGGTACCACGGGCTGTCGTCGCGGTTCAGCAGCCAGCGCCAGTCCGGGTTGAACGGCAGCAACGTCCAGATCGGGGCGCCCAGGGCGCCTGCGAGATGAGCGACGCTGGTGTCGACCGAGATCACCAGGTCGAGGCAGGCCATCAGCGCCGCCGTGTCGGTGAAATCCGTCAGCTGGTCCGTCAGGTCGACGATATCAGGGTGTTGGTCGAGGAAGGCCCGGTCCCGATCGCGGGGACCCTTCTGCAGGCTGACGAACCGAACATCGCAATCGAGCAGGGGCGCAAGCGTGTCGAGGGGGATCGATCGATCCCGATCATTCTTGTGGGCCGGATTGCCCGACCAGACCAGGCCGACGCGGAAACAATCGTGCAAGCCAAGCCGGTCGTCCCATGCTGTCACGCGTGCCGCCGGGGGCGCGGGAAGATACGGCTCAGGGCTCGGGATCGTGTCGAGCTGCGTCCCAAGCGCCAATGGCAGGCTTCCAAGAGGACAATGGAGATCGAACGGCAACGCTGACGCAGACGGCCGGTCGACACACATTGCGACGCCGGACACATCGGCAAGCAGCTGCCGGATCGGCGGCTGGACCTCCAGGATCACGCGTGCGCCGAGCGCGGCCACCATCGGGACATAACGCGCGAACTGGATGGCGTCGCCAAATCCCTCGTCGGCATGCAGCAGGATGGTCTTGCCTTCGATCGATTGGTCGCCGAGCCAGAGGGCTTGCGAAAAGCCGCGATGGAGCAGGCCGACGGACAACCTCCAGCGCGCTTCGCGTCCAAGCCAGCCCGGCGCGAAGTCTCCGGTCAGCAACTGAAGTGTCGCCAGATTGTAGGTCGCCACCGCATTGTCCGGATCGACCGTCAGCGATTGGCGAAGGGTCGCGAAGGCTTGATCCAGCAATTGCAGGTTCAGCAACACCAGCGCCTTGTTGGACAGCGCGCCGGAAAATTCCGGTTGAAGTTCGAGCGCCCGATCGAAACAGGCCAACGCCCGGTCCAGTCGGTCAAGCCTCACCTGAAGCACGCCGAATTTGTTGTGCGTGTCCGCATCGCCGGGGTCGAGCGCAAGGGACGCTTCATAGGCGGCCTCGGCGTCGTCGAACCGCCCCGTCTCTTGCAGGCAATCGCCGCGAATTTGATGCAGGAGTGCGGAATTCGGATCTGCTTGCGCGGCGGCATCGAGGCATTCGAGCGCTTCGGCATACCGTCCGAGATTGAACAGCAGTCTTCCGCAGCTGTTCGCAGCCTCCAGATAGGAGGGATGCAGCTCCAGCGCCCGCCGGAAGTGCCGCAGGGCCTCGTCGGTGCGCTGGCGTTGCCAGAACATATGGCCGAGATGATTGGAGATCACCGCTTGCTGTCGTCCGGTGATCGGGGCCATGCGCCGGAGCGGGTGTGCTCCCGGCCGCCATTCGCAGACCCGCCCATCGAGCGCACTGCGAACGCGGTCCACGACACTGGCCCAGTCGCCGCGCTCAGGCTGCCTGAACAGCCGCATCGAGGAATACCACGGGCTGTCGTCGCGGCCGAGCAGCCAGCGCCAGTCCGGGTTGAAGGGCAGCATGGTCCAGACCGGCGCGCCGAGCGCACCGGCGAGATGCGCAACGCTGGTATCGACCGAGATGACGAGATCGAGACAGGCAACGAGGGCCGCCGTGTCGCTCATATCCGTGAGATCGTCCGAGAGGTCGATGATGTCAGAGCATTCGCGGAGAAACGCCAGATCCTCGTCTTGGGCACTCTTCTGCAAGGAGACGAACTGGACGTCGCAATCGAGCAGCGGCGCTAGCGTGCGCAGGGGCATCGACCGGTTGTGATCGTTCTTGTGACCCGGATTGCCCGACCAAACGAGGCCGACACGGAAACGATCGTGCGGGCCGAGCCGGTCCTCCCACGCCGCCATGCGCTCCGGCGGTGGCGCAGGAATGTAGGATTCCGCAAACGGGATCGTATCGAGCCGCGTCCCGAACGCGGACGGCAGCGTTCCCAGCGGGCAGTGCAGGTCGAACGCAAGCGACGTTGCCGACGGCCGGTCGACACAATCGGCGACGCCGGACACCTCGGCCAGCAGTTGCCGGATCGGCGGCTGGACCTCCAGGATGACCCGGGCTCCGAGCGCGGCCGCCATGGTCGCATAGCGCGCAAACTGAATGGCGTCGCCCATGCCCTCTTCAGAGTGAAGCAACAAGGTCTTGCCCGCGATCGGCTGGTCACCGCGCCAAAGGGGCTGGGAGAAACCCCGTTCGGGCAGGCCGACAGGAAGCTTCCAGCGCGCTTCGCGCCCGGCAAAGCCTCTCTCGAGGTCTCCGGTCAGCAACTGAATCGTCGCCAGATTGAAGGTCGCCGGCGCATTGCCAGGGTCGACCGTCAGCGATCTGTGAAAGGTCGCGACGGCTTCGTCCAGCAATTGCAGATTCAATAATGCCAATGCTTTGTTGTTGAGCACGGCAGAAAAATCCGGTCGAAGTTCAAGCGACCGATCGAAATGTGCAATGGCCTGCTCGTGTCGGCCCAGTCTTGCATGAAGCAGGCCGAAATTGTTGTAGGTCTCCGCTTGGCTGGGGTCCAGCGCGATCGACTTCCGATAGTCGGCTTCGGCTTCCTCGAAGCGGTTCGCTTCCTGGAGGCAAGCCCCGCGCATCTGATACAGAGCCGCGGAACCTGGATCGAGTTTCTCGGCGACGTCAAAGCATTCGAGCGCTTCCGCGTAACGTCCGAGATTGAACAGCAGTGCTCCGCAGCAGTTCGCCGCGTCCAGATCGTGAGGGTGCAGCTCCAACGCCCGCCGGAAGTGCAGCACGGCCTCGTCCGCCCGCCCGCGTTGCCGGAACATATGGCCGAGGGCATTCGATATCACCGCCTGCTGGGGTTTGGCGTCCGGAGTCTTGCTCTGGAGTTGCTGTGCCCCTGACTGCCATTCGCAGACGCGCCCGTCGAGCGCGCGGCGGACGGCGTCGACGACACTAACCCAGTCGTCTCGCTCAGGCTGCCTAAACAGCCGCATCGAGGAATACCACGGGCTGTCGTCGCGGCCGAGCAGCCAGCGCCAATCCGGGTTGAACGGCAGCATGGTCCAGACCGGCGCGCCCATAGCGCCCGCCAGATGCGCGACGCTGGTGTCGACGGAGATGACGAGGTCGAGACAGGCAACGAGCGCCGCCGTGTCGCTGAAATCCGCAAGATCCTCGGTGAGATCGACGATATCGGGGTGTCCGTCGAGAAACGCCCGGTCTTGGTCCCGCGCGCCCTTCTGCAAGGAGACGAACTGGACGTCGCAATCGAGCAGCGGTGCCAGTGTGCGCAGGGGCATCGACCGGTTGTGATCGTTGTTGTGAGCCGGATTGCCCGACCAGACGAGGCCGACGCGGAAGCGATCGTGCGGGCCAAGCCGGTCCTCCCACGCCGCCACGCGCTCCGCCGCTGGCGCAGGAAGATAGCCATCCGCAAACGGGATCGTATCGGGCCGCGTCGTGCACGCCAGCGGCAGGCTTCCCAGCGGACAGTGCAGGTCGAATGCCAGCGACGGCGTTGACGACCGGCCGATGCAGGCCGCAACGCCGGTGGTGCCGCCGAGCAGCTGCTGGAGCGGTGTTGACACCTCCAGGATGACCCGTGCGCCGAGCGCTGCCAGCATGGGTGCGTAGCGCGCGAGCTGGATCGAGTCGCCGAGGCCCTCGTCGGCATGAAGCAGGATGGTCTTATCCGCGATCGGCTGGTCACCAAGCCAAAGCGGCGCGGAAAAGCCGCGATCGACGAGGCCGAGCGACGCCTTCCAGCGGGCTTCGCGTCCGGCGAGGCCCCGCTCGAAATCGCCGGTCAGCATCTGCAGCACCGCGAGATTCCAGATCGTGTTCGCGTTGCCGGGCTCGAGCGCTAGCGATTTGTGCAAGGCCGCGAACGCCTCATCCAGCCGGTGCAGGCTCCACAGCGCCCGCGCTTTTTCAGTGAGCGCTGCGGGAAAGTTTGGCCGAATGGCGAGCGCGCGATCGAAGCTCGCAAAGGCCTGCTCCATCCGGCCCAGGCGCGAATGCAGCGTGCCGAGGTTCTTGTGCGTCTCGGCCTCGAGCGGGCTCAGCGCAATCGACCTCTCGAAATCGGCCTGCGCCTCGTCGAACCGGCCGAGCCGCTGCAGGCAAAGGCCGCGGGTCTGGTACAGCGGTGCGATGCCGGGATTGTGCGTCTCGAACAGGTTGAAGCAGTCGAGCGCTTCGGCATAGCGGCCGAGATCGAACAGCGCCTTGCCCTGTCTCAACGCCTCGAAATGTTGCGGCAATTGCCGAGGTGCGACCGTGTTGGATTGCGGCTTGGCCGCGGCCGGGCGCTCTTGGCGATTCATGATTGGACCAGAAGGAGACAAATTATCTTGCGGACCGCCGGCTTAAGATTCAACCGTGCTTGCGGGATGGACCGAGCGCGACCATGGCGTCCCGCGGAGGCAGTTTCCGCCGTGAAGCTGGCGTGAGGCTGGCGGACGCCGTCCTGGACCCCGGTTGCGGGGATGGCTCCGAGCGTCCGAACGCTTGCGCGAATGGGCGAGGCCTCATGCCGTTCCAGCTCAACTTTGATTCACGTTCGCAGCGGGAGAATCCGCGCAAAGCTCCGTTTCGCCTTCGTGAAGGGTCCGCGCGTCCCGGCCAATCGAAAACCTCTTTGTGAGTTGGGAATAGAGGCGGGGCGCCGCACGTCTGGAGATGGTGGATCGGATCTCTTGCCGCGCGAGGGATCATCCAATTGAAAGGAACAGCAACGATGCCATCAATGAGACACCCCATCGGGTCAGTCCTGCCCAAGATCCTGTTGACCGGATTGATCGTCACCGCAATTTCCAGCACGCCGCTTCAGGCGCGTGAGCACCGCACCGGCGAGCGACACGCCGAACGGAGCATGCGATCGAGCATCCCGCGCATCGCGGGGGAACGCTGGTTCGCCGCCCCCGTCGCCAGTGCCCCGGAAGCAGCGCCCGCGGACCAGCCGGGCGGCGTTTGCGACCACGGGGATGATCCGATGATCTGCTGAAGCGCGTGCCCTCGATCAGGGGCGACCGCGATTGCTCGCCTGCGACGGCCCGCCGATCGTCTGGATCGGTTCACCGGCCGCGCGGTCGAGCGGCGGGTGCGGCCTGGCAAGCCCGGTCGTGCCGGGAGGTGTGTCGTTACTGGCTGTGCGCGTGTTGACGCGCTCCATCGTGACCGTGGACGCAACCACAATGGCGACGGCCAGAGCGATCGCACTCAAAACCAGGGTTGTCCGGTTCTGGTCTTCCATGACGGGACCTCCGCGGGACGGCTCCGTAGCGAGAAGGATAACGCGGGAGTGAGGATTTGGTTCTTGCGGTGGTCGGCGATCGTTCGGGGCGTTCTACCAATCTCGCGTGCGGCCGGTGTCCCGATGGGGAGGGGTGACGAGGCCCTGCGATTCATCGAGGATCTCAGTACCCGCTTCGGCGATCCGAAATGACGGTGCTGCTTAATTCAAGGCTTTGGCTGCTCATAGCGGTCGATCATTGAGTCCACCAGAATTTCGGCGGGCCGTATTTCGTCCCTCCGGCGCGTTAGGCATGGCCTGACCCTCTGGACAGAGCGGCCAAGATGATCGCCAATCGCTGGCGCGCTCACTCCCGCGCCTCGATGCTGATCGCCGCCTTCGGCAGCGAAAGATGGCCGTTGGCTTGCTTTCTCGCAGCATGCGGACCGGATGCACGGCCGGCGGTCCGGCATGCTCGGGGCGATTTGCCTGTCAGGCGCTTGAAGGCGTTGCTGAAGGCGCTCTCCGACGTATAGCCCAGCGCTTCAGCGATGATCGCTACGGGCGTGGCTTCCTCCCGCAGGGCACGTTCGGCAAGCCGCATGCGCCAGTTGGTGAGATAGGTCAGCGGCGCGACGCCGGAGACCCTTCTGAAGTGGGAGGCGAAGGTGGTGCGAGACATGGCGCAGGCGCTTGCGAGCTCCTCGAGGTGCCAGGATCGGCCGGGTTCGCCGTGCATCAGACGCAGCGCCGGCGCAATGCGGGGATCTCCCATCGCCCGCAACCACCCGGCGGGCATGTCGGTCGCTGTTTTCAGATGGGCCCGAAGGATCTGGATGAAAAGAAGCTGCGCGAGCTGGGCCGACGCGAGCTGAGCGCCCGGCAGTTCCGAGGCCCGCTCCTCGACCAGCCGGTCGAGCAGCCAGCGAAAGTTCATCGCCTGGGGCGATGACGCCTGGATGTGAATCCAGGGCGGCAAGATATCTGCGAGCAACCTGCCGCTCAGCGGGTCGAGCAAAACGTGGCCACCGATATGGGCGAAGTCATCACCGTCGCCGAGCTCGGCCGTTGTCGCGCCGGCGCCGGAAAACAGATCCATGGCGTCGACCGGCGCGGCATTCCGATCGCTGGCCAGGATGAAGGAACGCGGCGCTGCCAGCAGTCCGACGTCGCCGGTCTCAAATCGAAAAGGCTGAGCTTCGCCGTCGATCGTGACCCAGCAGCTCCCCTTCACGACGGCGAAGAACTTGATGGTTTTCGGCACCGGAAACCGGATGGCCCATGAGCCGCCGGCCCTGAAACCACCCGTCACCAGCGTTTCTGCCTGCGTGAACCTGAGGATGTCGGAAAACGGATCGTCGGACACATCAGGACTTTCGAGCAAGTAATGCGGACTTTCGAGCATTCACAATCCGAACAGATGGCCTCACAGATCGTCCAATTCAAGGCGGGAATTGAACGCCGATGCGGCCATCAGGAGAACGACATGAACGAAGAGACGGTGCTCGTCACCGGAGGCACGGGATTTATCGCGCAACATTGCATTCTGGCGCTGCTGGATGCCGGCTATCGGGTGCGGACCACGGTTCGGTCGCCGGCGCGTGAAGCGGAAGTGCGCGAGAACCTCAGGAACGGCGGCTGCGAGGCCGGAGATCGCCTGTCCTTCGTTGCCGTCGATCTCACCGAGGACCGGGGCTGGGTCGAGGCTGCCGCAGGCTGCAGCTACGTACAGCACGGCGCCTCGCCGACCCCATCGGGACACCAGGTTCGTGAAGAAGACTGGGTCAAGCCCGCCGTCGAAGGCAATCTCCGGGTCTTGCGCGCAGCGAAAAGCGCCGGCGTGAAGCGCGTGGTTCTGACTTCCGCCTTCGGGGCGATCGGGGTCGGCCACGAACCGATGAGCCGGCCGTTCGACGAGACGGATTGGACTAACCTCAACGGCAAGGTGGCGCCCTATCAGAGGTCGAAGACGCTTGCCGAGCGCGCCGCGTGGGCCTTCGTGGGTCGCGAAGGCGACGGGCTCGAACTGTCTGCCGTCAACCCGACCACTGTCCTCGGACCTGCTCTGGGCCCGGACTATTCTCATTCCGTTCGGCTGATCAAGAACATGATGGAGGGCCAGCCGGGCTGCCCGAAGGTCAATACTTGCCTGGTCGACGTCCGTGACGTCGCCGATCTCCACTTGCGCGCCATGACCAACCCCGCCGCCAAGGGAGAACGTTTTCTTGCGGCTTCGGGCGGCAGCCTGTGGCTGGCGGACATTGCGAAGGTGCTGCGCCAAGGCATGGGAATCGCTGCCGGCAAGGTCTCGACGCGAGTCCTGCCCAACTGGTTCATACACCTGATCGCGATCGGAAACCCCGCGATGGCGCAGATCGTGCCGCACCTCGGCGTGAACATGAATGCCACGGCCGAAAAAGCGAGAAGGCTGCTCGGCTGGGCTCCACGCTCGAGAGAGGATGCCATCCTGGCCACAGCCGAAAGCCTGGTCCGGCTTGGCCTGCTGAAAGGCGCGTCGTGAACGTGGACGTCCGGGCCCCGGCTGGAATATCACATCGGCTGTGACGGGCTGGCGAACGGCGGGGGTGGCGCATCGCCGACCGCGATCATGCGCTGCGCAATGACGCCGTAGACCTTGCGCCAGGCCTGCTCCAACTCATCGGTCCAGTTTGGCCCAAGGCCACGCGCAAGGCTCCAGAGCAGTGCTTCGCCGACGACAGGATAATGCTCGGCCCTTGCGCCATATCGCTGGTGATTGCGGCCGAGAACGTCGGCACCCCCCAGCAGCCCCGTCGCCGGATCGAGGCTGCCGACCAGCACGGCGAGTTTCGAAATGAAATCCTGCTTCAGCGCGCTCAGGTCAGCGGGAAACATCGGCCGGATTTCAGGCGCCAGCTCGAAGATGCGATCGTAAAACGCCGTCATCGCGTCATTGGCATTGGGGAATACCAGATCGAACGAAGTCCTGACGCGGACGATCTCTTCAGCCGTCAACATGCGCAACTCCGACCTTGCCTGGTGCGATCGACAGCGCAACGCGTGAGCTCGGATCAGTGTGCGCGTGCCTGGCAATCGTCGATGCCGGTTGCCCGGCACCGACCATGCTCATCGCAATGACATTACGATGCGAGCCGGGAAATTTCCAGATGTCGGGCAAGCTCGTGACAGTTAACTCAATTCAGCGATCTGCCCAAATAGAGTGCACTGTAGGGCAAGCTTCACTGTGCGGTCGTGCGCAATGATCGGGCCTGCTGACAGTATTGAGTGCACTGTAATTCCGCGGCTGGAAGTTCATGGCGAGTGTGCTCTTTGATTGCTGATGGACTTGTGCGTGTTAATCGCGCCTCGTGTCTTGCTTTCCGACCTTGGGAGGCTCGAGCAGCACCTCTTTCAAATGGTCTCCGGAAGCGACGATGATCACGAAGTTGAGTTTGCCGTCCTGTCGGATCAGACCGCCGGCCAGCGCGCTGCCGGCGGTCGCTTTCTCGGCGACCTGCACGGCATCGGACAATTCCGGCTTGATCCACTTCAAGGCAAGGATGTTGGCGATGTCTTCCCGATCGAGTTCCTTCAGCGACGACGTCACCTCCTTCCCGGTGATGTTTCCGGTATTTGCGTCGATGGCGTTCTCCCATACGTGCTCATTGCGGATCGTGCGAACGCGAAAGATGGGCGGGCCGTCGATCTCGAAGCTGATGTCGGCGGCCTTCGAACCGTCATGCAGGTGCTCAGCGATCGCCATCGCCCGGCTGAGCGGGACGCGTGTCGTGCGGAATTCCCTGAGTACGCGTTGGATGGCGGCCTCTTCGGCCCGGCTTTGCGCGCTCGCGCTTCGGCTGTCTGCGTCCGCAGGGTTTTGAACGTCAGCGACGGCGGCGGTCGCGGCGAGCGTGGCGGACCACATGATCAGGGCAAACAGATGCTGCTTGGACATCGGATCAATCTCGGTGTGGTGGTTGGTCAATCGCCCACAAGGGGCTGTGCGCGACGACGATCTCCTTGTCGGAGGGCGTGGGCGGCGACTGATTGGTATCGATCCTGACGAGGGCCGGCCCCTTCACGTCGGAGTGCATGCGGATCGCAGGCCGCGCAGGATCCGGCTCCGCGAAGCGGCTTGGCGGTTGGGGCGGGAGCACCCAACCGGTCATGCAAAGCAAGCAGAGCAGGGCGCCGCCGACCGACAGAAAATAGCCGCGCAAGGGAAGGGCGGTGTCGTTCGATCGGCTCGCCTGCATTGACATGACGGATCGTCGGCTCACGGCATGGGCCTCCCGACCGTGGCATCACTCTGTTGCATCGTCAGATGCTCCACGGGCGTGGATGATGGCGCGCACGTTCGGCATCGAGATAGCCGCGCTGGTCGAGCCATTCGGTCGGACAATAGGCTGCGGCTGTCGGATTGATCATGTGTCCATCACGCTGGAGCGCTATCCGTGTTCCGGTCACACCTGTCCACACGATCTCGCCGCTGGTCGGGTCCACTTCCATCCCATCAAAGACTTCGATGAAGTTCAGCATGTCACGCCACCGGTCGTGATCTCACGTCGCTGCGCGTGGCGAGCGAATGAGCCCAGGCGATCATGGCGATCGTGATTCCCAGCAGCAGGCTCAAGGCCACGAGGCACACGGCCACAACGATGTTCAACGATGCGGCGGCAAGTCCGGGCAGCGGATTTTCGCGCATCAAGGGGAACAGCAGGCTTGACATTCCATATCTCCTTAATAAAATACACCGTATAGTTCATATAAATCACGCACCGCGAATGGTGTCAAGACGACGGCCTCACAAGCGCGTGTGCAGGATCAAGGCGGTGAGGCTCCGCCAAACCACAAGCCTCGAGCAAAGAAAGGATCCAACTTGACGAGATTGACGCAAATGCTGTTCGCAGCGGTCGTGGTTGCGCTCGGCAGCGCAGCAGCATCCGCGCAGGAGAACCAGGGCACGGCGGAGCAGAGGGCAGCCTGTACGCCCGACGCCTTTCGCCTGTGCAGCGCCTACATTCCGGACCCGGCGGGTGTCGAAGCCTGCCTGCGGCAGAGGAAACCGGCCTTAAGCGAAGCGTGCAAAGCGGTGTTCGAGCAGGCAAGCACCGGCTCTGCCAGGGCCAGATAGGATTGATGCTGCGACCGGTGTGACGGGGTTGCCGTCCTGAATTGCATCGGCATCGCGGCCAGGAGACAGGAGCGATCTCATGAGCACGGTGTACATACCGGCCCTGGCTGCCTTCGGCGGCTCTGCGTTCGGCGCGCTCTCGACCATCGTCAGCGGATGGTTCAGCGGACGCCGAAAGCGTCGCGAGCTTCATCACGCCCGCTCGTTCTCGAAGCGCGAACAATTGTACCATTGCTTCATCGAGGAGGCGTCGAGGCTCTATGCCGAGGCCCTGGTCAATGATCAGGCGAAATCCCGCAACTGGTCAGCCTCTATACGCTGGTCGGGCGCATGCGGATCTTGTCGAGCAGCGAGGTTGTTCAGGCCGCCGAGAGAGCCGGGCACCTGATCATCGAGACCTATCTCTCACCAAATCGCACATTCGTCGATCTCCCCAAATTCATCGAGGAGATGGATCCCTTGCGGGATTTCGGAGAGGCCTGCCGCCGCGAGTTGATGAACATTCCCTCGCAGTGAGAGACGTTATGCGCAGCCAGATTGAAGATCGAACGAGCCGCGCCCGCCGCAGGATCGTGCAGGCCGCCATCCATCTCTATGGCGAGATGGGATGCGACAAGACCACCGTCGCCGACATCGCGCAGAGTCTGTCGATGTCCTCGGCCAACGTCTATCGATTCTTTCCCTCCAGGCGGGCGATCGAGGAGGCTGTGGTGCAAGAGGTGCTCGAAGAGACGGTCAGTGAAGCGGCTGAGGCGGCTCGGGGCCGTGGGCCAGCGCTGCGGCGCCTGGCTGCGATCCTGAAGGCAATAGCCGACTGCAATGGAGCTCGACCGGCGAAGCATCGCCGGCTGCAGGACCTGGTAACCCTGGCCGTCCGGCAGAACTGGACCGTCGTCCTCGCCTACGACGACAGGATCCGAGGGCTGGTGCGGCCGATCATCGGCGCGGGCCAGGCACGCAGCGAACTGCAGGGCGGCAGTCCGATGGCGCTGACCTGCTGCCTGCTCGAAGCCATGGACGTCCATCTCAATCCATCGCGGATCGGAGCTGCGACTCTGCGACCAAGTTTCGAGGAGATGTTGAGTTTTTGTACGAGCGCTTTGCGTCGCACGCCATTCCTGTAGCCGGACGAGATGACAGCTCGCGCGAAGCTCGGGTGCGCCGGCTAATGCGGATGAGCTAGTGCGTCCAGTCCGTCTCGCAGGCGGCCAGGAAAAAGCCGACGCGCTCGCGCACAAAGCCACGAAGTTCTTTCTCCAGGTCCTTCGAGGTCTCGCCGACCAGCGCGCGAAACAGCATCGGCAGCAGAATGAGATCGAGGAAGATTTGCGCGGTGGAGCGGCTCCGCTTGGCGCTGAACGGGCCTCTCGGCGTGCGAGCCAGCTTCTGAGTGGCGTCGTCCAGGAGCTGGGAGACTGCCGCCAGAGACCGGTCGCGGGCAGCGTCATGAACATTGCGGCTCAGCTCCGGAAACCGCTGCGATTCCGCGATCGTGGTGCGTACCATCCCGAGCGATTCCTTCAGGAATCGTTCGATGATCGCGGCCCCGAGGCTCATCAGCTTGTCCTCGATGGTGCGCCCTTCCGGCACGAAGCCGTCGAAATCCATCAGGCCGTCGACGTTGCGGGCCACCACCGCCGCGAACAGTGCTTCCTTGCCTGGGAAGTGGGCGTAGATCGTCGGTTTGCTGGCGGGTGCGAGCTCGGAAATGTCGTCGATACTCGCGCTGCGGTATCCCTTCTCCAGAAACAATTGCTGAGCGGCATCGAGGATGCGGGTCTGTGCATCGCCGGCAAGATCCTTGGGCGGTCTGCCTCGTTTGGTCTTCTTCATTTCAGGACTCCCAATCACGAGTCTGTGCGCGTCTGCATCCCTCTTGACACGGCGCGCGAAGATAGGCAAGAAAAAGAAAATATACGGTGTAGTTTGTTTATAGAGGCCGCTTGCCGCCACAAGCGGCGCGGCCGGGAGGCCGCACAGGGCGACGCGCTCGGCCTGACCCCCGACCCGAACTGAGGAGAATGTCGTGACTGTTCTGAACCCAGAACCGCCAAGCTTGCCGGAAGGCGTGCTGCTGCGCGAGCTGCATCACAGGGTCGCCAACGGTGTTGCCTTCGCCATCAATCTGGTCTCCGCGGCCGCCATCCGTGCCGAAGGGGCGGAAGCCAAGGGCGCGCTTAGCGACGTCGCCGAGCTGCTGCACGGCTATGCCGACGTGCACCGTGCGCTCGGTATACCGCCGGGCGACACCTTGATCCAGGCTGCGACCTACATCCGCAAGCTGGGCTGTGGCATGCGCCGGGCGGTCCTGGACCGGATGAACATTCAGCTGGCCTTCGCGACGCAGCCCCTCGCGCTTCAGCCGCAGCGCTGCTGGCATCTGGGGCTGATCGTCCATGAGCTCGTGATGCATGCGGCAAGGCACGCTTGTTTCGATGCAGGGGCCGGACAGATCAGGATCAAGCTAACGCGCACCGGTGCGCTGGTGAACTGCGTGATCCTGGACAACGGCTCGCGTCCCCCGCGGGAAGCTTCCGATCGCGAATTGCGCATTGCCAGAGATATCGCACGGGCTCTCGGCGGGCGCATCGAGCATGGTTTCGGCGCTGAATTCACCTCGATCGTCGTTTCGTTCCCGCTGACCGAGCGGGAACGGCGCGCAAACTGGTCGATCGCAACGCGCCAGATGAGGGCTCCGCGCCGTACGAGATCCCCTGCTTCGAGCCGCCAATCCGCCGATGCGCTCGGCGTGCTGCTGTCACCCTCCCATCATACGGACGCGCCATGACAAGCCAATTTTCGAGCCCTGTTCGAACGCCACATGTGGGGAAGGCCCTCGCCGCGGCCGCCGTGCTTGTCAGCATTGCGTTGACAGGTTGCAACGATCACGCGGCGCAGACGACCATACGGGCAGCGCTGGTCCGGACCACGATCGTACAGCCGCGCGATCGGGAATCCTCCCGCACGTTGACGGGAGAAGTCCAGGCGCGCTTCAGTGCCGATCTTTCGTTCCGCATCAGCGGACGGGTGGTTGCGCGCATCGTGGACGTCGGTGCGCACGTTAACAAGGGCGACGTCCTCGCCCGTCTCGATCCAGCCGAGCAACAGGCTGATGTCGATGCTGCGACGGCGGCAGTGGCCTCGGCCGAAGCCCAGCTGCGCGTGGCGAAGGCCACGTTCGAGCGGCAGAAAGCGCTGATCGCAAGCGGCTTCACCACCCGGACCGTTTACGACCAGGCCCAGGAAGGTCTGCGAACCGCAGAGGGCGTGCTGGAGGCGGCTAAGGCGCAACTGGGCACCTCGCGCGATGCGCTCGGCTATACCGTCCTGCGCGCTGAAGCGGACGGCGTCATCACTGCGCGAAACCTCGAGGTCGGGCAGGTCGTTCCGGCAGCCCAATCCGTGTTCTCGCTCGCGCAGGACGGGGAGCGGGATGCCGTCTTCGAGGTCTACGAATCCGTCTTCCTTGGCCAGACCGACAGCCGCCGCGTCACGTTGGCACTGGTCTCCGATCCCGGCGTGACGGCGACGGGAGAGGTGAGAGAGATTTCGCCGGCGATCGACGCGAAGAGCTCCACGATCCGCGTCAAGGTGTCCATCGCGAACCCGCCGGCTGCGTTGACGCTGGGCAGCGCCGTCTCGGGGACAGTGAAGGCTAAAGCTCAGAACGAGATCTCCCTGCCCTGGAGCGCGCTGATGGCCGCGGGTAGCAGGCCTGCCGTCTGGACCGTTGACCCCAGGACGCAGACAGCGTCGCTGAAGCCCGTCACGGTCGGCGCTTATGAAGCCGGTCAGGTGCTGATCAAGGCAGGCCTCGAGCCCGGCGAGCGCGTCGTCGTCGACGGCGGCAAGCTCCTGAGCGTCGGTCAATCGGTCACTGAGGCGGGAGGTCAGTCATGAAGCGACGGGTCATGATGATCGCTGGCGCAGTCGCGGCGGCCGCGTTGCTGACCGGCTGCCAGCAGGAGGCGAAGGAGCCGGAGCCCGTACGCCCCGTGCTCTCGATGGTGGCCACGCCGAATAGCGGCGACGGCACGGTTGCGGTCGGCGTCGTCGAGCCGCGCTACAAGACCAGCCTTGGTTTTCGCGTGCTCGGACGGCTCACCTCGCGCCCGGTCTATGTCGGCGACATCGTCAGCGAAGGACAAATCATCGGGACGATTGATCCCATCGCGCTCGATCTCGCCGTTCGCGCGGCCAAAGCTCAGCTTGCCAAGGCCGAGGCGCAGCTTGCGACGGCCAAGGCCACGGAGGCGCGGCAACACGCGCTCATCACCAGCGATGCGACCACCAGGCAGACGCTCGACAACGCCGAACAGGCCCGCGCCGGCGCCGAAGCAAGCGTCGCGCAGGAGCAGGCGAACCTGACCAAGGCCGTCGAGCAACTCGGCTATGCCCGCATCAAAGCCGACTTCGGCGGCGTCGTCACCGCCGTCGGCGCGGAAGTCGGTCAGGTGGTCTCGCCCGGTCAAACCGTGGTGACGGTCGCGCGCCCGGACATTCGCGAGGCGGTCGTCGACATCGGTGAGGACCTGCCTGTGCCGCTCGAGATCGGTCTCCCCTTCACCGTCAGCCTGCAGCTCCTCCCCGCCGTTCAAATTGAGGGCAGGATTCGCGAAATCGCGCCGCAAGCCGATGCGGTGACGCGGCTGCGACGTGTCCGGATTGCGCTCGACAACCCGCCCGAAAGCTTCCGTCTTGGCGCGACCGTCACGGCAAAGCTCGGCAAGGATCAGAGCAAGGTCCTGCGCCTGCCCGCATCAGCGGTGCTTGCCAGGGACGGCGCCAATTTCGTCTGGGTGGTCGATCAGTCCGCCGGCACCGTCTCCCTGCAGAAGATCGAAGGCATCGCCGAACAGGCGGGCATCCGCGTCACCGGCGGGCTTGCCACAGGCACCCGAATCGTCACCGCCGGAATTCACAGCCTCAAGCCGGGACAGCAGGTCCGCTTCGAACAGGATCAAGAGCCATGAAGTCGTTCAACCTCTCCGACTGGGCGCTCGGCCATCGTTCGCTCGTCTGGTATTTCATGATCGCCTTCATGGCGGCCGGCCTGTTTGCCTATCTCCAGCTGGGACGACAGGAGGATCCTGACTTCACCATCAAGACCATGGTGATCCAGGCGCAGTGGCCGGGCGCCTCACCCGAGGAGATGACGCGTCAGGTCACCGACCGCATCGAGAAGAAGCTCGAGGAGCTGGAATCGCTCGACTACACCAAGAGCGTGACGGTCGCGGGTCAGACCACCGTCTTCGTCTACTTGCGCGATTCGACCAAGGCGGCCGACGTCAAGCCGACCTGGGTTCGCGTTCGCAACATGATCGCCGACATCAAGGGCGATTTCCCGCAAGGCGTGGTCGGCCCCGGTTTCAACGACCGCTTCGGTGACGTCTTCGGCAACGTCTACGCCTTCACCAGCGACGGCTTGAGCCAGCGACAGCTCCGCGACCGGGTCGAGGATATAAGGGCCAAGGTGCTGACCGTGCCCGATGTCGGCAAGGTCGACATTCTCGGCGCGCAGGACGAGGTGATCTACCTCGAACTCTCCACCCGCAAGGTCGCGGCTCTCGGCTTCGATATCAAGACCGTCATGACTTCGCTGCAAGGTCAGAACGCGGTGACGCCCTCCGGCGTGTTCCAGGAGGGGCCGGAGCGGATCAGCGTCCGCGTCAACGGCCAGTTCGCCTCCGAGGCGAGCCTGAAGACGGTCAATCTGCGCATCAACGATCGCTTCTTCCCGCTGACCGATGTTGCCACGATCACGCGCGGCTATGCCGATCCGCCGTCGACGCTGTTCAGATACAACGGCCAGCCCGCCATTGCGCTGGCGATCGGCATGAAGTCCGGTGCCAACCTGCTCCAGTTCGGCGAGGCGCTGAAGGAGGAGATGACGAAGATCATCGCCGACCTGCCGATCGGCGTCGGCGTGCACCTCGTTGCGGACCAGCCCGTCGTGGTCGAACATGCCGTGTCCGGCTTCACCGAAGCGCTGTTCGAGGCCGTGATGATCGTGCTCGGCATCAGCTTCCTGAGCCTGGGGATGCGTGCCGGTCTCGTGGTCGCCATCGCCATTCCGCTCGTGCTCGCGATCACCTTCGTGGTGATGGCCTATTGCGGCATCTCGCTGCAACGCATTTCACTCGGGGCCCTGATCATCGCGCTTGGTCTTCTGGTCGACGATGCCATGATCGCCGTCGAGATGATGGTGGCCCGGCTCGAGGTCGGCGATCCCCTCGAAAAGGCGGCGACCCACGTCTACACGTCGACGGCGTTCCCGATGCTGACGGGAACGCTGATCACCGTGGCCGGCTTCATCCCGATCGGGCTGAACAGCAGCAACGCGGGCGAGTTCACCTTCACCCTGTTCGTGGTGATCGCGGTATCGCTGATCGTCTCCTGGGTCGTGGCGGTGTTGTTCACGCCCTTGCTCGGCGTCACGATCCTTCCCGCCAAGATGAAGGGGCATCACGAGCAAAAAGGACGGACGGCGCAGATGTTCGCGCGCCTGCTCCTGTTCTGCATGCATCATCGCTGGAGCACCATTGCGGTCACGGTCGGCGTCTTCCTGCTTGCGCTGTTCGGCTTGCAGTTCGTGCAGCAGCAATTCTTCCCCTCGTCCGACCGCACCGAGCTGGTGATCGACTGGAACCTGCCGCAGAACGCCTCGATCGCCGAGACCAACATGCAGATGGCGCGCTTCGAGCGCGAGCAATTGCAGGGCAACCAATCGGTCGAGCACTGGTCGACCTATGTCGGCACTGGCGCGCCGCGCTTCGTGCTGTCGTTCGATGTTCAGACCGCCAACACCTGGTTCGGCCAGCAGGTGATCGTGACGAAGGGCGGCATCACGGCGCGCGACCGGCTCAAGGCGCAGTTCGAGGACTATTTGAGGAGGACGTTCCCGGGCACCGACACCTACGTCAAGCTGCTCGAGGTCGGCCCTCCAGTCGGGCGGCCGGTGCAATACCGTCTCAGCGGGCCTGACATCGCCAAGGTGCGCGATCTCTCACAGAAGCTTGCGGGAATCGTGCGGAGCAGTCCCGATCTCGGCAACGTGGTGTTCGACTGGATGGAGCCGGCTCGCGTCGTCAAGGTCGACGTGTTCCAGGACAAGGCGCGCCAGCTTGGCCTGACCTCGGAAGACATCGCCACCACGCTGAACTCCGTGCTGCAGGGCTCGCCGATCACGCAGGTGCGGGACAGCATCTATCTGGTCAACGTCACGGGACGTGCGACTGCGAAGGAGCGCGCCTCGATCGATACGCTGCGCGACCTGCAACTGACCGGGCTGGGGGGCCAACCGGTCCCGCTCGGTGCCGTCGCCAATCTGCGCTACGAGCTGGAGCAGCCCACGATCTGGCGGCGTGCGCGGATTCCGACCATCACGCTGAAGGCTGCCGTCGTCGGTAACGTTCAGCCGAAGACGGTGGTCGACCAGCTCGCGCCGAAGGTGGCGGAGTTTGCGAAGCAGCTGCCGGCGGGCTACGCGATCAAGATCGGCGGCTCGGTAGAGGAGAGTGCCAAGAGCCAGGGGCCGATCATCGCGGTCGCGCCGCTGATGCTGTTTGTCATGGCGACCGTGCTGATGGTGCAGCTGCAGAGCTTTTCGCGCCTGTTCCTGGTCTTCGCGGTCGCTCCGCTCGCGCTGATCGGCGTCGTCATGGCCATGCTGCCGAGCGGCGCGCCGCTGGGCTTCGTCGCGATCCTCGGCGTGCTCGCGCTGATCGGAATCCTGGTGCGAAACTCCGTGATCCTGATCGTGCAGATCGAGGATCTGAGAAAGGAGGGCAGGCCTGCCTGGGATGCGGTCGTCGAGGCAACCGAGCACCGCATGCGACCGATCCTGTTGACCGCGGCTGCCGCAAGTCTCGCATTGATCCCGATCGCGCGCGAAATTTTCTGGGGCCCGATGGCCTACGCCATGATGGGCGGCATCATCGTCGGCACGCTGCTGACGCTGCTGTTTCTGCCGGCGCTCTATGTGGCGTGGTTCCGGATCCATCCGGATCATGCGGATGAATCACCTTCGCGCGAGCCGGAAGCCGTTGCGAACGATGCGCCGGCCGAGAACAGGCCCGCTCACCACGCCGAGCTGCCGGTGCTCGAGCCCCAAATCTAAAATGGAGAAGACGATGCTCTCGAAGACGCTATCAACCTTTGCCCTCGCTGCGACGGTCGCGGCAAGTTAGCTCGCTCCCTCTGTTGCCTTTGTCGGCGAGCCGCCATCATTGGCAGGCGATGGGCCCGAGCTGCATCGAATCGGCGACGCTGTGACCAGCCGCAGCCCTGGACGCGCTTAGGCCCTGCGGGAATTAGCGCTGAAAAGGACGTCGAGAGCTCAATCGGGCGGACCGTTCCGGCGGCGACCACGAGTTGCCGCTCGTGGATAGTTGGTTTCCAGAGGATGCACGCGGTACTGCAACATGGAGGCGGTACAGAATCGGCTTGAAAACAGTGGCTTGAGCGCCGCAAACAAGGACTCGTGCCGACTTCGTCCGGAGTGGCCCGGCTCTTGCTACCCTTGGTATGATTGTTCCTGATAAACTTCATATTTGGGTGGCGCCGTGGATGGGCTAGGTCGCGTGGTTGAGCCCGGTAGCGTTGTACTGTTCGGCGGGCTCGTCGTCGCCAATATCACCGCCTGGGCCTGGGCTTTCGCGTTGTTCGCCGACCGGCCCGCGGTGATGGCAACTGCGCTGATCGCTTGGGTGTTTGGCCTACGCCACGCGGTGGATGCCGATCACATTGCGGCCATCGACAATGTGGTGCGCAAACTGATGCATGCGGGCGAAATACCGAGAAGCGCCGGGCTCGCGTTCGCGCTCGGCCATTCCACGGTGGTGGCCATCGCGACCATGCTGCTCGTGTTGGGCGCGGTCGATCTTGGCGGCGATAGTCTGATCAGGAGCGTCGGTAGTTTGATCGGGACATCGGTCTCCGCGATCTTCCTGCTCGTAATAGCCGCGCTCAACCTCGCCATCTTCGTCGGCCTGTGGCGGAGATTGCGCGCGGTGCGCAAGCATGACGCTCATGACGTCGAAGCACTGGATCGATTGTTGGCCGGCCGCGGCTTCCTTGCCCGGTTGCTCGCGCCGTTATTCCGTATGGTTAGGAGATCCTGGCACATGTATCCGCTCGGCTTCCTGTTCGGGCTCGGCTTCGATATCGCAACCGAGATCGGGCTTCTGAGCCTCTCTGCGACCGAAGCCGCGCGCGGCGCCTCACCGTCGGGCGTTCTGGTGTTTCCCGCGTTGTTTGCCGCCGGCATGGCGCTGGTCGACACTGCTGACTCGGCTCTGATGGTGAGCGCCTATCGCTGGGCCTTCGTCGATCCCCTGCGAAAACTCTGGTACAACATCACCATCACCGGATTGTCGGTCGTGGTGGCCCGGCAGGACTCGAACCTGCAACCAGACCGTTATGAGCGGTTGGACAGAGATGAGCTTCATTGATTTGCTGCGATTTTGTTTGGTTTCAGTCACACTTGTTATGGTTCGCTCGCGTCGTTTCTGGTGCGAAAACGGTGCGGTCCGCAGGCACGACTGAGGGGTCGAATCTCCCCGCGTTCCGGGAGTTCGCCCATCCCGCTCTCTGCAGACGCGTCGTAGCCCTTCTACCTGCGGCCATAATGCCGTAGGACAGGGTGAAGACAAGGATGTGAGATGGCAAAGCCGACCGTGAAGAAGCCGCCTGCACTCAAGGGCGTATCAGCAGCCGAACGCGCACTCGCGGTGTTGACTGCGTTCCGTCGGGGAGACGGCGCTTTGAGCTTAGCCGAGTTGGCCGAGCGGACGGGGTTAGTCAAAAGCACGATCCTCCGGCTCGCCCTCTCGCTTCAACAATATCGATTGCTCGCGCGTCTGCCGGACGGCTCCTACCGGCTTGATTCGGAGACGTTGCGCCTCGGCACCGCCTACCAGCAGGCGTTTCGTCTGGCCGACCACGTCATGCCGGTGCTGGAGCAGCTCGCGGCAAAAACCGGGGAGACGACGTCGTTCTACGTTCGCAATGGCGAGGAGCGACTCTGTCTTTTTCGGGTGGAGAGCAGCAATCGCATCCGGATGACCGTGCAGCCGGGCGATACGCGTCCCATGGACAAATCCGCCATCGCGCAAACGCTGCGGCGGTATGAGTCCGGGACGGCCGGACCGGACGAGGAGTTGCCGCTGTTCACGTCCGGCGTGACGGATCCTCATGCGGCCGCTCTCGCTATGCCCGTCTTCGGCATCGGCGATTCCCTGGTCGGAGCGTTGGCGATCTCGGGGCCGGTCAGCCGGCTCACCACAGTGCGGGCCGAGCAGATCAAGCCGGCATTGGTGGAGGCCGCAAGCAAGCTGACCCTGGCATGCGGTGGAAATCCATTCTCCGGCACGGTGAAAAGCGGACGCAGGCGCGCCGGCTCGGCCTAAAACGAAACGACGTTTCGTTTCTTCTTGCGGCGTCGGTTTCGGCGGGCTTATAAGCCTTCCTCATACAAAGATGGGGGAGGGCAAGACGCCGTGGCACCAGCACCGCTGACTCGCAGGACCGTTCTGACCGGACTGGCCGCATCCGTTATTCCCAACGCCGCGATGGGGCAGGCGGTGCGCTGGTCGAGTGGCACCGAGACGCCGCGTTTCGTGCCGCCCCCCGGCGCAGTTGACTGCCACTTCCATACCTACGACCAGACCTATCCCGCTGCGAAGGGCGCGACACTGCTGCCGGATGACGCCTCGCCCGATGATTATCGCGCGCTGCAACTTCGGATCGGCACCAGTCGGGGCGTGATCATCCAGCCCTCCACCTATGGCACCGACAACCGGCTGCAGATCGCGTCGCGACAGGCACTTGGCGCGGAGAATTTTCGCGTCATCGCTGTTGTGGCCGACGACATTTCGGATGCCGAGCTGCGACGGCTCGATGCACAGGGCGTTCGCGGCGTCCGCTTCAATCTCGGCTTTCCCGGCGTGTTGACGGTGAACTCGCTGCCGCTGCTCGCGCCGCGGCTGGCGGATCTCGGCTGGCACTGCCAGATCAACATGCGTCCGAAGCAGATCGAGGACAATGCAGAGTTGCTGGCCTCGCTGCCCGGGCGACTGGTGTTCGATCATCTCGCACAAGTGCCGCAGCCAGCCGGTGTCGAGAGTGCGCCCTACAGGATCATCCGCGGCCTGCTCGATCGCGGCAGGACCTGGGTCAAGCTGTCGGGTCCCTATGTGTCGAGCAAGCAGGGTGCGCCTGATTACGCCGATGCAGGCGCCGTTGCGGCAGCCTATGTCAAGGCGGCGCCGCAGCGTCTGATATGGGGCAGCGACTGGCCGCATCCCTCCGAGCCAAAGGAGCACAAGCCGGATGACGCGCGCCTGTTCGATCTGTTCGCGCAATGCGCAGGCGACGATGTCGCGTTCAAGCGCATCCTGGTCGATAATCCAGCCGAGCTCTATGGCTTTGCCAAGGTCGCCCCAAAGGTTAGCCCATGACGTTCTTCAGCCCACCACGCCGGATCGAGACCAGCATTTTCACGCGGCTGCCGGATCAGTTCCGCAAACCGCGCCGCACTGCCTGGGCGGATGCCAATCAGGGTGGACGCGAGATCGACTCTTTCCTCGAAGGGCCGTCCTTCGATCGGCAGGGGCGGCTGTACATCACCGACATTCCCTATGGACGTATCTTCCGCGTCAGCGCGCGAGGCGCATGGGAGCTCGTGTCCGAATATGATGGATGGCCGAACGGCCTAAAGGTTCATCGCGACGGCCGCCTGTTCATCACCGATTACAAACGCGGGATCATGCTGCTCGATCCGGACAGCGGCAACGTCACGCCGTTCCTGGAGACGGCCGCGAGCGAAAGCTTCAAGGGCGTCAACGACCTCGTCTTTGCGCGATCGGGCAATCTCTATTTCACCGACCAAGGCCAGACCGGCATGCACGATCCCACTGGCCGGGTCTGGAAGCTGACGCCCGACGGCCGGCTCACCTGCCTCATCGACACGATCCCCAGTCCGAACGGCATCGTCGTCGATCCCGAGGAAAGCTTTCTGCTGGTTGCGGTGACGCGGGCCAACCAGATATGGCGGGTGCCGCTGCCGGCGAGCGGGCTGACCACAAAGGTCGGCATCTTCTCGCATCTGCATGGCGGTCCCGGCGGACCCGACGGGCTGGCGCTGGACGACGGTGGCAATCTCCTGGTCTGCCACACCGGCTTCGGCTCGGTGTGGCGGTTGTCGCCATTGGCCGAGCCACTCGACCGCATCGTCTCCTGCGCCGGCGTTGGTACCACCAATCTCGCCTTTGGCGGACCGGAGCGAAAGAGCCTCTTCATCACCGAGAGCCGCACCGGCAGTCTGCTGCGCGCGGAGCTCGAAACGCCGGGCCTGGAGATGTTCTCGCACAAGGATTAGTGGCTACACACTCGCTGTCATCGCCCGGCTTGATGTTTGGACCGGGCGATCCAGTACTCGGAGACAGTCGTGATTGAGCCGAAAGGCCGCAGCGTACTGGATGCCCCGGACAGCGAGATGGAGGCCCCGGCGACGCGCGTTAACCGACGGTCGGCGCTGTACTTTTTTACGGGGAACGCCCTCGGCGAAGAAGCCACGCACGCCAAAACGAAACGCCGTTTCAAAACGAATTGCAACGCCGTTCTATTTTTGCTAAAGCCCGTCCCATAGCCGGGAAACACCGGCCATCCCGGAGGGAACCGATGGCTAGCGTTGCTGCCACTTCAGTCCAGCAGGGCTTCACACCCGAGGAGACGAAGATCCTCTCAAAGGTGCTGTGGCGGATCGTGCCGTTTCTGCTGCTTTGCTACATCGTCGCCTATCTCGACCGGGTCAACGTCGGCATCGCTAGCCTGACGATGAACCACGACCTCGGCATCTCGCCGTCGGAATTCGGCTGGAGCGCCGGGCTTTTCTTCTTCGGCTATTTCCTGGCGGAGGTCCCGAGCAATCTCGCCTTGCAGGCGCTCGGCGCCCGCAAATGGATCGCCCGCATCCTGATCACCTGGGGCCTGATCTCAGCCGCCACGGCGTTCGTGGTCGGCCCCGTGAGCTTTGGCGTGATGCGCTTCCTGCTCGGCCTCGGCGAAGCCGGCTTCACGCCCGGCGTGTTCCTCTACTTCACCTACTGGTTCCCGGCGCGCATCCGCGGCACGGCGACCGCGGCGTTCCTGCTCGGCATCCCGATTGCGAACATCGTCGGCGCGCCGATCTCGAGCGCGCTGCTGACACTCGACGGGCTGGGCGGTTTGCATGGCTGGCAGTGGCTGTTGATCCTTGAAGGCCTGCCGGCGACCCTTTTGGGCTTCGTGTGCTTCTTCACGCTCACGGACAAGCCAGCGCAGGCCAAGTGGTTGAGCCCTGACGAGCGGCGTTGGCTCGCCGAAGTGCTGGCAGCAGAGCGCGAGGCCATTGCCACAAAACATCCCTCGCGATTGCGGGATGCCTTCATCAATTGGCGCGTCCTTGTCTGCGCTGTCGTCAACTTCTGCGCCATCATCGGGTCCGTCGGTCTCGGCCTCTGGATGCCGCAGATCATCAAGGGGCTCGGCTTCGGCGTCGTCGCCGTCGGCTTCATCGCCGCCGTGCCCTACATCTGCGGCGCCATCGCGATGATGCTGTGGGCGCGGCTGTCGGACAAGGGCGGCGAGCGGAGCTGGTTCGTGGCATCCGGGCTGCTCGTCGGCGCGGCCTCGCTGATCGTCTGCGGCTTCGCGACATCGTCGGCGCTGATCTCCATCCTCGCGCTCTGCGGCGCCGTGATCGGGATCATGTGTTACCAGTCAACCTTCTGGCCGATTCCGTCGAGCTTCCTCACGGGTAGCGCTGCCGCAGGCGGTCTCGCGATGATCGTGTCGATCGGAAATCTCGGCGGCTTCGTCGGTCCTTATCTGATCGGCGTGATCCGGCAAGCAACCGACAGTTTCTCCTGGGCCCTGATCTCGGTGGCCGCATTTCTCACCCTGGCCGCCATCCTGATCCGGGTGGTTGGCGTCAGCTTGCAGCGACAGGCGGGGACGGCCGAAGGTCGCACCAGCCAAATCGTACCTCTTTCGAAAGGAATCTGAAGATGAGCGACAAACAGCAGTTTCGTCTCGGCCTGGTCGGCTATGGCGAGATCGGCAGCACGTTGGGCAAGGGGCTCCGCGGCGCCGGCCTGCAGCAGATCTTCTGCTATGACAAATACGCTTTCGATGGCCCCTACGCCGATCTGATCCAGAGCCGCGCCAAGGCGGCAGGCGTCACGCTGGTCAAGTCCAACCAGGAATTGGCCGATGCGGCCGAGCTGATCTTCAGCGTCACGCCTGGCTCTTCGTCGCTCGAAAGCGCAGCGGCGTTCGCACCTGTGCTTGATGGCCGCCACACCTTCCTCGACTTTGCCTCGGCCACGCCGAAGGTGAAATACGGCGTCGCCGAACGGCTCGCCGCGACGGGCGCCACGCTCGGCGACGGCTCCATCATGGGGACGCCGAAGCACGGCTATGCGATGCACATGATGTCGAGCGGTCCCGCCGGCCGGCGCGTGGTCGATCTGCTCGTGCCCTGGGGCATGAGCATCGAATTCGCCGGGGACAAGCTCGGCACCGCGTCGGGAATCAAGATTCTGCGCTCCGTGCTGATCAAGGGCATCGAGGCGTTGATCGACGAGACGTTGCTGGCCGCCCGATCCTATGGTCTCGATGAGACCGTCCTGGCGTCGGCCTCGAAGACGCTGACGCGTCCGTTCATGGACACGGTCGAGAGCCTGACGCCCTCAGGCGTGATCCATGCCAAGCGGCGCACCGAAGAGGTCGAGATGGCGGCCGAGGCGGTCGAGGATGCCGGGATCGAACCGCTGATGGCTCGCGCGACGGCGGCGCGGCTGCGCTGGAAGGACGGACTAGGCCTGAAGGAGCATTTCAGGGGCGTCGTTCCCGAGAACTACAAGATCGCCATCGATGCGATCGCGACTAAAATGCAGGCCGGCGCCAAGGCGGCCGAATAAAACAAACAAAAAAGGGAAGAGAAACGTGACGGCAGCTCGAATGGACATCGACCCGATCGAGACGGCGACGATGCGCAGGGTGATCCTGCGCCTCGTGCCGTTCCTCATGATCTGCTACTTCTTCGCGCTGCTCGACCGCGTCAATGTCGGCTTCGCGGCGCTGCAAATGAACAAGGATCTCGGGCTCACGCCGGCGATGTTCGGCTTTGCGGCCAGCCTGTTCTTTTTCTCCTATTTCCTGGTGGAAGTGCCGAGCAATCTGGCCCTCCAGAAATTCGGCGCCAGGCGCTGGATCGCCCGCATCATGATCACCTGGGGCCTGGTGACGGCGTGCATGGCGTTCGTCATCGGGCCATATTCGCTCTATACGATGCGCTTCATCCTCGGCGCGGCGGAAGCCGGCTTCTTTCCCGGCGCGATCCTCTATCTGACCTATTGGCTGCCCGCCAAGTATCGGGCGCGCATCCTGGCGACCTTCACGGTCTCGATTCCGCTTGCGACCTTCCTGGGCTCACCGTTGTCGGTCGGCTTGCTCGAGCTCGACGGTGCGCTCGGCCTGCGCGGTTGGCAGTGGCTGTTCATCCTGGAGGGATTGCCGACCGTCCTGCTCGGGCTTGCCTGCCTGTTCGTTCTCACCGACAGGCCCGAAGCGGCGTCCTGGCTGACGAAGGAGCAGCGGGATTGGCTGACGGTGCGCATGGCGGCGGATGCGGCCGCGCGCAAGCCGGTCGGGCATCTCTCGCTCTGGCAGCTTGCCACCAACAAATATTTCCTCGTCATGGCCCTGGTCTGCTCCGGCGCCTCCGCCACCGGCAGTGTGCTATCGGTCTGGCAACCGCAGTTGCTGAAATCGTTTGGCCTCTCGAATCTGCAAACCGGCTTCGTCAATGCGATTCCCTACGGCGTTGCAACCGTGCTCATGGTGCTGTGGGGACGCCATTCGGACACTTCAGGCGAGCGCCGCTGGCATACGGCCATTCCGCTGCTGTTCGCCGCAAGCGGCTTCACGGCATTGGGTCTGACCGGAACGGCGGTTGCGCCGACCATCGTCATGGTGACGTTCTGCCTGGTGGGCGCCTATGCCTTCAAGGGCCCGTTCTGGGCGCTGTCGGCGAGCTGGCTTTCGACCAGCACGCTCGCGGCCGGCCTCGCCGGCATCAACGCGATTTCCAATCTGATCGGCGGCGGCTTGATGGTGAACGTGGTTGGCCTGGTCAAGGAGCAGACCGGCAGCTTCGTGCTTGGGATGCTGCCGCTGGCGCTGCTGTGCGCCGTGGCCGCGACCTTGGTCCTCGTGCTCGGCCGCAACGTCGCGCGCGCCGCCGACATGGTGGCGGTGAAATCGTGAGCGCGCGCGGCACGACCTCGCAGCACGCCATCACCCGGCGCGGCGTCCTTGCGGGCATGATGGCTGCGAGTACGGGCGCCTGGGCCGGCGGGCTCGAGCAGGCCGTGCCCAACAGCACCGGCTCGGCACCGCCGCGCTTGAACGCGCCTGCGGATGCGTGCGATTGCCATCACCATATTTACGACGGAGGGTTTCCCGTGTCGCCGCACTGGCACCAGGGCTTTCCGCCTGGTGCAACCGTGGCTGATTATCGAAATCTCCAGCGCCGGCTCGGCATTGCCAGGAGCGTGGTGGTGCAGCCCTCGACCTATGGCATCGACAACCGATGTCTTGTGGACGCGCTCGGGCAATTGGGGTCAGCAGCACGGGGCGTTGCTGTCGTCGACACCGAGGTCAAGGATGCGGAGCTGCGCCTGCTAACGGATGCCGGCGTTCGTGCCATCCGGGTCAATTTCGTGTCTCCGCAGAGCTGGGGAACGACGACGCCGGAGATGCTGGCCGCACTCGCCAGGCGCGTCGACCCGCTGGGCTGGCACGTCCAGATCCTGATGACCGGCGATCAGATCGTCACCTATGAGAGCGTTATCCGCTCACTTCCCACCAAGGTGGTGGTCGACCATCTCGGACGCATTCCCCAGCCTGATGGCGTCAAGCATCCAGCATTCGCCGCGGTTCGCCGCATGCTCGATGAGGGCCGCACTTGGGTGAAGGTCACGGAGCCCTATGAGGACAGCAAGCTCGGTCCGCCCTACGCGGATTCCAGCGAGGTGGCGCGGGCCTATGTGCAGGCTGCGCCGGAGCGCATCCTGTGGGGCACGGACTGGCCACATCCGACCCAGCGCGGCACCAAGCCGGACGACGCCTTGCTGCTCGATCTGCTCGCAGACTGGGCGCCGGACGAGCGCACGCGCAGGCGCATCCTGGTCGAAAATCCGGCCGAACTGTTCGGCTTCTAGGATCTCATCACTTCACTTGCCAGACATCGGGAAGGATAATGCATGTCCGTAGGTTTCAGGATCCTCAAGCGCCAGAGAAAAGTGGCTGCCGACATCGTCGAACGCTTCGCTAAGCTGCCGGTGGCAAACGTCAGCGACAGCATGTCCCGGATGACAGCGGCGGGCGCGCGGCTTCGGCCACGCCATCAATCCGGAGGGATGGCCGGCCCCGCGCTGACCGTGAAGACGCGGCCGGGCGACAATCTCATGCTTCACAAGGCGATGGCGATAGCCGAGCCCGGCGACGTCATCGTGGTCGACGCAGGGGGCGATCTCACCAACGCATTGATCGGCGAGATGATGCTGATGCGCATCATCAAAAGCGGCCTTGCGGGGATCGTGATCGATGGTGCGGTTCGGGACGCGGGCTTCATCCGCAACCAGAATTTTCCTGTTTTCGCGGCAGGCGTCACCCATCGCGGTCCTTACAAGAACGGCCCCGGCGAGATCAATGTTTCGATCGCGATCGACGGCATGGTGATCAACCCGGGCGATCTCATCATCGGTGACGATGATGGCCTGCTCTGCGTACCCTTTGACGACGTGGATGAGGTGCTGAAGGGGGCCACCGCGAAATACCAGGCCGAGCAGAAGCAGATCGCCAACATCAAGGCCGGAACGCATGACGCGTCCTGGGTGGACAAAACGCTGCGCGAGTTGAATTGCGAAGGTCTGGAGTGAGGCCGGGATGATTGGAGGGACAGTGGCTGGCCTGCGCCCGTGGGGCGCCGGCGCGCCTTGTTCCGAATTTTCTCCACAGGTCATGTCGGAACCCGGGCCGGCCATTCGTCTTGAATCCAAGACGCCTCGAACCGGAGTTCTGCGTAAATGGCCCCGCGCGCCAACTGGAAAGGCTTCCTGAGACTGTCCCTCGTCACCTGTCCGGTGGCGCTTTATCCGGCAACGTCCGAGAGCGAGAAGATCTCGTTCAACCAGCTCAACCGGCAGACCGGTCACCGCGTCAAATACCTGAAGGTGGACGCCGAGACCGGCGACGAGGTGCCGAATGAGGACATCGTCAAGGGCTACGAGCTGGACAAGGGCCAGTACATCGAGGTCTCCAAGGAGGAGCTCGAGGAGATCGCGCTGGAGTCCACGCGCACCATCGAGATCGACGAGTTCGTCGCCCGGTCGGACATCGACCCGCGCTATCTGATCCGCCCCTACTACATCCGCCCCGACGGCAAGGTTGGTCATGACGCCTTTGCGGTGATCCGCGAGACCATCCGCGAGATGGACAAGGTCGCGATCGGGCGCGTCGTGCTGACCAACCGCGAGCACATCATCGCGCTGGAGCCGATGGACAAGGGCCTCGTCGGCACCCTGTTGCGCTACCCCTATGAGGTGCGCAGCGAGCAGGACTATTTCGACGACATCCAGGACGTGAAGGTCACCAAGGACATGCTCGATCTCGCACGGCACATCGTCAACCAGAAGGCCGGACGCTTCGAGCCCGACAAGTTCGAGGACCATTACGAGACCGCGCTGATCGAGCTGATCAACGAAAAGCGCGCCGGAAAGGTCATCCGGCCGAAAGAGCGGCCGAAGGGCGAGAACGTCGTCGACCTCATGGAGGCGCTGCGCCGCAGCGTCGGCAAGGAGGCGGGCAAAGATGAAGGCAAGCAGGCGGCGCCTGCGAAGGCGGACAAACCCGCCAGGAAGCCGAAGAAGGCGGCGGCCGGCCAGAAGGAGATGCTGATGCCGATCGCGGGAAAGAAGCAGCCGAAGGAAGCGGCGACGAAAAAGCCTGCCACGGGAGCGCGGCGGAAGTCGGCTTGAGCGTAAAACATCCGGTGACACCGGACGGTCGATACTTCGTCGTGCGCGGACGGCTGTAGCGGATGTCAAATCCGGATTTGGGCGAGCGGGACAAATCGGAGCTGGTCAAGCGCCTGATGACCGCCCGGCGCGCCGTCCGCGATGCCAAGGCGGCCGCCGACGCGGATCGCGAAGCGGCAGCGCATCGCGCTGTCGAGGACGCCAAGCGCGCCCTCGGCGAGCGCGGCCCGGTCTGGTGGCCGGACGGCGCTCCCGACCTCAACCGGCACATGGCGAAAAACACGCCCTACGCCGAATGGTACGCCGAGGTGCAGCGGCGGAGAGAGAGGCAGCCGGGGATTAGCCACCGAATGAAAGCCGGCGGCTCGGATATCGCGATCGGGTGCCGCTTCAGCAATCTCCGTCCCGGCACTCCGGACAGATGTCTCCGATCGAATCGAGCACGTCGCGTATCTCCGCGATCGCCTCATCGGGAGAAACACCGGCCGGCGGTTCCTCGCGGGCGAGATCGATGGCACGTGCGCGGGCGTGAGGATCAGCCCGGTCCTTGGCCCAGCCATGCTCCTCGCATTCGTGGATGGCGCCGGCCTCCTGCAACACGCCGAGCGCCCATCCGCGCAGCGTGCGGATCGCGGGCCGTCTTTCCCTGGTCATCAGCATCGAGAGCGCTCCTTGGCCAGGACGAATCCCTCTGCTGGCCTGCTCGTTCCCCGCGCTTAGCACGGGTCAGGGATTCCCAAACGGCAGGGCCGGGCTTGTCCACGTGTTCCCCGGGGGGCTGTGGAGAATGTGAAGGATGGGCTGGAGGGATCTGCACATTGCAGCACTCGGCCATCAGGCGGGATTTCACCCGAAGGAACCCGGTGCCGACAGCCGGCTTATGTCGTCATCGATCTCAGAGGACAAGCCATGGCCATTGATGCATTCGCCGGCACCACGCCGGTATTCCTCCCCGAGCGGTTCTTCGTCGGCCGCTTGGAAGGATGGGCGGTGGTTGAAAGTCTCGTCGGCGGTCTTCTGAAGCGCGCGACGATCGCGGCTCACGGCGAGCTGGACGCGGACACCGACACCGTCGTCCTGACCGAGACCTACACCTTCGATGACGGCCATAGCGACACGCTGCGCTGGACGATTCACAAGCTCGGCGAAGGCCAGTACATCGGCCACGAGAATCGCCTGGACGGCGAAGCCACCGGCGAGCAGGCCGGCTGCGTATTCCATTGGACGTACACGCGTGACACGCCGCAGGGCGACGGCAAGTCGTTCAAGCTGAACTTCGATGACTGGTTCTACGCGATCGACGACCGCGCCTGCATCGTGCGCGGCAGCGCCGGGCGGGCGGGGATTCCGTTCGCAACCGGGCATGTGACTTATAGGAAGCTCTAGGTTCGCCTGACGCCCCCCGCAGCCCGCTCCCGCGCGCGCCCCGGGGCTATCGCGCTTCAGTACCCTCTGAAACTGCAGCCACAGACTCCGCCCTCATCATGAGGAGCCCGCCTCAAGCGGGGGTCTCGAAGGATGGCCGCAAGAAAAGCTCTCAAATACGACAGCCCTGCCTGCGCCTCTCGTCCTCGCGATTAACATTTTTGAATCGCGAACGCAGCGAAGCAAAGTACGTTGCGCGCTTCGCGGGAGGAGATCCTCTGGCGCTGATGGACCAGAGCGGGGGCGGGGGCGTTGAATTTCCAGGTGACGGTATTGAAGATCCTGGCGGCCTATCCCGACGGCTTTGCCGTCATGGAAGACCTCAAGCGCGACATGGCCGTCCTCGCAACCAGCGGCCGCGATTGGGCGGACCGGACGCGGCGCCTCGCCAGCCGGGTGCCGGACCTCGACATCTTTTCGCAAGGCCTGGTCGAGCGCATCAGCGGCGGCTGGAAACTGACGTCCAAGGGGCGAGACGTCTTGGCGTTCATGGAAGCCCGCCCGGCGCCCGGCGAGCCGAGCCTCGCGTCGCCGGTCAATGAGGCGCCCCAACCCGTATTCGAGATTGCTCCGGTTTCCCCGCTGCCGCAGCCAACTGACCGTGCCAAGCGGCGGCGCGAGCGCCGAGAGCGCCGCCGCGAAGCCCGCGAACGGGCGAGGGCGAACGCGTCGTGTCAGGGCGTTGGTTAGTTGTCCTCAACGTCAGTCGACGCCGGAATGATCGTGCGTCCGCCCGCGTCGACCCGCCGCGTCGCCGGCCCGATCAGGCCCTCCACGGCATCGTTGCCGCCGACCGCAACGATCCTGCCGTCGCGCACCGCGAGGGCCTGCGCGATCTTCGATGCGGGATCGAGCCTCACGATTTTTGCGTTGGTCACAACGAGATCGGCCTTTTGGGCGTGAGAGGAAGTGGCCCAGCACGAGATCAGCAAAATCGCGAGGAGCTTGCGCATGTTGAATCCTGAAATGAGAGCCGGGAGTGAGAATGGATATTACAGCCCGCCTTCGCCTTTGCTTCGTTCAAGCTCCGCCGGCAACACTTTCCTTAGCGCAGCGGACAATTGAAAGACGTGACGATATAGATTCCACGGCGCATCCGTTTCGAGGCAGCGTGTAGGATGGGTTGAGCCTTTGAGAAACCCATCTCTTTTCGGTCTTCGCTCGCCGTAGTCGTGGTCCCCATCAGACTTGAACGTTGGCCCAATTCAGGAGGGGTGTGGCCAAGTCTCCCCATGTAACGATGACACTAGGACGGCGTCTGGTGGGTGGACTTGACCGAAGTTACTACCAGACAAGTGTGATGGGTTTCGCTAGAGCTCAACCCATCCTACGCGCTTAAGTCTCGCCATCCACACATCAGAAGCGGCTGGCTCTCATTGAGTGCACTATCCCGTAATCACGCTGGATTGTCCGCCTGACCTCTAGGCCGCGCCGTCTCCGCTTTCGCTGTCCACTGCCTTGATACCCAGCTTGGCGAGTTCATCTCGGAGGAAACTGAGATCAGAGCCGGGACCGGGAAAAATCTCTGTGATCGTGCCTTCCGCCATGGCTCTCCGAAAATCAAAGCCAAGCTCAAGGCCAGGAGGAAACTCCAGCTTCGTGCCGTCAGCCAAGACATAATGTCCTATGCCGAGCACCGAAAGTGAAATGCGCATTTCGCGCTCATCGGTATAGCTTTTGTCCTTGATGTATGTGTACCGGATCGGGTTGGGCAGCCGCTCCATATTTTCTCGCGCCTCAGCCCATGGCAGGTATTTTACGACTCCGTAGTTTACGGAGAATATCTGCTTGCAAAGGCTTCCCAGGAGTTCGAGCCCGCTACCGGCTCTGATGGTATCGTTGACGACGGCGCGTAGCTTGGCGAAGTCGAAGGCGATGCCGACCTTTCCGTGCGCGCTCCCATTCCCATACTCGCGCCATATGTGGTCGGAGTTCTGCAGCGAAAAGCAGCACGCATAAGTCCGGTTTCGGGAACGGTCATAATAATCCGCCCCCGAGAAGTCAGGTGCTCTTTCAAACCGTGCGGCCGTGTTGGTCGCACGATCTTGCTGCAATTGCTCGCCGTCGTGAGCATCGGCGTTCGGGAAGTCCTTATAGCTATCAACCCGGTTGAAATAGAGGTACCCGCCAGTGACCGACCGGAGTAGGTTCTCGACCGTCATGATCTTGTAGAGAATTTGCCCGTCGGGGGGCGCGGTCAGCAATCCGGCGTGCGGTTCGACAACCCCCAGCGCAGGATCAAACGGAGCATTGTCAGTGTTTCCGGTCATGGCCACAGCTTGAGAAATCGGCCTGCGATTGTCCATAGTCAGCGATTACGGTGCGCTTAAATGACAGGTTTTCGACTCCCTACATTTGGTATTCTGTCACCTAATCTCTAGAACTTGTTCGTCCGTAACTGATCCGTGAGAGCAAGACGGCAGGCCTCGGTTCTCATTTCACACTCGCGAAACCATCCGCCGCATACACCACCTTGCCACCCACCACCGTCAGCAGCGACGCCGTCGCGCCAATCTCCTCAACCGGCACCGACATGAAATCCCGATCAAGCACCGCAAAGTCCGCCAGCTTGCCTATCTCCAGCGTGCCCCGCCGCGTCTCGTCGAAGCAGAACCAGGCGCTTCCGACGGTGTAGAGGCGAAGAGCGTCTTCGCGGCTGGGTGTCTCGTCCGCCCCGCGCGTCGGCAGGCCGCCGACGGTCTTGCCGTCGAGCATCCATTGCAGCGCCACGAACGGATTGTAGGACGCGACCCGATGCGCATCGGTGCCGGCGCCGACATGGACGCCCGTGCGTAGCGCCGTGACGATGGGGGGCATGCTGCGCGCGGCTTCGCCGGCCTGTGCCACGATCCGGTCGCCGCCGAGATACATCGCGTCCTGCATGGTCCAGCCGATGCCGAGGGCCTTCATCCGGAGCAGGGTTTCGGGCGTGGCATTGTCGAGATGGGCGATGGACCAGCGCAGCGGCGCGATCGGGGTCTCCTTGTTGACCTCGTCATAGAGGTCGAGAAGCTCATGGACGGATTTGTCCTCCTGCCAATGAATGGTGACCGTCAGCCCTTGCCTGGCCGCCCAGCGAACGATCTCGAGGAATTTGTCCTTGGCGGCAGCATCAGGTGCGTTGTTGTTGTACATGGCGCCGGTAATGCGCTCGCCGATGCCGTTGAAGCGCAGCATGTCGTCGCCAAACCCCATCGGCAGGAATGGCGTGAGGCTCTTGTACTCCTCGAACTCAGCGCCGACATTCTGCGCGAACAGGCTGTAGGCAACGCGCACCGTCAGCGATTTCTCGCGCCAGAGCTTTTGCAGGGCGGCGTAATGGCCGGGATAGATGCTAAAGCCGCCGGGATCGACGATCCCGGTGATGCCGAGACGATTGAGCTCGGTGAAGAACTGCCGGGTGCCCGCGACATTGTCCTCGAAAGTCGGCCGCGGCAGACGGTCGAACAGCGCGGAAATGCTGACAATGGAGCCGTTGAACCAGCCCGTGGTTTCACCCGATGCTGTGCGCTCGGCGGTGATGCCGGCCGGTAGTTGATCCGCTGATAATCCGAGCGCCTGCTGCGCTTTCGGCGTCATCAACAAGGCCGAATAGAACAGCTGGATGTAGGCCGGATTATCAGAGACGGCCGACATGACCTCGGCGAGCGTCGGCCGCCGTTTCTCCGCAAACTGCAACTCGCTCCAGCCGCCGGCCACGATGATCCAGGCCCCGGGGCGCGCTTGTGCCGCCTGGCGCAGGCGGTCCATCGCCTCGGCAATGGTCTTTGCGCCGATCCAGTTGACCTCGGTTGCGTAGGTGAGGCCGGCGCGCACGGCGTGAATATGGGAATCGATCAATCCCGGAATGATCGTGCGCCCGCCCGCGTCGACGCGGCGTGTCGCCGGCCCGATCAAGCCCTCGACGGCATCGTTGCCGCCGACCGCAACGATCCTGCCGTCGCGGACCGCGATGGCCTGCGCGATCGTGGATGTCGGATCGAGCGTCACGATCTTTGCGTTGGTGACAACGAGGTCGGCCTGTTGTGCGTGGGCCGCGGCGGACCAGCACGAGATCAGCAAAATCGCGAGGAGCTTGCGCATGTTTAAGTCCGCAATGAGAGCCGGGAGTGAGAATGGATCTTACAGCCCGCCTTCGCCCGTTGGGCTTCGGCGCGGCAGCCTTCGTCCGCTTCGCTATTCGTATGTGGCACGGGTTTGCCGAGCCGAAGCTCGCGAGCGGTCCGTCTTCGCTTCCGCTGCGCTCCAGCTCCGCCGGACACCACGCGTAGCCTTGATCCGTCCGCCTTCGCCCTGCGGGCTTCGGCGCGACAGCCTTCGCTCGCTTCGCTTTCGATGTGTGGCACGGGCTTGCCGAGCCGAAGCTCGCGAAGCGAGCGAAGGCTGGTGGGCCCGGCAGGACTCGAACCTGCAACCAGACCGTTATGAGCGGCCGGCTCTAACCATTGAGCTACAGGCCCCGCCGCAAGACGGCTCGCGGGAACGCGTCGCCGGCAACGGTGCGCGGTTCGTTTACAGGGATGGAGGCGGGGGTGCAATGCCGCGAGCGGACGACGCACGGGATGCGCGCCCGCGCCAGAGGCTTGCCGATTTCGGAATAATAGCATTATGCCCCTGTTTTGCCCGACGTGTCAACCGGTTTTGCCGGTCATCGCGCGGTCTCCCTCATAACCCCTTGTAATTCCTCGCCTCTCTACTGTGCATGGGGTTGTTTTCGAGATTTTGGCCGGAGGGGCTTTTCCGTCCCCTCCAGCCTCGCGGTCCTAGTCCACCGACACCCCTGCGAACTCCACCACCTTGCGCCACTTCTCGGTTTCATCCGCGACCAGCTTGCCGAACTCGGCTGATGTCATCGGCTTGGGAATGCCGCCGTTCTCGGTCAGCCGCGCGATAACCTTCGGATCCTTCAGCGCCTCGCCGACGGCCTTGTTGAGGATCTCGACCACTTCGGGTGGCGTGCCCTTCGGCGCGGAGATGCCGTAGAAGCCGACCGATTCGAAGCCGGGGACCGTCTCGGCGATGGCGGGCACGTCGGGGACAGTAGGCCAGCGCTGCGGCGACGTGACGCCGAGGGCGCGGACGTTGCCACCCTTCGACTGCTCCAGCGCCGACGGCAGGTTGTCGAAGATCAGCTGCACCTTGTTGGAGATGATGTCGGGGAACGCGATCGCCGAGCCGCGATAGGGCACGTGGATCATGTCGCACTTGGTCATCGCCTTGAACAGCTCGGCCGACATGTGCACCGAGGTGCCGTTGCCGGACGAGGCGAACGAGATCTTGCCGGGGTTGGCCTTGCAATAGTCGATGAACTCCTGGACCGTCTTGGCCGGGAACGCGTTGGAGACGACCAGCATGTTGGTGAGCTGCATGATGCTGGCGACCGGCACCGTGTCGCGCAAGAAGTCGAACGGCAGCTTCTTGTAGAGCGAGGTCGAGATCGCGTTGTTGGGCGCGACGAACAGCAGCGTGTAGCCGTCGGGCGGCGAGTTGATCGCGGCGGCAGCTGCGATGTTGCCGCCGGAGCCGGCCTTGTTCTCGACGATGAATTGCTGGCCGAGGCGATCGGAGAGCGCCTGCGCCATGATCCGCGCCACGATGTCGACCGGCCCGCCGGCGGCAAAGCCGATCATCCAGTGCACGGGGCGGTCGGGATAGGCGGCGGACGCGGGAGGGGCGGCACCGAGGAGAGTTGAAAGAAAGACCAGCCCGAAAACACTGTTACGCAAAATTCGCAACATGACGCCTCCCATTGTTCTATTGTCGTTGGGGCGCATGCTTTCACAAAAACAGGCCGCTGCCTACATCGTCGCAAGTCGGTGTTGACGCAGGCCGCCGGGACCCATCATGAGATTCGCTTTTCCCATTCTTCTCGGCGCGGCGCTGCTGGCCAGCCCCGCCGCTGCTCAAAGCGGAGGCAAGGCCATTCCGACCACGACACTCAGCTTGGGCACCGCGACGCCTGGCGGAGGCTTCCCGCTCTATGGCAACGCCTTCGCCGAGGTGATGAACGCGGCCGATCCGCACATCACCATCGCTCCCCGCAACACCAAGGGCAGCAACGAGAACATTCCGCTGCTGGAGAAGGGCGAGCTCGATCTTGCGCTGGTCGCGGGCGAGCCGGCCTATGAAGCCTTCGCCGGCATCGGCCGCCCGCCGACGCGGCTGAAGATATTGACGGCGATCTATTCCAACCCCGGCATGTTCGTGGTGCGCGCCGACAGTCCCTACAAGACCATCCGCGATCTGGTCGGACAGCCCGTTGCGTTCGGCGCCAAGGGCTCGGGCCTGCCGATCCTGGCGCGCTATGTGCTGGATGGCTTGGGGCTGAAGCAGGACGAAGACTTCAAGGCGATCTATCTCGACCGGGCCGGCGACGGCCCGGCGATGGTCGAAGACGGCCGCGCCGCTGCGCTCTGGGGCGCCGGCATCGGCTGGCCCGGCTTTGCCGCGGTGGCCTCCAGCGCATCAGGCGCGCGCTTCATCGCGCCAGGGCCAGAGGAGATCACGCGCATTCGCGCCAAGCATGCGTTCCTCAAGCCGCTGCTGGTGCCGGCCGGTTCCTACCCAAAGCAGTCCGAGCCGATCGCTTCGCTCGGCTCGTGGAGTTTTGTGCTGACGCGCGAAGACCTGCCCGACGATGTCGCCTATCGCCTGGCCAAGACGCTGCATGGTGTCGAGGCAACGTTCTGTAAGCAGCTCGCGCAGGCCTGCGAGACCACGGCGGCAAACACCGTTGCAGCCGCGCCGAAGCCGGAGCTGATCCATCCGGGCGTGATGAAGTATTTTCGCGAGATCGGGGTGATGAAGTGACCGCGTAGCGGTCATTCCGGGGCGGTCCGCGGGACCGAACCCGGAATCTCGAGATCCCGGGTTCACGCTTCGCGTGCCCCGGGATGACGATCGCTTTAAGCGATCGTCACTTCTTCACCATCGCGCATGCCGGGTCCGGCGGGCCAAAGGCTTTCTCGCCGGAGATGGTCGTGAGGATCTTGTAATAGTCCCACGGATATTTGCTTTCCTCCGGCGTCTTCACCTGCACCAGCCAGAGGTCGTGCACCATCAGATTGTCCTCGCGGATCTTGCCGTTGCGGGCGAAGAAATCCTCGACCGGTTTTTCCCGCATCTTCGCCGCGACCTTGAGCGGATCGTCGGTGCCGGCTTCCTTGATGGCGTTGAGGTAATGGATGACAGACGAGTAAACGCCGGCCTGCCACATTGACGGCATCTTGTTCATCTTTGCGAAGTAGCGCTTCGACCATTCCCGCGTCTTGTCGTCCATGTCCCAGTAGAACGACGTCGTCAGCAACAGGCCTTGGGCGGCCTGCAGACCGAGGCCGTGGATGTCGGTGATCAGCGCCAGCAGCGCCGCCATCTGCTGGCCGCCCTTGAACACGCCGAACTCCGAGCCGGTCTTGATCTCGTTCATGTTGTTCGGGGGACCTGCGGCGATGCCGATGATCTTGGCCTTGGAGGCCTGCGCCTGCAGCACGAAGGAGGAGAGGTCGGGCGTCGCCAAGGGCGGCTTCACCGAGCCCAGCACCTTGCCGCCGTTGGCGGTGACGACGCTGGAGGCATCGCGTTCGAGGGAGTGACCGAAGGCATAATCGTCGGTGATGAAGAACCAGCTGTCGCCGCCGCGCTTGACCACGGCATCTGCGGTGCCGACCGCGAGCGCGCGGGTGTCGAACACCCACTGCATCGCGTAAGGCGAGCAGAATTTTCCGTGGAAGTCCGCTGTCCCCGTGGAGTGGGTGATGAACAGCCGTTTCTTTTCATTTGCGATATTTTGCACCGCGAGCCCGACCGCAGAGACCGGCACGTCGACGATCAGGTCGACCTGGTCCACATCGTACCAGCGCCGCGCGATAGCGCCGCCGACATCGGCTTTCAATTGATGGTCGCCGATCACGATGCTGATCGGCTTGCCGAGCACGGTGCCGCCGAAATCGTCGATCGCCATCTGCGCCGCCGTCACCGAGCCCTGGCCGGTCGGCGCCGAGGCCGGGCCGTTCATGTCGGTGAGCACGCCGATCTTGATGACGTCATCGGACACCTGCGCCGCAACTGTGCCCGGCAGCAGCGTCGCCATCAAGGCGGCCGCGACCGGCAGTCCAAATCTCGCTGGATTCAACGCTCGTCCTCCCCTGATCCGGCGCGTTGGCCGAAAGTTGCTTGTGCCGGGTATGGCCCGGCTGAATTGGTTTCTTTTGCAACTATTTGGGGGTGGGCGTCAATCTCAGGCCGCGAAGCGGATCTGTCCGGCGGGCGAGGGATCGTAGCCGGTCAGCTCTTCCGCGCGCTGGCGCAGCCGCCGCTCGCTCAGGAACCGGATCAGGGCCTGCATCGGTGGGCGGAAATAGCTGCGCTGCCGCATCGCAAGGTCGAAATTCTCCCAGACCAGCGGCACGAAATCGAGCCCGGCCGAGCGCGCCGCCGCGCGCGTCGCGATGCCGCAATCGGCTTGTCCCGCGCGGACCAGCTCGGCGAGGTCAGGCCCGGTGAGGGCCGGCGTCTCGACCCGCCGCAAATCGCGCGTCGTGGCGCCGGCGCGCGTCAAGAGCACGTCGAGCAGCATCTGCGCACCCGTGCCCTGCTGCCGCATCGCCATCCTGGCGCCGAGCGCGAGCACGTCGGACAGGCCGCGCAGCCGTTTCGGATTGCCCGGCGGCAGCACGAGACCCTGCTCGCGGCGCACGAACGCGACCAGCACGGCGTCATGCAGGTCCGGGGCGTCGCGCAGCGCCGTGGCACTGGCATCGGCGGCGAGATTGCCCTCGGCGTCGAGGCTGTGGAAGTGTACGGCGACCGCCATCACCTCGTTGCGTTGCAGCCGCGCGAGCCCGCGCGCGCTGCCTTCGCTCATCGATCCGAGGCCGGAGCCTGACTCGCGGAGGCTCCAGTCCAGGAGCTCGTCCTGACTGCCGCCAACGACCGGCGGCGGCTCCGCGATCAGCATGCCGGCCGGACGGGCCATGCCCGATAGCACCCAGAGATCGAGCTCATGCCGCGGGAAGAGCCATTTGCCTGTCACCTTGGTGCAGGGGATCGCACCGTTGGTGACGAGTTCGTAGAGTTTGCGTTCGCCGAGCCGAAGATAGTCCGCGGCTTCGCTAGTCGTCAGGAATTCCATCCTGCATTCCTATGCAAATTATTGCTTCTTTTTGACGTTCGACGCAGGTGGAATTCTGCATTTCAACTGATGTCGGCGGGGACCATGCCTGATCATCTCGCTGCTTTGCAACACATCCCGGCGCGCGATTTCTGCTTTGGTGAACGATCTTGGAGTGCTCGCGTGGTGCGGGCCTTGCCCTGCGGGGACTCGCCGCGCGCAGTTGCAATCAGCGTGCCGCTCGGCGCCTTGCCGAAATTTCCCGAATGGAGCGCGTTGCCGACGAGCGCGTCACGAGTGCGGCGTAATCGAGCATCATCATGGCGGCGTCACAATGAATGGAACCTGACCATGGGCCGCCTTTTCGTTGCATGCGCAGTTCTCTGCGGTCTTGGCTGCGGTCTTGTCTTGGGCGCTGTGGCCTCCTCTGCGGATGACCGAACGATTGTGCTGGGCTCGACTATTTCGACGCAGGAATCCGGCCTGCTCGATCATCTCCTGCCGGAGTTCCGCGACAAGACCGGGATCGACGTCAAGGTAATCGCGCGGCGCGCCGACGAGGTGCTCGACGGGGCGCGAAAGGGTGAGGCCGACGTCGTGCTGACACATGCGCGGCCGCAGGAGGAGAAATTCGTCGCAGACGGCTTTGCCGTAAAACGCCTCGACGTGATGTACAGCGACTACGTGCTGATCGGGCCCAGAAGCGATCCGGCCGGCGTGAAAGGCAAGGACATCGCAACCGCGCTGAAGGCGATCGAGGCCAAGGGCGCGCCGTTCGTCACGCGCGGCGATCGTTCCGGCACCCACGCTGCCGAGCTCGCGCTCTGGATCGTCGCCGGCATCGACATCGCCGCTGCCAAGGGGGCCTGGTATCGCGAAGCGAAGCAGGGCATGGGCGCAGCGCTCGAGGCTGCGCGCGCAGCGAACGCCTATGTCCTGTCGGACCGCGGCAGCTGGATCTCCTTCACCGAGCGCGGCGATCTGGACATCCTTGTCGAAGGCGACAAGCGGCTGCTGAGTCAGTACGGTGTGATGCTGGTAAACCCGGACAAATTTCCGAACGTAAAGAAGGAGCTCGGGCAGGCCTTCATCGACTGGCTGGTCTCGCCGGATGGGCAGGCCGCGATCGCCGGCTACAAGGTCGGCGGGCAGCAGCTGTTCTTTCCGAATGCGAACCAGTCGGGCGGCTGATCTCTGTATCGCGGGTGGTTGCCAAACCCGGCGATGCATGGTCCATCTTGGCGCATGACCCAGCGCCTGCCACCATCGCTGACGCCGCTCGATGCCGCACTCGCTGCGTTGCTGCGAGGCATTGATCCCACCAGGCCCGTGGAGTTGCCGCTGACCGAGGCGGCTGGCTGCGTTGCGGCGGGCGCCCCGCTGCTTGCGGCATATCCGCAGCATGACATCGCGGCTACGGACGGCTGGGCCTTGCACGCCAACGAACTCATCGGTGCGTCCGCCTATTCTCCGCTGCTGCTGGCAACGGCGCCTGTCCGGGTCGATGCCGGCGACGCAATGCCCGCAGGATGCGATTGCGTGCTCGACATTGACGCCGTCGAGATGTCCGGGCCGCTGGCGCAAGTGCTCGCGGAGGGCGTTCCGGGGCAGGGGATCAGGCGGGCCGGCAGTGACATCGCCGCGGGCCTGACGGCCGGTGCAGAGGGGCATCCGGTCGGTCCGGCCGATCTGTTGCTGGCAGACCTCGCGGCTGTGGACAGGCTGAGCGTCCGACGGCCGCGCCTGCGCATCGTCAATGTGCCTGATACGGCGACGACGGCGGATATGATCGCCGGGATCGCGCGTGCTGCGGGAACGGACGTGAAGTCGTTTGAGACCGCCGCGCGCGATGAGGCATCGGTTGCCGATGCGCTCGATGCGTCCTCTTGTGATCTGCTGCTGACCATTGGCGGCAGCGGCGTCGGTCGGCATGATGCTGTCGTTACTGCGTTGGCTCGACGCGGCGAGGTGATTGCCCATGGCCTTGCGCTGCAGCCGGGCCGCACCGCCGCGATCGGACGGGTTGGAAATGTGCCCGTTGTTGCCTTGCCCGGCTCGCCGGATCACGCGCTCGCGGCCTGGCTGGCGTTGGTGATGCCGCTGATCGATCGATTGTCGGCGCGCCGGCTGCGCCGCCAAGTGACCTGGCCACTCGCGCGAAAAATCGCATCGAGCGTCGGCATCGCCGAGATCGCGCTGCTCGCCGAGGAACATCAAACGTGGATGCCGCTTGCCGTGGGTGAATGGCCGCTTCAGGCGATGGCCCGCGCGGATGCATGGTTGCTCATTCCCGCCAGCCTTGAGGGATTTGCGGCAGGCGAGCCGGTCGATGCTTATCTGATGCGGGAATGATATGGGTTCCGGCATGATGATGATCCCGAGGCCGCCAGACCGCGGTGCGACCGAACAAGAGCAGTTCCTGAAAATCCTCTCGCGCGAGGACGCGATCGCGCGCTTCGAGGCGGTGTTGTTCCCGCGGGCGATCCCGGGCGAAACGCGCCGGCTCGCCAATGTGCTCGGTGCGGCGCTTGCCGCGGATGTCACGGCGCCGATCGACGTGCCGCCGTTCGACCGTTCCAATGTCGACGGCTTTGCCGTCCGCTCGGCGGATCTGACAAGCGCCGGTGAAGGCGCGCCCGTTCGTCTCGCGTTGAATGATGAGACCATTCACTGTGGCACCGCGCCGAAGCTGCAAGTTGCCGGCGGCACCGCAACCCCGATCGCCACCGGTGGCCCGTTGCCGCGTGGTGCCGATGCCGTGGTCATGGTCGAGCACACCCAACCTGCCGGGCCGGATGCGATCGATGTCCGCCGCGCCGTCTCGCCGGGACAGTTCGTCTCCTATGCCGGATCCGACATCGCGCGCGGCGAAGCGCTGCTGCGCGCGGGCACGATCATCGGCTCGCGCGAGATCGGCATGCTGGCGGCCTGCGGCATTGCGGAGGTGATGGTCGCGCGAAAGCCACGCGTCGCGGTGATTTCGACCGGTGACGAACTGGTCCAGCCCGGCGGGCTGCTCGGGCCTGGGGCGATCTATGACACCAATGGCGCGATCGTCGCCGCCGCGATCGACGAGAATGGCGGCGAGGCCGTCTTCCTCGGCGCCATTCCCGACGATGAGGCGAAGCTTGAATCCGCGATGCGCAGTGCGCTGGCGGATGCCGACATGCTGGTGCTGTCGGGCGGCACGTCGAAGGGCGCTGGCGATGTATCCCACCGCATCATCGGCCGGCTCGGAGCGCCTGGCATCATCGCGCATGGCGTTGCGCTCAAGCCCGGCAAACCGTTGTGCCTTGCTGTGTGCGACGGCAAACCGGTGGTGATCCTGCCGGGCTTTCCGACCTCGGCGATGTTCACCTTCCACGACATGATCGTGCCTGTGCTGCGCAAAATGGCCGGCCTGCCGCCGCGCTCTGACGCCAAGGTGAATGCCACCGTGCCAGTGCGCGTTACCTCCGAGCTCGGCCGCACCGAATTCGTCATGGTCTCGCTGGTCGAGGGCAAGGACGGTCTGATCGCTTATCCCACAGGCAAGGGTTCTGGTGCGATCACGTCGTTCGCACAGGCCGACGGCTTTCTGCGCATCGATGCGCTCGCCGACCAGATGCCGGCGGGGACGGCAGCCGAGGTGATGCTGTTTACGCCGCATGTGCGCGTGCCCGATCTCGTCATCGTGGGCAGCCATTGCACCGGCCTCGATCTCGTCACCGCACAGCTCGCGCATGCGGGCCTTGCCGTGCGTTCGATTGCAGTCGGCAGCCTCGGCGGACTTGCTGCGGCCAAGCGCGGCGAATGCGATCTCGCGCCGATCCATTTGTTTGACGACAAGAGCGAGACCTACAACACGCCTTACCTCGTCGATGGGCTCGAACTCGTGCCGGGCTGGCGGCGGATGCAAGGCATCGTCTTCCGCAAGGGCGACACGCGTTTTGAGGGGCTCGGCGCGCGGGAGGCGGTTGCCGCCGCACTCGCAGATACTGCCTGCATCATGGTCAACCGCAACCAGGGCGCGGGCACGCGCATCCTGATGGACCGCCTGCTCGGCGGCGCGCGGCCGGAGGGCTATTGGAACCAGCCGCGCTCGCACAACGCCGTTGCTGCCGCCGTCGCGCAGCATCGCGCCGACTGGGGCATGACGATTGCGCCGGTCGCCCATGCGGCCGATCTCGGTTTCATTCCGTTCGCGGAAGAGCATTATGACTTCGCCCTCGTGACAGCGCGCAAGCAGCGTCCGGCCGTGCAGGCGTTTCTCGATGCACTCGGTTCGGACAAGGCACGCGCCGCACTGGAGCAGGCGGGCTTCCGGCCGGCGTAGACGTTAAATAGCGACGCGGCGTTCAAGCCGCGCGAACAACAGGGTGGGGAGGCGCGATGGCAAGGCCGCTTTCGGTTGCGATCGTCGGTGCGGGCATGGGCGGGCTGGCGACTGCCGCGGCGCTCAGGCGCGTCGGCGTCGATGTGATGGTCTACGAGCAGGCTTCTCAATTCGCCCGCATCGGTGCCGGCATCCAGATCGGCTGCAACGCGATGAAGGTGCTGCGTGCGCTGGGGCTCGAGCAACGGATGCGCGGCCAATCATTCTATCCGCGCTCCTGGAACAATCGCGACTGGAAGAGCGGTGATGTCAAATTCGACATGATCTTTGGCGAGAGCGCGGAAGAAAAATTCGGCGCGCCCTATCTGCTCGCCCATCGCGGCGATTTGCACGCGGCGCTGGCGAGCGCGGTGCCGAGTGAGTTCGTCAAGCTCAGTCACAAGCTCGTCGGCCTTGACGAAACCGGCGAGGGTGTCCGGCTGAGCTTTGCCGGCGGCACCAGTGCTGTCGCGGATGCCGTGGTGGGCGCGGATGGCGTGCATTCGGTGGTGCGCGACATCCTGTTCGAGACGGCGCCGGTCAAGTTCACCGGCCGCATCGCTTATCGCACAACGTATCCCGCGGCGCTGCTCGGCGAGAAGATCGACGATTGCACGAAATGGTGGGGCGAGGATCGCCACATCGTGATCTATTACGTCAAACCCGACCGCAGCGAAGTCTATCTCGTCACCAGCCAGCCCGAGCCGGATTTTCGCATCGAGTCCTGGTCGGCGAAAGGCGACGTGCGCGATCTGCGCGCCTCTTTCGAAGGCTTTCATCCGCAGGTCGGGCAGGTGCTGGCGGCGTGCCCCGACGTGCACAAATGGGCGATCATGGATCGCGAGGCGCTGGAGCGATGGGCCGACGGCAGGGTGACGCTGCTGGGTGATGCCTGCCATCCCATGACGCCGTACATGGCGCAGGGCGCGGCGATGGCGATCGAGGATGCCGCTGTCTTGTCGCGCTGCCTCGACGGTGTCGACCGCGACGGTGTCGCGGACGCGTTCCGCCGCTTTGAGGCGACGCGGAAAGAGCGGACCACGCGGGTGCAGGAGACCTCGCGCGCCAACATCTGGCTGAGGGAGCGGACCGATACCAGCTGGGTCTACGGCTACGACGCCTGGTCGGTGCCGCTGGCGGCTTGAGCAGCGCGCTCTCGCCCCTCGGCCTCCGCGAGCGCACGCGCCGCGGGCGGCAGCGGCCTCGTTGGTCGCAGCCCTCCTCGGTCCGGTTGGTCCGATTCGAACCCGGATGGCCGCCGCTGCGACACAGGGGCATGAGCCAAGCCATGACCATCCCAGCACCCCTCAATTTCCGCAAGATTGCCGCCCTGGTGGCCGCGGCCGGCACGTTGTTCTGGCTCTACACTTTCCATTACATCGCCCATGTCCCGCAGGGCGATGGCAGCGGTTTTCAATGGCTCGCGGTGTTTCCGCTCGGCATGGTCTTCGGACTGTTCTTCCTGCCGGTCTGGCTGCTGGTGGCGATCAACCGGTTGCCGCGATTCACCACGCTGGTCGGAGTCTGCGGCCTAATCGTCTTCGCGATCATCTGGGCACAGCTCATCAGCGAGTTTCCAAAATCGTAAGGCGGCTCAGGCCGCATCATCCAACGCCGCCAGCCGTTCGGCCTCGGCGATGTCCTCGACCGTGTTGGCGTTGAAAAACGGGTCGAGCGGCTCGGCAGGCCATGTCACCGTCGCCAGCGGATAGCGCGCGGTCCAGCGGTCGATCTTGCGGAGATCCTCGACCACCAGCGCGCGGCGGAGTTCGTCGCGCAAGGCGACGCGCCACAGCCCGATCACCGGATGCGACTGGTCGCCTGACGCGGCGACCGCAAGCTGCGCGTTCTCCTTCGCCCGCGCCTCGTGCAGGCGGGCGACGAGATCGCGCGGAAGGAACGGGCAATCGCCGGCCGCGCTGAGCACCCATTCGATGTCAGGCCGGTTCGCTGCAGTCCAGTCGAGCGCGGCCAGGATGCCGGCGAGCGGACCGGGGAAACCCGGCACATCATCGGCGATCACTTGCAAGCCGAACGCGGTGAAGCGTGCGGGATCGCCGTTCGCATTGAGGATCAGCCCAGTGCATTGCGGCGACAGGCGCGCGATCACGCGCTCCAGAATCGTGCGGCCGCCGATCGTGCGCATCGGCTTGTCGCCGCCGCCCATGCGGCGTGCGAGGCCGCCGGCGAGCAGCACACCTTGCGTCGCGGGAATGTCAGTCGTCACCACTTTCACCCTTGCGCTTGTGCCTGGCCGATTCCTCCTCGACGTAAGCGAGGTTCTGGTCGTAGACGATGCGATCCTCGCCCGCGAGCGCGATGAAGCGCTTTCCGCGCGTGCGTCCGACCAGGGTCAACCCGACCTGCCTTGCGAGATCGACGCCCCAGGCGGTGAAGCCGGAGCGGGACACAAGGATCGGAATGCCCATCCGCACCGTCTTGATCACCATCTCCGATGTCAGGCGACCCGTCGTGTAGAGGATCTTGTCGCTGGCATCGACGCTATGGCGGTACATCCAGCCTGCGATCTTGTCGACGGCGTTGTGGCGGCCGACATCTTCGGTGTAACAGAGCGGCTCGCCTTCCTTGCAGAGCACGCAACCGTGGATCGCGCCGGCTTCGAGATAGAGTGAGGGCATGGTGTTGATGGTCTGCGTCATCTGGTAGAGCCAGGAGGTGCGTAGCTCCCCCTTCGGTAGCGCGACGCTCTCGACCGCCTCGAGGAGGTCGCCGAAGGCGGTGCCCTGCGCGCAGCCCGAGGTCTGCGTGCGCTTCTTCAGCTTGGCTTCGAAATTGGTGTGATGCTCGGTGCGCACCACGACCACTTGCAGGTCGTCGTCGTATTCGACCTCGGTGACCGCGTCGTTATATTTCAGCATGTTCTGGTTCAGCAGATAGCCGAGCGCGAGATATTCGGGATAGTCGCCGATCGTCATCATGGTGACGATCTCCTGCGCATTCAGATAGAGCGTCAGCGGCCGCTCCATCGGCACCTTGATCTCCACCCTGGCGCCGGTCTGGTCGGTGCCGGTCACGCTCTGGGTCAGGCGCGGGTTATCCGGATTGGGGACGATCAGGGGCACCGGGGTCTTGTCGATCTTCATCATGGCTGCGACGTTAGCATGACATTCGGTTCAAGCCGATATAAGCATGCTCACGACGATGGAGAAGGCGGTTCCGGCCGCGGAGATCGAGTAGCGATGAAAGTCATCGGCCTTGCAGGCTGGAGCGGGGCGGGCAAGACCACGCTGTTGACGCGGCTGATCCCGCATTTCAACGCGCAAGGTGTGCGCGTTTCCGTCATCAAGCATGCGCATCACCAGTTCGACGTCGACGTGGCCGGGAAGGATTCCTGGCGGCACCGCGAGGCAGGGGCGGCGGAGGTGCTGGTGGCCTCGTCAAATCGCTGGGCCTTGATGCACGAGTTGCGCGGCGCGGCGGAGCCGCGTCTGCCGGAGCTCCTGGGCAAGCTGTCAGCCGTCGATCTCGTCGTGGTCGAGGGTTTCAAGCGCGAACCGCATCGCAAGATCGAGGTGCATCGCGTCGCCAACGGCAAGCCGCTGTTGTTTCCCGACGATCCCGGCATTGCCGGCATCGCGACCGACGCCGTGGTTGACACCAAGCTGCCGACTGTCCATCTCGATGACATCGAGGGCGCCGCCGCGCTGCTGTTGCGCGCGGCGATGCCGGTCGAGGAAGCGGTCGCGAGAAGCACCGCAATGCGCTGACGAGGCACCATGGCGCAACTGTCAGACGATTGCTTTGCCTTCGGCGGACCGATGATGTCGGTCGACGAGGCCGTTGGCCTCATCACGACCCGCGTCAATGCGATCGCCGATCTCGAAACGGTGGCGCTCGTCGACGCCGACGGGCGCGTGCTGGCGCGCGATGTTGCGGCCCCGTTGCCGCTGCCGCCGTTCACCAATTCCGCGGTCGACGGCTATGCGGTGCGAAACGTCGATGTTCCCGATGGCACGGAGCAGGCATTCCTGCTGGATGGCCGCATCCAGGCCGGCGGCCTTGCGCACGTCCCGATCAAGCCCGGCCACACCGCGCGGATCTTCACGGGTGCGCCGATGCCCCCGGACGCCGGGACCGTCTTCATGCAGGAAGATGTTCGCATCGACGCTTCAGGCAAGATCGTACTGCCGGCGGGGCTGAAGCCGGGCGCCAATGTCCGCCCCGCAGGCGAGGACATCCCGCAGGGACACATCGCGCTGCGCGCCGGTCAGCGGTTGCGGCCGCAGCATGTCGCGCTGGCCGCGGCGTTCGGCTCGGTCGGGCTCGATGTCGTCAGGCGCATCCGCGTTGCCGTATTCTCGACCGGCGACGAGATTGCATCGCCCGGCGAAGCACGCGCCGCCTCGCAGCTGTTCGATTCCAACCGCTTCATGCTGATGGCGATGCTGCGCCGGCTCGGCTGCGAGGTCAGCGATCTCGGCATCCTGCGCGACGAGCGGACGTCACTCGCGCAAGGCCTGAAGCGGTTTGCGGGCGGCCATGATCTGATCCTCACCACCGGCGGCGTCTCGACCGGCGAGGAGGATCATGTGAAGGCTGCGGTCGAGAGCATCGGCTCGCTGGTGCTCTGGCGGATGGCGATCAAGCCGGGCCGTCCTGTAGCGATGGGCATCATCGACGGCACGCCGTTGATCGGCCTGCCCGGCAATCCCGTCGCGAGCTTTGTCACGTTTGTCCATGTGGTGCGGCCAACGGTGCTCGCGCTGGCAGGCAGTCTGCCGGAACCGCTGTCGCCGATCCCGGTGCGCGCGGCGTTTGCCTACAAGAAGAAGATCGGCCGCCGCGAATATGTCCGCGCCTCGTTGCGGCGCGGAGACGCCGGCGTGCTGGAAGCCGTCAAGTTCCCGCGCGAAGGCGCCGGGCTGTTGTCGTCGCTGGTCGAGACGGATGGGCTCGTCGAACTCGGCGAGGACATCGTTCATGTCGAGCCGGGACAGAGTGTAGGTTTCTTGTCCTACGCCGGTCTGCTCTGAGGGCCCGCGTTGACGCCATTGCCTCGCCCCGCCATGTTGCAGCCATGACCAGAACCACGCTCGATCTCACCGGGCTGAAATGCCCGCTGCCCGCCCTCAAGACGCGCAAGGCGCTGAAGCCGCTACAGCCCGGTGATCAGCTCGAAGTGCACTGTACCGATCCCCTGTCGGTGATTGACATTCCGAACCTGATCCGCGAGACCGGCGACACGGTGGAGATCACCGAGCGCAACGAGGCGCGCATCGTGTTCTTGATAGAAAAAGCAAATCGCTCGATAGAAGGCGTCAATGCTGCGCTGCGTTCGTGAGAACGTTACCGCGCTGATACCGACCTTTTGTCAATCGACACCGATCGCGGCTTCTGCCCCAATTGACATTCTCCGTGCAGGCGCGGAGGTTGAGTCGTGTCCGCGATACGCGGATCAACGGGCCGTCCACGAAGCCTGCATGTCGTATCGGGCATAGAGCCCCGCTCGAGGGGTTAATTTTTCGGACGCGCGTGACGATCCTGGCGCGCGTCGGATGATTGTGCGGAGCAGCAGGGACAACAGCTGTACCGCAACGGGCTGAGGACCAGGACAGTAGCGGCATGCTGCTCAGAAGGGCGGCGGCAGGGGAGGAATGTATGACGACAATCGAAAGCGCTGGAAGGATTACGGGCGCTGGCGCAGGCTTTCTTGATCGCGAGCGGACCATCGCGACCGCCGGCTTCAATCGCTGGCTGGTACCGCCGGCGGCACTCTGCATCCATCTCTGCATCGGCATGGCCTACGGCTTCTCGGTGTTCTGGCTGCCGCTGTCGCGCGCGATCGGTTTGACCGCACCGAAGGCCTGCCCGGATATCTCGCTTTGGCAGGAACTCTTCACCACGACCTGCGACTGGAAGGTCGCGAGCCTCGGGTGGATGTACACGCTGTTCTTCGTGCTGCTGGGCGTTTCCGCCGCGATCTGGGGCGGCTGGCTCGAACGCGCCGGTCCGCGCAAGGCCGGCTTTGTGGCCGCCCTGTGCTGGAGCGGCGGTCTGCTGATTGGCGCCTTTGGCGTCTACATCCACCAGCTCTGGATCATGTGGCTCGGCTGTGGCGTGATCGGTGGCGTCGGTCTCGGCCTCGGCTACATCTCGCCGGTCTCGACGCTGGTGAAATGGTTTCCGGACCGGCGGGGCATGGCGACCGGCATGGCGATCATGGGCTTCGGCGGCGGCGCCATGATCGGCGCGCCGTTGGCCAATTGGCTGATGGATCTGTTCCGGACCCCGAATTCGGTCGGCGTCTGGGAAACCTTCCTTACCATGGGCGCGATCTATTTCGTCTTCATGATGATCGGCGCGTTTCGCTATCGCCTGCCGCCTACAGGGTGGAAGCCGGACGGCTGGACGCCGCCGAGCGAGAAGAAGACGATGATCTCCGAGCATCACGTCCATCTCAACAACGCGCACAAGACGCCGCAGTTCTGGCTGATATGGTGGGTGCTGTGCCTCAACGTCTCGGCGGGTATCGGCGTGATCGGTATGGCCTCGCCGATGCTCCAAGAGATCTTCGCAGGCAAGCTGATCGGCCTGCCGGATGTCGGCTTCAACGCGCTGAACGCCGCGCAGAAGGCGCAGATCGCCGGCATTGCGGCGGGCTTCGCCGGCCTGCTGTCGCTGTTCAACATCGGCGGCCGCTTCTTCTGGGCCTCGCTGTCGGACTATATCGGTCGCAAGAACACCTATTACACGTTCTTCATCCTCGGCATCGTGCTCTATGCGCTGGCACCGACCTTTGCGGCGATGGGCTCGAAGCTGCTGTTCGTGCTCGGCTTCGGCATCATCCTGTCAATGTACGGCGGCGGCTTTGCGACCGTGCCGGCCTATCTCGCCGACATGTTCGGAACCCAGTTCGTGGGTGCCATCCACGGCCGGCTGCTGACGGCGTGGTCGACCGCCGGCATCATCGGTCCGGTCGTGGTCAACTACATTCGCGAGTTCCAGCTGGCGGCCGGTGTGCCGCGCGACCAGCTCTACAACACCACCATGTACATCCTCTGCGCCATGCTGATCGCAGGCTTGATCTGCAACTATCTGATCAAGCCGGTCGATGCGAAGTGGTACATGAGCGAGGCGGAGGTGGCGAAGCTGCAGGCCGCGACGGCCGGCGCAAACGCCACGCAGAAGAGCGGCTCTTTCGGGATCGGCACGGGGGGCCTCGACGGCAAGGCGGCCTTGTTCTGGCTGTTCGTTGCGGTTCCGCTGGCCTATGGCGTCTACAAGACGCTCGAAAGCGCAGTGAAGATCTTCTGATCGCAAATCCTCACCGCCGCGGGACGCTGCGCGCATCCCGCGGTGCTCGTCTGAAAAACATCGAGAATGGAATCTAGGGGGATTCTGATGCTTCGCACCCGTGTTTGTCTTGCCGCCATGCTGCTGGCCACAATCGTTCATGCCGCCTCCGCGCAGACAACGGCGCCCGCTGCTCCGGCACCTGCCGCGACGACCGAAGCCAAGCCGGGCAAGATCAAGCTCACGATGCAGAAGCTGAAGGACATGAAGGCGAAGTGGGCGGCCAACAAGCCGAAGCTGAAGGCCTGCCGCGCTGACGTGAAGTCCAAAGGCCTCATCGGCGACGACCGCTGGTTCTATATCGAAGAGTGCATGAATAAGACTTGAGGCGAGCAAAATCGGCTCACGAGAGGGCATGGAGCCGAACGGTTACGTGCCTCCTAAATACTTATCGGAACGCATGAATTCTCTTGGCATCTGGTATGCCAAAGGCTAGAGTTGGACGTGTTCTAAAGAAGGTCTACGAGACGCATCGATGAGCCACGACGTGCATGAGGTTCGCTCGTTCGAACATCCGGGCGAGGGACGCAAGCGAGCCAAGGCCACGCCCAAGGGGCGGCAGGTCGATCCCACCGCCGCGCACGAGATCGAGCAACTGCTCGGCGACGGGCCGCGGCGGCGGGACCTCCTGATCGAATATCTGCACCTGATCCAGGACAAGTACTATCAGATATCGGCCGCGCATCTGGCCGCGCTCGCCGACGAGATGAAGCTCGCCTTCGCCGAGGTGTTCGAGACCGCGACCTTCTACGCGCATTTCGACGTGGTGAAGGAAGGCGAGCCCGACGTCGCGCCGCTGACCATCCGCGTTTGCGACTCGCTGACTTGCGCCATGCTCGGCGGCGAAAAGCTGCTTGAGGATTTGCAGAGTGCCTCGGGTCCGGGAATCCGCGTCGTGCGCGCGCCGTGTGTCGGTCGCTGCGATACCGCGCCTGCGGCGGAAGTCGGTCACAACTTCGTCGACCATGCGACGGTCGCTAATGTGATGGCGGCGGCGAAGGCCGGCGACACCCATGCGCATCTGCCAAAGTACGTCGACTACGACGCTTACGTCGCCGGCGGTGGCTACAAGCTGCTCGGCCGTGTGCGCTCGGGTGAGCTGTCGACGGACGATCTCTTGAAGGCGCTCGACGACGCCTCGCTGCGGGGCCTCGGCGGCGCCGGTTTCCCGACGGGGCGCAAATGGCGCGCGGTGCTCGGCGAGCCCGGTCCGCGATTGATGGCGATCAACGGCGATGAGGGCGAGCCCGGCACGTTCAAGGACCGCATCTATCTCGAAAGCGATCCGCACCGCTTCATCGAAGGCATGCTGATCGGCGCACATGTGGTGCAGGCCTCCGACGTCTACATCTATCTGCGCGACGAATATCCGGCCTCGCGTGAGATTCTCGCGCGCGAGATCGCAAAGCTGCCGGCAGGTGGCCCGACGCTGCATATGCGCCGCGGCGCCGGCGCCTACATCTGCGGCGAGGAATCCTCGCTGCTCGAAAGCATCGAGGGCAAGCGCGGCCTGCCCCGGCACAAGCCGCCTTATCCGTTCCAGGTCGGCCTGTTCGGCCTGCCGACGCTGATCAACAACGTCGAGACGCTGTGGTGGGTGCGCGACATCGTCGAGAAGGGGGCCGACTGGTGGAAGGGCAATGGCCGCCATGAGCGTCATGGCCTGCGCAGCTTCTCGGTCTCGGGGCGCGTGAAAAATCCCGGCATGAAGCTCGCGCCTGCCGGCATCACCGTGCGCGAGCTGATCGACGAATATTGCGGCGGCATGGCGGACGGCCACACCTTCTACGCTTACCTGCCGGGCGGCGCGTCCGGCGGGATTCTGCCGGCGTCGATGGACGACATCCCGCTCGATTTCGGCACACTGGAAAAATACGGCTGCTTCATCGGCTCGGCTGCGATCGTGATCCTGTCGCAAAAGGACAGTGTGCGCGCGGCGGCGCTCAACCTGATGAAGTTCTTCGAGGACGAGAGCTGCGGCCAGTGCACGCCCTGCCGCGTCGGAACCCAGAAGGCGGCGCAGCTGATGCAGAAGCCCGTCTGGAACCGCGCATTGCTGGAAGAATTGAGCCAGGCGATGCGCGATGCCTCGATCTGCGGGCTCGGACAGGCGGCATCGAATCCGCTGTCCTCCGTGATCAAATATTTCCCTGACGAGTTCAAGGAAGCGGCCGAATGACCAAGATTACCTTCGAGCTCGACGGCAAGCAGGTCGAGGCCAAGCCCGGCGAGACGATATGGCAGGTCGCAAAGCGCCAGGGCCGCGAGATCCCGCATCTGTGCTATTCGCCCGCGCCCGACTATCGCCCCGACGGCAATTGCCGCGCCTGCATGGTCGAGATCGAGGGCGAGCGCGTGCTGGCGGCGTCCTGCAAGCGCACCCCGTCGGTCGGCATGAAGGTGAAGACCGAGTCGGCGCGTGCGACTGCGGCGCAGAAGATGGTGATGGAGCTCCTGGTCGCCGACCAGCCGGCGCGCGAGACCTCGCACGATCCGGATTCGAAGTTCTGGCACTGGGCCGAGGCCACCGGCGTCACCGAGAGCCGCTTCCCCGCCGCAGAGCGCTGGGAGACCGACGCCAGCCATCCAGCGATGCGCGTCAATCTCGATGCCTGTATCCAGTGCGGCCTCTGCGTGCGCGCCTGCCGCGAAGTGCAGGTCAACGACGTCATCGGCATGGCTTACCGCAATCACGGCGCCAAGATCGTGTTCGACTTCGACGATCCCATGGGCGAGTCCACATGCGTCGCCTGCGGCGAATGCGTGCAGGCCTGCCCGACCGGCGCGCTGATGCCGGCCGTGATGCTGGACGAGAAGCAGACCCGCGTTACTTATGCCGACAAGAAGGTCGACTCTCTCTGCCCGTTCTGCGGCGTCGGCTGCCAGGTCACCTACGAGGTCAAGGACGAGAAGGTGATTTACGCCGAGGGCCGCGATGGCCCCGCCAATCACAATCGTCTTTGCGTCAAGGGCCGCTTCGGCTTCGACTATATCCATCATCCGCATCGCCTGACGAAGCCGCTGGTGCGGCTGCCGAATGCGAAGAAGGATGCCAACGATCAGGTCGACCCTGCCAATCCGTTCACTCACTTCCGCGAAGCAAGCTGGGATGAAGCGCTCGACATCGCGGCCAACGGCCTGGTCAAGATCCGCGACGAGAAGGGTGTGAAGGCACTCGCCGGCTTCGGTTCGGCCAAGGGCTCGAACGAAGAAGCCTACCTGTTCCAGAAGCTGGTGCGCACCGGTTTCGGCTCCAACAATGTCGATCATTGCACCCGCCTGTGCCACGCCTCATCAGTCGCGGCGCTGTTCGAGGGCCTGAGCTCGGGCGCAGTGTCGGCGCCGTTCTCGGCGGCGATGGACGCCGAAGTCATCATCGTGATCGGCGCCAATCCGACCGTGAACCATCCGGTCGCCGCGACCTTCATCAAGAACGCGGTCAAGCAGAACGGCGCGAAACTGTTCGTGATGGATCCGCGCCGGCAGTCGCTCTCGCGCCATGCGACCAAGCATCTCCAGTTCAAGCCGGGCTCCGACGTCGCGATGCTGAACGCGATGATCAACACGATCATCACCGAAGGCCTGACCGACGACCAGTACATCGCGGGCTACACCGAGGGGTTCGAGGACCTCAAGGAGAAGATCAAGGAATTCACGCCGGAGAAGATGGAGGCGATCTGCGGCATCCCGGCGCAGACGTTGCGCGAGGTGGCGCGAAGCTACGCCCGCGCAAAATCGTCGATCATCTTCTGGGGCATGGGCATCAGCCAGCACGTCCACGGCACCGACAATGCGCGTTGCCTGATTGCGCTGGCGCTGATCACCGGCCAGGTCGGCCGTCCCGGCACCGGCCTGCATCCGCTGCGCGGCCAGAACAACGTGCAAGGCGCCTCCGACGCCGGCCTGATCCCGATGTTCCTGCCGGACTACCAGCCGGTCGGCCGCGACGACATGCGCGGCGCCTTCGAAAAGCTCTGGCAGCAGGATCTCGATCCCGTCCGCGGCCTCACTGTGGTCGAGATCATGAATGCGATCCACGCCGGCGAGATCAAGGGCATGTATATCGAGGGCGAAAATCCCGCGATGTCCGATCCCGACCTCCAGCACGCGCGGCAGGCGCTGGCGATGCTCGATCATCTCGTGGTGCAGGATCTCTTCGTCACCGAGACCGCGTTCCACGCCGACGTCATCCTGCCGGCCTCGGCCTTCGCCGAGAAGGACGGCTCCTTCACCAACACCGATCGCCGCGTCCAGCTCGCGCGCCAGGTGATCAAGCCGCCGGGCGATGCGCGGCAGGATCTCTGGATCATCCAGGAGATCGGCAAGCGCATGGGCCTGCCGTGGAATTATGCCGGCCCTGGCGACGTCTTCACCGAGATGGCGCAGCTGATGCCGTCGCTGAAGAACATCACCTGGGAACGCCTGGTGCGCGAAGGCGCGGTGACCTATCCGGTCGACGATCCGAACAAGCCCGGCAACGAGATCATCTTCACCACGGGCTTCCCGACCGCGAGCGGCCGCGGCAAGATCGTGCCGGCCAAGGTCATCCCGCCGGACGAGCTGCCCGACGCCGAATATCCGATGGTGCTGTCGACCGGCCGTGTGCTGGAGCACTGGCACACGGGATCGATGACGCGCCGCGCCCAGGTGCTCGACCAGATCGAGCCGGAGGCGGTCGCCTTCATGAGCCCGAAGGACATGCGGAAGAAGAAGCTCGCGCCAGGCGATTTCATTCGCCTCGAGACCCGCCGCGGCGCCGTGGAGGTCAAGGTGCGGTCCGACCGCGATGTCCCCGAGAACATGGTGTTCATGCCGTTCTGCTACGCGGAAGCCGCGGCGAACCTGCTGACCAATCCGGCGCTCGATCCGTTCGGCAAGATCCCGGAGTTCAAGTTCTGCGCGGCAAGAGCCGAGCGGGCGGAGATGCGGGACGCGGCGGAGTAGTTGGGCGGGTATCTGTCGCCACATCGTCATTGCGAGCCAAGCGAAGCAATCCAGTCTGCCTCGGGCAAGATTCTGGATTGTTTCGTCGCTTCGCTCCTCGCAATGACAGTGGTAGATATCACCCCATGTCCAAAGTCACCCCCGCCACCCGTGCGCTCACGGCCGCCGGTGTCGCCTTTACGGTTCATACTTACGACTACGACCCCGATGCCGAAAGCATTGGCCTTCAAGCGGCCGCCGCGCTCGGTGAGGACCCCGCGCGCGTGCTGAAGACGCTGATGGCGCTGGTGGATGGCAAGCCGGTTTGCGCCATCGTCCCGTCCGATCAGGAAGTCTCGATGAAGAAGCTCGCCGCGGCTGTGCGCGGCAAGTCGGCGCAGATGATGAAGCCCCCGGAGGCCGAACGCGTCACCGGCTACAAGGTCGGCGGCATCAGCCCGTTCGGGCAGCGCAAGCAGGTCCGCACCGTGATCGAGCAGAACGCGCTCGCACATGACCTCGTCTATCTCAATGGTGGCCAGCGTGGCTTGCAGGTGCGGATGAAGCCGACCGACGTGCGGGACGTCGTGAAGGCCGTCGTGGCCGACGTGCTGGCGTGAGCGTCGGCGCTACTGCTTCTGCAGCAGCTTGAGCCGGCAGCGCAGCGCCTCCCGGATGTGCGCGCGGGCGAGCTGCTCGGCCTTGTCGCCGTCGCGCGCGGCGATGGCCTCGATGATGGCCTTGTGCTCGCCGTGGCTGGTCGAAGGGCGGCCTGTGACGGTGAAGGTGGTCGGGCCGAGCAGTGCGATCCAATCCTGCAATTCGCGCGAGGCGTTGTCGAGATAGCGATTGCGCGCAGCGCGGCAGATCGCCTCGTGGAAGGCGCGGTTGAGCCGCGCCATGTCGGCGGTATCGGTCTCGGACGCCTCGACAAAGGCCTGCTCGATATCCCGGAGCGCGTCGACCTCCGGCGTTGAGGCGTGTGCGGCCGCGAGCCGCGCAGCGGCGCCCTCCATGATCTCGCGCATGGCGTAGAGCTCGAGCACCTCCGAGATGTCGAGATTGCGCACGATCAGGCCGCGGCCGCCGGCGGGCTCGACGAAGCCCCGGGCTGCCAGACGGCCCAGCGCCTCGCGAACCGGCGTGCGGCTGACCTTCAGACGCTGCGCGACCTCTTCCTCACGCAGGCGGTCGCCGGCGCGATAGCTGCCGGCCTGAAGAGCCTCGCACAGCGAGCGGAACACGGCTTCGCCCAGCGCTACGCCGCTGCCGCGCGCGATCGATCCGCCTGCCTTTGCCGGACGCCTGGCCATGTTCCCTCGAAGCGCGCTGCGCATCCTGCCCATGCAGAGATGCCGCTTGCACAGCCTCTGTATATCTCTGTATACAAAAGTACGCAATGGCTGTCCGGATTGACCGCGGCCGCCGTCGGGCAGAATGTCTCTAACTTCGTCGCATCGGGCGGACGGCATGAGCAGCAAATACGATGTGCTGGTGATCGGCGGCGGCAACGCGGCGCTATGCGCGGCGATCTCGGCGCGGCGCGGCGGTGCCTCCGTCCTGGTGCTCGAAGGCGCGCCGAAATTCTATCGCGGCGGCAATACGCGCCACACCCGCAACATGCGCTGCGCCCATGACGCGGCGACCGAAATCCTGACCGGCCCCTACACCGAGGACGAGTTCTGGGAGGATCTGCTGCGCGTCACCGGCGGGCAGACCGACGAAGTGCTCGCGCGTCACATGATCCGGGAGTCCAAGGACATCCTCAACTGGATCGTGCAGCAGGGCGTGCGCTGGCAGCCTTCGCTCGGTGGCACGCTGAGCCTTGGCCGCACCAACTCCTTCTTCCTCGGCGGCGGCCGGGCGATGCTGAACGCGCTGTATCTCACTGCGGAGCAGCTCGGCGTTGACGTCGAATACGACGCGGAGGTCACCGACCTCGTGATCGCGGACGGCATGTTCCTCGCCGCGCGCCTCAAGCGTCCCATCAACGGCGAGAGCGAGATCCGCGCGACCTCGCTGGTGGCTGCGGCTGGCGGCTTCGAGGCCAACATCGAATGGCTGAAGCAATATTGGGGCGAGGCCGCCGACAATTTCCTGATCCGCGGCACGCCCTATAATCGCGGCTCGATCCTGAAGATGCTGCTCGACAAGGGCGTGCAGGAGGTCGGCGACCCCACGCAATGCCACGCGGTCGCGATCGATGCCCGTGCGCCGAAATTCGACGGTGGCATTATCACGCGCCATGACTCCGTCGTGTTCGGCATCGTGGTTAACAAGCACGCGCAGCGCTTCTACGACGAAGGCGAGGACATCTGGCCGAAGCGCTACGCGATTTGGGGCCGGCTGGTCGCCGCGCAACCCGACCAGATCGCCTACATCATCTTCGACTCGACCGTCGTCACCAGCTTCATGCCGACGCTGTTCCCGCCGATCGCCGGGCAGACCGTGGCTGAGCTCGCCGCCAAGCTTGAACTCGATCCGGCCGCGCTGGAAAAGACCATCACCGATTTCAACGCTGCGGTGCGGCCTGGCACCTTCGATCATACCATTCTGGATGACTGCGTGACCGAGGGCATCACGCCGCCCAAGACGCATTGGGCGCGCAAGATCGAGACGCCGCCCTATCTCGCCTATCCGGTGCGCCCAGGCATCACCTTCACCTATCTCGGCACACGCGTGAACACGGATGCGCGAATGCTGATGGCGGATGGCAAGCCGTCGGCCAACATGTTCGCCGCGGGCGAGATCATGGCCGGCAACGTGCTTGGCAAGGGGTATGCGGCCGGCATGGGCATGACCATCGGCAGCGTGTTCGGGCGGATCGCGGGACGTGAAGCGGCACGCCACGCCAGGAACTAGGAACCAGAACCAGAATCAAGAAAAGACGTCAGGAGGACTCATGTTGCGCATTGCCATCGCTTCGATCACGGCGCTGCTGATGGTCGGCCACGCCCATGCCGCCGAGCCGATCACCCTGCGCGACATAGGCTCGTTCCATGTCGGTGGGCGTCTCGTCGAGATCTCCGGCAAGCCGGTGAGGGAAGTGGTGTTCGCACCCGGTGGCGTGCCGGCCAAGGTCGATCCCAACGGCACCTATCAGGTCGAGCAGATGTATGTGCAATATTTCCTGCCAGCCGTTGAGCGGGGCGCCTATCCGTTGCTGATGTGGCACGGCGGCGGGTTGACCGGCGTCACCTATGAGACAACGCCTGACGGCCGAGAAGGTTGGCTGAACTATTTCCTGCGCAAGGGATGGGCGGTCTACAACTCCGATGCGGTCGAGCGCGGACGCGCGGGCTGGGCGCAATATCCCGACATCTTCAAGGGCGAGCCGGTCTTCCTGACCACGGCCAATCCGTTCGAGCGCTTCCGAATCGGCGATGGGCCGAACTCCTACGATCCGGATCCCGCCAAGCGAAAGCTGCTGCCGGGCAACCAGTTTCCCGTCGAGGGCTACGAGAATTTCGTCAAGCAGAACGTGCCGCGCTGGACCACGACTGATGATGCCACCATCGCAGCCTATATCGCCGAGATCGATCGCGTCGGCCCCTCGGTGATCCTGTTCCACAGCCAGGCTGGCACCTTTGGCTTCAAGGTCGCGCAGGCCCGGCCCGACAAGGTGAAGGCGCTGATTGCGATCGAGCCGGCCGGGATCGGCGATATCGCCAAGGCGGACGCGCTGAAGAACATCCCGACCCTGATCATCTATGGCGACTATATCGAGCGCGATTCGCGCTGGCCAAAAATTCGCGCCAACGGCGTCGCCTTTGCGGATGCCGTCAGGGCCGCTGGCGGCAGCGTCGATATCGTCGATCTCCCGCAGGCCGGCATCAAGGGCAATTCGCACATGGTGATGATGGACAAGAACAACCTCGAGGTCGCTGGCCTGATCCAGAAATGGCTCGAGGGAAAGAACCTGACGAAGTAGGGCCATGCACGGAACCCAAATCCTGGACGAAGCCGACCGTCTGATGACGGTCTGCAATTCCTGTCGCTACTGCGAGGGGCTGTGTGCCGTGTTTCCGGCGATGGAGATGCGGCGCGCTTTTTCCGACGGCGACCTCAACTATCTCGCCAACCTCTGCCATTCCTGCGGCGCCTGTTACGTCGACTGCCAGTTCTCGCCGCCGCACGAGTTCAACGTCAACGTCCCGAAGACGCTCGCGGTCGCGCGCGCCGAGTCCTATGCGGCCTATGCCTGGCCACAGGCGCTGTCCGGCGCCTTCGCGCGCAACGGGCTCGTCATCAGCATCATCGCCGCGCTCAGCATGGCGGCCTTCATCCTCGGCTTTGCCGCTCTCAACGACCGCAGCGTGCTGTTCGGTGTCCACACAGGGCCGGGCGCCTTCTACAGGCTGATGCCGCACAATGCGATGGCCGCGCTGTTCAGCGCCGCGTTCCTCTACGCAGTCCTGGCGCTGGTCATGAGCGTGCGCGCCTTCTGGCGCGACATCGGTCCGGCGATCGGTGGCCGGGCCGACGGTGGTTCGATCTTTCAGGCAGTCCGCGATGCCGGCGAACTGCGCTATCTCGATGGCGGTGGCGTCGGCTGCTACAACGAGGACGACAAGCCCACCGACCGGCGCAAGCTGTATCACCACCTGACCTTCTACGGCTTTCTGCTGTGCTTTGCTGCGACGTCGGTTGCCACGCTCTATCACTACGTCTGGGGCCGCGAGGCGCCGTATCCGTGGTGGGACCTGCCGGTGGTGCTCGGAACGCTCGGCGGCATCGGCCTCATCGTTGGTCCGATCGGGCTGCTCGTCGCGAAGACGCGCCGCGCGCCGGAGCTGCTCGACGAGCAGCGCTACGGCATGGATGTCGGCTTCATCGCCATGCTGTTCCTGACCGGGTTGACCGGCATGGCGCTGCTGGCCCTGCGCGAGACCGCCGTGATGGGGCCACTGCTGGCACTGCATCTCGGCGCGGTGTTCGCGCTGTTCATCACCATGCCCTACGGCAAGTTCGTGCACGGCATCTATCGCTTCGCGGCGCTGGTGCGTTACGCGCAGGAGCGGCGCAGCGAAGGCGGCTCTTGATTCAGCTTGTCCGGAAGCGGCCGTCGTGCAGGAACGCGATGGTCTGCTCGATCGCGACTCTGTGGCGCAGCAGTCCCGGGTGGGACGTCTTGACGACGACGTGATCGGCCATATCGGCAAGCTTCGAGCTCGCGACCGAAACCTTGCCGTCATTGGGGCGAGGCAGGACAAAGGCCGAAGCGATCGGCGCGATGGTGCGGCATCCTGCGATGATCCCAACTTCGTAATCGGGTGGCGGCAGGGCGGCGAGCACGGGGGCCGGGGCGGTCGTGAGCTGCAGGCCCGCCGGGCCGAACACAGCACGGTAGACGGAAAGGTCCTTTAGGAGATCGGCGACCTCGCTGCCGCCATTGGGCGTTCCCAGCATCACGACGCGGCCAAGGCGCGATGGCCGATGTCTTGAAAGATAGACCCGCGTGAGCAGCCCGCCCATCGAATGTGCGACGAAGTGGGTCCTTCCGTCGCACTGCTCCGCAAATGCGGCGATCGGCGCGTGGATGTCCTCCGCGAGCGCCTCGAGCGGCTTCTTGCGGCTGGCATAGTCGAGATTGAGCGTGGCGTAGCCGCGACGCTGCAACGTTCGCTCCAGCTTCTTCAGCGTCCAGGAACCGACGCCGATGCCATGGAGCAGCACCACGCCGTCGCACCGCGCATCCGCCGGTGCGACAGGCATGGACCTGGCCTCACGCCACCTCGCGCTCCGGCGCGGACGCCTGCTCGCGCGCCATCGCCGTCGCCGTGACGTAGTCGGTCTTGCCGGTGCCGAGCAGCGGCACCTTGTCGACCACCATAATGGTCGCGGGCACCGTCAGCTCGGACGCGCCGATCGCCTTGGCCTGGGCCTGTATCGCGCCGCGCTCGGCATTCTTTTCCGTCGTCAGCAGCACGATGCGCTCGCCCTTGCGCTGGTCGGGGATCGACACCGCGACCGAGCCGGCCTGCGGCCACAGCGTCGTCGCGATAGCTTCGACCGCCGACAGCGAGACCATTTCGCCCGCGATCTTGGCAAAGCGCTTGGCGCGGCCCTTGATGGTGATGAATCCGGCTGCGTCGATTGCGACGATGTCGCCGGTGTCGTGCCAGCCCTCGGGAAGCTTTTCGAGCACGCCGGGATTTTCGGCCCTGAGGTAACCCAGCATTACGTTCGGTCCGCGCACCGACAGGCGGCCGCCTTCCTCGATGCCGGGGACCGGATCGAGGCGGCTTTCCATCAGCGGCGAGAGGCGGCCGACGGTGCCGGGGCGGTTGGCCATCGGCGTGTTCATCGCCAGCACGGGCGCCGTCTCGGTGACGCCATAGCCTTCGAGGATGCGGATGCCGTAGCGCTCCATGAACACTTGCCGCGTGCGGTCCTTGACCGCCTCGGCGCCGGCGATCACGAGGCGCAGCGTGCGGAAGTCGTAGGCATGCGCGGAACGTGCATAGCCGGTGAGGAAGGTGTCGGTGCCGAACAGGATCGTGGCGCCGGTCTGGTAGATCAGCTCGGGCACGATGCGGTAATGCAGCGGCGAGGGATACATGTAGATCGGAATGCCCGCGAGCATCGGCATCATCATTCCGCCGGTCAGGCCAAACGAGTGGAACACCGGCAGCACGTTGAAGACCTTGTCGTTGGCATTGGCATCGACCCGCGCCAGCGCCTGCGCCGCATTGGCAAGGATGTTGCGGTGGGACAATACGACGCCCTTGGGCGTGCCTTCCGAGCCTGAGGTGAACAGCACGACGGCAGGATCGTTGGCCTGGCGGGCGACGCGCGGTGCGGTGCCGTCGAGCAAGCCCTTGATCTTGTCGGCGGTGCCGATCGAAGCACGGACGTCCTCAAGATAGACGACACGCGCCTCCGCGGAGATGGCGGCCATCAGCTTGTCGAGCTTGCCCTTCTCGATGAAGGCCTTCGAGGTCAGCACGGTCTTGACCTGCGCGGCCTTCATGGCGGCGAGGACGTTGACCGGGCCGGCCGAGAAGTTGAGCATGGCCGGGACCCGGCCGATGCTTTGCAGCCCCATGAAGACGACGGCGACGCCTGCGGAATTCGGCAGCAGCACGCCGACATTCTCGCCGATTGCGGTGCCGGTCTCGAGCTTGCGGCTCAGGACCTGCGCGCCGAGGATCAGCTTGCGATAGGTCAGCTTGGTGCCGAGCGCGTCTTCGATGATGACCTTGCCGGTGTCGCGATCGCGATAGGCGTGTCCGAGGGCCTCGAACAGGGAGTGATCGAGCATGGCGTTCTTGACCAGCGCGTCGATCATCACGTCCTGGAGCGCAGCGCCCGCAGCGTTGCGGCGCGCCTTGCCCTTCAGCGCCGGATCGACGGGCAGCTTGACCGGCGGCAGGATCGTGACCGTCACTCTGGGGAACCACGAGCGCTTGATCTGGCTGGAGTTGAGATAGCTGAGATGCGAGCGCTGCGCACCTTCGATGCGAACGGGCACGACGACGGCGTCGGCCTTGTCCGCGATCATCGCGGTGCCGTCATAGACCTTCATCAGCGAGCCCGAAACGGTGATGCGCCCCTCGGGAAAAATCACCACCGGCTCGCCGGCAGCGACCAGCTTGATCAGGTCACGCGCGGCCAGCGGCTTGGTCGGGTCCATGGTGTAGTGCTTGACCACGCGCAGGAACGGTTTGGCCCACCAAGCCTTGGAGATGCCGGTGTCGACCGCGAAGCTCGCGTCGATCGGCAGCACGGCGTGCAGCAGCGGGCCATCGATCAGGCTGACATGATTGGGCGCGATCAGCATGCGCGTGCCTGCTGGAGGCAGGTTCTCGAGGCCGCGAACCTCAGTGCGGAACAGCGCGCGGAACAACAGGCCGCCGAAATCGCGCACGCCTTCCTTGCCCCATTTAGTCAGGACGAACCACACCGCGCCGAAGCTGGCGACGCCAAGGCCGAAGAAGATCCAGCCGACATGCAATCCGCCAGCCTGGAGCAGCGCGACGAACAGCGAGCCGACCACCATGAAGGCGGCCTGCAGCACGTTGCCGGCGGCGATGATGCGGGCGCGCTCGTTCGGCGCCGACCAGGCCTGGACGGCGGCGAAGGAGGGAACGACGAACAGGCCGCCGCCGAATGCGAAGGCGACGAAGTCGGCCAGCATGCGCAGGCCGGCGAACGAGGTCGCAAAGCCGGCTGCCGTGATGTCCTGGCCCTTGCTGGTGACAGCGATGGCCCAGGCGAGGTCGAGGCCGGAACAACCCATGATGATGGCGCCGATCGGTACCAGCGCGAGGTTCGGGCGAACGTGGCTGAGGCTGGCTGCGAACAGAGAGCCGATGGCGATGCCGATCGCGAAGATCGCAAGGCACAGTGTCACCACGCCCTCGGAGCCACCGACGACGTCCTTGACCAGCGCCGGCAGCAGCGACAGCACGATGGCGCCGACCAGCCAGAACCAGGACACGATCACGGTGCCGTCCCACAGCCGGTGATCGGCGTGGAGGGTCTTGAGCAGGTTCACCGTCGAGGTCCAGGGATTGGCATCGATGGGCAGATCAGGCGCGGACGGCGTCGTCTGCGGAATGCGGGAGGCAAAGGCCCAGGACAGGAGCGCGAGCACGACCACGGCCGATGCGACCCAGCCCATGTGCGCCGAGCTGGCCACGAACTGGCCGCCGGCGACGGTGCCGAGCAGGATGGCCATGAAGGTCGCGCCTTCGACCAGCGCGTTGCCGGTGGCGAGCTCGCCGAGCTCGAGCTGATCCGGCAGCATCGCATATTTCACCGGGCCGAACAGGGCGGCGACGATGCCGAACAGCGCGAGCGCCATGAACAGCAGCGGCACCGAATGCATGAAGAAGCCGGCGGCGGCAAAGGCCGCGGCAAAAATCTCGGCGAACTTCAATCGCCGTGCGACGACGGATTTGACATATTTGTCGGCGAGCTGGCCGCCGAGCCCGGACAGGATGAAATAGGGGAAGATGAAGACGGCGCCCGCCACCGTCACCAGCGCATCGCCGTGGCCGGTTGCGGCGCTGTAAAGCAGGATGATGACGAGTGCGTTCTTGAGCAAATTGTCATTGAGCGCCGAAAAGAACTGCGCCCCAAACAGCGGCGCGAAGCGGCGTGACGACATCAATTCCCTGATCATGACCAGTCCTGTTTTGAAAGGCAGAATGAGGTAGTTACACAGTCGGTGAAACGTCACGACCGGAAGGATGCGGGATCAACGATTGCAGGATGACGACGCTCGCCGTCTGCTCTGTCCCCTCGGTCCCTCTGATCCCATTGGTCTCCAAGTGGTCTGGTTAGGTTCGCAAATTTCCGGTCGCGACCGAAGTTCGGGCGGAAACGTCGCGGCCATCAGGGATATCGCGTGGGGCGATGAGGAAAAGCTGAACCGCATCGCCAAGGATTTCCGGATCGGCTGCCAATGTCGGGACATGGTAAGCCCTTCCTTGCAACCGGATGGTGCATTCGAGCCGACAGGACCGCGCCGGCTGCGTATGCCTCAAGTGACTTGCCTCAAGTGACTTGCCTCAGGTGAGATGGGCGAGGTGGCGAAACGGCGAGAGGCGGCCGAGCAGGCTGAAGCGGCGGCCTGCGCGTCGGGCGCGGCTGCGGTTCGCCCGCCACATCCGGAAGGTCGCGCGGCGCTCACTGAGCACGCCGGCAATGTCGCAGGCATTGGCGATGCGGTCGACCGGGGCCATGGCGAACCTCAGCAGGGTGCGGCCAAGGCCGCTCACCAGCGCGGTGGCGTCGTCGACGAAGGTGGTGGCGATATCAACAGCGAGGGTTTGCATTTTGGAGGTCTCCGGGCTAAATTTGAACAATGTTCACATGAGTAGTTATGAAATGAACAATGTTCAAGAAGAATCACTGCGAGACCAGAAAAAATTTCGGAGGCGGCTCCAGATCCTCGAGGTCGCCCGCGGCATTATCGCCTCCAAGGGCTTGAGATCATTGAAGGTTCGGGACGTCGCGGAGGCCGTCGGCTGCTCCGTCGGCAGCGTCTATAATGAGTTCGGCGATTTCGACGGGGTGATCCTGACCGTCAACCGGGAGACCGTTCGCGCCCTGACGGTGCGGCTTGAGAGCGTTCCGGGCGAGGATCCCGTCCGCCAGCTCTACGGGCTGGCCGCGACCTATCTCGACTTCTTTGCCGAGCACGCCAATCTGCTGCGCTCGCTGTTCGAGCACCGGATGGAGGACGACCGTCCTTATCCCGACGACATCCTTCAGATGGTGATGGGCGCCTTCGCGCTGATGCACCCGCCGCTGGTGCGGCTGCTGCCGGATGCGGATGACGTGAAGATCGCGCTGTTGTCGCGCACGCTGTTTTCGGCGGTGCACGGCATCATCTCGCTCGGCCTCGAGGAGCGCATGGTCGCGGTGCCGCCGCAGATGCTGCGCCAGCAGGTAGAACAATTCCTCGATGCGCATCTCGCCGGTCTTGGAATTCTGCCGCTGCAGTGACAGGCAGCGTCATGCGCGCGCGGCTTCGCGCGGTCTTGCAACGAGCACGACGTCCGGCGGCACACTGTCGACCTGAACCCGGTTGCGACCCTTGTCCTTGGCGCGATAGCAGGCAGCGTCCGCGCGCCGCATCGCATCCTCGAGCGTGGTGTTGCGGTCGGCGATGCAGGTGACGCCGATGCTGGCGGTGACCGCGAAGACGCGATCGTCCCAGGCAAAGCTGAACAGCTCCAGCGATCGTCGCAGCCGCTCGGCGATATCGACGGCGTGCGCCGGCGAGCACTCCGGCAGGATCAGGCCGAACTCGTCGCCGCCGAGCCGGGCCACCAGATCGCGCGCTCGCCGGTCCTGCTGCAGCAGGCTGGAAATCTGGCAGAGCAGGCGGTCGCCGGCGAGATGGCCGCAGCTGTCGTTGACGGTCTTGAACTGGTCGAGGTCGAGCAGGATCAGGGCAAGCGAGCCCGCCGCGATATTGTCCAGCTCGCTTTGCAGCCGCGCCTCGAAGGCGCGGCGGTTGGCAAGGCCGGTCAGCCAGTCGTGCGATGCCTGCCAGGCGAGACGCTCCTTCTCGTCATGCAAGGCAGCTTCGAACGCCTGTCTTTGCAGCACCAATCGCCGGGTGTGCCAGATCAGGAGCAGGATCAGCGTTGCGGCGGTGGCGATGTTGATGCAGGTCAGCGTCAGCTTGATGGCGCGGGAGCCCTCGCCGAGGACCGTGGAGAAGCGGTTGGCATGCACCGTGAACTCGGCGTTGAGCTCGGAGAGCCGCGACGACAGGAATTGCAGGCGTGCAGCATCCTGACTGGGGCCCTTCTCCAGCTCGGACCGGATCACCTCGCCGAAGATGCTCAGCTCCAGCAGCATCGGATCGGTGGCCGCCCACTCCCGGATCGCGTCCTGGAGGAAGCTGACGCGATTGAAATAGCGAAACAGCCAGATCAACCCCGGAACGTCGTCGGGATGGTTGCCGCCTTGCAGGAGTCCTGTGCGGGCGTCCTCGACGCCGATGGGATCGCGCTCGAGCGCCCACCGCGCGTACTCGTCGCCGATGGGAACGGCGAGCGAGGCCTGGTACCGCGCGAACTGGTTCTTGTCGCCCGAATGCAGATAGAGATTGAGGAAATAGACCGCGTTCTTCTGCGAGCGCGACCAGAGCGCCTCGCCCGCGACATAGGCGCGGACCGATGACATCACTTCGAGGCTGAATCCCGCGATTGCGGCCTGGAGCACGACGACCATCACGAACGGCGAGACGAGCTTGACGACGTGAAGGAAGCTGTGCCCCTTCATCGATGACGCTGTTCTGCGAAACACCCTGCGTTCCCCAAATCGATCAACGACCCCAGCGGAGCGTTGCACCTGCAACGCAAAGTAGAGGACAAGGTTGCTTAATCCGACCTGAAAGACGTGCCGAACTGCGTTGCAAGGTGAAGGCGTTGTGAAATGGATCCGCGCAGATTGTCGCAAATGCCTGATAACCGGAATTGCCCCCGTCATTGCGAGCCAACGGGGCCGCGCGAAGCGCGGCCCCGTTGGCTCGCAATGACGGCGTGACTGTAATCCGGTCGAGCTCTAGACCAGCACCGGCTTGCGTACGCGGCCGGCGTCGCCGAACACGCGCAGGTAACGCTCGATCTCCGAGGGAAGGCCGGTCGCCTTCTCCGGATTGTCGGAGAGCTTGACGGCAGGATGGCCGTCGGCCGACGACACCTTGCAGACCAGCGAGATCGGATCGAGGTTGACCGAGCCGTCCGGCGTGCAGCCGACGAAGTCGTTGGTGAGGTTGGTGCCCCAGCCGAAGGAAAGCCGCACGCGCCCTGAGAAGTGGTGATAGGTCTCCTCGATCGAGGCGACGTCCATCGCGTCGGAGAACACCAGCAGCTTGTCCCTCGGATTGCGGCCCTTCTTCTCCCACCAGGCGATGATCTCCTCGCCGGCCTGGATCGGCGGCGCGCTGTCCGGGCGGAAGCCGGTCCAGTCGGCGACCCATTCCGGCGCATCGCGCAGGAAAGCCTTGGTGCCGAAGGCGTCGGGCAGCGCGATCAGGAGGTTGCCGCCATAGGTCTGGCGCCACTGGTCGAGAATGCGATAGGGAGCCCAGCGCAATTCCTCGTCGTCTTTGGCGAGCGCGGCTGCGACCATCGGCAGCTCATGCGCATTGGTACCGATGGCTTCGAGGTCGTTGTCCATCGCGAGCAGCACGTTGGAGGTGCCGATGAAGGAGGAGCCCAGGCCTTCCTTCACGGCTTCGACGCACCAGCGCTGCCACAGGAAGCCATGGCGGCGGCGGGTGCCGAAATCGGACAGCCGCAAATTCTCCAGCTTGCGCAGCCGCTCGACCTTGGTCCACAGCTTGGCCTTGGCGCGGGCATAGAGCACGTCGAGCTCGAAGCGGCCGCGGCCCTTCATCGCCGCGCGCGAGCGCAGCTCGTTGAGGATCGCGAGCGCGGGAATCTCCCACATCGTGGTGTGCGTCCACGGCCCGTGGAAGTGCAGCTCATACTGGCCCTCGACCTTGCGCAGCTCGTATTCGGGCAGGCGGAATTCGGCTAGCCAGCGGATGAAGTCCGCCGAGAACATATGAGTCTTGCCGTAGAAGGTGTTGCCGGCCAGCCAGATCAGCTCTTTCTTGCTGAAGCGGATGGTGCGGGCATGGTCGAGCTGGGCGCGCAGCTCGCCCTCGTCGATGATCTCTGCGAGCCGCACATGGCGCGAGCGGTTGATGACCGAGAAGGTTACCTGGTGACCAGGATAGTCCTCCCGAATCATTTGTAACATCAATAGCTTGTAGAAGTCGGTATCCAGCAGGCTGCGGATGATGGGATCCAGCCGCCAGCTGTGATTGTAGGTCCGGCTCGCAATGTCAGTCACTGTCATGGCCGAATTCTAGCGTGGTCGCCCGCGCGCAACCAGTGGGTTTGGCAAGGGGCCGGGCACCGGCTGCCACCGGGCAGGCACTGTGCGCGGCCCTGTCAGCGGCTCTGAAAGAGGCGTTTGCTCCAGCGCAAGGGCGCGGTCAGCCGCCAGGACGTCGAGCTCCGGACCGCCGCCAGTTGTGCTCGTGCGTCGTCCCGCTCGGCCAGATATCTGTCCCGCTCAGCTAGATATCCGGCGCGCTCGGCGAGATATCCGTGCCGTTCGGCCAAATATCCTTGCCGTTCGGCCGCGAGCGCCTGGAGTTCAGCCAGCGCGGAATCCCGTTCTCCTGTGACCCAGTCGCGCATGGCGGCGTCCTCGCGCCACAGGCTGAACTGGCGGGCAAACGCTTGGCGCAGCTGCGGGCTCATCTGCTCGCGGAGCGGCGCAGTCATCGCATCGACCTCGATCATCTTGAGGCGCGTCGCTGGATTGCTGATCCCGGCGTAGTGGTGGACGATCGGGTCCGGAGCCGTCGCAAGGCCGGGAATTGAATTCCAGGCCGTGTCGAGACGCGCGAGGCGCGATCGGTTCGGCTCATCCGGACGATCCGGTCCGAGTCCCAGGCAGCCATCATAGCCGAGCACGTGGAGAATGGTCGCCTGGTCGAACCAGGGATGCCGCAACTGGCCGGTCTCCCAGATCTGCTTGAAGAACGCGCGCGACCAGTCGTTCACACGGACCAGCATGACGCCCGAGTTGAAATGCGGGACGAAATCGGCGGCCATGATCTCGGATGTCTCTGGACCATGCCAGGCCATGTGCAGGTGAGCGCCGTCCACCATGGCCGTCCTGATATCGACGTCGTTGCGAAGCATGACGGCATCGACGTCCATCCACAGCACGAAGTCGAAATCGTCTTCGAGCGCAGCGCGGATCACTTCGATCTTCAACCATCCGCGGGGGCGTTTCCAGTGATCGCCGTGCGTGAACCTGTGTTCATATCCATGCGCTTCGGCGAAGCTTTGCATGCGCGGAACGGTGAAAGTTGCAAGCGGCTGCTGGACTGAGTCGTAGGCGGTCAGAAGGCAAACGCTTGGCTTCACAAGACTTCTCCGAACGCGCGGTCTGGCGTTCCAATGGTCTTGCAAATCAAGGCATTCCGCGGCGGACGTGTCGAGGCTTTCGTTGGTGACTACTCTGCGTGTGGGTGAGGCGTCGCGATCCCTGGTGGCCTCTACATCGCGTCGAACTGCCCGGTGAGCGTGACGCGCGGGCCGTGCGTATAGCGGTCGGGCGTAAAGCCGGCGTTGGACGTGCCGGTCTCGTTGAACACGTTGATGAGCGCATCGAGCCGGTAGCTGGCGCCGAGCTTCAGGTTCTGCGTCAGCCAATAGGACAGGCCGACCTGGATGTCGGCGCTCAGCACGCCGGCATACTGCCGGCTGCTGTCCGTGTTGAGAGTGTCAAGAGTTGGGAAGAGAGCTGCGAGATAGGATGGCGTGATCGTAGCCGTGGTCCTCGAGCTGCCTGTCGATAGCTGCCGGCCAAACAGAATGGCGGCGTCGCCAGCATAGTCGAATGACCATTTGCCGGCAAAAGGGACTGATCCTTCGATGCCAATGAGAGGACCGGCGCCCAGGAAGCTGGCGCGCGTCTCGTTCGCTGTCGAGAAAGTGGAGGAGAAGGCCGTGGCCGCCGGAAATCCGGGGACGACGATCGGCGCGACGCCGGAGGCCGAGAAGACCTGAACGTCCGAGTTCGAACTCCGGGTCACGAATTCGGCAACGCGGACACCACCCTTGAGCTGAAGCGCACTTGGCCCGCTGCCGGCAATCTCGTGTCCGACCGCGAGATCGGCGAGCCAGTGTGTCTCCTTGTAAGCAGCCGCCCAGGTCTCCGTGCTTGTCGCGCTGCCGCCCCCGAAGGCGCCCGTTAGCGATGTCGAGTCGATGCCGGTTGCTTTGCCTCCCTCGCCGTAGCGGAACTGGCCGCTGACGTGCCAGGGAGAACCTGCGAAACGATAGTCGAAGCCGACGGCCGATTCCCAGCCGACCTTGGGTGTCAGGTCGAACTGACCGGGGCGACCGTAAAAGCTGGAGATCGGATCGCCGCCACTGAAGATAGCGCCGCCCTCGACCCAGGCCCTGAACAGGGCCGGTCCCGTCGGCGGCAAGGCCTTGACCGGGAAGTCGGCTGCATAGGACTGCAAAGGATTCCCGTTTTGCCGCGAAACCGCCGACACGGCGAGGAATGCGCTGTTTTCCTGGTGCGATCGGGTCGAGGTCCTGGCTCCGTCGACCGCTGCGCGCCTGCTTTGCAATTTCAGCCGCGCGTTCGCTTCGATCAGGCGCTGATTCTCGCGCAAGGCGGCGTTTTCCTTGCGGATCGCCGCATTCTGCCGCTCCAGCAATTCGAGACGGGCATTGACCTCTTCGAGCTCTCCGCCAGAGGCGCTTGCCGCCGTCAATGCCGCAGCTGCGCCCAACACGACCGCCAAAGTCTTTTTCATTGCATTCACCTCGCCGCACCAGTGGCGGGACCGTGGCGTGGAATCGCGGACCTCGCTTCAACCGTTCGATTGAATTCGGCCGGTCGCTGTGCTCAGTGAGGCATTTCGGGACGCTGGTGTGGCCAATCGGACGCAGTCGATGCTCAGCCGCCCGCTGCCGTCGTCGCGACGATCTCGAGCTGGTTCCTGATCCAGCGATGGGCCGGGTCCTTCTGATAGCGCTGATGCCAGACCATGAACATCGGCAGTTCCGCCAGCGTGCGGGTGCGCGAGGCCAGCGGTATCGGCCCTTGCGCAAAACCGCGCATCACGCCCGAGGCAAGCAGGCTGGGCATGCTTGCCAGCATCTGCGAGCCGCGCAGGAACGACGGCACACCGGAGAAACTCGGCACCGAGATCGCGATGTCGCGATGAAGGCCGTTCGCCGCGAGCCTCCGGTCGAAATCGAGCCGCTCATTGTCGGTATAGACGACGGTGATGTGCCGAGCCGCGAGATAGGCGGCACGGCCGGCTGGTGCTGCGCGAGCTTTGGGATCGAAATAGCAGACGTAATGATCGCTCAGCAGCCGCTTCTGCACGATGTCGACACCGGACGGCGGCAGCGGCGTGATCAGGAGGTCGCAACGGTTCTCGCGCAGCATCGCAGGCGAGGGTGACTGCGAGGGGATCACGCGCAGGTTCAGGCTCTTCACGTGCCCGGCGATATGATTGAAGAAGCGCGGCAGCAGCAGATCGCGCTGGAAGTCATTGGCGGCGATCGTCAGCGAAAGTTGCGCGCGCGCAGGCTCGAAGGTGACACCGCCGGCAAAGCTCCGCATCTCGTCGATCAGCGCGCGTGCCTTGGCGGCCAATGCCTGCGCATGCGCGGTGGCGACGATGCCGCGGCCGGATTTGGCGAACAGCGGATCGCCGGCGATGCGCCGCAGCTTGTTGAGGCCGTGGCTAACCGCCGATTGCGTCAGGCCGAGCCGCACCGCCGCGGCCGTCACCGAGCCTTCCTCCAGCACGGCCAGGAACAGTTCGAGGGCGTGGCCGTCGAGCGCCAAATGATCGATTTCTTTCATGAAATATATTATAATCGATCTATTTATCTGTGGAATAGGCCGGCTCATGATCTTCCGATAAGCCGCGCACCCGGTCCCGGGGCGCCACAGGGAGAGACAACGCCGATGAATGCCCAGGCGCCAGCCCTAAGGGATCCCCGCCTCAACCGCCCCGAGCCGTTCACGCCGGGCGACGGCGGCCTCTTCCAGCGCGACCGCACCATCCATCCGCCGGCCTATGCGCCCGGCTACAAATCCTCGGTGCTGCGCTCGCCGCGCCAGGCACTGCTCTCGATCGAGAGCTCGATCTCGGAGATCACGGGACCGGTGTTCGGTCACAACGATCTCGGACCGCTCGACAACGATCTGATCCGCAACTACGCCAAGGACGGCGATCCCGTCGGCGAGCGCATCATCGTCCATGGCCGCGTTCTGGACGAGACCGGCCGCGGCGTGCCGAACACGCTGGTCGAGTTCTGGCAGGCCAATGCTGGAGGCCGCTACCGGCACAAGAAGGACACTTATCTCGCCCCGATCGATCCGAATTTCGGCGGCTGCGGCCGCGCGCTGACGGACGACGCCGGCTATTACTATTTCCGTACTGTGAAGCCGGGCCCCTATCCTTGGCGCAATTTCGTCAACAGCTGGCGTCCCGCCCACATCCACTTCTCGGTGTTCGGCTCCGGCTTTGCGCAGCGCCTGATCACGCAGATGTATTTCGAGGGTGATCCGCTGATCCCGATCTGTCCGATCCTGACGACGATCCCGGACAAGGCGGCGCTCGACCGTCTCGTCGCGCCGCTCGACCTCAACGCCTCGACTCCGTTCGACTCGCTCGCCTATCGCTTCGACATCGTCCTGCGCGGCCAGCGCTCCACCTATTTCGAGAACCGCCCGGAAGGGAACTGAGCTCAGGAAACTAAATCATGCCGCAGCCGCTCAACTATCTCAAGGAAACCGCCTCCCAGACCGCCGGCCCCTACGTCCATATCGGCCTGATCCCGGCCATGGCCGGCTTCGACATTTTCGAGAAGAACTTTTCCAACATGCTGGTGACGCCGAACACGCAAGGCGAGCGCATCACGCTGGAAGGCAAGGTACTCGACGGCACCGGAACGCCGCTGCGCGACGTGCTGCTGGAAATCTGGCAGGCCAATGCGAGTGGCCGCTACAACCATCCGGCCGATCGCTCGGCCGGCGGGCTGGATCAGGAGTTTCGCGGCTGGGGTCGGGCGGGCTCGGATTTCGACAGCGGCCTCGTGACGTTCGAGACCATCAAGCCGGGTGCGATCACCGACAAGACGGGGCGCACATGCGCGCCGCATGTCAATGTCTGGATCGTCGCGCGCGGCATCAACATCGGATTGAACACGCGGCTTTATTTCTCGGACGAGGAGACGGCCAACGCGGCCGATCCCGTGCTGAACCTGATCGAGCAGCCGTCCCGCCGCAAGACGCTGATCGCCACGCGCGGCGAGCGCGCCGGCAAGGTCGTGTATTCCTTCACGATCAATCTGCAGGGTCCGGACGAGACGGTGTTCTTCGACGTGTGACCTTCAGTCAGGCAAGGCCGGCTCCATCTGAAGATGAGCGGGTCTGCCTGATGGGAGAGGTTCGCCGGTTCCGGCATCATCGGGCGGAGAAGGCTAGAAACCGGTCGGGCCCACGGCGCCGATCCAGTGCTTCACCTTGGTCGGGTCCCTTTCGTCCATGTAGAAGAAGTGGACCATCGTCGGCCGCACCGGCGCAATGTTGGGGTCGTCGAAACGCATCGAGACCTCGCCGCGAAAGATCTTGAGCCGCGGGCTGTCCCAATACTCGATGACGTCGTGCAATGCGGTGAAGCCGCGGTCGATGAACTGTCGCAGATTGTTGCGGATGGTCTCACGGCCGTGCCAGTCGGCGACGCCAAGATTGCAGATCGCGTCCTCGGTGAAACAATCAAAGCCCTTGCCGAATGTCTTGTCGTCGATCTCCCTCCACATCGCGAGGAGCCATTGCGGCGGTGCGGTCTTGGTGAAAGTCGTCGTGCTCATCGATCTCCTCCGTCAGGCATCGACCGAGGCGATGCCGAGCCGAGCGGCTACGCGCCGCGCGGTCGCTTCCCGTTGCGCGGTGATGTCGGCGACTGCACGTCTGGCCTGGTCCAGGATCGCGCCGGGGGCGCGCTCCGGTGTGCCGCTGTCGAACGGCGGTTCCGGCGCGTACTGCATGTAGAGCTGGATCGCGCGCGCGGCGTCGTCCCCGCGCAGCTCGGCCGCGAGCCGCAGGGCTCCGTCGATGCCGGCGGTGACACCGGCCGCGAAGATCCAGTTGCCGTCGACCACGACCCGGTCATTGACGGCGACGGCGCCGAACAGCGGCAGCAGGTGGAACGAGGCCCAATGCGTGGTCGCTCGTCGTCCCCTGAGCAGTCCCGCTGCGCCGAGCAGCAGGGCACCGGTGCAGACCGAGAATACGTTGCGCGCGCCGCCGGCCTGCCGCGCGATCCAGGCCAGAACGTCCTGGTTCTCCATCATGGCTTCCTGGCCGAAGCCGCCGGGCACATGCAGCACGTCGAGCTGGGGAGCATCGGCCAGCGTCGCATCCGGCGTCAACCGCAGGCCTTTGACGTCACGTACCGGGTCGGTCGTCATGGCATAAACACGATAGGTCGCGTTCGGAATGCGCGACAGCACCTCGAACGGGCCGGTCAGGTCGATCTGGTCGAGGCCGTCGAACAGCAACGATCCGATTTGCAGGTGCGTCTCAAGCGGGATCATGGGTTGGCTCTCAATTGGGTCTGGACAGGGACAGGCTAACGCGGCACGCTATGGCGATAATGCCAAAGTCCCCTCGTTTCCCGCCAGATCGCGTTTTGCCCGCGTCTCCTCCCTCCGCGCGGACCGACGCGGTTCGCGTCATCGAAATGCTGGCGTATCCGGCCGTGCAGCTGCTCGACGTGACGGGACCGCTTCAGGTGTTCGCGACCGCCAACGAGCAGATCGTGCAGGCCGGCGGAACCGCGCCCTACGCCTTGCGCGTGGTTGCGAATGACCGCTCGCGCGTTCAGGCCTCGTCGGGACTGGAGATCGCAACCGAGCCGCTTCCGCGCAGCACGAGCGCGCTGGATACGCTCGTGGTCGCGGGTGGCCCGGGCGTCGATCTCGCCGTCGCCGATCCGGTGCTGCTGGCCTGGCTAAGGCGGCGCGTGAAGAAGGCGCGCCGTGTCGCCTCGGTCTGCACCGGCGCGTTCCTGCTCGGCGCCTCGGGCACGCTCGACGGGCGGCGCGCGGTAACACATTGGTCGTATTGCTCCGAGCTTGCGCGGCGTTTTCCCGCGGTGCGCGTCGAGGCCGATCCGATCTTCGTGCGCGACGGCGCCGTCTGGACGTCCGCCGGCGTGACCTCCGGCATCGATCTCGCACTGGCTCTGGTGGAAGAGGATCTGGGCCGGGCCACGGCATTGGCAGTGGCGCGCTATCTGGTCGTCTTCCTCAAGCGTCCTGGCGGACAAGCGCAATTCAGTGAGGCGCTGTCGCTGCAATCGGCCGAGGATGAATTCGGTGCGCTGCACGACTGGATTGGCCGGCACCTCTCGGGCGAGCTGTCGCTGTCGAGAATGGCGAGGCAGGCCGGCATGAGCGAGCGGAGCTTCAGCCGGCACTATGCGAGAGCGACCGGGCAGACGCCGGCGCGCGCCGTCGAGCGATTGAGGGTGGAAGCCGCGCGGCGCATGCTGTCGGAGACTCGCCTGCCTGTGAAGAGCGTGTCGCGGCGCTGCGGGTTCGGGTCGGAGGAGACCATGCGCCGCAGCTTCCTGCGCGTGCTGGCCGCGACACCGCAGGACTACCGGAGCCGATTCGGCTCGTAGCGCATGAGCTGTGCACGAAAGGCGCGCGGCGACAGGCCGGTGGCGGCGGTGTAGACGCGGCTGAAATAGGCGGGGTCCTCGAAGCCCAGGGCGTAGGCGATCGTCGAGATCGGCAGATTGGTATAGACGAGGTTGCGCCTTGCCTCGCGGATCAGCCGATTGAGGATCAAATGCGAGGCGGTGTCGCCGGTCGCCGCCCGCGTCACCCGGTTGAGATGGGTCGGCGTGATCGAGAGCGCGCCTGCGTAATCCGCAACGCTCCAGCGTTCCAAATGATGCTGCTCCAGCAGCGCCTCGAAGCGGCGAAAGAGCCCGCTCTCCGCCGTGCCGCTGCCGCCGCTCTCGCTGGTCAGCGCGCGGGCGACCAGCCCGATCATTGCCCCGGACAGCGCGCGCAGCACATGGGCGCGGCCGAAATCGCGCGCGGCGTGCTCGGCAAAAATCTGCTTCATGGTCGCGCGGATCTGCGGCGTGCCGCGCGCCACGGCCGATCGCGACAGGGCGCCGCGCAGCCCTTCGGCGGCGAGCAGCGCTTCGTCCAGCATCTCGGCGGCGATGGTCAGCACCCAGCCTTGCGTGTCGGGCACGAAACGGAAGCCGTGGACGTGCCCGACCGGTACGTTGACGATCTGCATCGGCTTGAGCGGCACCACGCGTCCGTCGAGCGTCGCCTCGCCGCCGCCGCGCTCGATCAGCAGCACCTGATGCAGCCGGGCATGCCGGTGCACGGCCAGCGTCCAGTCGTGCAGCACCGAGCGCGACGCAATCGTCTCGCAATGCACGACGTCGGGCAGGTCGCCGGACTCGCCGAACAGATTGTAGACCCGGATCGCCGGGGCGGGGGCTGCGGCTCTCATGTTCGAATTGTACAAGACAAAGGCGAAAGCCTCCATCGGTTTGCTCGGCCTGATCTGCAAAAAAGTGCCGACGGGAGGACGCAAAAATGAAAGTTCAGGTCTGCATCATCGGCGGTGGGCCATCCGGGCTGCTGCTGTCCCAGCTCCTGCACCTGAAGGGCATCGACACCATCGTGCTGGAGAAATACAGCCGCGATCACGTGCTCGCCCGCATCCGCGCCGGCGTGCTCGAGCATGGCTTTGCCAAGCTGATGCGTGAGGCGCAATGCGGCGAGCGGATGGACCGCGAGGGCGAGATCCATGGCGGATTCGAGATCGCTCATGACGGGGAGCTCTCCCACATCGACCTGCACAAGCATTCCGGCGGCAATTCGGTGCTGGTCTACGGCCAGACCGAGCTGACGCGCGATCTCTACGAGGCGCGTGACCGCCTCGGCGGCAAGGTCGTGCACAATGCGGAAGATGTGACGCCGCATGATCTGGCCTCGGACCGGCCGTACGTGACGTATCGGTCGAACGACGAGATCATCCGTGTCGATTGCGACTACATTGTCGGCGCCGACGGTTTCCACGGCGTCAGCCGCAGGTCGATCCCGAACGACGTGCTGCGCGAATACGAGAAGGTCTATCCGTTCGGCTGGCTCGGCGTGCTGTCGCGCACCAGGCCGGTGTCGCCGGAGCTGATCTATGCCAAGCACGAGCGCGGCTTCGCGCTGTGTTCGCTGCGCTCGCAGGTGCTCAGCCGCTACTACATCCAGGTGCCCTTGACCGACAAGGTGGAGGACTGGAGTGACGAAGCGTTCTGGGCCGAGTTGAAGCGTCGCCTGCCGGGCGAGGTCGCGGGCCGCCTGATCACGGGCCCGTCGATCGAGAAGAGCATCGCGCCGCTGCGCAGTTTCGTCGCCGAACCGATGAGCTATGGCCGCCTGTTCCTCGCCGGCGACGCCGCCCATATCGTGCCGCCGACCGGCGCGCGCGGGCTGAACAGCGCGGCGTCCGACATCTACTATCTCTACCACGGCATGCTCGCGCATTATCAGCACGGCGACGATTCCGGCCTCGAAGGCTATTCCGCCAAGGCGCTCGCCCGGATCTGGAAGGCGCAACGCTTTTCGTGGTGGATGACGATGATGCTGCATCGGTTTCCCGACCGGCTCGAATATGAGGACCGGCTGCAACAGACGGAGCTGGACTATCTGCTGTCGTCCGAGACGGCGCAGCGCCTGCTCGCGGAGAATTATGTAGGATTGCCGTTTTAGCGGTGCCGAGAGCGCCGCGAGATCCGGGCTACTTCCCTTCCAGGATATTGACCGGTGTCCAGTCCGGTGGCGGCGGATTTGCGCTGAGCGCCTTCGCGCGCTTTGCGAACAGCGCTGACGCCGGGTCAACTTTCGCCATTCGTTCGAACGCCTCTGCCGCCTTCGCAAACGTCCGCGCGCGCCAGCACGCCAGCCCTTCCGTATACGCGGCCGCTACCTTGGTCTGCTCGCTGCTCTCCGCGCCCTTCTCGGCGAGCGGCTCGAATACCCTGATCGCCTCGCCGCGGCCCATCACCCGGATTGCGTCCAGCTCACGCCAGGCAAAAGCGTCGCCGCTCTGCGCCATGGTCGTTTCCGAGGCCATGATCGCGGTGCCGTAATATTTGTTGGCGCCTTCGAGGCGCGAGGCGACGTTCACGGTGTCGCTCATCACGGTGTAGTTGAAGCGGCGGCGCGAGCCGATATTGCCGACCACGGCTTCGCCGCTGTTGAGGCCGATGCGGTGCGACAGGCCGTGGCCGGCGAAGGCGGGGTGGTTGGCGTTGAGCTCGGCCAGTCTGTCGTGGCACTTCAGCGCCGCGCGCACCGCGTTGCGCGCGTGGGCGGGATCGTCGGCCGGCGCGCCGAACATGGCGACGATGGAATCGCCGATATATTTGTCGACATAACCGCCGTGGCCCTCGATGATATCGGTCATGGCCGAGAGATATTCGTTCATCAGCGTCACCAGCTCGCCCGGCGTCATCTTCTCCGCAATGGAAGAGAAGCCGCTGAGGTCGGAGAAGAACATGGTGACGTTGCGCATCTCGCCGCCGAGCGCCGGCATCTTGCCGGAGGCGACCATGGTGTCGATCACTTCGGGCGCGAGATAGAAGGCAAAGCTCTTGCGTAGAAAGCGCTCATCGCGATCGGCCAGCACGAAGCGGTAGCTGGTCATCATCGCGAGCGCGGTAAGGCTTGCGAGCGCAGGCTCGGTCAACGGCAGCGCCAGAGCGTGGACGAACGCGCCGACGGCAACGGCCGTATAAACGGCTACCAGAGCGAACCAGGCGATCAGCGCACCGCCCGGTGCAAGCATGCAGGCTGCGAAAGCGATCGCGGCGGCAAACAACACCGTGAGGATGGTCCGCGTGGGAAAGCCGAGCTCGGTGACGGCGTCGTGCTCGATCAGATTTCGGACCACAGCGGCATGCACGAACACACCCGCGACGTCGCTACGCGCCTTCTGCGCGCTGCTCTTCGGGGCGGGCTGGGCACATCGGGCGGCCGACGTTCCATCATAGCCGCCTGAGAGGCGCATCGACGTCAGCTTGCGATCCTCGAAATTGAGGATGGTGCCGAGCAGCACGACCTTGCCGTTAAAGGCACGGCGGAAGAAGTCGCTGTCGCCCTTTTCTAGGCACGCCCGCAGGTCGGCGAAAGAATAGGTCGGCACGTCGCGACCCATGCCACGGTAATTGAGGGTCAGCGTGTTCGGCACTGTGCTTGGGATGGCATAGCCGGACAAGATCGTTGCGCCGGACGGACCGGTCTGCGGCTCTGCACCGAGTGCATGAGCAGCCAGCTCGACGGCCATGGCGGGCACCTGTTTGCCGCCGACAGAGAAGCTCAGAGGCATCCGCCGGATCACGTCGTCTGTGTCGGTATGAACGTTGAGGGCGCGGACATTGTTTTTCACCGCAAGGCGCTGTGCGAGGTAAGGCACATCCGGATGGTCATTGCTGAGGATCTCACCAAGCACCAGCTTGCCGTTATCGGAAAGCTTGCGCAGGGCGATGAGATAATCCCGGTCAAATCCCCTCATGCGCGCGCCAAGCGGCGCGTCGCCAAAGGGAATTTCCGATTGCTCGATCGAGCTCGGAAAGATGACGTCGTAGCCGATCACCTTGGCGCCGCCGTCGGCAATGCCGGTGAGCACCCGGCCGATCTCGCGTGTCCAGGTCTGCGTCGGCGATCCCCTGAAGGGCGGCGTGTCGTAGGTCTCGCCGTCGATGGCCACGACGACGACCGGTGATGTCAAGGGATCGCGGTGTTCGGGGACGAGCCAGCCGCGCAGCGCCGTGAGGATGTCGAGTGAGAGGCCTTGCAGCGCCTGAAGCGGTGGAGACGTGAAGATCGCGCCCGCAAGGAGCGCAATCAGGATCGCCGCAACGATGTCCCGCCCACCGATCCGCCGCATCGCCCTGTCGCCAGGCCGCCTATTCGAGCCGCAGCAGGCGACCGACGATCGGCGTCGGCGACGAGGTGGCGCTGGCGTCGACCTGGAAGGCATAGCGCTTGGCACCGAGAATGGCGAGATAGCTGCCGCCCGGCGTCAGCGACTTGCCAGCCTTGGCAAAGTCATAGAACTTGCCGCCGACCATGATCTCGCTCTTGAGCGGGATGCTGATGCTGGGCTCCTTGCCGTCGGTGCGCTCGATCACGAGCGTGCTGCCGCTCTTGGCCTGCACCAGCGGGGCCGTGCCGTAGAGCGTCGGCAGCTTGGCAGGCACGCCACCTTTGGCATCCGAGCGCATGGTGCGGAACGTGGTGGCGGCGCTCTGGTTGGCCTCGCGCTCGGACAGCTTTACCGCATTGGTGTCGCAGGGGACCGTTTCCCGCTTGACGTCGCCGAGCTGCACGGTGCTTTGCTCGGCGCCGACCAGCACGACGCCTTCGCTGATGGTCTCGCGGACGCAGGATTTGAGATAGCTGAGCGTCACGCTCGCCTTCGGGCCGAGCTTGATGATCTTGCCCGGCGCCACATAGTCCATGAAGGCGATGCCGTCGACCTTGCCTTGCACGTCCTCGATGATCGCGGCCGGGGTCTCCGCCAAGGCGGGTGCGGCAACACAAAACGCGCCGACAACGGCGCCGATCAGGCTTCTCATGGGTATTCTCATTCCGTTCGACCGATACTCTGCCGGTCCCCGCCCTGATCCAATGCTTAGCATCGGAGCGCCCAGGCATGTGTGACCAGAATCACTCTTGGTTATTGGTGCCACTTTAGCAGCAACAGGTTCAAACCGGCGGCCGGAGAAAACAGAGCTGCGGCAAGCTCTTGCCCGGATTGACGAGGTCAGTCGGCCGGAATGGCCTGGACCGGACGGCTCTCAGCCGCACTCTCTATATCAGGAACGAGTGTGGCCTCGGTTTTCTGGAATGGCGTCACCTGCTGCCCGGCGGCGATCTCCACGACCTCGCTCCAGCGCGACAGAAAGGCTTCGACGCAGGCCGGGTCGAACTGCCGGCCCTGGTTCTCGACCAGATAGTTGCGGGCGACGTCCAGCGGCATCGGCTCTTTATATGGCCGCCGTGTCGTCAGGGCGTCGAACACGTCGGCGACCGCCACCACGCGGGCGGCAACCGGTATCTCCTCCGCCTTCAGGCCGTTCGGATAGCCGGCGCCGTCCCAGCGCTCATGGTGGCCTGCGGCAATCTGCGCCCCGAGCTGGATCAGCTCGCAGCTGGAGTCCGCCAGGATCCTCTCGCCGATGGTCGCATGGGTGCGGATGACGGCCATCTCCTCGTCGGTGAGCTTGCCGGGCTTGAGCAGGATCTTGTCGGGAATGGCGACCTTGCCGACGTCGTGCAGGGGCGCGGCGAGATAGATGTCGCGGCAGAGGCGGGGCGGCAGGCCGAGCTCTTCGGCGATGATACGGCTGTAGCGGGCAACCCGCAGCGTGTGCTCGCCGGTGTCGTTGTCGCGGTATTCGACCGCGAGCGCCAGCCGCAGGATGATCTCCTCCTCGCGCTCGCCGAGTTTCCGGGTTGCTGCCGCGACGGCACTCGCAAGATCGGCAGCGCGGTCGTTCTGCTTGCGCACGGCTGCACCAAGGCGCACCAAATTCCGGAGGCGCACCGTCATCTCGACGCTCTGCGGTGCCTTCGGCAGGAAATCGGTTGCACCAGCCTGCAGCGCTTCCATCTTCACGTCGTCGGTCTGGCGCGAGGTGATCATCGCGATCGGAATATCGGCGCAGCCGGGCAACGTGCGGAAGGTGCGGATGAAGCTGATGCCGTCCATGTGCGGCATCTCATAGTCGACCAGCACGAGATCGAACACGCGCTCGCGCGCACAAGCCAGCGCGTCCACGGGGTCGAGAAAGCTCGTGACCTCGACGAGGCCGTCCGCTTCGATATGACGTGTCAGGAAGTTGAGGACAGAGCGGCTGTCATCAACCAGAAGCGCTTGGGTCAGCATCGGCGGCCGGACTGTTCGGATGGCGAAGCATGACCTCAACAAGTAGCCGTTGCGATTTAACGCGAAGCAAACGTTTCGCCTGCGGCGAACTGACTCAAGACTGCGCACAACGCATGAGATTTGAGCGGGCTATGCACGGATGCATGCGGACGCGAAGTTATTCGATATGTGACCCGTAGTTGTACGGGGGTGCCCATTAGGGGTTTGAACACTCTCCATAACGAATAGTCGTCGCGCGGGATTCGCGTCGCGCGTGCAGCGCATCCTGAGGAAATTTGGGGGACGAATGTCGTCTGATGCTACGGAGTCGAAGTGGTCCCTGCGGCTGCCTGCCGACTGCAGCATTGCTGCGATCCGCAGTGTCTATGATCTGATCCGCGAAGCTTTCGGCCGGCAGGACCGGCTGGAGATCGACTGTTCGAGCGTCGACAAGGCCGACGTGACCTCGATCCAGCTTCTGCTGTCAGCTGCCAAGACCGGCGATGCCCAGGGCCGCCCGGTGGTGCTCACATCCTTTTCCCAGTCTTTGCGTAACACCCTTCGCCGCGCCGGCTTCGCCAGCGATGCGATGATCGATCAGCATTTCCCGCAAAAGAAAGATGGCATCTAATGGCCACGATTCTCACGGTCGACGACTCCCCCAGCATCCGCCAGATGATCAAGGTCGTGCTCGAGCCGGCCGGTCACAACGTGATCGAGGCCGGCGACGGCGCGCAAGGGCTCGCCAAGGCTCAGGCCGGCAAGCTCGATCTCGTCATCACCGACCTTAATATGCCTGTCATGAACGGGCTGGAGCTGATCCGGGCGCTGCGCAAGCTGCCGAGCGCGGTCGGCATGCCGATCGTGTTCCTGACCACCGAGTCGAATGACACGGTGAAGCAAGAGGCCAAGAGCGCGGGCGCCACCGGCTGGATCACCAAGCCGTTCAAGCCCGAGCAGCTGCTCGCTGTCGTCGGCAAGCTGGTGCGTGCATGAGCACGATGGACCCGACCGAGGTCTTTCGCCAGGAAGCCAGCGAGCTGTTCGAGGTCCTGGAAGGGGCGCTGCTCGATCTCGGCCAGCGTCCCGACGACCGCGAGCTGGTCGATTCGGCCTTCCGCGCCCTGCATACGATCAAGGGCTCGGGCGCCATGTTCGGCTTCGACAAGGTCGCCTCGTTCACCCACGAATTCGAGACCGCCTTCGACCGCGTCCGCAAGGGCGAGATCAAGCCGACCCAGGAGCTCATCTCGGTCGCGCTCGCCGCCAAGGACTATATCCGCGCCCTGATCGAGGATCCGCAGTCGACCGACGACATCATCGGCGAAGGCATTCTGGACGACCTCAAGCGCTACGTTTTCCCCGATCAGGCCGTCGTCCCGGTGGTCGTGGTCGCCGAGGCGCCATCGCTCGCGCCGGCCGAGAGCCAGCAGGCCGGCTGGCATCTCTATCTGGAATTCGAATCCCACATCCTCCGCAATGGCTCGAACCCGCTCGACCTGCTGGAAGACCTCTGCAAGCTCGGCCCGTGCTTCGTCGTTCCCGTGACCGACGGCATCCCGTTCCTCGACGAGATGGAGCCCGAAGACTGCTATCTGAAGTGGGACGTCAAGCTGCACGCGGCCTGCACCAAAGACGCGATCGACGACGTCTTCATGTTCGTCTCGGACGAGATGAAGCTGACGCTGTCGCCACTCGAGCAGGTCGAGGCGCCCGCGCCTGCGCCGGTGTTCCAGCTCCTTGATGAGGAGCCGGCCCCGGCAGCCGAGATGCCGGCGCCGGTGGTCGAAGTTGTTCCTGCGCCCGCCGTCGAGCAGCCCGTCGCAAAGCCCGAGTTGAAGTCCGAGTCAAAGCCGGAAGCAAAGTCCGAAGCCAAATCGGAAGTTAAGTCCGAAGTTAAGCAGGATCGCGGCATCGCCACCGTCCGCGTCCAGGCCGAGCGCCTCGACGAATTGATGGACCGGGTCGGCGAACTCGTCATCGCCCAGGCGCGGCTGAGTCAGCTCGCCGCCTCCGGCTCCGATCTCTCGATCAAGATGATCGCCGAGGAAATCGAGCGTCTCGCCTCGTCCTTGCGCGACACCACGATGGGCGCGCGCATGGTGCCGATCGGCTCGCTGTTCGGTCGCTTCCGCCGCCTGGTGCACGATCTGTCCCGCGATCTGTCCAAGCCGGTCGATTTCGTCACCTCGGGTGAGGACACCGAGCTCGACAAGACCATGATCGAGTGCCTGGCCGATCCGCTGGTGCACCTGATCCGCAACGCCATCGACCACGGCATCGAGGACACCGCGACCCGCTCCGCCAACGGCAAGACCGAGCAGGGCCGGATCGAGCTCGCTGCCGTTCATTCCGGCGCGCAGGTGCTCGTCACCGTCAAGGACAATGGTGGTGGCCTCAACACTGCGCGCATCCGCGCCAAGGCCGAAGAGCAGGGCCTGATCGCGGCCGGCGCCGTGCTGACCGACCACGAGATCCACCAGTTCCTGTTCCACCCGGGCTTTTCGACCGCACAGACCATCTCGGCGCTGTCAGGCCGCGGCGTCGGCATGGACGTGGTCAAGCGCACCATCGAGAACATGCGCGGCACGATCGACCTGTCGACCAAGCCGGGCCAGGGCACGACCGTGACGCTGCGCCTGCCGCTGACGCTTGCGATCATCGAAGGCCTTTTGATCCGCGTCGGCGAGGGCCGCTACATCATTCCGCTGTCGGCGGTGGAGGAATGCATCGAGTTGACGGCCGAGGACGAGCGCTCCCGCGGCCGCAACTTCCTCAACGTGCGCGGCAACCTCGTCCCGTTCCTGCGCCTGCGCGAGATCATGACCGCGTCGGGCACGCCCGACCGGCATCAGAAGACCATCATCATCTCGACCGGCGAGACCCATGTCGGTCTGGTCGCCGACCAGATCATCGGCAACCACCAGACCGTGATCAAATCGCTCTCCAAGCTGCACTCCGACGTCACGATCTTCTCCGGCGCGACCATCCTGGGTGACGGCACGGCGGCGCTGATCCTCGACGTCGCGCAGCTCGTCGCGCTGGCGCAGTCGAGGGTCGAGAAGCAGCACATCAGCGAGGCGGCGTGATGAACGACGGATTGGCGCGCGAACAGCAGGCCGACGCGATGCAGGTCGTGATGATCGGCCTCGGCGAGGAGAAATTTGCGCTCGATGCGGGGCTCGTGCGCGAGATCATCGATCCCGTGCCGGTGACGAAAGTGGCGGGCGCGCGGGCTTTCGTTCCCAGCGTCATCAACGTGCGCGGTAACGTCATTCCCCTCGCTGACCTGCGCATCCGCTTCGGCATGCCGCAGCTCGACGACTCTGCCGAGACCCGCATCGTCGTCATCGAGCTCCAGCTCGACGGCGAGCCGGTGCTGGTCGGCGTCACCGCCGACAAGGTCTACGAGGTCACGGAGATATCGCAGACCGACGTGCAGCAGACGCCGCGCGTCGGCATGCACTGGAAGCCGGAGTTCATCCGCTTCATCGCGAAGTGGCGTGAAGAGTTCGTCATCGTTCCCAACATGGAACGCATCCTGAATTAAACGGGGTCTCGGGGGCGAGACCGGGTAGGGGCTGGACATGAGATTTACGGTCAAGGCGAAGCTGGCAAGTGCCTTTGGTGCGATCATCGTCTTGTCGATGGTCGCGGGCGGCGTAGCCTATCTCAAGCTCACCGACATGATTGTCAGCTCGGAGAATCTGATCGGGCGCGCCGCGCGTATGCAGAAGGCTGCCCAGATCGAGATCAATCTGATGGCCCAGGTCCGCGCCGAGAAGAATGCGATCATCGCTCCGGACAACGATGTCGACGGATTCGTGGCCGAGATCCCCAAGCTTCGCGAAACCAACATCAAGATGCGCGATGAGGTTCACGCCATCGCCAGCGAGGGCGGCAAGCGGCTTCTCGAAAAATATGCAGCGACCTACGAGAAGCTGAACAGCGAGCAGGACCAGACGATCAAGCTGATCAAGACGGACCGTGCCCGCGCGGCCGATCGAACGATCCACGAGGGTCGCAAGGCGATTTCGGAAGCCGTGGAGGCAATCGACGCCTACCTCGCGTATACGCGCAAAGCCTTGGGTGACGAGGCCGAGGCCTCACGCGCCGAAGCAAGCCGCGGTCAGATGATCGTGCTGGTGCTCGTCGGCATCTCCCTGATCGTGGCGATTCTTGCTGCGCTCTGGATCTCCCTCAGCATCAGCCGTTCCTTGAGCCGCGCGGTCGGACTTGCGGGCGCGGTTGCGGAGGGCGATCTGACGCAAACCATTCCGTCCGCCAGCAACGACGAGATCGGCGACCTCATCAGGTCGCTCAACGCGATGGTCGAGAAGCTGCAACAGGTCGTCTCCGAAGCCCTGACTGCCGCGCAGAACGTTTCGGCCGGCAGCCAGGAACTGTCCTCCAGCGCCGAGCAGCTCTCTCAGGGTGCCACGGAGCAAGCCTCCTCGGCGGAGGAAGCCTCTTCCTCGATGGAGGAAATGGCTTCGAACGTGAAACAGAACGCCGACAATGCCAGCCAGACTGAGGCCATCGCCGCCCGCTCGGCCAAGGATGCCGAGGCATCGGGCGCTGCCGTCGGCCGCGCGGTGGGCGCCATGCAGACGATCGCCGAGAAGATCACGATCGTCCAGGAGATCGCGCGCCAGACGGATCTGCTCGCCCTGAATGCGGCCGTGGAAGCGGCCCGCGCCGGCGAGCACGGCAAAGGCTTCGCCGTGGTGGCTTCCGAGGTGCGCAAGCTTGCCGAGCGCAGCCAGGCAGCCGCCGCCGAAATCGGCACCCTCTCGACCGAGACCGTCAAGGCCGCTCAAGAAGCGGGCGAGATGCTCGGCAAGCTCGTCCCCGACATTAAGAAGACTGCCGAACTGGTGCAGGAAATCACCGCAGCCTGCCGCGAGCAGGATGTGGGCTCCTCTCAGATCAACCAGGCGATTCAGCAGCTCGATAAGGTCGGTCAGCAGAACGCCAGCGCCTCCGAGCAGGTGTCCTCCACGTCCGAGGAACTCGCGTCTCAGGCGGAGCAGTTACAGTCCACGATCTCCTTCTTCCGAATCGAAGATTCGGGTCGCAAGACCAAGGTACCGGCCGAGGAGGTTGACCGGGCGGTGGGGCAGTTGCGGGCCAAGGCGGCCAAAATGGCAGCGGTCGAGCGGGGCAACAAAGCCCCGGCAAAGACCGGACGGGCCAAGAAGGTGGTCGGTGGCGGCTTCGCATTCGACATGGAAGACGGCGGCGACGAGCGCGACGCGGAATTCCAGCGGTAGACGGTTTGGGAGGTGCGGTCCGTATGGCTCACCTTCCAACAACAAAAACCGGGGATGGACCCCGAAGGAATAGGAATATGCGATTCACCATCAAGGCCAAGCTGGCGTGTGCATTCGGTGCCATCCTCCTGCTGTCGATGATCGCGGGAGGCATCGCATATCTGAAGCTCAGCGATCTGGCTGCGACCACCGAGGTCGTGATCGGGGCCGCGGGGCGCTCGAGCAAGGCCGGCGAGCTTGAACGCAGCTTGCTGCTGCAGGTGCGAGCCGAGAAGAACGCCATTTTGGCGCAGTCGGATGCGGATGTGGAGCGATATAGCGCCGAGGTCCGCAGGCTCCGCGAGGAACTGGTCAAGACGAAGGACGGGATCTACGCGACGGCCACGGAGACCGGACGCAAGATGCTCGACCGATTCTCCACGCTTTACACGACGCTGAACACCGCCGAAGACGAAGTTCTCAGACTGGCCCGCTCGGACAAGGCAAGGGCAATGGAGCTGTCGAGCGGCGAGGTTCGCCGCGCCGTGACCGAAGCAAGTCACGCGCTGGATGAGTATCTCGAATTCCTCAAGAAGCTGATGGCGGATCGGGCTGATGAAGCCCGCGCGGAGAGCAGCCGCGCGCAGACGGTGCTGATTAGCATCGTCATCGTCTCGTTGCTGCTCGGCGCTGCCGCCGCCACCTTCATTGCATTGAGCATCAGCCGCTCCCTGATGCGCGCCGTCGGTCTCGCAAACGCCGTCGCGATCGGCGACCTCGGACAGAAGATCGAGGTCAAGAGCAATGACGAGGTGGGAGATCTCGTCAAATCGCTGAACGGGATGACTGCGAACCTGAATGCGACCGCGGCAATCGCCGACGAGATCGCGCAGGGCAACCTCGCCGTGGAAGCCAAACGTCTGTCCGACAAGGATGTCCTCGGCATCGCGCTGGAGCGGATGATCACTGGCCTGAATGCCAACGCCGAGATCGCCAACGAGATCTCGCAGGGCAACCTCACGATCGAAGCCAAGCGCCTTTCCGACAAGGACAAGCTCGGCATTGCGCTGGAAACGATGGTTGAGCGGCTCAGGCAGATCGTGACCGAAGCGATCACCGCCGCCCAGAACGTCTCGGCCGGCAGCCAGGAGCTCTCCGCCAGCGCCGAGCAGCTGTCGCAGGGCGCGACCGAGCAGGCCTCGTCGGCGGAGGAAGCCTCTTCGTCGATGGAGGAAATGGCTTCCAACGTGAAGCAGAATGCCGACAACGCCAACCAGACCGAGCAGATCGCAGCGCAGTCGGCCAAGGACGCCGAAGCCAGCGGTGCCGCGGTCGGCCGTGCGGTGCAGGCGATGCAGACGATTGCCGAGAAGATCACCATCGTCCAGGAGATCGCCCGCCAGACCGACCTGCTTGCTCTGAACGCCGCGGTCGAGGCCGCCCGCGCCGGCGAGCATGGCAAAGGCTTTGCGGTGGTTGCTTCCGAGGTGCGCAAGCTTGCCGAGCGCAGCCAGGCGGCTGCGGCTGAAATCGGGACGCTTTCGACGGAGACCGTGAAGGTCGCCCAGGAGGCGGGGGGCATGCTGTCAAAGCTCGTGCCCGACATCAAGAAGACCGCCGATCTCGTCCAGGAGATCACCGCAGCCTGCCGAGAGCAGGATGTCGGCGCCTCGCAGATCAACCAGGCGATCCAGCAGCTCGACAAGGTCGGCCAGCAGAACGCCAGCGCCTCCGAGCAGGTGTCATCGACATCGGAAGAGCTCGCCTCTCAGGCCGAGCAGCTGCAGTCGACCATCTCGTTCTTCCGGATCGAGCAAACCGCGCGTCACGGGAAGCCGGCGCATGCGGAGGTCGAGCATGCCGTCGGCCAGCTGCGCGCCAAGGCGGCCAAGATGGCAGCGGCCGATCGCGGCAACAGGAAGCCCGCCTCGAAGCCTGCGCGGGCTCTGAAAGTTGCCGGCGGCGGAGGCGGCTTCGCCTTCGACATGGACGATGCCGACGATGATCGCGACGCGGAATTCCAGCGCTAACCAGCGTGTCCGGCCGCTGCCGGACCCGCTTCCCGGATACACCTGACCGAGTGGACTGCATCATGGCCGCAACCTCGCAATATCTGACGCTCGGGCTCGCCGGCGAGACGTTCGGCATCAGCATCCGCAACGTTCGTGAGATCCTGGACATGCGGCCGATCTCGCGGCTGCCGCATGCGCCGAACTTCCTGCTCGGCATGATCGACGTGCGCGGGGCCGGCTATCCGATCGTCGACCTCAGGACCAAGCTCGGCCTTCCGGCCGTGGCCGCGACCGAGGCGACTCGCATCATCATCCTCGACGTGCCGATGAAGGACCGCCTGGTCGGCGTCGGCTTCGTCGCCGATTGCGTGTTCGAGGTCACCGACATCGACGAGCAGGCGATCGAGCCGATCCCCGAGGTCGGCGGCAAATGGCAGTCCGACTATGCCGCCGGCATCGGCCGCAAGGGCGAGAAATTCGTGGTGATCTTCGACCTCGCCAAGCTGATGGCGAATGACGAGATCCCGGAAGGACGTGACGTGGCCGCGGATTCGTCCCGCGCCGCCTGAGTTTGTAAGTGCGTGAGCAAGCGTAAGTACCTTAATTCGAACCAACGAGACTGACATGAGATTCACCGTCAAGGCCAAGCTTGCCAGCGCATTCGGCGTCGTCATCCTGCTCTCCATGATCGCCGGCGCGGTCGGATATCTGAAGCTGGCCGACATGGTCAATTCCTCCGAACTCCTGCTCGCTCGTTCGGGCCGCATGGAGAAGGCCGCGGACCTCAAGGAGGGTATCCTCATGATGGTGCGTTCGGAGAAAAACTCGATTCTTGCAACCTCGGACGTCGAATACGAGCAATTCGTGGCCGATCTCGCCAAGAATCGCGATGCCCTGACCAAGAGCAAGGACGAAATTCAGGCTGCTGCCGTCAGCGAAACCGGCAAGAAACTGATGGAGAGTTTCTCCGCTGCTTTCGCCAGGCTGAATGCGTATCAGGAAGAGACAGTCAGACTCGCGAAAACCGACAAGCTGAAGGCGCTGGATCGCTCCATGCATGACGGCCGCAAGGTCGTCGCGGACGCCATCGAGGCCGCCGACAATTATATCAAGAACAACAAGAAGAACATGACCGAGCAGGCTGAGCAGGCCAGGCAGGACGGCGCCCGCGCCGAGATGCTGCTGATGAGCCTTGTCATCGCCTCGCTGCTGATCGCGGTGGTCGCGGCGACCTGGATCGCGCTCAGCATCAGCCGCGCCCTGGCCCAGGCGGTGGGCCTTGCCGACGCCGTGGCGATCGGCGATCTCAGCCACAAGATCGAGTCCTCCAGCAATGACGAGATCGGCGATCTCATCAAGTCGCTGAACGCGATGACGGTGAACCTGAATGCGACGGCCGCGCTGGCCAACAAGATCGCGCAGGGGGACCTCACGGTCGAAGCCAAGCCGTTGTCGGACAAGGATACGCTCGGCCTCGCGCTCGAACGGATGGTGGAGAAGCTTCGCCAGATCGTGTCGGAAGCCCTAACCGCCGCGCAGAACGTCTCGGCGGGCAGCCAGGAGCTCTCCGCGAGCGCCGAGCAGCTCTCGCAGGGCGCCACCGAGCAGGCCTCGTCCGCCGAGGAGGCCTCGTCCTCGATGGAGGAGATGGCCTCGAACGTGAAGCAGAACGCCGACAACGCCAATCAGACCGAGAAGATCGCTGCGCAGTCGGCCAAGGACGCCGAGGCGAGCGGTGCCGCGGTCGGCCGCGCCGTAAACGCGATGCAGACCATCGCCGAGAAGATCACGATCGTGCAGGAGATCGCGCGCCAGACCGACCTGCTAGCGCTCAACGCCGCGGTCGAGGCCGCGCGCGCCGGCGAGCACGGCAAGGGCTTTGCCGTGGTCGCCTCCGAAGTGCGCAAGCTCGCCGAGCGCAGCCAGGCGGCCGCCGCCGAGATCGGCACGCTCTCGGCCGAAACCGTGAAGGTCGCGCAGGAAGCGGGCTCCATGCTCTCCAAGCTCGTCCCCGACATCAAGCGGACGGCGGAACTGGTCGAAGAGATCACCGCGGCCTGCCGCGAGCAGGACGTCGGCTCGGCCCAGATCAACCAGGCCATTCAGCAGCTCGACAAGGTCGGCCAGCAGAATGCCAGCGCATCCGAGCAGGTGTCCTCGACTTCGGAGGAACTCGCCTCGCAGGCCGAGCAGCTCCAGTCGACCATTGCCTACTTCCGGATCAATCAGGGCGTGAAGAGCCAGGCTCCGGCGCCGATCGATCGCGCCGTCAACCAACTGCGCGCCAAGGCGGCCACCATGGCGGCGGCCGAGCGACCGGCTCGTAAGCCGCAGGCCAAACCGGCGCGCGCGATGAAGGCTGCTGCCGGCGGCGGCTTTGCCTTCGACCTGAACGACGGCGAAGACGATCGCGACGCCGAATTCCAGCGCTAAGACCGTTCCAAGGGATCGGCCTGCCATTCACCAGCGGGCCGATCTTTCCTCGTTGACCAGCGCAAACGCGTAGGATTCAAGATGGCCCGTTCGGCCCGACATTCAGTGCAGGCGGCGGCCATCCCGGATGGGGGCATGCAGCGATGATGCCCGCCGTACAGGATACGGCCGTCCATCTGTCGGACCGCCACTTCCGGACCATCGCCGAATTGATCGAGGGCCAGGTCGGCATCAAGCTGCCGCAGGGCAAGCGGCTGATGCTGGAAGGACGCTTGCACAAGCGCGTGCGTGCGCTGAATTTCTCAGACCTCAACGAATATGTCGAGAATCTGTTCGAGGCCGAGCATTTCGACACCGAGCTCACGCATCTCATCGACGTGGTGACGACCAACAAGACCGATTTCTTCCGCGAGCCGCAACACTTTGCCTTCATGCGCGACGTCGCGATTCCGGCCTTGCTCAAGCTGCATGGGCGCAACAGTGCCAGCCTGAAGATCTGGAGTTCAGCGAGCTCCACGGGGATGGAAGCCTACACCACCGCGATGGTGCTGGACGACATGACGCGGAACGGCTCGCGCTTCCAGTACCGCATTCTCGGAACCGATATCTCGACGGCGGTGCTCCGTCTCGCCAAAACCGCGATCTATACCCGCGACGTCCTCGCGCCAGTGCCCGAGCCCTTCGTGAAGCGCTATTTCCTGTCGTCGCGGGACAAGGCGCGCGGCGAGGTGCGGGTGGTGCCGGAATTACGGCGGATGACGCATTTCATGCGGATGAACCTGATGGATACGTCTTATCCGGTAGACCGGGACGTCGACATCATCTTCTGCCGCAACGTGCTGATCTATTTTGACAAGCCGACGCAGCGAAAGGTCGTCGAGCAGCTTTGCAATCATCTGCGTCCGGGAGGATATTTGCTGGTCGGACACTCCGAGTCGATGGTTCACAGTGCCGTTCCGGGGCTGAAGCAGGTTCAGCCGACCATTTTCCAAGTCTGATTGGGGGCACGTTCAACATGCCGAGGGAGAAAGTTCGCGTACTGATCGTGGACGATTCGGCGTCGGTGCGCCAAATCCTTCAGACGATCCTGAACGAGGATCCGGATATCGAGGTGATGGGCACGGCGTCCGATCCGTTCGTGGCGGCAAAGCGTCTCCAGGACGAGATTCCCGATGTCATGATTCTCGACCTCGAGATGCCGCGCATGGATGGCATGACGTTCCTGCGCAAGATCATGGCGCAGCGGCCGATCCCGGTCATCATCTGCTCTTCGCTCACCGAGGAAGGCTCGAACGTGATGTTCGAGGCGTTCGAGGCCGGCGCCGTCGACATCGTTCCCAAGCCTAAGATCGACACGCGACAGGCGTTGCTCGAATGCTCGACGCGTTTGCGCGAAGCCGTGAAGTCGGCGGCGCGCGCACGTGTGCGGCCGCGGACGGAACGACGGGTGATCGAGAAGAAGTTGACGGCCGACGCTATCATCCCCCCGCCGGTGCAGGGCAAGGTGCGGCCGACGACGGAACGCATCGTGTGCATTGGAGCCTCGACCGGCGGGACCGAAGCGCTCAACGACGTGCTCGAGATGTTGCCGCCGCACTGTCCGCCGATCGTGATCGTCCAGCACATGCCGGCCGGCTTCACCGCGGCCTTCGCCAAGCGTCTCGATGGCGTCTGCCAGATCCACGTCAAGGAGGCGGAGGATGGCGAGACCGTGCTGCCTGGCTGGGCCTATATCGCGCCGGGCGCCCGTCACATGCTGCTGCAGCGCATCGGCCTGCGCTACCAGATCGCGATCAAGGACGGCCCGCCGGTGTCGCGGCATCGCCCGTCGGTCGACGTGCTGTTCCGCTCGGCGGCCCAGCATGCCGGCGCCAATGCGCTCGGCGTCATCATGACCGGCATGGGCGACGACGGCGCGCGCGGCATGCTGGAGATGCGCAGGCTCGGCGCCGCGACGCGGGCGCAGGACGAGGACAGCTGCGTGGTGTTCGGCATGCCCAAGGAAGCCATCGCCCATGGCGGCGTGGAGAAGGTCGTCTCGCTGAACCTGATCCCGCGCGAGATCATGCTCTGGTACCAGACCGGGCACGTGGCGGCGGCAGGTTGATCGTCATGTCAGCCATTCCCGCCAACACGCTGACGGAGGCGACCGTCGCGATCGAACAGGTCTCGTCGCGGATCGAGGACGTGTTCGCGCGGGTCGGCCAGGAGCTCGGGCGCGGCCACCTCATCTTTGGGGAGTTGAACCAGGGCCTCGCGACGCTCTCGCAGGAGCTTTCCGGCGCCGAGATCGAGGGCGCCGCGACCGCGTTGCAGGAGATCTCGGCGCGGCTTAGCGAGCTCGCAGAGGCGCTGCCGGCCGAGAGCGCGCTGCTGGCCACGATCGGCACCAGCACGGCGGAAGCGTCCGCGCTGCTCAAGCCGCTGTTCAAGCATATCGGGATGATCACGATCATCGCGCGCAGCGCCCGGATCGAGGCGGCCTCGCTCGACGGCGATCGCGAGGGCTTTCTCGCCTTCACGCAGGAGGCCTATGACCTCGGCAAGGCTGTGCAGGGCTCGATCGAGGGCTGCGCGAAAGACCAGCAGGGGCTGTCAGAAGCGGTTGCCACGGCGTCCGGCCGGCAGAAGGAATTCGAGAGCCGCTACGGAAAGCAATTGGTGTCGGAAAGCGCCGAGCTCGGCGCGGCCTATTCCGGATTGCGCGACCAGCGCCGCAACAGCAGGCAGCTCGCTGACCTCGCAAGCGCCAGCACAAGGAAGATCGCCGAGGCGGTCGGCAGCGCGATCATCTCGTTGCAAGCCGGTGACAGCACGCGTCAGCGCCTCGAGCATGTCTGTCACGGTCTCGGCCTTGCGGCGGGAACCGGCCCGAGCCTCGTTCCCGGTGCAGTCGCCAGCGACGACGGTGCGCGCGCGATCTGCCAGTTGCAGGCGGCGTTGCTCAGGGACGCCCAGCGCGAGTTCGGCGGCGATATCGGCCAGATCGTCCGCGCGCTGACTGCCATCCTGCATGACGCGGGCAGCGTGGTCCGTCATGGCCGCACGCTGTTCGGCGGGGAGGATGGCGGCTCGTCGTCATTCCTGACGCGCATCAAGCAGACGCTCGCCCATGCCTCAACCCTGATTGCCACCTGCGAAGGCGCCGGCCGCGCGGTCGACGAGGCGCTGGCCATCGTCGAGGACACGCTGACGAAGTTTCGTGAGGCCATTGCCGGGCTCGCCGAGGCCACCGTCGACATCACGCTGATCGGCATGAATGCCGGTCTCAAGGCGAGCCATCTCGGCAGCCGCGGCAGCGCCTTCGTCGTGATCGCCAACGAGCTCAAGGCAACCGCCGATCAGGTCTCTGCGGGCGCAGCGCGCTTGCGGCCCGTGCTCGACGGCATCGAGCGTTCGGCAAAAGAGCTGAGAGAGCTCCGTGTGCAGGGCGATCCCGCGCAGCTTGCCAAGCTCGAGCCGCAGATCCTCCAGGCGCTCCGCGAGGTAGAGGTCGGCAACGAGCGGCTCGACAGGCTGATGAGGCGCCTCGTCGACGAGGGCGCGGAATTCGAAGGCCTGATGAACTCCGCGCAGGGCCAGATGACCACGCTCGGCGAGGGCTCTGCAACATTGCCCGCGGTTGCCACGCGGCTCGAGACCGCCAGCTCCGGTGCGGAGCCGCCGCAGCCGGAGGTGCAGGATCAGGCGATGCTGGACGATCTCTTCGTGCGCTACACGATGGAGCGCGAGCGGGACGTCCACCGCGAATTCTTGCAGACGCTTGGGCTGGCATCGACTGCGACCACGCGTGTCGTGGCGATCGAGGCCGCGGATGACGGCATAGAGTTGTTTTGACGTTCCTCGCCGGCATCGCCTCGTGCGTCGGCGTCAATTTGAAGGGACGGCTTTGCAGGGTGTTAACCGTGGCGAAATGCTTACCGCGCCGGTCATTGTCGCGCCCCACAGTTGGTTGCAAATACCAGTGAATTTTCCGACGGGTGTTTCCATGATGAGAGACGGCCAATACGCGGCCTGGTTCAGGACCTCACGCGGCCAGGGCACAGGTATCGTGCATCTTGCGGACGGAAGGATCTCCGGGAGCGACAGCTTTATCACCTATGGCGGCTCCTATCAGTTCGATGACGATCAGCGCTTCACGGCCGTCCTGACCACGCGGCGCTATGCCGAGGGGCCGCCGACCGTGTTCGGGTTGGACGAGGTCGAAGTCAGCCTCTCAGGCGTGTGCAACGGTCTGGTGGCCACCTGTTCGGGTACGGCCAAGCAAGCGCCCGACGTCAAGTTCGAGGCGACCCTGATCTACAACCAGGACGAAGCGCCAGTGGCCGACATCCGATGCGCCGTCGTGAAACTCAACGCCGACAAGCTGCCCAAAAGTCTCGACGGCCGCTTCCGGCCGCGCCATCCGTTCACGCCACCCAAGGTACCGCCGTCTTAGGCTTGCGTTGACGCTGTTGGCGCGAAGGCGTTCGCGAGCCGCGCTGTGCCAACAAAGCATTTAGAGATGGAAATCTAGTCTGCGGCGCAAACAAGGGTGGTCAAGAACAATGCCTCAGATCTGGATGACGTATAACGAACTCGGCGCGCTTTGCGGCTGCGGCGCAATGGAAGCCAGGGAGCGCGCGATTCATTTGTCGCTCGATCGTCGCAAAAGCCGCGGCGGGACGACGCGCGTGAAACTCGATCTGGCACTGACGGCGAAATTCCTCGCATCCGTGCGCGATTCCGATTTCGATCTCGATTGCGCCATCGAGGCGCTCCAGAACACCCACCGGCAGATGGCCAATCTTCTCACGTCCAGTGAGATCCGCGACCGGCGTGGAGTGGCTTGAGCCGTTCCTGGTGGCGGCCCGCCGCGACAGGCGGGCGCCATAAGGTTACTGGCGGGAAATTCCCATCTCTCTCTGGAGTTGCGGCGAGAGCCCCATCGCGCCCTCGGTTCGGCCTTGCCCGGTGCCGCCATTGCGCGCCGGAGCTGCAGGGGTGGCCGAAGATATATTGGGGCTGCTGACCGCCCCTGACGTGCCGTTGCCCTGCGCATTTCGTGTGGGGGAGGTGTAGGTGCCTTGAGCCTCGGCGGAGCCGGATGTTCCGATCAACAAGGCTCCAGCCAGGAATATGCCATATCTCATCGTGGTCAGGGTTCCAGTCGCTGCAAAGAGCGACACTATGGACCGGAGGTCGTTTGGCGCCAACCGCAGTTTTGGCTTTCGCGACCGAGATACAGTTTATGATGGGGGTCTGGGCAGGAACGCCAGGATCGTCTGGGCCAGGAGCACGCCCACGATCCCGCCAGCGGCCTTTTGCAGCACGTCGAGAATATGGGGATCCTGATCCAGTATAAAGGCTTGAAAGATCTCAAGAAAGCCAGCGACGGCCAGAACCAGCATGCAGGCGCCGGCGAAACGTCCCGGTAACAGGAAGGACAGCAGGAAGCCCAGCAGCGCGTAGGCGCTGAAGCGCTCTATGACAAAGACCCAATAGGCTTCCGCATGTCCTATCAACGCCGGCCTGCCCGCCAGTCTGGCGAGGGTGGCGTAAGCGATAAGCGCGAGGCAGACGCCGGTCGCGGCTAATAGATGATTGCGGCGCATGTCCGACCATAGCGCTAACCTCAGTGCCGGTGCTCGAAACCTGACGGTATCGTTAAAGTGGTCTTCTGTGCGATCAGGGCAGGCAGCATGGCGTTTGTGCCATGCTCAAATTTTCGGACGCAGCATGATCAAATATCCGGCGTCAGTTGCTGCGCCGGCCGCCGGACGCCACGCGTTTCATCGACGTGACGTTGCGGTTATCCGGTCGCATCAGGAATTCCGGGGGTTGGGACGGCCGCGAAGGGCGAACGTAGGGCTCCCACTTCAGGTATCGCGTCAGATAGCTCGTGCGACGCCTGTACGACACGACAGAACGCGTGCCATAGCCCGCCGCGAACGAACTTATCGCCACCAGGATGAGGAGAAGGGGATCGGGCATTTCGACGAGACTTGGTACGGAAGAGGAGATTTAGCGGCGTTTAACCGTTTTGCGCGATGCCGGTAAGGCAGCTTTGCGGAATCCCGGTGACAAGCCATCACATCAATTTGCTCCCCCGCCGTGGAACAAGACTTCCCGGTGCGAACGCGGCTATCGTCTGCATGGATCGCCGCTGCCATTCCAGCGTCCGGAGCCTTCGCAAGCCTCCTCGTGTTTATGCGCGCTTCGACCGTGGCCCCCTGAGGCGGCGGCGCATTCGTGAGACCCCCTCACGGGTGAGATACCCTGCGGTAAATCCGGTCACGAAAACTCCCGAGATCACGGCCAGCGCCAGCATCCGGTCCGAAAAGCATATTGTGTGCCAATCAACGCCGGATGGGCTGCGCGGTGTTCTTCAGCCGGGCGAGCCGTATCACGATGGATCGCTCGGAGCGCTCCAGCTTTGCGGCAATGAGCCGCGCCTTGTATCCCTGCGCATCCAGCTCGAGCAGCAACCGATCCTGATCTTCGGTCCAGCGCGTACTTTTATTGCGAGACATCGTCGCCTCGGTTGGTCACTTCGTCGAGATCGAGGTCCCATCCTCAGACGACGATCTTGCTCCTGTCGGCGGGACCGCGTCGGAGCATCCGCGACGGTCGCATCAGACGTGTGACGATGACTTTCTCAGCGCTCTGAAGAAACACGTACCGCCTCACGCGGCTGCCGCTGCATCAGGATCGCTCTGCTTTTCGTCAATCGCTCTTCGTCGGCGGATGGCCGAAGAGAGTGAAGCGACTATCGAGCGGAAGTTTGACCACGGATTGTGTGCATGACGGGTTTGTCTGCGCAGAATCGCGGCTCTCTCTAGCAAGTCGCGCCGAAGCAACGTGGCGAGGGGCCAATCGTTCCGCCTGGGAGCTGCGGGGCGGCGAGTTTGGCACGGGATGTCAGCTCTTCTTGCCGGGCTTCGATTTCAACGACAGGCCGAGACGCAGCGCCATGCGCTTGATCGCATCGGTTGAACGACCGAGAAGTTTCGCTGCCTCTTCCAGCGACGTCGAAGACTTGGCCAGCTCCATGAGCCGGCGGTCTTCCTTGAACGACCAGGGCCTGCGCGCCATAACCGAAACCATCCTCTCCTCGACACAACGACAAAGCCGCCAAGCGGACCCATGTTCGCTCGACGGCTTTGCTTGGGTGGGGCCGGGCTTGGGGCAGCCCGGTGAGAAGATGGATATGCGATCCCCGGGCGTTCGCAACAAACAACGGGGATTAAGCTAACCGCTCAACCTTACCGCGATAAAATCCGGGCGGAGCGCTCCGTAATACCACGGGGTTTTTCGTCAGCCGAGGCCGATTCGCGTGTGCTGGTAGCCGCGATCGAGGATGTTCTGCCACCATGTCCGGTTGTCGCAGAACCAGCGGACAGTCTTGGTCAGCCCGCTCTCGAAATCCTCGCGCGGGCGCCAGCCGAGCTCGCGCTCGATCTTGCCGGGATCCATGGCGTAGCGCAGATCATGGCCGGGCCGGTCGGCCACAAAGCTGATCAGGTCGCGGCGTCTGGCGGTGCCGGGCGAGATCTCATCGAGCAGATCGCAGATGCGCTCGATGACGTCGAGATTGGTCCGCTCGCAGCGCGCGCCGATATTGTAGGTCTCGCCAACCCTGCCGTGCTCGAGAGTTAGCGTCAGCGCCTCCGCGTGGTCGGCGACATAGAGCCAGTCGCGAATGTTGGCGCCGTTGCCGTAGACCGGCAGAGGTTCGCCCGCCAACCCGCGAATGATCATGTGCGGGATCAGTTTCTCGGGAAAATGATAGGGTCCGTAATTGTTCGAGCAGTTCGTCACCAGGGTGGGAAGCCCGTAGGTCTCCCGCCAGGCGCGGACGAGATGATCCGACGAGGCCTTGCTCGCCGAATAGGGCGAGTTCGGCGCATAGGCAGTGTCTTCGCTGAACTGGCCGCTGGCGCCGAGCGATCCGAACACCTCGTCGGTCGAGACGTGGAGAAAGCGGAAGCGCGCGCGCCGCTCCGGCGTCATCGCCCGCCAGTGCCGCAGTGCTTCCTGAAGCAGGGTGAACGTGCCAACGACGTTGGTCTGGATGAACTCGGCGGGGCCGTCGATCGAACGGTCGACGTGGCTTTCCGCCGCAAGATTCATCACCGCGTCGGGCTGGTATGTCTCGAACAACGCGCGCAGACCCGCGCTCTCGCCGATGCATTGCTGTGCGAAGACGTAGCGCGGATGGGTGGAGGCGCCCGGCAGCGAGTCGAGATTGGCGGCGTAAGTGAGCTTGTCGATGTTGACGACGCGCGCGCCGGTGTCCGCCAGCAGATGGCGGATCACGGCCGAGCCGATGAAGCCCGCACCGCCCGTCACGAAGATGGTGATGCCGTCAAAGCGCATGCGGTCTTTGCCTCAGGCGCCGCCCGCCTCGCGCCCAAACGAGCGGTAGACCGACAGCAGATATTGCCCGTAGCTGCTCCTGGCGTTCTTTTGCGCCAGCTTCTCGAACGCTTCAAGCGAGATGTAACCCTGCCGCAGCGCGATCTCCTCGGGGCAGGCGATGCGCAGCCCCTGGCGCTGCTCGAGGATCTGGACGAAATGGCTGGCTTCGACCAGCGAGGAATGCGTGCCCGTGTCGAGCCAGGCCATGCCGCGGCCCATCAGCCGCACGAACAGCTCGCCGCGCGCCATGTAGACCCTGTTGACGTCGGTGATCTCGAGCTCGCCGCGGGGGGAGGGCGCAATCCCGGCGGCGATGTCGAGCACGTCGTTGTCGTAGAAATAGAGCCCGGTCACCGCGATGTTGGAGCGCGGCTGCGCCGGTTTCTCCTCGATCGACAGCGCCCGTCCGCTGGCGTCGAGCTCGACCACGCCATATTGCTCCGGCGCGTTGACGGGATAGCCGAAGATCGTGGCGCCGTGCTGGCGTGAAGCGGCCTGATGCAGCATCTCCGGCAGGCGGTTGCCATAGAAGATGTTGTCGCCCAGCACCAGGGCGACCGGGTCCCTGCCAACGAAGTTGCGGCCGACGATGAAGGCGTCCGCCAGCCCGCGCGGGCTGTCCTGATGGGCATAAGAAAAGGAGAGGCCGATGTCGGAGCCGTCGCCGAGCAGCCGCTGGAACAGCGGCTGATCCTGCGGCGTCGTGATGATGAGGATGTCCCTGATGCCCGCGAACATCAGGGTCGACAGCGGATAATAGATCATCGGCTTGTCGAAGACAGGCAGAAGCTGCTTCGACACCACGGCGGTGACGGGATAAAGCCGGGAACCCGTTCCCCCCGCCAGGATGATGCCCTTCATATGTCCTCGAGCCTTGGCTCAGCAACCGCCCATTGATAATGGATGGCGCGGCCCATGCAAGCCGGTTCCGGCCGCCGTGGTGGCTCCCGGTCCGGGGCGGGCCGGCGGCCGCGCTTGGCTATTTGCCTTGCGTTGGCTTTGCAGCGAGGCTGTTGCCTCGAAAGTGGTGTGACCGCGCGGCAGCCACTGTGCTCTTGGACGCGAGACCCCGACCTTCGGCCGAATGGGCGAGAAAGACTTGCCTCAGACATGAATAACCGATGGCGAACTCCTGCGCTTTTCGGACGATCCCGCGTCCGAAATCGAAGTTCATGCTTCGCGAGGCGGTGGTCGCAATCCCTTCTGCGAGATTGCGCCAGCGCATCTACGGTTGTCGCGTCAGAAGTGGAACGACGAACGCCTTCAAGTCCGGGCCTCGAAACATATGCCCCGTAATTCCTGCGGCAGATGCAGCCTCAAGGTCGCTCTGTTTGTCGCCTATCAATATACTGCGCTGGGTGTCGATAGAGTGTCGCTTTACAAGTTCGTTGATCATGCCCGGCTCCGGCTTTCGGCATGAACATGTCTGTCGATACTCGGCGACGACGCCTTCGGGGTGATGCGGACAGTAAACGAACTCATCTATATGTGCGCCTACGCCAGCCAGTTGATTGGCCATCCAATCGTGAAGTGCTCGAACCTGTTCTTCTCCGTAGAAACCGCGTGCGACCCCCGACTGGTTCGTGACCACGAATGCCAGGTAACCGGACTGATTGACAGCTCGGACAGCCTCCAGCGCGCCCTTAACCCATCGAATCTTGCCCGGCTCGAAAGCGTAGCCATCATCCTCGTTGAGAACGCCGTCACGATCGAAGAATACTGCAGGCCGCATAGCAATTGCTCTGTTCGTTGAACAGGCCGGTTCTCCGACTAATCTTGGCGAAACTCAATCGAAAAATTGCCAGGCCTTGATTTCCGGCTACGTCAAGCGTTTCGTCCAGAACTTCGATGACTCATCGCTCTGTGTCCGAACGATGCTGTAATCTCTAAGTGCCTGGATAAGCTTGACGATCGCGGGCTTGCGATTGTCCAGAACCAGATAATTCCCATCCTCCTTTACGATGAGCACGAGGTGATGTTCGCCAGTTTTGCGGATGACGACCTCCGCCAACACAAGTGCGGACGAGGCCCAGCCCGCGTTCAGCAGGAGGTGGCGCTTGGTCACGGCGTAGTCTGCGCAATTGCCTTCTATTGGAAAGATTTGCCAATTGAGGTCGATTTCATCGACCCCATTTTCGCTCGGCGTGATACTCGTGTTCACCACAGTATTAACCGCATTCAGGTCATGCCATAGCGCCAGGTAGTCGAGCCGGGTCGTCGTCTGCTGTGTGCCCGTGCGCTGGCTGCACTCCGCAGGAAGGCGGGTACAAAAGACAGTGAAGGCCATCGGCGGCAATACGCGGTCGTCTTCTGCGAGCGCAGGTGATGCTTCAACGCAAATGAGCACGAAGGCGACCAGTAGCCATTTCACGCATCTCATGATCACGATCCTCGCTCGAGTTCCGCCGTTGAGAGAAGGATGAGACGGCTATCGAGCGGAAGTTTGGCGAGAGATTGTGTGCATGACGGGTTCGGCTTGCGCAAAATTGTGACGCTTGCCTGGATCAGAAGCAGTGTAGATCTGATTGGCGTTAGTGTAAGATATTTTACAACCTATGCACGATGTGTGAAGGGTCTCATCGATTCGGCGAAATCGCCCGATACGTCTTGGAGAATTCGCGGTTTTGCAGACAAGGCTTCCATAATGAACTAGTGTGTGTCGAAATGATCGAGTGATCGTGATGTTCCGCATGAAACCATGTTTGGTGCCGTGACTGCATTGATTATAATGGTTGACGTCTCGGGCGGCCCGGTTCGGGCTGCGGATGATGCCTTGACGACGAGTCCGAATGCTGCGCAGCAGGCAGATAGTCTCGTTCCTTCATCGGACACTCTTGTCTCTCGCGACGACTGGAAGCGCAGAATCGAGGAGGCGCGCTCACGGGCGGACCGAGCGCGGTGGGATTGGCGGCTCAATGCGCCGTTGCGTATTGCCGTGCCCGATCCGCCGGAGAAGATAGCCACCGAGCGCGTGCTGAGCGACGACACGTTACAGCCGGGAGACATCGTCTCGACAGACAAGGGTTTGCTGCAATTTCGTGGCTGGTCCGGAGAGGACGGGCGGACGGCGGATTTCGTGCCGATCGTTCCGCGTTGAGCCGGCTGCGCGGCATTTATTTCTTCCCGGCCCAGAGAAGCCCGCCGGCGTCGACTGAATCGGTCTCGTGTCAATTCGTGATCGTTACAACGGTCCGGCTGAGAATTGATCCAATTATCAAGGACGCACTCAGAATTTCTGGGATGCATCATCTCCGAATGATCGCCATGTGTTGTTCGTGATCGCGAGCGTCACGAGATCGTCGAATTCGTCCGGCTATGATCCGCGGACGAACAATGCGAATGCGCAGATGCTACAGAAAGCTTGGGCAGCGTTGCCTCTCACCAAAATCAGAGAACGGGCATTCGAGGGTGCGTTCTTCAGCGTGGTGCTGGTCGCAATGGCCGGCTGGGTCTATTTCATCACGCTTTTGCTGGTGAGGATGATCCTGTGGTTCTTCGGGTGACCGGAGCGGATGACCGATCCTCAAGCAGACTGCTGCCCAAGATTTCTCGCGCATGACGACGAAATCAGCAGCACTCATCATCATCTCGACACAACTGCACGATGAGAATGCGGTGTCTGGGAGAAGGAAACGTTCCGCAAATGGAAGACTTCCGAATGACGCCGTTCCTGATCCTGATTCTGATCTTCTCCGCCGGCTTCGGAGTCGGCTACGCCGCTCGAGCCCTGCGGTCGCGCAAGCGCAAGCACATGCGCCAACTCTACGCACCCTATGGTCCGTCATCCCGGCCGGCGACGCGGCGAGCATTCTGAAGATATGCAACCGGAATGGATCGGGCTGCCTTGGTCCTAGCGCTTGTAGAGATTGAGCGTGTGGCGAAGGTCTCCGATGACCGAGGTAACCATGTCCGGTTAGGTTAAGTTGCGGCCACCATTGTTGGTTGGGCTGGCGCTGGCTAGGTTGCGCGCGGATTGCAAATCAATGATTGTCTCCGTGCGCTTTTGAGTTGGGATTGAGCTCGATGATCTGGCTCCTGGCTTTGGACGTAACGGTTTTGGGTGCGCCGCTCTTCATTCGGGTCAATGCGCGGCGACTTGGCGCATTGAATGCTCTGTGGATCCGGTAAGAGGCGCACCATGACTGACCTGAGGAATAATGCTCCCCGTCGATATTTCGTGGACGCCTGTGGGCGGCGCGTCTTGATTGGGTTGACCCTTGAAGAGACGTTCGAGTTTGAACGGCTGGATAGCCAGCCGGTAGCCAATCTCTCCGACGGGCAGTTCAAGCGCGAGGGAGGCGTCCTGTGGCCCGTTGCGGGTGAGGAGCGCTGGCAGGAACTTTATGCCAAGCACGACGGCGCCTGGAAGGCATGGAGGGCGCAAAACCGCGGCGATACGTTCGGAGGTTTCAGTCTTTATTAACTATCCCGGACCCATTTTCCGGTATGATGCCTCCAACCGGAAAATGAACGCATGTTCCAGCTGTTCTTGCGGGCTCGTACTCACAACTTCCTGAGGGACCGCCTCACGGGTGAGCAGCAGTTTCGCGCTCGTTCGCCCGAGCGCGATGCCGAGACCGACCGATCACGCATCGAGGCCATCATGGTCGCGATCGAAGATGCGTTGCACGCCGCGGAACGGGAGCAATCGGGCTTGAATCGCCGGGTCGAGGATGTGCTGGCGCGGGCGGCGGTGACGTTCGGCAATGGTGACGACGAGTATCTCGAGCGTGAGGCCCTTGATAGTCACCATCAGGATCTGTTCGATAAGGAAGTCCTGAACGGCCAGCGCCGACTTAAGGAGCTCGGCGCCTCGATCGCTCACTTTAAATTTCTGAAGGCGGCGATGCTAAGCCGGTTTCCGGAATTCAGGCCACCTGCCAGGAACAACTAGCGTCTGCACTCAGTTCGACGCGCACCAGTGCTGCAAACCAGCGCGAGCCGGGGATCTCAATATTCCAGGACCCGCTCCGGAAAAGCTGGATTCGCAAAGCGGGCGTAGGTGCGGACCCGGCCATAGGCATAGTTCGGATCTTCGTTCTTGGTGCGCGGATCGAAGCTGGAGGGGTAATAGCGCTCCAGGCTCCGATGCCGCACGTGAACCACGATCGGGCAACCACAACGCGGGCCGCAATAGGGGTTAGGGCCGCGATCGATATAGGGCACGCTCGCTGCGATACGGCGTGCCGCGACCGGCGGGACAGCGTAGTCGGCGGCAAAGGATGGCGCAGCGGAGATAGTCAGGCTCGACGCGAGCGCGAGAATTCCAAAAAAAGATCGCATGGCTGTATTTTCCCCAATCCACACTAACCTTAGACGGTCCGGCGCAAACGGGCAAGCTAGTGCATTTGCGCGTGACCCTGCCGCTCACCCGCGCAACGTCGCCACGAAGGACGGCTCGATCGCCTTGACCGCCTGCTCGAGGAATTCCTTGCCCTGCTTTGATGCCCGCCGGTAAGCCAGCACGACGGCCGGTTTCAAGTCCGCCCGTCGCGTCAGCATGAGCCGGATGTCGCCACGCGCCAATTCGGCCAGGTCAGGATCGACCAGTGCGTCGAACTGGGTTGCGGTATCGAGTCGCACTGGCATTAGCCGTGTGTCGTTCGGTGCCGTAAAGTATGTCATTTTCAACGCTTCGAGCATGGCGGGCCCGCTGGGATCGTGCTGGCTTTCAAGCAAGGCTAGGGCGAGCCACAGGTCAGCATCGTAGGGTGCCGAAGAAAGCGCCTGCCTGACGCGCGAACGGGCACGCACGTTGTCAGGGGACGCACCGCCTCCCGGCTTAGCTCGCTGCACCGTTTGTAGAGCGGCCATCAAGGCGTGATTGCTCTCCAGATCCGACCTGAACAGTGGAATGGCTTGCAACCAGCCCGGCACGTCGCCGGCAGGGGGCGCGATCTTCGCGGGATCGGCTGGAAACGCCGGTCGCGGCACCGTGTTCAACTCCGCCGTCGCCGATGCGAGTCCGTAGCAGCCGAGTGCCAGACCGAGGGTGACCAGGCAGATGCGGACATTCGAGGCAGCATTCATCGATAAACGGGGCTCACGTCACAGGGCCAGCAGACTATCGCCCTGGATGGTTAGCAAGGTCAAATTGCCCGTGGCATAGGCGCCGGTGTCGATGTTGACGCGGTTGGGGCGGATGTCCGGCTCCTGGACCGGCGTGTGGCCGTGAACGATGTATTTGCCAAATTGCCGTTCACTCTGGAGAAACTCCTCGCGGATCCAGAGCAGGTCCTGTTCTTGCTGCTGTGCCAACGGCACGCCGGGCTTGACCCCGGCGTGGACGAAGAAGAAATCCCCGCATACGAACCGCAGCCGCAGACTCTCGAAGAAATGGCGCTGGTGGGGGGGAATTTTCGACGCAAGTTGCTGTATCAGCTCGGTTTGCTCGGCCGCATCAGGGTTGAGCGACGGCCGCAGGCCGTACGAGGTCAGCGTCTGGAGGCCGCCGAATTGCTTCCACTGATCGAGCTGTAACGGGTCTTTCAGCACGTCCGCTAGAAAGGCCTCATGGTTGCCCTTCAGAAATACCGATTCGTGCCGACGTCCGCGCTCGATCAGCAATTCGATGGTTCGGCAGGAATCCGGACCGCGGTCGATATAGTCGCCGAGAAATACGTGAATCGGGCGTCTCGATCCGATGGTCGTCAGGTCCCTGTCGATCACGGTGAACATTTGCTGAAGCAGATCGGCGCATCCGTGGATGTCGCTGATGGCGTAGACGCGAATACCCTCCGGCAGTCTCGGCTTTCGCCGTTCCATCTTCGAATGTGGCCATTTGAACATCTGGAGCGACTCTGGCGACCCGTGCGGAAGTGTGATTCGGATAGTTTGACCATACTCGTGTTAGTAAACAAATTCGGTACGCCGTCAGGTGCATTTGATCCTAATTGAAGGCCTAATCAGCCCGGAATTTCAAAACTTTACGCCTAGCATCCTTAGCAAAGCAAAACGCGGGGATGCGACAAATGCGAAAGCTTTGTGTAATGGTTGCCACGGCGCTCGTGGCTATGTCGATGGGATTCCGGGGAGCTGAAGCCGGATTGCTGGGCATGCCGATGGGGCTGCAGGCGGCGATTCAGCGCATCAAGTTCGAGACGCCGACGATGCCGCCCTTTGCCTTCCTGCAGTTCTGTGTCCGGTATGAGGACGAGTGCCGCAAGCGGCCGCTGTTTCGCGGCGGGCCGGTCAAGTTGACGGAAGAGCGCTGGGCCGAGCTGAAGCAGGTCAATCAGAGCGTCAATCGCGAGATCACTCCGGAGCGGAATGACCTCGGCCTCGCCGCCGAAAAATGGCTGATCAACCCGGATCGTGGCGATTGCAACGACTATGCCGTCAGCAAGCGGCATGAGCTCCTCAGCCGCGGCTGGCCGGCGCGTGCGCTTCTGCTCAGCGAGGTCGTCGTCCATTCGGGCGAGCATCACCTGGTTCTGGTGGTTCGGACCAACGGCGGCGACTTTGTGCTCGACAACCTGACACCGCAGATCCGGCCGTGGGTGCGCGCGCCCTATCGCTGGGTCCGGATCCAGATGCCTACCCACCACCGCCTCTGGGCGACGATCGCGGGTCGAGGCGTGTAAGACCGCTACTTCAGCCTGCTGGTTCGGCCGACGCTTTGCGAGAGGCCGAGCCCAACGATCACTGCGCCGATGACCTGAACCGGGGGTGAAAGCAGGCTCGTGTCGCACAAGGCTTCGGCGAGCACGACCAGGATGCTGGCCGCGGCCGCCGAGGCGAAGAACGAATCCCGTCCCCTCCGTAATGCGCCACGAAAGACGAAGACGAAGACGTGTAGGCCTAGAGCCGCGACAATCGCAAATGCCGGCCATCCCCATTCGATAGCGATCGACAATGCCGTCGTCGGGGGGGCCTGCGGCACGCTGCCGAAATCACCATAGATCGCCATCAGTGCGGGCGATGTCCCGACGCCATTTCCGAGCCACGGCGTTGCAGACAGAATCCGCGCTGTGCCGGTGAGTGCTTCGGTACTCGAAGAGGCTGCAAATCCGGCGATTCCGTCCGCCGGCTTGCTCTGCAAATGAGGGAAAATGATCGCAGTAGCGATCCCGGCAACGATGAGAAACACGCCGGTCGCTGGCCATGGCTGAAAGCCGAGACGACGGAAGACGGCGACGACAAACAGTGCCGCGAGCCCAAGGAAGAGGGCGGCGATCGCGAGGCTCGGTGCCAGAATCCGGGTTGCCGCGGAAGCAATGATGAGACCGATCACGGCCGGACCGAGCCGGCTCGCAAGCGAGACGAAGGACGATTCGCCGGTCTCTTTCCGGCTCAGACGTCGTTCGACGGCCATGATGGCAACCGCGCAGTTGCAGAGCGTCGCGAGGAGGGCTGTAGCGACGAACATGTCCGAAGCCGCGCTGCCGGCGGGCGGAATCATCTCCTGAAAAGGCCTGGCCTGAGCGATCAGAACTTCGGCGGACAGAATCGTCAGGACGATGGTTACGACAAAGAAGGTCATCTCGGCCCGCTTGCGGTCCCTGGCGACGATCGCCGTCGAGATCATCAGCGCCAGCATTGCCAGATAGGCGCTCAGGCTTCGCAACGTGGCCCCGGGGGCGACACTGACATGTCCCCAGTTCGACGCCTCGCCCATCGCAGCAGTCGTGGCCAGCCAAATCGGGTTCACCAGCGAGGTGAACGGCAGCGGCACGATCTGGAGCACCATCCAGGCGATGGGAAAGACAGTCGCGAGCGATACGCGGCGTAGCAAAGGCCAAATGATGGAAAGATCGCCCTCCGGCACAGTGGTCGCAGACAACCCGACGAGCACAGCTGTGATCAGTACGATCCCCCCTTGCGCGAGCGCGTCATTGACGGCCGCAAGTGCGGGAATGGCTGCAAGGAATATGACGAGAAGTCGGAAGGCGATCAGCAAGTTCAAAGGCTTCGGGTAGCGACGTGACGGTTTACCCGATCACATCTGACGCAATGGTCTTCAACTATTGCATACCCAAGGCATAACGCCAAACGCGCGGCTTGTGTGCGCGAAACGAGATGACTTGAAGGTGGCTCAGTGCGGTCGCTTCATTGCATTCTTTTTGTAGAGGACCGCGACCGAAGCGGAGCGGGGCGATTTAGGTCGCATCGGCGCCCGCAGGCCCGTCAACGTCGATCGCGTAATGAGGCCGAATGCGTAGCCGAATTGCGGCGCCATTCCGACCAGCAGCGCGTGTCCGAATGCGTCGAGGACCGTTGCGTCCGAGGCGATGTCGACGACGAACCCGAACAGGAGCGCCAATAGCGTCAGGGGCACCAGAATCCAGACGCGGAAGGCCCACGCCAGGACAGCGCCGGCAAGAAACGAGAATATGGCCGCCGAAATCATGCTGTATCTCCGCCGCCACCATTTCACCCGGTTCCCTAAGAAACGGTGAAATGGAAAAGCGAGACCGCGCGACTTCCGCTATTTGGTTAAGCAGTTCGGAGGCAGCGAGCGCAGGGCCCCGGCCAATCCGCGGATCGGTATGACGCCCTGGATCGGACTGGGGCTTGCGGCAATCTCGACCGACAGTTCGCCCGCCGCTTGCCACGCGCCGTTTGCGAGCTTGGACTCGAGCCCCGGCAGCAGCAGGGCCTCGCCGCCCTGAACGACGGCGGCCTCGACTTCGAATGTTTTGGCCTCGGCCTTCATGACGACGGAGGGACGGCTGGCGCGCGGAAGCGGTTGGAGCAGGATCAGGACGGCTTGGAGCCCGTCCTGGCCGCAGCGGAGACTCAATCCCGCCAGATTGATGTCCGATTTCGAGATGTCGGCGACATGCATGACCGAGACGATTTCGGCGTTGCTCGTGGTATCGCGCGTCTTGACCAGTCGCCATCCGTCGCTAAGCATCGTCGTCTGGGTTCGGGCGTTGGCGAGCCTCGACGCTTCCTCGTCGCAGCTTTCGATCTGTCCGGCGCTGGCGCCGGGGCGGCAATTCTGCAGCCGCTGGGCGTCGCTGGATGGCATAGACATGCTGCTGACCAGCATTGCAAAAGCCAACGCAAATAGAACGCCTGGGCCTAATTGTCGGATCGGGACGGCTTGTTGATGTCTGTTCACAAGGACCTGCTTGACGTCATGCTTAATTTGTTGGCAGAAACTTTATCATAAAGGTTTGAAGTGCTGCATTGCGCAATTTTGTTGCGTTGCAACAGGATTTGTGTTTTTTTAGCTAAAATATAATTAGCCGCCGTGCTGTATTTGGGAGGCGATCTTGATCCCTCAGAGTTCGACCGACCTAAAGCAACGCGAGCAGCTTGCAAAGCGCCTAGCAGAGACATCGTCCGCGGAGGCGAGCGGCCTGACCAATAGTGCTGCCCAGGTCGACCACGTCGGCCACAAGCTAAAGCTTCCCTATTTTGCGCTCCAGAACGCGTTGGCGTTCATCGATGCGTGCCTAATCATCTCGGCGAGCCTCGTTGGAGGCGGCCTCTATCAGATGTTGGTGATGGGAGACTTCAAGAACGCCGATCAATTGCTCGGTGCGGGCATGACGGCGGCACTGCTCTATGTGCTTATCGGTCAGGCCAGTGGCTTCTATGACTTGCGGACCGCCTTCTCTAAGAGAAAAGACTTCGGACGGATTTTCGGGCAATGGGCGCTCGTGAGTCTCCTGTTGACACTGCTCGCTTTTTTGCTGAAGGCTGGCGCATCATTTTCCCGCGGCTCGATCATCTGCTTCGGGCTGTTGGCCCTTTCTCTGCTTTTGCTGTTCAGGCGCATTTCCAAGCGATTTGTCGCGACCGCAGTTGCTGAAGGTCAAGTTCAAGGCCGGCGCGCGATCGTTTTTGGAACGCGCAATGAGCTTGCAACGCTCGGGGTTGAGGAACTTCTTGAGCGGTTCGGTCTCACGGAAATCGAGCGCGTCGTGTTTCCCAGCGATGACCATACTCGGTTCACGATGACGGAGGGCGAATCGTCCTCTCTTGATCGAGCGCTGGCGATTGCCCGGGAGCAGGGCGCGAATGAGATCGTGCTCGCCTTCCCATGGAACGATACGCGCAAATTGGAGCTGGTTCGCGATCAACTGAGGATTTCGCCGCTCCCAGTGCAGTTGCTTCCCGACCGACGAATTCGTTCACTCGCCGAAAATCCCTCGTTCCGCCTTCGCAAATCTTTGTCGATCGAGATCCAGCGTGGCCCGCTCTCGCGCGCCGAGCAGCTTTCCAAACGCCTTGTCGACGTCTTGGGGGCTACGGTCGGTCTGATTATCCTTGCGCCCTTGATGCTGCTGAGCGCCATCGCGATTAAGCTGGATTCCCCTGGGCCGGTGTTTTTCCGTCAGCGGCGCAAGGGGTTCAATGCCAAGCAATTCCCCATCTTCAAATTCCGGACAATGATCGTGATGGAGGATGGAGCAACCGTCGTCCAGGCGAGGCGATTCGATCCGCGGGTGACGAGGGTGGGGCGGATCTTGCGGCAGTCGAGCATTGACGAGGTTCCGCAGCTGCTGAATGTTCTGTTCGGCGACATGTCACTGGTCGGGCCTCGGCCGCACGCACTCGCCCATGACGACCATTATGGTGATCTGCTTTCCGCCTACGCGTTCCGGCATCACGTCAAACCGGGCATTACGGGCTGGGCTCAAGTTCAGGGGTTTCGGGGCGAGACCGCACGGGTGGAGCAGATGAAGGGCCGGGTCGACTGCGACCTCTGGTACATCAACAACTGGAGTTTGGCGCTGGACTTTAAGATTTTGGTCCTAACGTGCCTGGAATTAGTCCGATCTCGCAACGCCTATTAGTTGAAATGGCGGCCCGGAAAACGGCTCGCGCGAGATTTCGAGGGCATGTCCCTGCTCAATTTCTGCTCGTATCCCACCACCTGTAACTGCGGCGCAACAAGTTCCGCATACTTACTGCCTGTCATCCAAATCGCGTTGACTCCATTGGGCGTTTCACCCAATCCTCAAGCGCGTAAATTGTAATTGGGGATTGATTTTGGACAGGGGCGTATTCCGAGGGGCTTTGGCGATTTTGGCCATGCTGGGAACGGCGGGGTGCTCGCTGATGCCGAGCTCCGGCCCGGAAGACCACGTTATCAAGAGCGAGATTACGCAGGCAGGGCCAGACTATGGGCTGGTGAAGCTGACTGCCCCCGTGGTTGATATCCTCAAAGAGTACGGTCCCGGCGCGATCGCCGGATCGTTCCCGGATAACCGTCCGCCGGCGTCGATCAAGTTCGGCATCGGTGACGTAGTTTCGGTCACGATTTTCGAAGCGGCAGCTGGTGGCCTCTTCATTCCTGCCGAGGCCGGTGTGCGTCCCGGCAACTTCGTTCAGCTTCCGAACCAGAACGTCGATTCCGCCGGTAACATCACCGTTCCCTATGCGGGAGCAGTGAAGGCTGCGGGCCGCACGCCTGGAGAAATCCAGCAGGATATCGTCCGTTCGATCGGCAATCGTGCCATCGAGCCGCAGGTCGTGGTCGCCCTGATCACGCAAAACACGTCGCTGATCAGCGTGCTTGGAGAGGTCAATACGCCGCAGCGTTTGCAGGCCAATGCGGCTGGTGAGCATGTACTGGACGTGATCTCGCGGGCCGGCGGCATCAAGGGGCAGGGCTACGAGACGTGGGTGACGCTGGAGCGCAACGGCAAGCGCGCCACCGTGCCGTTCGGCGCGTTGGTTTATCAGCCTGCAAACAACGTCTGGGTTCACCCCAACGATACGATCTATGTCTATCGTGAACCACAGGTCTTCCTGGCGTTCGGCGCGCAGGGGCAGCAGGGCCAGTTCACGTTCGATATGTGGAAGATCAACATGGCACAGGCGCTCGGCAAGGCCGGCGGCTTGCTCGACGCGCAGGCGGAGCCGAAGGGCGTTTACGTCTATCGGCGCGAGCCGCGTGAGCTGGCCGAGCGGCTGGGAGTCGATTGCTCGAAATATGTCGGACCGCTGGTGCCAATTATCTATAACGTCGACCTGAGAGATCCTGCGGGCTTCTTCCTTGCGACCAAGTTCGAGATGCGCGACAAGGACGTCCTTTTTGCGGCGAACGCGGCGACGGTGGATTCGGCCAAGTGGCTCCAGTATGTGCGCCTGGTCATCGCGACTGCCAACGATACGACCGTCGCGGCGAACAATACTCAGATCCTGAGAATCAACTTGAAGCAGTGACCGGGGTCGCAGGAGCACTTCGCCGCTGGTCCGGTCTTGTCTCTTTAGCCTTGCTTTGTCTCACGATGGTGGTCTCACCGATGCCTTTTGGCTCGGTGGGACTGCCTTCCATTGTGGTTTGGGCTGCTGTGCTGGGAGGGGCCGGTATCCTTGCCTCCTTCCAAAGGTTGGACGTCAGGCGTGCTATCGTTCTTTTCGCCCTCTGGTCCTTCTGCGCCTGCTGGCTGGCCGTCCTGCTCCTTCAGACCTGGTCATCGCCTGCTACCGACTTCCTGGACAATCCCATCTGGGACGACACCGCCCGGTTGCTCTCGACAAAGTTGGATCCAATTCCGTCTGCACTTCGTTTCCAACCCGTTTTGTCTCAGGGGCCCTTTCTGCTGGCGGTTCTGACGCTCAGCTGCGCATTCGTGCTCGGCGCGAAGGAGCGATACGCGCGGGTGATCATCGCGGCCTTTGCCTGCAGCGGCCTGCTTTACGCGATTTTCGGTATCGTTTCCTACCTGATCGATCCCTCCAAGATCCTCGGTTACGACAAGGATGCCTATCTCGCGGAACTGACGGCGACCTTCTATAACCGCAATACGGCGGCGATCTATTTCGGATGCTGCGCGGTGATCTGGCTGGTGTTTCTATCGGAGCGGATTCGGCGGAAGAAGCCCAGTCTTACGAATCTGTGGGACTGGCGCGCACTGCTGTACAGCGAGTTGCTGCCGCCGGCGGTAGCCATCTTGATCTGCCTGGTCGCAATGTTCATGACACGCTCACGGGCGGGATCACTGGCGTCAGTGGTGGGGCTAATCGTCGTACTCCTCGGGTTCTTCTATCGCTCCTTGGCCTCTCGTCGCACGCTTCTGGTCGCAGGTGTTGCGGCCGTGGCGGCCGCGGGGGTGCTGATGCAGTTCCTCGGTGGCGGAGTTACCGAGCGAGTCAGTGTCGAAGGGGTCTCGGACCAGGGGCGGTGGCAGGCCTACCTTTCCACTTGGCGGATTATCCAGGATTATCCTTGGCTCGGTACCGGGCTTGGGTCATTTGCGTGGGTTTTCCCGGCCTACCGGAGCCCGCTGATTTCGAGCTGGGGCGTCTGGGATCGTGCCCATAATACGTTCCTGGAACTGACCTCTGAGCTCGGAATCCCGCTCGGATCGCTGCTTGCGCTGGGCTGGATGGCCATGATCGCGTTGCTGATCCGAGGTATTCTGACGCGTCGGCGACGGGTCGGATGTCCGGCCGCCGCGCTTGGCGTTTTGGTGGCCGCGACCTTGCATACAATGGTCGATTTCCCGTTTCAGATTCCGGCGTTTTCGATCGTCGTTTTCGCGATTGTCGGTGCCGGTCTATCCCAGTCGTTCCGACCACGGCGGGCCATGACGCGGATGGTGTCAGACGTACCCGCGGTGACAGATGCTTGATTTCAAAAATCGGGTGATTTTCGGCTCGATTAAGCAATTGGCAATAAATCGCCCTAGGGATGCCATCTTGCACTGCAAAATGTGCTATATGGTCCCGAGCGGCATGGTATAAATTAAGAAATTGAAGGAGTGCGGCATATGGCTAAAGCGGCAGCGCAATTGATCGGACGTGCCTTTCTCGCGACCGTTGCGACAACGGTGGTCCTCAGCCAAGGTGCCTGGGCAGCCTGTTTGGCGCCCGACAAGCAGATGTCGCCTCAGGCGATTTCGGACTTCCTGAACAACCCAGGCGCGCTGTTGAACGACCCGGCCAACGCCAATCCGAACCCGAAGTCAGCCGGCGACAGCTTCGCCAAGACCATCGAGAATTTGGTGGCTTCGGATCCGCGAGCGCTGCCCGCTGTTATCGAGATGCTCAAGACGGCAAACGTGGCGCAGCAGGGCGCCATCGGCACCGGTTTGGGCGGCGCAGCCAACGACTGCAACGTCCCGGATCCGAAGTTCGCGGCGGACATCGCGGAAGCGTTGGCCAAGGCGACCTCAACCCCAGCTCAAACCAATTTCGCGCTCGCCACGGGCAAGCCGATCGGGTCGGTCGCAGCTGGTGGCGCTGGCGGTGGTGTTTCGTCCGGCGGCGTCGGCGGATCGACAAACCCGACGACGACTGGATCGAGCAGCGGCACTGCCACACCTTTCTCTTCCAGCGGTACGCCGACCACCGGAACAAGTTATTTCAGCGGAGGCGTGTCGGGGATTAGCGCAGCATCCACGACCTCGACGACATCATCAAGCAGCGTGAGCAGGTAGCTTCCTGATCACATTACGAAGCGTGTCGACCAATTGACCGGCAACCGCCGGCCAATTGATGTTGAGCCATTGAACAGGACGATTCATGCTTCAGGTTGATCCGAAAGCTTTTCGAACCGCCCCAACCGCGCCAGAGCAGCCTCAGCGCGATCAGGCGACGTCGCAGGACTCGTTGCTGGCTTTCCGGGCGCTGATACGCCGACAGCTACCCTATATTGTACTTACAGTGATCGCTTGCGTTGGCTTGGCAAGCGCTTACTGCATGACGGCTGAGAAAAAATACACGAGCACTGCGGCGCTCATCATCGATAGCCGAAAAACCCAAATGCTGAACCAGCAGTCGACGTCGTCACCGATGGGCGTCGACACGCCGTTGGATTCCGCGACCGTCGATAGCCAAGTTGAAATCTTGAAGTCCGACAAGGTCGGATTGGCCGTAATCAAAGATCTTGATCTGATTCACAATCCGGAATTCGTGAGCAAGGATTCGAGCTGGCTGTCGTCGGTCTTGGGTCTGTTTTTCGAGCGGACGCCGCCGTCCGAGCAGTCTTTGACGCGGCTTGTCTTGATGCAGCTCCAGAGGAACCTTGCCGTCAAGCGCAAGGCGCTGAGTTACGTGATCGAGGTCTCTTATAAATCGCGTGATCCTGAACTGTCGGCTCATATCGCCAACGCTGTCGCTGAGGCTTATTTCGTCGATGCGCTTGAAGCCAAGTATCAGGCGTCGAAACGCGCTGCCAGCTGGCTGCAAGACAGATTGAAGGAGCTGCGCGCACAAGCTTCGGCGGCTGATCGTGCTGTCGCGGATTACAAGGCTAAGAACAACATCGTTGATACTGGCGGCCGGCTGTTGACCGAACAGCAGCTCGCCGAAACCAACAGCGCGCTCACGATCGCGCGTGCGCAGACCGCGGAAGCTCAAGCCCGTTATGACCGTCTGTCATCCATCTTGAACGATGAAAATCGTGACGTGAACGATCTCTTCAAGGACATCGCCACGGTCACGGATTCTCTGCGCAACGATGTTATCACGCGGCTTCGGCAGCAATATCTCGATCTCTCGGCACGCGAGGCGGATTGGTCGAAACGCTATGGCCCTCAACATCTGGCTGTCGTTAACATCCGAAATCAGATGCGTGAGATCCGCAAGTCGATTACCGACGAACTCCGACGAATCGGGGAATCCTACAAGAGCGACCTGGAAATTGCCCGCGCGCGCGAGGCATCCGTTCAGGCAAGCCTGAAATCGACAATCGATCAGTCTAATGACACCAATCAGGCGCAGATCGTGTTGCGCGACCTGGACAGCAACGCGCAGAGTGCGCGCGCTTTGGCGGACAACTTCCTGCAACTTTATATGTTGTCGGTACAGCAGCAATCGTTCCCGATGACGGATGCGCGTCTGATCACTGATGCGTCGCCGCCATTGACGGCCAGCGATCCCAAGACGCTCGTTATCATCCTTGGTGCGATTATGGGTGGGTGCCTGCTCGGCTTCGCGGTCGGCTGGACCAGGGATGCGCTCGATCAGGTGGTCCGCACGCGGGACGACGCCGAAGCGCTTCTGGGCGTGAGCTGTCTGGCCGTGACACCAAGAATCGGCGCTAGCGACGCAACGAAACTATCGCGAGGCAGTTTTCCCGTCAGAATGTTGCGTGCTTCAGGCAGGATGCTCGGCATTGGCAGAGAGCGGTCCTCCGTGAACGCAATCGATGTCTTGCCCACGAATGCCTCGGAGGGTGCGGTTGGAAGGCCTGGGAGTCTTCTGATCGCAGACGATATCATGCGGTATGTTCAGGACTCGCCGTTTTCTCGCTTCACGGAAGCGGTGAGGTCCATCAAGGTGGCTGCAGATATCGCCTTTATGGATCACAAGACGAGAGTCATTGGCTTTACCTCGGCGCTTCCCAATGAGGGCAAGACGACCATCAGTGCGTCGTTCGCGCAGATACTTGCGCTTGCCGGCAATAAGGTTGTGTTGGTCGATGCCGACATTCGCAATCCGTCTGTCACGCGAGCTCTTGCGCCAACCGCAACGCAGGGATTGCTTGATGTCGTGCTTGGGAAGATCGATCTCGACTCGGCGATCCTGAAAGATCCGGAGACGCAGCTCGCTTTTCTTCCAACGGTCGTGCCGTCGCGCGTTGCCCAATCGTCCGAGTTCCTGTCGTCGTCAGGCATGGCGAAGACTATGGAAGCGCTCCGCGAGAAGTATGACTGGATTGTCGTTGATCTCTCGCCCTTGACGCCAGTCATCGACGTCCGCGCGACGTCGCGGTTGATCGATGCCTACGTGCTCGTCATCGAATGGGGCCGCACCGATCGAGATGCGATCGTGCAGGCATTGAAGGACGCGCCTATGCTCCACGATCAGATTATCGGATCGGTGCTCAACAAAGCCAATGTCGATGTGCTGAATCGTTACGATTCGTATCGCGGCAACTACTATTACAAGAATTACTACAGTCGTTACGGCTATGTTGACTGAGCGAGATGGTGCTCCTGCTCTCGCGCTTTGCGCTACTGCCTCTCTTGGGGGTGGGAGCGATCGCGCTGGTTTGGGCTCGCGCATTCAGTTCTGAATTCTGGGTTTATGCGCCGCTCGAAGGTATAGCATCGCGAATCGTTCGCTCCGACAATTTGGCTCCTGACGTATTGGACGGCGTCGCTCCGTTGATAAACAATCTGGAGCAGTTGCAGCAGTGCCTGCCTAGGGCAACGCATAACGCGGCGATCATTAGGGGCAGAATGCTCCAGATCGCGATCGACAACTCCGACCCCGATCTGGTCGCGCAGGCCTCCGCAAGCGTGGATACCATGATCCGGAAGTCCCTGCGATGCGCGCCAAACGATTCGTTTCTCTGGTTCGTGCTGTTCTGGCTCGAGGGCATGCGGGGAGGCTTCAGCGATGATCTGGTTGGCTATCTGTCCAAATCTTACGAGCTCGGTCCTTACGAGGGATGGATCGCGCTCCGTCGCAACAAATATGCGTTGATTGTCTATCCGTTGTTGCCGCCGCCGCTGCAGGATCGTGTCGTGAGCGAATTTGCTGCAATGGTCGATTCGGGCTTCATCCGCGACGCCGCTTCCAACCTGATGGGAGCGGGATGGCCCGTTCATGACAAGCTGCTCGCGAGTCTCACACATGTGAGCCTCAAGTTCAGACGGCAGCTGGCTAACGACCTGCGTCGAGCCGGCGTGGAAGTTGACGTTCCTGACGTCACGATGCCCGAGTTCCGCCCGTGGCAGGTTGAGTGACTGCTTATAGGCTCAGAGAGGCGCCGTCTTATCGGTCGCCCTTACAAACCACTTTCCACTCACATCGCTGGAATGCGTCGCAGACTTGCTGGTCTCGGCAGGAGGATCGACTACCAGCTATCGGCGGCGGCGCGAGGCGGGGGGCCATGGATCTCGCGCAGGTCGTCGCAGGACAGACCGGTGGAATGTCGTAAGAGTTGGTACAGGCCGGCTGCAGCTGGCCGTCGACGCAAGTGCAGGAACAGCCGGCAATTGCTCCTGTCGAATGCAGGACTATCGCTACCGCCATGGCCGCCAGGATGATGGTCTTCATTCGAAACCTCCGTCGTGGCGAACTAGTCTGCCGAATTGGCCGACCCGAGACGGGCGCGATAGGCTTCAGCCAGCAGCTTTGTATCTGTGGCCTTGGACAAGTCAATTGGCGCTTTGATCATTCGGTGCTGCGTCATAAAAATGTAAAGGTCATTCCATCTGTTTCGGAGGGCTTCTCCGAAGCGCGCGCCACCAGGGCGGATGAATTCTCGCTGCCGTTCGAGAGCGCGCTTTAACATACTACGATCGATGTCGCCGCCAATAACCGACGCGATTTCCTCGATGGCTTGATCAGGTTTGGCATAGGTGTAATCCCAGCCGGCAATCAACGCGCGCAAGAAGCGAATGAGAGCGTCCGGATTTTGGCGAAAGCTGATTTCGTCCACCACATAGACCGTGCCTAATGCGTGAACACCATAGGCGCGGGGGTCGAGCGTACCGTAGTCGAGTCCGGCCTTTTCGAAGATGAGATTTTCAACGCCGGAATGCCCGAGGATCACGTCGATTTTATCGTCCAATATTCCCTTCGCGCCAGGATTGACCGGGACCTCGGTCAAGCTCGATCTCGCGACGGAGTTCTTTGTTAAAAACCATTCGAAAATCAGCCCGGTGTCCGAGTTCGCATCGTATCCAACCGATTTTCCAGCGAGATCTTGCTCCGAACGAATGTTCTTTTTGCGTCGAAAGAAGAATGCAGCCGAGCTGTCGACGTAGTTGCCTGCAATCGCGACTAGTGGAACTCCGCTTGCCCGGGCGATCATGAAGTCGCGGGCATTCTGGATGCTGATTACGATCGAGGGAGTGTCATCCGTGCCGCCATCACGTCCTTGGAGGCTCTGCAATTTGACCGACAGTCCCTGCTGGGCAAAGAACCCCAGCTTGGAGGCCATCATGACGCCCGCCAGCGACACATCCGGCGACCCAGAAAACTGAAGATTGATTGAGGTTGCCTCTGGTCCAGCCGCGAGTGCGCCGGAAGTCGGCTGCGCGAGGAACAATGCGCCCACGCACGCGATAAAGTATCGGAGCACGTATTGAGCTCTCACACTGTCAGTCGCGAAATGGGCGATCATGGCCGGCTCGATTGGCTCAGTTGAAGTCCTCAGTGTACGAGTACCGGAAATCCTTGTCCGGAGAGAATCCTAAGGTCTGTTGTCGCCTTGCATAGCCAGCGATTGTAGTTTTGACGCAGTTCGTGGTCTGGTAGTAGCAGACCTTGAGGCCAACCGGAAAGCTGCAGCTGTTAGCAATGATGAGCACGTGCTCCGACACGGTTGGGTTTACGATCTGGGGGCGGATTGTTCCGTGAATATTTACGCAGGGTTGTCCCGTTGCCGTTCTATGCAGATTCGGCTTGGAGCCGAACCGCGACTTGTCGTCACTGTCAGGGAAAGCGAGGCCGCCCGTCCCGCCAACAACGGGAGGAGCATTGAGGACGCCTCCCGTCTGACCAAGCGCGCCGCTACAAGAAATGGTCGTCAACCCAATCACGATCAGGCTGGTCGTCATATTGACGGACAGAAGTCGAACTAACCTTGGTCTTAGCATTTTGGCCTTTCTGCTTTCGAGCGAATATGTGCAATCTGTCAATTTTAAGCCTAAATGATGCATTGCATTGCATTGCCAATCCATTCACGGTCAGGAATAGTCCTGATCATGGCGGCACATTGTTGCACTTGGCGGAGGAATGAACCGCCGTTCGAACGGGGCAGCGGTTTCAAGGTGAAGTTGCATTCCTGGTTTCGTGCTCTCGCGTTCGCTCAATGATGAGGCCTTCAGTGTCTAATTCTGCGGCATCAATTTCAATAGGGGTGCTGCGAGCCGAGTTCGCAATCGAGCGTATCTTGAATTTCTTTCCGGAATAGCCGTTGCTGGTTGATGATCGTCAACATTCGAGTCATTCATCCACGTGAGCTGAAACAGATACGCAATCGGTACGCATAGTGGCACGCTCAACTAAACTTCAGAGATCGCTGGACAGGTATCTCGGGATTCCGGCGATTCGCGCTATAGGGCTGGTACGAAGGAAGCGTCATCGGGTCCCCGGTACGATTAGTCGTATCGGGTTGATCCAGCCCTCTGCGATCGGCGACATGTTCCTGACCTCGGGATTAGTGGACCATCTCCACAAATTGTATCCCGCCGCGGAGATCCACGTATTTCACAGTGCCTTTAACGCGGGTGCCGTGCAGTTTCTTGTGCCCGATGTGATCAGTCATCGCTGTGACTTCACGGACCCAAGGCCCGCTCTGCGGGAACTGAGGGACGCCAAGCTTGATGTTCTGATCAATTGCGCTCCCTGGACGCGGCTGACGGCTCTGCTGACCTCTCTGTCCGGCGCAAAGGCCACCTTCGGCTTCCGCTCAAAAGGGCAGGGCATTCATCCCGCGTTTGATCTCACTGTGCCCTATCGCGACGATCGGCACGAAATCGCGAACCATCGCGCCATGGCCGAGCTATTCGGCCCGCTCGATAGCTATCGATTGACCATCCGTTCGATCGAGTGCGCGCCCTCCAGGGCACTTCCATACGACAAACTGGTGTTGATGCATGCTACGCCCGGCGGATCGGCGGCCAAGCCGAAGTCCTGGCCGCGGGAGCATTGGGCGGAGCTGGTTGGCCGGTTGACCGGCAAGGGCTTCGTCGTCGGCTTCACTGGCACGCAGGCCGATCAGACCGCTATTGATGCGATCCTCGACGTGGCGAAGGTGCCGAGCGAAAGCGCGTTTTCGCTCGCCGGGCTCCTCAGCCTGCCCGAATTGGCATATGCGCTAAACCGGGCGAAGCTGCTTGTTACTGTCGATACCGGCGTTGCACATCTCGCGGCCGCGCTGAATGCACCCGTCGTGTGTCTTCACGGGCCAACGCGCTTCGCCCGCTGGGGCGCATGCAACGTGCGCGCGACTGGCGTCGATTCACCGCATCCGGCGGCTGGTTACATCCACTACGGCTTTGAGAGTCATCCGCTACAGAACGACGTCATGCCGGCGATTTCCGTCGAGGCGGTCGAGGCCGCCGTAACTGTGCGGCTTACAGAGACGAAGAGCGAGACCGTTGCCGTGGTGCGTGACGCCTTGGAGCAGGAACAGAAGGCGCGCCGCTCAGCAACGTCCTGACGTTCCTGCGCCAATTTCGTGCCTTCATTCAAATCTTCGTGGCTTCCGTCGTCAGCATGTGCTCGATCTGGTCGCAAATGCCGTGCGCGGACATCAGGTGGATCTGCTGGATCACCGGCGTGTCTTCGGTCGGTGCGATAAGGACGTGATCGCAGAAGGTCCGCATGCTCTCGCCCTTTGCGCCTGTAAAGCCCACGGTCACCAGGCCATTCGCGCGTGCAGCCTTCATCGCCGCGAGAATATTTGGGGACTTGCCAGATGTCGTTAAGCCCAGGAGAACGTCTCCCGGCTGCCCAAGGCCCTGCACCTGGCGCGCAAAGACTTCCTCGTAGCTGTAGTCGTTCGAGATTGCCGTCAGGGCCGAGGTGTCCGTCGTCAGGGCAATAGCGGCCCATGCCGGGCGCTCAAGCTTGTAGCGGCCAACGATCTCCGCTGCGATATGTTGCGCGTCGGCAGCGCTTCCGCCATTGCCGATAAGCAATAGCTTCTTGCCGGCCTTCAATGCCTCGGCGATGCTGCGCGCAATGGTATGAAGCGTCGCCAGCAGTTCGGAACTCTGCGTCGCACGGCTCATCCCCTCCATCGAGCTGTGGAAATGGGCTGAAATTCGATCTTGAGACAAGGTCAATACATCCGGTCGGGGGTTAACGATGAGCGCGCAGTGCCAATGTTCTCGACGTGCGAGCCGCGGTTAGACGAGAACTGCGACAATTCATTGAATCGTCGTTGTTCCCTGATCGGCCATATTGTCAGGGCTGCAACCGCCATGCCACTGCGTAGAGCGCGTTTGGTGCGTGCATGTCAATGCAATCGCTGGATGCCGCGCGTGCAGGTTAACTCCATTGCCTTATTTGGCGTCATTCTCGTAGGCGAAATGCTTCAAAGTCGATGCCGAACGCGCTAACAGCAGGGCGCAGATCGCTTATCCAGTTAGCTGTGAATAGTTGTTCATTTTAAGGCGCGTCGTGTCAGGAATTCTCCTTAACCGTATGCGATAAGGCTGCGGGCCGTCTCCTGAGACAGGCGCATTTCTTGCTCGTGACGTCAGGTGATTCTGAAGATGGACGAGTGCCAAGAAAGCTTCGAGAGGACGAGTTAATGCTTCTGGTGACCGGAGGGGCTGGCTTTATTGGCTCCAATATCGTGGCCGCACTCAACGATGCCGGCCGAGCGGATGTCGCTGTGTGTGACGTGCTCGGCAGCGATGGAAAGTGGCGCAATCTCGCCAAGCGTCGACTCGCCGACGTCGTACCGCCGACTGACCTAGCGGCCTGGCTTCAGGGACGCAAGCTCGATGCTGTCATTCACATGGGTGCGATTTCGGAGACCACCGCGACTGATGGTGACCTGGTCATTGAGACCAATTTCCGCCTTTCGACTCGGTTGCTCGACTGGTGCACAGCACAGGCAACTCCGTTCATTTATGCGTCATCGGCAGCGACGTATGGCGATGGAGATTCAGGCTTCGCTGACGATGCATCGCTCGGTGCGCTCAAGAAGCTACGACCGATGAATCTCTACGGTTGGAGTAAGCACCTCTTCGATCTCCTCGTCGTCGAACGCTTGGCGAGGGGGCAGAAGATGCCGCCGCAATGGGCGGGCTTGAAATTCTTCAATGTGTTCGGACCGAACGAGTACCACAAGGGTTCGATGATGAGCGTGCTGGCGCGTCGGTTCGACGACGTCAAGTCGGGAAAGACGGTCCAGCTCTTCAAGTCGCACCGAGAAGGTATCGCTGACGGCGATCAACGCCGCGACTTCATCTATGTCGATGATATCGTGCGCGTCATTATGTGGTTGCTTGCTTCCAATAGCGTCAGCGGCATCTTCAATGTTGGCACCGGCAAGGCGCGAAGCTTCCGCGATTTGATCGTCGCAGCTTATGATGCGCTGGGTGCGGCTCCGAAGATCGAATACATCGATATGCCCATGCAGATCCGCAACAGCTACCAGTACTTCACGCAAGCGTCGGTCGAGCGGCTGCACGGCGCGGGCTACAATGGCGGTTTCACCTCGCTCGAAGATGCAGTTTCCACCTATGTCGGAAACTTTCTCAATCAGCCGGACGCCTACCGCTAGTCATTGAACAGGACAGAAAAGATGTTCGATTTCGATCTGCTATCAAAAGCCATCGTTCGCCAGACCGTCCTGTGTATCGGCGATCTCATGCTGGACGAGTTCGTCTATGGTGAAGTCTCGCGCATCTCGCCCGAGGCGCCGGCGCCCGTTCTGGCGGTCCAGCGCAGTGAAACCAATATCGGCGGTGCGGGAAACGTCGCGCGAAACGTCACGTCGCTGGGAGCCCGTTGCATTTTCGTCAGCCTGGTTGGCGACGACATGACCGGAAAATTTCTCAAGAGCGAGCTGGCGGCAGATCCGTTGATCGAGCCTGTGCTGATCGTGGACCGCGACCGTCCGACGACGCGGAAGACCCGCTATGTCTCGGAGCATTTTTCCACGCATATGCTGCGTGCCGATGCGGAGCGTGCCGCGCCCGCACCCGAGCTCATCGAGCAGCAGATCATCAATGCCGCCGTCGCCGCGCTGCCTCGCGTTGATGTCGTATTGCTCTCCGATTATGCGAAAGGCGTGCTGACGGCGCGCGTCGTTCGCAACGTGATCGACGAGGCTCGCAGGCTCGGCAAGCCCGTGGTCGTCGACCCGAAGAACGCCAACCTCGCGTTCTATCGTGGCGCGACTCTGCTCACGCCGAACCGCAAGGAGTTTTCGGAAGCGACGCGCCGTCGCATCCTGTCAGACGACGACATTGCTGAAGCATCCGTCGAGGCATTGAGGACCGCTGACGCAGAGGCAATCCTGGTGACGCGCAGTGAAGATGGCATGACCCTCGCGCACCGAAACGGCGATCTGATCCACGTTCCAGCCCAGCCGTCGAAGGTCCGCGATGTGTCGGGAGCCGGCGACACGGTCGTTGCTGTTATCGCCGTCACGTTGGCAACCAGGGCGGATTGGGAAGACGCCCTTCGTTGCGCCACGGCCGCTGCTGCGGTCGCGGTGAGCAAGCCCGGAACGGCCACGGTTTCACTCGACGAGCTGCGCCGGAAGATCTTACCGGCCGCCTCCCTCACGGCGGAGGAGAAGATCGCCATGAGCGCGGATACTCTCGACGCGCAGATAGGCGAGTGGCGTAAAGAAGGCCAACGGGTCGGATTTACCAACGGCTGTTTCGATATCCTCCACCCCGGTCATGTTCGTGTGTTGACGCAGGCGCGCGCGGCCTGCGACCGCTTGATCGTAGGGCTGAACAGCGATGCCTCTGTGCGCCGCCTGAAAGGACCCGAGCGTCCGGTTCAGGAGGAGCGGGCACGTGCCGAGGTTCTCGCTGCGCTCGAGGCGGTCGATCTCGTCGTGATTTTCGAGGAGGACACACCGCTGAACCTCATCTCGGCGATCAAGCCGAGCGTACTCGTCAAGGGCGGCGACTACACCCGCGAGCAGGTCGTCGGCCACGAGATCGTTACGGCCTATGGCGGCGAGATCGTCCTTGTGGACATCTTGCAGGGGCACAGCACGACCTCGCTGGTGAAGCGGGCCCGTGAAAAGCGGGGCTGAGCAGAAGGGCCTTCACTGCGACCCGTCGGCGAGCCGCTAGGCTGTGACCTCCAGCACCTGCAATTGGTCTGCGATGTCGAGATCAAGCGGACCGCCGGTCGGTGCGATCTCGCTCGTGGAAAGTGAGCCATCGTCCTGAAAGCGGTGAAGCTTTATCGTGGCAGGCCGTTGCGACGCCGTGACTGTGCATCGGCGCGACGTCGGGTCTTTCGCGGTTCTCGTTGACGGATTCCAGCCGGCCACGCCGAGCCAGAAGAAGTATAAATGCGAACCATCGTCGCGCATGAACGTCGCTGTGAAGACATCCTGGGCGGTCCCCTTCAAGTCGAACTGCAATGTTCGCCCTGCAACTTGTTGCGAGGACGGGCGACGAAACAACGCAATCAGCTGGGCAACAGCATGGTAGGAGGGTTTCGGTGCGCAATCAAACGTAGCTAAACCGAAGTTCGATTCGGGATCTCCCGTCCCGTTGTTGAAGCTGTCGATAAGCTCGTAGATGTAGGTGCGCTTGACTGATGCAAGGAAGTTGAACAACAGCAAGCGCGGCAGATAACGAGTCTTAATGGGCTCGGACACGGGCAAGTGCGACTTCGTCGTCGTGAGTGCGGTATGATAGCCGGATTCCGACACCAGCACCGGCTTCTTTCCAAAGATGCGCTCGGCGTCCGCAATGAAATGGTTGAGCTCGCCAGCTCCTCTGGTTTCCGGGTGCTCCATGCCCGGATAGGGATGAATGTTGATGAGATCGACGGCATCGGAAAGGTTCTCGGCAACGGCCACATTCTTCTGAATGTAGCTTGGGGAAGCGACTAACACTTTCCGCAGAGCTGGCGTTGATTTAACGACGCCGTAGAGCGCGCGCTGGTGGTCGGCCGAGATGGCCGGTCCGAGCTGCGAACGTACAAGATTGGGTTCATTCGCGCCTTCAAAAATCTCCACGCCGCCATCAGTCCATTCGTAGATGTCGGGCACTTTGCGGGTCGGTGTGAAGATGAAGCCGTTTAGCGGATCCTGGCAGACCAGATCGAAGCGATAGCCGGCCTGGACGAGGCTCCGGATCCTTTTGTAGAAGTCGTCGTCACGGGTGATGTAACCCGCTACCACGGCATCGTCACGGAGATGCATTATTCCGAGCGGCTTCAGCAACGCGACGACGCCCTCGAAATTCGTGTAGTAGGGGGTGACCTTGTTTCTGAGATGAATGCCTACCCCGACTCTGTCCAGAAAGTCAGACGCCCGGAATTGTGCCGGCCGGGTTTGTGCGCCGGCGGGCATTGATCGAGCCAGCCCCGACGCGACAGCCAGCGATGCTAATTTTACAAACGCGCGGCGCGACGTTTGGCCGCCGTGAGTGAGTTGCGGAATGCGCACTATCTTCCCTCCAGATCGACGCCAGACAGGCACAATTTCCGTGCAAATCCTCGCGCCGAGAGCCGTGTACCCCGGCAGAAATATTTTTTTAAGGCAGACGGCGCCTGTGCCGTTAGCTATTTTTGTCAAGTTGTGGAGAGCTCCAAGGCGTTAACCCGATATAGGTCTACTCGCCACATTCGATGCGTGGTATCAGCTCTGGTGTCGGTCAACATTCGTGAACCCTTTGATTTTCTTGGTGATCCTGTCCTCATGACCAAAGTTGCGTCCCGCGAGACGACGCGGCTGTTGGCGTTGCAGGCGCTGCGCACGATGGCCGCCACGATGGTGGTTCTTCTGCACGCCCAGGAATTGATTGGCTTGCACGCGGCTGCCCACGGCCATGCGTTCACCCATTTCAAGGCCATTCCGCTTGGTGCGGGCGTTGATCTCTTCTTCGTCATCTCGGGATTTGTGGTGGTTTACGCCTCACAAAAGCTCTTCTGCTCGCCGGGCGGACGTGCGGAGTTCGTCCGTCGCCGTCTGATACGGATCATACCACTGTACTGGACAGCGTTGACGCTACGGCTCGCTGTATTAGCTGTCGGGGCTGGCGTCGGCGCCAAGCTGTTTCCCGACGCAACGGCGATTGTGACGTCATACCTGTTCATTCCCTACGACTCCCTTGGTTTCGGATCTGACTATCCGTTTCCGATTCTCGACCTCGGGTGGACTCTCAACTATGAGATGTTTTTTTACGCTCTGTTTGCCTGCTTCATGGGCTTTCGCCGCGATGTCGCTGTGCCCGCCGCCGTCGCTTGTCTGGTTGGGGGTGTTCTAATCGCGGCGGTATTTCCGCCCGAAAACTTGGCGATCCGCTTCTGGTTGCACCCAATCTCGGTGGAATTCGCCGCCGGTGCGGTGATAGCGTTGCTGTTCATCCATGGCTTGGCTCTGAACTGTGTGATGCGGATTGCTCTCATCCTTGGCGGTTTTGCGCTGTGGCTGGTTCCGGTTGCCTGGTTCGGTGATACATCCGGGCCCGGATTTTACACGTGGATACGGGTTATGGTCTGGGGCCTCGGTGCGGTGATGATTATTGCCGGGGCGGCACTCGGACACACCAGCTTCAAATCCGCGTGGTCTCGGGCCATCGCCGATCTGGGCGACTCGTCCTACGCGCTCTATCTGCTGCATCCTTTCGTATTTCTCATCTTCAAAGCGGTTCTCGGTAAAATCGAGCTGCCGCAGGTGGCCTACTGGCCGTCCGTACTGCTGATAACCGCGCTTGCAATCGCGGCCGCTGCGTTGTTTCATAAATACGCGGAGACCCCCGTAGTTGCTTTCCTTCGGGAAAAAACCCGGCCCCGCGCCAGTGTGCCTGCGGTCGGAGTCGGTTAGGCCCTGGTTGCCCGAATGGGCTCACATCTGTCGCCTCGCGCTTCAAGCCGGATAAGAAACGCTCAATGCTCGAGAATTTGCTATCGGTCTTCGGGCTGAACATCCTTCGCTCGGTCGTCCAGTTTTTCATGACGTTCGCGCTGACGCGGTTCATCAATCCGTCGGACTATGGCGTCATGGCGTTCGTGATTCCATTCTGGACATTCATATCCCTGGTGTCTGATTTCGGGCTCAGCAACGCCATTGTCCGCGAGCAGAAGCTGACGAGACGACAAGCCGGCGCGGCGATCAATCTCTGCCTCATCATTACGGCCGTCGGGGCGATCGGAATGCTCGCGATGGCCTGGCCAATCGGCAAAGTGATGAATGACTACAAGATCGCCGAGGCGATGGCCTGCTTCGCGTTGGTCTTGAGCCTGGCGATGATCTCGACCATTCCACGTGCGATGCTCGAGCGGGATTTGCGGTACCGGACACTGGCGACCATCGAGTCGGTTGCCACGCTGGGCGCTGTTCCGCTCTGCCTTGCTCTCGCAATCGGTGGAGCCGGCTTCTGGAGCCTGATCGCCTATCACGTAACGGTTCAGGTGATCAGGCTGATCGGCTTTGGTCGTTACGGTCGCGACAATATCGAGTTGACGCGGGGATGGCGCGAGGCGCTGCCACTGGCGAAGTTCGGCGGATGGGTCCTGGCTTACAACCTCCAGAATTTTCTCGCGCGCAACGCCGACAACATCATCATTGGACTTTACCTCGGCGCCAGTGCGCTCGGTGTCTACGCCATCAGCTACCAGATCATGGTCCTGCCCCTGATGACAGTGACTTGGCCGGCAAGTGGTGTTCTACTTGCCACCGTCAGCCGGCTCCAGAACGATCTGTCAAAGGCGCAGCAATACGTCGCCTGTCTGATTTCGTTGACGGCCGCACTGATATTTCCTGCGATGATCTATTTGACGTTCGGTTCGAAATACCCACTAACCGTCTATATGACGGCGGCCTGGCTCGACGTGCCGGATCTTCTGTTCTGGCTCGCGTGGGTGGGAGCCATCCAGTCCGTGGCCGCCTATGGCGGCGCCGTGTTGACCGCGCAAGCGAAAATGCGGCTCTACTTATCGCTCGGCGTCGCCAATACGATTGTGTTCTTGATCATCTTCCTGATCACTGCCCGGATTGGCATCGAGGCCCTGGTCATGTCCTATGCCGCCGCTGCGATTATTGGGTCGCTTGTATATCTCTACGTGCTCGCGCGAGTCCTCGAAATTTCCGTGATCAAGCTCATATCGTGGATGTCGGCGGGCCTGCTGGCAACGGGCCTCGGTCTTGCAGCGGTTGGGCTCTCACGCCTCGTGCAGGTCCAGGATGCTGGCCTGCGATGGGTGTTCGATACCGGAGCCTACAGCGTCGCAGTTGTTATGGTTCTGTTACTCTTCAGGGCGCGGCTGGTGGACCAGGTTCGTTTTTTTGCCGTTAATCGGGGAACAAGCGATGTCAGTGCGTGATCTCGTCGAGGACGATCAGGACCGCTACTTTGGGACCCGAACCCGAAAAGCGCGGATCAAATCCTATCTTTTCCATCCCGGCTTTCTGACGATTTCCCTGCATCGTTTTGCAGCCTGGCACCGGCAGCGTGGTCGGAATCTGCTGGCAGACCTGTTTTGGCGCTTCAACGTCTTGCAAAGCGGGTGTCACTTTCATTTCGATTCCAGGATTGGGCCGCGGCTCTACCTGCCGCATCCCGTGGGAATCGTGGTGGGCAGAGGCGCGACGATCGGAAAGAACGTCACGATCTATCAGAACGTGACGCTGGGACAACCGACCGAGACTGGCGGATATCCGGCGATCGAGGATGACGTGATCATCTATCCGAACAGCGTTTTGGTCGGCGGCATCACCATTGGCGCAGGTGCGATCATTGGCGCCAATTCATTCGTCAATCGCGATGTTCCGGCCGGCGCCGTCGCATCCGGCGTGCCTGCACGCGTTCACGAGAAATCGGCCCGTCGGTCCGCGTGAAAACTCTTCGTCCTTCGGTCAGGCTGCTCAGCACGTTCCTGCTGAGCGCCTGCCTCGCTCATTTGCGTCCGGTCACTTCTCGATACACATTCAGATATTTTTCGGCGACGCGTGGCGGCTGTGTTTCGTTGACGACGCTCCGAAACGCCTCCTTGGTCGGCAGAGCGGATCGGCCGCCGTGCATGACGCCTTTAATTTTCTCGGCGAGGTCGGCGTCGTCGCCAGGGTTGAACAGCCACGCGTTGTTGTCTGCGCCGATCAGATCGGGGATACCGCCGGAGCGCGCGCCAATAACTGGAACGCCGATGGCGTAGGACTCAAGGATGGTGCGGGGCAGGGGTTCTGCCCAGATCGAGGGAACGATGAGAACGTCGAGTTCGCGGAAAAAGTCGAATGGGTCGACCCAGCCAACGAACTCGATCGGCAGGCCTTCGGCGCGCCTTTTGAATTCATCGAGCGTATCTGGCGCCTGGCCCGCGATTCGTACGCGCCAATTTCCATTGCCGACTCGTCTGAAGGCATCGATCAGGGTGCCTACGCCTTTTTCGATGTTGATTCGGCCGAGGTAGCCGAAGGTCACGGGCTGTTGCGCGCGGTCGAACGTGGCTCGTGCGGTCGCGGCGCTGTCGGGGACGACAGCCCCGTTCCAGATCACGCGGCGACGTTCCGGCGGCAGGTGATCGAAGAAGCCATGTCTGACATGGACGTTGAGAGTTTCAGCGCCGACCGCTATTGCCGCGCTGACCCACTTGCTTGTCCAGAGCTTCGACATGTTGACGACCTTGCAGCCGAGATGCCAATGGTCGCAATTTTCTCCGCGGCGGAACATCGCGGCGTTGCCACACAGCATGTCGTAGTCGCGCAGCGTGTGGACGATCGGAATCCCGCGTTTGTTCGCCGCTCTCCACACCAGAGTCGAAATGTCGACCATGGAGTGGGTGTTCACGACTTCCGGCTTGAAGTCGTCCAGGATGCGGTCGAACTCCGCTTCGATCTGCGTGTTCCACTGCTGCTTCATCTTCTGCCAGAGTCGCTGCCCGCGCGAATATTTTGGCCAGTCCTCGAGCCAGAAGCTGTTGTGGTGCGCCATGCGATAGACGGAGACGCCATTCTGGGCGGTCTTTGCGACGCCTTCGCGTTCGATGCAGGCCGCGCCAACCTGATGTCCCATCGACGTAAGCTGTTCGGCCAGCAATGCGACTGACTTTTCGGCTCCGCCAACGATGTGAGGGGGGTAAAGCGAGCTCAGATGGAGAATACGCATTGCGACGTCGGTCCTAGGAATTGAGAACGGCTTTATAGAGGTCGAGATAGGCCTCGGTCACCTTGGCGGGCGCGACGCGTTCCGCGACCAAATCGGTCACTGGAGGCTTTCGCAACAGGCGTTCGGGATTTTCAAGAACCGAAAGCATCCTTTGTGCCAAGATCGCCGCATCCCCGGGCGGGAACAGCCAATCTGGCTGCAAAGGCCCGATCTGTTCGGCGATCCCGGCAGTTGCCGAGCCGATCACCGGCACGCCACGGATGTATGCTTCCGCGACCGTTCTGCCGAATGCTTCTGGCCAAACCGACGGGACGATGAGGCAATCGATGCCATCGAAAAAGGCATCCCGTTCCATGAAACCCGTGAAGGTGACGGGCAGTCCATGCGCGCGCGTCTCATACGGGACGGATTCATCGGATGGACGCCCGGTCACCAGCAGTTGCCAACCCGAACGCGGCAGCATGCGGCAAGCGTCGAGCAGAACATCGATGCCCTTTGAAGGCTCGATGCGCCCGAGAAAACCGAACACGATATCTCGCCCCGGTTCGTAGGCCCTGGTTCGTTGATGGTTCGGGGCGTCGACTGGATTCCAGATCACGCGGCGGAGTGATTGCGGAACGTGCTGAAACAGGTTCGCGTCGAGATGGCGTTGCAGGATCTCCGAGCCAACTCCCGTGACCGCGTCGACCGCCGATTGGTTGCATTGGTGCGGATAGGTTAGGAGTTTGCATCGAAAATGCTGAGCGTTGCACGCATGCCCGTCGACGAACATCGAGCCCTTGCTACAGATGCTCTTGTAGTCGTGAAGAGTGTGCACGAGGCGCGTTTGGTGACGTTTGACCATCGACCAGATCTGCGGAGGCAGTTCGGAAAGCGAATGCGTGTTCACGACGTCGGGTCGGAAATCACGGATAACGTCGGAGAATTTCTGCACGGCATAGGCGTTCGTCTTCGTCTTGAGGCGATAATGTGCGCGCTCGATGCGTGACCGGCGATCCTGATCGAGAATGAAGTACGGCGTACCGTGCCCGGTGCGGTAGACGGTCACGCCGTTGCGCTCGGCCGGAGCCTCCTCCTTGCGGGATGCGCAAGCGACCGCGACGGCATGACCATAAGCAGCCTGGTTCTCCGCCAGAACCTCGGCCATGACTTCTGCGCCTCCGACTTGGTCGGGATAATAGAGCGAGCTAATATGAAGGATACGCATCAGGAATCGTCGCTAGGAGTGCCCCTTGCTTATAGCAAACATCGTCGTTTTGAACCGCGCTGATTGTGATTAATGATGGACTATCAAGGCTTTTGCTGCCACTATGATTAACCTAAACAATATGGCCTCCGCCTAACCTAGATGACCGCTGTTCCTCGCCGCTGATGCCTCGCGTGCTCTTGAATATGCCCAGTCAGTTCGGGGGCAAGCCGTCGGGTGTCGCCCGAATGGCATTCTGTCTGATCGAGGCTCTGCTGAAGAATCCAAAGTTTGACTACGTCTTGCGATCGCCCTGGGAACGGCGGGATTTGCCGATGTCGCTGCAGGCATCCCCCCTCGATGTGATCACAATAAGGCGGCCGCCGGTGATGATTGCCGATGTGATCAGGCAGATCTTCTCGATGCCAATTTTCTGTCGTCAGCATGACATTGATCTCCTCGTCAATATCGATCCTTTCGGAGCACCTACCGGAGCGCGGGCCCGCGTCATGATTGTCCATGATCTGTATTTTCGTGTGCTTCCGCAGCAGGTGAGCCGGCGAGAGGCGTTTACGACCGACATCATCTATCGCCTGATGCTTGCGAACCATGACCGTGTCGTGACGGTATCGGATGCGACGAAGCGCGATCTCTTGCATCATTACCCCGCTGGTGCAGCGCGGGCTACGACGGTTCACTCCGCGGCAACGCTCGCACCGATTTCACTTGATGTCGAGGGTCCGGAAATCGAGGGGCGTTATGTGCTGGCTGTTGGAAATGCGACCCTGAACAAGAACTTCAAGGTCCTGGCGGAGGCAATGGCGTCGCTGCATCAGGTGCTTCCGGATGTTGCGCTGGTCCATGTCGGGAGTGACCCCAGCGAGAGCATTGGCAATGTGCTTTCGGCGCGCAGGTCGACACTCCGTCTGGTTCGTCTCACCGGCATCGACGACAATCGACTTGCGCGGCTCTATCGTCATGCGGAGTGCCTGTGCGTCCCCTCGCTCTATGAAGGGTTCTGCCTTCCGGTACTCGAAGCTCAGGGATTGAGTTGCCCTGTGGTGTGCTCCGATCGATCCGCAACGCCTGAAGTCGCGGGCCCGGGCGCGATGACGTTCAATCCGGAGGATCCGGAGATGCTTTCTAAAAAGCTGCATGCGCTGCTCACCAACACAGAGTTGCGCGGGCAACTGGTGCAACACGGGCTGGAGAACCAGCAAAGCTTCTCCTGGACGAATGCGGCCAACCAATACGAAGAGATATTCCGGCAGGCGATTTCGAAGCGCGCGCCGGAGTCTACGGCCGCTCGTCCGACGTGAAGGTACCGCATGACCAAGAGTGCATTATTCGTCAGCCAGACGGCCGAGAAGGGTGGAGCAGAATTGTTCATGCTCGACCTTCTTGCGCACGGTCCTCGCGACTGGAGCGGTTGCTTCTTCGAAGACGGGCCGGCGGCCAAGGATCTCGTGGCGGCAGACCGGCAGCCGATCGTACTCTCGTCGGGCACGAACCTGTCGGCGGTTCGGCGTGAGGCATCTGCCCTGCAAATGCTCGGCGCTGCCGGCACGGTTTGGTCTCTTGCGCGGGAGCTGGCGCGGACCGGTAAGGATTATCGCGCGATCTGCGCAAACTCGCAGAAGGCGCTGTTCGTCTCTGCGCTGGCCACCCGGATGATCGGAAGGCCTCTGGTGTGGGTGCTGCACGACATCATCACCGATCCAGCGTTCAGCCGAAACACGCGTCGCGCAGCCGTGCTCTTCGCGAACCTCTTCGCGACCCGCGTGGTCGCAAACTCAAAGGCGACAGCACAGGCTTTTGCTGACGCTGGCGGGCGGTCCGAGCGCGTCAGGATCGTCTATTGTGGTTTCGACCCGGCGGCCCATCCGCAGGGGACGTCTGCGGCCGGACAGGCGCTGCGCCGGCGTTTCGGGCTCGGCGATGGACCTGTTGTCGGGCTGTTCGGTCGGCTCACCCCGTGGAAGGGGCAACACGTGCTTTTCAAGGCCTTGGCAACACTCCCTGCCGTTCAGGCTGTGATTGTTGGCAGCGCCATGTTCGGCCAGGACGCGTATGAGGCGGAAGTACGGCAGTTGGCAACGTCGGAAGGGCTCGACGATCGGGTTCGTTTCACCGGGTTCCAGCGCGACATCGCCGACATCATGGCTGGGGTCGATATCGTGCTTCACACCTCCACCCATGCTGAGCCTTTCGGTAGGGTGGTTGTGGAGGGGATGCTGGCCGGGCGCCCGGTGATTGCAACGAAGGGTGGCGGAGTTAACGAGATTATCACTGAAGATTGCGACGGCCTGCTGGTGCCGCCCAGCGATCCAGCGGCGCTGGCGGCGGCTATTGCTCGGCTTCTAACGGATCGTGATTTTGCCGCCCGGATTGCGGGTGCGGGGCGCGTCACGGCCGTGGAACGCTTTAATATTTCAAAAACATGCGCGGATATGGCCGCCGTGCTCGACGAATTAAGCTAAACGGCGAGAAGTCGCACGCGTCTCGCCCAGCCGCGGTACAAAATTTGCTGTAATTTACTCATCTGGTCTCCCCCAATCTCGACCCTGCTCGGCACCACGGAACAACGATGGCTATGGAAAGATTGCAGACCATTGACGGCCTGCGCGGGATCGCGGCAGTCACCGTGATCGTGCAGCATTGCCTCGAGTTCACGCCTCTGCGGAACCCTGACGCAACGATGGCGACGCCAATCGAGTACATTTTCTCGAACGAGTTCAACCTCGGCAGGTTTGGCGTCATCGTCTTCTTCTTGATTAGCGGGTTCCTGATTCCGAGCAGCATTCGAAACCAGCCGCGGCCTCTGATCAGCTTCGCGATCGGGCGGTTCTTCCGGCTCTATCCGTTGTACTGGTTGTCGATGGTTCTTGCCCTGATCGTCGGCGCCATGCTCGGCAGGCAAACGTCAAGCCTGGTCGAAGTTCTCGTGAACATCACGATGTTCCAGAAGGCGGTCGGAGTGGCCAATGTTCTCGATCCCTACTGGACCCTGTTTGTCGAGCATCTCTTCTATCTGCTGTGTGCATTCCTCTTTGCTGTCGGCGCGTTGTTCAATGAAAGCGCAATGCGGACCATCGTGTGGGCCAGCGGGATCGTGCTTGTCCTCGGTGGACTTGCGCTGACTCTGGTTCCGACCGCGTGGTACGCCAAGCACCTGATCACGTTGATCAACTACCCGTCGCTCATTTTTACAATGCTGGTCGGCCACAATATTCGCATGTCGCTTGGTCGTGGTGATCCCTCGATGCCTTGGTCAGTGCTTTCGCTTTATGCGGCTGTGCTGCTGGCAGCTTATTTGGGTCACGAAGCCTATGGTGGTTTTGTTGGCCTATTGTCGTCAGCTTCGGTTATGTATTCGACCGGTGCCGCTCTGCTTGTTTTTGTTGTCGTCCTTCAAACGAACATGCTTCGTGGCGAAATATTCGCCTATGTCGGACGGATAAGTTATGGCTTGTACCTGTTTCACGGGATTTCGTTGTGGATCGCGATTACAATCACCGGAAAGCCGGAAACTTTCTGGGAGTCGCTGGCACTTTTGGGTCTGGTGAGTGGCATTACATTTGCCGTGTCGGCAATCACGTTTAGCATGGTCGAGGAGCCTTTCATTGCGTTGGGCAAGAACGTCCGCCGGTTTGTCGCGCGGCCTGACGCGGGCTTGAGCTCGAAGCCCTCGATTGGATGACAGGATGGTGCTGCGCTTGCATCGGAATGGTCGATCGCGCAGGAAAGATGGTCGTGGAGAGAATGAACGATGACCGCTAACCGATTTCAGTCCATCGACGGCTTGCGCGGGATTGCGGCGCTCAGCGTCATCGTTCAGCATTGTCTCGAATTCACCCCCCTGAAAGATCCGAGTGCCACGTTCGCTTCGTCACCGATCTCTTACATCTTCGTCAATGATCTCAATCTCGGGCGCTTCGGCGTCATCGTGTTCTTCTTCATCAGCGGATTTTTGATTCCGAGCAGCATCGGGAACCATACCGGAGCCATCACGAGCTTCGTCATAGGTCGCTTTTTCCGTCTCTACCCCCTGTACTGGCTATCGATCGTGCTAGCACTCGTGGCGGCTGCGGCGGTCGGAAACAAGATGCCGACAGTCATCCAGGTCGTGGCCAATCTCTCGATGTTCCAGATGTTGTTTGGGATCGAGAACATTCTCTATCCCTACTGGACGCTTCTGATCGAGCATTTCTTCTATATTCTGTGCGTGCTGTTCTTCATTGTCGGCGCTCTTCACGATCGGAACAAGATGCGGCTGATCATGTTCGCGAGCGGCGCATTCATCGCCTTCCTTGCGATTGTCCTGATGATCAGGCCCGACCTGCCTCACGCCAAGCAAGTGGCGGATTTGATGTACACGGCCTCGTTCCTGTTCGCCATGATCGTCGGCCACAACATTCGTCTTGCCCAGACCGGGGAAGGGTTTTCCTTGCCTGGAGAGATTCCGGCGACCTGCGTTGCGGTGTTCCTCCTCATCTGCATCGCGCGTCAATTTCTCGGAGACTATTCGGCACTGCTGACTCCGGCCTCCGTTTTCATCTCGACCATCGGCGCTCTTGCGCTTTTCCTGGTGGCTTTGCAGATGCGGCTGTTCAGCTCGAGCCCGTTCGTTTATCTGGGGCAGATCAGCTACGGCCTCTATCTCTTCCATGGGATCGCACTGTGGATCGCCATCAAATTTACTGGCAAGCCCACTGATGTCGTTCACGCGCTGCTTTTGCTCTCTTTTGTCGTCGGACTAACGTTCGTGGTCTCGGCGTTGACCTTCCGGTTCGTCGAGACGCCCTGCATCGCCATCGGACGGTCGGTACGACGAAGGGTTGCGCAGGGGAGGGTTATCCTGCGCGATAACGAAGCTCTCGCATCCATTCGGGTTGGTGACGCCATGCGGCCTCTCAAGGAGCAGCCGACGTCGCCGGATGCGAGAGGGTGAGATCGGTGTGGCAGAGGGGCTATTCGCCAACCTACCGACGGGCTTGGTCGCTCGGCCAGCCCTTGCCGCGATCAATCCAGGTAAGGGTGTCAGCCGGGCACCAGCGGCTTGCGTCCAGACGCCGGCAGGCGCGTGCTGTCCGTGAGAGGTTGCTCAACGCAACGATAGGTGATCACTCCAAAGATAGTGGCGATCGCCATGACGACGAGACCGCAGAGCAACGTCGCCCACCCGGTGTGGGCTATCCGCGCCACGGCCAGTCCGAGAACTGCCACGACGAGGAAGTGCGACAAATAGATCGAATAGCTGGCGTCACCGATCAGCCTGAGAACGCTATTGCCGACCCGTTGATGGCACTGCTCGAGGCCGACGGCTCCCAGGACGATCATGGCGGCCGGAACACCGTATCTTAGGACCGTGTTGGTCTCCGGCAGCACCGCAAGCTCCATGGTGGGAAAGATCAGGCCGGAAAGCAGAAAGCCAATGAGGCCGACGCTCAGGAGCACGTAGTAGGAAACGCGCGTTTGCGTCTGGAGGCGGTCCCTTGTTGCGGCAATCACCATGCCAAAGACAAATTCGAGGATGATCGGCCGCGTATAGAAGAAGGTGACGACGCCCCAGCTCCCGGGCTGCTCGATGAACATACCCACGAAGGTAAGGCCGACCATGACGGCGACGAGGACGGCGACGCGCGTCCTTGCGTCGTTAAACGCAATCAGCGCCAGCGTGAACAGGAAGTAGAAGAACATTTCATAGTTTAACGTCCAGCCGAGCGAGTAGATCGGATATAGGTGGTTGAGTGACTTCTCGAACGGAACGAACAGGAGCGATTTCGCGATCGTTGCGAAGTTGAGCTGCGTCGAATTGAACACGCTCGGCAGGAAAATGCAGATCAGAATCACCAGGCCGGTGAAGATGTAGTAGAGCGGCGCAATTCGAAAGAATCGTCGCTTCGCAAAGGTTAGCCAGGGCATGCCTTTGGCCGTCGAATGGACGATGATGAACCCGCTGATGACGAAGAACAGATCCACTCCGCCAAATCCCGCCAAGCGCAACGTGGCCGGGATGAAATTGGCCGTAATCAGGACCTGGGTATGAACCCAAACGACGAGCAGCGCGGCGATGCCTCTGAGAACCTGAATATTATTGAGCACGATCCACCATTCAAATCATCTGTGTGCGGCTGCGCGCCAGCTGAGGTCAACTTTATCACAACGTTCGTTGCCGTTGCCAGCGCTAGTGGTCGGAGCAGGATGTTGCCCGGAAAATGTGCCTAACGAGCGAGTTTTCGTCTCGCTGGGGTGAAGAATTGAGCAACCGCGCGAGCGCTCGGCCGTTCGAAGCGGTGGTATGAAATAATGGCCACAACGGACGCGAGAAGGATCACTGCCAGAACAAGAACAGGTAGCGGCAGTTTCGCGAAAAGTGCAGACCTCCGGAACACGACCGAGACTGCGAAGATGACGAACGGATGGATTAGATACAGTGAGTACGAGGCGTTGCCGATTTCGACCGGGACGGTCAGCCATCGGGCCGGACTAATATCCCTGCCCAACGCGGCGCCTGCGATAACCAGGGCCGCAGGAATTCCCATCGTGACAAAGCGAGGCAGGCCGTTCAAATTGGTGCCGTCGATCTCTGGTGGTGATCCGAACGGCATCAGAAGGATCAGCGCGGCGCCAGCCGCGATCAGGCCAATTCGCGCCAGCGGAGGAAGTGATACGCGCTCGTGCAGTACTGCAATCACGATACCCACGCCGAATTCGAGCACGATGGGTTGGGCCCAAAATGCCAGCGGTAGAACTTCCGTTGCCGAAATCAGGCCGAACGCGACGACGATGCCCAAGGCCGTCAGCACCCGTCCGGCGGACCCAAGATGCGACTGTCCAAGGCACAGCGCGAACAGAGCGTAGAAAAACATCTCGTAGTTTAGCGTCCAGCCAAGATTGTAGACCGGAAATGCGAGACCGTTGTTCCCCGGTCCGTAGATTGGCAGAAACAGCAGAGACGCAATGATCGCGCCCGCGTACGCGAACGGTTCGGCCTGCGCAAATCCGAGTGCCTTCTTCGCGGCCGTCAATCCAAGAGCCAGGCACGTGCAGGTCCAGTAGAGTGGAACCAGGCGCGCAATCCGGTGAATGAAGAACGTTTGCCGCGGCTGATCGCCTGCGACGTACTTCTTGCTCGAATAGAAGATAATGAATCCGGAGATGACGAAGAACAGATCGACGCCGACGCCCCATGGTATCGGCTGCCATGACGTGAACGTCGTGTTCGAAAGCGCGGCAAATTCTCGGCCCATGCCTTGAGTGTGGCCGATCACAACAAAGAGTGCTGCAATTCCGCGTAAAATCTGGATGGAGATGATTGATCCCGGACGCGTCACGCCAGTCTTCCCTCGCAGAAGCTGGACTTCGGGATATCGACCAAGTCCTTGAGACTGGCTGAGCATGCGTTGGATGTGTTCACGAGCTCCGCTTTCGCAATTCGAATCTGCGCAGAACGGGCCTGTTCTGCCCACGCGAAGTCGTTTCCGACAATTTGGAATAATGTAGCCAGGCCGCAGCCATCGTCACCGCGACGGAGAAGATGAAGACCTGATTGATGCTCAACTCTTCGAAGAACATCGACGTGGTCGCGAACAAAAATGTGACGAAATAAAACGGCGAGATGGTCCGCCGATGGATCAGTAGATAGATTCCCGAGATGACATAGAGCAGAGATGCAAACAGGCTGCACTGGTAGGCCAGCGACAGGAAGCCGTTGTGGATCGACTTAACGCCGTTGGTCGTATGCTCGAGCATGATGCCGATCCGCTCCCTGTACCCGATTCCAAAGGGATTCTGGACCGCGACCTTGACGCCTTCGATATTGGACATGAGCCGCTCGGATATGTTCGACTCAGCGTAGTCGTCTGCCAGGAAGCGACTCTCGAAGGAATCGTAGAATGTATCGATGCCAGACAGGGCGTTGGTCGAAAGCAGCAGCACGACGAGCGTGGCAAGGAGAATCAACGCAGTTTTCAGGTAGAGAAAATAATCACCAAGCCGGACGTAGACATAGATGAGGGCGATTGTCGGTGCGATCAGTCCCGAGCGGTTCAGGCTGAACGTAAAGCTGGCCAGCAGCGCCGCATAGGTCGTGATGTAGATCAGCGGTCGACGAAATCTCAAGGTCAGGTAAAGCGCGGAGGCAGCAGCAACGGCGTATACATGCCCGGATTCGTTTCCGGCAGTCCAGATACCGCCGAGCTTGACCTTCGACAGCATTGAGGAACTCTCGGGCAGGTCCTCTGCGCGAATGCCGAGACCGATGTTTGGGAGCGATGTATTGCCCATGCCCTGGAGGAAGAGCACGACCAGAGATGGGATCAGGCCGAGTACGGTGCCGACGGCGAAAGCGATCAGGACCTCTTCGTCCTCGGCTGCATACACGAAGAGATAAGCGAAGATCGATGTTAGCAGAAAGATCAGGGTAAAATATCGATCGCCATCGCCGATGGCGGTTTTCAGCATCATGCAGACGGCGCCGATCGCGAGGAACACTGCAAAATAGAGGATGCCGTGTTTCAACATTTTGGTCAAACCGACCTGGATGAAGAAGAACGGCAGAAGTAAAAACAACAGCGCGTCGCTGATCCGTAGGAAGGGGAGGCCGAAGGTCGACGTGACGATGTTGAACTGCAGGAAGAAACCGAACCCGAATGCAGCCAGAATCACAAAAATTTTGAACACGTCGATCTGCGGCGCGCGGTCGCGTTGATCCTGTTGCAATTGCAGCCGAGGTAAGTTCAGCGTCGACATTGGCTATCGTCTCGCCAGGGCACGTGGCGCCATTCTTGCTCCAACGGCTGCGGAGATCTCTCTCTGATCGCCGCGCATCTCTAGGGATTGTGGTCACCCAATTGGAACGGATTTAAGGCAATACCGCCTATCCATAATGATTTCTGTTTGAAAATACAACAACATGCTGCGGATACGGTGGCCTGCTGGAAATTGTTGGTAAATCGCCAAAGCTCGAATGCATGTGGGCTCTGGACCGCGGCGATGTGCCTAATCTGCGCGACGACTGATGCATGGATGGTCAAATGCAGTACGAGACGGACATGAACGTTGAATAGCCACGACAAAATCGTGACGATTCATCGACGAGGCCGCTGGGGACTGCCTGCGCGACAAGCAATTGCTGTTGGAGCCCGTATCCTGTACCTGGAGGCCTTCAATGCTATCGATCGCCGATAATCTGGTCACAAAGGCAGCCTAAGCGTCCAGTCCAGAGCCAACGTGCGCATCCGTGTGTTTGAGGTAGGAAGTATATGCCAAGAACCGAAACTCCCGCGATCCTCGTTACCGGTGCCGCCGGTTTCATCGGCTTCCATGTCGCGCAGATTTTGCTGCAGGCGGGCGTGCCCGTGATCGGGCTTGATAACCTTAACGACTATTACGATCCCGCGCTGAAGTTGTCGCGACTCGATCTTCTCAAGAACGATCCGAAATTCTCGTTCATCAAGCTCGACCTAGCCGATCGCACGGGTATGACGTCGCTATTCGAGACCTATCGCTTCGAGAAGGTCGTGCATCTCGCCGCGCAAGCCGGTGTGCGATATTCGATCGACAATCCGCGCGCCTATGTCGATTCCAATCTTGAAGGCTTCATGAACGTGCTCGAAGGGTGCCGGCACAACGGCTGCGAGCATCTGCTGTTCGCCTCGTCGTCGTCGGTCTACGGCGCCAATACCAAAATGCCGTTCTCGGTTCACGACAATGTCGACCATCCCGTCAGCCTGTATGCCGCGACGAAAAAATCCAACGAGTTGATGGCCCATGCCTACAGCCACCTCTATCGCCTGCCGGCGACGGGCTTGCGCTTCTTCACGGTCTACGGCCCCTGGGGCCGGCCGGACATGGCGATCTTCGGATTCACCAAGGCGATCTCGGAGGGGCGGACGATCAAGCTGTTCAACGGCGGCGATATGCGCCGCGACTTCACCTATGTCGACGACGTCGCCAAAGCCGTCGTCAAGTTGCTCGACTATCCGCCGCAAGGCGTCGCCAAGGCTGCCGGTGCGGCGCCGGATCCGGGCTCGAGCGCCGCACCCTGGCGTGTTTTCAATATCGGTAACAATAATCCCGAAGAATTGAACAAGATCGTGGCGCTGCTGGAGAAGGAGCTCGGCCGGACGGCAACTAAGGAGCTGCTGCCGATGCAGCCCGGCGATGTCTATGCCACTTATGCCGACGTCGACGATCTCGCGCGGGAGATTGATTTCCGGCCTTCGACCTCGATCGAGGACGGCATTGCGCGCTTCGTGTCTTGGTATCGGACCTATCACAGTTAGGAATCGAGAGCAGTGGAGACGAGAATGGCTGGCGCTCTGCCCACGATTGTGGCTGGCTGGCTCGCGTTTGCGGGTGGAGCTCTCTCACTTGCCGCTGGCGTTCTGGCTGGTCTCTGCCTCTTGCTTTCGCCGCGGCCCGCCACGGCTGCGGGCGGGATCTGTCTCATGCATGCGCAGCCTTTCACACTCAGATCGGACACCGTGCGCTGGTCGATCAGGATCAAGCCGGGCAGCGAATGCATCCAAGGCCTGCGCTGGTCGACGATCATGATCGACAACATCTCGATTGTCGAGCCGCCCAAGTTTGGGCGGCTGGTGATTCAGGGGCCCGCGTTCCGCTATTTTTCTAATGTCGATGCGCAAGGCTCCGATTCCTTCAAGATCGCGATCTCCGGCACGTCGCTGCACATGAACGGCACATCCTCGATCGAGGTCGACGTCACCTCACAATGAATGTGTCTTCGCCGGGATCGCGATCAGCGTGCTGGGTAGGTCCGGTTGCTGTTCAGATTGGGGTTGGCAGAAGCCGCCGGTGGCACACCCTGTCCGATCGGATTGCTGAACGGGTTGTTGCTCGGCTGCGTCGCCACCGGGGTCCGCGACTGGGTGTTGTAGGTCCTGGACCTATTCGTCTGCTGGGTGCCCTGCGCGAGCGCGGGCGTCGCGCATGCAATAATGGCCGCAACGATCATCGGGAAATTGATCCGCATGGGTTCCTCCTCGCGAAAAGCCGGTCCGAGAGGCCAACGCCTCAAGAGGAAGTAGGTTCAGACCTGCCGGTTGGAAAGAGGGTCAAGGCTTCTTGCAATCGGTATAAAACGTACCGCTGACGGCCACGATCCGCTCGATACATTGGCGCGGGTCGGTGATGTCGCCATTGACGCTGAAATAATACGACTGCGCCTTCAGGATCAGCGCGTAGCGGCCGGGCGGCAGCTCAAGCGCAGGGTCCCCGCTGTGCAGCTCGTACATCTCGGGACTGTCGGGGATTGGAGAGGCCCGGAACGGATAGGATGCGTTGCGGATCACTCAGGCGTCATCGGCCTCGGGCTTTTTGCCGCTGGCTTCGGCCGAGAACTCCCGGGCGATTTTCGCGACGACACGCACTTCGGCACGCTCGAGGATGTTGTTCACTGCGTCCCGGCGAAACACGATGAATTTCGGACGACCGTTGGGCAGGCTGGCCTGGTCGGGAGCCTTGAACGCAGCGAAGACCGCGACCCTGATGTCCGGCGGCCGGCCGGGCAGCAATTGCAATTCAGCGAGAGATTTGTCGTCGACCACGGCGTAAACGCCGTAATCGGTCGGCCGCAGAGGGTTCGGTTTCGGAGGAGCCGCGGGCGGCGGCACGTCGGCTACCGGCACTGGCTCGGGCGGCGCAGCGGCAATCTGTCGCCCCTGGATCTGGTGCTGGAGGGAGTGTGCTAGCGATGCCAGCCGTTGCCTTTGCTGGACCGCGAGCACCGCAAGGCCGGCAATCGTCAGCAGCGCGGCTGTCCGCCTGATGATCGGCCAGAGCGGATGACCGGGCTCGGCCGGACTGCGTTCGATCTCGGTCCGTGGGCGGGGCGACGGCGGAACTTCCCGAACCGCGACCTGGTTTAGCGGAGCGGCCTGGTCCGAGGCCGGGAGCGCAGGCGGGGCCGGCATCGCCGGCGGCGGCAGGCTGATCTCTTTCTGCGAAAACTCCTCGACGCCGCGTATGGCGGCCTCAAGCGCCTGTTGCGACCGCCTCATTTCCTTGACGTCGGCGTGGGTGAACTGCTCCTGGAGCTTGTAGCGGGCAAGGTCGTGGACCACCTGACGCAGGTGCTCGGGGTGATTTTTCACCGTCTCGAGCATGCGGGCGATCACCAGCGCGAACTGGACCTCGGACGCCGACTCCGCCTTGTTCTCGTCATTAGGTCGCAGGTCTCTCGAAGTCATAGCCGTCCAGGTTGCGTCCGTTGCGATCTCCTTGATCTGCAACGATAGCCGGGAGATTATAGAATGGCAGCTTGCCGGATCCTTTCAATGCAGGATATCGGAGGGCTGACGATGTCGGCTCTGCCACATGCGCCAAGGATGAACAATGATTTTCAGAGACAAGGCTGGTGCCCTCGCGGCCGGATTGATTTGCCTGGCAGGTGCCTCAATCCCCGAGCGGGCCTCGGCGATTACGGTTGAGCTGGCGCGAACCTGCAAGGCGCTCACCACCAAGCAATTCCCACCCCGTGAACCCGCCAACCCGGCGGCCGGCAGCGCCAAGGGATCAGGGCGTGACCAGACCGCCTATTTCAATAAATGCGTCGCCAATAACGGCAAAGTGGACGACGGCGGCAAGTAACGGCCTCCCGGCATGGGTATGGCCTTCCCCTGCGGCTACTGTGCCTTTGAAGGCTCTGCAGGTTCCGGCACATTGCCATCCTTGGTCATGCAATCCCTAAAATATGCCTGACGGTCCCCGCTCATCTTGACGGCGCCGGGCCGCTGGTAGGGATAGGCGATATACGAGAAATGCAAGCACTTCCTTGCGACCTCGGCGCTCGGGCCTGCCAGCGCGCCTGTTGGTGCGGCCACATCTGTGACCACGAGCAGCACCAGAGCGCTGCAGAACGTCACCTTCCGCAAATCTTTCATCCCATCATTTCAAGCAAAAACGGCTTTCATATCCGGTAACCTTAGCAGGCCGGATTCCTCCGGGCCAGACCAGTTCCGAACGTCCAAAAGGCGAGAGCCGCGGTCGTGTTCGACCGCGGCTCTCATCGATTCTACAAGGGGCGGCTCACACAACCAGGTCATGGTGGGCGAAGAATTGGAAGTCCGCGCTGGTCAGGGCAGTCGGTGCCACGTTCTTCACCAGGATCGAATCATGGGCGTCGAGCGTGATCAGCGTATCCTTGCCGACTTGCTGCATAACGAGGTGGTTGAAGATGCTGACCACCGAATTGTCGATCATGATCGTGTCGTGGTTGGCTGCATTGCCAGCGTGGAAGCCGACGATAGTGTCGTTGCCGGAATTCGGCTTGAAGACGAAGCTGTCGCCACCGACGCTCGCGGCGGCGAGCGTGTCCGCCACGGCCGTGGTCGAGGTAAGGCTTACGCCGGTCACAGAGGCCGTCTGGGCGTGCGACCCGTCCACGTTGGTCAGGTCCGTTGTCGTCAGCCGTCCGGTCGCGTCATACTGGAAATGATCGGCGACGTAGCTCTTGCCGGTGACGTTCCAGTCGTACACGTCCTTGGCCTTGCTCGCATGGACGATTGTCTCGTTGGTGAGCGCGCCGGCGGTGTACGTCTTGCTGTCGCTGATGTCTGCGGCTCCTGCGGCGTATTTCACCACGTCGCTCGTCAGCGAACCGTTGGCAAAGGTCTTGACTTCGGATGAGCCGTCGGTGCGGACTACGGAGTCTGAGGTGAGGCTGCTGGACGCGCTGTACTGGTCGGTGACCTTGGTTCCGTCCGACTTGAGTGTGTAGGAATAATCCAGCGAACCATCGAGGTGAGTGCGGACCGTCGACGTCAGCACGCCGGCCGTGTTGTAGACGTCGTGCTCGGCGACATAGGTCTTGCCCTGGACGTTGGATAGATAAACGTCCTTGGATTTGTCAGCGTGCACGATCGTATCCGACGTGAGGACGCCTGCGGTGTAGACCTTGGTATCGCTGATGTCGGCGGCTCCGACAGCGTATTTGATAGTATCGCCGGTGATGACGCCGTTCGCGTAAGTCTTCGTCTCCGTATAGCCGTTCGTCCGCAGAACGGTGTCGGAGGTCAGGTGGCCCGTGGCGTCGTACAGGTCGGTCGTCTTGGTGCCGTCGGTCGCGAGGTTATAGGAGTAGGCGAGCGAGCCGTCGGCATGGGTATGCACCGAGGCGGTCAGCACCCTGCTCGAGTTGTAAGTGTCGTGGCCAGCTACGTAGTCTTTGCCCTGGACGTTATGAGTGTAGACGTCCTCCGAATTGTCCAGATGGACAATGTCATTCTTGGTCACCACGCCGTTCGAATACGTCATGATCTCGAAGCCGCCGGCCGCATACTTGAACGTTTGAGTCGCGAGTGCTCCGTTGGTGTAGCTGCTGATGACGGAAGAGGTCGAAGACGTTGTCACGTTCTTCACGGTCTCGCTCGAGATGACTCCGTTTGTGTAGGTTTTGACGTCTGACGAACCATCAGCATTCAAGATGGTTTCGGACACGATCAGGCCGGCCGCATTGTATTGGTCGGTCGTCTTGGCGCCATCGGAGGAAACATTGTAGAAGTAGGCAAATGTCCCGTCGGCATGCGTGCGAATCGTGGTCGTGAGGGCGCCGGCTGCGTTAAAGGTATCGTGCTCCGTCGTGTAGCCTTGGTTCTGGACGTTGTAGATATAGACGTCCTTGGAGTTGTCGGCATGGGTGATGGTTTCGCGCGTCACCACACCATTCGTGTAAGTCTTGACGTCAGTCAGATCGTTGGAGCCCGCCGCAAATGTCGTTGTCTGGGTCGCGAGTGCGCCACCGACGTAAGAGCTGCTCGTCGTCGACGCCGTCGAAGCGAGCCCCGCCGAAATCGCCTTGACGACGGGCGTCACTTCGATCACCAGCGGATGGTCGGAGATGCTGACCTGGATACTGCTGACATTGGTATAGGTCGCAACCGGGTTGGAGCTGATGAGGGGGTCATAGACCTTGATGAGCCCCTCGGTCTGCCCAAACGTGATCGTGACAGGTGACGAGGTCGCCTGCACTGCGCTGTGCGTCGTTTGATTCCAAAGAACGGGCTCTGCCCAGAGCACGAGATCGACGCTGCCATTGCTCTTGGCCAGCAACATGTCGTGCGAGGTCGATGGAGTTCCCGACAGGGCGTAGGTTAGACTACCCGTGGCCGCGCTCGCGTTGGCACCGCCATCTGCGAGAATCTTCGAGAGATTGTGAATGGCAGTTGCCGCCAGCTTTGGCGTGCCGTCGGAATGAAAAAGTCCGTAGTGGCTCTGCGGATCGCTCGGAGAAAGCCACGAATCTTCGTCCAAAAGTTCATAAAGATACGTCTCGGCTACGCCCTTCTGATAGGCGTCCATCAGCGTGTCGAGCGTATACTTCGCCTGAACTGTCTCGCTGACGCCGTTGTACCAAGTGCTGGTGAGAGTTGTGTAGCCCGTTTCGGTAATGACGACAGGTTTGCCTGGAGCGGAGATCTTGGCAAATCCGAGCAGATAATCGAGACCCGCCGAGATGTTCGTCGTCGACATCACATAGGCATGTCCGTTGGCGTAATCGGTGGCGCCGGACAGATTGCCGAGCTGATTGAAGAGACTCGTGTCGGTTGAGCCGATCGTGACGTTGTAAACAGAAACATTCTTCAGCAGCGGGTCAGCGTTCACCGCGTTATAGATTTGCTGCTGTACGATCGCTCCCGAGGCAATCGACGTGTTGCCGTTGACGTTTACCGGCCAGTAGTTGACTTCGTTCGCTCCCTCGATTGCGGCGATGGATCCGGCATACCTGGCCTCGTAGCTGTCCAGAGTACTGACGAATTTTGCGACGTCGACGGTCGAGTTGCTTTGCAACGTGATGGCGAAATCGAACTTGTAGCCAGCGGCAGCAAGAACGCTGAAGCTCTGCGTGGCGGCGGCGTTGTAATACAGCCCGTCGCGAATGTTGCTGATACCGAGATAGTCGAGTGACGCCTTTACGAGCGTGACGTTCGAATATGGAGACAGCGCAAATCCGAGATGGGTGTTTACTCCGATGGAGTCCACGAATTGAGTCGCGGAGGTCGCCGTTTTGGTGACAAACTGAAGGGAAGCTTGAGTGGTCATAACGCCCCGGCCTGGCCTGGAATGGTTGTTGTCCGGGAGTCGTACGGATGGGCACTTAAACCGAAGTTGTGGATTGCATAAAGTTGTTCGGATCGTCTTCTAGACGAGTAGCCTGGTGGTGATGCGAGCCTCTCGCGTCTCGCATGTCGAGGTCGCCACTGGCGGCTTGCACCGAAGATGCTGTGCCGGTGCGGATATCGGATTGAGTCCGCGATTTATGATGTTTTCGTTGTCCTCGGATCGCTCGTCGTCGAGGCGCTCTGGATGCTAGGAGGGGTCGGTCTTGATCTCGGTGTTTGAGGGTTCGGAGATCGTGATCCGTAGGAATACGGTGGAGATGTGGTTACTCGCTCCGTGCCTCTGGAAAAGAAAGTCTTTACGAGAGGGGCGGCCCTGGTCGTAGTGATGCGAGCTCCTCCCAGGTGATGGAACGAAGATAATGCGGCGTATTGGATCGTGGTCGGTGGTGGCAGTCGTCGGGCTGGTGAGCGTGGCCTTTACTCTCGGGGCAACCACGGGCCTTCGTCGCTCGTGGCCGTTGGCTGGAGCATACGAGTGGTTGTCACGGCAGGCTTCGCCCTACGATTTCAGGGCTAATCCATCTTACCGAATAAGATCCGCTCTTTATGCGGTGCGTAAGAGCAGGCGGATCACCATGATTGGCGATTCTCTTACAGAGTATGCTGACTGGTCATTGTTGCTGGGACGGCCCGACGTCGGCAACCAAGGCATAACCGGAGACGTCAGCGCTGGCGTACTAGCGCGATTATACCCTTCGGTAACAGGTTCCCAGGTCGTGTTTCTTAATATCGGGATAAACGATCCAGCACATTTTGTGACAGCGATGGAAACGCAGGCGAATATTCGGCATATCGTCGAGGTGCTGTCGCGAGGCTCGAAGGTCTACGTGCAATCATTGATCCTGACTCGTCGTAGCGACTTGAATCGCTACGTTCAGGTCACGAACGAGTTTTTGCAAATGTTCTGCGACGGGAAGATGTGCACTTACGTCGATCTCAATGCGCGTCTGGCAAAGGACGGGATGCTGAACGAATCCTTTGCGTTGGATGCTGTTCATCTCAACGAGAACGGCTATCTCCAGTGGGCTGCCGCCATTGCGCCATTGATCTAGCTGTTTATCGGTGCCCTGGCCAGCGCCATGCCGGGTGGCATCGTCCGCCAGGAAGGCGGCGATGATGAAGACTTGTGCAGAGTCCGTGAGTGGCTACCCGATGAACCCGGAGTTCGTCCAATCTTAACCACGGATCCTAAACCAGTCACCGCTTACCGAAGATTCAGGCGTTTGTCCTATCGTTGGATCAGGTTGGAGGTTCAAACATGTCCAGAATTTCGAATATGGCGGCCGTTTTGGGAGTCGCGACCATTTCGTCAACGTTCGCAGCCAGCGCCACGCCGGCTTGCCTGCGCGACATCAAGCCTTACAAGCTCGCCGGCGATACCATGGAGTGGTCGATGACCATTGCGCCCGGCGCTGACTGTATCCAGGGTCTGCGGTGGTCGACGATGCAGATCTACAATGTTTCGGTCGTCGAGAAGCCAAAGAGTGGCGAACTGGTGTTGGTCGGCCCCGGCTTTCGCTATTTCGCCAAGCCCGACTTCAAAGGTACCGATACGTTCACTCTGGTGGTCGTTGGCAAAAACCGTCACGATGCTGGCGCCTCGACCGTTCAGGTCACGATCTCGAGGGCTGAGACGCCGCTCGTGGTCAGCGCAGTCAATCACCTAGAATAGAATCAGCGCAAGGCGGAGAAAGGACTTCAGTTCCTTGAGCGCCGCGCTTGTCTCGCGTCCTTTGTGACTACTGAGGTCACGCGGGTGATGTAGACCAATGTCGTTGGTCGCGCCGGCATGACGCCAAATCGAATCGCGGCGGTGCTGTCTTGATCGCGGTTCCGTGCGAATGAGTGGTGAAGCGATCGCGGTCGAGTCACCCGCGCACATGTAGATTGCGACAACTGCATGTCATGCGCTTTGGCCAGTGCCGCCCAAGTGCTGGGCCGTTAACGTTTATTCCGTTCGCGAAGCATTCTGCCCTAATGTTGGGCGTGCGACCGGATAGAGAAATGGTCTAGGGTGTTTGGCGGAACATCGATCTTCAACGGGAACAGTTTTTCATGCGAATCGCGATGATCGGAACGGGCTATGTGGGACTGGTGTCCGGAGC
>NZ_JACOFR010000011.1 GCF_019455385.1 Bradyrhizobium sp. BR 10289
GGTGTTGGGCAGCAGGACGGATTTCGGCTTGGGAAACATTGAGACGGTCTCGTGAAAAGAGGGCAGGAAATGACGCAGCCTTAGCGAATGCCGGGCCGCAACGGAAGGTAGGAATGAAGGCTTATGGCCGATAATTGCGGCAGTTTGGCAACCGAGAAAAACCTATGGATTTGATGTCCCTCTTGCAGTAGCTGTCATGAAGGTCGCGAGCGCTGTTGCGGGCCGCTCTGAACGGCGCGCCAAGGGCCGCTTCGAGGGTAATGGTCATGACCGACGACACCCACACGCTTCGCAGCGGCTCCCTCACGGCGACCATCAAGGCGCACGGCGCCGAGCTGTGTTCGCTGACAGACGGTGGTGGCACCGAATTCATCTGGCAAGCAGGACCGGAATGGCAACGCCATGCGCCGCTGCTGTTTCCGATCGTCGGGCGCCTTGGCAATGACGAGATGCGGCACCTCGGCAAGACCTACCGGATGACGCAGCACGGCTTCGCGCGCGACAGCCGGTTTACCTGGGCGGAGCGCGGTGAGCGCAGTTGTGCGCTGGTGCTCGAGGACAGCGAGGCGACGCGCGCGCTCTATCCGTTCGCGTTCCGCCTGATTGCCACCTACACGATTGATGAGGCCAGCCTCGATCTCGCGCTCACGGTCGTCAACACCGGTGACGAGACATTGCCAGTCTCGGTCGGCGGCCATCCCGCGTTCAACTGGCCGCTTCAGGCCGGCGTACCGAAGGAAAGCTACGTGCTGACCTTCACGGAGGAGGAGCCGTCTCCGGTTCGCCGCGTCGAGGCCGGGCTGCTGCTCGCGGCAACGGATCCGAGTCCCGTGCGAGGCACAGTGCTTGCGCTGTCGGAATCCCTGTTCACCAACGACGCCGTCATCCTCGCCCCCGTCAACAGCGATGCGGTCCGCTATGCGGCCGGGCATGGCGCCGGACCATGGCTCAGGATGTCATGGCGCGGTTTTCGCGAGCTCGGCATCTGGTCGAAACCGACGGGCGCGCCGTTCCTCTGCATCGAGCCTTGGCGCGGCTATGCCAGCCCCAAAGAGTTCGACGGCGAGTTCAGCGACAAGCCGGGCCTGATGCATCTCGCGCCAGGTGCGGCGGAAGAGCTGTCGTACCGGATCGAGGTAGGATCGTCCTAACGTTCTCAGACCTCGATCCGCGTGAGATCCTCGCCGAGCACGACGGGACCCACATAATCCTTCCTGACATCCGCCAGCAGCGCGCGCAGCATGGCATCGTCGGTGCGTGGACGGTGATGGGTCAGCGCGAGCTTCTTGACGCCGGCCTTGGCCGCGACTTTACCGACGGTGTCGCCGCAGGCGAGAGTGTATTTCGCAAGCCGGCGGAAGTGCTCGTTGTTGATCTCGGGCGTCGCGAGGAAACAAACCTGGACGAGCAAATCGGCGCCCTCGGCCAGGCGCTCGAGGCCGGGGCAGGGGACGGTATCGCCGGAGATCGCAATGACCTTGCCTTCCGCCTCGAAGCGGTAGCCGAGACACATCCAGCGCGCCAGAAATGCCGGTGACATGTCGAGGCCGTCGCCATGCGACACCAGCTCGGCGCTGATCTTCCAGCGGCCGGTGTCGAGCACGGGGCCGGGAATGATGTCGGTCGCAATCACCGGCTTCCAGCCGCCGAAGGTCGGCTCGCCCTGGTCGCGCCAGGCAATGTCCTTGTCGTAGACCTGCGTGACCAGCGTGTTGACGAGCCGTTCGGTGTCGGGTGGCCCAAAGATGCGTAAATCGTCCTTGCGCCCATGCATCCACGAATTCAGCATCACGTCGTAGAGGTCGCCGATGTGGTCGAAATGATGGTGCGTGAGAAACATCGTATTGATGGCGCCGAGCGGCACGCCGGCCTTGTGGAGCTGCACCATGACGCCGCGGCCGGCGTCGAACAGGATGTTCTCCTCGCCAAGCCTGATCAGTGTGGTCGTTGCCATGCGCTGCGGGTCCGGGCGCGGGCCGCCGGTGCCGAGCAAGATGACTTCCATGGCGCCTACTCCAGCGTGAAGCCGGTCGATTTGATCACGCTGCCCCAGCGGTCGTAATCGGCCTTGATGATGCGGGCGAACTCCGCACGTGTATCAGTGACGACGCCGACATCGAGCGCGGACAGCAACTGCTGCACAGCGGAATCGGCCAGCACGCTGCGCAGATTGCCGTTGAGCCTGTCGAGGATCGGCTCGGGCGTCTTGCCCGTGGCGAAGAATCCATACCAGAAATCCGCCGCCTCGATGGCGCCGAGGCCGAGCTTGAGCTCGGCAAAGGTCGGCACGTCGGGCAGGCGCGGCGAGCGGCTTGCGCCTGTGATCGCCAGCAGCCGGATCGTGCCGGCCTTGTACTGTTCCATCAGGCTCGCGGTCGTGTCGAACGCCGCCTGGATGGTGCCGCCCAAGAGATCCGTGATGGCGGGCGCCGAGCCCCGATAAGGCACGTGGGCCATCTCGATGCCGGCGGCCTGGTTCAGCATCACGCCGAGGAAGTGCGAGGGCGTGCCCGCGCCGAGCGAGCCGAAATTCACCCGCTCCTTGTTGGCGCGCGCATAGGCGAGGAAGTCCGCCAGATTGGCGGCCGGCAGCTTGGTGTTGACGGCGAGCGCGAACTGGAAGGTGCAGAACCTGGTGATCGGTGCCAGATCGACCAGCGGATCGAACGGCAGCGACTTGAAGATGAAGGGATAGAACGCGGTCGCCACGATCGGCGCGGACAGCAGCGTCGCGCCGTCAGGCTCGGACCGGACCACCGCTTCGGCAGCGATGCGGCCTGCGGCACCCGGCTTGTTCTCGACGATGGCGGCAACGCCGGTCTGCGTCCGCAGCTTCTCGACGATGATGCGGCTCATCGCATCGAGTCCGCCGCCGGCCGGAAACCCGACGACGACCTTCGTGGTCTTCTCAGAGGTCTGTGCTTCGGCCCGGGTGGCGAGTGCGGCGGCGGCTCCGCCGGCGGCTTTGAGAATTGCCCGCCGCGTCGTGCGTTGTGTGTCGATGCTCATTGGGCCCCTGGAAACCAAATCGTTTCGGGGCGTAGAGTAGATTCGAAGCTTGCGGCGAGGCAAGCCGCATCAGGCTTGCAGTCAGCGCATGCCGGTCGCAGGCGCCGCGATGTTCGGCCGGATGGCTGGCCGCTCCGAGCTCCCCGACGTCAGCCGATGCGCCAGATCCTGGGCGTGCCGCTCGACCAGATGCCAGGTCGCGCGCGCGAGGAGATAGCTGAGTGCGACGGTGACGGCATAGGCGATCAGCAGCGAGACCAGCCCGTCCGCGAGCGGCCAGATCTGGCGCAGCCCTGCGATCACCGCGAAGTGCGACAGATACATCGAATAGGAATTGCGGCCGAGCGCTTCGAGCGGCTGAAAGCGGAGCGCCAAGCGAATGCAGCCGGCAACACCCGCGCCGAGCACGAGATTGATCATCAGATAGTTGAACTCGTGCGAGGTGGTCACGCGATCGGCAATGAAGGACAGCGCGATGAAGACAGCGAAGATCGCAGCATCCGACGTGGCAAAGCCGTCGCGCAAGCCGAAGAACAGCGCGCATCCGGTGAGGAAGACAGGTAGCTGGTTGAGGAAGCTGATATGCAGCGCGTTCCAGACGAAGCCTTCGTGGCCCGGTCCGTAATAGGCCGAGAATGCCGCGAAGGCGAACGGCTTGAACAGGCAGACATTGACGAGATGCAGCACGATCGCGAGCGCGAGATAGAGATGGCGGCGCGACCCGAACGCGGTGATCAAGAGCGGAAACACCAGATAGAAAGTCATCTCAGCCGCGATCGACCAGTCGCCGGGCACGACGCTGTTGACGCTGTCGGGCCAGAAGCCGTGCAGGAAGGTCGCGGTCAGGATCACCTGGAGCGGACCGATGCCGTTGGGCGCGTTGGTGCTCGGGCCGGTGCCGTTGACGAAGAGGTAGAGCGGAATTGCGAGCCAGAACAGCGGTGCGATGCGCAAGACGCGGCGGATGTAGAATTTGCGCGACGGGTTCGTCTCGGTCCGCCGCGTCCACATCAGGCACATCGTCATGGCACTGACGAAGTAGAACACATTGACGCCGGTCCAGCCCCACAGGAAGGCGTAATCGACGGCGTGGATATTTGAGGGAAAGGATTGTGAAACGTGGATCGCCATCACGCCGACGATGGCGAGACCGCGCAGGACATCGAGGCTGTGCGAACGGGCGAAGGGCGTTACGCCGTCCTCGGTTCGACCGACAATCGGCCGGGCCTGCCCGTGCATCGCGCCTGCTCCGTGGTTTGCTATCTGCGAGCGAGGACCATAGAGGCGTGGCCGGCTTTTCCGAAGCTAAACACCTTCTTTACGTTAACCAGCGGTTGAGCCCGCATTGCGACAAGCGGATCCCGGTGCATTCGGAGGTAACGATGCGCTCGATGAGAATTGTGGGGCAGTTCATACTTAATACTTCGATACCGTGACCAATATTGTTTGGGCTGCACAACACGCCTAGTATTCCAGCAGGCAATTCGGGGGCTCGAACCAGTCGTGAATGTACGTTCACAGGACGGCGCCTTGCGCGACGACTTGAATTTTCAGGCCGCGCCGCAGGCACACAGGACATCCAACATCGTGACGGATCCCGCGCGTCAGGAGGTGCGTCCGGCGAGCTGTGAGCGGCTGATCGTCGTCGAGGACGACCCGGTGACGCGGACCATGCTGGTCGGCTATTTCAGCGAGAACAATTTCGACGTGGTCGGCGCCGGCTCCTGCGCCGAGTGCCGCCAGGCGCTGCGCTCGCGCACCGATCTCGTCTTCCTCGATGTGCAGTTGCCCGATGGCGACGGCTTCGAGCTCGCCAAGGAGATCCAGGCGACCAGCAATGCCGGCATCATCTTCGTGACCCGCCGCGACACCGATGTCGATCGCATCCTCGGCCTCGAGATCGCCGGCGATCATTACGTCACCAAGCCGATCAACCTGCGCGACCTGCTCGCGCGTGCGCGCAGCGTGCTGCGGCGGCGCTCGATCGACCGCAAGGCGGCGCGCAATCACAATTCGATTGCGTTCGGCGACTGGATCATCGACCTGACGCGGCGCGAGCTGCTCGGTGGCGACGGCAAGCCGGTGGCGCTGACGCGGGCCGAATTCGATCTGCTCGCGGCCCTGGTCGGCGCCGACGGCCGGCCGCTCAGCCGTGACTATTTGATCGAGGTCGTCAGCAACCGCCAGGCCGAGGTCGACATTCGCACCGTCGATGCGCTGGTCGCGCGGTTGCGCCGCAAGCTCATCGGCAGCGGCACGCCCGTGATCGCGACCGTCACCGGCGTCGGCTACAAGCTCGCGCTCAGCGAGCGGCTCTAGCTCCGAGGGACATGTCGCCGCGCTTCAGCGCGCCGCGACCTTTTGCCATTTGGCTTCGATGCGCGCCTTGATGACGCGGATCCGGACCTCATGCGCCGCCCAATAGGCGCGGCTTGCCGCAGCCGTGCCTTGACGGAAGCGCATATAGACCTCCTTGGGCCGCGATGGCCCCTTGGGGCTGCGCGCAACGCTCGTCGTCGCCGTTGCCGCCACCGTCGCCTCGACGGGAGCCGGTGCCGGCGGCGGGGCAATCGTTGCGCCTGTTACCACGGGTGAGTTCATGGCGAGCAGATGGTTGCGTGCGCGATTGCAATAGACCTGCGAACGGGGAGTCATGCTCTCCTCGCCGTGGCCGGCCCGGTACTTCATCAGGGTGCGGCAGAGATCTCCGCCAGACAGCCGCCAGGCGCGCGAGAGATAAAGCACGCCGTAGTGAACATTGATATCCGGCTTGGCCAGCTCCTCGGCCGTGCCCCGAAACCCAAGCATCGCCGCGGTTTCAGGCCGCACCTGCATCAGCCCGACTTCGCCGACGCTGCCGACGACGCTCGAATTATAGCCGCTCTCGACGAAGATCACGGCGTCGGCGAGGTCGGCCGGCAAATTCGCCTTGCCGGTTTCGGAATCGACGAGCCTTCGGATCTCGGCGCGTGACGCCGAGGTCTCCGCAGCCCCCAGCTCCGGCGCACGCGCGATGCCTGCGGTGGCGACGTCGTCGTCCCCGGCCTGCGCACCGGTCGATGCGAGCACGAGCGCGGCGGCCGCGACGTTTCTCCACGTCCCCCCGGTTCTGAAGTGAGCTCGGTCCCACGGCATGGACACCAGATATCGCGTGGGAGTTAATAATCTGCGGTCGCAGCGAGGTCGGCCCTCCAGAGCAGGTATACCCGGCCAGGTGAAGCAACCTCAGGACGGTAGCTGCACCGGGACAAACGTGACAAACTGCCTTCTTTATTGGCAGGCGGGGCAACGCTGCGCCTCCTGCACTTCATCAATTGCAGCTGCCGTTTCGGTCTGGCTGGCGCCCCTCGATCTTTTCAGCTTCATGTCGATCGGGCGCAACCATCCTGCGACAGAGTTCCAGTCGGAGGTGCTCCATGTCTGATGCAGTCAATCACGCAAGCCTCGGGACCGACATGGTTGCCGAACAGCGCGACGTCGCCAAGGCGCCGCTTGGCGAGCGCGCCGTGGCGTTCGCCTACCTAACCCTGGTCGGTATTGCGATGGCAGGCTGGCTCTATGGCATTGTCCGTGCGGCGCTGGCTGCCATGCGCTGGATCGTCGGCTAGAGAGCAAGGTGGGAGATCTTGATCACCGCGCAGATGATCATTCCCCAAAGCGCGAAGTTGATCTGCAACGCCGCAGTCATTGCCAACCTCCGGTGCTTCCCGTCGCAGTCTCATTCTTGATGACGCGACCTGCCCTCGATCGAAGCGGACGCGTTAAGTGCGGGACGAACATTGGGCAAGCTCGGATTTGACGCAATCCGTATGGTTACGGCTCGACGCTGTTTTGCCGGCATAGACCGCGCGCTCCTGCTTCGCCGCGCCTCTATCGCGCGCGGGCGCTTTGGCTCGTCAGTGTCGGTTGCGCCGGCCCCGCCAGCCGGTCGTCGATCGCATAAAGCGTACAGGTGGGCGACCATTTCATGCAGGCGCCGAGCGAATCCCGCTGGGCGTCGTCGGTGGTGGTCCGCCCCGAACGCCAGCCGTAGCCGCCGTTCGGCGACACCGCGAAGGCCTTGTGCGGCATGGTGCTGGCGAGATAGCGCGCGAACTCGGCCTGCCCGGCCTCGTTGAGCTGGCCCGGCGGCGGCAGCGGATCGGGCGGGCTCAGCACGTCATGGCCGAGCCCGCGCTCACGCAGGAACGCATCCACATAAGGCGTCCATCGCGGCCGGCCGACCACGGAATAGAGGTAATGGCCGTCGTCGCTGTAATCCGGCGCGGCGATGAATTTCGCCTGACCGCCATTGCTCCGAAATCCGCCATAGAGCCGGCGGGCGAGATCGGGACCAAAGAAGGAATCGTTAGTGGCATAGACCCACAACATCGGCACGCGCGAGGTTTTGCCGAACGCGGCAAAAGCCTGCACCAGGCCGTCCTCGTTGCAGACATCGTCGTCGTCGCGCGAGCCGCGGCCGCCGGCAAAGCTGATCGCGGCGACGAGGCCTGGCGGCGCCTGTGCGGTCAGCGCGACGGTGGCGAGCCCGCCGGCGGAATGGCCCGCCGCGATCATGCCTGAAATCGTGACGTCGCTTCGCCGTGCCATCGCATCGATCGCGGCGCGCAAATCCGCCACCGCAACCGCGGCCGCCGGCAGATAGGCGGCATTGGCGCAGCCGCCGATGCTGTCGACGCGCCCGCCCGGCGAGGTGCCATAGCCGCGCCGCATCACGATCAGCGCGGCAAAACCGCGCCGGGCATATTCCAGCGCGATGCCATAATATTTGTGCGCCGACATGGTCGCGCGGTCGTCGAAGCTGCGCGGCGAGCCGTGGCTGAGCAACGCCAGCGGATAGCGTTTCGTCCCCGCCGGGCGGACGAGGAACGCCTCCAGCCCCTGCGGCCCGGCCTCCGCCATCGGGATGCGCAGATCCTCGGTATAGAACTCCGCGGCCATCACATCGGGCGCGATGCCGGCCGTCGCCAGCCAGGCCATCAGAACAACCAACAGCCTGTGAAGCAGCGTCATGCCCGACTCGAAAAAGCCCCGATCTGAAGGACCATAGCATGATCTCAGGAACGGTCGGCCCACCGCGCGTGTTGTTCCCTTGGCGGTGGCCCGCCCGATGCTATGGTGTCCCGGCAATCTCTGCGACAGAACGAGGATATCTCAGTGGCTGATGTTCATCCCGCGGCGGGCAAGCAGGCCTCGCCGGACGCGCTCACCAACATTCCGCGGCTGGTGACGGCTTATTTCGCGGGCAAGCCCGATGTGGCGGACTCTGCGCAGCGGGTGGCGTTCGGGACGTCGGGCCATCGCGGCACCTCGTTCAAGAACACCTTCAACGAAGGCCATATCCTCGCGACGACGCAGGCGATCTGCGACTACAGGAAAGAGAAGGGGCTGACCGGCCCGCTCTTCATCGGTATCGACACCCACGCGCTGGCCGAGCCGGCGCTGGTCAGCGCCGTCGAAGTGTTCGCCGCCAATGGCGTCGACATCATGATCGACAAGGACGGCGGCTATACGCCAACGCCGGTGATCTCGCACGCGATCCTCACCTACAACAAGGGCCGCACCTCGAGCCTTGCCGACGGCGTCGTCGTCACGCCCTCGCACAATCCGCCCGAGGACGGCGGCTACAAATACAATCCGCCGCATGGTGGCCCGGCCGATACGGACGTGACGGGCGTGGTGGAGAAACGCGCCAACGCGTTGCTCGCCGACGGCCTCAGGGACGTGAAGCGCATCGATTATGCCAAGGCGAGGAAGTCGTCGAACGTTCACGCCTACGACTTCATCACGCCTTACGTTGCCGATCTCGGCAACGTCGTCGATCTCGACCTCGTCAAATCCGCCGGCGTCAATATCGGCATTGACCCGCTCGGCGGCGCCGCGGTGCATTACTGGCACCCGATCATCGAGCGCTACGGCCTGAAAGCGACCGTCGTGAACGAGGCGATCGATCCGACCTTCCGCTTCATGACGGTCGACTGGGACGGCAAGATCCGCATGGACTGCTCGTCCCCTTACGCAATGGCGAGCCTGATCGCGATGCGCGACCGTTTCGACGTCGCCTTTGCCAACGACACCGACGCCGACCGCCACGGTATCGTCACCCGTACCGGCGGGTTGATGAACCCGAACCATTATCTGGCGACCGCGATCTCCTATCTGTTCGCGCACCGGCCGAACTGGGGCAAGGATGCCGCGATCGGCAAGACCGTGGTGTCGAGCTCGATCATCGATCGTGTTGCGAAGAAGCTCGGCCGCAAGCTGGTGGAGACGCCGGTCGGCTTCAAATGGTTCGTCGATGGCCTCGTCGGCGGCAGTTTTGGCTTCGGCGGCGAGGAGAGTGCAGGGGCCTCGTTCCTGCGCCGCGACGGCACGGTGTGGACCACCGACAAGGACGGCATCATTTTGGGTCTCCTCGCCGCGGAGATCATGGCGAAGACCGGTCGCGATCCGAGCCAGCTCTTCAATGATCTCACCGCCGAGTTCGGCGTGCCGCACTATGCGCGCATCGACGTCGCCGCGACCGGACCGCAGAAGAACATCCTGAAATCGGTCACGCCCGAGCAGCTCGGCCTGAAGGATCTCGCCGGCGACCCGGTCCGCGCCACGCTCAGCAAGGCGCCCGGCAACGGCCAGTCGTTCGGCGGGATCAAGGTCGAGACAGACTACGGCTGGTTCGCCGCGCGTCCCTCGGGGACCGAGGACGTCTACAAGATCTACGCGGAAAGCTTCCGCAGCACCGAGCACCTGAAGCGGATTCAGGACGAGGCCCAGGCCGGGCTGAAGAAGGTGTTTGGGGCGTAAGCCTCTACGTCCTCCGCTGTCATCGCCCGCGAAGGCGGGCGATCCAGTACGCCGCGGCTCCAATTGTGTGAACCTAATATCCACCGCGGAGTACTGGATTCCCCGCCTTCGCGGGGAATGACGTCGCCGTTACCCCTGTATACATCATCTGGAAAATAGGTACCTTGATACTCCAATTTTACCCTTGAACGATTCCATCTCCGCGCTATTGTATACATAACGCATACATAAGCCTTGGGAGAATCGCCGGTGACAAAACCCTTCCCCATGAATGCCTGGTACGCCGCCGCCTGGGACGCGGAGGTGAAGCCCGCGCTGTTGCCGCGGACGATCTGCGGCAAGCATGTCGTGATGTATCGCAAGGCCGACGGCTCGGTCGCCGCGCTGGAGGATGCCTGCTGGCACCGCCTGGTGCCGCTGTCGAAGGGCCGGCTCGAAGGCGACACCGTCGTCTGCGGCTATCACGGTCTGAAATACAATGCGCAGGGCCGCTGCACCTTCATGCCCTCGCAGGAGACCATCAACCCCTCGGCCTGCGTACGCGCCTATCCCGTGGTCGAGCGTCACCGCTACATCTGGCTCTGGATGGGCGATCCCGCGCTCGCGGACCCTGCGCTTGTGCCGGACATGCACTGGAATCACGATCCGGCCTGGGCCGGCGACGGCAAGACCATCCACGTCAATTGCGACTACCGCCTCGTGCTCGACAATCTCATGGACCTCACCCACGAGACCTTCGTGCACGGCTCCTCGATCGGCAATGACGCGGTCGCCGAAGCGCCGTTCGACGTCACCCATGGCGAGAAGACCGTCACCGTGACGCGCTGGATGCGCGGCATCGAGGCGCCGCCGTTCTGGGCCAAGCAGCTCGGCAAGCCGGGCCTGGTCGACCGCTGGCAGATCATCCGCTTCGAGGCGCCCTGCACCATCGCCATCGACGTCGGCGTGGCGCCGACCGGCACCGGCGCTCCGGAAGGCGACCGCTCGCAGGGCGTCAACGGTTTCGTGCTCAACACCATCACGCCCGAGACCGAGAAGACCTGTCACTATTTCTGGGCCTTCGTCCGCAACTACCGGATCGGCGAGCAGCGCATCACCACCGAGATCCGCGAAGGTGTCTCCGGAATCTTCCGCGAGGACGAGCTGATCCTCGAGGCGCAGCAGCGCGCGATGGACGAGAACCCCGACCGCATCTTCTACAATCTCAACATCGACGCCGGCGCGATGTGGTCGCGCAAGCTGATCGACAGGATGGTGGCGAAGGAAAACCCGCCGCCGCGCCTGCAGGCCGCGGAGTAGACCATGGCCGAACGTGAGGTCGACCGCTCCGTCTCGCAGACCGTGAAGGCGCAGCTTGCGCTGCGCGATCAGATCCTGTCCGGATCTTTGCGGCCCGGCGAGCGCATTTCCGAACTGCAGGCGGTGGAGACGACAGGCGCCTCGCGCACGCCGGTGCGTATGGCGCTGGTGCGGCTGGAGGAGGAGGGCCTCCTGGAGGCGATCCCCTCCGGCGGCTTCATGGTGAAGGCGTTTTCGGAACGCGACATCTCCGATTCCATCGAGCTGCGCGGTACGCTGGAAGGTTTGGCCGCGCGCTTTGCCGCCGAGCGCGGCGTCTCGGCGCGCGAGCTCGAGCCGCTCAAGGAGTGTCTTGCCGCAATCGACGAATTGCTGCGCCAGGTGCCGATCTCGATCGAGGCATTCTCGTCCTATGTCGCGCTGAACGCGCGCTTCCACGCGTTGCTGACCGAATTGTCGCGCAGCCCGCCGCTGGTCCGCCAGATCGACCGCGCCTCGGCGCTGCCATTCGCATCGCCGAGCGCGTTCGTGATGGCGCAATCGGCCTTGCCCGAGGCGCAGCAGATCCTGATCATCGGGCAGGAGCACCACCGCGTCGTGATCGACGCCATCGAGAACCGCGAAGGCGCGCGTGCGGAAGCCGTGATGCGCGAGCATGCACGGCTCGCGGTGCGAAACCTGAGGCTCGCATTGCGCAACCGCACCCATCTCGACCTTTTGCCGGCGCTCGCGCTGATCAAGACCGCAACCGATTGAGGGCATCATGCGCTTCATCGAAACCTGGATTCCGGCAACGCTCGTCTCGACCCGCGATCTCGCGCCCGGCATCCGCGAATTCCTGATCCGCCCCGATCAGTTCGACGGCGCGGCCTATCCGGTCGGCAGCCACATCAATGTCAGCGTCAGCATCGACGGCCAGCCGGAGACGCGGTCCTATTCGCTGGTCGGCGAGGCATCGCCGCGCGGGCTTCGAATTGCGGTGCGCCGGGCCGAGGATTCCCGCGGCGGCTCGCGCTATATGTGGTCCTTGCAGCCGGGGGCGCGGCTCGACATCACCCGGCCGTCGTCGCTGCTTGCGGTGGATTGGACCCGCCAAAACTACTGCCTGATCGCCGGCGGCATCGGCATCACCCCGATCCTCGGCGCCGCGCAGGCGCTGGCGCGGCGCGGCGCCGATGTCACGCTGCATTACGCCGTGCGCTCCCGCGCTGAAGCCGCCTATCTCGACGATCTCGCCAACATGCTCGGCGATCGCCTCGTCGTCCATGCCAGCGATGAAGGCCGGCGGCTCGATCTCGACGCGCTGTTCGCCTCATTGCCGAAGGGCACGCTGGCGCTGTTCTGCGGCCCAATGCGGATGCTGGATGCGGCACGCCACGCCTGGATCGGCGGCGGTCATCCGCTGCCGGATCTGCGCTACGAGACTTTCGGCTCCAGCGGGACGCTGCCGACCGAAACCTTCCGCGTGCGATTGAAGGACTCCAACATCGAGCTGGAGATTCCGCGCGAACGCTCGATGCTGGACGTGCTCAACGCCAGCGGCTTTGAGGTGATAGCCGATTGCAAGCGCGGCGAATGCGGCCTCTGCGCCATTGATGTCGTCGCCGTCGACGGCGAGATCGACCATCGCGACGTCTTCTTCAGCGATCACCAGAAGCAAAGCAACGAAAAGATCTGCGCCTGCGTCTCGCGGGCGAGGGGGACGATCACAGTCGATACGCTGCTGCGGGCGGATGCGGTTTGAGGCGATACATCCGCGCAAACGTCGTCATGCCCGGGCTTGTCCCGGGCATCCACGTTCTTTGAGCCGAGTGGTAAGGCGTGGATGGCCGGGACAAGCCCGGCCATGACGCTTGTAAAAAGCTTTGGCGCCTACGCCGCAAAGATCGCCCGCAGCTTCTTCATGTCCAGCAACTTCAGCACTGCATCCGCCGGCACCGGCCGGCTGATCAGATAGCCCTGCACCTCGTCGCAGCCGATCTGCCTGAGATAGTCGAGCTGGTCGGCGGTCTCGACGCCTTCGGCGACCACGTCGATGTCGAGGTCGCGCGCCAGCGAGATCACCGATTTCACGATCGCGGCGCAGTCCGGCTGCACCAGCATGTCGCGGATGAAGGACTGGTCGATCTTGATGCGGCTGAACGGGAGCTTGCGCAAATAGGTGAGCGAGGAAAAGCCGGTGCCGAAATCGTCGAGCGCGAGCGTGACGCCGAGTTCGAGCAGCGCAGTCAGGATCGCGCCGGCCGCGCCGTATTTCGACAGCAGCATCGATTCCGTGATCTCGATCTCGAAGCGGTGCGGGGCGATATTCGCGTCGGCCAGCGCCTGCACGATGGTCTGGAGGATCGTCGTGTTGTGAAACTGCGCCGCGGAAAAATTCACGGCGACCCTGACGTCCTCGGGCCAGCCGGCCAGCGCAGCGCAGGCGCGGCCGATCACCCATTCGCCGATCTCGTGGATCAGCCCGGTCTCCTCGGCGACGGCGATGAACTCGCTCGGCGGCACCAGGCCGCGCTGCGGATGCTGCCAGCGCAGCAGCGCCTCGAAGCCGGTGATGCGGTTTGCTGCGAGATCAAGGAACGGCTGGAAAACCAGGAACAGCTCGTCGCGCGCGATGGCGCCCTCGAGGTCTGCCTGCAGCGCTTTGCGGTCGCGCGACATCCTGTCGTCGCTGGCCTCGAAGAAGCAGACCGTGCCGGGTCCGGCCTTCTTGGCGCGGTAGAGCGCAGCGTCGGCATTTTTCATGATGTCGAGCTGCGTGCTGCCGTCGCGCGGCGCCAGCACGATGCCGACGCTGGTCGCGCCGATGATCTGGCGGCCCTCGATCTCGAACGGCGCGGTGAAGGAAGCGACGAAGCGCTCGGCGATCTCGAGCGCATCGTCAGGCCGCGCCAGATTGGCCATCACCAGCGCGAACTCGTCGCCGCCGATCCGCGCGACATGCTCGGCCGCGCGCGTGCAGCGCTGCAGCCGGCTCGCGACCTGAACCAGGAATTCGTCGCCGGCGGGATGGCCGAACTTGTCGTTGACCTCCTTGAAGCGATCGAGGTCGAGCAGCAGCACCGCGAACGCCTCGCCCGACAGCGCAAGGCGCTTCAGCGCGGCATCGAGCGTCTCGTTGAAGGCGAAGCGGTTGGGCAGCAGCGTCAGCGGATCCTGCCGCACCGTGCGCTCGGCCTCGACCTGCCGGATCACGCGCCGCGCGAACGAGAACGAATAGACGAACACGGCGCGCAGCAGCACGGTGCCGTAGACCACCACCAGGATCGCCACCAGCACATAGGCGGGATCGCCGTCCCGGCTGAGGCAGATCGCGATGCCGACGAAGATCGGCGCCGTGAAGGCGATCGCCGCGACCGGGATGGTGGCGAAGGCCAGCGCGCCGCCCGCTAGCATGCCTGAGCACAGGCAGGTGATGACGAGCTGGCCGCCGGAAGCGGCGTCGGCAAAGAAGGCGACCGGCACGATGCCCCAGGCGGCGCCGAGCACGAAGGCATTGCGCACCAGCCGATGCATGGCGTGGCGCGAGACGAATTGCGGTTTGGTGATGCGGCGCGCGGTGTGGGATTGCAGTCCGAACGCGATTGCGGCGCTGGCGACGACGATCGCCCAGATCAGGGCGAGCTCCCGGTCCGGCGAATGCCACAGCGCGATCGCCAGCACGATGGCGTTGCAGGCATTGGCGAGCATGATGCCGACCGAATAGCCGAGCACCAGCGCCATCTGTTCGGCGCGGATGTGGCCGGCCATGGTGTCGTCGGTTGCGGGACCGCCGAACACCGACAGATCGCCGGCAAGCAGCCGCGCGAAAAAGCTGGTCAGTCGAGTCCGCATTCCAGAGCCTGCAGCAGCATGGGCCGTTTGTCCGGCTCGATCCGGAGAATTCGCCGCCAACCTTTGACGAACTATGAATTATCTCCGTTCACCACGCCCGCCGCGACCACTTCTGCGTGTTCGCGCGCAGTATCGATAACAAATCGATACAAATGCGGCGTGCCGCGTTACGGCTGTAACGCGCGGAGAGATGTTTGCCGCTCACTCCGCGGAACGGAGTGTCCGCGCTGGCTCTCCGCCCCAGCTGCTTCGGATCGTAATAGAACCGCTCCTCGATCAGCTTGTCGCCCTGCCAGGTCTGCCACGCGATCTCGTCCAGCGTTCTCGTCACGCCCTCGGCATTCGTGAAGCTGAAGATCCAGCGCGAGGCGACGTTGTCGCCTTCGATCAGGCTCGGCCCGACGCGGACAGCCCTGACCTCCTTGAATGCGGCCAGCACGCCGCGCTCCTTTGCGACGAGCTTGTCGCGGCCGACCATCGGCGCGGCATTATTCTCATAGGTGGCGGCATCGGGGGTGTAGAACTGTTCTATCGCGCCGACGAAATCCCCGTCCTCCAGCCGCTGCGCAAAAGCTTCGACGATCTCACGACTCGGCATGGGGTCACCTCGCGATTAAACCGACTGTTAGTCGGTAAATACCGACCGCTGGTCGAAAAGTCAACTGGCGGCCTCGTTCGAATTAGATTAGAGCATCACCAGATCAGGCCGAGTTATGTTCGCGAAGAAGGTCGACTCCCTCTCCCGCTTGCGGGCGGGAGAGGTTGAGCGAGCCCGCGGCCCGATCTGCGCTAGACAGGAACGGCATGGCCAAACAAGCAGACCGTCGCGCGGCGACATCGGAGGCGATCCTGACGGCGGCGCGCCGCCTGTTCGGGATACGAGGCTTTGCCGTGACCACCATGGACGAGATCGCGGAGGCCGCCGGCGTCGCCAAGGGCGCGGTCTATCATCACTTCAAGACCAAGGAGGTGGTGTTCGAAGCGGTGTTCGATGCTGTCTCGTACGATCTCGTTGCCGAGATCGACCGCACCGCGCGCAACGAAAAGGACGTGTTGGCCGCCATGGTCGCCGGCACCCAGCATTATTTTGCCGCGACCGCGAAAGGCCCGATCGGCCAGATCATCCTGCGCGACGGCCCGGCCGTGCTCGGCTGGGAGCGCTGGCGCGAGATCGACGCCAGGCATTTTGGCGGCAAGATGCCGCGCGCGCTGTCGGCCGCGATGGAGGCCGGCCTCATCGCCAGGCAGCCGGTCGAGCCGCTGGCGCGCCTGCTGCTTGGCGCGGTCACGGAGGCCGCGGTCGCCTGCGCCGGACGCGCCGACATCGCAAGGGCGGGCGCGGAATACGCCCGTGCGTTCAAGTCGCTGGTCGAGGCGCTGCGGGTCCGTGCATGATGACGCCGATGCGCGATCAGTTTTGCGGACGATGCGAGCCCAGGACTTGGACTACCTCTCCCACGGGGAGAGGTCGGACTGCATCGAAGATGCAGTCCGGGTGAGGGGTTCTGGTCTCAGCCGCCCGTTGCGGCCCCTCACCCGGATTGCTACGGACGATGCTGCGCATCGCCTTGCGCAATCCGACCTCTCCCCATCGGGGAGAGGTGAAGCCGGAAACGCCCACGCCAACGAGAAGAACAATAGCGCATGAACGCAACTTCGCCCCTCGTACCATCCGATCCCGAGTTCGACTACATCATCGTCGGCGCAGGCTCCGCCGGCTGCGTGCTCGCCAACCGTCTCTCCGCGAACGGCAAGCATTCAGTGCTGCTGCTCGAGGCCGGCCCAAAAGATTCCAACATCTGGATCCACGTGCCGCTCGGCTATGGCAAGCTGTTCAAGGAAAAATCCGTCAACTGGATGTACCAGACCGAGCCGGAGCCCGAGCTGAAGGGACGGCAAGTGTTCCAGCCGCGTGGAAAAACGCTGGGCGGCTCGAGCTCGATCAACGGCCTGCTCTATGTGCGCGGCCAGCACGAGGATTACGATCGCTGGCGCCAGCACGGCAATGCCGGCTGGGGCTATGACGACGTGCTGCCCTATTTCAAGAAGGCCGAGAACCAGACCCGCGGCGCCGATCAATATCACGGCACCGGCGGGCCGCTGCCGGTCTCCAACATGGTGGTGACCGATCCGCTGTCGAAGGCCTTCATGGATGCTGCGGTCGAGACCGGTCTGCCCTACAATCCTGATTTCAACGGCGCGACGCAGGAAGGCGTCGGCCTGTTTCAGACCACTACGCGCAACGGCCGTCGTGCGTCGACCGCGGTGGCCTATCTCGGCCCGGCGAAGACGCGCAGCAATCTCAAGATCGAGACCGAGGCGCTCGCCCAGCGCGTGCTGTTCGAGGGACGCCGTGCGGTGGGGGTCGAATACAGGCAGGGCCCAACCGTGCGCCGTGTCCGCGCGAGAAGAGAGGTCGTGGTATCGAGCGGGGCCTACAATTCGCCGCAGCTCTTGCAACTCTCCGGCGTCGGTCCCGCCGATCTCCTGCGCAAGCACGGCATCGATATCGTGCTGGATGCGCAAGGCGTCGGCCGCGATCTGCAGGATCACATGCAGGTCCGCATCGTGATGCGCTGCTCGCAAAAGATCACCCTGAACGACACCGTCAACCATCCGCTTCGCCGCACGCTCGCCGGCGCGCGCTATGCGCTGTTCCGCAAAGGCTGGCTGACCATCGCGGCCGGCACGGCCGGCGCGTTCTTCAAGACCAATCCGCGCCTCGCAACGCCCGATATCCAGGTCCACTTCCTGCCGTTCTCGACCGACAAGATGGGCGAGCGGCTGCATGATTTCTCGGGCTTCACGGCGTCGGTGTGCCAGCTCCGGCCCGAGAGCCGTGGGTCCCTGCGCATCCGGAGCGCGGACCCGACCGCGCCGCCGGAGATCCGCATCAACTACATGTCGACCGAGACCGACCGCACCACCAACGTCGAAGGCATCAAGATCCTGCGCAAGATCCTGAATGCGCCGGCGCTGAAGCCGTTCGTGATCAGCGAGTACGATCCGGGGTCGAAGGTAGCCACGGACGCCGAAATCCTGGATTATTGCCGCGACCGCGGCAGCACCATCTACCATCCGACCTCGACCTGTCGTATGGGCAACGACGCGCTTGCGGTGGTGGACCAGCGGCTGAAGGTGAGGGGGCTCGAAGGACTTCGAATCGTCGACGGATCGATCATGCCGGACCTCGTGTCGGGGAACACCAACGCGCCGATCATCATGATCGCGGAGAAGGCGTCCGATATGATATTGCAGGATGCGCGATAGGCCGCGCGACTGATGGAGAACGGATTGGCATCGCGATTCAAGATCGGCACCCGCAAGAGCGCGATGGCGCTGGCCCAGACGGAGGAGATTGCCCGCCGCCTGACATCGGCCATACCCGGTCTCGACGTCGAGATCGTCAAGTTCGACACCACCGGTGATCTCGACCAGACCAGCAAGCTCTTGCCGCATGGCGGCAAGGGCGGCGCCTTCGTCGCGCAGATCCGCGCTGCCGTGCTGGCAGGCGAGCTCCAGGCGGCAATGCATTCGCTGAAGGACATGCCCGGCAACGAGGACACGCCCGGCCTCGTCATCGGCGCCACGCTGTCGCGCGATCCCCCTAGTGATGCGCTGGTGCTGCGTGCCGGCGTGACGCTGGACGCCCTGCGCAAGTCCCGCGGCAAGGGCTTTAAGATCGGCACCAACGCCGTCCGCCGCGCCGCCTATGCGCGGCGGCTGTTCCCGGACGTCGAGGTGATCCACTTCCGCGGCGCCGCCGACACGCGCGTGCGCAAGCTCGACAATGGCGAGAAGCAGAAGCTGCCGGATGGCGGCGCCGTCGGTCCTGCCGATGCGCTGATCATGGCGCGCTCGGGCCTCGACCGCGTCGGTCTCTCCAGCCGTATCGCCTATGAGTTCACCGCGGCGGAGATGCTGCCCGCAGCCGGGCAGGGCATCGTCGCGGTGGAATGTGCCGCGCAGGACTGGGAAACGCGAAAAATCCTGTCATCGATCGACGATCCCGCCGCGCATGCCTGTGCCGATGCCGAGCGCGAGGTGCTGTGGGTGCTCAACGGCCATTGCAATTCGCCGGTGGCGGGCTTCTCGACCATCACAGGCGACCGGATGTCGCTGACCGCGTCCGTGCTCAACCTCTCCGGCAACACCATCATCGAAGCCTCGCGCAGGGGCCTTGCCAACCGCCCGCGCGAGCTTGGTCGTGCGGTGGGGCTCGATCTGTTGGCGAAGGGCGCCGCCGACATCATCGAGCGCAGCCGGCCGCGGTGAACCCGTTAATTCCCGCCTAATCCGATCTAATTTTACGCAAACTTGTCGTTATCTGATCGAGAACTGTCTCGATGTCTTTTGCTTTTCCTCTCGCCGCGGCCAGCGCATAGCACTCGCGGTTTGAGCAGGAGAGGCACCCATCATGACCGCGAAAGAGATTTTCATCCTCGAAGACGACCTGACGACGCGAGCGATGCTCAGGGTCGTTCTCGAGGGCGCCGGGTATCATCCGGTATTTTTCGCGGACGGCAATGCGCTCATCTCCAGGGCGCGCTACACGGCTCCGGCCTGCATCCTTCTCGACCTGTGCCTGCCGGGACAGTCCGGTCTGGATATCCTTGGACAGTTGACCGATCGAACCCATCCCGCGCCTATTCTCATCGTGTCGGGGCAGGGCGATATTCCGACTGCTGTGCGCGCGCTGCGGAATGGGGCGGCGGACTTCGTCGAGAAGCCATTCAGTCCGTCAGATCTGGTCGGGAGGATCGTTTCGGCGTCTGCCGGACCGCTTGCCCGTTCGGAGAAGCCGGTCGAACATTTCAAGCATTCGTGCGGCCTCACCAGGAGAGAACGCGAAATACTGGATCACCTGATCGCCGGTTCATCTAACAAGGCGATCGCGCGGCAATTGAAGATCAGTCCGCGAACGGTCGAGGACCATCGGGCGAGCATCATGCGGAAGGCGGGTGCGAAAACGATCGCGCAGCTTTCGATCATGGCCTTCGAAGGGGCAGAGCCCTTGCCGAACGAGCCTGCCGACCCCGACGACGTAACGGTTCACTGACAGGGAGGCTTCCGGGGCCGGGCGTGCTGGGCACTGTGCAATGATGCCACTATGCACCTGTTTTGCCTGACGGGTCAAGCAAAATTTCGGATTATTTGAATTTGCTTAGGAGCCCAGCGAGGTCGCTACTGTGCATGGGGTTGTTTTCGCGTTTTCGTTTTTATCCTCGCACCCGTTTGATCATCTGCTCGACATGGGCGATCGGCGTCTCCGGCTGGATGCCGTGGCCGAGGTTGAAGATGAAGCGCCCTTGCGCAAAATTCGCCAGCACGTTGTCGATCGCACGGTCGAGCGCGGCGCCGCCAGTGATCAGCACCAGCGGGTCGAGATTGCCCTGCACGGCGACCTTGCTCTGCACGCGCTCGCGGATGAAGGCCGGCTCCGCGGTCCAGTCGATGCTGACGGCGTTGACGCCGGTCGCTTCGACATAGAAGGGCAGCTGCGCGCCGGCGCCGCGCGGAAAGCCGATGATCTTCGCATCCGGCACCTTGGCGCGCACGCCCTCGACGATGCGCCGCGTCGGCTCGGTTGACCAGCGCGCGAATTCGGCCGGCGGCAGCACACCGGCCCAGGTGTCGAAGATCTGCAGCGCGTTGGCGCCGGCAGCCAGCTGCTTCAGCAGGTACGCGATCGAGTTCTCGACGAGGACGTCGATGATCCCGGCGAACGCCTCCGGATGCCGGTAGGCCATCATCCGCGCCGGTGCCTGGTCCGGCGTGCCGTGGCCCGCGACCATGTAGGTCGCAACCGTCCACGGCGCCCCGCAGAAGCCGATCAGCGCGGTCTTGTCATCGAGCGCGCCGCGCACGATTCTGAGCGCCTCGAACACCGGATCGAGCTTGCCGAGATCGGCCTGTGCGGCGAGCGTTGCAACCTTCGCCGGATCGTCCAGCGGCTCCAGCCGCGGACCTTCGCCGGCCTCGAAACGCACGGAGCGGCCGAGCGCGTAGGGGATCACCAAAATGTCGGAAAAGATGATCGCCGCATCGAAGCCGAACCTTCGGATCGGCTGCAGCGTGACCTCGGCGGCAAGCTCCGGATTGAAGCAGAGATCGAGGAAGCCGCCGGCCTTAGCCCGCACCTCGCGATACTCCGGCAGATAGCGGCCGGCCTGCCGCATCATCCACATGGGCGGGACGGCTTGCCGCTGGCCGGAGAGCACGTCGATGAAGGGCTTGGTCGCAGACTGGGGCACGAGACATCCTGATGCAGAAGTGAGGTTCCTGATACACCGCCGGGCGCGGAAGCGGAACAGGGGAACCAGCGCAATTGCGCCGCGTTGACCCGGCCACTGGAGGAGGAATTCCATGGCCCAGACTTTCAATCCCGCCCCGCACGACAAGCACGCCGACGACCTGCATGAGGCGCTTGCCGCTGACCGTCACGCCAAGCTCGATACCGGGTTGGAGGATACCTTCCCGGCATCCGATCCGGTCAGCGCCGCGCAACCGACGCCGTCAAAGGCCGATGCCGACGCCGATAGCCCGTCGCTCTGGGACAAGGTGAAGGCGATCTTCAGCTAGCGCGGAGGGGGCGCCAGTTTCCGATAGGCTTGCTAAGATCTTGTTAGTGATCTGCGGAAGCCCCGGTCCGTAGGAGTACGGGAAACTCCGCATATCCCTGCGAATGTCGGCGCGCGTTTCAGAGTTCAATAACAGAAGCGGTGGAACTTCCGGCGACCGGAGATGTCTGCCGCATGAACGCCGCCTCACACCGAGTTGGATCGAGCCGCCTGCCGCTGCGCGCGGCGGCGTTCGTCGTGCTCACTTGCGCGACCATCCTCGGCATCAGTGGCTGGCGCGAATGGGCTGCGCGCGATCAGGTGCTCAAGGGCGCCGAGACCGAGATGGCGAACGTCGCCCGCTCGCTGACCCAGCATGCCGAGGACAGTCTCGACCTGCTCGATTCCGGCGTGGTCGGCGTCGTCAGCCGGCTGGAGATGGACGGCACCGATCCCGCCACGATCGCCAAGCTCAAGATCCTGCTGGACGCGCGCAAGAAGGCGATCGCGCGCATCCACAGCCTCGCCATCATCGACGACAAAGGCAACTGGCTGACCTCGCCCGGCACGATTTCGTCCACGCTCAGCGACGACGCGTTCTTCCGCCAACACCAGCTTTCTCCCAAGCGCGAGGCCCATGTCGGCCATCCGGTGAAGAGCTTGCTCGACGGAGAATGGGTCGTCACCTTGTCGCGCCGCTTCAACAAGCTCGACGGCAGTTTCGGCGGCGTGGTGCTCGCGACCATCAGCTCCAACTATCTCTCGCATTTCTACGAGCAGTTCGAGATCGGCCGCAACAGCTCCGTGGCGCTGACGCATGGCGACGGCATGATCATTGCGCGCAACCCGAGCAATGACAAATTCGTGGGCCGCAACGTCGCCGACAAGCCGCTGTTTCGCGACGCGAGTTTGCAGCGGCCCGCCGGAGCCTATCATTTCAAGTCATCGCTGGATGGCGTCGAGCGGCTCAGCTTCTTCAAGCGCTCTGGCCGCTACCCGCTCATGCTGCTCGCCACCGTCGACAAGGATGAGCTGCTCGCGCCCTGGCGCGCAGCCGCGATTTCCCGCATGCTCCACGTGCTGGCGCTGGTCATGCTGATCGCCGTCATCGGCGCGGTGCTGGTGCGGCAATTGCAGCGCGGGCAGCGCATGGCCGTGGCGCTGGTCGAGAAGGAAGCGCATTTCCGCCTGCTGGCGGAAGGGTCCAGCGACATGGTGACGCGCATCGGGCTCGACGGGCAGCTGCGCTATGTCTCGCCCTCGTCCGCCCGCGTCGTCGGGTGGCGCGCCAATCAGCTGATCGGCACGCCCGCGCTTGCGGGCATTCACGAGGAAGACCGGCCGCACGTCCAGGCTGCCGTAGATGCCATGAAGCGCGGCGAGGCCGAGGAGGCGCGCATCACCTACCGCAACACGCACCGGACCGACACCGAGGTCTGGCTCGAATCGACCATGCGCGTCACGCGCAAGGACAACGGCGAAATCGACGGCGTGGTCGCGATCTCGCGCGACATCACCGAGCAGAAGAAGCTCGAGACCAAACTCGAGACGCTCGCGACCGAGGATGGTCTCACCGGGCTTGCCAACCGCCGCCATTTCGACGAGCGACTGAGCGAGGAATGGGCGCGCGCCTATCGCGACCGCTCCAACCTCGCTCTGCTGATGATCGACGTCGATCGCTTCAAGGCTTACAACGACCAATACGGCCACCCTGCGGGCGATGCCTGCCTGCGCGTTGTGGCGCAGGTCATCGCGGCCGAGATGAAGCGTCCCGGAGACCTCGCGGGCCGCTACGGCGGCGAGGAGTTCGCCATGCTGCTGCCGAACACCGACGCCGCCGGTTGCGCCCGGGTCGGCGAGCGGATCCGCAAGGCGATCGGCGAAGCCGGCCTCGTCCACCGCGGCAATCAGCCGTCGGGCTATGTCACCGCTTCGCTGGGCGGCGCGACCTGCCGGCCGGCGCTGGAACGCACGGCCGGCGTCGGCACGCTCATCGAGGCTGCCGACCGGGCGCTCTATGCGGCCAAGGAGTCCGGCCGTGATCGCCTGATGATGTCGGTCGAGGTCGCGCGCCCGCTGCCCAAGGCGGTCGGCGAGTGATACCGCTCAATAATGCGGCGGGCGCTCATTGGCTGCGCCCGGCGCGTTCGCCTCGGCTTCCTGGAGCCGCTCGCCGAGCTCTGCGATCTTCCGCGTCAAGGCGTCGATCTGCTTCCACTGCGCGGTGATGGTCTGGTTCAGCGTCTCGATGGTGTCGTCCTGATAGGCGATGCGCATCTCCAGGGTGTCGACGCGCTCACTCAGATCCTTGATCTCACTCGTCACGTGCCGCATCCAATTCTCGTTCGCGCAGACCCAATTCTTTCAAGCCATGGCCAAGCGCCACGCGCTCGTCGAAGACGAAGCATTCGCCGCGCCAGCGGCTCTGCGCTTCCGGCACGGCTTCGAGATATTTCAGGATGCCGCCCTTGAGGTGATAGACCTCGGCGAAGCCGCGCGCGAGCAGATGCGCGCTCGCCTTCTCGCAGCGAATGCCGCCGGTGCAGAACATCGCGATCTTGCGGTGCTTTGCCGGATCGAGGTGCCGGCTGACAAAGTCCTTGAACTGGCCGAAACTCTTGATGTCGGGATCGACAGCGCCCTCGAAGGTCCCCATCGCCACCTCGAAGGCGTTGCGGGTGTCGAGCACGAGCGTATCGGGTGCCGCGATCAATGCGTTCCACTCGCTGGCGTCGACATAGGTGCCGACCTGCCGCGTCGGATCGGCGGCCGCATCGCCAAGCGTGACGATCTCCTTCTTCAGCCGCACCTTGAGCCGGCCGAACGGCATCGCTTCCGCCGTCGAGAATTTGAGTTCGAGATTGTCCAGCCGGCCGCCGAACAGCGCGCCATGCGCGAGCTCATGGGAAAAGGCGTCAATCGCCTCGGGCGTGCCTGCGATGGTGCCGTTGATGCCCTCCTGGGCCAGCAGCACGCTGCCCTTCAGCGACAAGCCGGCGCAGAACGCGCGCAGCGGCTCGCGCAGCTCGCGGTAATCGGGCAGGGCGGCGAATTGGTAGAAGGCGGCAACCTTGAAGTTCATGTTCTAAATCCCGGCGGCTCGTTTAGCAGGCGGCCGCCGCTCAGAAAACCCGCATGGCCCCGGACGGCAAAAGGTCTATACGCCCAGCGGATGGCAGCCATTTCCCTGGTATGCCAGCATTGCCCGGATGGGCCGGAATGTGTCATGTAGGCCCGGTTTTCCCAGATGGCGCCACCCGCGCCCACCGGCCTTTAGAGAGCAAGAATTCGATGAGAAACTTCCACTTCCCCGGCAGGTCCACGGTCCACGCCACCAATGCGATGGTGGCGACCTCGCATCCGCAGGCCTCGCTGGCCGCGATCGAGGTGCTGCGCGAGGGCGGCACGGCGGTGGATGCGGCGGTGGCAGGTTCGGCCGTGCTCGGCGTGATCGAGCCGCAATCGACCGGCATCGGCGGCGACTGCTTCGCGCTGATCCAGCCGCGCGGCGAGGGCAAGATCGTCGCCTATAACGGCTCCGGCCGGGCGCCGAAGGCGGCGAACGCCGACTGGTACCTCGAGCGCAAGATCACATCCGTGCCGCTGACTTCGGCCCATGCGGTCTCGATCCCCGGCGTGATCGACGCGTTTGCGACGGTGCTGCGCGATCACGGCAAGTTCGGCTTCGACCGCCTGCTCCAGCCCGCGATCAAGGCCGCGGAGGAGGGCTATGTCGTCGCGCCCCGCATCGCCTTTGACTGGAAGAACCAGTTCGAGAAGCTCAAGAACGGCACCAACACCGTGCGTTATCTGCTGCCGGGCGGCAAGCCGCCGGTCGCCGGCGACGTCATCCGCCAGGCCGAGCTCGGCAAGACGTTGCGCGCCATCGCCAAGGACGGCCGCGATGCCTTTTACAAGGGCGCGATCGCGGAGGACATGGTCGAGACGCTGCGCGGCATCGGCGGCCTGCACACGCTCGACGATTTCGCAGCGCACACCACGGAAGTCACGACGCCGATCGGCACCATGTACAAGGGCTATGACGTCTGGCAGTGCCCGCCGAACGGTCCGGGCGTCACCGCGCTGCTGATGCTCAACATCCTCTCGCGCTTCGACCTCGCGAAGTATGCCCCCGTCAGCGTCGAGCGCTTCCATCTCGAGGCGGAGGCCGCGCGCATCGCCTACATGAACCGCGAGATGCACGTCGCTTCTCCCGAGCACATGAAGATCAACGTCGCCGAAATGCTCGAGAAGAGCTTTGCCGACGAGTACATCAGCAAGATCCGCATGGACGGCGTGCTCGACCTGCCGAACGTGGCGCCGCCGATGAATCCCTCGACCATCTACATCACTGTCGTGGACAAGGACCGCAACGTCTGCTCGTTCATCAACTCGGTCGCGCATTCCTTCGGCTCGGCGATCGTCTCGAACAAGACCGGCGTGCTGTTCCAGAACCGCGCCGGCGGCTTCCGCATCCAGCCGGGCCATCCCAACTGCATCGAAGGCGGCAAGCGCCCGCTGCATACGATCATGCCGGGCCTGCTCACCAAGGGTGGTCGCTCGACGATGTCGTTCGCGGTGATGGGCGGCCAGTACCAGCCGACCGGCCAGACCCATCTGCTGACCAACATGCTCGACTATGGCTGCGACGTGCAGGAGGCGATCGATATGCCGCGCGGGCTGCACTATGAGGGCCAGTATCAGCTCGAGGACAGCGTACCCGCTGACATCGTCGAGGGCCTCAAGAAGCTCGGCCACAAGACCACCAACGTGGTCGGCCCGCTCGGCGGTGCCCAGGCGATCTGGATCGACTGGGACAAGGGCACGCTCACCGGCGGTTCCGATCCGCGCAAGGACGGCTGCGCACTCGGCTATTGAGCGAGGCGGAAGGGCTGGAAACGACACCTGCATTGGGCTAGACACCTCCCGCCTCTAACGGAAGGTGCCTCATGCAGCGTCTCCGGCGCGCACTCCTCGCCATCACGTCGGCCCTCGCGATCACATTGGTCGCCGGCGCGTCGACATTCGTTTCCACCACGGCCTCGGCCCAGACCGCAGGAAAGACCATGACCACAGCTTCAGGTTTGCAGATCATCGACAGCGTCGTCGGCACCGGCGCCTCGCCAAAGCCCGGCCAGATCTGCGTGATGCACTATACCGGCTGGCTCTATGAGAATGGCCAGAAGGGCAAGAAATTCGACTCGTCCGTCGACCGCAACGAGCCGTTCGAATTCCCGATCGGCAAGGGCCGCGTCATCGGAGGCTGGGACGAGGGCGTCGCCACCATGAAGGTCGGCGGCAAGCGCACGCTGATCATTCCGCCGCAACTCGGCTACGGCGCCCGCGGTGCCGGCGGCGTGATCCCGCCGAACGCGACGCTGATGTTCGATGTCGAGCTGCTCGCGGTGAAGTGAGCATAAGCGCACCCAGAATAAAAAAGACCGGCCTCTCGGCCGGTCTTTTCTTTTTCAGTTCTGCCCGTGTTACTCTGCCGCGCGACGTGCCGCCGCAGCGGCGCGATCGATCGCGTCCTTCGCGGCGTCCTTGGCATCGCCCATGGCCTGCTGGCCTTTGCCCTTCACTTCCTGGACCACGCCTTCGCCCTTCATGCGGTCGGAACCGGTGGCTTCGCCGATGCCCTGCTTGGCCTTGCCGATGGCTTCGTTGGCGGTGCCCTTGATCTTGTCGCTGGTGCTACCCATGAAACTCTCCTTCCAGTTTGCTCGCGATGACAACGTCCGGCGGCTATGAGAGTTCCTTTTTTGGTATGGCTTGATGTCGCGGCTTTGGTTAGGTTCGCGCGCACGGAACCAACAGAAAGCAAGAACCCATGACCGGCCATGACCATTCGCATCCCCACCATGACCACGATCACCACGACGATCGCTGGAAACATGACGGCGTGCGCGTCATTCCCGGCAACCAGCTCGACACCAACGTGCCGTCGACCGCCGGCATGGACCGTGCGGCTGCGATCAATTTCGCCCGCGTCGGTGCGCAGAAATTGTGGGCGGGCACGGTCAGCATCAAGCCCGACGCCAAGACCGGCGCGCATCATCACGGCCATCTCGAAAGCGTCATCTATGTGGTGAAGGGCAAGGCGCGGATGCGCTGGGGCGAGAGCCTGCAATTCACCGCGGAAGCCGGCCCCGGCGATTTCATCTTCGTGCCGCCCTACGTGCCGCATCAGGAGATCAACGCCAGCCCGGACGAGGTGCTGGAATGCGTGCTGGTGCGCAGCGACGGCGAGGCGGTCGCGATCAATCTCGACATTGAGCCGGTCGAGAAGCCCGAGACCGTGCTGTGGGTCGACCCCATTCACCGGGACCCCGGAGAGAAGAAGTAAGGCGACAGGCCCCGCGGGAGTCGGTGCGGCAGAACCCCGCAAGGTCGAGACGTAAAAATTATCCGGAAGCTGTGTCGGATGGCCGTCTGGCCATCCGTCCTTGGGCAGACCCCGCGCCCAAGGAGCTTCCGATGCCCAGGATGATTTTCATCAATCTGCCGGTCACCGACCTCAAACGCGCGACCGCCTTCTACGAGGCGGTCGGCGCGGTCAGGAACCCACAATTCAGCGACGACACGGCAAGCTGCATGGTCTTTTCCGAGACCATCTATGCCATGCTGACGACCCACGACAAATTCCGTCAGTTCACGCCCAAGCCGATCGCCGATGCCAAGAGCACGAACCAGGCGCTGTTCTGCCTGTCCGCCGACAGCCGGGCCGAGGTCGACGATATCGTCGGCAGGGCCAAGGCCGCGGGCGGGGTCGCCGATCCCAGCCCGATCGACGAATACGCCTTTATGTATGGCCGCAGCTTCGAGGATCCCGATGGCCATATGTGGGGTGTGAACTGGATGGACCTCGCGGCCTTCGCCGCGCAGTCCGAAATGGCAAACGCCTGAACGAAGCCCCACGACTCCAGCAATCCGAAGAGGAGCATTCACGATGTCCAAACTCGTGCCCTGCATGTGGTTCAACGGCGATGCCGAAGAAGCCGCGAAATTCTACGTCTCGCTCGTGCCGGATTCGGCAATCACCCATGTCCAGCGTAATGTTTCGGATGGCCCGTCCGGCAAGGAGGGCTCCGTGCTGGTGGTCGAATTTACTGTGGCCGGGCAGCCGCTGGTCGCGCTCAACGGCGGCATGAAGATGGAGTACACGCATGCGATTTCACTGATGATCCATTGTGACGACCAGGCCCAGGTCGATAGTGTTTGGAGCGCCTTCCTGGCCCATGGCGGCAAGGAAGAGCAGTGCGGCTGGCTCAGGGATCGCTGGGGCGTGGCCTGGCAGGTGGTGCCGAAAGTGATGTTCGAATTCCTGTCGAGCCCCGACAAGGCCGCAGCCGCTCGCGCGATGCAGGCCATGATGAAGATGGTGAAGCTCGACGTCGAGGCTTTGCGGCGGGCGTTCGAGGGCAGGTCGGCGGCGTGACATCAGCACAGGTGTCGTAGGGTGGGCAAAGGCGTCCTTACGCCGTGCCCACCATCTGTTTGCCATCGTGAGAGGTGGTGGGCACGCTTCGCTTTGCCCACCCTACGAAACTGTGCCTGGCCTCAATAATTAATCCTCAGCCCCACACCGCCGTGGATGGTATTCCCCACCGGCTGCGGGCCGAGCGTGCCGTTCGCGAACAGGTCCACGATCCAGCCCTTCTGCACGCGGAAGCCGAGGCGGCCGCCATATTCGAACCAGCCCTGGTTGCCCATCGTCGGCACCACCACGCCGTCACCGGTCACGGTGGCGACGATGCCGCTATGGCTGGCGAAGGACTGCACCCAGCCGCCATTGATGTTGGTCTCGATGTTGCCGCCGAACAGGTGCGTCCACTGGCCGCCGATCTTGACGAGGCTGGTGCGGTCGGTGCCGGTCGCGATGCTGGCATCGAACGGATTGAACGCGACCGCGCTGTCGCTATAGCCGGAGACGCGCTGCCAGAGCTGCCAGACCTCGATCGACGCTGCGACCTCGTCGCGCGGTGAGAGGCGGCTGATCCAGCCGGCGCGGCCGTAGACGGCGTAATTGGCAGCATTGGTCGAGCCCGTGACGGTGACCGGCCCGAGGCTGGTGTTGTAGCTGCGCGTGTAGCGCGCCTTCTCCCACGGCGTCAGGATCGTGCCGAGGTCGAAGAACGGGCGCGAGGACCCCCAATCAGTGAAGTCGTAGCGCAGCGCGAAGGCACCGATTGGCGCACTGGTGATGTGATAGCCGCCTTCGTTGTACTGGGTATAGGCGATGCCGGCGAGCAGCGACAGATTGTTGGTGAGCTCCTTGCGGCCGTGGACGCCGGCCGAGAACGAGCCGGCCGAGCCGAACGCGCTGATGCAGTCGCTGCAATTGACCTGCTCGTTGACGCCGAGCAGCACCGTGCCGAGCACCCGGTTGGTGATCATCTGGTTGAAGCGCTGATTGGCAAGGCCGTTTATCGAACTGCCGCTGGAATCCGCGCCGGTTGGCCCCGTCGGCGGTGGTGGATACGGGCTTGGCGACGGCGACGGGGAGGGGCTTGGTGAAGGCGAGGGCGAAGGAGAAGGCGAGGGCGACGGCGCGGGTGTCGGCGTCGGAGACGGCGAATAGGTCGGGGACGGGTAAGGCGATGGAGAAGAGGTCGGCGACGGATTGGGATTCGGTTCACCGCACCCGGACTCGCACTCCGCCGCCCGCGCTGCCGCGGGGCGGACATTGAATGCGACAAGCGAGAACGCCGCAGCTGCGGTCAGTGCGGCAGCCAGAATGAGGCGCCTGATCTTGAATTTCACCATCATCACCGCCCGCACAGCATGCCGCCCTCATCGACGGCGGGCGTGATGGTCGGTGATGCCTCGGCATATTGGTTGACCGCGCACAGCCCGGCACTCGCAGCGCAATTGGCGGCGAAGGTCCAGGGCGGCGTGTTGATCCTGGTGATCGAGGCCTTGCCGCCGGTCGATGTGATGATCGCGGTGTCGCCGGGCTGGGACAGTTGCACGCACTGGAAGCTCTTCGTGCAGACGCTGGCGGCGCCGTCCTGAAGCACGACGACGGAGCGGCCGCGCTGGGAGAGGATGTCGAGCGTGGTGCCGCGCACGCCGATGGTCGCGAGCGGCGTCGTGATCTTGTAGGCGGCCTTCTCCGAATGTCCGGTGACGAAACGGAATGCGCCCGTGGTCATGCGGATCGCGACGTCGCGATAGCTGTGCTCATCGTTGAAGACGGTGCGGTCGAGCTTCAGCGTGGCGCTGGGACCGAGCGACAGGTTGGTGCTGTCGGCCATGACGAAGCGCGCCGCGCTGTCGGCGCCGGTGCGCACGGTCTCGTCGCGCAGCATGCTGTCGCCGACATTGATCGGCGTCGTGGTCGCGGCCACGCGCGCCACGTCGTTCTGGATCACTACGGCTTGGCCGACGCGCGTCTGCGCCTGTGCGCCGAACGATGCGCACAATGCGGCCGACAACAGGGTTGGGAAGAGCCAGAAACGCAAATTCATGTCGCAACCGATCGATGTGTCCCTGATCGTACCGGACCGCGCGCGCTTCTGATGTGGCGAAATTATCACAAGCGGCGCGGGACGTGCGTTATGCTTAGTGACAGTTGCGGCAGAATGCGTTCAATGAAAAGTGCCGTCTTTGTTTTTCTCCGCGGTGCAGCCAATTTGCCACGCAAGATAGTCCCACAGCAGTCGCTCGAATCGCCCGCGGTTCCGAAGGTGTCGCAGAGCGCAGTCATCGCTGTCGCAATCTTCCTGATCGCGCATCTGGCTCTGCTGGTCGGTCTCACCACGCCGGAAAAGTTCGTTTTCGACGAGGTCCATTATGTGCCGGCGGCGCGGCAGATGCTGTCGCCGTCGATGTCGCAGCCGATGCTCAATCCGATGCATCCCCCGCTGGCCAAGGAGCTGATGGCGACATCGATCGCGGCCTTCGGCGACAACGCGCTTGGTTGGCGCTATCCGGCGACCTTGTTCGGTGCGCTCGCGATCGTCGCGATCTATCTGTGCGGCCTCGCGCTGTTCGCCGCGCAAGGGCCCGCGATCGCGGCGGCGCTGATCGCCGGATTCAACCAGATGCTCTACGTGCAGGCGCGCATCGCGATGCTCGACATCTTCGCGCTCGGCTTCGGTCTGCTCGCCACCGCCGCCTTCATGCACGGATTTCGGCGAGAACGGCCGCATGCGCTGTTCGCGCTGGCGGGCAGCCTGTTCGGCCTTGCAGCCGCCTGCAAATGGAGCGGCCTGTTTCCGCTCGGCGTCTGCGTCGCCATCGTCGCGCTGGTCCGTCTGATGCAGGGCTGGCGCGCGCTGTTTGCCGATGCGAAGCCGGATGATTGGTATCGGCCCGATCTCTGGCCCGATTTTCGCGCGGTGCATGTTGGGTTCTGTTTCGCCGCGCTGCCGATGCTGACTTATCTTGCCGCTTTCGTTCCGCTCTACGGATTGTCGCTGCCGGATCTCATCGAGGCGCAGCGCCGGATCTTTGCCGACAACACCACGACGGCGATCGCCGGCCACACCTATATGAGCTCGTGGCCATCCTGGCCGCTGCTCGCGCGCCCGGTGTGGTTCCTGTTCGACAAGATTGCGGAGGACAGGATTTCCGCGGTCGTCTTCCTCGGCAATCCGCTGGTCGCGTGGCCGGCGCTGCTCGCACTCATCGTGGTGGCGCGCGATGTCGTCGTCGCACGGCGCTGGGATGCGTTCCTGATCGCGGCGTTCTATTTCGGTCCCTGGCTGGCCTGGGCGCTGCTGCCGCGCACGCTCGGCTTCATCTACTACTATCTGCCGGCCGCCACCGCGGCGTCACTTGCACTGGTTTATGTGCTACGCCGGGATAACCTGCCGCGCTGGCTGCTCTGGGCCTATGTCGGCGTAGCTGCGATCGGCTTTGCGCTGATGCTGCCGATCTCGGCAGCCTTCATCGGGACGTCGATGCAGACGTTCAACCGGCTGATGCTGTTCCAGAGCTGGATCTAGAACGTCTTCGAGCGAAGCGGCTCCAGTGCCCGCTTGCGTGCATAAGCCCGCAGGAATTTGCCTTGCAATTTGTCTTGCCTGAATCAATCCGCGCGTGTGGACTGGCTGCCAATATCGGAATCCGAGAGGCGGCAGGTGGGCACCGAGGATCGCATCGCAAGACCGGACCATTCCAACGCGGACTGGCTGCGCGCCGTGGTCGACACCGCGGTCGATGGCGTGATCCTGATCGATGCGCGCGGCTCGATCCTGATGTTCAACCCGGCCTGTGAAAAGCTGTTCGGCTATCCCGCCGATGAGGTCGTTGGACGGAACGTCAAGCTCCTGATGCCGAAGTCCTACCGCGACTCCCATGACGGATATCTGCACAATTATCATGTCAGCGGCGAACGCAAGATCATCGGTATCGGCCGCGAGGTGGTGGGGCAGCGCAAGGACGGCTCCACCTTCCTGATGCATCTGTCGGTCGGCGAGACGCGGCAGGCAGCGGGCGAAACCACCTTCGTCGGCATCGTTCACGACCTCACCGAGCGCGAACGGGTCGAGCGCGAGCTGCGCGAGAGCGCGGCACGACTGCGGGCGGTCGTCGACACCGCGGTGGATGGCGTGATTCTGATCGATTCCGACGGCATCGTCCTGAAGTTCAATCCGGCCTGCGAAAAACTGTTCAAATATGAGGCTGACGAGGTGCTCGGACGGAATGTCCGGATGCTGATGCCGCAGCCCTACCGGTCCGGGCATGACGGCTATATCCGCAATTTCATCGCGACCGGCGACAAGAAGATCATCGGCATCGGCCGCGAGGTGCTTGGCCAGCGCAAGGACGGCACCACCTTCCCGATGGACCTTTCGGTCGGTGAGGCCAAGCAGGACGGCTCCTCCATCTTCGTCGGCATGATCCACGACCTCTCCGACCGTAAGCGCACCGAGGCCCAGCTCATGCAGGCCCAGAAGATGGAGGCGGTCGGGCAGCTCTCGGGCGGCATTGCCCACGACTTCAACAATCTCCTCACCGTGATCGTCGGTAACGCCGAATATCTCGCCGAGCAGCTGGTGTCACGCGGTGATCTGAAGCGGCTCGCCGACGACATCTGCAGCGCAGGCGAACGCGGCGCGGAGCTGACGCAGCGCCTGCTCTCCTTCAGCCGGAAGCAGCTGCTTCGCCCGGTTGAGACCGAATGCAACAAGCTCGTCGAGACCATGCACAAGCTGCTGCGGCGAACACTGCGCGAAGACATCGAGATCGCCACCCAATCCGATCCGGCGCTCCGGTATGCCTTCGCCGATCCGGTGCAGCTCGAATCGGCGATCCTCAATCTCGCGCTCAATTCCCAGGACGCAATGGCTTCAGGCGGACGCCTGACCATTTCGGTGGCGAACGCATCGCTGGATGTCTCTGATCACAATACACATCCCGACGTCGGACCTGGCGAATATGTCGTGATAGCGGTGACCGACACCGGGTCCGGCATGCCGAAGCGGGTGCTGGAACGCGCCTTCGAGCCGTTCTTCACCACCAAGGAGGTCGGCAAGGGCAGCGGGCTCGGGCTCAGCATGGTCTATGGCTTTGCCAAGCAGTCCAACGGACATGTCACGATCTACAGCGAGCCGGGCCTGGGGACGACCGTGCGGATCTATCTTCCGGCCGTGCTGGCGAAGACGCAGAGCGCACCGCTGGCGGTCGAGAAGGAGGCGGCACAGACCGGCTCGGAAATGGTGCTGGTCGTCGAGGACGATCCGTTCGTCCGGTCCTACGCGGTCATGAGCCTGGAGAGCCTGGGCTACAAGGTGATCTCCGCGGTCGACGGCAAAGAGGCCTTGCAGACGCTCGCGGCGGCGGCGCATGTCGACCTGCTGTTCACCGACGTCGTGATGCCCGGGGGTGTGAATGGCTGGGAGCTTGCGGGTCTTGCGCGCAAGCAGAGGCCCGAGTTGCGCGTGCTGCTGACGTCGGGTTACGCGCTCGAAACGCTGGCGGCGAACGGGCACGTCAGGCAGGGCGCACTCATCCTCGAAAAGCCCTACCGCAAGGCGGAGCTTGCGAGATTGGTGCGCGAGGCAATGGCCGCTCCCGTCCCGGTCTGAGCGGCGGACCGCCTGCCATCATTGGCAGGCGGTCGTCGTCGTCGGATCATTTCGAGGCGGTCTTGGTGTCCATGTTCACGACCTGGACGCGGCGGTTGATCGGGTCGGCGCCGTTGGCAGTGTCCTTCAGCTTGGTCTTGCCGTAGCCGACCGTGACGAGATCGGTGCCGTTGAGGCCGTAGTTCTGCACCAGATACTTCTTGATGGTGTCGGCGCGCCGTTCGGAGAGGCCCTGATTGTACTCCTCGCCGCCGATCGCATCGGTGTGGCCGGCGACCACGAAGGTCGAGCCCTTCAGCGCCGGATCGGACAGTGCGTTGCCGAGCGCCTGCACCGACGGTATCGAGGTTTTTGCGATGTCGGCCGAGTTGTAGTCGAACTGGATCTCCAGATCGATCTTCGGCTTGGTCGCGGCGAGCTCGGCGATCTGCTCGCGCTCGCCCATCGAAAGCGACCGGGTCGAGCGGTTGCGCACGGTGTTCAGGAAGGTCGCTTCCTTGGCCTGTGCGGTCGGATCGGCCTGCGGACCGACGGACAGGCCGCGGGTCGCCGGCTTGGGCTTCAGCGCATCGAGAATCTGGCCAGCGGAGACGTTGCTGTCGCCCGCCAGAGCCAGGCTCGCCGTCATCGACAGCGCGGCCGTGAGGGTGATCGCCTTCAGTGCAAAAAACTTATCAAAACGGGTCATTGTCGTATCCTCGCTGTTACGCCTGATGGCGATTTGATGCTGCGAGCCTAGGGCAGGTTCAAAAGCCCTGATGTGATCCTGGTCACGGTGACGACCGGGCCGTCCTGGCCCAATCTAGCCCAATTCGCCGCTTTTTGACCGCGTGGCCGGGCCGGAGGCGTTCCCGCAGGAAGATAGGCGAACAGGTATCGTTGTGTCTTTTTTGCGGCCGGTTCGATCGGTCGCGATCTCGACGTGATCTAGATCACATCCAGCGTCGGTGGAGGAGATCACACTGGCCGCATCGATGGTTCTGGATCTGGGGAGAAAGACCATGCGTGTCCTGCTCGCGGCAATGTCTCTCGCAGCCTTCGTCTTCAGCGGTCATGCGGCGCTCGCCGACAAGCGCGTCGCCTTCGTGGTCGGCAACGCCACCTACAAGAATGTCCCGCAATTGCCGAACCCCGCGATCGACGCCAAGTCGATGGCGCAGGTGCTGCGCAATGTCGGCTTCGACGTGGTCGAAGGTGCCAATCTCACCCGCGATGCCATGACGGCGAAGCTGCTCGAGTTCGGCAAGAAGAGCGAAGGCGCCGACGTCGCGCTGTTCTTTTATGCCGGCCACGGCATTGCGGTGAACGGTACCAACTACCTGCTGCCCATCGATGCAGACCTCAAATCCGAGATGGACGTCAAGCTCGGCGCCGCGATCAATGTCGATCTCACGCTCGAGCAGACCATGGCGGATGCCAAGGTGAAGCTGGTGTTCCTCGATGCCTGCCGCGACAATCCCTTCGCGGCCAAGATCCGTGCGGCCAGGGCGACGCGCTCCGTCAACGTCGCTAGCGGTCTTGCCGAGATGAAGTCGGGCGAAGGCACGCTGATCGGGTTCGCGACTGGCCCCGGCCAGACCGCGCTCGACGGCGAAGCCGGCACCAACAGCCCGTTTACCCGCGCGCTCCTTGCGAACATCGCGGCCCCCGGCCTCGAGATCCAGCAGGCGATGACCAGGGTCCGCGCCCAGGTCAAGGACGAGACGGGCAAGGCGCAGCTGCCCTGGGGCCACACCAATCTCACCGGCACGGTCTATCTCAACCCGGCCGCCGCGCCTGCGCCGGATGCCGTGGCGCCTGCGACCATCGCCCAGGCCGGCGAAGTCGAGCTCGAATTCTGGCGCTCGATCAAGGACACCAACAAGGTCGAGGAGCTCAACGCCTATCTCACCAATTATCCGAACGGCATGTTCAGGCCACTGGCGCTCGCCCGTATCGCCGCGCTTCAGGACGGTCCCTCGACGACGACGCGCAACCTCACGGCCGGCGTCGATCCCGCCACTTTCACCGACGCCGCCGACCAAGTCTCCGAGGACCAGATCGGTCTCGACAAGAACCAGCGCCGCGACGTCCAGCGCCGCCTCACCGGCCTCGGCTTCGATGTGAAAGCCAGTGGCAAGTTCGACGAGGAAACCCGCTCTGTGATCAAGCGCTGGCAGGCGGCGCGCGGCTATCCCGCGACCGGCTATCTCAACAAGCTGCAGCACAAGGCGATGCAGTCCGAGATCGTCGCCAGCCGCGTGGCCAGCTCCGACGAATCCGAGGAGGAACCCGCGCGCCGCCACGCCTCCGGCGGTGGCCGCCGCGCACATGGTGGCGGCGGGATGGCCGGGCCCGGTGCCGTGTTCGGCCACATGATGGGCGGACTGTTCGGCCGCCGCTGACACCGGAACCATCGCAAACGACGGGGCGGCCCGAACGGCCGCCTGGCCGCGTCGGAAGCCTGCGCACACCGATCATCGCAAAGCCGTCGCGGCATGGCCCGCCTGCGAACACGCTTTCGGCCAGATGCGCGCCTAGCAGGAGGATCCATCCGACAATTGCAGGCGAGGGAGCCGAGTTTCGTCCAGTGCCGAGGCCGAGTGATTACCAGCGCGACTATCAGTCCTATCGTAGTGGCCCGCCGGATCGGACCGTGTTCCTGAGTTCCATGCCCATCTATATTGGCGCGGCAATGATCGCGGTGGCGATCCTGCTGTCGACGCTGATCACGGGGCTGACAAGCCGCTATGTCGGCCTCGACGGGCCGACCGACGAGAACATGTGGCTGGTCGACCGCCTCACCGGCAACGTCTATCGCTGCCAGGCGGAGGCGCGCGGCAAGGCTTCCTGCGAGCCCGATGTCGCCACAGGCAGCCTGGGCAGTGGTCCCAAGGTGCCGAAGGATGGCCATTGAGGCCTTCAGCCTTCGCACCGCAGCAAGAAAATTGTCTTCTCCGCGAAACGCCGGCGGCAGAGAATACGTAATTGCGAAGGCCGGCATGACGCCGGTTTCGTTTTACGGAGGAGACTTTTCGATGAAGATCTTGCTCACGGCCGCAGCCTTTGTCGCGTTCACCCTTTCTCTGTCCCCCGCATCCGCCGCGATGATGGGGTGCACCAAGGACAACATGATGAAATCCGCCGCCATGATGGGCGGCACGCCCGACACGCCGGCCAAGATGGCGGCCAACAAGGAAATGGCGATGGCCAACACCGACATGAGCAACGGCAAGATGAAGAGCGCCTGCATGCACTACATGAAGTCGCAGAAGGCGATGATGATGAAGTAAGGCGCGCGGCGCGCACGATCCGGCCGCGCTGTCAGCAGCTGGCAGCGCGGCTTTTTCTTTGCACGCCGCTTTGCCCCATTCTTTCGCCCGGCGCGAATCCCGCTACATTGCATCCTGCAATGTCACGCCCGCCCAAACCTCTTCCGCTCACCACGACACAGGCCCGGCACATCTGGCTGCACGCCCAGCGGCTCGATGAGCGCGCTCCGTTCGGCGAGGGGGCACAGGCGGTCGCGGACGCCGTCTCCCATCTCGGCTATGTGCAGATCGACACCATCAACGTCATCGAGCGCTGCCACCACCACATCCTGTTCAGCCGCATCCCGTCCTATCGCCGCGCCGATCTGCGCCAGGCCCAGAGCGTCGACAGAAGCGTGTTCGAATACTGGACGCACGCGCTCTCTTACGTGCCGGCCGCCGATTTCCGCTTCTTCCTGCCGGCGATGCGCGAGCACAAGCGTGAGGGGCACAAATGGTACGCCTCGGTGAAGCCTGCCGACACGCGCAAGGTGATGCGGCTGCTGCGCGCCGGCCCGCTGACCATCCGTGACATCGAGGACGACGTGCTCACCGAGAAGGAGCATCTCTGGCAGAGCCGAAAGCCCTCGAAGCGGGCGTTGCAGCTTGCCTTCTACACGGGCGTTGCGACCGTCAGCGAGCGCCAGGGCATGCTCAAGACCTATGATCTGATGATGCGCCATTTCGGCTGGGACAGACTGCCGAAGCCGGCCTCGAGCAAGGACATCACGGCCTATCTGCTCGACCGCGCGCTGCGCTCGCAAGGCGTGGTCAGCCTGGATTCGGTCTGCCACCTCGATGCGCCGCGCAAGAAGGCGGTGGCCGGCCTGATCGCGTCCCGCGTCCGCCGCGGCGAACTCGTGCCCGTCGCAATCGAAGGTGCCGGCAAGCAGGAGCATTGGGCCGCGCCTGCGGCACTGGAGCCGCACGAGGTGGCGCCCGATCTCGTCCACATCCTCTCTCCGTTCGATCCCCTGATTATTCAGCGCAAGCGCACCAATCTCATCTTCGGTTACAATCATCTGTTCGAAGCCTATGTGCCGAAGGCCAAGCGCAAGCTCGGCTATTTCGCGCTTCCCGTTTTGGTCGGTGACGAGATCGTCGCCGCGCTCGACCTGAAGACCGACCGGCAGGCGAAAAAGCTCTTGATGCAGAAATGGACCTGGGTCGGGCAGGGGAAGAAAACGGCGGGGCGCAAGGAGCTGAAGCGCGTGATCGAAGAGGAGCTCGACCGGTTTGAGCGGTTTCAGCTGGCGGAGTGAACCGGAGAGCGGGGCAGCTCCCGCTGACACGTCGACGCTCATGCCGTGTCCAGCTTCGCGCAAGGCCGTTGCTGCAAGATGACCGAGAGCGAGGTGTGAGCAAAATCCAGGCTTGCTCTGCGTCAGGCGGCTTGTCTGGCTGTGCAGTTCGCAAGGCGCAAACGCGTTTTCAAAGAGCCTGCATGAGCGGCAAATGCACGAAGCGGCATCCGTCTCGCATCTTGCGTAATCGCATCGATGACGAGGCCCATCGCAATGTATGCCGAAAGATCCTCAGTTTCTGCATCACTCGAGGCCGCCCTCGCGCACCATCGCGCAGGCCGCTTGCCACAGGCCGAATCGATCTATCGGCAGATCCTCGCGTCCGAGCCGGATCATGCGGACAGTCTCCACCTCCTGGGGCTCGTGTTGCTCCGGGCTGGTCACCCCGAGGCGGCGCTCGATCTCCTCAGTCGTGCCGTCAGGCTCCAACCTCGCAACAGCGTCTATCATGGCAGCATGGCCACCATTCTGCGCGTGCTCGGACGATGCGACGAGGCCATCGCGAGCTACCGGCAAGTGTTGCAGCACAAGCCCGACAATCTGGATGCGCACAATCAGCTCGGTCTCCTATTGGGTGAATGCGGCGACCTCGCCGGTGAGGAGGCCCAATACCGGCGCGTGCTGCGACATCCTCCCGGCCTCGACCTCAATGTCGCGCGCGCTCAGATCGATGCGCGTTTCAATCTCGCCAACCTGCTGGTGAGGCGGAAGCAGTTCGATGATGCGATCGGCGATTTTCGTCAGGTGCTGCGGCAGAAGCCCGATTTCGTCGCGGCCCATTGCAACCTCGGCGCCGTGCTGTTCGATCTGGGGGCTTTCGAGGAATGCGAGCGCTGCTATCGCGAGGCCTTGCGCCTCGATCCGAAATTCGCGGAGGCCCATAACAATCTCGGCGGTCTTCTCGTCAAATTGGGGCGCCTCGACGAAGCCGAGGTCCATCTTCGCGAAGCTTGCAGACTCAATTCAGGCTTCCCCGAGGCCTTGAACAATCTCGGTGACCTGCTGCGCAGCCGGGGACGGCCGGACGAGGCGGAAGCATGCTGCCGGGAGGCCTTGCGTCTGAAGCCGGACTATGCCCCGGCGCTGCTGAACCTCGGCAACGCGCTTCGCGAGGCCGGTCGTTTCCATGAAGCCGAGCCTTGCTTTCGCGCAGCTCTCGCTCGCCATCCGGCCTGGCCGGAGGCGCTCAACAATCTCGGCACCTTGCTGCTCGATCTTGGACGGCCTGATGAAGCTATTCGGAGTTTGCGCGCGGCGCTGTCGCAAAAGCCGGATTATCCCGACGCGCATTTCAACCTCGGGGCCGCGCTGCTGCTGGCCGGCCGGTTCGACGAAGGCTGGCGCGAATATGAGTGGCGCTGGAAGCAGGAGAAGAAAAAGCCGCATCTGCGCGGCTTCAGCCAGCCGCTCTGGGATGGAGGGGAGATCGGCGATCGGGTCCTGCTGCTGCATGCGGAGCAAGGCCTGGGTGACACGCTCCAGTTCTGTCGCTTCGTGCCGGCGATTGCGGCGGGGCGGCGGGTCGTGCTCGAGGTTCAACGGCCGCTGGTGCGGCTGCTGGCGGGACTCCCGGGCATTGAGTGCATCATCGCCCATGGCGATCCGCTGCCGCCATTCGATCTGCATTGCCCGCTGTTGAGTCTGCCGCTGGTCCTCGGCACCACCCTCGAAACCATCCCGCAGCGGACCCCCTATCTCCAGGCTGATCCGCAACGCGTGGCGGCCTGGCGCCAGCGCGTCGCGCAACTCGATGGTCTCCGGGTCGGCCTCGTCTGGGCAGGCAACCAGACCATGAGCGGTGACCGGCGCCGATCCATGTCGCTCGAACGGTTTTCGGAGCTGGCAGACTTGCCGGGCGTGAGCTTCGTCTCGCTCCAGAAGGGACCGGCGGCCCGCCAGTCGCCGCCGCCTGGCCTGTCCTTGCACGATTGGACGGACGATCTTCACGATTTCGATGAGACCGCAGCGCTGATCGAGGCGCTGGATCTGGTCATCGGTGTCGATACCGCGGTGGTGCATCTTGCAGGCGCGCTGGGCCGCCCCGTCTGGCTGCTCAATCGTTTCGACCGCTGCTGGCGCTGGCTGCTGAACCGCGACGACAGCCCCTGGTATCCGAGCTTGCGGCAATTCCGGCAATTGCAGCCCGGCGATTGGGGCAGCGTCCTCAAGGACGTGCGCGCTGAACTCCAGGCACGCAGTCTGGCCTGATCCGCAGCGCAATGAGGTTGACCGGCTGCGCCCCGTGCATTGCTTGCTCCATTGACTCTTTGCCCGCGATGCTCAAAACCGCAGGTCAGACCATAAAAGCAACAACCCCGGGGGAAACCATGAGCCAGACCACGACCTATGCCGGTTCCGCCGGCGCAGCCAGGAACACTGACAAGAGCGAAATCGAGAGCTCGACCATCCGCGCCATCTCCTGGCGCCTGATTCCGTTCCTGGTGCTGGCCTACTTCTTCTCTTATCTCGACCGCGTCAATCTCGGCTTCGCCGCGCTGACCATGAATGCCGAGCTGAAGTTCACGCCGCTGATCTTCTCCTGGGGCGCCGGCATCTTCTTCTTCGGCTATTTCATCTTCGAGGTGCCGAGCAATCTGGCGCTCGAGAGGTTCGGCGCCAGCCGCTGGATCGCCCGTATCATGGTGACCTGGGGCATCATCTCGGCGTTGATGGCGCTGGTCAGCGGCGTCACCAGCTTCTACGTGCTGCGCTTCCTGCTCGGCGTCGCCGAAGCCGGCTTCTTCCCCGGCATCATCCTTTATCTGACCTATTGGTATCCGGCCGAATATCGCGCGCGCTTCCTCGCGGCCTTCGCCATCGCCGTGCCGGTCTCGACCGTGATCGGCGCGCCGATCTCGGGCCTGCTGCTCGGGCTCGATGGCATGATGGGCCTGAAGGGCTGGCAGTGGCTGTTCATTCTCGAGGGCATCCCTTCCGTGCTGCTCGGCATCGTCACTTGGTTCTACCTGACGGACCGGCCGGAGAAGGCGGACTGGCTCTCGGCCGAGCAGAAGACCTGGCTCAAGGGCAAGCTCGACGCCGAGATCGCGGCCAAGCAGGCGGTGAAGCATCTGACGCTGGGCGAGGCGCTGTCCTCGCCCAAGGTGATCATGCTGAGCCTGATCTATTTCGGCTTTGTCGGCGCGCTCTACGGCATGCAGTTCTGGCTGCCGCAGATCGTCAAGGCGTTCGGTCTCACCAATGCGCAGACCGGCTTCGTCACCGCGATCCCCTATCTATTCGGCACGATCGCGATGATCTTGTGGGCGCGGCACTCGGATGCCACCCGCGAGCGCGTGAAGCATGTCGGTTTGCCGATGATCCTGATCGCCATCGCGCTCGCCATTTCCAGCTATCTCACTGACCCCACCATGACGATGGTGGCGCTGACCTTCGCCGCCATCGGCGTGTTCTGCGTCTTCGGTGTGTTCTGGACCTTGCCGACCTCCTGGCTGTCAGGCACGGCGGCCGCCGGCGCCATTGCCCTGATCAACTCGATCGGCAATCTCGCCGGCTTCGGTGGCCCCTATCTGATCGGCTGGGTCAAGGAAGCCACCGGCCAGACCTCGACGGGCCTGCTCGTGCTCGCCGTGCTGCCGCTGATCGCCGGCATCCTGGTCTTCATCGGCGGTCACGAGAGCAAGCACGAGTTCGTGGAGCAGGGGCGGTAGCGAGAGCCTTGTACGGTGGGCAAAGGCGCGAAGCGCCGTGCCCACCATCTCGCCCTGATTATTTCGACCCCGTGGGCACGCTACGCTTTACCCACCCTACGATAACACCTTCGCAGCAACTGTCTGCCAATCGTTACCACCCCTTAACGATCACGCTTTCCTGATGACTGACGATTATTGACTTTTATCAGTGATTAGTCGACATTCCTCTCATTGCAGCGGCAGGAGTGTCCTTCGATGTTCGTCAGGTCAGTTTTATCGAGCTATTCCAAGCTCTTGGCGGGTATCTCGCTGGCTGTGGTGGCGGTCTCGCTGGCTGGGTGTAATGACACCGTCGCCGAAAAGGCTGAGCCGCCGCGGCCGGTTCTGGTCGCAACCGCCCATTATGATGCCGAAACCCCTGAGCGCAGCTTCGTCGGTACCGTCCGCCCCCGGATCGAGAGCGATCTCGGCTTCCGCGTTGCCGGCAAGGTCGCCAAGCGTCTGGTCGAAGTCGGCCAGACCGTCGAGATCGGCCAGCCGCTCGCCACCCTCGATGAGGTCGACCTGAAGCTTCAGGCCGAGCAGGCCGTGGCCGAGCAGACCGCCGCGACCGGTGTGCTGGCGCAGGCTGCGGCCGCCGAGCAGCGCGCCAAGGACCTGAAGGCCAAGGGCTGGACCACGGATGCGGTGATGGATTCGAGCCGCGCCGCCGCCGACGAGGCCCGCGCGCGCCTCGATCGCGCCGTCCGCTCGGTCGAGCTGACCAAGAATTCCCTTTCCTACGCGACGCTGGTTGCCGACGCCCGTGGCGTCGTCACCGCAACGCTGATCGAGCCCGGCCAGGTGGTCGCCGCGGGCCAGGCTTCGATCCGTGTCGCCCGCTTTGCCGAGAAGGAAGCGGTCGTTGCGATCCCTGAGACGCTGGTTGGACGCGCCAAGTCGGGCGTCGCCAGCGTCACTCTTTGGTCCGAGCCGGACAAGAAGTACACGGCGAAGCTGCGCGAGATCGCGCCGGCCGCGGACCCGGCGACGCGCACCTATCTCGCCAAATTCTCGCTGCCCGAGGCCGACGACAAGGTCGCGCTCGGCATGACCGCGACGCTGACGCTGTCGGATGCAGCCACCGAGCGTGTCGCGCGGTTGCCGCTGTCGGCGCTGTTCAACGAAGGCGGCAAGCCCTCCTTCTATGTCGTCGACGACAACGGCGGCGTCACGCTGAAGCCGGTGGTGGTGAAGTCCTACGAGAGCAACGACGTCGTCATCACCAGCGGTGTGGACGAGGGTGCCAAGATCGTCGCCCTCGGTGTGCAGAAGCTCGATCCGGGCCAGCGGGTGCGGGTCGTGTCGTCCCTGTCGTTCTAGTTTTCCTGCGAGTTACGTCGTGTGAGGTGAGTTTCGGCCTGTGTCCCTAAGCAGAGGCTGAAGCGGCGAAGCGATCCAGAACCTGCCCAGCCCCCTGGGTTGCTTCGCTGCCTCGCGACGACGGTTTGAACAGAGCGGCTGTCGTTGTTTGCAACTGGATCGTCTTTCGGAGAGTGCGATGAAGCGCTTCAACCTTTCGGCCTGGGCCGTCAGCCATCCGACGCTGGTGCTCTTCCTGATGATCATCCTCGGCGTCGCCGGCTTCTTCTCCTATGAGAAGCTCGGCCGCGCCGAGGACCCGTTCTTCACCGTGAAGGTGGTCAACGTCTCCGTGCTGTGGCCGGGTGCGACCGCGCAGGAAATGCAGGCGCAGGTCGCCGATCCCATCGAGAAGAAGATCCAGGAGCTGCCTTACTTCGAGAAGGTGCAGACCTATTCGAAGCCCGGCTTCACCGCGCTCCAGGTCACCTTCCGCGACTCCACGCCGCCGAAGGATGTGCCCTATCTCTTCTATCTGCTGCGCAAGAAGCTCGCCGACGTGCAGGGCCAGCTGCCCTCTGGGATTCTCGGACCCGTCGTCAACGACGAGTTCTCCGACGTCGATTCCATCCTCTACATGATGACCGGCGACGGCGCCGACTACGCCCAGCTCAAGAAGGTCTCCGAGGGTTTCCGCCAGCGCCTGCTCAAGGTGCCGGGCGTGACCAAGGTCGACGTCTACGGCAACCAGGATGAGCGCATCTTCGTCGAGTTCAGCCACGCGAAGCTCGCCACGCTCGGCATCACGCCGCAGGCGCTGTTCGATTCGCTCGCCAAGCAGAACAACGTGGTGCCCGCCGGCACGGTCGAGACCTCGTCGCAGCGCGTGCCGCTGCGCGTCACCGGCGCGCTCGACGGCGCCAAGGCCGTCGCCGAAACCCCGGTCGAGAGCAACGGCCGCGTCTTCCGCTTGGGCGACATCGCCAGCGTCACCCATGGTTATGTCGATCCGCCGAGCTTCGTCGTCCGCCAGGAAGGCAAGGCCGCGATCGGCATCGGCGTCGTCACGGCCAAGGGCGCCAACATCCTCGAGCTCGGCAAGGAGGTCGAGAAGGCGACAGCCGAGTTCATGAAGGCCGTGCCGCAGGGCATCGACGTCAAGCTGATCGCCGATCAGCCCAAGGTGGTCGAGCACGCCGTCGGCGAGTTCGTGCACTCCTTCATGGAGGCGCTGGTCATCGTGCTGTTCGTCTCGTTCCTGGCGCTGGGCTGGCGGACCGGCATCGTCGTCGCGCTGTCCGTGCCCTTGGTGCTCGGCATCGTCTTCATCGTCATGAACACGATGTCGCTCGACTTGCACCGTATCACGCTCGGCGCGCTGATTATCGCGCTCGGTCTGCTGGTCGACGACGCCATCATCGCGGTCGAGATGATGGTAGTGAAGATGGAGCAGGGCTGGGACCGCATGCGCGCGGCCTCTTTTGCCTGGGAATCCACTGCGTTTCCGATGCTCACGGGAACGCTGGTCACGGCCGCTGGCTTCCTCCCCATCGGCTTTGCCAATTCGGCAGTCGGCGAATATGCCGGCAGCATCTTCTGGATCGTGGCGATCGCGCTGGTCGCCTCCTGGTTCGTGGCGGTGATCTTCACGCCCTATATCGGCGTCAAGCTGCTGCCCGACATCAAGGTGCACCACAACCACGATCCGCACGCGGTTTACGAGACCCGCATGTACCGTGGCCTGCGTGCCATCGTGCAATGGTGCGTCAACCACCGCATCACGGTGGTGGCCGCCACCGTCGGTGTGTTCGTGGCCTCGATCGTCGGCTTCGGCCATGTCCAGCAGCAGTTCTTCCCGCTGTCGGAGCGGCCCGAGCTGTTCCTCCAGCTGCGCCTGCCCGAAGGCACCGCCTTCAACGTCACCGAGAAGGCGGTGAAGAAGGCCGAGACGCTGCTCAAGGACGACAAGGACATCGAGACCTACACCGCCTATGTCGGCCAGGGTTCGCCGCGCTTCTGGCTCGGCCTCAACCCGCAGCTGCCGAACGAGGCCTTTGCCGAGATCGTCATCGTCGCCAAGGGCGTCGAGGCGCGCGAGCGCATCAAGGCCAAGATCGAGAACGCGGCGGCCGACGGCTTCCTGTCGGAGGCGCGCGTGCGCGTCGACCGCTTCAATTTCGGCCCGCCGGTCGGCTTCCCCGTGCAGTTCCGTGTGATCGGCCCCGATGCCAACAAGGTGCGCGAGATCGCCTACCAGGTTCGCGACGTCATGCGGCAGAACAAGAGCGTCAAGGATGTCCAGCTCGACTGGAACGAGCAGTCGCCCTACCTCAAGCTCGTCGTCGACCAGGATCGCGCCCGTGCCATGGGCCTGACGCCGCAGGACGTCTCGCAGGCACTCGCGCTGCTGATCTCGGGCACGCAGGTCACCACCATCCGCGACGGCATCGAGAAGGTCGGCGTGGTCGCCCGCGCGGTTCCGTCCGAGCGCCTCGACCTCGGCGGCGTCGGCGATCTCACCATCACCTCGAAGAACGGCGTCGCCGTGCCGCTGCAGCAGATCGCCAAGATCGAATATGCCCACGAGGAGCCGATCATGTGGCGGCGTAACCGCGACATGGCGATCACCGTGCGCTCCGATGTCGTCGACGGCGTGCAGGCCCCTGACGTCACCAACCAGATCACGCCGAAGCTGAAGGCGATCAAGGACAACCTCGAGCCGGCCTACCGCATCGAGCCGGGCGGAGCGTTCGAAGAGTCCGCCAAGGGCAATGCCTCGATCTTCATCCTCTTCCCGGTGATGGTCATGGTGATGCTGACGCTGCTGATGATCCAGCTGCAGAGCTTCTCGCGTCTGTTCCTGGTGTTCCTCACCGCGCCGCTCGGCATCGTCGGTGCTTCCTTCGGGCTCAACGTCGCCAACGCCCCGTTCGGCTTCGTGGCGCTGCTCGGCCTGATCGCGCTCGCCGGCATGATCATGCGCAACACGGTCATCCTGGTCGATCAGATCGAGACCGACGTCAGCCACGGCCTGACCCGCCGCGAGGCGATCGTGGAAGCCACCGTCCGCCGCGCCCGTCCGGTGGTGCTGACGGCGCTCGCCGCGATCCTCGCCATGATCCCGCTGTCGCGCTCGGCCTTCTGGGGCCCGATGGCCATCACGATCATGGGAGGCCTGTTTGTCGCGACATTCCTGACGCTGCTGTACCTGCCGGGCCTCTACGCCCTGTGGTTCAGGAAGAGCTTGGACGAGGCGGGCACCCCCGAGCAGCCTGCTGCGCCGCAGCATGGGAGCGATGACCCCCACGCAATTCCGCTTGCTGAAGCGGCTGAATAAGTGAGAAGACTACTGACGAACGAGTCCTGACTCATGGCCCTGATTTCGGAACATATCGAAGGCGACACCCGGGAGCGTATCCTCGAGGTGGCCGAGCGGCTGTTCCGCCTGATCGGCTATCAGAAGACCACGGTCGGGGACATCGCCAAGGAGCTCCGGATGAGCCCCGCCAACGTGTATCGCTTCTTCGAATCGAAGAAGGCGATCCACCAGGCTGTGGCCCGGGGCCTGATGGGCGAGGTCGAGCTGGAGGCGCAGCGGATCGTGGCCCGGCCGGGTCCGGTACTCCCGCGCTTCCGGGAGCTGCTCGCCACCATCCACCGCATGAACACCGAGCGTTACGTCGGCAACAACAAGCTGCACGAGATGGTCGCGATCGCGATGGAGGAGGACTGGGAGGTCTGTGTCGCCCATATGGAGCTGATCACGACGTCGATCGGCCAGATGATCGCGCAGGGCGTGGCATCCGGCGAGTTCGCGGCGCCGGATCTGCAACTGGCCTCCATGTGCGCCTGCACCGCGATGATGCGCTTCTTCCACCCCCAGATGATCGCCCAGTGCGCCACCAAGCCTGGTCCGACCATCGACCAGATGATCGATTTCGTCATCGCCGGTCTGTCCCCGCGCCACTGACGGGCGGCGAAATCTCTCCTATAAGCAAGCTGACGTAGCCCGGCTGGAGCGAAGCGCAATCCGGGTGGTTCAGCGTTGCGCTGGCGGTCCCGGATTATGCTTCGCTCCGTCCGGGCTACCAGGATCAGGAAAGACCCCGCGGTGACCGACAAAGACCTGTACTTCTACGAGCCCTCCAAGGGCCACGGCCTCAAGCACGATCCCTTCAACGCCATCATCGCGCCGCGGCCGATCGGCTGGATTTCCTCGCGCGACGCCAAGGGCCACGTCAACCTTGCGCCCTACAGCTTCTTCAACGCGTTCGCTTACGTGCCGCCGATCATCGGGTTCTCCTCCACCAACTGGAAGGACACGGTCTCGAACATGGAGCAGACGCGGGAGTTCGTCTGGAATCTCACCACGATGGACCTCGCCAGGCACATGAACGCGACCGCCGCTCATGTCGCCCCCGAAGTCGACGAGTTCGAGATCGCCGGCCTGACCGCCATTCCCGGCAAGCTCGTCAACGTGCCGCGCGTGGCCGAAAGCCCGGTCGCCTTCGAGTGCAAGGTGTCCGATATCGTCCGCCTCAAGGGCGCCGACGGCAAGGAGGCCGATGCCTGGCTGACGCTCGGCGAGGTCGTCGCCGTCCACATCGACAAGGCCATGATCAAGGACGGCGTCTACCAGACCGCTGCCGCCCGCCCCATCGTCCGCGCCGGCCGCCGCGGCGACTATTTCGAGATCAAGCCGGAAAACATGTTCGAGATGGTCCGGCCGGATTAGGCCGGCCTCTCAACGCCGTCATTCCGGGGCGCGCCGTCAGGCGCGAGCCCGGAATCCATCGTGCGGTAGCGTTGGTCGATAAATGGATTCCGGGTTCGACGCTTTCGCGTCGCCCCGGAATGACGGCGGGGATGCCGTCCCATTCTCCTCCCCGGAACTGCCCCCACGACCCGGCCGTTAGACCTCCGGGCGGCCGCCCGGCCGCGTCAATTTTGCCGGCGAAGTGTTCCCTTCCGCCCGCCAGTTTCCGCTAAAATACCCGCCACCCGCGCCGATCCATGAGGTCCGCCATGAGCTTCCGCCGCGACAACATCACCAAGCCGATCTTCTCCTGGGCGCGCGGCGTGCTGCCGGCGATGTCCGACACCGAGCGCGAGGCGCTGGAGGCGGGCGATGTCTGGTGGGACGCCGATCTCTTCACCGGCAACCCTGATTGGTCGAAGCTCCTAGAGGTGCCGCAGGCGAAACTGACCGCCGAGGAGCAGGCCTTCCTCAACGGCCCGGTCGATGAGCTCTGCGCCATGCTCGACGAATGGAAGATTTTTTGGGAATGGCGCGACCTGCCACCGGACGTCTGGCATTACATCAAGAGCGAAAAGTTCTTCGGCATGATCATTCCGAAGGAATTTGGCGGCCTCGGCTTCTCGCCCTATGCGCATTCGGAAGTGGTGCGGAAGATCTCGACCCGTTCGATCGCGGCCGCGGTCACCGTGATGGTGCCGAACTCGCTCGGCCCGGGCGAGCTCTTGATGCGCTTCGGCACGAAGGAGCAGCAGGAGCGCTGGCTGCCGCGTCTGGCCGATGGCCGCGACATTCCCTGCTTCGGCCTCACCAGTCCGGAAGCCGGCTCCGATGCCGCCTCGATGGTCGACACCGGCATCATCTGCAAGGGCGTTTTCGAGGGCCGCGAGGTCGTCGGCCTCAGGCTGAACTGGCACAAGCGCTACATCACGCTCGGTCCGGTCGCGACGCTGCTCGGCCTCGCCTTCAAGGCTTATGATCCCGATCATCTCGTCGGCAGCCAGGAAGAACTCGGCATCACCGTGGCGCTGATCCCGACCCATCTGCCGGGGGTCGAGATCGGTCAGCGCCATCTGCCGTCGATGCAGGTGTTCCAGAACGGCCCGAATCGGGGCCGCGACGTCTTCATCCCGCTCGACTATGTCATCGGCGGGAAAGAGCGGCTGGGGCAGGGCTGGAAGATGCTGATGACGGCGCTCGCCGCCGGCCGCGGCATCTCGCTGCCCTCGCTCTCGGCGGCCGGCGCCGCCTACGCCGCGCGTACCACCGGCGCCTACGCCCGCATCCGCGAGCAGTTCGGCATCTCCATCTCCAAGTTCGAAGGCGTCGAGGAGCCGCTGGCGCGCATCGTCGCGACCGCCTACCAGCTCGACGCGGCGCGGCGGCTGACCTGCGCGGCGCTGAATGCCGGCGTTCATCCAGCCGTCATCTCCGGCATCATGAAGCTGCACGCGACCGAGCGGATGCGCATTGCGGTCGACGACGCCATGGACGTCCATGGCGGCAAGGCCGTGATCGACGGTCCGCAAAACTATCTCGGCAATCTCCACCGCGCCGTGCCGGTCGGCATCACCGTCGAGGGCGCCAACATCCTCACCCGCAATCTCATCGTGTTCGGGCAGGGCGCCATCCGCGCGCATCCCTATCTGCTCGACGAGATGAACGCGCTGGCAGACACCGACCGCGAGCGCGGGCTGACCGCGTTCGACAAGGCGTTCTGGAAGCACGTCGGCCATAGCTTCCGGACACTGTTCCGCGCCTTCGGCCGGAGCTGGACCTTTGGCGCCTTCGCAATGGCGCCGGATGCAGGCGATGCCACGCCGTTCTATCGCCAGCTCTCGCGCTACTCCGCGGCATTCGCATTGTGCGCCGACATGGCGCTGCTGACGCTCGGCGGCGCGCTCAAGCGCAAGGAGATGCTGTCGGCGCGCTTTGGCGACATTCTTTCCGAGCTATACTTGCTGTCTGCCGCGCTAAAACGCTGGCAGGACGAGGGACGCCAGAAGGAGGATTTTGCCGCACTGGAATGGTGCATGGCGACCGGCTTCAAAACGATTGAGAACCGGCTCGCCGAAATCCTCGCCAACCTGCCGAACCGCTTCGTTGCCGGCTTCCTGAAGTTCGTCGTTCAGCCCTTCGGCGCCCGCGTGCTGGGCCCGTCCGACCGCGTCGTGCACCAATGCGCCGGCCTCATGCTGGAGCCTTCGGCAGCGCGCGAACGCCTCACACCGGATCTCGCTCATGTCGATGACGACAGCGGCTTTGCCCGGCTGGAACGTGCGTTCAAGCTGGTCGCGGCGACCGACGCGATCGCCAAGCGGATGCGCGCCGCACACATCCGCGACTGGAAGGAGGCCGTCACAAAGGGCGTGATCACGCAGGCCGAGGGCGAGCAGCTTGCCGCCGCTCGTGAAGCCGTCACAAAGGTGATCGAGGTCGACGATTTTGCGCCGGAGGCGCTGTCGCCGATTTACAAGAAAACCGGCGACGTGCATCAGTTCTTCCAGGAACTCGGTGAGCAGAGGGCGGCGAGCTGATGACACGACCGGTTTTCATCGTCGACGGCAGCAGGACGCCGTTTCTGAAGGCGCGGTCGGGGCCCGGGCCCTTCACGCCGGTCGATCTCGCCGTGCAATGCGGCCGGCCGCTGCTGGCGCGCCAGCCGTTTGCTCCAACCGATTTCGACCAGGTCATCCTCGGCTGCGTCAACGTGATCGCGGACGAGATGAACCCGGCCCGCGTCGCCGCGCTGCGGCTCGGCATGGGCGAGGACATGGTCGCCTTCACGGTGCAGATCAATTGCGGCTCCGGCATGCAGTCGATCGACACCGCCTACCGCTACATCCGCGAAGGCCATGCCGACATGATTTTGGCCGGTGGCACCGAAGCGCTGAGCCACGCCCCGCTGGTCTGGCCGAATTCCGGCGTGCGCTGGTTTGCCGGCCTTGCCACCGCCAAGGGCGTGGCCGCGAAGATGGCCGCCGCGTTCAAGCTGCGCCCGCGTTATCTCAAGCCGATCATAGGGCTGGAACGCGGACTGACCGATCCCGTCACCGATCTGAACATGGGCCAGACCGCCGAGGTCGTCGGTCATCTCTTCGGCATTACGCGCGCGCAGTCCGATGCCTACGCTGCCGAGAGCCATCGCCGCCTCGCGCATGCGCAGGCTGAAGGCTATCTGAAGGGCGAGGTCGAGACCGCGTTCGCCCGCGACGGAAAATTCTTCGACCATGATGATGGCGTGCGTCCGGATTCGACGGCCGAGACGCTGGCAAAACTCCGGCCGGTGTTCGAGCGCCCCTGGGGCCAGGTCACTGCCGGCAATTCCTCACAGATCACCGACGGTGCGTCCTGGGTGATCCTCGCCTCCGACACGGCGGTCGCAAAGCATAGGCTGACGCCGAAGGCGGCGATCGTCGACAGTAATTGGGCCGCGCTTGATCCCAGCATCATGGGGCTCGGCCCCGTGATGTCGGCGACGCCGCTGCTTCAGCGCAATGGCCTCTCGGTTCAGGACGTCGAGACCTGGGAGCTGAACGAGGCCTTTGCCACGCAGGTGCTCGGTTGCCTCGCCGCCTGGAATGACGACAAATTCTGCCGCGAGATTCTTGGCCTTGATGGGGCCGCCGGCGAGATCGACCGCGACAAGCTCAATGTCGATGGCGGCGCGATCTCGCTCGGCCATCCCGTCGGCACCTCCGGCAACCGGATCGTGCTGCATCTCGTCAACGCGATGAAGCGGCTTGGCACGCGGCGCGGTGTCGCCACCGAGTGCATCGGCGGCGGGCTCGGCGGCGCCATGCTGATCGAGGCGGTGTGACCATGGATTCCAGGATCATGACCGCGCTTGGCGACCGCGTCCTGACGCTGGGGCCGCAGCCCGCGACCGCTGGCCCGTACAAGCACTTCAAGCTGACGCGCGATGCTGACGGCGTCGCCTGGCTCTTGTTCGACCGCGCTGGCGCCAGCGCCAACACGCTGTCCTCCGACGTGATGGAGGAGTTCGACGCCGCGCTCGCGACGATCGAGACCGAGCGTCCTGCCGGTCTCGTGATCCGCTCGGCAAAACCGTCCGGCTTCATTGCCGGCGCCGATGTCAACGAATTCCGCGGTGCGACCGATCCCGGGATGGTCGAGACCCGCATCCGCGCCGCGCATGCGGTGGTCGATCATCTGGAAGCCTTGAGGTTGCCGACGGTCGCGGTCATCCACGGCTTCTGCCTGGGCGGCGGCCTCGAGGTCGCACTCGCCTGCCAGGCGCGCATCGCGATCGACGGCGCACGGTTCGGCTTCCCGGAGGTGATGCTGGGCCTGCATCCCGGCCTCGGCGGCACCGCGCGTTTCACCGCGCTAGTCAATCCGACCCAGTCGATGGCGCTGATGCTGACCGGCCGCACCATCGATGCGCGCCGCGCCAAATCGCTCGGCCTCGTCGACACCGTGACGCAGGAGCGCCATGTTCGTAACGCCGTGAAGGACGTGCTGTTCGGCCGGCTGAAGCGGGCCAAGCGTGGCCTGCTCACCCGTGCGGCCAATCTCGGCCCGGTGCGCGGGCTGCTGGGCAAGCGCATGCGCAGCGAGGCCGCGAAGGCCGCGCCACGCGAGCACTATCCCGCGCCTTACGCCCTGATCGACCTCTGGGAGACCCATGGCGGCAGCAGGACCGCGATGCTGAAGGCGGAGCAGGCCTCCTTCGCCAAATTGATGGTGACGCCGACCGCGCAAAACCTGATCCGCGTCTTCTTCCTGCGCGAGCAGATGAAGAAGGCGGCGGGCTCCGGCAGCACCATCAAGCATGTCCACGTCATCGGCGCCGGCGCCATGGGCGGCGACATCGCGGCTTGGGTCGCCGGGCAGGGCCTGCGCGTCTCCCTCGCCGACATGAAGGCAGAGCCGATCGCCGGCGCGGTGAAGCGTGCCGCCGAACTCTATGGCAAGATCATCCGCAAGCCGACCGAGGTCCGCGACGCGCTGGACCGCCTGATCCCCGACATGGACGGGGAGGGCGTGCGCAATGCCGATCTCATCATCGAGGCGGTGCCGGAAAAGCTCGAGCTGAAGCAGAAGGTCTATGCCGCCCTCGAGCCGCGCATGAAGCCGGGCGCAATCCTCGCGACCAACACCTCCAGCATCCCGCTCCAGGACCTCCGCACCACGCTGGCGCGGCCGGAGCGGCTGGTCGGCCTGCATTTCTTCAACCCGGTGTCGCGGCTGCAGCTGGTCGAAGTCGTCAGTCATGACGGCAACCGGCCAGAGGTGCTGAAAGAGGCGCTCGCCTTCGTCGGTGCGATCGATCGCCTGCCGCTGTCGGTAAAAAGCTCGCCCGGCTTCCTCGTCAACCGCGCGCTGACGCCCTACATGCTGGAAGCCATGGTGATGCTGGACGAGAAGACCGACCAGCGCCTGATCGATGCCGCGGCCGAGCAGTTCGGCATGCCGATGGGGCCGATCGAGCTGGCCGATCAGGTCGGGCTCGATATCTGCCTCGATGTCGGCGACATGCTCCGCACCAAGTTCGGGGACCTGCTGCCGCCGACGCCCGCGTGGCTGCGCGAAAAAGTCGCCAAGGGCGAACTCGGCCGCAAGACCGGCAAAGGCTTCTACACCTGGAAGGACGGCAAGGCCGAGAAGGCGCCATTGCCCGAGACCGGCCCGCGCGTCACCGACCAGATGATCGACCGCCTGGTGCTGCCAATGTCCAATGTCTGCGTCGCGGCGCTGCGCGAGGGCATCGTCGACGATCCCGATGCGGTCGATGGCGCCATGATCTTCGGCACGGGTTATGCACCGTTCCGCGGTGGCCCGCTGAACTACGCTCGCACGCGCGGGGTGGAGAACATTGTATCCACCCTGCGCGCGCTGGCCGAGCGATTCGGCGCGCGCTTCGCGCCCGATCCGGGCTGGGACAATTTCAAATGAGAGGCACATGACCGAAGAGTCTACCACCGGGCCGCGTGGCGATCTCTGCATCCGCACGCTGGCGATGCCCGCCGATACCAATGCGAACGGCGACATTTTTGGTGGCTGGCTGCTCAGCCAGATGGACGTCGGCGGCGGTGTTTTCGCGTCGAAGGTGGCGAAGTCACGGACCGTGACCGTTGCGATCGAGGCGATGAATTTTCGCAAGGCCGTCTATGTCGGCGATCTCGTTTCGGTCTATGCCAACCTCGTGCGCGTCGGGCGGACGTCCATGACCGTGCATCTCGAAGCCTGGGCGCTTCGTCGCGGGGAGGAGCATCCGTTTCTCGTTACCGATGGCAACTTCACTTACGTCTCGATCGACGAACATGGGCGCCCGCAGGAAGTGCGCCCGACCGACGCACCGATTGCGACGTAATCGCGCGCGACCTTCCGTCCCGTCTCGCGAGAGCTTGTGGTTCACGAAACGCGGCGCCGACGCGTCAGCGCGTCGCTGCTTTGCCAAGAACGGGTCATAAAACGGATGAGGTCCGGGCGTACCCATGAGCACGTCGATTCGGGCTGGAAACCGGCTGATTTGCCCTGGGAACCAAAGGGCAGAGATGCCGTTATCTGCCCGCACTGAGGAATCTACGGGCCATGCCGGACAGCTACATCATCGAAGTGAATTCAGAGACCGCGGGCATCGTGGTTCGCGGCCAGGGCGGCTACTGCTTCTTCGCCTCGTCCCACCAGTTCAACCGCCTTGAAGGCCAACTCTTCCGCAACGCCCGCGAAGCCGAGCGTGCGGCAAGGAAGCTGGTTAACGGCGATGTGAAGGAGGCGGCGTAGTTTCGCCTGTCATTCCGGGCGTGCCAAGCACGAGCCCGGAATTCATCATGCTGCAGAAATTGCCGACCAATGGATTCTCAGATGCGCAATTGCGCATCCTAGCTCGCGCCCTTCCGACGCGTCGCGGAATGACCTTGTTGGTTACAGCTTCGTCGCGGAGCGCGACAACAGCTTCCACTCGTTGTCCTGCTTCAGCCAGGTCATCAGGATGTGAAGGCTGTTTGCCACTTTCTGTCCGCCGGTCGTCATTTCGGCGAGCCAGTGAAAGCGCACGGTCGCGGCGGGGCCGACGATCCTGATGGTCGGGTCCTTGTACGTAATCGACTGGAACTCCGTCTTGCCGTCGGTGGCGTTAGCAACGAAGGCCGCCTTGTCCTCGAGGAAGCCGCTGGAGTGGCTGTAGCTCAGTTCATCCGAGCACAGCGCGCTGAGTGCCTTCGGGTCGGCCGCGATCTGGGCGAGACGAAACGCCTCGACGTTTCTTGCGACCGCCTCGTGGTCCGTCGTGGTCATCCTATTCTCCGTTCTTGATCTTGCGTTTCCGGGTGCAAAAGGCGGCCGAAGGCCCCGTGCGCCCTCTCCCACAAAGGGAGTCCGTCGGGGAGAGGGTAAGTCGTCGATCACAACTTCGTCGCGGCGCGCGACAGCAGCTTCCACTCGTCGCCCTGCTTCTGCCAGTTCATCAGGATGTGCAGGTTGGTCGGCACTTTCTTCCCATCGGCTGCCATCTCCTGCTCCGCGACCCAGTGGAAGCGCACGATGGCGGCGGGGCCGACGACCTTGATGGTCGGATCCTGATATTCGATCGACAGGAATTTCGACTTGCCGTCGGTGGCGTTGGCGATGAAGGTCGCCTTGTCCTCGACCTTGCCGCTGGAATGGCTGTAGCTGAGATCGTCCCAGCACAGCGCGCCGAGCGCTTTCGGGTCGGCCGCGATCTGGGCGAGGCGGAAAGCCTCGACCTTCTTCGCCACGGCCTCTTCGTCCGCCGATGCCGCCAGCGCGGGTGATGTGAGAGCGAGCGCGGAGACAGCCAGAGCAGAGAGAGCCAGATCGCGTCGGTTGATCGTCATCGTTTCCTCCTTTTTGATCTTGCATGGAGTGTTGCAGCCGCGCGCGACTTTGTCGAGGGCTGCGTGATGGTCATGCGTGCACGTCATTGCGCTATGGACGCTGTATTGATACGGCTTCCGTATTGATGCGGCATCCATTCTGGAAAGTACGGAAATGATCGACGCTCTCGGCAGGGCATTGTTGTTCGACATCGACGGCACGCTTGCCAACACCGACCCGCTGCACCTCAAGGCCTTCAATCAGGTGCTCGGGCCGCGCGGCCATGTGTTCGATCACGCGCGCTTCTCCCGGGAGCTGCAAGGTTTCGCCAATGTATCGATCGGTGAGCGCTTTCTGCCCAATGAAACCATGGAACGGCGTGCCGCGATTCTCGCCGAGAAGGAAGAGGTCTTCCGCGAGCTCGTCGCCGGACAGATCGAGCCGCTGCCGGGCCTGATGGCGCTGCTCGACCGCGCCGACACCGCCGGCATTGCCATGGTCGCCGTGACGAATGCGCCGCGCCTCAACGCCGAGCTGCTGCTCTCGGGGCTCGGCATCACGCATCGTTTCAAGGCCCTCGTGATCGGCGATGAGCTGCCGTATGGCAAGCCGCATCCGCTGCCGTATCAGGAGGGCCTGCGCTTCGTCGGCGGCAGCGCGGCGGCTTCGGTCGCGTTCGAGGACTCCCGCACGGGCGTGCAGTCCGCCACCGCAGCCGGCATTCCGACCATCGGGATCCGGACCAGCCTCAGCCACGCAGACCTTGTCGCTGCGGGCGCGGTGGCCTCCGCCAGCGCGTTCGACGATCCCGATCTGCTCGCGCGTCTTGCTGCCGCGATGGCGTGGTGAGCGGCCTCGATCATCAACTGTGATCGTCGTCCGCATTGACCGCGGCTGCGAACCGCCGCACCATGCACCTTTCTGATGTGAGGCCATCGCCGTGACCGGATTGACCCATCGCCAGGCCGAAATCCTCAACATCGCGCGCGCTTCCGGCCGCGTCATGGTCGAGGAGCTCGCGCGCAAGTTCGAGGTGTCGGCGCAGACCATCCGCAAGGATCTCAACGATCTCTGCGAGCGGAGATCGCTGACCCGCATCCATGGCGGCGCCATCATCGCCTCCGGCGTCGAAAACCTCGCCTATGAGGCGCGCCGGTTCGTCGCCGCCGACGAGAAGAAGGCGATAGGTGCTGCCGCCGCGTCGCTGATTCCGAACGGCTGCTCGCTCTTCATCAATATCGGCACCACGACGGAGGAGGTCGCGAGCGCGCTGACCTCGCACGAAGACCTGCTCGTCATCACCAACAATCTCAACGTCGCGATGCTGCTCTACCGCCATCCCCGCATCGAGGTGGTGGTGGCCGGCGGCACGGTGCGCCGCGCCGACGGCGCCGTCGTCGGCTCGACCGCGACGCAGCTGATCGGCCAGTTCAAGGTCGACTACGCCATCATCGGCGCATCCGCGATCGACGAGGAGGGCGCGCTGCTCGATTTCGACTATCGCGAGGTGCAGGTCGCGCAAGCCATCATCGCCAACGCCCGCAGCGTCATGCTGGTTGCCGATTCGACAAAGCTCCGCCGCAGCGCGCCGGTGCGCATCGCCCACATCACCCAGATCCAGACTTTCGTCACCGACCAGGAGCTCCCCGAGCGCCTCGCCACGATCTGCCACAGCAAGGGCATCGAGGTGATGGCGGCGATGCCGAAGGCCGCGGATATCGATGATGTGCCGGCAGATGCGCAGGATGCGGTACCGGAAGCCGCACCGGTGGTTCGGCTGCGCTGAGGCTTACACGTCGTCCCAAGGATTGAGCAGCGGAACGCCCGTCGGTGCGAAGTCCCCCACATTGCGCGTCACGACGGTCAGGCCGTGAACGAGCGCGGTCGCCGCAATGAGGGCGTCACGTTCGGCCCGCGGGTTGGGAACGTGAAGTTGGGCACAACGCTGCGCGACGGCCGTATCGATCGGCAGTATTCGCCGCTCGAAGCGGGCCAAAATGTGATGGTCGATCCAGGCGCGCAGGACAGCACCTTGCGCTGCGTCCTTGCGCTCGATCAGGCGCGCACCGAGCTCGATTTCGAGGATTGAGATGGCCGAGATGAAGAAGCTTGCTGCGGGCACTGCATTGGCCCAGGCGAGGACATTGCGATCCGCGCGATCCGGTCGTCTCAGTTCGGAGACGACATTGGTATCCAGCAGAAACATCAGTCGAGATCGGCGGGCCGGGAGATGCCGCCCTCAATGCGAGGCGGATCGAAATCGAAGTCCGCGCCCGCCTGCGCCAGAGCTTCGGCAAGACTCATGAGGCCGCCGGTCAGGCGCAAATAATCCTCGATCGTCATCAGGACATGGGCCGGGCGACCGCGATCCGTGATGAAGACCGGCCCTTGCGAGGCGGCCTTTTTGGCGCCGCTCGTGTCCTGGTTGAATTCCCGGCTGGTCAGGGTGGTCACCATCGCGAGCGCGTCCTTGAAGTACCAATGCCATCCAGATGAGATTAATATGTAGTTATGTTGCTACATTCAAGTTCTTCGGCGCGTTGCGGGCGCGCGGTTATGCCATCTGCCGAGCAATCGAGCGGTTTGCCTCCAAATCTGATCGCCTCCCTGCCAATTTCTCCGTCCTATTGGCGTTGAAAAAGTTCCCCTTTCACTTCCTTTCGCCTCTCTTTCATCTTGCTTTCGTTTTTCGGTATGATCTAATCAAAAGCGAAAGTAGCCGCTCGAAGGAACGAGCGGTCGTCGGGGGATGCGTCTGTTGGAGCGTATTTTCGATCTCGCCATCATTGGAGGCGGTGTTAACGGCTGCGGCATCGCGCGCGATGCGGTCGGCCGGGGCAACAGTGTTTTCCTGTGCGAAATGAACGACCTGGCCAGCGGGACGTCGTCCTGGTCGACCAAGCTGGTGCATGGCGGCCTACGCTATCTCGAATATTACGAGTTTCGCCTGGTCCGCGAGGCGCTGATCGAGCGCGAGATTCTCTGGGGCATCGCGCCCCATATCATCCGCCCCCTGCGTTTCGTTTTGCCGCATCACGCCGGCCTTCGCCCGGCCTGGCTGCTGCGCCTCGGCCTCTTCCTGTATGACCACATCGGCGGTCGTCATCTCCTGCCGGCGACGCGCTCGGTCGATCTCGGGCGCGACGAGGTCGGCAAGCCGCTGATCCCGAATCGCTACAGCCGCGCCTTCGAATATTCCGACTGCTTCGTCGACGACGCCCGCCTCGTCGTGCTCAATGCGCGCGATGCCGCGGACAAGGGTGCTGAGATCCGTACCCGCACCCGCGCAACCGATATCAGGCAGGCCGACGGCATCTGGACCGTCAGCTTGATCAACACACTGACCGGAGAGCGCTCGCAGATCCGGGCGAAGGCTCTGGTCAATGCCGGCGGCCCCTGGGTCGAGGACGTGCTCGGCCGCGGCGCCGGCGTCAACGCGAAGGCAAAAGTGCGCCTGGTGCAGGGCTCGCACATCGTGGTCAAGAAGCTCTACGACCACGACCGCGCCTACATGTTCCAGAACGCCGATGGCCGCATCATCTTCGTCATCCCCTACCAGGACGATTTTACGCTGATCGGGACGACAGACCGCGACTATGACGGCGATCCGGCCAAGGTGAAGGCGACGGCTGAGGAGATCGAGTATCTCTGCAAGGCGGTGAGCGAATATCTGGCCAAGGCCGTGACATCTGAGGACGTGGTCTGGACTTATTCGGGCGTGCGGCCGCTCTATGACGACGGTGCCAGCGAAGCCAAGGCCGCGACGCGCGACTACGTGTTCGAGCTCGACACGCCGGGCGGGGCGCCGCTGCTGTCGATCTATGGCGGCAAGATCACGACCTACCGCCGCCTTGCCGAAGAGGCGCTGGAGCGGCTTGCGCCCTACCTGCGCAGTGCGAAAGCGCGCGAGGGCTGGACCGGCAAATGGCCGCTGCCGGGCGGTGACATGAAGGTCTCCGACATCGACGGCCTGATCGCCGAGCTCCAGCGCGGCTATCCGTTCCTCGGCCACGACCATGCGCGGCGCCTCGCCCGCGCCTATGGCACCCGCGCCATCAAGCTGCTCGGCGACGCGAAATCGGCCGCGGATATGGGCCAGCCGTTCGGCGCGACCCTGACCGAACGCGAGGTCCGCTATCTCATGGCTAATGAATGGGCCGTCACCGCCGATGACATCGTCTGGCGCCGCTCAAAGCTCGGCCTGCGCCTATCTGCCGACGAGATCGCCGCGCTTGACGACTGGATCAGGACCCACGCCGTGCCGCAAAGTCCGCTGCTGGAAGCGGGAGGACGCTCATGAGCGTGACACTCGATCACGTGACCCGGACCGTCGACGGTGCCGAGCACATCCGCGACGTCTCGCTGACGCTCGAGAGCGGCACACTGAACGTGCTGCTCGGGCCGACGCTGTCGGGCAAGACCTCGATCATGCGGCTGCTCGCTGGCCTCGACAAGCCGACCACGGGCAAGGTGCTGGTGAACGGCAAGGACGTCACCGGCGCCGACGTGCGCCAGCGCTCGGTTGCGATGGTCTATCAGCAGTTCATCAACTACCCCTCGCTCACGGTTTACGAGAACATCGCTTCACCCCTGCGCGTACAGGGAAAGCCGCGTGAGGAGATCGAGGCGCGCGTGGCGGAGGCCGCAAAACTCTTGCGCCTCGAGCCGTTCCTGAAGCGCACGCCGCTGCAGCTCTCCGGCGGCCAGCAGCAGCGTACCGCGATCGCCCGCGCGCTGGTCAAGGGCGCCGATCTCGTGCTGCTCGACGAGCCGCTCGCCAATCTCGACTACAAGCTGCGCGAAGAGCTCCGCGCCGAATTGCCGCGCATTTTCGAGGCAACCGGTGCGACGTTCGTCTATGCTACGACCGAGCCGACCGAGGCGCTGCTGCTCGGCGGCAACACGGTGTGCATGTGGGAGGGGCGGGCGCTGCAGATCGGCGAGACGCCCACCGTCTACCGCCGGCCTCAGACGCTGCGCGTCGCGCAGGTCTTTTCCGATCCGCCGCTCAACCTCGTCGGCATCGAGAAGAAGAACGGCTCCGTGCAATATGCCGGCGGCACGGCCTCGCCCGCCTCGGGCCTCTATTCCTCGCTCGCCGACGGCGCCTATCGTGTCGGCTTTCGCGCGCATCAGCTCGCGCTTGCCAACGGCGAGGCCGACCGCCACTCTTTCCACGCCACTGTCACGGTGACCGAGATCACCGGTTCGGAGAGCTTTGTGCATTTGACCCGCGGCGGATCGAACTGGGTTGCGGTGCTGCACGGCGTGCACGAGTTCGAGCCCGGCCAGACCATCGATGCGGTGCTTGACCCAAATGACGTTTTTGTCTTCGACGCGGCTGACCGTCTGGTCGCCGCTCCCGGCATAGCGTTTTCAAGCGAAGTGCGTACCGGTTCGCGTGAAGAAAACGCGTCAACCAGTAAAAGCACTTGAGGGGAGCGCGACATGGCCCGCATTGACCTCGTCGATCTCGCCCATTCCTACGGCGGCAATGACGCGCCGCAGGAGACGTTTGCGCTGAAGCCTGTCACCATGACCTGGCGGCAGGGCGGCGCCTACGCGCTGCTCGGACCCTCCGGCTGCGGCAAGACCACGCTGCTCAACGTCATCTCCGGCATCATCACGCCATCGCGCGGAAAGATCCTGTTCGACGGGGCGGACATCACGCCGCTGTCGACCCAGAAGCGCAACATCGCCCAGGTGTTCCAGTTTCCGGTGATCTACGACACCATGACGGTGGGGCAGAACCTCGCGTTTCCGCTGAAGAACCGCGGCGTGCCGAAGACCGAGATCGACAAGCGTGTCGCCGAGATCGGCCGCCTGCTCGATCTCGAACCTTATCTCAATCGCAAGGCGACCCGGCTCACCGCCGATGCCAAGCAGAAGATCTCGCTCGGCCGCGGCTTGGTCCGGTCCGACGTTGCCGCCGTGCTGTTCGATGAGCCGCTGACGGTGATCGATCCCGAATTGAAATGGCAGCTTCGCTCCAAGCTGAAGGCGCTGCATCGCGAGCTCGATCTCACGATGATCTATGTCACCCACGACCAGACCGAGGCGCTGACCTTCGCCGACACCGTCGTCGTCATGCATGACGGCCGCGTGGTGCAGAGCGGCACGCCGGCTGAGCTGTTCGACAAGCCCGCGCACACTTTTGTGGGCTATTTCATCGGCTCGCCCGGCATGAACATCCTGCCGGCCGAGGTGAGGGGGCGCGAGGCGCGCATCGACGGCCATGTCATCGCGCTCAATCGCGCTTACGACAAGCTGCCCGCAGGCGCCAAGATCGAGATCGGCGTGCGCCCCGAATTCGTCGAGGTCGTTGCGCCCGCGCCGGGTCTGCTCACGGCAAAGATCGAGCGCATCGACGATCTCGGCCGCATCCGCTTTGCGCGCGTCCGCGTCGGCGACGCTAAGCTTGCGGCGCGCGCGCCCAACGGCTTCACCAGCTCCGACGGCACCGCCGGGCTGAAATTCGATCCGTCGCACATCCACGTCTACGCCGACAGCCTTCTGGTGGAGGGAGCCGCCTGATGGACAAGACCGTCAACCAAAAAGCCTGGTTCCTGGTGCTGCCGGTGTTCCTGGTCGTCGCCTTCTCGGCGGTGCTGCCGCTGATGACGGTGGTCAACTATTCGATGCAGGACACGTTCGGTAACAACCAGTTCTTCTGGAACGGCGTCGGCTGGTTCAAGGAGCTGCTCGATCCCTCGACCGATCTCGGCGGCCGCTTCCTCGCGTCGCTCGGCCGCAATCTGTTCTTCTCGCTGGTGATCCTCGCGATCGAGGTGCCGCTTGGCATCGTCGTCGCGCTGTCGATGCCGCGCCAGGGCTGGACGGTGGCGGCCTGCCTCGTGATCCTCGCGCTGCCGCTGTTGATTCCGTGGAACGTGGTCGGCACGATCTGGCAGATCTTCGGCCGGCCCGATATCGGCCTGCTCGGCTATGTCCTCAATCACATCGGCCTCGACTATAATTACGTCTCCAACGACATCGATGCCTGGGTCACTGTCATCGTGATGGACGTCTGGCACTGGACCAGCCTCGTCGCGCTGCTCTGCTATGCCGGCCTGAAGTCGATTCCCGAAGCTTATTACCAGGCCGCGCAGATCGACGGCGCCTCGCGCTGGGCCGTGTTCAAGGCGATCCAGCTGCCGAAGATGAACCGCGTGCTCCTGATCGCGGTGCTGCTGCGATTCATGGACTCGTTCATGATCTACACCGAACCGTTCGTCGTGACCGGCGGCGGACCCGGTAACTCCACTACCTTCGTGTCAATCGAGCTGGTCAAGATTGCGCTCGGCCAGTTCGACCTCGGCAAGGCTGCTGCCCTGTCGCTTGTCTACAACCTCATCATCCTGATCGTCTGCTGGATCTTTTACACTGTCATGACCAACGCCGGCACCGAACGTAAGCATCAGGAAGGAGCCGCGTGATGCATTCGATCCCCGGCCGTCGCCTCGTCATGGCGCTGTTTCTGATCTTCCTGCTGCTGCCAATCTACTGGCTCGTCAATATGAGCTTCAAGACCAACGCCGAGATCGTCTCGACGATGACGCTGTGGCCGCACGCCCCGACGCTGCAGCACTACAAGCGCATCTTCACCGACGAGAGCTGGTATTCCGGCTATATCAATTCGCTGGAATACGTCGTCCTCAACACCATCATCTCGATCTCGGTGGCATTGCCTGCGGCCTACGCATTCTCGCGCTACCGCTTCCTCGGCGACAAGCATTTGTTCTTTTGGCTGCTGTCGAACCGCATGGCGCCGGCTGCGGTCTATGCGCTGCCGTTCTTCAACCTCTATTCGGCGATCGGCCTGTTCGATACGCCGTGGGCCGTGGCGCTCGCGCATTGCATCTTCAACGTTCCCCTGGCGGTGTGGATCCTCGAAGGTTTTGTGTCCGGCGTGCCGCGCGAGATCGACGAGACGGCTTTCCTCGACGGCTATTCCTTCCCGCGCTTCTTCATCAAGATCCTGGTGCCGCTGATCGCAAGCGGCATCGGCGTTGCCGCCTTCTTCTGCTTCATGTTCTCCTGGGTCGAGCTGCTGCTCGCGCGCACGCTGACCTCGGTACAGGCCAAGCCGATCGCCGCGATCATGACGCGCACGGTGTCGGCGGCCGGCATGGACTGGGGGCTGCTCGCTGCCGCCGGCGTGCTCACCATCATTCCGGGCGCGCTCGTGATCTGGTTCGTCCGCAATTACATCGCGAGCGGTTTCGCGCTCGGGCGCGTGTAGGAGGCATCAATGGAATCGATCGCATGGATGGCCTGGACGCTGCCGACGGCGATTTTCTTCGCCGCGCTCGCCTGCACGCTCGCGGTGATGACCTGGCTTGCCGCGGTCTATCCCGAGGCCGAGCGCGTCGGCGTGCTCAGGATTCCAACCACGCGCGGCGATCGCCTGTTCATCTCGCTGATCACGGCGGCCGTCATCCATCTCGTCTGGATCGGCCTCGTCGGCACCGAGGCGATTGCGACGCTGCCGATCGGCGAGGAAGGTTTTGAGATCTCGAGCCTGTGGCTCGCATCAGGAATTTCGCTGGCCACGGCCGTGCTCATTTTCCGCACGGTCTGACGCTCGCGAAAGGGACGGCCAGATCCGGGGGCAATCCGGGTCTGTATAAAATTTTGTCGCTGCAACGGAGGAACAACATGCGACAGTTTAGGAGAAGGAAAGGTCCATTGACCAAGAAGTGCTTTCTGACCATGTCCAGCGTCGCCGCGCTCGCGGTGTCGTTCGCCGTCTCGGCGCCGGTTCGCGCCGCCGACGACGCCACGATCCAGAAGTGGATCGCCGAATTCCAGCCCTCGACCTTGTCGAAGGACGACCAGAAGAAGGAGCTGGAGTGGTTCGCCAAGGCTGCCGAACCGTTCAAGGGCATGGAGATCAACGTCGTCTCCGAGACCATCACGACCCACGAATACGAATCGCAGACGCTGGCCAAGGCGTTCTCCGAGCTCACCGGCATCAAGCTCAAGCACGACATCATCCAGGAAGGTGACGTCGTCGAGAAGCTGCAGACCCAGATGCAGTCCGGCAAGAACGTCTATGACGGCTGGATCAACGACTCCGACCTGATCGGCACGCATTTCCGCTACGGCCAGACCATCGCGCTGTCGGACTACATGACCGGCGAGGGCAAGGACGTCACCGACCCCATGCTCGACGTCAACGACTTCATCGGCAAGTCGTTCGGCACTGCTCCGGACGGCAAGCTCTATCAGCTGCCGGACCAGCAGTTCGCCAACCTCTACTGGTTCCGCTACGACTGGTTCACCAACCCCGACTACAAGGCCAAGTTCAAGGCCAAGTATGGCTACGAGCTCGGCGTCCCCGTGAACTGGTCGGCCTATGAGGACATCGCCGAGTTCTTCACGAACGACATCAAGGAGATCAACGGCGTCAAGGTCTACGGCCATATGGACTATGGCAAGAAGGACCCCTCGCTCGGCTGGCGTTTCACCGACGCCTGGCTATCGATGGCCGGCAACGGCGACAAGGGCATTCCGAACGGCCTGCCGGTCGACGAATGGGGCATCCGCATGGAAGGTTGCCGCCCGGTCGGCTCCAGCGTGGAGCGTGGTGGCGACACCAACGGTCCGGCCGCGGTCTACTCGATCACCAAATATCTCGAGTGGATGAAGAAGTATGCTCCGCCGCAGGCCCAGGGCATGACCTTCTCCGAGTCGGGTCCGGTGCCGGCGCAGGGCAACATCGCCCAGCAGATGTTCTGGTACACCGCCTTCACCGCCGACATGGTGAAGCCGGGCATCGCCGTGATGAACGCGGACGGTACGCCGAAATGGCGTATGGCTCCCTCGCCCCACGGCGCCTACTGGAAGGAAGGCATGAAGCTCGGCTACCAGGACGCCGGCTCGCTCACGCTTCTGAAGTCGACCCCGGCTGACCGTCGCAAGGCGGCCTGGCTGTATCTCCAGTTCATCGTCTCCAAGACGGTGTCGCTGAAGAAGAGCCATGTCGGTCTCACCTTCATCCGTGAATCCGACATCTGGGACAAGTCGTTCACTGAGCGTGCGCCGAAGCTCGGCGGCCTGATCGAGTTCTACCGCTCGCCCGCGCGCGTGCAGTGGACCCCGACCGGCAACAACGTGCCCGACTATCCGAAGCTCGCCCAGCTGTGGTGGCAGAACATCGGCGATGCGTCGTCCGGTACGAAGACGCCGCAAGCCGCGATGGACGCCCTCGCGGCCGCCCAGGACTCCGTGATGGAGCGCCTCGAGAAGTCGGGCGTGCAGGGCGCCTGCGGTCCGAAGCTGCACAAGAAGGAGTCTGCAGAGTTCTGGTTCGCCAAGGCCCAGAAGGACGGCACGATTGCCCCGCAGCGCAAGCTCGCCAACGAGAAACCGAAGGGCGAGACGGTCGACTACGACACCCTGATCAAGTCGTGGCCGGCCACCCCGCCCAAGCGCGCCTCGCTGCAATAAGCGAAGCCCCATAACGACGAAAGGCCGGGAGCGATCCCGGCCTTTTTCTTCCTTCGCCTCGCCCCGCTTGCGGGGAGAGGCCGACACGCGATGCGTGGCGGGTGAGGGGGAGTCTCCGCGAGTCGAACTGTTACCGTCCCCGGGGAGACTCCCCCTCACCCCGACCCTCTCCCCGCAAGCGAGGAGAGGGAGAAGTGACTACTCCGCCGGCTCGGCCGCCAGCGTCGGATAATCCGTGTAGCCTTTGGCGCCGCCGCCGTAGAAGGTGTTCTTGTCCCACTCGTTCAGCGCGGCGCCCGCCTTCAACCGCTCGACCAGGTCGGGGTTGGAGATGAACGGCTTGCCGAAGGCGATGAGATCGGCGGCATTCGCATCCAGCACCTTGGTTGCGAGATCGAAATCGTAGCCGTTGTTGGCGACATAGGCGCCGGCGAACCGCTTGCGGATGCTGGCATAGTCGAACGGCGCGATGTCACGCGGACCGCCGGTGGCGCCTTCGACGACGTGGAGATAGACCAGCTTGAGCGCGCTGAGGCCGTCCACGATGTAATCGTACAGCGCCTGCGGGTTGGAATCCGAGATGTCGTTGGCGGGCGTCACCGGCGAGATGCGGATGCCGGTGCGCTCGGCGCCGGCCTCGGCAACGACGGCCCTGGAGACTTCCAGCATCAGCCGCGCACGGTTCTCGATCGAGCCGCCATAGGCATCGGTACGCTTGTTGGCGCCGTCCTTGGCGAACTGCTCGAGCAGATAGCCGTTGGCGCCGTGGATCTCGACGCCGTCGAATCCGGCTTCCAGCGCGTTGCGCGTAGCACGCTTGTAGTCGTCGATGAGGCCGGGAATCTCGGAGAGTTCGAGCGCACGGGGCTCGGAGACGTCCGCGAAGCCGCCGTTCACGAAGGTCTTGCCCTTGGCGCGGATCGCGCTGGGCGCGACCGGGGCCGCGCCACCCGCCTGAAGGTCGACATGCGAGATGCGGCCGACATGCCAGAGCTGGATGAAGATCTTGCCGCCGCGCTCATGGACCTTGTCAGTGACCTTGCGCCAGCCGGCGACCTGGTCCTTGGTGTAGATGCCGGGGGTGTCCTGGTAGCCCTGGCCCTGCTGCGAGATCTGGCTCGCCTCGGTGATCAGCAGCCCTGCGGACGCGCGCTGGGCGTAATAGTCGGCGGCCAGCGCGCCGGGGACGAACGTGCCAGGGACGGCGCGGTTGCGCGTCAGCGGCGCCATCACGAGCCGGTTGGCCAGCGTGATGGGGCCGAGCTTGTAGGTCTCAAACAATTTGGTCGAACGGCTCATGGGAATGCTTCCAGGCGGTGAGAGGTCCGGAACACTTGTGCATCGCCGCAATCAGCGCAAGGGATGAGCCATACGGAAAGTGCAGGCGAGCTACGCGTGAGACCGCGCGTAGCATAATTCATGTGCAATTTCGGCCGCGACAGCGAAATCCCGCTGTCGCAGCCGTGCGATTCCACAAATCAGTTCGTGCCGAGAAAATCGCGCTTGCCGATCTCGACGCCGTTGTGGCGCAAGATGCCGTGGGCTATCGCCGCGTGGAAATAGAGGTTCGGCAGCGAGAACGAGCTCAGGAATTGCTGTCCCGTCATGGTGATGGTCTTGCCGGCGCCGACCGGAAAGGTGACGTCCCTGGCGTCGGCGCCCTCGAACTGCTCGGGCTTGAAGGATTTGACATAGTCGATCGTCTTCGCCAGCCGCTGCTTCAACTCCGCAAAGCTGGTTTCAGTGTCGGGTGTCGAGGGCACCTCGCTTTGCGTCAGCCGCGCGCAGCCTCTGGTCGGATAGTCGGTGACGAGCTGAAACTGCCTCGACAGCGGCAACATGTCCGGGAAAAGGCGGGAGCCGAGCAGGACGCTCGGCTCGATCTTTTTCGCCGCGCAATGCGCCTCGGCCTTGGTCAGCAGGCCGATCATGCTGTTCAGCATTTGCAGATAGGCGGGAACGACGGCGTCGTAGAAGGACATGTGATGCTCTCTTCAATGAGGGAAAACCCAGGCGAAAAACCTGAGCCACTCACATGGGAGCCTCATGGAATAATGCAATCGCATGAAACGGTTTTGCGGTGCGAAAATTCTCCTTCGCTGGCTTATGGTGCCGTCGCTGCCATACCCTCGCGGTCATCGCCCGGCTTGACCGGGCGATCCAGTACTCCGAGGCAGTATTGATTAAGTCGATGGGCCGCGGCGTACTGGATTCCCCGCCTTCGCGGGGAATGACCACCGACAGATTGTTTAGCGGATCGTTGCCCCCGGCTGCGCCTGCGCCGTGCCGCCGCGCATCCGCGCCAGCAGCTCCGCGGTGGGCCACGAGTCCGCCGGCAGGCCGTATTTGATCTGCATCGCCTTCACCGCGGCACGGCTCTGCTGGCCCAGGACGCCGTCGACCTTGCCGACATTGAAGCCGGCTTGGACCAGCAGCTGCTGCAATTGCTTGAGCTCGTTGAACGGCAGCTGCGCAACCGGCGTCGCCGGCTTGCGCATCGGCGGGGCGCCTGCGATGCGGGTGGCGAGATAGCCTGCGGTGGTCGAATAGATCAGCGAGTTATTCCACTCGGTGTAGGCCGCGAAATTCGCATAGGCCATGAAGGCCGGCCCAAAACGCCCCATCGGCAGCAATATCGAGGAGGGGAGGTTGTCGTTCGGCAGCGGTCGTCCGTCGGGATAGGTGACGCCGAGCTGGCCCCATTTCGAGCGCGGCAGCTGCACGGTGAGATCGGTCTGATCCCACGGCAGGTTCTGCGGCACCTTGATCTCCTCCAGCCACGGCTCGCCGCGCCGCCACTTCAAGCCGTTGGCGATGTAGTTCGCGGTCGAGCCGATCACGTCGTCTTCGCTGCGCAGCAGATCGCGCCGCCCATCGCCGTCATAGTCGACGGCATAATTGACGTAGTGCACCGGCAGGAATTGCGTCTGGCCGAGCTCGCCGGCCCAGGAGCCGATCATCTCGTCGGGGGTGAGATCGCCGCGATCGATGATCTTCAGCGCGGCGATGGTCTCGTTCACGAACATCTCCGAGCGCCGGCAGTCATAGGCCAGCGACACCAGCGATTTCAGCGTCGGCAGATTGCCCATGTTGGCGCCGAAATCGCTCTCCAGGCCCCAGAACGCGGCGATCACTGCCGGCGGCACGCCGTATTCCTTTTCCGCGCGCGCAAACGCGGCCGCATGTTGCTTGATGTGCTGCTGGCCGTTCTGCATGCGATAGGGCGCGGCCATGCGTCCGGCAAATTCGGTGAAGAGCTGGCCGAACACGCGCTGGCCGCGATCGCGGTTGACGATGCCCTGGTCGTAGACGAGGTAGGGTGAAGCCTCCGCGATCGTGAGCTGCGACACGCCGGCGGCGACAGCCTGGCTCTTCACGTCGGCGAGGAAGCGATCGAAGCTCGCCCCGTTATGGCACGATGCCGCGCGCGGCGACGGCGCGGTGGCCTTGGGCGCGGCAGGCTTTGCCGGCGGCGGCGCGAACTGGGCGGAGGCGGGAAGGGCGAGCGCAAACGAGGCCGCGATCGTTGCGACCGCAAGGCGAGAACCAAGGCAGTTCATCGGCATCGATATCTCTGGTGCAGGGAGCTGCTAGGCCGCCAAGACGGCGCGTTTCACAGCAAGGGGAAGGGCGATCTCGCGAAAGAAGGCTTTTGGATAAAGGTAGTCCTCGCCGGACTCATCGACGATCCGCAGCATGTCGAGCTTCTCGGCCGCCGGATCGCGCAGCGTCACATAAATCTTGCGCTTCTCGATGGACGCCTCATAGCCCTCATTGCCGACGCAGATCACCAGTTGCTTGCTTCGCGATTTCGTCATGATGGTCAGAGCAGGTTCTTGATCTTGAATTCCTTGCGGCCGATGCCGGCAGCCTCGTACCAATGTATCTCAGCGAGATGGGTAGAGCCATTGGATAATCGCACCCGTGCGATGCCCTTGCGCTTCCGCCAGCGTCCCCGCCCATAGATTCGTCGCAGCCGGGCGATCTCGCGAATACCCGAACCGCTGGCGAAGGTTTCGACCTCGGAAATCTCGCCGAGAATCTCGAAATGCATGGCCCCGATCGTGCCCGGCCGTCCCCGGCTGGGTCAAGTGCCGCGGCCCCGCGACGCACCTTGAAACCTTGCACCCGGGCCGGGGTCATCCCTACCTGAACTGTGCCGGCCAGAGGTTTCGCCCGCGGCCGCTCCGGGAGACGGCCATGAACTATCTGCGTACCGCAATGCTGCTTGCAGGCCTCACCGCCCTGTTCATGGGTGTGGGCTATCTGATCGGTGGTGCCTCCGGCGCCATGATCGCGCTCGTCATTGCGGCCGCGATGAACATCTTCACCTACTGGAACTCCGACCGCGCCGTGCTCTCGATGTACGGCGCCCATGAGGTCGACCGCCGCAGTGCGCCGGAGCTGGTCGGGCTCGTCGCCGAGCTTGCCGGCCGCGCCGGCCTGCCGATGCCGCGCGTGTTCGTGATGGACGAGGCGCAGCCGAACGCGTTCGCGACGGGGCGCAATCCCGAGAATGCCGCCGTCGCCGTCACCGTCGGCCTGATGAATCAGCTCAGCCGCGAGGAGCTCGCTGGTGTCATCGCGCACGAGCTTGCGCATATCAGGAATCACGACACGCTGCTGATGACGATTACCGCGACGATCGCCGGCGCCATCTCCATGCTGGCGCAGTTCGGCATGTTCTTCGGCGGCAACCGCGACAACAACGGCCCGGGCATCGTCGGATCGATCCTGATGATGATCCTGGCGCCGCTCGGCGCCATGCTGGTGCAGATGGCGATCAGTCGCACCCGCGAATATGCCGCGGACGATCTCGGTGGGCGCATCGTCGGCCAGCCGATGTGGCTGGCCTCGGCGCTGCTGAAGATCGAGGGCGCGGCGCATCAGGTCCCGAATTTCGAGGCGGAACGCAATCCAGCGACCGCGCACATGTTCATCATCAATCCGCTGTCGGGCCATGGCGTGGATAATCTGTTCACGACCCATCCCTCGACGCAGAACCGCATCGCCGCGCTGCAGCGGCTTGCAGCCGAGCTCGGCGCGCGAGCGACCCCGTCGGTCGGGGCCAACGAGAACTATCCGCCGCAGGGCCCGTGGGGCCGCTCCTCGTCACGTGGTCCTTCTCGTGGTCCTTGGGGCTGATGGATCCGGCCGGGATTTGCTCCCCTTTGTGACCTGGCGCACACAGCATCGTCGCGGCCGGTGCTAACACCTCGGCGTGACACTTTCTTCGAAAGGGGATGCGTGGCCGGCCCTCCGCCGGCCACCGTCGAAGATGACCAGAACTGCCGTACCATTGTTGATCGTCCTTGGCGTGCTCATCGGCCTGTCCACGCACACGGTCGTCAATTGCGGCGACGAGGACGAGCCCGACGTCTGCTCGGCTGTGATCGGCTTTTCGCCGCTGCGGGGCTCGCTGATCGCCTTTGCCTATGAAGGGCGCGGACGGATCGCGCTGCGCCATGGCGACTTCAAGCGGGCGATCGCCGATTTCGACGAGGCCATCCGCCTCAATCCCAATCGCGCATCCCTCTATCGCGACCGCGCGCTGGCGCGCCGGCAGAACGGCGACCTCGCACTCGCCATCGAGGACTATGACGAGGCGATTGCGCATGATCCCAAGCTGGCCGCGCCCTATCACCAGCGCGGCCTTGCGCTCGCCGCCACCGGCGATCTCGATCGCGCCATCCTGAGCTACAGCACCGCGGTCCGCCTCGATCCCACCGATGCGCAGGCCCGCCTCGACCGCGGCCTCGCCTTCCTCGCCCGCGGCCAAGCCGATGACGCCCGCGCCGATTTCGAGGTCGCACTGGCGTTGCCATCAGGCAAGGACGCCGGCACGCGCGAAGCGGCGCGCGCGAAGCTAGCCGAGCTCACGAGCGCCGAGCCGAGCCGGGTCACAGCGCCGAGGCGATGAGGGGACTCTATCCGCGAGTCCGGAATCGTAGGGTGGGCAAAGGCGCACTTGCGCCGTGCCCACGACCTGCTCAATAAGGCAACACACGAGTGGGCACGCTTCGCTTTGCCCACCCTACGATGCTGAATGTCCGGAGAGATGGCGCCCTACTTCGTCTTCTTGGCTTTCGCCTTCTTCGCCTTGGCAACCTTCTTCACCGGCTTGTCCTTCGCCGGCTTCTCCGCCTTCACCGCGATCGGCGTGCTGGCGGCGAGGCGCATGGCGCGGGCGTAGCTGTCGGCGACGTTGTCGGCGGACATCTGCAGGCGCCTGGCGGCAGCACTCGCCTGCTCCATGGTGGCCTTGGCCATCATCTTGAAGCGGTCGCCGGTCTCCTTGCTCTTGGCCTTGGCCGCAAGGCCGCTGAAGCGATCCCGCCGCTCCTTGGCGCGGGTCATCAGGCCCGTCTGCAGCTGTCTGGCCAATTGCCGGATCACGACATCCAGGTCGGCGTCCGCCATGTTGTTCTATCCTCTTGAAAACAGGTATCGATGCGGGCGGGACTATGCAGATCGGGCCCCACCTTGGCAATTGCCGGCCGCCAATCATCCGCAGCTTCCGGCAGCCCACAACAAAAAAGCCGCGCATTTTCGCGCGGCTTTCGGGCTGGCTTGGCGGGGCCTCACTTCAGCGAGGCAACAGGGCCGCTGGTGGCCGCCGGGTCGGGGTCGAAGCCGAACACGCCGACCAGATATTTGTAATAGTCGGGCATCTTCTCCTTGAGCGTCTCGCGCGACTTGGGGTCATGGAATTCGCTTTTTCCCGCCAGGAAGATGCTGGCGGTCACGGCGAAGAACTCCATCGGGTTCTTCATCGCATAAGATTCCCTGGGCAGCAGGTCCTTGGACTTGGCGTAGGCGTAATAGGTGATCACGCCCTTGTTGGCGTAGCCGTCCGGCAACAGCCGGGCGTGATAGGCGTGCAGCATCTCGTGCAGCAGCACGGCTTCCTTCTCATAGCGCATCATGTCCGGGCGCAGCATGATCACGCCGAGCCCCGAATCGACCGCGAGGTCGACCGCGTTCGGATTGCTCCAGCGCTGCTTGCCGGGGTCCCAGACCGTCAGCGTCCGGGGCGCGCTGCGCTGGATGTCGGGCGTGACGCGGCCGTAGCATGCGGTCGCGGCGCCTTCGTCGAGGCAGGCGAGCTCGCTCGCGACGATCGGAACGGTGTGGAAGAAGCGCAGCACGCGCGGCGAGAGGCCGACGCCTTCGACGACGTCGATCTGGCTCTTCAGATTGTCGGTGAGCTTGTCGATATCCTTGCGGTCGCGGGCCTCGGTGGTGTCGAACATGTAGCCGCGATAGTTCTGGAAGCCCGGCGGCAACGCCTGCGCGGCCTCGCCGGTCGCATCGAGCGTCCCGGCAATGGATGGACCAGCAAAGAGCGCGCCGACGATGGTCGCGGTCAGCAGCAACGCAATGCGCATGATGATGAACCCCCTGATGTCACTTCGCTCGCCACGATAGGGCGCCGTTGTTTGCGAAAAGTGAGTGAGGCGAGACTAAGGCCGCGATGTTGAGGCGTGCTTAACCGCTGGTTGCAGATCGCGGGAGCGGATTAGGGCTGGGTTAACCAAGGCCGCGCGCACGGCAGCCTATCACCGTCACCCTGAGGCGCTCGCCTCTTCGGCGAGCCTCGAAGGGCGACGGCCCGGCTGCATCGGGGCCGTGCATCCTTCGAGGCTCGCAAGGGCTCGCGCCTCAGGATGACGGAATGGGTACTGAGGGTGTAGATTCACCTGAGGGCAGCAAGCCCCACATCAGAAGCCGGAAGGGAGGATGCCATGTATGCCGCCATCCGTCAGGCCAAGGCGAAAAGCGGGAGCGCCGAGGAGCTGGCGCGCCGCATCAAGGACGGTGCCGTCCCCATCATCAGCGATGTCGACGGCTTTCGCGCTTACTACGTCGTCTATGCCGGCGACGACACGGTCACCGCGATCTCGATCTTCGACAAGTTCGAGCAGGCCGAGGAGGCGAACAAGCGCGCCATTGCCTGGATCGAGCAGGATCTCGGCCCACTGCTCGCAGGACACGCGAGCGCGGCCGCGGGACCTGTAATCGTGCATACGCTGGCGTAGGGTGGTGGTGCCTTCGCCTCTCCCCGCGTGCGGGGAGAGGCCGAAATGCGCGCGGAGCGCGGATTTCGGGTGAGGGGGACTCTCCGCGAGTCCAACTCTCACCGTCCTTGCGGAGACTCCCCCTCACCCCGACCCTCTCCCCGCAAGCGGGGCGAGGGAGAATCCTCACAACTCCCGTGCGTTCGAGAACGCGAAGCTCGACACCCTTCGCGTCGTCTCGTCCAGGATCAGCGTCCGCGTGATCGGCGGCTCGGCGCGCTGGGCGCAGTTTTCGCGCTCGCAGAGGCGGCAGTTGACGCCGATCGGCGTGCCCTCGGTCTTCTCGAGGTCCATGCCGGCCGCATAGGTCAGACGCGCGGCGTGGCGGATCTCGCAGCCAAGACCGATGGCGAAGCGCGGCTGCGGCAGCGGATGCGGCGCGACGGGACGGCGCACCATCTGCGCGATCGAGAAATAGCGCGTGCCGTCGGAGAGCTCGATCACCTGTTTCAGCAGGCGATCCGGCGTGTCGAAGGTCGAGTGCACGTTCCAGAGCGGACAAGTGCCGCCGAATTTCGAGAACGGGAACGTGCCGGAGGAGAAGCGCTTCGACACGTTGCCCGCATTGTCGACGCGCAGCAGGAAGAACGGAATGCCGCGCGCGTTCGGCCGCTGCAACGTGGTGAGGCGGTGGCAGACCTGCTCGAAGCCGGAATTGAAGCGCTGCGCCAGCACGTGGATGTCGTAGTTGAGAGCTTCGGCAGCGGCGAGAAATGCCGGGTAGGGCATCATCACGGCGGCCGCGAAGTAATTGCCAAGCGTGATGCGGAACAGCCGCCGCGGCGCATCGTCGAGCGGGCCGGCGCGGCCGATGATGGTCTCCAGCGCTTGCGCGCATTCACCTAAGCCCAGCTGGAAGGCGAGCTGGAACGCGCGGCCGGGCGGATCGACCAGCTCCGAGATCAGCAACTGGCGGCGGTGGCGATCGAAGCGCCTGAGCGTCTCGCGCATCACGTCGACAGGCATGATGCGGGTCTGGATCGAATGCTTCTCGCGCAATCGCGCCGCGAGCGCGGCATAGAGTCCTTCGGCCGGCACGTTCAGCTCGTCGCGCAGGTTTTCCGCGGCCTGCTCGAGCTCCGGGAAATAATTGCGGTTGGCCTCGATCAGCTCGCGGACGCGCTCGACCGGATTAGCCTCATAGCGCGTGCCGACGTCGCGGTCGGCCATCTGCGCCGCCGCCAGCGTCTCGCCCTGGCGCGCCTCGGCATAGGCCGCGTAGAGCCGTTGCAGCGCATGGGTGACGCCCGGACAGAGCTCGGCAAGGTCGCGCAGTTCCTGCTTGGGCACGTCGATCTGGCGAAACAGCGGGTCGGAAAAAATCTCGTTCAGCTCGGCGAAGAAGCGGTCCTCGTCGGCGGTGGCGAGGTCCCGCAGATCGAGGTCATAGGTCTCGGCCAGCCGCAGCAGGATCTGAGCGGTCACCGGACGTTGGTTCCGCTCGATCAGGTTGACGTAGCTCGGCGAAATCCCGAGGCCCTCGGCGATCTGGGTCTGCGACAGCCCCAATTGCTGCCGGATCCGCCGGAAGCGCGGCCCGACGAACAGCTTTTTCCCGGACTCGGCGGGCATATTCAGGTCTCCAGCAGCATCAAGGTCAGGAAATCTGACCTATTATTTACAAAATTTACAAAATAACATCTATTACATGTTCTGATGTTACATGACATCACCATTCAAATACAAGGCCTCTATACGAACTTCCCTTTCTCGCGTTTAGCTCCTGACACGCATTTCGCAATGCATTGTCAAAAATGTCGATGACAGCTGCTGCTTTGTCATCCGTCGAAAGGGATCAGGCACATGAACTACCAGCCCCGTGGCATCAACACCCTCCAGGGTCCCGCGTCCTACCAGAGCGAGGTCGACGCGGCCCGGGCGCTGCTCGAGAAGCAGCCGACCTGGAACGGCGTGTCCGCCGAGGCCGTCGCACGCATGCGCCTCCAGAACCGCTTCAAGACCGGTCTCGACATCGCCCGCTACACCGCGGCGCTGATGCGCGCGGACATGGCTGCCTATGACGCCGATCCGACCAAGTACACCCAGTCGCTGGGCTGCTGGCACGGCTTCATCGCCCAGCAGAAGCTGATCTCGATCAAGAAGCATTTCGGCGGCAGGACCGATCGCAAATATCTGTACCTGTCCGGCTGGATGATCGCGGCACTGCGTTCCGAGTTCGGTCCGTTGCCCGACCAGTCGATGCACGAGAAGACCTCGGTGCCGGCGCTGATCGAGGAGCTCTACACCTTCCTGCGTCAGGCTGACTCGCGCGAGCTGAACGACATCTTCCGTCTCATCGACAAGGCGCGCAAGGAAGGCGACAAGACCCGCGAGAAGGAGCTGATCGAGAAGATCGACAACTTCCAGACCCACGTCGTGCCCGTCATCGCCGACATCGACGCGGGCTTTGGCAATGCGGAAGCGACCTATCTGCTCGCCAAGAAGATGATCGAGGCGGGTGCCTGCGCCCTCCAGATCGAGAACCAGGTCTCGGACGAGAAGCAGTGCGGCCATCAGGACGGCAAGGTCACCGTGCCGCATGAGGTCTTCCTGGCGAAGATCCGCGCCTGCCGCCATGCCTTCCTGGAACTCGGCGTCGAGGACGGCATCATCGTCACCCGGACCGACTCGCTCGGCGCCGGCCTGACGCAGCAGATTGCCGTCAGCCACAAGCCGGGCGACATCGGCGATCAGTACAACAGCTTCCTCGACTGCGAGGAAGTGACGGCTGAGAACGCTCGCAACGGCGACGTCATCATCAACCGCAACGGCAAGATGATGCGTCCGAAGCGCCTGCCCAGCAATCTCTACCAGTTCCGTCCAGGTACTGGCGAAGACCGTTGCGTGCTCGACAGCATCACCTCGCTGCAGAACGGCGCCGACCTGCTCTGGATCGAGACCGAGAAGCCCCATATCGAGCAGATCGCCAAGATGGTCGACCGCATCCGCAAGGTCGTGCCGAATGCCAAGCTCGCCTACAACAACTCGCCGTCGTTCAACTGGACCATCAACTTCCGTCAGCAGGTCTATGACGCGTGGAAGGAAGCCGGCAAGGATGTCAGCAAGTACAGCCGTGCCGAGCTGATGAAGCCGGAATACGACGAGACGCCGCTGGCGATCGAAGCCGACGAGCGCATCCGGACCTTCCAGGCGGATTCGGCCAAGCGCGCCGGCATCTTCCATCACCTGATCACGCTGCCGACCTACCACACGGCCGCGCTGTCCACCGATAATCTCGCACGCGAGTATTTCGGCGAGCAGGCCATGCTCGGCTACGTCAAGAACGTGCAGCGCCAGGAGATCCGTCAGGGCATCGCCTGCGCCAAGCACCAGAACATGGCCGGCTCCGACATCGGTGACGACCACAAGGAATACTTCGCGGGTGAAGCGGCCCTGAAGGCGGGCGGCGCCCACAACACCATGAACCAGTTCGGCTAACGCAGAACGCTTGAGAGGAGAGCGACCATGACCAACAGCAATTTCTGGGTGATCGGCGGCGAGTTCGGTTCGATGAACTTCCACAAGCTGGTGGAAGGCTCGGCCCAGGTTCGAGGCCCCTTCAAGTCCCGCAAGGAAGCCGAGGAGTGCTGGAAGGAAGTGTCGGAAGAGACCCGCCACATGGCCGGCGTCCGCTTCTCGATCGTGGAAGAGCCGTCGCGCGTTTCGGCCTGATCTCGTCTAAGAAGACGTCCAAGGACGGAGGGTCCCATCCGGCGCAAGCCGGGTGGGATCGTCTGTTTTTGGCACAGGTGAGGCGCCTGTGGGCGCCGTAAGTATCTGGAATTGTAGGCCTTTGCGAAGGGTTTGGTTGCTGATAGGTTAACGGCAGAGTTTGAGGACGAGGCCGACAATGTCAGAGCCCGAGACCAGTGGTGTCAATCCCAGCCAGGTGCGCCCGGTGCGGCTACGCGACGCGCTGTTGCGCGCGCGGATCGAGGCCGCCGACCGGACGGGTGTCGTCGTCGATCTGCGCGACGCCGAGGTGGCGCGGCTCGAGATCCTCAACGACGCGCTCGACCCGCTGTTCGCGCAGGTGCCTGATCAGATCGACCTGTTCGACCGCGGCATCAGCCAGGGCGATACACCGAGGCTCTGGATCGACGTCGTCGCCCACATCATGATGGGGCGCGACAAGCGGATGTACCGCTTCGTCCAGGACACCCGCTTCGGCCGCCTCGTGCTCGCCGAGTCGCACGACACCGCCGTGATCGTCGAAGCGGTCACCGACTATGTCGCCCGCCGCATCGTCGAGCGCGAGCGTGCGATGGTCGTGATGCCCGAGCCGCAGGCCCCGGCCACAGAGCCGCCGCGCCGCTCGCGGTTCTGGCCGTTCGTGCTCGGCTTCGTGCTCGGTGCCGCCGCGCTGTTCGGGCTCGCCGTCGTCGCGGCTTTGCGGAGCTGGTGAAGCTCGCTCCGCCGTCATTCCGGGACGCGCGGAGCGCGAGCCCGGAATCCATTCATCCGCGTACGCTGTCGCCCGATGGATTCCGGGCTCATGCTTCGCATGCCCCGGAATGACGGCGTGAGACTAGATCAACCTCACATGCTTGATCTGCCCGATCTGAAATCCGGCGCCAAGGCTCCGCACGGTCTGCTCGCAGCGCCAGCCGGCATTGTCCTTCTCGATTCTGAACAGATTATACGCCGCCGCCGGAGTGTGCCCGTGCGCGAGCGCGGAGGCCGAGGGGACGCCGATCGCGGGGATGTTGCCGTTGGGGCCCTCGAACCACATCGTCGAGTGAATGTGGTCGTGCCCGTGCAGGATCAGCTCGACGCCGTGGCGTTTCAAAAGCGCCAGCAGCTCGGCGGAATCAGTCATCCGTTTCTGGCGTGCCCTGGACTTCAGCGGATGATGCACCAGCAGCACGCGGAAGACGTCCTCAGTCGCGAGCCGGTCGAGCACCCGTTCAAGAGCTGCGAGCTGGTCGCGCCCGAGCGTGCCCGTCGCCATCAGCGGCAGGGTCGGCACCGCCGTAGACAGGCTGATCAGCGCCAGCGGCCCGCGTCGGCGGACGCCCGGAAAGCCGATGCGGCCGTCGTCGTCCGCCAGATAGGGCGCAAAGGTCTCGCCGAAGCGGTGATACGTGTTGCGGACATAGGCGTCGTGATTGCCCGGAATCGCGGTGACACGGTCGGGCGGGCCGACGCCGTCGAGCCAGGCGCGTGCCGGCGCGAACTCCGCTTCCAGCGCCAGGTTGACCAGATCGCCCGTCACCGCGATGTGGTCGGGCGCCTGCGCCTTCACGTCCGCAACGAGCGCGTCGAGCACCTCGCGGCGCTGGTATTTGTGGCGGTTGCGCGTCCAGTTGACGTAGCCGAGCGCGCGCTTGCCGGCGAGCTCGATCAGCCGCGGCCTCGGCAGGGGCGCCAGATGCGGGTCGGACAGATGGGCGAGCGTGAAGGGAGCCATGATAGGCGATTGCCTCGCTATTCGTCCGCTGTAATGGCAAGGTCGCGACCACTGTGCAAGCGCCCGACGGGAGCCTGATGGGAGAGCGCCTGAATCATATCCGACGGAAATTCGAGCCGCTGCTGCGGCGGATTTTCCACGCCTGGTTCCTGCTGGTGCGCGGCATGACGCTCGGCGTCCGTGCCGTCGTGCTGGACGCCGACAACAGGGTGTTCCTGGTCAGGCACAGCTACGTCGTCGGCTGGTATCTGCCCGGCGGCGGCGTCGATCTCGGCGAGACCATGGAGCAGGCGATGCGGCGCGAGCTCAAGGAGGAGGGCGATATCGACCTCACCGGCGAGGCCGTGCTGCACGGCATCTTCCTCAACAGCCATGTCTCCCGCCGCGATCACGTCGCGGTCTATGTCGTCAGGCAGTTCAGGCAGGATCGCCTGCCGGAGCCGAACCGCGAGATCGCTGAATGCGGCTTCTTCGCCATCGATGCGCTGCCCGAGGGCACCACGCGCGGCACGCGGTTGCGGTTGTCGGAGGTGCTCGAAGGCAAGCCGCTGATCGCGACGTGGCGGTGAACGGCGCCGCTACAGCATAATGGGATCAGGCTTGATTGCTGCAGCGACGGTGGTGCGCTCCCTCTCCCGTTTGCGGGCGTTTGCGGGGGAGGGCTGGGGTGGCGGTGCTTCCGCGATGATGGGATTCCCAAGAGGAAAGAACCCGCGGCCTGGCGCAGCGGCCCGATCTGGCACCCGCCCGGTAGACCACGGCCGCCCGAGATGTTATCCCGCGTCCGACGTCGACGCGTTTTCCTGACGCGAACCGGGGCCCACTTCGCTCGAAAACGCTGTGCTGACATGACCGATCTTTCGCTCACCATCCTTCCCGAGACGGCCCGCGACGCCCAGGCGATCGAACGGCTGCACGAACGCACCTTCGGCCCCGGCCGCTTCGTGCTCAGCGCCTACCGGATCCGCGAGCATGTCGACCATCTGCTCGACGTCTCCTTCACCGCCCGCATCGGCACGCTGCTGGTCGGGTCGGTCAGGCAATTGCCGGTGCTGATCGGCGAGACGCCGTGCTTGCTGCTCGGGCCGCTCACCGTCGAGCCGCCGTTCCGCGACCGCGGCATCGGCCGCAAGCTGATGGAGCGGGCGCTGAAGGACGCCAGGGATAAGGGTCACCGCCTGATCCTGCTGGTCGGCGACGAGCCCTATTACAGCCGGGTCGGCTTCAAGCAGGTCGAGAAGGGCCGCGTCACCATGCCCGGCCCGGTCGACGCCGCGCGCGTCCTGGTGTTCGAGCTCGTCGAAGGTGCGTTCGAAGGCGTGTCGGGCGTCGTCGCGCCGGACTGGAGCAAGGCGCGCGTGGGGTAATCTGTTGCTCGGATGGAGTTTCGACCATGCAGGTGCGTCCCGCCGATCCCGCCGAGATCGATCAGCTCGCGCAGCTGTGGCATGATGCCTGGCATCACGCGCATGCGCATCTGGCGCCGCCTGAGCTCGTCCGCCTCCGCACGGTCGCGAGCTTTCGTGACCGGCTCGCGCTCATGCTTGCCGATGTCTGCGTCGTAGGCCCCGCCGGCGCGCCGCTCGGCCTGTGTGCCCTCAAAGGCGACGAACTGTACCAGCTGTTCGTGTCGCCCAAAGCGCATGGGACGGGTGTGGCCGCAGCGCTGATCGCCGACGCCGAGGAACGGCTCGCCGCGCGCGGCGTGCAGCTGGCGTGGCTGGCATGTGCGATCGGCAATACGCGCGCCGAGCGGTTCTACGAGAAGAGCGGCTGGCGCAAGGCCGGCACCTTCGTGATGATGTCGGAGACGTCGAACGGGCCGTTCCCCGTGGATCAGTCGCGCTTCGAGAAGCGGCTCGCGCCCATGGCGTGAGCGGTCCGCGCTCCATCCTCCGTCATTGCGAGCGCAGCGACTTGTCCGCCGAAGCTTCAGCGAAAGCGGAAGCAATCCAGAATCTTTCCGCAGAGGCAGCCTGGATTGCTTCGTCGCTTCGCTCCTCGCAGTGACGATTGTGGAGATAGTCGCAGCCTGCTCCAGATGTGCGTGCCGGGGCCCGTAGGTCCCGGCCGGCTCAAGCCTAGAACTTGAAGTTCGCGAATGCCCGCACGCCGATGCCGGGCATCAGCACCTCGTCCTTGGTATAGGACACCGAGTTGCGGATGTTCTCGTTGAGGAGATTGTTGCCGACGATGCCGGCCGTCATCTCGCGCGCACCGAACTGACGCGGATCGAGCTTGGTGTTGTAGCTCACCTCGGCCTTCAGCAGATTGTAGCCCGCCGTCGGCGTCTCCGCGATCACGGCGATGTTGTTCTGCGCGAAGGCGTGCAACAGGTTCACCCGCATCAGCCAGTTGTCGTCGCGCCAGAACACGCCGCCGCCCATCCGCAACGGCGGAATGCGCGGCACGTTGGTGCCGTCGGTGAAGGTGGCGCGGACGAAGTCGAGCTGGTTCTCGATGCCCCAGATGCCGCCCTGGAACGCGCTGACGTCGAGCTGCGATTGGAATTCGCCGCCGCGGAAATTGGCGTTGGCCTGCGAGTACACCGCCTGGTTCAGCTCCGCGCCCGGATTGCCGCATGAGGCGAAATCGTCGTCGCACATCACGCCGGTGAGGCGGCGATAGATGAAATTGTCGAAATGCGTGTAGTAGACGGTGCCCTCGAAGCGGAACGGTCCGGTCGCCTTGCGCAGGCCGAGCTCGACGGATTTCGCGGTCTCGATGGTGAGGTTGGGATTGCCGATGTCGAATGTCGCTGTCGCATCATGCCCACCGCGCGAAAACAGCTCGGCCGCTTTCGGCGCGCGCTCGACATATTGCGCGGTGATGCTGCCGACCATGCCGCCCGGCAGATCCTGCAGTAGGCCGATGCTGCCGCTCTTCGGCGTGAACGACGGATTGCGCGCGATCGCCGCCTGCGGCGCGCCGTCGGGCAGGAAGTCCGCCGGAAAATCGGGCGTCGTGCCGTGCAGCTCGACATGCTCGATCCGGCCGGCGATCTGCGCCCGCGTCGCTTCCGTGAACTTGAACTCGTTGAAGGCGTAGCCGGCAACGCGCGTGCTAGTGTTGGGATCCCACAATCCGTTGAACAGCGTGCCGGGATTGTCCGGGCTCGGTGCGTTCAATTCCTGATGGCCGACCTGGAAGCCCAGCGCCGTCGTGACTTCCGCAAAGCGCGCGTTGAACGGCATCAGCTGCACCTCGGTGCGGATCTCCTGCTCCTTGTTGGTGAAAGTCTGCCGGATGCCGAGGCTGTTGAGATCGGCGGGATCGGCAAGGCCGATCTCGTTGTGCCGGTAGTCGGTCGCACCCGCCCAGAAGCGGACGGTATCGATCGCAGTCGCGTCGGGATGGTATTCACCCTTGACGTTGATCTTGGTCTGGTGGCCGTCGATCCGTGTCTGGTGGTCGGCGCCGTCGATGCCGGGGATGTGGTAGAGCGAATCGTTCTCCGTGATCGCCGCGCCGATATAGCCGCCCTGGAAGAAGTAGGAGCCGCCGATCGAGGCGCCGTCCGAACGTGTGGCCGAGTTCGGCTGGCGGCCGTTCACGGGACGCGACTGGTCGTTGAGATAGGGATAGCTCGGAATGTTGTAGTCCGAGGTGGTGCGGCCATAGACGTCGGCATGGAACGCAAAATTGCCGCCGCCGGTGTCGAGCAGCACGCCGCTCTCGACGCCGCGATCGACCGAGGAGAACGCGGAGCGCGTCTCGGCGCTGACGCAAGGCGAGGTCGCGGCGGACGCGAGCGGCGCCTTGGCCGGAAGGCCGTAAGCCTGGAACGACGGCGCGCAGGATGGCAACGCATCCGGAATCCGGTTGTTGGTGGCGCTGACGACGCCGCCGATCGAGGTCGAGCCGTAGCGGAGCGCGGCCGGCCCGCGCACCACCTCGACCTGGTTGGTCGCGAGCGGGTCGATCGGGACGAAATGATCCTCGCCGAGATCGGAGGCGCCGCCCGAATTGGTGCCGTTCTCGACGATGCCAACGCGGTTGACGTCGAGGCCCCGGATGATCGGGCGGCTGGAGGCGCCCGGCGCGAAGCTCGAGCCGGTGATGCCCGGCTTCGAGAACAGGAGATCGCCGAGCTGGCCGCCGCCCTCGCGGCGGATTTCCTCGTTCGGCACCACGGTGACGGTCGCGAACTGGTTGGTGACGACAGGCAGCACGCCCCGCTGAGGCGCGGCGGCGGCCGTCGTTGCTGCAGCCGCCGGAGGCGCTTCGGCCGTGCGTTGCGGATTGCGCGATCGCCCGGTGCGCGTGACACGGACCTGGCTGCGGGTCGGCACCACCCTGCGCACGATGGGGCTCGGCGCCGTCACCGTGACGGACGGGATCTCGCTCGACGATGGTGCTGGCGCGGGGGCAGAAGCTGGCGCAGGGTCTTGTGCAGCCGTTTGGGCCGGCGCGGATGTGGCGGCGGCGCCGAGCAGGAGCAGGCTGGCTCCTGCGAGACGCTGCGCGCGTCGCAATTCAAATGACATGGTCCTGATTCCAGTCAGGCGCCGTCCGTAAGATGCTGTGCTGATCGGAGGCGGCCTGCCGTCGCGGCGCGACGGAATTCGACTTCAACAATTCCCGGGCATACGCGCCCAGGTGTGATCAAGCGTTGGAGGTCAGGACGCGGGAGGCGCGCGCGGCTGGAACGCCGTGCCGGCCGATTTCAGATGGATGAATTCGGCATCTGTCGTGAGCTGGAGCAGCTCGATCGCCTGCGGCAGCAGAAGCAGGGGCGGCGTCGCCGAGACGACGGTACCCGCCATCGCGACCAATGCGCAGATCGCGCAATTGTCGTCTCCCGGCTGCTCGCGGTCGGGGGCGGAAGGCGATTGCTTCTGGACAGCAACGCGGTCGATCGAAGCGGTCGCCTTGCTGCTGTCCGTCTGCTCGAGCGAGGATTGGGCGAAGGTCGTTGCCTGCGCGAACCAGTGGCTGTGGCCAAACGTCAGCGCCAGCTGCACCAGCATCGCGAACAACGCGAGCCGGGCGCCGTGCCTGATATTCGACCGGAACCACTTCATCTGGAAACGCCACCCCGCATCGCGAGGGATTATCCTCTGATCCCGCGATGTTATATTGTAACATCGCAGTATCGATCAGCAGATGTCAACGGCAGGCCGCGCGTGCGGATACAGGTCGCCGATCCGATGTGTCGTTCGGGCAACTAGCCTGAGATCAGGCTTGAGGGAACGGTGTGCGCCGCGAACTCGAAACACCTCTCCCCATCGGGGAGAGGTGTGACCTTGCGCAGCCGATGGCGCCTTAGCGCCCCTCGCGCATCCAGGTCGCCGCGAAGGCGCCGAGCAGCAGCAGTAGCCCGATCAGGCCGGCGAAGATCGGCAGCACGCCGACGCCCTTGACGACACTGGCGTCGCGCATCCGCACGCCCATCCAGCCGTCACCGGCGAAGCTGCTCACCGAGCGCACCGGCACGATGCGCGGCAGCTCGACGCTGGAGCCATCGACCACGCGCACGGCATTACCACCCGTCGCCTGCGTCAGCGGCCTCAAGGTGTCGGTGGTGGAGGTGACTTCCGAAAACTCCTTCGGATTGGTCGGGCCGACATTGATCAGCGCCTTCAGCGTGCCGTCGGTGGCCTGCCACAGGCCGAGCTCGCTTGCCGGGAGGCTCGCGCGCCATTCGCCGGGATCGCCGGCGGTCAGCGTCAGATCGTGCGACACTCCGGAGGGCGAGGTCACGCTCACCGGCTGCACGCTGTCCGCCATGGTCTGGCGCACCACGACGAGATCCTTGCCCTGCACCTGGAGGCGCAGTGCCTCTTCGTCCAGATCCGGCTGCTTCATCAGCCAGTGCGACATCCGCCGGAGCAGATCGAGATGCGGACCGCCGCCTTCATAGCCGCGCGCCCACAGCCAGATGTGGTCGGACAGCAGCAGCGCGACGCGGCCCTCGCCGAAGCGCGACAGGAACAGCAGCGGCTTGCCGTCGAGGCCTGTCATGACCGGCGGGTTGACGGAATTGCGGGTGTCGACGGTGCGGAAGAAGCGGCTCCAGTGCGGCGGCTCGAAGGCCGAGCCCTCCAGCCCGCGCGTGACGGGATGGCGTTTGCCGATGTCGGACAGATGCGCATAGAACGGTTTTTCACTGACACCGACGGGTTCTGCCGGCAGCACCGAATCCAGCGGCGTGCGCCAGATGCTGGTGTTGGAGGCATAGTCCGGGCCGGCGGAGACCAGCACCGCGCCGCCACCGCGCACATAGCGCGCGATGTTGTCGAAATAGGCGACCGGCAGCACGCCTTGGCGGGCGTAGCGGTCGAAGATGATCAGCTGGAATTCGTTGATCTTCTGCTGGAACAGCTCGCGGGTCGGAAACGCGATCAGCGACAATTCGTTGATCGGCGTACCGTCCTGCTTCTCCGGCGGCCGCAGAATGGTGAAGTGCACGAGATCGACGCTGGCGTCGGACTTGAGCAGATTGCGCCAGGTGCGCTCGCCGGAATGCGGCTCGCCCGACACCAGGAGCACACGCAGCTTGTCGCGCACGCCGTCGATGGCGACGACGGCGCGGTTGTTGACCGGCGTCAGCTCGCCCGCGAGCGGCGAGGCCTCGATCTCGACGATGTTCGGGCCGGCATGCTTGATGTCGACGTCGATGCTGGCGGTCTGCCCGCTCGAGAGCGTGCGCTCGTTGATCGGCTCGCCGTCGCGGCGCACCGTGACCTTGGCGCGCTCGCCGGTGACGCCCTGGTCGTCGAGGCGGAATGTGATGGTCTGGCTCTGCCCGACGATGCCGAAGCGCGGCGCCGCCGTGATCGCGATGCGGCGGTCGCGCTCATCCTTCTGCCCGGTGATCAGCGCGTGCACCGGTGCCTGGAAGCCCAGCGCGGCGGCATTGGCGGGGATGTCGTGAACGCGGCCATCGGTGATCAGGAAGGCGCCGGCGACGCGATCGACCGGAACGTCAGCCAAAGCCGAGGCCAGCGCGCCGAACAGTTTGGTGCCGTCGGTCTCGCCGTCGGCCTGTGCGGCGTCGACGACGCGGACTTCGAGGCCCTTGATCTTCTTTAGGCTGTCGACCAGCGCCTCCTGCGCCTGGGCGGCCTCGCGGGTGCGGTTGCCGAAATTCTGGCTGGGGCTCTTGTCGACGACGATCGCTGCGACCGAGGTGAGGGGATCGCGGTCCTCGCGCGTGAAGGAAGGATTGGCGAGCGCCAGCAGGAACAGCGCCAGCGCGGCGACGCGCACGGCCGCCCCGCGCGCCCGCGCCACCAGCAGCAGAAGCGCGATGACGACGATCGCGGCGAGCGCGAGCCACAGCACGATCGAAGGAACAAGCGGCGTGAACGCGATGCCGTAATTCATGGCGATCCTATTGGCCGAGCCGTTCGATCAGGGCCGGTGCGTGCACCTGGTCGGCCTTGTAGTTGCCGGTCAGCGTGTACATGACGATGTTGGCGCCGGCGCGGTAGGCGAATTCTCGCTGGCGGTTGTCGCCGCCGGTCACCGGCAGCATGTATTGTCCGTCGGGGCGCACGGCCCAGGCGCCGGCGAGGTCGTTCGAGGTGATGATGATCGGCGAGACGCCGTCGCCGCCGCGGGCCGGCCGCTGCGCGCTGTCCTCGTCGTCCTCGCGCGGCAGGCTTTCGACCCAGGTCTGGCCGGTGTTGAAGCGGCCGGGGAAGTCGCGCAGCAGATAGAAGGTCTTGGTCAGCACGTGCTCGCGCGGCACCGGCTCGAGCTCGGGCACGTCGAGCGAGGACAGGATCTCGCGGAGCGTCCGCATGCCGGGCGTCTGCGACGTGCCGTTGTCGCCGGGCGGCGCCTCGATCGCATCGCGGGTGTCAAACAGCACGGTGCCGCCCTGCTTCATATAGGCGTCGATCTTGTTGATGGCGTCCTGCGGCGGCTTCGGCGCGCCGGGCACGATCGGCCAGTAGATCAGCGGGAAGAAGGCGAGCTCGTCGCGGGCGGGATCGATGCCGACGGGATCGCCGGCCTCCAGCGCAGTGCGCTGCGCCAGGAACAGCGTCAGCCCTGACAGGCCGGCCTTGACGATCGAATCGACGTCGGCATTGCCTGTCACCACATAGGCGAGGCGGGTCTGCGACACCGCCTTCATCGCGAATTCGTCGGAGGCGCCGTCGGCGCGCGAGGGCGTCGGCGCCAGCACCGCGCCGCCAGCCAGCGCAAGGCCGAGCAGGATCATTGCGGTCGCGGCGCGGCGGCGTAGCAGCGCGGCGAGGCCGCCGCCGAGCAGCGCGACGATGAGGGCGTCGACCAAGAACAGCGCCAGCGCCGTCGACAGCAGCCAGCCACGCAGGTCGCGCGGCTCGGCATTGGTGTAGGTGGCGTGCCGGGCGTGCAGGCTGGATGTGTTCAGGGCTGCGATGCGGTCGGCGGCAGCAAGCGTGTTCACGGCGAGTGGTCCTTCTGCCGGACCATAGAAGCCGGGCGGGTGATCGGGCGTGGCGCGGTCGCGATAATCGGCCGGCAGCGGCTTGGCGGTCGCCGGCGGCGGGCCGAAAGCGCCGAAGCCGTCGAGGATGTGCAGCGGCGCCACCGTCTCCGTGGTCGCTTCGCTGGCCACGCCGGCGCCGGGCTTGGCGGTGTAGCCGGACATGTCGACCACCCGGCGGAGCATCTCGACGAAGATGCCCGACATCGGCAGGTCCGACCAGCGCATGTCGGCGCTGACATGGAACAGGCTGACGATGCCCTTGCCGCGATGCTCGCCAGTGACGAGCGGCGTGCCGTCTTCAAGCGAGGCCCAGCTCTTGGTCGCGAGCACCGCATCGGGCTCGGCCAGCACCTGCCGGCTCACAGTGACGTCCTTGGGGACGACGACGCCGGCGAACGGGCCGTCGGCGGCGAAAGAGGCGAGATGCTGCGGCTTCTCCCAGGTCAGGCTGCCGCCGAGCGTGCGGCCGCCCTTGCGCAGCTTGACCGGCACCAGATCGTCCTCGGCCTGCGCCAGGCGCGGCCCTGCGAAGCGCACCAGCACGCCGCCCTGGTCGATCCAGGCGTTGAGGCGCTCGCGGATCTCGGGCGCGATGGTGCCGACATCGGCGAGGATGATCATCGGCAGCTTCTGGTCGAGGAACTGCGTGATGCCCTGCTGCGGCGAGCCCTTGTCGGCGAGCCTGACGTCGGCGAACGGCGCCAGCGCACGGGTGAGATAGAAGGTTGGCGCCAGCAGCGGCTGCGCGGTCTCGCTGGTCGAGCCCGAGACGATGCCGATGGCGCGGCGCCGCCAGCGCTTGTCGAGCAGCTGCACCGCGCCGGCGGAGCGCTCGCCGGAGATTTCGAGCCGGGTGATGTCATTGCGCAGCTCGACCGGCAGGTCGAACGCCGCGTCGGTCTCCTTGTCCTGCGGGCCGAACGAGAAGCGCGCCTCGCCGATCGGCGAGGCCTTCTGGTCGAGCGCGCGCACGGTGCCGACGGCAATGCCGCTGTCGGTGCGCAGCACCTTCACCGTCATCTTGGCGGCGGCGTTCTCGGCTGCGACCAGCGCCAGTGGGGAAGACGTGCCGCCTTCGAAGATGGTCAGGCTGCGGTCGCCCAAGGTCTTGCCGAGGCCGGTCACGAACTCCTCGCCGCGGCCGGTGTCGACGCCATCCGACAGCCAGGCGATCTCGCAATCGCCGGTCGCTTTCAGGAAGCGATCGACAGCCGCGAGCGTGTCGACGCGGTCGATCGAGTACGGCTTTGGCGTGATCTGCCGCAGCGCGACGCGCGCGGCGCCCGCCGGCATCAGCGTGATGTCGCGGTTCGGCTCGGACAGCGGCACCAGCGCGATGGCGCGGCGGTCGTTGTCGGCATTGGCGATCAATTCGTCGGCGGCCCGGATCCTGACGTCCCAGTTCGAGGCGGCGCTCCAGCCGTCGTCGAGCATGATCATCAGCGGCGCCTTGCTGCCGGCGACGCCTGTTTGCGGATTCCAGATCGGGCCGGCGGCGGCGAAAATGACGAGGGCCGCAGCCAGGAGCCGCAACGCGGTCAGCCACCACGGCGTCCGCGACGGCGTCTCCTCCCGTGGCGCGATGTCGAACAGGAGGCGCGTCGGCGGAAACTCGATCCGGCGCGGCCGCGGCGGCGTCACGCGCAGGAGCCACCACAGCACCGGCAGGCTGATGAGGCCGATCAGGAGCAGCGGTTCGGTGAAGGCGAGCGGCAATCCCATCATGCGGCCGGCCCCGCCTTGATGGTCGAGCTGCGCGCGCCGGATTTGCTCACCTGCATGCCGGCATGCAGGAACAGCAGCAGTTCGGCAGCGGAGCGGTCGGTCGCATGTGTCGTGAACAGCCAGTCCAGCCGCGAGGTCTCGGCGCGGATCTGGTCGCGGTGCAGCGCAAGGCGTGCAGTGTAATCCTGCGCCCAGCTTTCGGCGCGCCCGGCCGTGATGACGCCGGCGCCTTCCGGCTCCACGAACTCGATGCGGCCGGAATAGGGGAACGATTCTTCGGCGGGATCGACCACCTGCACCAGTGTGCCATGCGCGCCGGCGCCGGAGAGACCCGCGAGCGTCGCCGTGATCTCTGATATCGGCGACCAGAAGTCCGACAGCACGATGATCTCGGCGAGCGCGGAGGGCACGAAGGACGGCGGCAGGCTGGGCCGGCCGGCATCGTCATGCAGCATCGCTTGCGCCATCTTGTCGATGACGCTGCGGCTCGCGGTCGGCGCCATCAGCCCGGGGACGCCGACGCGCTCGCCGCCGGAGACCAAGAGCTCGGCCAGCGCGAAAGCGACGATCAGCGTACGCTCCAATTTAGATTCGCGCGCGGTCTTCGAGGCGAACGCCATCGACGGCGAGCGGTCCGGCCAGATCCAGACCGTGTGGGACGCTTCCCATTCGAGCTCGCGGACATAGAGATGATCGTCACGCGCCGATCTCCGCCAGTCGACGTTCTGCGACGGCTCGCCCGAGACGAAGCGGCGATATTGCCAAAAATTCTCGCCGGAGCCGGCGCGGCGCCGGCCGTGCAGACCGTGGATGACGTTGGCGGCGATGCGGCGGGCTTCCAGCACGAGGCGCGGCAAGGAAGCTGCGAGCGTGCGGCTTTCGCCATCGGCACGTCGGATCGCGATGATCTCCTTGCCCGTGTGCCCGTCCTCTGCGGCCATCAACCGATCCGTGTCTTGAGCTGCTTGATCACGTCCGGAATCGTGCGGCCTTCGGCGCGCGCCTGGAACGTCAGCGCCATGCGGTGCTTGAGCACGGGCTCGGCAAGGTCGAGCACGTCGTCGATCGAGGGGGCGAGACGCCCATCGATCAGCGCGCGGGCGCGCACGGCGAGCATCAGGGATTGGCTGGCGCGCGGGCCGGGGCCCCAGGCGATGAACTTGCCGGTCTCGCCGGCGTCGGGGCCCGGGCGCGCCGAGCGTACCAGCGAAAGGATCGCCTCGACGACGGAATCGCCGACCGGCAGGCGGCGCACCAGCCGCTGCGCGGTGATCAGCGCGTCGGCCGTCAGCGACGCCTTCGCCAGCGTCTCCTCGGCGCCTGTCGTTTCGAACAGGATGCGGCGCTCGGCGTCGCGATCGGGATAGTCGACGTCGATCTCCATCAGGAAGCGGTCGAGCTGCGCTTCCGGCAGCGGATAGGTGCCTTCCTGCTCCAGCGGGTTTTGCGTGGCGAGCACGTGGAACGGCTTCGGCAGATCGTGACGCGCGCCGGCGACCGTGATGTGCTGCTCCTGCATCGCCTGCAGCAGCGCCGATTGCGTGCGCGGCGAGGCGCGGTTGATCTCGTCGGCCATCAGGAGCTGCGCGAACACGGGACCGGAGATGAAGCGGAAGGCGCGCTTGCCGGCGGTGCTTTCGTCCAGCACCTCGGCGCCGAGAATGTCCGACGGCATCAGATCGGGCGTGAACTGGATGCGCTTGGCATCAAGGCCGAGCGTGACGCCGAGCGTCTCGACCAGCTTGGTTTTCGCAAGACCGGGCACGCCGATCAGCAGCGCATGGCCGCCCGAGAGGATCGTGACCAGCGTGTTCTCGACCACGCGGTCCTGGCCGAAGATGACGGAGCCGATCGCCTCCTTCGCCGCGCGAACCTGGGCCGACACCTGCTCCGCCGAACGGACGATCCCGTCCTCGAGTTTCTCGACACTCTCCGCCATCCGTCAGCTCCTTAGGTCCGCCACGCGGCTTTCTTGCGTCGTCACGTCAACTCATCACATGGGGCCTATGCTAGACTTGCAGGAACGCCAGCAGGAAGGCCATGTATTCGTTGAATTAACCTATCCCCACCTTATCGGCTTAAGGGTATGTAGGGCATCACGAAGTGGCGACCTCCACACCGGATGAATCCGGGGTGGAACCGAGCACCAACATACAACGTAGACCTGCACCAATCGTGCCAAATGACATCCGTGCCAAATGACAAAGTCAGGGCAAACCATGGCGAACCAAGGGCAGAGCGCCGAACGCGGTCTTGAGGGGCTGACTGCCGCCGCCAAAAGTGCTGCCAGTGCCGAAGGCGCCAAAAAGGGCCTGCCTCCGGTGCATCTGTGGAATCCGCCGTTTTGCGGCGATCTCGACATCCGAATCGCCAGTGATGGTACTTGGTTCTACATGGGGACGCCAATCGGCCGGCACGCGCTGGTCCGGCTGTTTTCGACGATCCTGAAGCGCGAGGGCGACAAGCATTTCCTGGTGACGCCGGTGGAGAAGGTCGGCATCCGCGTCGACGACGCGCCGTTCATGGCGGTGGAGATGCTGAAGGCGGGCGAGGACAACCATCGCGTGCTGAGCTTCCGGACCAATGTCGACGACTGGGTGACCTGCGATGCTGCGCACCGGCTGCGCTTCGAGCAGGCCAAGGACGGCGGCCTGACGCCGTATTTGCATGTCCGTGCCGATCTCTGGGCCAAGGTGACCCGTGCGCTCTATTACGATCTGGTTGACATGGGCGAGGAGCGGATGGTCGATGGCCAGCCGATGTTCGGCGTCGAGTCGGCCGGCGAATTCTTCGCCATGGCCGACGCGGAGCAGGTGAGGGCCGCGCTTTGAACAAGCCAATCCTGAAGAGCGAGCCCGTCGCGATTGGCGCTGCGGATTTCTTCGCCCGCACGCGCGCGAGGCTCGGCTTCGACGTGCCGCCGGGACTGTTTGATCCGAATATCATCCCTGCCTCCGGCGATCCCGGCACCGACAAGATGCTGGAGATCATCGCGCGCGAGCAGCCGGTGCGTCCCGCTGCGGTGCTGATCGCGGTGGTCGACCGTCCCGAGCCGACCATCCTGCTGACGCAGCGCTCCGCCCATCTCAACGATCATGCCGGCCAGATCGCCTTTCCCGGCGGCAAGATCGACGCGACCGACGCATCCCCGCTCGATGCGGCGCTGCGCGAGGCCGAGGAGGAGGTCGGCCTGTCCCGCGACTTCGTCGAGCCGCTCGGCTATCTCGATCTCTACGGCACCGGCTTCGGCTTCCGCATCCTGCCGACGGTCGCAAAGGTGCGGCCCGGCTTCGAACTCACCATCAACCATTCCGAGGTCGATGACGCCTTCGAGGTGCCGCTCTCCTTCCTGATGAACCCGGCGAACCATCAGTTGCACAGCAAGGAATTCCGCGGCATGGAGCGCTTCTACTACGCGATGCCGTTCGCGGAGCGCTACATCTGGGGTGCGACGGCGGGCATGCTGCGTGTGCTGTATGAGCGGATCTATTCATCATGATCCGGCCGGTTCTCACCGAGATCGGAATTTTCCTCATCCCCTTTGCCGTCTATGCGTTGTTCCTGGCCGCCACGCGCTCCGGCCTGTTCGTGCAATCGTCCTGGCCGGTCACGATCGTCGCGCGCCTCGTCCTGGCGGCGCTGGCGCTGGTGATCGCCGGCCTGATCGGCCTTGCGCATTTCTCCGGCGCGGCGCCGGATTCGACCTACGTTCCCGCCCACATCGAGAACGGCAAGCTCGTGCGGGGCAGGGAAAACTAAATGGAAAGATAGGGGCCGGACGATGAGCGCGGAGCCGATACTTGCGCATGCGCCCTGGCTGACCGCAGGCGGGACCGCGCGCGTCCTGCAATTGCTGGGCACCGACGGCGAGGAGGCGCGCGTGGTCGGCGGCGCCGTCCGCAACGCGCTGCTCGACCTCGTGCCCGGTGATATCGACATCGCCACCACGGCGCGCCCCGAAGAGGTGATGCGGCGCGCCAAGGCGGCCGGCATCAAGAGCGTGCCGACCGGCATCGACCACGGCACGATCACTCTGGTCATCGACAGCCACCCCTACGAAGTCACGACGCTGCGCGAGGACACCGAGACCTTCGGCCGCAAGGCCAAGGTCGCGTTCGGCCGCGACTGGGTGAAGGACGCCGAGCGGCGCGACTTCACCATGAACGGTCTCTCCGTCGATGCGCGCGGTGTGGTCTACGACTATGTCGGCGGCATCGCGGATGCCAAAGCACGGCGCGTGCGCTTCATCGGCGATCCCGACCAGCGCATCGCCGAGGATTACTTGCGCATCCTGCGCTTCTTCCGCATCCACGCCGCCTTCGGCGCCGGCGCGCCCGACCGCGACGGTACGCTCGCCTGCATCCGGGGCCGTGCCGGCCTTGCCAGCCTGTCGGCCGAACGGGTGCGCATGGAGATGCTGAAGCTGCTGGTGGCCGAGGGCGCATCCGCGGCCGCATCGGTCATGGCCGAGGGCGGGCTGTTGCAGGCCCTGATCGGCGGCGTCGCCTATACCGGGCCGCTGCAGATGATGATCGCGATCGAGCACGAGCTCGGCCTCACCGCAAGTCCGACGCGGCGCCTCGCCGCGCTCACAGTGGCCGTGACCGAAGATGCAAAACGCCTCGCCTCGCGCCTGCGGCTGTCCAATGCCGAGGCCAAGGCCTTGGATTCGATGGGGCATCGCTGGTGGCGCTTCGCCACCAAGGACGAGGCCAGTGCGCGGCGACTGCTGTACCGGCTCGGGCCGGAACGCTATCACGATCGCGTCTTGCTCGGCTGGGCGCGTGCGGCGAGCGACGTGCATTCGTCGCACTGGCGCGCGCTCGCAGAGCTGCCGCAGCGCTGGACGGCGCCGAAATTTCCGCTGAAGGCCGCCGACTTCATCGCGCGCGGCATGGCGGAAGGGCCGGCGCTCGGACATGTGTTGACACTCGCCGAGGACGCCTGGCTTGCGGCGGATTTTCCGCTGGAGGAAGCCGCGCTGGCTGCCATCGCAGATCAAGCTGTAGTCCGCGTCAGCCGCGACGGGAAAACGTGACGCTCGCTTTCAGGCTTCTCCAGCAACTCCAAAGCCGTTCCGATTCTATCGGAACGGGAAAGGCTCTAAAGAATGCCCTGCGCGACCGCGGTATCACGGTCGACTTGCTTTTGACGAACGATCGCCAATTCTCTCCGGCACGCGGTGAATGCGGTGTCGGTGGAGCGGATGCCGAGCGTCCCGCAGACGTCGCGATCCTCCTCCGCTATCGTCCGTTCGAGATATTCGCGTGCGGCGTCGCGCATGGCGGGGTGGGAAATGAACAGCGCGTGCAGACCATAGGCGAGCAGGCCGGCAATGAGGAGCCCAGGGCCAAATGCAGGGAGCGGGATGTGGCGGAGACTGGGCGCATTGGTTTTGGTTTCGGTCATGAAAATCTCATTGAAAATCAAGGTTGACAGGAAAGTGGTTGTTCGCAGGCAGCGCCAGAATAGCCTCCGGACCGGGGCAGGCGCTTGGAAAACCCTGCGTATATAATCGCCGGCGCGTTCCCTAACTCGAATGACCCGAAGCCATTGTGCGGCCGGGCAGTCTTGCCGTTCTCAAGGAGACCCCATCGGCTCGCCGCAATCCACGCAATGTTTTCCACGCGCCATGCCGCGATTGCACTTAGCCTGCTGAGAAGTCGCCCGGACAGGAAATCGAGTCGATTGCTTGTTCGCCGAATTTGACTTGCTGCCCGGCTCGGGAGACCTGGATTACCGACGTTATTTATCGCCAATCTGTTCGATCCATTTCCAGATCTGCTCAATTCATTTCCAGAGGATCATTGCCGTGAACCTGCCCGCGCTGATGCTATCGATATCGGTCGTTTTCGTTGGACCTGCTGCCTTTGCGCAGCAAGCCAGCGCCGTCCTTCCGTCCGACGGATTTCCCGCCTGGGCGTTCTTGTGGGACCCATCCGTCAAGGTGCCTCCGCCGGACGACAAACCCAATCGACTGGACGGCAGCGACGCTTCGTTCAGTTGGAAGCAGGCCAGAGACCTTTTCTTTGCACCGGATTGGCATCCGGACGACCATCCGGCCATGCCGGAGATCGTTGCCACCGGGCGCAAGCCGGACATCCGCGCGTGCGGAGCATGCCATCGCGTCGAGGGCACCGGCGGTCCCGAGGGTGCGAGTCTCGCGGGGTTGCCGGTGAACTATTTGGTTCAGCAACTCGCCGACTTCAAAAGTGGCGCCAGAACGATGTCGGGGCCGGAGAGACCCCCCAAACTCATGATTGCGTTGGCCAAGGCCATGACCGACGCCGAGATGCGGGCTGCGGCGGAATATTTTGCAGAGCTGAAGCCCAGGCGGCTGATCAAGGTCGTCGAAAGCGAGAGCATTCCCAAAACCGGGCCATCTCGCATGTTTTACGTCAAGAGCGCCGAGGGCGGCACCGAAGCGCTCGGCGAGCGAATCGTCGAGATGCCTGACGACATCGATAAGTTCGAGCTTCGTGACTCGCGAGCGACCTTCACGGCCTATGTGCCGATCGGCAGCTTGGCGAAGGGACAAGCACTTGTCACGACCGGCGGATCGGGCACGACCGTTGCTTGCGCCGGCTGCCACGGTCCGGATCTCCGAGGCACTGGCGATATTCCCTCGATTGCGGGTCGTTCGCCGACCTACATCGTGCGACAGCTCTATGAGTTTCAGAACGGAGGCCGCGCGGCAAGCGCGAGCGCCTTGATGAAACCGACGGTGGAAAAATTGTCCGTGAACGACATGATCGCGCTGGCCGCTTACGTGGCATCGCTCGCGCCATGATTTGAACCATCGCTTCCGGGCCCTGTCCCGAGAAATTGTCGAACCCCGCGTGGGCGAGCTCTACCGGCTTGGCGCAGAGCGTTGTCGCGAGTGCGTCTTGCTGGGCTGGGTGCGTGCGGAAAGCGCAGGCATTCGTCGCGCTGTCGCGTGCGGCGCTCGCTTCCATCGCAGATCAAACTGCGGCACGCATCACGCGCGATCAGAAAGATCGACCATCGCCGTGGTTCGTTCCCATTCGATATTGCGTCGGTGAGCAGCCGAAGTGATCGCGGAAGCGGCGATTGAAGTAAGTCACTTCATTGAAGCCGCAGGCAAAGGCGATGTCACTCACCTTCGTGCCGTCGTAGCGAACATCCGTCAGCATGGCCCGCGCCTTCTGCAGGCGCAGCTCGAGGACGCGCTCGGAGAATGTCGCGCCGCTTTCGAGCAGCAGATCGCTCACATAGCGGCGCGACAGCTTGAGGCCATCCGCTATGGCCGTGATCGACAGGGACGGTTCGGCGAAGCGCTTCTCGATGATCGCGATCAGTTCGCGCTGCCGCGCGGCGCGCAAGCCGCGTTCCGCCGCGATCTCCGCGACTTCCCCGCGCGCGCCGAGCGCCAGCACGATCAGGTCTCCGAGCGTGGCCTGGGCGCGCCGCATCAACTCCGGGTCTTCGCAGATTTCATCGGCTTCAAGCAGAAAATTGATGGTGCGCTCGAGATGCCGGACCGCCGGATTCGCGGGGTCGAGCAACATGGCCGCACGATGATCGGCATGCGGAACGAGTTTCAGAATTTGCGCACGAGGTATGGAGGCCAAATTCCACGCCGTGAGACCGTTGGTAAAGCTCGAGACCGGCTGGGCGATGTTGAAGGCGACGACGCTTCCCGGTTTCAGCTCGAACCCCTGGTCGCCCACCGTCCATAATTGCGGCTGGGGGCTGCGATAAAAGCCCACGAAAATGTCGTCGCGATCATGGGCCACGTGCTTGCGCGTGCGCACGTAGTGGCCGGTCGTCGTGGCAAACCGGCCGACGCTCAATTCGCCAAGCAGGACATTCTTCGACGCGGTATAGAATGGCCTGTCCTCGGCGTGCTTCATCTCCGCCTTGCCGAGTTGCTCCATCCAGATGTCATGCCACAGGCGGAAGCGGGCCTTATCATTCAGATGGGATGGAAGCTGGTCCGATGAAAATTCTACCTTCGGCATATCCGTCCATAATGCTCGCGTGCCGGTTCCATTGGTATCATGAGGCCACGTGAAAGGCATCCGCCCACGCACCCGCTGATCTGATGCAAAAGCGGTCCGCCGTGCATTCCAGGTCAAGTTCAGTGCTGGATAGGTCAAGTTTTCGGCTGCCGACCGTTGCGCCGAAATCACATCCGCCAGCGATCCCTGTGCCGTACCGTCTCGATCAAGCCCAGCACCTTCGTGGACAAGACGACCCAAGCGCAGCTCGATAGTCATTCCGAGCGACGGACTTATTGGGAATTCTTGAACATGAGAAAATTGATCGCGGCCGCTGTTGTCGTTTCAGGCATGATGCTGTCGTACGCATCGGCTGCCGAGCCAGTCCCCCTCTATGGCTGGACCGGATGGTACGGTGGCGTGAATGCCGGCTACGGCTGGCAACACAAGAGCGCGGCTTACACCGGCGATTACTTCGCCGATCCGGTGACGGGTCTCGGCGGCGGCGCGGGCACCGTGTTCAGCGATGATCTGGCGATGAGTTCGCTGCAGGCGAGCGAAGAGGCGGCCGTGAATCATCCGGCCTACCGGCAATCTCTTCACACGTCCGGCTTCACAGGCGGCGGACAGATCGGCTACAATTGGCAGATCGAGCGCAGATGGGTCGCGGGTTTCGAAGCGGACCTGCAATACGCCAACGTCAAGGGCGATAGTCTGTTCAGGGCGCCCGATGGGGGCGGCGTCACCCTGTCGGCGGCATCTTCCCATCAACTCGACTGGTACGGCACGCTGCGCGGCCGGATCGGCTATTTGCTGACCGACCGCCTGCTCGCGTTCGGCACGGGCGGCCTCGCCTATGGTGGAACGAAGGCACAGGCCGCCATCTCCATCATTGGTCCGCTGGGGTGGAGTATCGACGGCGGCTTCGTCACGAGGATCATCTGTCCTGGCTTCACGACCTGCCTCGCGGGAGCCTCGTCACAAACGTCAGCCGGCTGGGCGGCCGGCGGCGGCCTCGAATACGCGGTGCTGCCGAACGTCACCATCAAGGCCGAATATCTGCACATCGACCTCGGCCACCAGAACGTGAAGCTGACGGTGCAGGGCCCGGCGACCGGCAATGGCTTTGTCAATGTCAGGTTCAGCAACGCTTACGACATCGCTCGTATGGGAATGAACTTCCGGTTTTGACTCGCGCGGGGCCACCGAAGACGGCGCTCCATCCGGCGGCCGGCTGCTCGAAAAAATGTGAAGCCGGACATGTGTTGACACGCACCGAAGACGCTTGGCTTGCGGCGGATTTTCCCCTAGAGGAAGCCGCACTCGCTGCCATCGCCGATCAAGCTGCGGCCCGCATCAACCGCGACGAGAGAAATTGACCATCGTCTCAGGCTTCGCCGACATCTCGATTTTCCAGCTCCTGCTGGTAGCAATGATGGCGTTGTTTGCTTCGATCATCGGTGGTCTCGCCGGCTACGGCACCGGCGCCTTGATGCCGCTGGTCCTCGTGCCGCTGGTCGGCGCCGAGCCGGTGGTGCCGATCATCGCGATCTCTGCGATGTTCACCAATTGCAGCCGCGCGATCGCCTATCTCCGTTATGTCGACCGCCGCCGCGCAGCGATCGTGCTTGCCTGCGCCGCGCTGACGACCGTGCTCGGCGCCTACGGCTATACGCGCCTCACCAACGCGGGCGCAGCGCTGGTGATCGGCTCCATGCTGATCCTGAGCGTGCCGCTGCGCCGCGTGCTGCGGCGTCGCCAGGTCAAGATCGGCGACACCGGTCTTGCCGCCGGCTCCGTCGGCTACGGCGTGCTGGTCGGCGGCACCTCCGGCTCCGGCGTGATCCTGCTCTCGCTCTTGATGGCCGCAGGCCTCGAAGGCGCCGCGGTGATCGCGACCGATGCGATGATCTCGCTCGGCACCGGCCTGATCAAGATCTCCGTGTTCGGCCTTGCAGGTGCCGTCACCGCGCAGGTGCTCGCCTTCGCGCTGCTGATCGGCGGCATCGCCATCCCCGGCGCATTCCTCGCAAAAGCCTTCGTCGAGCGGATGCCGGTGCACATCCACACCGCGATCCTCGACGCCGCGGTGATCACGGGCGGGCTGGTGATGATCTCGGCAGCGGTGAGGTCGCTGATCGCCTGACGATCCCGGCTCAGCGCACGGTCGTATCGGGCGTCACGTTCAGCGGCGCTCCGCCGACCGAGATCGGCCCGCTCGGGGCCGTGACGTGCGGCGGCTTCTTTTGCTTCGGCACGGCGCGCGCTGCCGGAGCGGGCGCGGCGGGAGGCGCCGGCGGCATCGCGGCAGTCGGCGCCGTCAGCGGAGCCGGTGCGACCGATGGCTGCGGGGCCGGGCTCTTCAGCGCGTCGATTTTCGCATTGAGGTCGGCAAGCTGGCTCATGATCGCCTTCAGCTGCTCCTGCTGGTCGGCGATGGTCCGGTCGATCGTCGCCAGGTCTTCCGCCGTTTTTTGTTGCGCGGCGAGCAGGTCCGTCATGACTGCGCTGTCATTGGCTTTGCCGTCGGCATCTCCTGCCTCGCGTCCGGTGAGCTGACCAAACAATCCCGGGTTCATCCAGGCATAAGCAGCGCCGGCGCCGACGAGTGCAAGGACGACGGCCACGAAGAGCGCGAACGGCCATCGGCGACGCGGCGCGGGTACAAAGGGCGGCGGCTCGGCGGCTGGCCAGTTCTGAGACGATTCGATGCTCATCCAAACTTCCTAGTCAGCCTTTCGGCTCAGCGCAATTGGCGCGTCGGCCATCGGCATCCGCTTTCTTACAACTGCAATCGGGCATCCCGGGACTGAAATGGTTCGGTAGCACCGCCCGGCCAGGCTTGGCGTGTCATGTCCAACGGAAGCAGACGCACGCATCGCCGTCTCGATCTGCACGGAAGAAGGTGAGCCATGGGACGATCAAGCGCCGAATGCCAATGGCCTGAGGAAAAGTTAAAGATCCGGATTGCGGTCCGCAAGGTCAGCCGCGATCTTGCTCGCCTTCTTGTTCTCGTGGGTGTTTCTTTCCCGTTGCACGCATGGGCACAGACCGCGACCGCTGACAGCATCAAGGCGGATATCGCGCGGGTCGACAGCGATTTCATCAAGGCCAATGCGAAAACGTCGCGGGATTGGCCGACTGTCGGCCTCGATTACGCCGAGACGCGGTTCAGCAGGCTCGATCAGATCAACGCCGGCAACGTCAATCAGCTCGGCCTGGTCTGGAGCTACAATCTGGAATCATCGCGCGGCATCGAGGCCACCCCGCTCGTCGTCGGCGGCATCATGTATCAGTCGGCGCCCTGGAACGTGGTCCATGCCATCGACGCGCGGACGGGTCAGAAAATCTGGACCTTCGATCCGGGCGTCGACCGGTCGAAGGGCTATCGTGGCTGCTGCGACGCCGTCAGCCGCGGCCTTGCGCTTTACAAGGGCAGGGTCTTCGAAGCCGTCTATGACGGCCGCCTGATCGCGCTCGATGCCGCGACCGGGGCCAAGGTCTGGGAAACCGACACGCTGATCGATCACGCGCATTCCTACACCATCACCGGCGCGCCGCGTGTCTTCAACGGCAAGGTGGTGATCGGCCAGAGCGGCGCCGAATACGGTGCGCGTGGATATGTGACAGCCTACGACAGCGAGACCGGCCATCAACTCTGGCGCTGGTTCACCGTGCCCGGCGATCCGTCGAAGCCGTTCGAGGACGCCTCGATGGCAGCCGCGGCGAAGACCTGGGACCCCTCGGGCAGGTACTGGATCAATGGCGGCGGCGGCACGCCGTGGGACACGATCACGTTCGATCCCGATTTGAACCTCGTCTATGTCGGCACCGGCAATGGCGGTCCGTGGAATCGCAAGCTTCGCAGCCCGTCCGGCGGCGACAATCTTTATCTCGCCTCCATCGTCGCGCTCAACGCCGATACGGGCCAGTATGTCTGGCACTACCAGGAGACGCCCGGCGACAATTGGGACTATACCTCGACCCAGCCGATGATCCTCGCCGACATCGAGATCGACGGCGCGCCGCGCAAGGTGATCCTGCACGCGCCGAAGAACGGCTTCTTCTTCGTCATCGATCGCACCAACGGCAAGTTCATCTCGGCGAAGAACTTCGTCGATGTGAACTGGGCGACGGGATATGGCGCCGACGGACGGCCGATCGAGTTGCCGGCTGCGCGCGACTCCGATCGATACGAGTCCATTCCGGGACCGGACGGCGCTCACAACTGGCAGCCGATGTCGTTCAATCCCATCACCGGCCTCGTCTACCTTCCGGCGCAGCACATCCCGGTCAACCTGACGCCGGAGAGATCATTCGAGCAGAATGCGGTGACACCGGGCAAGCCCGGCGCCTTGCTGGGCGCGAATATCGGCTTCGCTTTCAACCCGTCGCCGACATCGGCCCGGTTTGGACGTCTGCTCGCCTGGGATCCGGTGCATCAGAAGGAGGTCTGGCGCGTCGAGCACAGCTCGCCGTGGAATGGCGGCACGCTGACCACCGCCGGCAATCTGGTTTTCCAGGGCACGGCGGATGGCCGCTTCGTCGCCTATGACGCCGCAAACGGCTCCAGGCTGTGGGAGATCCCGACCGGCACCGGTGCGATCGCCGCGGCCGCGACCTACATGGTCGATGACAGGCAATATATCTCGATTGCGGTCGGCTGGGGCGGCTCCTATGGCCTGACACACCGCGAGACCCCGTACCAGAACCCGGGAACGATCTATACCTATGCGCTCGGCGGCACGGCGAAGCTACCGGCCTTCGTCAAGGATCAGACCGGACCGCTGCTCCAGGGCGTGAAGTACGATCCAAAAGACATCAGGGAAGGCGCGGAGATCTACATGACGGCGGGCTGCATCGCCTGCCACGGCGTTCCCGGCATCGGCCACGGCGGCAACATCGTCAATCTCGGCTATGTCGGAGCGGACGAGATCACCAATCTCGGGACCATCGTCTTCCATGGTCCATTCGGCGACCGGGGCATGCCTGATTTCAGCGGCAAGCTGACGGAAGGCGACATCGGCAAGCTCCAGGCCTTCATCCAGGGAACTGTCGACATCATCAGGCAGAGCAGGTGATGAGCGATCTTCTCACATGCCGCTTTGTGCCCACAGGCGGTCGTCTTCTGCCTACGGCTGTAACCATCTCAAACCATGGCGACATCGTTCGGTAGCGCGCGGCGCTTCATCCTTGGCGGGACCGCCGCGCATCCGCGGCCAGGCGATGGAGAGATTCTGAGATGTCGTATGATTTTCTGCTGGCGTCGTGGGGGACCCTCGGCAATCTGAGCCCGATGCTCACTGCGGCGCGGAGGCTGCATCGACATGGACACCACGTCCGCGTGATGGCGGATCCGGCGATGCGGTCCGAGGTCGAGGCCGCCGGCTTTGCCTTCGTCACGTGGCGCCGCGCGCCGACCGGAACGGCGGCGGACCCGGTCGATGTCTCGGATATCCAGGATTTTCTGCGCCGCGCCCTCTTCGATCCCGCCGCGCTCTATGCGGCCGATATCAGGGACGAGATCGACCGCCTGCCGACCGATGCCGTTCTGGTGCTTGATACGCTGTTCGGTGCCGCGCTCGGGGCCGAAGCATCCGGCGTGCCCTTCGCGCTTCTGTCCCCCCATGTCAGCCTTCGGCCGCTGCCGGGAGTGCCGCCGATCACCAGCGCCTTGAGCCAGCCGAGAACGGCGGAGGAGCGCGCCGAGGTGGACGCCGCCAATGTCAGCCAGGCCGAGACGATCAATGCGTTCCTGCCGGATTTCAACCGTGTTCGCGCCGATCTTGGTCTTCCGGCGCTGGCTGATATGTTCGATCTGTTCGATCGCGCCAACCGGCTCCTGCTCGCCACCAGTCAGGCGTTCGACTTTCAGGCCGATACGCTGCCCGACAATCTCACTTATATCGGACCGCTGCTCGACGTTCCGAGCTGGTCGAGATCGCTCCAGGCCGAGGCATGGCGAGCGCCATGGTCGGGCCGCTCGGGCCGTCCGCGCGCGCTGATCGCATGCAGCACAGGCGCGCAAGGCCAGCGCGACATGTTCCAGCGCATCATCGACGCGATGGAAACGGTCGAGATCGATGCCATCGCAACGGCGGGTCCCAATCTGGACATCGCCGATCTCAGGGCGCCGAAGAACGTGCATCTGGTGCGCGGCGCGCCGCATGATCTCGTCATGAAGGATGTCTCCGTGGTGATATCGCAGGGCGGCCACGGCACCACCACGCGTTCGCTCCTCAACGGATTGCCGCAACTCATTCTGCCGATGGGGCGCGATCAGGCCGCCAACGCCGCACGGGTCGCCGCAAGGGGAGCGGGGCTTCAACTGCCTGCAGCTGCCTCGGCGGCGGACATCGCCGCGGCGGTGAACCGGTTGATCGGAGAACCGCAATTCAGGATGGCCGCCGGTCTCATCGGCGAAGCCATGAAGGCCGACATCGATCGCTCCAGCCTCGTCGACGAGATGGAAGCGATCGCCGCCTTGGGCCGCGCGGCGCGGCAGCAGCCGAACAAGCTGCCGCTTCGCAAATCGGCGTGATCGAAACGGGCGGCGCGAGGCGGACGGGTGCACGCCCGGTTGCTCAGGCCGTATGCCCGTCGAACTTGCCCTGCTTGGGTGTCTTCTTGTCGCGCTGCGGGGTCATCCTTGTGGGGGCCGGTTGGCCCGGCACGCCGCGTGGTCCGAGCTGCTCGCGCTGGAGATCGTCTTCCGAGAACGCCGGCTCGACACCATTCGGCGCAACCTGTCGTGTGGCATTCGCATCGTCTGGCTTGTTCATTGTTCTCTCCCGTGTCGTAGGGAATCTCAGTCTGACGGGGTCGCGATCAGGCGTCCGCCGTGAACCTCATCACGTGTCGCGACTGTGATGTCTCCGCATCGTGCGGTGATGACTGTTCAATCAAGGGTCGATGCGGACGTTCCTAATTTACAGAGGTTCCGGCAAATCAGTGCAGTCTGCTCAAGGAACGCGCGCTCCCGATGTCGCGTTGTCTTGAACAACGAAGAAACCAGGGAGACGTCACATGAAGAAGATCCTGTTGGCATCAGCCTGTATCATCGCCATGGCAACGGGCGCCGTCGCACAGACGAACCAACCCGCGCCGGGCGCATCCGGTCAGGGCGATGTCGGTCAATCCTCGCGCGGCCCTGCGACAAAGGGGATGACCACCGGGAAGGCCTCCAACATGCAGAACGAGTCCGCCAGCAGCAACGGCACGCAGCCTCCCTCTGCCGGCGGAAGCAACACCAACAACATGGGCAGCCAGGCCGGCGGCGGCGCTGGCGGCAAGTGAGCGCAAGCGGTTCGACGGTGCGTCCCGAAGCGCGCCCTCGTGTCACTGGTACTCTTCAGCGGATGAAGCCCCGGCGTCACGTCAGAAGGCTCATGAGCTCGTAGACGGCGACAGCTGCTCCGAGACAGCGGCGCCAGGGATTTACGCCGCGCACGATCTCGTCGGCGGCCCAGACGAGAAGACCGCCCTTGACGACAACCGCAAGGGCGGCGCTGGCTCGGCCTGACGAGGGCCAGATCCAGAGCAGAACGGCCGCCGCGATCACCAGCCACAGGGCGGGATTGGGCCACTGAGCGACCGTGATGGCGCCGTTTTCGCGATTGCGGAAAAACCAGTTCAGGAACTTGCGCACGAAGAGCACAACGACAGGATCGGGGCGGTGTTCCGTCAGGAATGCCAGGGCGTGTGCGCGTGTCTGCCCGACATCCGATAACAGCCCTTAGCTCGTAGGATGGGTAGAGCGAAGCGGAACGGATCAAAGCCTCGCAATGAGACATCGACGGGGTCTCGCAGGGGCTCAACCCATCCTGCGCAGACGAAATCGCAGCTTCGATGTGTGCATTTGTTCGCAGTGGCGGTTGAAAAACGCGCATTCAAGTTCGGTCCGCCATCGACTACGTTTTCGCTTGTTGTGACGAGGAGCGGCGAATGAGCGGGATCATAGACACGGTAGCCCTTATCCTTGGAGGGGCCGGTGGAATCGGATCAGCAGCGGCGCAAGACTTGGCGGCGAAAGGAGTAAAGGTCGCGGTCGCCGATATAAATCAGGCGCAGGCTGAGATTGTCGCGAGAAATATCCAGAACAAGGGTGGTGTTGCTCGCGCCTACCCCGTCGACATCACAAACAAGGACCAGGTGAAAGCTCTCGTTCAGCTCGTCTTGCGCGATTACGGCGCGCTGGACGCGCTGATCAATTGCGCGGGAATAATGTTCGTCCGTCCCTTGAGCGAGACCAATACGGAAGAATGGGAGACGACGATTGACCTGAATATCAAGGGAGCCCTATGGGCGATCGCCGCCATTCTGCCTGTGTTCCTCGAGCAGCAGCGAGGGCATATCATTAACCTGAGCTCGGTCCACGGATTGAAAGTGTTTTCGCCCGGAGGGGCTGTGCATTCGGCCTCGAAGTTTGCTCTTCGAGCCCTGTCGGAGGGGATGAGAGCAGAACTTGCGAACACCCCCATACGCTCCAGCCTGATCACGCCAGGCGCCGTAGATACCGGCATGCAATACAAGACGACAGGCTCCGACAGCGCCCGCATGCTCGCGATCTACAAGAATGCGATACCGGCCGAAGCCGTGGCTCGTGCCATCACGTTTGCAATGGAGCAGCCCGCCAATGTCGACGTGAATGAGATAGTGATCCGTCCGACAGCTCAAGCAATCTGAACGTCAACGACGTGAGCTGAAGCAAGAGTCGCCGCCAACCGACCCACGGCCTATCGCTTCTTCTCAAAGAAGCCGGGTTCATTGGCGAAAACGAAAGTGATATGCTCGGCAACAGCTCTGATGTGAAGACTGTCCCGATTTTGTCGCCTGATGATCAGCCAGAGCTCACGTGCGGGTGGTTCGGGCTCAAGATCGCAGACCACGAGTTTATCATCCATTTTGCCGACGAAGTGCGGCAGCAGCGCGATGCCTGCACCCGCTCTAGCCGCGACAGATTGAGTAGACTGACTATTCGTCCGAAATGACATGCGGTTGCGGGCGAAGTGTCTGGACAGCCAAAGCGCTTCCGGCAAGTGAGCGTTCGCCTCATCAAATCCGACGAAAGTTGGATCTGCGCCGGCCTTGATGCGGCGCCGGTATTCCGCAGTAGCGTAGAACCCGAACGCGATCGACCGCAACCGCTTGGCCAGAACGTCACCATCCTGGGGGCGTCCAAAGCGGAGGGCAATGTCGGCTTCATGCCGCTCCAGGCTCACCGTTCGAAAGTCGGTCGCCAGATCGATGTCGATCCCCGGATACTTCTCACAAAGTCCAGCGAGACGGGACGCGAGAAAGAGCTGTGAGAGACTTGGCGGCGCATTGACGCGCACAAGCCCAACAGGCTGGTCGCCCCGCCCGCCACGGCTCAGGTTGGCCGCCGCCGTCTCCATCTCGTTCGCCGGTCCCAGCAAGCGCGTCCCTGCTGGAGTGAGCACGTAACCATCCACACGCCGCTCGATCAATCGCTCGCCTAAAGATCGTTCCAATGATTGGACGCGGCGGGAGACCGTCGCATGGTTCACCGACAGCACGCGGGCGGCAGCTGACAAACTGCCGTGACGAGCAAGCGCGAGGAAGACCCGCACATCCTCCCAATCCAGCGCTGTGCGTTTTTTATCAGCCATTGAGAAAGGATAGTGGATTTCTCTCAGGGCGCCAGCGGTTTATCTGCGATGGCCCTCAACAACGAAGAATCCCGCCATGCCTCGTTCTATCACTCTCACACTGATTGGTGGCCCTACCGTGCTCATCGAGTACGGTGGCTATCGCCTGCTCACCGATCCCACTTTCGATCCCCCCGGCCAGTATCAAGGCCCGCACAGCCCTGTAAGGCATGTCAAGACTGACGGGCCAAGCATCCCGATTGCCGAGATTGGCAAGCTGGACGCGGTCTTGTTGAGTCACGATCATCATTTCGACAATCTCGATAACTCGGGCCGGTCGCTGCTGCCGATGGTCGAGGCGGTTTATACGACCAGGGCGGGGGCGCAGCGCCTCGGTCAAAACGCAATTGGCTTCAATCCCTTCGAAACTCGATATCTGGAAGGAGATGGTCGCGAAAGATTGATCGTGACTGCCACCCCCGCGCGCCATGGCCCCATCGGTATCGACGTCGGAGATGTCGTCGGCTTCGCTCTGGGAACGGAGGCGCCCGGCGACCTAGTCTATATCACGGGTGATACTCTCTGGTTCGATGGCACGGCTGAGGTGGCGCGGAGGTTTTCGCCGAAGGTTGTCATCCTGCATACCGGGGCGGCCGAACCTCGCGGCCGCTATCACATGACCATGGGGAGCGAAGATGCTTTGGAAGCTGCACACGCCTTTCCAGATGCCGTTCTTGTTTCCGTGCATAACGAGGGCTGGGGCCATTTGCGCGAAACTCAGGATCAACTCGCCGACGTTTTCGCTGCGTTCAATTTATCCAGGCGTCTAAATCGATTTGAGAAAGGCAAACCCTTGACCATTTCATGGTAGGAAACCTCCGCCAAACCGGCGAATGTTCCACCTTCCCGGTGTCAGCTTTTGTTCTTTCCGCGACATCGACGTCCGCTGCTACGCCGTTGGCGGCAGAGCAGCGCACGTCAGGAGGACCGGACCCGAACACTCCCATCTGACGAGGATGCGGCCGTCGGCCTGCCTACTCGTCGTCTTCATCCTCGTCTTCGTCGTCCTCATCCTCATCCTCATCCTCATCCTCTTCCACCTGCACCAGCGTGGCCAGCGGCAGCGTCTCGCGGAAGAGATCGCCTTCCATGCCCATCCAGAGGCACAAAATGTCGTCGCCTTTGACCTCTGCGACGGTGAGCGGCTGGCCGCCGGATTTCAGCATGACGATATCGCCGGCTTTCAATTCCATGGATGGTCCTTCCAGTTGATCGATCCGGAGGAGGCTAGCAGGCGGTCATGACACCCCGATCACGCGAGCCCGGCGTGCGGCGAGAGGTGCTTTCACCGCCACTTGGGCGCGGCAAGTCCCGGCTATGTTCGCTCAGCCACGTTCGCTTTTGGCCGGCTGGATCGGCAGGCACTCGTTGCTGAAATAGCCGATGGCGTCGCGCACCACGGGAACGTGGCAGACGAAGCCGGTCGGCCGGTAGCGCACCCTGATGCGGTCGAGCTGCGCCATGGTCAGCGTCATGAATGCGTCGAGCCGGCGAGCCTGAAATTGCAGCCTCTGCTCGCTGCTGAGCGGCGGCTTCACGGCGTCTGGCTTGCGATCGCCGGGCACATCGCTGCTCGATGCCAGCGCACCGGGCTGGCCGCGCAGCGCCTCGAAGCAATGGTTCATCACCAGAACATGGTGCTTGGTGCTCCACCAGTTGAGCGCGACGACCTTCTGCAGGGGATCGACGGCCCCGCCCGGCAGCCGGGCACAGAGGGCGACATAGGCCTTCGGCCCGTCGGCGCCCGGGTCGTTGCAGAGCTCTTCGGTGGGGCGTCCGAGATCGCTTCCGTTGTAGGCCGCGCCCTTGAACTGCGGAAGATTGGCTTCGGATTCGCAATCGAAATTGTACTTCGTGAGCAACGTGGCGGTCAGGGGATCCTGATCGAGCGTGTGCTCGGCCGCCGCATCGCGGTCCATGTCGCTGGGCCAATCGATGTAGATCTCCGCCTTGCGGGCGAAGATGGCGCCGTTCCGCCGCAAGGCCGTTCGCGCCTTCCAATAATCCGCGAACGGTTCGAGCGTCTTGGTGTCCACGGGGATGAAGGCCGGACTTGCCTGCGCCTTCATCGCGCCGAACCGCTCGGGCGGAATGCTCTCCTGCAGCATCTGGACCTCGGCGAACGCGTTTGAAATCTCGATGAAGGTCTCCGTGGCCTTCTGCATGTCGGCCTTGGCCTGCTCGCCGACCTTCTGCTCGTAGGAATTCAGATATTGGAAGTATCCGCCCAGGAAGCCGGTCAGCAAAGTGACGGCCGTCAATCCCTTGGTGACCGACAAGCGGCTGTCCCAGGATTGGATCTTCTGCCACACGCCGGGAGCCTCGGGGGAAGGTTGCGTGCGCGCTGCGTCCTTCGGAAGGTCCTGCTCCATTGCTGCCTCCAACTCACTCCACGCCCCATGGCGCAAGGATACCGCACTTCCCGATCGCGGCGTGTGAGGCAGTTCACGTCGAGTGAGGCAGGGACGTTGTCGCAAAATCGCGCGGCGGGCCGTCCGAAACTGCGGAATTGCGGTGACCATGTCACCGCAATTGACCACAATTGCTTGGCCGCGCTTCGAGCTTGCTCAGTTATTCGGTCGACTTGCTGTAGGCGATCAAACCCAGATTGGAGCCGCTCTTCCAGGCCTGCACAAGTTGATTGTCGAGTCCATTGAAGCGGCCCTGCAGCCACGCAAGTGCCCCGGGGCCCTCGCCCAGATCGGGGCTCCCCCAGAGCTTCGTGAGACCATCTTTGCCGTCGCTGCCGTACAGGATCATGGCGAGGTTGAAACCGTTATTGGCCCACAGCTGGAGAAGCTCGGGCTTGCCCGACCCGGAGAAATCGCCCACCTGCCATGCGACCGCACCCGGACCTTCGTCGCCGGTATGATCGGTGGCCGAGAGCACCTTGAGGCCGCCGCGACCGTCGCTACCGTAGACGATGAAGCCGAGCTGCGAGCCGTTGGCCCAGCCCTGGATGATCTCCGTCTTGCCGTCGCCGTTGATGTCGGCGGCCTGCCATGTCACGGCGCCCGGTCCTTGCTGCATATTGTCGGTCGACCAGAGGACCTTCAGCTCGTTTTTGTCCTGGCTGTCCTTGCTGCCGTACGTGATGAAGCCGAGGCTGTCGTGGTTTGCCCAGGCCTGTACGATCTCGTCGCGGCCGTCGCCGTTGAAGTCGCCGACCAGCCAGGCGACCGCGCCTGGGCCCTGGCCGACGTCCGAGGTTCCCCACAAACAACGCAAGCCTTTGCCGCCATCGCTGCCATAGACGATGAGCCCGAGGCTCGAGCCGTTCGCCCAGGGCTGCACGATCTCCGGCTTGCCGTCGCCATTGACGTCGGCGAGAAGCCAGGTCAGCGCGCCGGGACCCTGTCCCATGTCCCCGGTGCCCCACAATGTCGTCAGCCCGCCACGGCCGTCGCTGCCATAGACGATGAAGCCGAGGCTCGATCCGTTCCTCCAGCCCTGAATGATTTCCGTCTTGCGGTCGCCATCGATGTCGGCCGCGAGCCACGTCACCGCGCCCGGCCCGTTGTCATCCATGTTGTCGGTTGCCCAGGTCTGCGTCAGACCGCCGAACCCGTCGCCACCATAGACGATCATTCCGAGCCTTGACCCGTTGCCCCAGGGTTGGATGATCTTGGACTTGCCGTCGCCCGCGATGTCGCCGACCAGCCAGCTCAAGGCGCCGTAGCCCTGGCCCATATTGTCGCTGGCCCATTCGGCTGCGAGCCCGCCGCCCGGGTCGTGTTGCAGCGGACCGGACGGGCCGGATTCGACCGTTTCATAGGGATGCGAATAGACGGTCGCGCCGGCGAAGGTCAGATGATAGGTGTAGCTCAGCTTTTCATATTGGCCCCATCGGCTATCGAAAGAGGCCCACGCTGGGGAGCTGACATCATGCTCCGCGAAATCCGACGCGATGATCGCGTAGTGCTCGGGCTTCCAGGCTTCGAATTGGATACCGCCGTCTGCCGTGAGATCGTAAGCATCGACCGTAGCGGTCGTAACGCCAGCGTCCGTTTTGCTGAGCCGCTCGTACAAATGCAATCCCGGATCGATATAGTGCGCGTGCGAATCTCGCGCCGCATAGACGACCGGGTGTTGGCCGACAATTTGGAGCTGGCTGAGCACGTTCGCCCAGATCGTGAAATCATGACGTGACAGGTAGACGTTGCGAAGCTGCCACGGGGCCGACGGCTGGGGACGCGCGAGCCGTATGGTAACGTGCTCCCAGTCGCCGTAATGGCGGCCAATGCTGTCCAGCTCGTAACGTTGCGGCTCTTCCTGGTGCGAGAATTTAACCTGGAATTTGCCGGGGCCGTTAAACCCGTAGAAGAACCAGAACTGCAGGTCGATGCCTCCTTGCGCCCACGCCTTCACCCGGACCTGCGCCTTTGCGCGCGCCATGTTGCCCGGCTTGAGACTGTCCGGAATGTTCAGCCAGTACCGAAACGCGCGATTCCCCGCCTGCGGGCCCTGCTTGGCCCGCGCGACCGCATCGAGCAGGGTGCGGCCGGACGAAACCGCCTCGGATGAGAGGATGGTCTGAGTGAACCCGTCGTAGCTCGTTTCATTCTGGACGAGGCCCGCTACAAGGGCGCATTGGCCGGTCGCCAATAAGGCCTCCGGTTCGTCCATCAGGTATTTCTCGTCAGGGTGAAGCCGGACAAGCGGCCCAAACTGCTGGATGAGGGAATGAATCTCATCGAGGCTCGGGCGGTCCGGCGCCTGACTGTTCACGTTTGCGAGTTTGGGAGCGAGCAGGACATCTTGATCGGTGTCGGTCATGATCGATGGACTCCATATGAATATCGTCGCAAAAATTTCTACTTAAGATAGTATTTCTGTCGAAAAGCGTTACGTCACAGAGCATCGCTGCCGGGCTGTCGCAAAATCAAAATATTGCGCTGCCGCCTGGACTTGGCTCGCCCTTAATGAACCAGCCGCGCCTGAGCGATCGCGGAAAACCTAGCGGTTTCTACTCAGGGTTGTATGGAAAACATTGCGCCTATCGCTGCTCGTCTCCTAATATGTTCCCCGCATCAAGACCGGGGGCGGCTTTGGAGCAGGACGAACTTGAGCGCCTTGTCGGGGGCCGGCTGCGATTGACGCTTGATGAGATCGTGCGGCATCCCCGCTTGCCGGAGGCGCGGCACGCCTATCTGACAAGCTTCTTGAAAGTGTACGAGGGCGAACCGTTTCTGGTTCGGCTGCTACTGGAAGCGGGGCGGTTTTTCGTCTTCCACTGTGCGGCAGTCCTTGAAGCCGCGCAGGACCCTTCCCGGCGTGAGACGTGGTTCACCGTCGGCGCCCTTAAGCGAGAGCTTGCCCTGTTTGGATACGCAAGCGACCGGCAGGTGGATCATCTGATCGCGCGGTTGCGGGAGGTCGGGTTTCTCGAGTTGCGCAGGGCGCCCGGAGACGGCCGCGCCCGATTGCTGGCAACCACGGACAGGCTGCGCGCGCATCACATCGAATGGCTGGTGGCTCACTACGTGCCCCTTGCGAATTTGTATCTGGATCACGACTACGGCCCGATACTCGCGCGCGACCGGGACTTTTATCTCCTTCACTGCAGAAAATCTCCGTCCTTCAATCCTGCGGCGGCCCGGCTCATGATGACGCTGCCGGACACGATGCTGTTCTTCAGTCATGCCGCAGGCCCCTTGATCCAGAATGCGGTGCTGAAGGCTGCGATGGACGCCGGCGACCCGAGCGCGGTCGTGCCCTATATCGAGGCCACCAGCCGTTTCGGCGTCTCCCGAACCCATGTCCGCAACCTCATGATATCCGCCGAAGCCGCCGGGCTCGTCAGGATCATCGGTCGGGGAGGACGCAACATCGAGATTCTTCCGCGTTTCTGGGCAAGCTACGACCGCGGGCTCGCAGTGGGGATGTACCTCACCGACGCAGTCAATCTGGTCGCGATGCGCGAGTGGTCTCAGGCGTCGGCGGGTCACTTGTGCAACGTGCCATGAATCGAAACCACGCGTACGAATTACAGCGACGATGCACGCGATGATCGCCGCAGACCGCAAGGCCGGCCGTCATGACATGCCGATCGTGGCTGCGGATACGCCGCGCATATCTGCCTGCACAGACCGAAATGCCGATGACAAAGGTTCGAGTGGGGAAAGGGCACGCAAGGGCTCTTTGGTCCCGAACGCGGCGATGATGGCATTATGCCCCTGTTTTGCCCGACGTGTCAAACTTTTTTTCGAAAAATCCGCAGTCGTTTGATTTTGCAGCAGCGTGGCTACTGTGCATGGGGTTGTTTTCGAATTTTGGTCGCCGCAGCCCCCCGGTTATCCCGGCACCAGCTCGGTCAGCGAGCGGATGATGCGGTCGGGCTTGATGGTCGATCCCTCCGGCAGGCCCTCGCCATGCGCGTCGAGCCAGATCGCATAGATGCCGAGGCGCTGCGGCGTCACGACTTCCCATTCCAGATTGTCGCCAATCATCCAGGTGTCTTTCGCGGTGACGCCGAGCGCTTCCATCGCATGCAGATAGGCACGCTCCTCGGGCTTGCCGAAACCGTGCTCGCCCTCGATCTGGATGTGATCGAAGCGATGCGTCAGCTCGAAGCGCTCGACCTTGGCGCGCTGCATGTCGGCGGCGCCGTTGGTCACCAGTGCGAGCTTGACGCCGCGCGCCCTGAACGCGTCGATCGCATCATGCGCGCCGGGGAAGACGAAGATCGCTTCCTCGCGATAGGTGGTGAAGCGATTGGCGAGCCGATCGGCGAGATCGTCGGGGAGGGCGCGATGGCCTTGGGCCGCGAGCGCGGCAAAGCCGCCGCGCACCGTGAGCCGGCGTGCCTCGCCGAGCTTCATGCGCCACTCCGCGCCCGCGGTCGACCAGAACTGCCGCGCATAGGCGAGTACGGCGGTTGCGACCTGCGCCGGCGGCAGCGGCGCGAGCTCCTCGGCGAACTCGTTGGCGATCGTGTTCCAGGCGATCTCCGGCCGGCCATAGGCCGACAGGATGGTGTCGTCCATGTCGATCAGCATGGCGCGGGGAAGGGGCCTCATTGCAGTGCTCATGGCCATTTCACCTCCGGCGGCAGCGACGACAGGATGGAGTCCACATTGCCGCCGGTCTTGAGTCCGAAGATGGTGCCGCGGTCGTAGAGCAGGTTGAATTCGACGTAGCGCCCGCGCCGGACCAGCTGCTCCTCGCGGTCTTCAGTGGTCCAGGCGCTCGCGAAATTGCGCCGCACGAGTTCAGGATAGATCTTCAGGAAGGCGCGGCCGACGTCCTGCGTGAAAGCAAGGTCCGCGTCCCAGTCGCCGCTGTCATGCCAGTCGTAGAAGATGCCGCCGATGCCGCGCGCCTCTTTCCGGTGCGGCAGGTAGAAATACTCGTCGCACCACTTTTTGTATTTGTCGTAATCGGCAACGCCGCCCGGCTGGTCGCAGGCTTGCTTCATCGCGGCATGAAAGGCGAGCGTGTCGGCATCGTCCTGCGTACGCCGGCGGTCGAGCACCGGCGTCAGGTCCGCGCCACCGCCGAACCACGCCTTTGTGGTGACGACGAAGCGCGTGTTCATGTGCACCGCCGGCACATGCGGATTGCGCATGTGCGCGATCAGCGAGATGCCCGAGGCCCAGAAGCGCGGGTCCTCGGCCGCGCCCGGAATCTGCGCGCGAAACTCCGGTGCGAACTCGCCATGCACGGTCGAGCAGTGCACGCCGACCTTCTCGAACAGCCGGCCATGCATCATCGACATCACGCCGCCGCCGCCGGCCGCGCCTGAGTGATCGGTGCGCTGCCAGGGCGTCCGCTTGAAGCGGCCGGCCTCGCCCGGATAGAGATGTTCGGGAGCGTCGTCTTCCAGACGTTCGAAGCTCGCGCAGATGTCATCGCGCAAGCTCTCGAACCAGCTGCGGGCGCGGGCCTTGCGGTCTTCGATTACGGTCGGGTCAATTGCCGATGTCATGTCGTCATCCCTGCGGACCGTAATAGGTGCAGCTCTCGTTGCAACTGTCGCGGTGAATGCTGACGCGGGTGAGCTTACCGATATGCTGGAGCCGCTCCCAGACGAAGCGCGAGATGTTTTCCAGCGTCGGCGTGCCCAGTGCCTCGATCTTGTTGAGGAACTTGTGGTCCAGCGCCAGCCGCACCTCCTCCATCGCGCGCTGGAGCAGGCCGAGATCGACCACCATGCCCGTCTTGGGATCCGGCGTGCCGCGCACCGTCACCTCGGCGCGAAAGGAGTGGCCGTGGATTTCTTCACTGGCGGCACCAAAGGTCGTCCCCGACAGCGAATGCGCCGCCTCGAAGCGGAACGATTTCGTCAATTCCCACATCTGTCCGAAAACCAATCCTATCTGATGCCGAGCGATTTATGCGTCTGCACGCTGAGCCGCCATTGCGGATGGCGCAGGCAATAGTCGATCGCGCGCGCGGTGTTCTCCGTCACCTCGGGTCCGTCCATCGGTTGCAGCGAGAAGCGCTCGAAGGCGAGGCCCTCGAACGTCTCGGGGGCGGCAAGCGCCTGCGGGTAGACCAGCTTGAGCTCGTGGCCGTGGCGCTGGACCAACTCGCTGCCGCCCTTGGGGCTGACGCAGATCCAGTCGAGCCCTGCGGGCGCCTCGATCGTGCCGTTGGTCTCGACGCCGATCTCGAAGCCGCGCGCATGCAGCGCGCCGATCAGATCAGTATCGACCTGGAGCAGCGGCTCGCCGCCCGTCAGCACCGCATAGCGGTTATGGGGCGAGGCGGTCCATTGCGCGGCGATGGTGTCGGCAAGCTCCGCAGCCGACGCGTAGCGTCCGCCGAGCGTGCCGTCGGTCCCGACGAAATCCGTGTCGCAGAATTTGCAGGTTGCTGACTGCCGGTCGGCCTCGCGGCCACTCCAGAGGTTGCAGCCGGCGAAACGGCAGAACACCGACGCGCGCCCGGCATGGGCGCCCTCGCCTTGCAGGGTCAGGAAGATCTCCTTGACCGCGTAACTCAATGGCCTCTCCTCAACATCTCAAGCTTGCGGGTTCCGAAGCTGTCGCAGCGCCTCGCCTGCGGCCATCGCCGCGGTCATGGCGACATTGAGCGACCGCAGCCCCGGATGGATCGGGATCACCAGCCGGGCATCAGCGGCCGCGACCACGGCGTCGGTGACGCCCGCGCTCTCGCGCCCGAATAGCAGGATGTCCGACCTCTGGTAATGAAAATCGCGGTAATCGGTGGCGGCCTTGGTGGTGAACAGCAGCAGGCGGTAGCCATGTGCGGCGCGCCATTCCTCGAACCTGGACCAAGAATCGTGGCGGGTCAGGTTGACATGGTCGAGGTAATCCATTCCCGCCCGGCGGAACAGGCGGTCGGAGACGGGGAAGCCCGCCGGTTCGATGATATGGGCGGCGATGCCGAGACAGGCGCAGAGCCTGAGAATCGTGCCGGTGTTCTGGGCGATATCGGGTTGGAAAAGCGCGATCTGCATGGGCTGTATCGGATGGGTGGCGGGCCGGAAATGTCTCAATAAAACATCGCTGGCCGCGGAATTCGTGCATTGCACGCCCGCACGCCGTTAGCGGGCTTGCGCTCGCCCGGCAAGGGTGCCAATAGAACGATTCTGGACTGCTGTTTTCGCCTTGTTTTGGTGGGGACAAGCCAAGTCCTGCCGCCGCGGGGGGCCGCGGGCGCTGGCAGCACTGTTCCGGGGACCTTGGGGGCTCCTGGAGCGGTTCCACCGGCAGCATAAGAAGAAAGGGTTGGAATCGTGACGACAGCGTCTTCGGCGGACCATCCGACACGCCGTGATTTCTTATTCGTTGCAACGGGGGCGGCTGCAGCAGTAGGGGGCGCAGCTGCGCTCTGGCCCTTCATCTCCCAAATGAATCCTGATGCGTCGACCATCGCGGCCGGTGCGCCGATCGAGGTCGATCTCAGCCCGGTCGCCGAGGGGCAGGACATCAAGGTGTTCTGGCGCGGCAAGCCGATCTACATCAGTCACCGCACCAAGAAACAGATCGACGAGGCCCGCGCCGTCAACGTGGCGAGCCTGCCCGATCCGCAGAGCGACGAGGCCCGGGTCAAGTCCGGCCACGAGCAATGGTTGGTCGTGATCGGCATCTGCACCCATCTCGGCTGCATCCCGATCGCCCACGAAGGCAATTACGACGGGTTCTTCTGCCCCTGCCATGGTTCGCAGTACGATTCGTCCGGCCGCATCCGCCAGGGGCCCGCGCCCGCGAACCTGCCGGTGCCGCCGTACACTTTCGTTTCTGACACCAAAATCCAGATCGGCTGAGTTTCGGACCCGCGTCCGAAGCTTCGCGCCGTCTCGTCGTTTTATTTCCTCAGGATCGCATCATGAGCGGACCATCCGACTTCCAGCCGAGTAACCCGGCCCTGCAATGGCTCGAGCGGCGCCTGCCGATCCTCGGCCTCATGCACTCTTCTTTCGTCGTCTATCCCACGCCGCGTAACCTGAACTATTGGTGGACCTTCGGCGCCATCCTCTCCTTCATGCTGGGGATGCAGATCCTGACCGGCGTGATCCTGGCGATGCACTACACGCCGCATGCCGATCTCGCCTTCAAGTCGGTCGAGCTGATCGTCCGCGACGTGAACTACGGCTGGCTGCTGCGCAATATGCACGCCTGCGGCGCGTCGATGTTCTTCTTCGCGGTCTACGTCCACATGCTGCGCGGTCTCTATTACGGTTCCTACAAGGAGCCGCGCGAGGTGCTCTGGATCCTCGGCGTCATCATCTACTTGCTGATGATGGCGACCGGCTTCATGGGCTACGTGCTGCCGTGGGGCCAGATGAGCTTCTGGGGCGCCACCGTCATCACCAATCTGTTCTCTGCCATCCCCTATGTCGGCGAGAGCATCGTGACGCTGTTGTGGGGCGGCTATTCGGTCGGCAACCCGACGCTGAACCGCTTCTTCTCGCTTCACTATCTGCTGCCGTTCCTGATTGCGGGCGTCGTCGTGCTGCACGTCTGGGCGCTGCATGTGGCCGGCCAGAACAATCCTGACGGTGTCGAGCCGAAGACGGAAAAGGACACGGTGCCGTTCACGCCGCACGCGACCATCAAGGACATGTTCGGCGTCGCCTGCTTTATGCTGCTTTACGCCTGGTTCATCTTCTACATGCCGAACTACCTCGGCGACGCCGACAACTACATCCCGGCGAACCCGGGCGTGACACCCCCGCACATCGTGCCGGAATGGTATTACCTGCCGTTCTACGCCATCCTGCGCTCGATCCCGAACAAGCTCGCGGGCGTCATCGCAATGTTCTCGGCGATCATCATCCTCTGCTTCCTGCCCTGGCTGGATGCAGCAAAGACGAAGTCGTCGAAGTACCGGCCCTTGGCCAAACAGTTCTTCTGGATCTTCGTCGCGGTCTGCATCCTGCTCGGTTATCTCGGTGCGCAGCCGCCGGAAGGCATCTACGTGATCGCCGGCCGGGTGCTGACGGTCTGCTACTTCGCCTACTTCCTGATCGTGCTGCCGCTGCTCTCTCGCATCGAGACGCCGCGGCCGGTGCCGAACTCGATCTCGGATGCGGTCTTGGCGAAGACCGGCAGCCGGTCGACTCCGATGGTCTCGACCGCGATCGTGCTGGCGCTTGCCGGTTCGCTGTTCGCGGGCTCGATCGACAGCGCGAAGGCGTCCGAAGGCAGCGACAAGCCGCCGGGCAACAAATGGTCGTTCTCGGGCCCGTTCGGCAAGTACGACCGCGGTGCGCTCCAGCGCGGCCTGAAGGTCTACAAGGAGGTCTGCGCCAACTGCCATGGCCTGTCCTACGTCGCCTTCCGCAACCTCGCCGAGCCCGGCGGTCCCGGCTATTCGGTGGCGCAGGCGGCGGCGTTTGCTTCCGACTACAAGGTGAAGGACGGTCCGAACGATGCCGGTGACATGTTCGAACGTCCGGGCCGGCCGGCGGACTATTTCCCCTCGCCCTTCCCGAACGAGCAGGCCGCCCGTGCGGCCAATGGTGGCGCGGCGCCGCCGGACTTGTCGCTGATCACCAAGGCGCGCTCCTACGGCCGCGGCTTCCCCTGGTTCATCTTCGACTTCTTCACCCAGTACCAGGAGCAGGGTCCGGACTACGTCGCGGCGGTGCTCCAGGGCTTCGACGACCACGTGCCGGAAGGCGTGACCATCCCGGAGGGCTCGTACTACAACAAGTACTTCCCGGGTCACGCCATCAAGATGCCGAAGCCGCTTAGCGACGGCCAGGTGACCTATGACGACGGCTCGCCGACCACGGTCGCGCAATACGCCAAGGACGTCACCACGTTCCTGATGTGGACCGCCGAGCCGCACATGGAGGCACGCAAGCGCCTCGGCTTCCAGGTGTTCGTGTTCCTGATCATCTTCGCCTTCCTGATGTACTTCACCAAGAAGAAGGTCTGGGCCGACTCCCACTGAGCGGCCAAGCCAAAATGAAGAAGCCCCGCAAGGGGCTTTTTTGTTGTCCTCATTCCGGGTTCGCGCTACGCGCGCCCGGAATGACGAGAGTGTGGATTGCGCCGCGCGCTCCCAGCGGCCAAAATACCGCCAACCGCTCCCCACAACATCGTCGGAGGACACCATGGGAACCGCCATCAGCTTCAAGCGTCCGGACGGCAAGGACGCCTCGGGCTATCTCGCCAACGCCGCCCGCGGCAATGCGCCGGGCGTGGTCGTGATCCAGGAATGGTGGGGCCTGTCGGACCAGATCAAGGGCCTGTGCGACCGATTTGCGCTCGCAGGCTTCGATGCGCTGGCGCCCGATCTCTACAAGGGCAAGGTGGTGCCGTATCACGACACCGACGCGGCCGGCAAAGAGATGAACTCGCTCGACTTCATGGACGCCACCACGCAGACCGTGCGCGGCGCCGCGCAGTACCTGTCGCGCAACGGCGCCAAGGTCGGGCTGACCGGCTTCTGCCTCGGCGGCGCCGTCACCATCATCGGCGCGGTGCATGTGCCGGAGCTCACCGCCGGCGTCGTGTTCTACGGCATCCCGCCGGAGCAGGCCGCCAAGCCCGCCGACGTCAAAATCCCGCTTCAGGCCCATTTCGCCAACAAGGACGATTGGTGCACGCCGGAACTGGTCAACAATTTCGAGAAGGCCATGAAGGCCGCCGGCAAGTCACTCGAGCTGTTCCGCTATGACGCCGAACACGCTTTCGTCAACGAGCAGCGCCAGGCCGTGCACGACCGCGAAGCCGCCGAGCTCGCCTGGGGCCGGGCGACGGAGTTTTTCCGGAAACATTTGGGGTAGGGGCGCCCCAAGGTGTCCCGCGAGCGGCTTTTCGTCTCGGTGTAGACCAACTATACTGGCGCCGTTCCGCTACTCTGTCGCGGTGGGACGGAGCTGGAGCCATGGCCGAGCCGGACCCGCATGAAGATGGTGCCAAGGTGGCAAGTCACACCTTGGCCTTTCTGCGTGCGCTCGACCGGAAAATGGACCTGGTGCTCGAAACCCAAGCTCGCCATACCGAGCGCTTCGGACGTCTGGAGCGCGACGTCGCAGAAGTGCGCCGGGACCTGACTGAGATTAAGAGCGATATCGCACTTTTGGAGAACAAGACGCTCACCGCGCAAACCGAGATCCTTTCGCTGCTACATCGTATCGAGCAATCAGCGGCGCCTGCGATTGACCAGTTCGAGGATGCGCCGCCCAGCCGGTAGGCAGGGCCCGCCCACCCTTGACGTCGTCCCCGCGCCATGGTGAGTATCCGGCCATGAGCACCGCCGTCCGCCCAGCCCGTCTTTGGTGGCGCACCTCCTAAGAGGTGGCCGGTGCGATTTATTCTTCCAAATCGTCTGAGGTCGCCTGCACAGTGCGGCGGCCCGATCGTTTGTCCTGTGTGGCGTTTCCTCGGCAAGTTTCGTAAGAGGACGACATGAACAGGACAGTCTTTGCCCTCCCGGCCCGAAGCGATTACGTGACCCGCGCAGGGCTCGCGATCACGCGCGTGGCGGAGCAGTTCACCGGCGGCGCCAAGCGGCTCGACGACCTCATCAACCTGCTCGACCGCCGCCGCGGCGTGGTGCTGTCCTCCGGCACGACCGTGCCCGGCCGCTACGAGAGCTTCGACCTCGGCTTCTCCGATCCGCCGCTCAAGCTCGAAACCACGGGCGTTAGCTTCAGGCTGGAAGCGCTGAACGGTCGCGGGCAGGTGCTGATTGCCTTCCTCGCCGATGTCCTGCGCGAACCCTGCGTCGTCATCTCCGAGAAGACGACCACGCGCCTTGCCGGTCATATCATCCGCGGCGATGCGCCGGTCGAGGAAGATCAGCGTACGCGCCGCGCCAGCGTGATGTCGCTGGTGCGCGACATCGTCGCCGCCTTCTCCGCCAATGATGACGGGCTGCTCGGCCTGTTCGGCGCCTTCGCCTACGACCTCGTGTTCCAGATCGAGGACCTTGTCCAGAAGCGCCCGCGTGAGGCCGATCAGCGCGACATCGTGCTCTATGTCCCCGACCGCCTGCTGGCCTATGACCGCGCCACCGGCCGCGGCGTGGTGCTCACTTACGACTTCGCCTGGAAGGGCAAATCGACCGAAGGCCTGCCGCGCGAGACCGCCGAGAGCCCGTATCTGAAGACCCCGCGCCAGGGCTTTGCAGATCACGCGCCCGGCGAATATCAGGCCACGGTGGAAACTGCCCGCGCAGCGTTTGCCCGCGGCGATCTCTTTGAGGCCGTTCCCGGGCAGCTGTTCGCCGAGCCCTGCGATCGCTCCCCGGCCGAAGTGTTCCAGCGCCTCTGCGTCATCAACCCGTCGCCCTACGGCGCGCTGATGAATCTCGGCGAGGGCGAATTCCTCGTCTCGGCCTCGCCGGAGATGTTCGTGCGCTCCGACGGGCGGCGTGTCGAGACTTGCCCGATCTCCGGCACGATCGCGCGCGGCACCGATGCGATCGGCGATGCCGAGCAGATCCGCCAGCTCCTGAACTCGGAAAAGGACGAGTTCGAGCTCAACATGTGCACGGACGTTGATCGCAACGACAAGGCGCGCGTCTGCGTCCCCGGCACCATCAAGGTGCTGGCGCGCCGTCAGATCGAGACCTACTCAAAGCTGTTCCACACCGTCGACCATGTCGAGGGCATGCTGCGCCCGGGCTTCGACGCGCTCGATGCGTTCCTCACCCATGCCTGGGCCGTCACCGTGACAGGCGCGCCAAAACTCTGGGCGATGCAATTCGTCGAGGATCACGAGCGCTCGCCGCGGCGCTGGTATGCCGGCGCCATCGGCGCCGTGAACTTCGACGGCAGCATCAATACCGGCCTCACCATCCGTACCATCCGCATGAAGGATGGTCTGGCCGAAGTGCGCGTCGGCGCCACCTGCCTGTTCGATTCCGATCCCGCCGCGGAAGACCGCGAATGCCAGGTCAAGGCCGCCGCGTTGTTCCAGGCGCTGCGCGGCGATCCGCCGAAGCCGCTGTCGACCTTCGCCCCCGATGCGACCGGTTCGGGCAAGCAGGTGCTGCTGATCGATCACGACGACAGTTTTGTGCACATGCTCGCCGACTATTTCCGCCAGGTCGGCGCCGAGGTCACCGTGGTCCGCTATGTGCATGCGCTCACCATGCTCGACAAGAAGCCATGGGATCTTCTCGTGCTGTCACCAGGTCCCGGCCGGCCCGAAGATTTCGCGATCAAGAAGACGATCGATGCGGCGCTGGAGAAGAAGCTGCCGGTATTCGGCGTCTGCCTCGGCGTGCAGGCGATCGGCGAATATTTCGGCGGCGAACTCGGCCAGCTCACCCATCCCGCCCATGGACGGCCCTCCCGGGTGCAGGTCCGCGGCGGACGGCTGATGCGCAATCTGCCGAACGAGATCGTGATCGGCCGCTATCACTCCCTCTTCGTCGAGCGCGACAGCATGCCCGAGGTTCTGTCCGTTACCGCCAGCACCGAAGACGGCGTCGCCATGGCGCTCGAGCACAAGACGCTGCCGGTCGCCGGCGTGCAATTCCATCCGGAATCGCTGATGTCGCTGGGCAACGAGGTCGGCTTGAAGATTGTCGAGAACGCCTTCCGGCTGGATGCGCGTGTTGATTGAGAGGCACCAATGACCTTTGACCACGACATCAAGGCGAGCGTCCGCACCATCCCTGACTATCCCAAGCCGGGGATCATGTTTCGCGACATCACGACCCTGCTCGCCGACGCGCGCGCCTTCCGCCGCGCGGTCGACGAGCTCGTCAATCCCTGGGCCGGCAACAAGATCGACAAGGTCGCCGGCATGGAAGCGCGCGGATTCATCATTGGCGGGGCGGTTGCGCATCAGCTCTCGGCCGGCTTCGTGCCGATCCGCAAGAAAGGCAAGCTGCCGCACACCACCGTGCGCATCGCCTACTCGCTCGAATACGGCATCGACGAGATGGAGATGCATGTCGACGCCATTGCGCCCGGCGAACGCGTCATCCTGGTCGACGACCTCATCGCCACCGGCGGCACCGCGGAGGGCGCTGTAAAGCTGCTGCGCCAGATCGGCGCCAACGTCGTCGCCGCCTGCTTCATCATCGATTTGCCCGAGCTCGGCGGCGCCGCCAAGCTGCGCGCCATGGATGTCCCGGTGCGCACGCTGATGACGTTCGAAGGGCACTGAAGGGCAGGGGCGGAAGATATCGCCCGGGCTCATTTTGTTTGGATTGTCGTCGGTCGCGGCCTCGGTTCACCTCTCCCTTCGGGAGAGGTCGGATCGCATCGCAGATGCGATCCGGGTGAGGGGGCTCTGGTCTCACTGGTTGCCGCGACCCCTCACCCGGATTGCTCGGGACGATGCTCCGCATCGCCCGGCGCAATCTGACCTCTCCCCGCTGGGGAGAGGTGAACACCGAGTTCGCCGGCCGGGCACTTTACGACCGCTGCAGGATCAGGCTGAGCTCCAGCTCCCGGAACGCGAGATAGTTTCGCCGGGTCCATTGGTGTAGCTCGGTCGAGGCGTCTTTCTCTTGGCGCAGATAGCCGGTGAAGGAGAAGCTGAGCCGGTCGATATAGGTCTTCAGGAAGCCGGGCAGGGCGGGCAGGCGGAACAGACGGCCGGCTTCCATCGCGGCCGGCAGCTCGCCGCGGACGACATATTCGTTGTCCACCGTGATCAGGTTCATCCGCGGAATCTGCTCCCGCAGCATCTGGTAGGCGCGGGCCGAGACGCGGTCGGTGTCGGCCACGAACATGATCATGGGCGCGACGTGGCGGCGTGCCGCTTCCTTCAGCAGGCCGATCTCGTCCGTCATCTTGAAGAACTCGTCGAAGGCGTGGAATCCGAGGTCGATCACCTTGGCGAGGCCGTCGTCGATAATGACGCGGTCCATCAGCTGCATCTTGCCATAGGTGTCGATCACGTCGGCGGTTTCCGTGATCTTCGGCAGATAGTCTAGCAGCGACGGCTCCTTCAGATTGACGTCAAAGGCCGCGACGTTGCCGTTCTTGAGCAGCAGGAATTCGCTCAATAGCCGCGCCAGCAGGGTCTTGCCGACCTGCGGGCGGGGCGAGCAGATGATGTAGACGGGTGTCGCGGGCATTGCGGGCCATTATGTGAGCGAACTGGCCGCCCCAATCCAGCCGTATCCGCCCGGGTGGCGCAACTATTTTTCGCTGTTGCGGGTCACCGGCTTCGAGCCGACGATGTCGGTCAGGCGGATCCGGTCGAACTCGCTCCAGACGTTGGCCAGCCAGTGCCGGACATAGCCGCGCAGCACGAACGAATAATTCGCGGCCTCGTCGTTGATGCCCTTGTTGGCGACGAATTTCAGGAATGGAACGGAGGACACCTCGACCTGCTCATAGGCCATCTCGTTGAGCTTGGGGATGGTCAGCTCGGTCGCGTCCTTGATGCGGTGGAAATAGGAATTGTAGGTCGCCTGGTCCCACTGGAAGAACTGGGTGTCGTTGATGAAGTTCTTCACCAGGAAATATTTCGCGCCGCCCATGAAGCCGGCGGTCTCGGCGATCTCCTCCAGCGAGGCGATCGAGGGTCCCAGGATGTGGAACACCGCGAAGGTGATCTGGCCGGCCTTGGCGGCGTCGAGGAAGCCGATGTCCCGCAGCGAAGCCAGTGCCGGCGAGAGCAGGCCGGCGCGCACGTCGATGACGGTGACCGAGGGACTGACCGCGTTGAGCGTGTCGAAAATCTTCATCTGGTCGGCCGTGGTCGTCATGTCGACGATCTCGGTGATGTCGGGGTGGAAGCGCTTCAGCGTTCCGCGCGGCGATTCGGTGTCGAAGGCGCGCGTCGGCACGTTGTTGGCTGAGAAATAATCGAGCAGGGTGCGCGATACCGTGGTCTTGCCGACCCCGCCTTTGTCCGCGCCCACCACAACCACTGCCGGCTTTGCCATTGCTGTCCCCTAACGCGCGCCCCCGATCGCGAGGTCGCAATCGGCCGGGCCCCAGATCGATGTCCCAAAGGACGTCCCGAGTCTGCTGTTGGGCGCGAACATGGCAGAAACAAGGGAGAATTCAATTCCGCCGGCCTGGGGCGCGGCAATTCCCGAGGTTTTTCCCGACCGTTGTGAAACCCCACCGCAAATTGTCGCCAAACGCGCGGCTCAGTGGCGGCCCCACGGTCCCATTGGGCTTCCTATGGGATTTCCGGCCGGGGTTCCTGAGGGGCTGGACGCGGGCACGGGCGGCGGCGTGGCCGGGTTGCCCGCATCGCCCCACGGGCCATGCGGCACCGGCGGCGGAGCGTCCTGCGGGGCGGCCTGTGCCTCGGGTTGTTCCGCCTCAGGTTCGTCGGTGGGGTCGGGCAGCGGGCCGGGGTCGTGGCCGCCGGCGAACTTGACCAGCGCATCGACGCGGGACTGCACCGAGGGGTGGGTTGCGAACAGATCGGCAAAGCCCTCACGCGGATTGTCGACGCACAGCTCCATCACCGCCGAGGTTGCGCCCGGCAGCTCGCCGCGATTCTCGATCTTGCGCAGCGCCGAGATCATGGCGTCGGGATCCTTGGTCAGCTCGACCGAGCCGGCGTCGGCGAGATATTCGCGCGAGCGCGACAGCGCCAGCTTCACCACCTGCGACATCAGCCAGGCCACCACGATCAGCACGACCGCGATGATGATGACGATCACTGCGCCGCCGCCGGAGCTCTTGCTGTCGTTCGACGACGAGGACGACCGCGACGAGGACGAGGAGCCAGATGACCACGACCCGCCGCCCGAGCTCCAGCTGAAATTGGTGAACAGGCGGAAGAACAATTCGCCGAAGAAGCCGACCACGCCGGCGATGATGACGGCGACCACCATCAGCTGGACGTCGCCGTTCTTGATGTGGGTCAGCTCGTGGCCCAGCACCGCCTCGATCTCCCTGTCATCCAGCGCATTGAGGAGACCGGTGGTGACGGTGACGGAGTATTGCCGCGGGTTGAGGCCGGTCGCGAACGCATTCAGCGCCGGGCTCTCCATGATCTTCAGCTTAGGCATGGTGATGCCGCGCGAGATGCAGAGGTTTTCCAGCAGATTATAGAGCCGCGGCTCCTCCTGGCGGGTGACGTCGTGGCCGCCGGTCACCGCGTCGATCATCGACTGGTGGAAGAAATAGGCGATCACGATCCAGGCCGCCGCCACGATCGTCGCAACCGGTGCGGCAACTTTCAGGTCATAGAAGGCATGGCTCAGGTAGAAGGCGACGGTCCGGTTGCTGTCGATCAGGGCTTCGGCGACCAGCGCGCCGGCATAGACCAGCACATAGACCAGCGCGAACAGGCCGGCGAGCAGCAGCATCGAACGAAATTTGTTCGAGGCGATGTGCGTGTAGAGACCATACGCGGCCATGACGCGCTGCCCTGCCGGCCTATCGGCTCACATCAGAACTTCACCTGAGGCGCAGCCTCGACCTCGGTGCGGCTCGCGCCGAGATCGAAGAAGTCCTTCCTGGTGAAGCCGAACATGCCGGCGAACAGCGCGGCGGGCATCTGCTGGATGCCGGTGTTGTATTCCTGGACGGCATTGTTGAAGAAGCGGCGGCTGGCCGCGATCTTGTTCTCGAGGTCGGACAGCTCGGATGCGAGCTGCTGGAAGTTGGCGTTGGCCTTGAGGTCCGGATAGGCCTCCGACAGCGCGATCAGCCGTCCGAGCGCGCCGGACAGCTGGTTCTCGGCGGCGGACACCTGCGCCGGGCCCTGCGCCGAGATCGCCGAGTTGCGCGCCTTGATGACGTCGTCGAGCGTGCCGCGCTCATGCGAGGCGTAGCCCTTCACCGTCTCGACCAGGTTCGGGACCAGGTCATGGCGCTGCTTGAGCTGCACGTCGATGTCGGCAAAGGCCTGGCCGACCCTCTGGCTCAGCGCGACGAGCCGGTTGTAGGCGCTGAAGCCTAAGAACACGAGGACGACGATGACGCCGAGAACGATCCAGCCGGTCGACATGGAGAACTCCTGAAGGGGGAAGAAGGCGGGCGCTAGGGTAGACCAAATTGGCGCAGAGCGAGAGCCCCGCCGCAGAGGTGAGGTAAGGCTTGGTCGGATGAGGAACCGTCCAAGTTCAAGGCAAAAGCAGTGAACAGTCGTTAACTTTCGGCAATTACGGCATCGCCCCAGCGCCAGCGGCGGGCGCTTGCATAGGCGGCCTTGTCGCGCCTCGGCACTTTAGCGAGCTCGACACCGTCCTCGGTGCAGAGCTTCGCCGCGATCTCGGCCTTGCCGACATCCGGCGGCGCCAGCACGCGGGCGGCGCGCGTTGCGGGCGGCGCGCGGGTCAGGGCGACATAGATGAAGCGCTCGTCCTCGAACGGCACTTCGGCGCCCTTGATCTGGCGGTGCGCCTGCGACCGCGGCAGGCGCTGGCTGAAATGGCACCAGTCGGGTGCGATGAGCGGGCAGGGCTTTTCGTGTGGGCAGGGGGCAGCGACGAAGGCGCCCAGTCCGATCAGTTGCTGGCGCAGCGCGAGGATGCGGGCATAGCCGGCGGGCGTACCGGGTTCGATCACGACTAGCGCGTGGCGCGCCTTCGTCCACATCGTCTCCGCGAGCTTGCGCTGCTCCGCCTCGCCGAGCTCGCCGATGATGTAGCTGGCGATCACGAGATCGGCTTGCGACGCTTCGGCGAGGTTGGTCGCGGCATCGCCGGGCAGATAGCGGCAATCGGCTAAACGGGTGCTCTCGCGTGCCAGCTCGAGCGCGAGCCGGCTCAGCGTGGCATTGGCATCAAGCAGTGTGAAATCGTGCAGCGAGGAGAACACCTCGGCAGCGGCCCAGCTCGCCGTGCCCGGGCCCGCGCCGACGTCGAGCAATGTTTCCGGAGCGAAGTCCGGCGCGATCTCGGTGAAGGCGCTCAGGCTGGCGGCGACGGCCGCGTAAGTGGCCGGCATCCGGGCCAGCGCATAGGCGAGCGCATCGGCTTCCGACTTGATGGTGGTCGAACCGCCTCCGGCGCGATAGGTGGTCGAGATCTTTTGCGACCGCTGCGCCGCATCGGTCCGCGAAAAGCCCTGGAGCTTGCCGTCGAGGGCGGCCTTCAGTTCAGCGGGGAGGGTGGGAGCGATTATCATCCGCGGTCATGCCCCGCGCAGGCGGGGCATCCAGTATTCCGAGACAGTGCCGTCAAACCGAGAAGCTGCGGCGTACTGGATCATCCGCCTGCGCGGATGATGACGTCAATGGGTGTTGCGCGAGCGCTGGCTCACGCCACGTTCTGGTCGAGAATGTCCACCGCCTCGGACAGGCTGACCGACACCAGTTGCGAGACGCCGCGCTCGGCCATGGTGACGCCGAACAGGCGGTTCATGCGCGCCATCGTGATCGGGTTGTGCGTGATGATGATGAAGCGCGTGTCGGTCGAGCTGGTCATCTCGTGCAGGAGGTTGCAGTACCGCTCGACGTTGTGGTCGTCGAGCGGCGCGTCGACTTCGTCCAGCACGCAGATCGGCGACGGGTTGGTCAGGAACACCGCGAAGATCAGCGCCATCGCGGTCAGCGCCTGCTCGCCGCCCGAGAGCAGCGACAGCGTCTGCGGCTTCTTGCCCGGCGGCTTTGCGATGATCTCGAGACCGGCTTCCAGCGGATCGTCGCTCTCGATCAGGTGCAGCGCGGCCTCGCCGCCACCGAACAGCTCGACGAAGAGGCGCTTGAAATGGTTGTTGACGACTTCGAACGAGGTCAAGAGGCGCTCGCGCGCTTCCTTGTTGAGGCTCTGGATACCCTGGCGCAGCCGCTTGATGGCCTCGACCAGGTCGTCGCGCTCGGTGACGAGGCCGGTGTGCTGGGTTTCGACCTCGCGCAGCTCTTCTTCGGCGCGCAGATTGACGGCGCCGAGGCGCTCGCGGTCGCGGCGCATCTTTTCGAGGTCTTCCTCGATGTCGTGCAGCGGCGGCAGCTCGGCGCCGGGCTCGATCTCGGCGAGGCCGGCGACGGCCTGCGGCTCGACCTCGAGCATGTCGCGGATCTCGCGCTCGATGTCCTCGAGACGGCGCCGTGCGCTTTCCATGCGCTCCTCGGCGCGGGCGGTGGCCTCGCGCGAGCTCGACAGCGCTTCGAGCGTCAGCTTGGCGACGCGGTCGGTCTCGGCCATCGCGGCCTCCGCGGTGGCGAGCGCGTCGGCAGCCATGCGGCGGTCGTTCTCGGCATATTCGATCTCGGTGATCAGCGCGCTGCGCTTCTCGGCGAACACTTGCGGTGCGTTCTCGAGCTCGCTGCGCTCGATCGTGAGCTCGGCGATGCGGGCCTGGATGGTGTCGATATGGGAGGCCGCGCTTTCCTTGCGGTTCGCCCACTCGGTTCGTTCAGCGAGGATCGCCTGGACGCGGCGGTCGGCGAGCTCCGCCTCGCGCGCCAGCGCCTGCGCCTCGGCGCGGACCTGGGCGGCCATGCGGCGATGATTTTCGATGTCGCTGCGGACCGCGGCGAGACGGGTCTCGGTGTCCTCGCTCGAGGGCAGCTCGCTGATGCCGGCCTCGGCGTATTCGTAGGCAGCCTCGGCCTCGGCGCGATCGGCAGCAAGACGGCTGTGCGCTTCCGACAGCGTCGCCTTGCGGGCGGCGTGGCGGCTGATCTCGCGCTCGGCAGCAGCGTGGCGCTCGCGCGCGACGTTCAGCTCGCGCTGCGCGGCACGCATCGCTTCGCGGCTGGCGCCTTCGGTGCTGGCCGCCATCTGCAATTCGGACTCGGCATTCTCCAGCGCCTGACGCTTGATCTGCGCGTCGATGCGGGCCTGCTCCAGCTCGTTCTCGATGTCGACGAGACGGGCACGCTCGGCGAGGCGCCGTGCGGCGCCGGTCGGAGCGTGCGCGGCGGCGACGAAGCCGTCCCAGCGCCAGACGTCGCCTTCGGGCGAGACCAGCCGCTGGCCGGTCTTGAGCTGCGAGACCAGCTCGGCGCCGCGCTCGCGCGGCACGACACCGATCTGCGCCAGGCGGCGCGTCAGTTCGGCCGGCGCCTGCACGTGATTGGCGAGCGGGGTGACGCCTTCCGGCAGTTCCGGATCGCCGTCGGTGACGCCCACATTGGTCCACCGCATTGGCGCGGAGGGATCGATCGGCGCGTCGAGATCGTCGCCGAGCGCAGCGCCGATCGCCTTTTCGAAACCCTTGTCGACAGTGATGCCGTCGATGATTGGCGGCCACAGATTCTTGGTCTCGCCGTTGACGATTTTCGAGATCGTGCGCGCTTCGGTATCGAGCCGTTGCACGCGCTTGTCGGCTTCGACCAGCGGCGAGCGTGAGGCTTCCAGCGTCTGACGCGCCGCGACATGGGCGGCTTCGCTCGCTTGCGCCGCGGCTTCCGATGCCGCCAGCGTCTGCTCGGCGGTCTCGACGGCAGCGGTCAGCTCGTCGAGATCGCCAAAGCCGCCGGTCTCGGCGGCGAGCTTCTGCTCTTCCGCGGTGACATTCGCGATCTCCTGGTCGAGCCTCGCGAGCTTGTCGCGGTGGGTGCGGACGTTGGCCTCTAGCTGGTTGCGCTTGGCGGTGAGGTCGGCGAGCGCGGTGGTCAGCTCGGCGAATTGCTGCTCGGTTTCGGTCAGCACCGCCTCGGCTTCCGCAACACGCTCGTCGACGCCGGAACGCTTCTCGACGCGCGACTTGATCTCTTCCTTCAGCTCGGCGTCTTCGGTGTCGAGCCGCTGCAGCGCCACGTCGGCGTCCATGGTCTGCTGCTGGGCGCGGGAAATGTCGCCTTCGAACTGCGCGAGACGGCGCTCGAGCTCGGCGACGCGCTCCTTGGCGCGCTCTTCCTCGCGGTCGAGCTGCTCGCGGGCATTGGTCAGGCGCTGGAGGCCGGCGGCGGCGCGCGCTTCGGCATCGCGCAGCGCCGGCATCTCGGCGGCGCGGATCGCCTGGATACGGGCTGCTTCGGCCTGGTGCTGGGTGCGCTCCGCCATCTCGCGCACGGCGAGATCATGAGTCTGGCCGGACTCGTTGACGTCGGCATGGGCGCCGATCCAGCGCAGGTGGAACAGCGTCGCCTCGGCCTTGCGGACCTTGGCTGCGACCTCGCGATAACGCACCGCCTGGCGGGCCTGCTTCTTCAGGCCCTCCATCTGCCCGGAGAGCTGGCCGATGACGTCCTCGACGCGGGTGAGGTTGGTTTCGGCGGCCTTCAGCCGCAACTCGGCCTCGTGACGGCGGGCGTGCAGACCGGCAACGCCGGCGGCGTCTTCCAGCACGCGGCGGCGCTGCTCGGGCTTGGCCTGGATGATCTCGCCGATCTTGCCCTGGTGGACGAGGGCGGGCGAGCGCGCGCCGGTCGCGGCATCCGCGAACAGGATCTGCACGTCGCGGGCGCGCACGTCGCGGCCGTTGATGCGATAGACCGAACCCGCCTCGCGCTCGATGCGGCGGGAGATCTCGAGAATCTGGCTGTCGTTCATCGCCGCAGGGGCGGTGCGATCGGCATTGTCGATCGTCATCGTCACTTCGGCGTGGTTGCGCGCGGGACGGTTGCCCGAGCCGGCGAAGATCACCGCGTCCATGTCGGCGGCGCGCAAGCTCTTGTAGGAGGTTTCACCCATCGCCCAGCGCAGCGCTTCGACGAGATTCGACTTGCCGCAACCATTGGGTCCGACCACGCCGGTCAGGCCGGGCTCGATAACGAAGTCCGTGGGCTCAACGAAGGACTTGAAGCCGTGAAGGCGCAGGCGGGTGATTTTCATAAGCACGCATCTCTGTTGGCAGGCGCGAATCCCCCTGCCGGGACAATACCATGAAAGGCAATGTCGCTATCCGGGGCGAGTCGCGCGAGGCGCCTCATGCGGCTGGACAATGGCCGCGGTGCGCCGCGAGGGCAACCGGCGAAAGCCGCTTTTCCCAAGGGATTTATGCCGGGAAAGATACGGCTTTCGAGATGCTATTCAGGATCTTGACGCGCGAATCAGCTCTTCAGCAGCGGATTGATCTTCTTGGCGAACTCCTCGAACGAGGCCTCGCCCTTGATCTTCTCGCCGTTGATGAAGAACGTCGGCGTGGAATCGACCTTGAGAACGTCGCTGGCGTATTTCTGGTCGGCGGCGATCTTGTCGAGCAGCGCCTGGTCCTTCAGGCAGGCCTCGACCTGCTGCTGGGTGAGGCCGGCCTGCTTGCCGATCCGCGTCAGGGTCTCGGTGGTGTTCTTCATCACCCAGTCGCTCTGCTGGCGGAACAGCATGTCGGTGACGGCGAAATATTTCGGCGCGTCGCCATTGGCGATGCAGCGCGACAGCATCGAGCCGGCGGCGGCTTTGATGTCGAGCGGGAACTCGCGGAAGATGTAACGGATCTTGCCGGTGTCGATGTATTCCTTCTTGAGCTTCGGGAACACCTGCTCGTTGAAGGCCGCACAGTGCGGGCAGGTCATCGAGGCGAATTCGGTGATAGTGACGGCGGCATCGTTCGGGCCGAGCGCCATGTCGGGCAGCGACACCGGCTTGGCAACGTCGGCGGCGGATTGGGCGAAGGCCTCGGAAATGAACCGCAGCGGCGAGAGCCCGGCGAGCGCGGCAAGCCCGGTCAGCGACAGCATCGTGTTGAAGGCGCGGCGGGTGATGATCAAGGTCGGCTCCCGAATTGGCGTGATCTCGCCCAAAGGCCTGTAGCGAGGTTCCCGGGCGGCCTGTCGCTAGCTTGAAACGTGGTTTGAGGCAATGGCGCGCGGTGGGGACGGGTCCAGATTGGCCGCAAAATGAGGCTCAATTTCGCTTGATGGCGGCCCCAAGCCGCGCCAGCGCCGCCTTCAGTTCATCATCCTGGATGTCGCCCAGGCTCTCCGCCACCTTGGCGACAGCCTTCGGGTCCGGCGGGCCCGGCCGCTTCCGGGCGCGGGGCCGCGACAGGGGGGCCTGGCGGAAGGCGAGCTTGCCGACCGCGCTCCAGCCAAAGAAGCGGTTAACCCGTTCCAGGATCACGTCGGCGGAGTGCTGGATCTCCAGCGCCATGGGACCTTCGACCCGCAGCACCAGCGTCGCCGGCTCCTGCGGCTGGCCCTCGACCGGGCGCGGCCATTGCATCTTGAGCGGCTCGGCATGGGCCGCGATCTCGGGCCCCGCAATCTGCGCCCACCGCGTCACCAACTCGCGCGCCGCAAACCCCTGCTTGGCGTAGGCCTCGGCAAAGACGTCGTCGAGCAGGATCGACAGCGGCTTGGCGCTGATCGGACCAAGTTTGAAGATGGGGCCGAATTTGGACATGGGCCCTTATAGCACTTCGGAGCGATCCACGAAGAAAGACGTGGATGCCCGCGACGAACGCGGGCATGACGTGGAGGGATCTGCGCGACATCGTTACAGTGAAAGCATGAGCCCCAAATCCGCGCTGAAGGCGAAATCGGAACCTGGTCAGGCGGAGACCTCGCCGCGGCCGATCGCGCTCCTCCAATGGTACGACCGCCACCGTCGCCGGCTGCCTTGGCGTGCCGCGCCCGGCGAGGCCTCGGATCCCTACCGGGTCTGGCTGTCGGAGATCATGCTCCAGCAGACCACGGTGAAGGCGGTCGGGCCTTATTTCGAGAAATTCGTCGCGCGCTGGCCCGATGTCACGGCGCTGGGAAATGCCTCGCAGGACGACGTGCTGCGGATGTGGGCCGGCCTCGGCTATTACTCGCGGGCGCGCAACCTCCATGCCTGTGCGGTTGCGGTGACGCGCGAGCATGGCGGCGTGTTTCCTGACACGGAGGAAGGGCTGCGCGCGCTGCCGGGGATCGGTCCCTATACCGCGGCGGCGATCGCGGCGATTGCGTTCGACCGTCACACCATGCCGGTCGACGGCAATATCGAGCGCGTCGTGTCGCGGCTCTTTGCCGTCGAGGACGAGCTGCCGCAGGCCAAGCCGCTGATCCAGCAATTGGCGGCGACGCTGCTCGCGAATACGCGCGCCGGCGACAGCGCGCAGGCGCTTATGGATTTGGGCGCCTCGATCTGCACGCCGAAGAAGCCGGCGTGCGCGCTGTGCCCATTCAGCGAGGATTGCACGGCGCGCGCGCAGGGCACGCAGGAGACCTTTCCGCGCAAGGCGCCGAAAAAAAGCGGGACGCTGCGGCGTGGCGCCGCCTTCGTCATCACGCGCGGCGACGAACTGCTGGTCCGCTCGCGGCCGGAGAAAGGCCTGCTCGGTGGCATGACCGAAGTGCCCGGCTCGGACTGGCTGGCCGGGCAAGACGATGCGGCAGCAAAACAGCAGGCACCTGACTTGAAGGGGCTGTCGCGCTGGCAGCGGAAGGTCGGCGTCGTCACCCACGTCTTCACGCATTTCCCGCTGGAACTCGTGGTCTACACGGCGAAGGCGCAATCCCGCACGCGCGCGCCTGAGGGCATGCGCTGGGTGGCGATCGCGACGCTGGCCGACGAAGCGCTGCCCAATGTCATGCGCAAGGTGATCGCGCACGCGCTGGACTAGCAATCTCAAGCGGCGCGCGCCGCGCGCTCGTCCTCCGCCGGCATCAGGAAGGTGCGGTTGCGGCCGGTCTTCTTGGCGACATAGAGGCCCTGGTCGGCGCGCTCGATCACGTCCTGCACGTCGCGATCGCTCTCGTCGAACAGCGCGAGGCCAACCGAGACGGTCAGGGGGATGATGACATTGCCATGACGCACCGTCGCACTCTCGATCGCAGTCCGGATTCGATCGGCGAGCAGCACGGCGGTCTCCTGGTCGATCTCGCGCAGCAGCACCACGAACTCCTCGCCGCCGAAACGGGCCGCCTTGTCGGTGGTCCGGATCGACTGGCTGACGATCTCGGCGACGCGCTTGATGGCGTCGTCGCCGGCGGCATGGCCATGGGTGTCGTTGATCTTCTTGAAATGGTCGATGTCGATCATCAGCGTCGCCATGTTGCGCTTGTAGCGGCGGCAGTAGGCGACGGCGTCGTCGGCGACGGTCAGGAACGAGCGGCGGTTCATCAGGCCGGTCATGAAATCGGTGTCGGCGAGCTGACGCAGCTTCAGCATGTCTTCCTGGAGCTGCATCGCGTTTTCGGTGGCGCGCAGCTCGGCTTCCTTGGTGCGTTCCTCGGCCAGGCCGATGCGACGCAGCAGCGAGCGCAGCGCGCGCGACAGCTGCACCACCTCGGCCGAGCCGCTCTGCCGCGCCAGCATGGTCGGGCCGTGGGCGCGGCCGATGCGGTCCGCTTCGCGTGTGATGGCGACGATCGGCGCGGCGATCCGGCGCGAGACCAGCACGGCCAGCGACAGCGCGATCAGCGCGGTCGCGGCGCCGATCGCCAGGATCGTTTTTGCCGAGGCGATCGCGGCCTTGAGCGCCACGCTCGCCGGCTGGCTCGCGGTGACGATCCAGTTCAGGCCCTGATAGTCGCGGAAGCCGTTGCCGACATGGAACGCGGTCAGCATCTGCTGCCCGTCCCTGGTTTCGCGGAAGGTACCATCGCCGGCTTTCAGGATATCGGCGAGCTCGTCGCCGGCATAGCGGATGGTTTCCTTCTGCGGCCCGACCAGGACCATGCCGCCCTTGCTGATGATCGAGAGCGTTGCATCGGCGTTGCCGTCACGAGCTTCGGCGTCCTTGATCAGGCTGGTCGCCCAATTCCAGTCCAGATGTCCGCCGAGCACGCCGAGCAGCTTGCCCGAGGCGTCGCGCACCGGAACGGCGATGTCGACGAAGCGATACGGTTCGTTGTTGGCGCGTTGCGTCAGCAGCGAGGCGAGCAGGAGAGCCTCGTGCACGTCGCCGACGGCGACCCGCTCGAGACCTTGCTTGAACCAGGGGCGCGCCGCCACGGACTTGCCTTGCAGCAGGCCGCCGGTCGACGCAACGACGTTGCCGTCGACATCGGCGAAACCGATCCAGGCGAAATCGAAGGAATGCTGGAGCGCCTCGAGCGAGCTGCGCAACGCCGCCGGATCGCCCTGCCAGAGCTGCTCCATCGGTTGCAGCCCAGCAAACAGCATCATCTCCTGCCGCCGCGTCGCCATGAAGCGGTCGAGCCGGCCAGACACCATCGCCGCGGTCCCGGCGAGGTTGTTCTCGATGAGCGTCGAGGTGTTTCTGTAGCTGATGAGCGCGGCGCCAGCCGCCAGCGTGCCCACCAGCACGATGGACATGGCGGCGACCGCCGCGGCGATCTGCGTTCTTACCGTCAGATGATCTTCGATTGCGTGCAGGCGGTTGACCGCACGCTGCAAGAGGGCTCGCATGGAAGGCTCCGGTGTCACCGTCGCTCATGCCATGTGGTAACTTCCAACCGCTTACCGGCCGATTGCCCAATTGGATCGTATTGAATCGGTCGTGAAGACGGATGGTTGAACCAGGCTTAACGGCTGCCTCAGATCGACAAAATCGCGAAGATTTTTCGGGTTCGCCTTGTGGCTGTGGCCCCGCAGAGGGGCTGCTGACACGAGGCTGTCAGCAGGCGAGCGGTAGCAAGAACCAAACGGAGGCTCCCCATGGTCAAGACCGCGCTCGACGACTTCAAGAGGCCGCCCTGCGCCGAGCTGCTCGGCTGGCGCCTGCTCGATGCCCGCCCCGAGCAGGGCTGGATCAGGCTCGGCTTCGCAGGCAAGCCGGAGTTCTGCAATCCCGCCGGCTTCATCCAGGGCGGCATGCTCTCGGCCATGCTCGACGACACCATGGGTCCGGCGGTGCTGGTGATGAGCGAGGGCCGGCTCTACACCACGACCATCAGCATGACGGTGAATTTCCTCAGCCCCGCCAAGCCTGGCCCGATCATTGGCGAGGCGAAGGTCACGCAGCTCGGCAAGACCATCGCATTCGTCGAGGCCAAGCTGATGGCGGAGGACGGCACGGTGCTCGCGACGGCCAGTGCGAGCGAGCGGCTGCTGGAAGCGGCGCGGGTGGTGAAGTAAGGCGGGCACCGGCCTCTCGCTCCCTCGCCCCGTTCTTACGGGGCCGAGACGAGCTTCGCTCGCGCTGAGAGGGGCGGGGTGAGGGGCTTCTCTCCGCGCATACGATGATCGTGAAACCTGTACCCCCTCGCCCGGATCGCAAGACCGACCCGACCTCTCCCCGCAAGCGAGGCGAGGTGAAGTGGAGCCTGCGGCTCGGTGATCAGCTAAACTCACACCCTTGCCCGCGCGTTCTTGCTGACGATCGGCGGCTTCGCGTTCAGCGCCTCGACCTGGAATCCCGCAACGCGCTTGTAGTTTGCCGCGATGTCTTCCAGCTCTCTCTGCGACAGCACATCCGTCACCAGCTTGTAGCCGTCAGGGGCGCGCTCCTCGACCAGCTGCATCACCTGCTCGGGACCGTTCTTGCGGTTGAGCAGGACGAGGTCGGTGGTCGCGGGCCGCCGCTCGGCCTCATAGGCGGCCAGCGCGGCCTGCGTCGGGCCATGCGCCAGGATCTCGCGCGTGATGGTGCGGGCATCGAGGATCGCCTGCGAAGCGCCGTTGGAGCCGATCGGGTACATCGGATGCGCGGCATCGCCCATCAGCGTGACCTTGCCGAAGGTCCATTGCGCCACCGGATCGCGGTCGACCAGCGGATATTCATAGGCGTGCGGGCAGTTCCTGATCAGGCCGGGCACGTCGAGCCAGTCGAACTGCCAGCTCTCGAACCAGGGCAGAAACTCTTCCAGCCGCGCGGTGCGGTTATAGTCCTCGCGACGCCACTGATAGGTCGGCGGCATGTGGCGCTCGGCGACCCAGTTGATGAGGTGGTTGCCGGACGCATCCGGCTCCTTCGAAATGGGATAGCAGACGAATTTCAGGATCTCGTGGCCGGCCATGATCATGGTGCGGCCGGTGAGGAAGGCTTTTGCCGGCGTCACGCCGCGCCAGAGGATGCGGCCGTTCCAGATCGGCGGTCCCTCGTTCGGGTAGAGCTTTTCCCGCGCGGCGGAATGGATTCCGTCGGCGGCGATCAGGATCGCGCCGTCGTAAGTCCCTACGGCCTTGCCGGTGGCCTTGTCGATGAAGTCAGCGCGGATGCCGCTCGCCGTCTCGGTCCAGCCGGTCAGATGATGGCTGGTCAGGATGTTGTCGCGGCCGAGCCGCTCGATCGCGGTGTCGAGCAGGATCTGCTGCAGCGTGCCGCGATGGATCGAGAATTGCGGCCATTTGTAGCCGGCCTCCAGCCCGCGCGGCTCGCTCCAGATCGGCTTGCCGTGCTTGGAGAAATAGGCGAGCTCGCGCGTGCGCACGCCGCTGGCGTCGAGCTTGTCCATCAGCCCGAGCTCGATCAGCTCGCGCACCGCATGCGGCAGCACGTTGATGCCGACGCCGAGCGGCTTCAGCTCCGCGACGCTCTCGAACACTTTCACGGGCACGCCGATTTGATTCAGGCTGAGCGCAAGCGTCAGCCCGCCAATACCGCCGCCCGCAATAAGAACCGTCATGCTCGCTCCCTCCTACTTTCCGGGCGTCATGACATGGAGGCGCACAGGGGGCAACTGCGAAGGCGCCGGCGTTCCCGGCGCTGTCGCAGGGGTTTGTCGGATCGTCACTTACATCGGAGGTAATTGCCCTCCTGATGCGATGGTCTAGATTGCCGCCCCATGAGCGAGCCGCAGCATCATTCGCAGGACGTCGTCACGGGCCAGTTCAGCCGCCTGCTGAAGCACTGGCGGAACGTGCGCCGCCTGACCCAGATCGAGCTGGCGACCGATGCCAACGTCTCTGCGAGGCACCTGTGCTTCCTGGAGACTGGGCGGTCGCAGCCGAGCCGGGAGATGGTGCAGCTTCTCGGCAGTGCGCTCGACCTGCCGCTGGAGGAGCGGAATGCGTTGCATGTCGCGGCGGGCTTCGTGCCGCCCTATGGCGACAAGGGGCTGGCGGCGGACAATCTGCAGCCGGTGCGGCACGCGTTGGAATTCATGCTGCGGCAGCAGGAGCCGTATCCGGGCATCGTGATCGACGGACGCTGGGACGTGCGCATGCGCAATCAGGCCTCGGTGCGCCTGCTGAGACCCTTCCGGGATTCATACCGGATGGATGCCCGTGTTGCCGATAACGCCATGCATGTGGTTTTTCATCCGGGCGGCCTGCGGCAGTTCATGCTCAACTGGGCCGAATTCGCCGGCCAGTTGATCCAGATCCTGCATCGCGACGCCGCTCAAGGCAGTCGCGCAGCCGCGCGACTGCTCGACGAGATCATGGTCTATCCCGGCCTGCCTTCCGAATGGCGGCTCCCCGGCCATACGGCGTCGTCGCCGGTCATGACGATGCAACTCGCCAAGGGCGACTATCGTCTCGCGTTCTTTTCCACCTTCACGACGCTGGCGATGCCGACCGACGCGGTGTTGCAGCAGATCAAGCTCGAATGCTTCTTTCCGGCCGACGATGTCACGGCCGCAAAGGCGCGCGAATTGGCGGCTTCACCAAGCGAAGGAGACGGACATGCAGTCAGCCACGAATAGTCTACGCGCGGCGGAAACGATCGACCAATTGCGCGCCGTGAACGCCCGCTTCATCCACAATTTCGTCACGCGCGATGTCGCCTCGCACGATGCGCTCCTGCATCCGGACTTCAGCAACATCACGCCCACCGGGCAGCGATGGGATCGCGCGACATATCTGACTTATTGGGCCACCGCGTTCGACCCAAAAGTCATCATCTATTGGGATGTTCGCGATGAGCTCATTACCGTCCTCGGCGACGTCGCGCTGGTGCGTTCGACCAACAAGCACGTCCGCCGCCGCGACGGCAAGGACGTCACCGGCATGACCACGTACACGGATACGTACCTGTTCGAGAATGGTGCGTGGAAGTGCATCCAGGCCCAGCTTACGGCCGTGGCGCCCGAGTTCTATCCGGCTGATGACACCATCGTGAGCGTCTACATCGAGGGGAAGCTTCAGCCGCGGCGGGCTTGATGGAAACGAAGGCTGTCCGTCCCCTCAGGGGTGGACGGCGGATGGACATACCGTTAATTTCCAGTTTTCCCATGAGGTCCGACATGCTCAAGCTCTACTACGCCACCGGCACCTGCGCGCTCGCCACCTACATCACCCTGGAAGAGGTCGGCGCCGACTACACGGCCGAACGGCTCAGCTTCAAGGACAACCAGCAGAACAGCCCGGACTATCTCGCCATCAACCCGAAAGGCCGCGTGCCGGCGCTGGTGACCGACCGCGGCGTCCTCACCGAGACCCCGGCGATGCTGGCCTATCTCGCCCAGACCTTCCCCAAGGCGAAGCTCGCCCCGCTCGACGATCCCTTCGACTTCGCCCAGGCGCAGTCGTTCAACTCCTATCTCTGCTCGACCGTGCACATCAACCACGCCCACAAGATGCGCGGCGCGCGCTGGGCGACGCAGGAAAGCTCGTTCGCCGACATGAAGGCGAAGGTCCCGCAGACCATGGGCGACTGTTTCAAGCTGATGGAGCAGAAGATGTTTAGAGGGCCCTGGGTGATGGGCGATCAGTTCACGATCTGCGATCCCTATCTCTACACGCTCTCGACATGGCTCGAAGGCGACAGCGTCGATATCAACGCGACGCCGAAGATCGCCGATCACTTCAAGCGCATGTCGGACCGCCCGGCCGTGGCCAAGGTGATGGACGCGCAGAAGGCGTGAGAGGATAGGGCGCGGCCACATTCTCCCCTGTCGTCCCGGGGCGGGCGAAGGGCGAACCCGGACCCCACTATACCCGCCCTGCACCCTTTAAGGCGCGGCCCTTGCCCGCCTCGACTTTTCCGGTTCCCGGCGGAACCTTTGGGTTCCCTCCGGCGTTTCCTCGCTTCCGGGGCAATCGCGCCCCGGCCTTGCGCGCGTTCGGGAATTTCATGCTGGCTGGGGCTTTGGACGTTTCAATACATGTAGGCCACAGCCTCTCCGGACTCCGGGAACGATTGAGAGACGCGACGTCGGCGGCCCATCGGGAGCTTGATGCGCAATTGTCGTCGTTCGATCTCACGGTCTTGTCCGGCTATCGCCGTTTTCTCCAGGCCAGCGCCGGTGCATTGCTTCCGCTCGAAGCGGCTCTCGTCGAGGCCGGTGTCGCCAACATGTTTCCGGATTGGCCGGAGCGGGCCCGAAGTCGCGCGATCGCATCCGACCTCGAAAAACTCGGCAGAGACGCGTACGCCGCGGTGACGGTGCCGCCGCTGACGCCCGGCGGCATGATGGGCACGATGTACGTGCTGGAGGGCTCCCGCCTGGGCGCGAAATTCCTGCTCAAGACCGTCGCGGGCGCTGCCGATCCACGGATCAGCGAGGCGACCGCCTATCTCCGCCACGGCAGCGGCAAGCGGCTGTGGCAGAGTTTTCTGGCGAAGCTCGCAAGCGAAGAAGCTTGTGACGAGGACGAGGCGATCGCGGCGGCGCGCCGCGCCTTCGTGGCGTTCGAGCAGGCGGCGGACCGCGCATGAACGAGGCCGTCAATCTCACCAATTGCGATCGCGAGCCGATTCACATTCCCGGCAGCGTGCAGCCTTTCGGTTTCCTGATCACCGTGCTGTCGGATTTCACGATCTGCATGGCCTCGGACAATGTCGGCAGTTTCCTCGGCACCGATGTTGCCGATTTGCTCCAGCAGCCGCTGTCGCGGGTCATTTCAGAAGTCGCGGTCGAGACCATCCGCAGCCGCGTCGACCATCTCAGCGGCCCCGATGCGACGGAACGCCTGTTCGGCGTCGCGCTGCAACCCGGCAAGCCGCTCTACGATCTCTCGATCCATTTTTCCGGCGCTTATCTCGTCATCGAGGCCGAGCCGAGCGTCAGCGAGCCCGGCGTCAATTCCGGCGAGCTCGTGCGCCTGATGCTGGATCGCATCCGCAAGACGCGCGGCATGACCGAGCTTGCGCGCGAGGCGGCGCGCCAGCTCAAGGTGCTGACCGGCTTCGACCGCGTCATGGTCTATCAATTCCACCCGGACGGATCGGGCGAGGTGATCGCGGAAGCCGCCGAAGCCGGCCTGGAAAAGTTTCTCGGCCTGCACTATCCGGCCTCCGACATCCCGAAGCAGGCCCGCATCCTCTATCAGCGCAACTGGCTGCGCATCATTGCCGATATCGATTCAAAGCCCGCCCTCCTGCTGTCGACCGCCACGCACAATGCGGAATTGCTCGATCTCTCCATGAGCGTGCTGCGCTCGGTGTCGCCGATCCATATCGAATATCTACGCAACATGGGGGTCCGCGCCTCGATGTCGGTGTCGATCCTGCGCGAAGGCAAGCTGTGGGGTCTGTTCGCCTGCCACCATTATTCGCCGCGCTACATCTCGTTCGAGAAGCGCACCGCCTCCGAGCTGTTCGGCCAGATGTTCTCCTGGATCGTGGAGGGGCGCGAGCGCGAAGTGGACGTCAGCTACGAGGCCAGCGCCCAGAAAATCCAGGAACGGTTGATCGAGACGGCGGCGACGCACGAGCACAGCCGTCGCGCCATTGTCGATTTCGTCCGGGACTATCGCAAGATGATCGACTGCGACGGCGTGGCGGTGTGGTCCGACAACAAGATCACGCTCGACGGCGAGACGCCGACCGAGGCGGAGGTGAAGGATCTCGTCGCCTTCATCAACCGGACTTCGCCGGGCCGGATCTGCGCCAGCGCCGAGATCGCCAAGCTCTATGCGGCCGGCGAGGTGTTTCGCGACCGCGCCGCCGGATTCCTCGCCATTCCGATCTCGCGCACCCCGCGCGACTGCCTGATCTTCTTCCGCCGTGAGGTGGTGCGCTCGGTAACGTGGGCGGGAGCCCCGGACAAGGTCTACGAGGAGGGCCCGAACGGCCCGCGCCTGACGCCGCGCAAGAGCTTTGAGCTCTGGCAGCAGACGGTGGCAGGGCAGTCGAAGCCGTGGTCGGCCGCCGACATCCGCATCGCCGAAAGCCTGCGCGTCACGCTGCTGGAGGTGATCCTGCAATTGTCCGACCTCGCTGCACGCGAGCGCCGCGGGGCGCAGGAGCGGCAGGAGCTGATGATCGCTGAGCTCAATCACCGGGTCCGCAACATCCTGAGCCTCGTCCGCGCGCTGGTGGCGCAGAGCAAGGATACCGCCCATAGCGTGGAAGAGTTCGCCAGCGTGCTGGGTGGCCGCATCCAGGCGCTGGCCCGCGCCCATGACCAGATCACGAACCTGAACTGGGCGCCGGTGGCGTTGCGCACGTTGATCGAATCGGAGTCCGGGGCGTATCTCGGCGCACGGGCAGACCGTGTGAAGATCGACGGACCGGACGTCTCGCTTGATCCCAAGGCATTCGCGACGCTGGCCCTGGTCGTCCACGAGATGATGACCAATTCCGCCAAATACGGCGCGCTGGCCGATTCCACCGGCCAGGTCGAGGTGGTCTGGCGGATCGATCCGACCTCCAGTCTCGAGATCGAATGGCGGGAAAGCGGCGGCCCGCCGGTGCAGCCGCCGACGCGCCGCGGGTTCGGCACCACCATCATCGAGCGCTCGGTGCCGTTCGACCTCAAGGGCGAAGCCGAGATCCGTTTCGACCTTTTGGGGGTCCAAGCCAAGTTCGTCATTCCGCCCAACTTCGTCCAGTTGGTGCCATCAATCGCAGGAGCCGCCATGCGCGTCGAAGAGCAGCAAGCCGGACGTCCCCGGCTGTCCGACACGGCGCTGATCGTCGAGGACAATCTCATCATCGCGATGGCCGCGGAGGTCATCCTGCTCGATCTGGGCGCCCGCCATGTCGACACCGCCGCGACCGTCGACCAGGCCCTGCGCGCAATCGAGCGCACCCGGCCGAGCTTTGCCCTGCTCGATCTCAACCTCGGCAGCGAGAGCAGCATCAGGGTGGCGCAGAAGCTGAAGGAGATCGGCGTCCCCTTCATCTTCGCAACCGGCTATGGCGAGCGCGCGCCGATCCCGGTGGACCTTGCTTCGGCGCCCGTGGTCCAGAAGCCCTACACGCTGGAAGTGGTCGAGAACGCGCTCGGCAAATTGACGCAGGCGAGCCTGTGACGAACGTCCAGCGGGACGTCCCCCGCAGCGATCTGCATGCGCCTGCGGGATTCGCGCCAAAATCTTGCGCAACTGCATAGGAGATCAGCAGAAATTGTATGCGCTTCTTGAGATGTGCGCGAAGAATTAGAAGGTTCAATTAACGAGTGTCCCTCATTGTGTCGCAGTGCAGCGCAGGTCGCCGAGAGGCGACCCGCGGCTGCCAGGGTGGCTGGTGACGCTGCGCCGGACGTTCGGCCGCCCGAAGTCACATGCATCTGGGTGGACAGTGGGAATGCCGAACTTTCGTTTGCGGATCAGGGGGCGTCTTTACGCCGGGTTTACGGCTCTCGTCGTGGTTGGACTGGTCATGGCCGTGACGGCGGTCTGGAATCTGCGGGAAGTGCAGGATCAAGTCGGAAAACAATCCACACTCGCGGACAGCACCGCGCGGCTTCTCGAGATATCGACCCATATCAACATCATCCAGCGTGCCAATCTGCGTTACGTCCTCGACGGCAACGAGCCGGCAATGCGGACGGCAGCCGAGCGGGAGGCCGCAGCGACCGAGCTGCTGCAGGCGGCTGCCAAGGAAACGTCTTCGTCGGAACGGCGGAAGATCTACGAGGATCTTCTCGGCGATGTCGCGAAGATGCGCAGCCTGCGTGACTCTCTCGCGGACGCCGTCAACGAGGCGCGAACGGGCAAGGCGACGCTGCTGCCGAGCGGCGACGAGCTGACCGCCAAGACGAACAAACTGGTCGATGTCGCCCGCGCCGCCGTCGACGAGGACACCGCCTCCCTGGTCGCCGACCTGGAAAACAGGCTGCTTCTCGTTCAGATCGCGAACTGGCGGTTCCTGGCCCTGCGCGACGTCAAGGGGCCCGCCAACTTCAGAACCAACGTGGACAGGGCCATGCAGCGGCTTTCGGCGCTCGAAAAGAGCCCGCAGGCGGCAGAATTGCGAACCACTCTCTCGTCGGTGAAGACCTCGCTCGGAATCTACAAATCCGCCTTCGAGACGACGTCGGCAGCCATGCTCCAAGCCGACGAGATCTACCACAAGACCCTCGCGCCGTTCATCACCGAGAGCATCGGCAAGCTCAAGGTCGCAGAAACTGCCTTGAAGAAGGAATACAAGGACTCCCGCAGCACGACCGATGCCGTGATCGCGGGCACGACCACCGTGCAGGAGATCGCGGGCGGCCTTGCCATCCTGTTCGGCCTGATCGTCGCAGTCCTGATCGCCCGCAGCATCGTCGGTCCGCTCACCTCGATGACGCGCGCGATGGGGTTGCTCGCCGGCGGCGATCTCAAGGTCGAGATTCCCGGCCGGGGCAATCGCGACGAGATCGGCGACATGGCCAAGGCGATCGAGGTGTTCAAGACCAACATGATCGACACCGAGCGCATGCGCGCGGAGCAGGTCGAGGTCGAGGCGCGGCAGGCCGAGAGCCGCAAGGCCGAAATGAAAAAACTGGCCAATCAGTTCGAGCGCGCCGTCGGCGAGATCGTGAACACGGTCTCGTCGGCATCGAACGAACTCGAAGCCTCCGCCGGCACGCTGACGACGACGGCCTCGCGGGCCCAGGACCTGTCGACGGAAGTCGCCAGCGCCTCCCAGGAGGCTTCGGCCAACGTCCAGGCCGTGGCGTCCGCGACCGAGGAGCTGTCCTCCTCCGTCAGCGAGATCGCGCGCCAGGTGCAGGAATCCGCCCGCATCGCCAATGACGCTGTCGGGCAGGCGAGCCGGACCAACGAGCGGGTCGGCGAGCTCTCCAAGGCTGCGGCGCGCATCGGCGACGTGGTCGAGCTGATCAGCACCATCGCCGGCCAGACCAATCTGCTGGCGCTGAATGCCACCATCGAGGCCGCCCGCGCGGGCGATGCCGGCCGCGGCTTTGCGGTCGTCGCCACCGAGGTGAAGGCGCTGGCCGAGCAGACCGCGAAAGCGACCGGCGAGATCGGCCAGCAGATCTCGAGCATCCAGGCCGCCACCGAGCAGTCGGTCGGCGCCATCCGGGAGATCAGCGGCACCATCGAGCGGCTGTCGGAGATCTCGTCGGCGGTTGCCGCGGCGGTAGAACAGCAGGGCGCGGCGACGCAGGAGATTTCCCGCAACGTCCAGCAGGCGGCTCACGGCACCCAGCGTGTCTCGACCAATATCAGCGACGTCCAGCGCGGGGCGTCCGACACCGGCTCGGCCTCCTCGCAGGTGCTCTCGGCGGCGCGCTCGCTGTCGTCGGACAGCAATCGCCTGAAGCAGGAAGTCGCCAAATTCCTCAGCTCGGTCCACGCCGCCTAATCGGCGCGGCCATTCGGAAAGCAAAGGTCCACGCGCATGCGCGTGGGCTTTTTTGATGCTTGGGTGATTTTGGCCGTGGTCACGGCATCTTTCGCACGATCCTCCGTAGTCGACGTGTGGCAAAAGCAGCATTGAGTTAAGAACTATTCTTCATGGTGTCCCGGCACAGCACACATCTCCAGAAGGTGATTGCGGCTGTGCGGGTGGCCGCTGCGACGTCGGGGCGTCGTTCGGTTGCTCCATCTCACTCATCATGGATGGACGATGAAGATGCCGAGCTTGCGTTTGAGAATTCGGGGGCGTCTCTACGCCGGCTTTTCACTTCTTGTGGCCGTCGGTTTGATCATGGCCGCGGTCGCGGTCTGGAATTTGTGGTCGGTTCAGGCCCAGATGATGCGGCTGTCCACGCTTTCGGACAACACGGCCCGCGTCCAGGAGATCTCGATCAACCTCCAGGCACTCCGGCGCGCCAATCTGCGCTATATCTACGATGCCGACGAGCCCGCCTTCAAGGAAGCCGCCGAGCGCGAGGCGGCAACGATCGAGCTGTTGAAGGCCGCGGCCAAGTCGACGATCTCGGACGAGCGGCTCAAGATCTACAACGGGCTCATCAGTGACGTCGACAAGATGAAGTCGATGCGCGAGCGCATGGGCGCCGCGGTCAACGAGACGACAAAGGGCAAGGCCGTTCTGCTCACCGGCGGTGATGAACTGACCGCCAATACCGGCAAGCTGGTCGAGGCCGCGCGCGCAACCGAAGATACCAGCGTGACCGCCCCCGTCGCCGATCTTGAATCGAAGGTCCTGCTGGTTCGCGTGGCGAACTGGCGCTTCCTGGCCCTCCGGGACGCCAAGGGGCCGGCGACCTTCAGGACCAACGTCGATCGGGCGCAGCAAGCGCTCAAGTCGCTGGAGGGGGCCGGTTTGCCCGACGAGGTCAAGGCAGCGTTCGGGCCGATCAAGAAATCGCTTGCGGCCTACCAGGCGGCCTTCGAGACGGCCTCCGCTGCAATCCTCAAGGCTGATGAAATCTATCGCAACGACATCGCTCCGGTGATCACCGAAAGCGTCGACAGGCTCAAGGTCGCCGAGACCGGATTGAAGGCCGACTACCAGAAATCGCGCGCGGCCGCCGATGGCGTCATTGCCAGCACGACTTTTATTCAGGAGGCCGCCGGCGGCCTCGCTGTCCTGTTCGGCGTGATCGTCGCCTTCCTGATAGGCCGCAGCATTGCGGGCCCCCTGACCACCATGACCCGCGCGATGGGGCAGCTCGCCAGCGGCGATCTCAAGGTCGAGATTCCCGGCCGTGGTAACAGCGACGAGATCGGCGATATGGCGAAAGCGATTCAGGTGTTCAAGGAGAGCATGGTCGAGACCGAGCGCCTGCGCCACGAACAGGTCGAGGTCGAGGCGCGCCAGGCCGAGACCCGCAAGGCGGACATGCGGAATTTGGCCAGCCAGTTCGAGCGTGCAGTCGGCGAAATCGTCAACACGGTGTCGTCGGCATCGAACGAGCTCGAAGCCTCCGCCGGCACCCTGACGACCACGGCAACGCGCGCCCAGGATCTGTCGAGCGAGGTCGCTTCCGCCTCGCAGGAGGCTTCAGCCAACGTGCAGGCGGTCGCCTCCGCCACCGAGGAGCTGTCCTCCTCGGTCAGCGAGATCGCGCGCCAGGTGCAGGAATCCGCCCGCATCGCCAGCGAGGCCGTGGGGCAGGCCAGCCGGACCAACCAACAGGTCGGCGAACTCTCCAAGGCAGCCGCCCGCATTGGCGACGTGGTCGAGCTGATCAACACCATCGCGGGCCAGACCAATCTGCTCGCGCTGAATGCCACCATCGAGGCGGCGCGCGCGGGCGAGGCCGGCCGCGGCTTCGCCGTGGTCGCCTCCGAGGTGAAGGCGCTGGCCGAGCAGACCGCGAAGGCCACCGGCGAGATCGGCCAGCAGATTTCGAGCATCCAGGCCGCCACCGAGCAGTCGGTCGGCTCCATCCGGGAGATCAGCGGCACCATCGAGCGGCTGTCGGAGATCTCGTCGGCGGTGGCCGCGGCCGTGGAAGAGCAGGGCGCGGCGACGCAGGAGATCTCCCGCAACGTCCAGCAGGCCGCGCACGGCACCCGGCGCGTCTCGACCAATATCGGCGATGTGCAACGCGGGGCGTCCGAGACCGGTTCGGCCTCCTCGCAGGTGCTGTCGGCGGCGCGCTCGCTGTCGTCGGACAGCAACCGGCTGAAGCAGGAAGTCGCAAAGTTCCTCAGCTCGGTCCACGCCGCCTGAAAGCAAAAGGCCACGCGCATGCGCGTGGCCTTTCCATCGCGACGTGGTGCGATCAGGCGACCTTGGTCGTCATGTGCTTGAACATGTTGCTGCGCGCCTCGTCGTCCATCTCGGCCTTGAAGGTGAACTTGTCCTTCAACGCGATCGCGCGCGCCGCGGCCGGCCGCGCCGAGATCTCGTCCACCAGCCGCTTCACGTTCGGGTAGCGCGCAAAGGCGTCGTCGCCAAGCTTGAACGGCACCATCCGCGCCCAGCCCCACAGCGCCATGTCGAGGATCGAATAGGCATCGCCGACCATGTATTTGCGGCCGGCCAGGTGAGCGTCGAGAATCTTGTAGTGGCGGTCGGTCTCGTACTGGTAGCGGTTATGGGCGTAGTCGTGGTTCTGGTCCTTCGGCGCGAAATGCTTGAAGTGCACGGCCTGGCCGGAATACGGCCCGACGCCGGTGGCGATGAACATCAGCCATGACAGCGCCTCGCCGCGCACGCTTGCAGCCGGCAGAAACTTGCCGGTCTTCTCGGCGAGATAGAGCAGGATGGCGTTCGAGTCGAACACGATGGTGCCGTCGTCGTCGATCGCCGGCACCTTGCCGTTCGGATTGACCTTGAGATAATCCGGCGTGAACTGCTCGCCCTTGCGGGTGTCGATCTTGACCGGCTCGTAGGACAGGCCTGCCTCTTCCAGATAGAGCGCGACCTTGGTCGGGTTCGGCGATCCGTTGAAATAGAATTTGAGCATGTTTGTCCTCCCCATGTCTCGTTTTAGAGAATGAATGCAGCGTCGCGGCTTTGTGTGCCCGAACATGGCCGGGGAGGGCAACCGGCGAGTTTGCCGGGCGGTGTCTGCGCGAGGCGCAGATCAGCCGGCGTAACAAAGGCCGATCGCCGCCGTAACGACCATCGCCGCGCCGACGGCTTCGAGGCGCAGCCCGAGCCGGCTGGCCAGATGCATGTCGGAGGCCCGCGCCTTGCGCTCCGATCCGCGCGCATAGCCGTGCACGACGACATCGTGATTGAAACTGTCGTGCGCCTCGTTGCTGCTGGCGAGCCCGACGCAGACGACCAGCACGCCGAACAGCGCGAGCCCGAAGAAGCCGAGCAGGGCGATCAAGAACATCGGAAACATGCCGATCAGGAAGATCGGCAGCAACGGCACCAGCAGCAATGTCTCGGACTGTCGTCGCATGGGAGCCAACCGGTCAGACGGGGCTGTCGGTCGAGTCTAGTCCCGGTTACGGCGGCTTTCAACCACCGCTGTCATTCCGGGGCGCGCGAAGCGCGAGCCCGGAATCCATTGGGCGGCGTGTGATGAGGTCGGATGGATTCCGGGTTCTCGCTTCGCGAGCCCCGGAATGACGGTAGAGAGCTGGCTACTCCGCCATCCCCGCGCGGATCTCCGCGCGCAGCTCGTCGATCAGCTTGAGACCCTTCTTGGTCTCGACGTGCCAGAAGGTCCAGCCGTTGCAGGCCTGGGCGCCCTGCGCCACTGCGCCGATGCGATGGATCGAGCCGACCTTGTCGCCGAACATGATGGCGCCGTCGGCACGCACCAGCGCACCTAGTTTCTTCTTGGCGTCGAACAGCTTCGTGCCGGGCATGATCATGCCGCGCTCAATCAGCTCGGAGAACGCCACGCGCGGGGCTTCGCGCGCAGTCATGAAAGGGGCGAGGCTCGCTTCCGGCAGCGGCTCGACCGCGGCGATGCGCTGCTCTGCGGCCTTGGCATAGGTCTTGTCGCGCTCGAAGCCGATATAGGAGCGGCCGAGGCGCTTGGCGACGGCGCCGGTGGTGCCGGTGCCGTTGAAGGGATCGATCACGAGATCGCCGGGCTTCGAGGACGACAGCAGCACGCGCGCGAGCAGGCCTTCCGGCTTCTGTGTCGGATGCACTTTCTTGCCGTCGGCGCCCTTGAGGCGCTCCTCGCCGGTGCACAGCGGGATCAGCCAGTCGGAGCGTGCCTGCACGTCCTCGTTGGCGGCCTTCAGCGCCTCGTAGTTGAAGGTGTAGCCCTTGGCTTTTTCGTCGCGCGCGGCCCAGATCATCGTTTCGTGCGCGTTGGTGAAGCGGCGGCCGCGGAAATTCGGCATCGGGTTGGTCTTGCGCCACACGATGTCGTTCAGGAGCCAGAAGCCGAGGTCCTGCATGATCGCGCCGACGCGGAAGATGTTGTGATAGGAGCCGATCACCCAGATCGTCGCCGACGGCTTCATCGCGCGGCGGGCCGCAAGCAGCCAGGCGCGGGTGAAATCGTCATAGGCGGAGAATGAATCGAACTTGTCCCAATCGTCGTTGACGGCGTCAACGTGGGACTCGTCGGGGCGCTTGAGATCGCCCTTGAGCTGGAGATTGTAGGGCGGATCTGCGAACACCAGATCGACGCTACCTGCCTGAAGCTTCGACATCTCGGCGACGCAATCACCGAGAATGATGCGATGCGACGGAGACTCAAAATTTGTGCGGGGCGCCCTTGCAGACGCCCCGCGACGCGACTCTACCATGACTCAAGAACTCTGACTCAGGCGACGCTGTCGGCGACGCGGGACCAAACAACCGACTGACCGTTACATTGAAGCGGCAAAGTAAAAATCGACTTAACCCGCCGCTTTCGTGTGCAGATCGTTGATCGCGCGTGGTTCGCGGCTCGCACTTCGCATTCGTCTTGTTTTGCAGTCTATTTCGCGTGTCTTCGCGTTGCGGGAGCGGCGCGGGCGTCAAAAAGAGTCCAAATTTCTCTCGGAAAAAATTGCTCGGCCCTCGGAAAAAATTGCTGGCGGTCGCATGCTGTCGCACTAGGCAATTTTTGCCGAGCACGATATTGATAAAGGCAACGGAAATTTTACGTGTGTGGCGCGTTGAGCCTTCGTGCCTATGCGTCCAAATGACGCCAATCGAGGACCTTAAGGAAAACCCGCCATGCGCTACGATGATTTCCGCCGCAGCGACGACATCGAGGATCGTCGCGACGAAGGTGGCGGCGGGTTCGGCGGCGGAGGCGGCGGGTTCGGTCTGCCCATGGGCGGCGGCGGGCTCGGCATCGGCACCATCATCGTGCTCGGCCTGATCGGCTACGCCTTCGGCATCGATCCGCGCATCCTGATCGGCGGCGCCGAGATCCTCACCGGCGGCGGCCAGGCGCCGAGCTACCAGAGCGATCGCCCGTCGTCCCAGGCCAAGCGCGGCGCGCCGACCGACGAGATGGGCAGCATGATCTCCGGCATCCTCGGCGAGATCGACGATCGCTGGAGCGAAATCTTCCAGGCTTCGGGCCAGTCCTTTACCGGTCCGAAGGTCGTGCTGTTCCGCAACGTCACCAATGGCGGCCGCTGCGGCCGGGCCGAGTCGGCGATGGGGCCGTTCTACTGTCCGCCCGACCGGACGATCTTCCTCGACACCGGTTTCTTCCGCGAAGTCGAGACGCGCTTTCGCGGCTGCTCCGGCAAGTCCGCCTGCAACTTCACCACCGCCTACATCATCGCGCATGAGGCCGGCCATCACATCCAGAATCTGCTCGGCATCATCCCGCGCGTGACACGCCTTCAGCAGCAGGCCGGCAGCAAGGCCGAGGCCAACGCGCTCCAGGTCAAGGTGGAGTTGCAGGCCGACTGCCTGTCCGGCGTCTGGGTCAATCGCGAGGCGAAGAAGCGCCCGAACTTCCTCGAGCCCGGCGACATCGACGCCGCGCTGACCACGGCGAGCGCGATCGGCGACGACACGCTGCAACGCCAGGCCACGGGCCGCGTCGTGCCGGATTCGTTTACGCACGGCTCCGCCGCGCAGCGCAAGCAATGGTTCATGACCGGCTACCAGCAGGGCACCGTGCAGGCCTGCAATACGTTTGGCAGCGGGGCGCTTTAAATTGGTTGTGGCGTCATCCTGAGGTGCCCGCCTCTTCGGCGGGCCTCGAAGGATGACGGAGCCCGCGGCCCATCCTTCGAGGCGCGCTTGCGCGCGCACCTCAGGATGACGGCGGCGGGCGGGAGAGAAGGTGCAGCGCAATGGCCTCGATCGACGAAACAAGACAGTTCATCCCGCTCAACATCGCGGTGCTCACCGTGTCCGACACGCGCGCGCTCGCCGACGACAAGTCCGGCCAGACGCTCGCCGATCGCCTCACCGCCGCGGGCCATCATCTGGCCGCACGCGAGATCGTCACCGACGATGTCGAAGCCATTCGCACCGTCATCCGCCGCTGGATCGCCGACGCCGGCATCGACGTCGTCATCACCACCGGCGGTACCGGCTTTACCGGGCGCGACGTGACGCCCGAGGCGATCGAGCCGCTGTTCGAGAAGCGCATGGATGGTTTCTCCATCGCCTTCCACATGCTGAGCCACGCCAAGATCGGCACGTCGACGATCCAGAGCCGCGCCACCGCCGGCGTCGCGGGCGCCACCTACATCTTCTGCCTGCCCGGCTCGCCCGGCGCCTGCCGCGACGGCTGGGACGGCATTTTGGCGGCGCAGCTCGACTACCGCACGCGCCCGTGCAATTTCGTCGAGATCATGCCGCGGCTGGACGAGCATCTGCGACGGCCGAAGGCGCAGGGCGCGACAGTGTGATTGCAGGCGGTCTCGTAGGGTGGGCAAAGGCGCGCCCTTCGCGCGCCGTGCCCACGGTCCGTCGATTGCGGAGAGAGATCGTGGGCACGGCGCAAGTGCGCCTTTGCCCACCCTACGATTCCTATCCGCACGGTGTGCTCGCTGAGACATACCCCTCACCCTGGTGAGCTTTTGTCCGCCAGCGGAGATGCCCTCTCCCACAGGGGGCGAGGGCGCAGTCATGCGCAGCCCGCCCGCTGCCGCATTGTCAGAGATCCCGCTCCCAGGTTTCGCCGACGAGATCATGCCCAAAACTGTGATGCGGCTTGGTCGCGACCAGCTCGAAGCCGGCGCTCTTGTAGATCCCGCGCGCGGCGACCAGAATGCTCTGGGTCCACAGCGTCATCCTTTTATAGCCGCGCTCGCGCGCGCCCTGGATGCATTGCTCGACCAATGCGCGGCCGACACCGAGCCCCCGCGCGTGCTTCTCCACCTGCAACAGCCGCAGCTTGGCGATCTCGTCGGTGGCCTTGACCAGAAACACCGAGCCGACAGGCTCGCCGCCCACTTCCGCGATCCAGCAGTGCTCGCGCGTGGCGTCGTAGTTCCTGATGAACTGGGCGCAGATCTCGGCGACCAGCGCCTCGTAGCTGATGTCCCAGCCGTAGTCCGCGGCATAGGCGGCAGCCTGCTTGGAGATGACCCAGCCCATGTCGCCGACGCGATGGCTGCGCAGCACGACAGGAGCTGGCTGGCTTTGGCCTGGCTCCAGCACGGCCTCGATGGTCGCCATGGCCTGCGTGAGGCGCGATGCGTCGCCGCTCGACAACGGCGCCAGCATTGCGGCGACCTCGTTTTGCGAGCCGAGATTCAGCTTGGCGAAGGTCTGGCGGCCCTTGGCGGTAAGGCTGAGCTGGTATTGCCGGCGATCCGCGGGCAGGGGCCTTCGCGTGATCAGCCCCTTCTCGTCGAAGCTTTGCACGATACGGCTGAGATAGCCGGGGTCGAGGCCAAGCGCGTTGCCGATCTCCTTGGCCGCGAGCTCGTCGTGATGCGCGAGCTCATAGAGCACGCGCGCCTCGCTGAGCGAGAATGGGCTCTTGCCGAGATGCTGGTCGAGCACGCCGAGCTTGCGGGTATAGAAGCGGTTGAAGGCGCGAACGGCTGCGATCTGGTCGTTGAGACGGTTGGTCGACATGGCTCACCTCGATATACTTGCCATTGTCAAACAACTATTTGACTTTGGCAAGTATCGGATGGCCTCAGCCGACCATGACGATCCGGCTGCGCAGCATGGTCCGGGACGAGCGGCCGAGCCGGCGCAGCAGCCGCACCTCGGAGCGACGGGCCTGGGGCGGGTAGCCGCCGATCCGGTCGTAATGATCACGCGCGATCAAAAGTCCCTGATCGCCGAGCGGGCCGACCAGCTTGCGCACCACCGCCCAGAGGGCGTCGCGGAATCCGGTATCGGCATAGGGCGAGCGCGCGTAGCGGAACACCGCGGCGCGATCCCGGCCGCTGGAGGCGACGCTCTGGATGAACTGGGTGGTCTCGTCGATCCAGCCGGTCTCCAGCACCGCGCCTGCGGGCAGGAACATCAGCCAGGGCGAACGGGCCTGGAGTGCACCGGCGGCGAGCGCCGCGCCTTGCGAGGAGCCTTCAAAGCCGATGAAACGGCAGCCGGCGACGTCGGCCACGCGTTCGATGACGCCGTTGCGGGTGCCGTCGACAAGGAGCACTTCCCTGACGATGCCCGCAGCAGCGCCGGGCACCAGCGCGGCCAGAGTTGCGACCGCCGTCTGTTCGACGCCTTCGGTCGGTATGATAACGCTCAGCATGATCGAGGCTTCGATGTCCGCACTTCGGGAGAAGCGTAGTCCGTTATGATGTTGTCATAAACACGCGGCATTTCCGAGCGCAACTTTCCGACGGAGCTTCGGTGTTCGATGGTAAACTGCCAGTGCCATCGCATCCAATATGTCCCCTGCGGGGTGGCAATGTTGCCGAATATTTCGGCGCAGGCTCGCCGCCCCAGTATTAATCCGGAGTTTGGCTGCGATATTGCGCGCCCTGCAGGCAGATCGCAATCCCACGAACGCATGGTGCGCGAGAAATGACCGCGGAAACAGGAAAAGCCTGCAATCCGCGATGCTGATGAGAGCGTCTCATGAATGTCGATCAACTTGCCGTTAGTGGTCCTGCAACATCGTCGAAGCCGGACATTGCACCAACATTGCGGATCCGCGCCGTGATGCTGGGCGAGCGCATCAATCCGTCCGGGCTCGAGCTCGGCGCGCCGGTCTCCTCGACGCCCGCCGCCTTCCGCGTTCATGCCGGCCTCGTCGTGATCTTCCGCTACGGCGTCGTCGTGCTGGTCGGCCTCCTCCCTTCGGAGGAGAAGGTGCTGATCGACAGCCTGAAGTCGCGCGTGACCGGCGAGCTCAGCCCGTATGAGGAAGAGATCGCACAGGCGCAGCTCTGCAAGGACGAGAACGCAGAGGCGATCCAGCCGGGCGGCCCGATCTGCCTCGCCAAATTCTCCGACGACCGGCTGCTGGTGATCGCGGACGCGCTCGCCAAGAGCACCTCGCTCGCCCGCGACGAACGGCGCGTTGCTGCGGTGTTCGACGTCATCGAGCCCTTTGCGCGCACGCTCGCGGAGCAGGGCCGCACGCCGCCCCGGCGCAAAAGCATTCTGCAGCTGATCGGCAATGCGCTGTTGGTGCAGCAGCGTGTCGCCGGCCGCGTTGCCGTCGCCGAGAAGCCCGATGTGCTCTGGGAGAAGCCGGAGCTCGACCGCCTCTATGCCCGTCTCGAAGACGAGTACGAATTGAAGGAGCGCCTCGATACGCTCGAACGCAAGCTCACCGCCGTTTCAGAGACCGCCAACGCGCTGACCGACATCATCGACACCCAGCGCTCGCTCCGCCTCGAGATCGCCGTCGTGGTGCTGATCGTGATCGAGGTCGCGATCGGGTGTTTTCAGATATGGTCGGGAACTCATTGAACCGCGACAGTCGGGCGCTTGGATCGGTGATCTTGCGACTGCCACCTGGCGATCTCGGCGAGTTCGGCGTCCGGCCGCGTCTCGGCCGTCTCGCAGCGTCCCAGATAGAGCGCTCCGGCGTCTCCTTCGATCGTGACCCATTCGCCCTCGGCGAGCACGGCGTCGCCAAGCCGGGCCCGTTTCGCGACGGGATCGATCTTGAGGTCGCGGCAGCCGACCACGCAGGGCTTGCCCATCTGACGGGCGACCAGGGCCGCATGCGAGGTGCGTGCACCGACCGCCGTGACGATGCCGGCTGCAACCGCAAAGCCGGCGACGTCGGCCGTGCTGGTATCGGGGCGCAGCAGGATGACCGGCTCGCCCGTGGCCGACAGCCGCTGCGCGCTTTCGGAATCGAACGCCGCGCGTCCGACCCCGATGCCGCCGGAGGCGCCAATGCCGGTCGTCGCCGGTTGGCCGGGAGCAACCAATGTCGTCTCGGTCAGTGAGGCGAGGTCGATCTGGGCAATGCGCGTGAGGGCCTCGTCCGTCGCGATCAACCCCTCGTGCACGAGATCGATCGCGATCCTGGCTGCTGCCCGCGGGGTGCGCTTGGCCGTCCGGGTCTGAAGGATCCAGAGCTTGCCGTTCTCGACCGTGAATTCGACGTCCTGCACGTCGGCGAATTCGCGCTCGAGCCGCCGCAGGACCTCGCCAAGCTCGTGCTCGATCGTCGGCAATTCGCACGCGATGGCCTCGGCCGTATCGGGCGCACGGCGACCGGACACGACGTCCTCGCCCTGCGCGTCGAGCACGAGGTCGATCATCGGGCGCGGTGCGCCCGTCGAGGGGTCGCGTGAGAAGGCCACGCCGGCACCGGAGGCAAGGCCGCCATTGCCGAACACCATGGTCTGCACCGTGACGGCGGTGCCGGCGAGCGCCTCGAGATTCTGCAGGCTGCGATAGGCCCGCGCACGCTCGCTCATCCAGGATCGGTAGACCGCCTCCGCCGCGGCTTCGAGCTGTGCGAACGGATCCTCGAGCCAGCCGTCGGCGCGATCTTCGATCAGCGCCTGCTCGTCGCCGGCGAGCCGCTCCAGCGCCTCGCTGTCGAGCTCGCGATCGCTCCCGGCGCACTCGGCGCCGACCCGTTCGGCGATGCATGCAGCGAATGCGCTCGAATCCACCTCCAGCACGGTCTCGCCGAAGCTCTCCAGGAAGCGGCGCCGGCAATCCCACGCAAGGCGCGGCCGTCCGGTGGCGCGGATCAGGCCGTGCGTTGCACCGGACGTGCAGCCGACGTTGAGCACGGTGTCGAGCATGCCCGGCATCGATCGCGCCGCACCCGACCGCACGGACACCAGAAGCGGCTGCCTGCGGTCGCCGAAGCGCTTTCCGCTCGCGCGCTCGAGGAACGCGATGCCCTCTTTCAGGCCCTCGCGCAGATGCTGTTTGGCATGGGCATGGCCGGCGATGATGTCGGCACAGAGCCTGACCGGCAATACGAAGGCGGGTGGCACCGGCAGCCCCAGCGCGGCCATGCGGGCGAGGTTGGCGGCTTTGGCGCCGATCTCTTCGGCCGGCCGTAATTCGGTCGCCTCGGCGCCGATACGCACGAGATGCATGGAGACTCCCTCAGGCTGCGAGATCGATCATGATGTGACGGCGGAGCAGATGGCCGAATGCGGCGAAGCGGTCGGTGGCCCGTTCGATGGCGCGGGCAAGCTCGATTACCGACAGCGACGTCGCGATGTCGAAGCCGCTGCGGAAGATCAGCGCGGTCGTCGCACGCTCGCATTTGTCGGCGGCGTGTTCAGCGTCGATCAGGCGTGTCACGGCGGAGAGCGCGTCCTCGGAATCGGCACGCCGTCCTTCCGGCACGTCCATCGCCGCGGCAACGCCGGTGGCGGCGACCTCGGTCGCGGTCGCCGCCACCGAGCAAAGCTCGGCCAGCGCGGCGAGGAGGGAGGGGTCCGACCGCTCCGGCATCAGCGAGGCGATGAAGGTGGCCTGTTCGAGCTCGTCGACGGCCTCCTCGGCGCGGTCGATCAATTGGCCGATCAGCGGACGGGCACTCAGCCGGTCGACCTCCTGGCGGCTTTCGAGTGCGATACGGTCGGCCTTCTGCTCGATCGCGCCGCAGCGCTGCACCAGCCGCGGGCCGTCCGCGGCCTGACCGGCTCTGAGCGCGGCGATATGGCGCGCAATCGCGGCGACGAGATCGTGGGCAAGGCCGATTTGGCGCAAGACGGCCGCGAGCAGAGCTCCGTCGACGCGATCGAGGTGCCGTATCAGATCGGCTTCGATCTGGTCGCGGACCGTCCTCACCGAACGGCCCGCAAGCAGCGCCTCGGTGGACGCGCGCAGCGCGGCTTTGAGGAAATCGATCGCGGCGGTGCGGCCCAGCGCCTGGTCGAGGCGTTCGCCGAAGCCGATCCGCGAGGGCGCGGCGTTGCGGACCGCCGATCCCAACAGATCGTTGCCGCCAAGCTCGAGGAAGCCGCGATGGCCGATCCGTTGGCGCGCCGCCCATTCCAGGATGCGGGCGGCGTCATCTTTGGCGACCCAGGTCCGAAGCAGCTTGCGGGCCTTGTTCCAGTCGATCAGGAAGACCAGCGCGGCGCCGGCGGCGGCGAGGAATTCGTTGCGATCGGCGGCATGCGCGGATTGAAACTGGCCGGTGACGAGATAGAAGGAATCGTCTTCGCCGAGACCTGCGGCGGTGTGACGGTCGAGGCCGCTCCAGGTCGCGTCGAATTGGTCGAACAGCGATATGAAGAACTTCGCCCGCGCCAGGTGCACGTCGGTGTAGGTGACGGTGACGGCGTTCTTCTTCACCGCGATCACGACGACATGAGCGTCGGTGGTGCCGATGTCGTTCTGGATCAGCAGCCGTCCGCCGGCGCGCGTCGCCGTGGTGTCGAGGCCGGGATGATTGAACTTGAGGCCGCGCGTGGCGTTCAGGCCTTTCATGAAGGCCGCGACCGCGCTCCGGTCCTCGCTGTGCAGGCCGAAAACATGGGCGCCGTCGAGCGCTTCCTCGGAGCAGCTCGCGGCGAGCCTGTTGAGTTGCTTGTGCAGATCCATCACGAGGCGATGCAGGCTGTCGCCGGCCGTCTCGGCGACGCCCGTCAGGCGTGCGATGCGGGTCATCGCGATCTCGCCGTCGGCATCGAGCAGGCCGGCGGATCGGATCGCATCGAGCCGCGCCTGCGCCTTGTCGCCCTCGCTCGCAGCCCCGGCGCCGACGGCGCGGATCATGGTCGCGGCGTCGTCCGCAATCTCCTGCATCAGCCTTGCGAGATCGGGGGCCGCGAGCCGGTCCTTCCCGACCAGGCGGGCGCCGCCGATCACGGCCGTTATTCCGGCTGCGGCAATGCCGGCCGTCTGACTCTCGACGCCAAGGTCGCTCGCAGGCCGGCCAGGCTCCTGAGCATGACGGGCCGCTTCCTGCAGCGCACTCATCCGCACCTTGATGCGGTCATTGGCGGCGAGCCCTTCGGCCACCAGCGCGGGCAACAGGATGTCGCCTTGTCCGAGCTCTTCGATGATCTGGGTTTTCATGGTCTGTCCGCACGACATGTGATGCGGGCATCATGCCGCAAAGCGGCGGAGCGGTGGTTGCGCTAGATCATTCATGAATCCGTCATAAGAGATCCGCGTTCGCGCAGCAGCGCGGCGCAGTGGCGCGCGATCGCGATCTCCTCGTTGGTGCGAACGACGAACGTCTCGACGGGGCTGTCCGCGGCGCTGATGCGCTCGCGCCCCTCGTCATTCGCGGCCGCATCGATCCGCACGCCGAGCCATGCGAGCCGTTCGCCGATCGCGCTGCGAATCTCCGCGGCATGTTCGCCGATGCCGCCGGTGAAGACCAGGCAGTCGAGGCCGCCGAGCGTGTTCGCCATCATCGCGACCTGTTGCGCAGCCCGGAAGGTGAAGAGATCGACGGCTTCGCGCGCACCACTCTCATGGCTTGCAAGCAGTGTGCGCATGTCGGCGGATATGCCGGAGACGCCGAGCAGGCCCGATTCGTGATAGAGCAGGTGCTGGACCTCTTCGACGCTCATCTTCTCGTGCTGTTGCAGATAGAGCAGTACGCCTGGATCGATCGTGCCGCTGCGCGTGCCCATCACGAGGCCGTCGAGCGGCGTCAGTCCCATCGTGGTGTCGACGCTGCGGCCGTCGCGCAAGGCGCACAGGCTGGCACCATTGCCGAGATGGGCGATGACGGTGCGCTTGGCCGCGAGCTCCGGCGCGATGGCGGCGAGACGGCCGGCGACATATTCGAACGAGAGGCCGTGAAAGCCGTAGCGTCTGATGCCGCGCGCCTCGAAGCGTCGGGGGATGGCAAAACGGTTCGCCGGAGGTGTCATGCCGTGGTGGAAGGCGGTGTCGAAGCAGGCAATCTGCGTCAGCTCGGGCTTGATCGCCCTGATCGTGCGGACCGGGGCGAGGCATCGCGGCTGGTGCAGCGGCGCCAGCGGCGTCAGCGCCTCCAGTTTTGCGGTGACCTCGTCAGTGAGCGCAACGGGACCTGAGTAGTCCGGCCCGCCGTGGACGATGCGATGCCCGATGGCGCGTAAGTTGCCCGCGCCGAGATGGCCCTCGACAAAGCCGAGCACGTCGGCGAAGAGATGACCGCCGTCCGCATCAGCCGCTTCTTTCTGCGTCTCGAACAAATCTTCGCCGGCCGGGCCTTTCACCACCAGCCGCGGCTTGTTCTCGTGCTCGTCGAGCAGGCCCTTGCAGAGCAGCACGGGCGAGGCCGCGGCGATGTCGAACAGGCCGAACTTGATGCTCGACGAGCCCGAATTGAGGACGAGGACGGCGTCCGCCATGGCAGCCGTCAATCGCCGGCCTCGGCCGGCGTGTTGCCCCCGGCACTGTTCTGCCAGACCCATTGCTGGATTTCAGGCATGTCCTCGCCGTGCTCCCGCACGTAACGCGAATGCTCGATCAGCTTGTCGCGAAACTGCTGCTTCACTTGCGCGGCCTTGGTCGCCAGCCCCGGCACGCGTTCGATGGCCTCGATCGCGAGATGATAGCGGTCGAGCCCGTTGAGCACGACCATGTCGAACGGCGTCGTCGTGGTGCCTTCCTCGGCAAAGCCTTTGACATGCATGCCGGCGTGGTTGGTGCGGTTATAGGTGAGGCGGTGGATCAGATAGGGATAGCCGTGATAGGCGAAGATCACCGGCTTGTCCGATGTGAACAGGCTGTCGAAGTCGCGGTCCGACAGGCCGTGCGGGTGCTGTTCGCTCGGTTGCAGCGTCATCAAGTCGACGACATTGACGACGCGGATCTTCAAGTCAGGGAGCGCCTTGCGCAGCAGGTCGACGGCGGCGAGCGTCTCCAGTGTCGGCACATCACCGGCACAGGCCATCACCACGTCAGGCTCGCCGTTCGTATCCTCGGTGCCGGCCCAGCTCCAAATGCCGATGCCGGCATCGCAATGCGTGGCGGCGTCCTGCATCGACAGCCATTGCGGCGCCGGCTGCTTGCCCGCGACGATCACGTTGATGCGGTTGTAGGTTCGCAGACAGTGATCGGCGATCCACAGCAGCGTGTTGGCATCAGGCGGGAAATAGATGCGGACGATGTCGGCCTTCTTGTTGGCGACGAGATCGACGAAGCCGGGGTCCTGATGGCTGAAGCCGTTATGGTCCTGGCGCCAGACATGCGAGGTCAGCAGATAATTCAGCGAGGCGATCGGACGCCGCCATGGCAGATGCCGCGTCACCTTCAGCCATTTGGCGTGCTGGTTGAACATGGAATCGACGATGTGGATGAAGGCCTCGTAGCAGGAGAAGAAGCCGTGCCGGCCGGTGAGCAGGTAACCCTCCAGCCAGCCCTGGCAGAGATGCTCGCTCAAGACCTCCATCACGCGGCCGTCCTGAGCGAGATGCACGTCGTAGGATTCGATCGGCTCCATCCAGACCCGCTCGGTCTCGTCGAACACCGCATCGAGCCGGTTTGAGGCGGTTTCGTCCGGACCCACGATGCGGAAATTGCGCTGTTCGGCGTTGAGGCGGATGACATCGCGCAGGAATTTGCCGAGCTCGCGCGTGGCTTCCCCGGTCACGCCGCCGGGCTGCGGCACCTCGACCGCAAAGCTGCGGTAGTCCGGCAGCTTCAGCTCCTTCTTGAGCAGGCCGCCATTGGCATGCGGATTGGCGCCCATGCGCCTGTTACCCTCGGGCGCCAGCGCCTGAAGCTCCGCAATGAGCGCGCCATTCTTGTCGAACAGCTCTTCCGGCTCGTAGCTGCGCATCCAGTCTTCGAGAATCTTCAAGTGCGCCGGGTTCTCGCGACAACTCGCCACGGGAACCTGATGCGCGCGCCAAAAACCTTCCACCTTCTTGCCGTCGACCTCCTTCGGGCCGGTCCAGCCTTTCGGGCTGCGCAGCACGATCATCGGCCAGCGCGGCCGCTCGGTGGTCTTGCGTCCGTCGCGGGCGTGCTGCTGGATCGAGCGGATGCTGGCGAAGGCGACATCGAGCGCGTCCGCCATGGCCTGGTGCATCAATCGGGGCTCGTCGCCCACGACGAACAGCGGCTCGTGGCCGAGGCCTCGGAACAGATCGCGGATTTCGTCATCACGCATCCGACCCAGCACGGTCGGATTGGCGATCTTGTAGCCGTTGAGGTGCAGGATCGGCAGCACCGCGCCGTCATGGGCGGGATTGAGGAACTTGTTGGAGTGCCAGGAGGCAGCCAGCGGGCCGGTCTCGGCCTCGCCGTCGCCGACGACGCAGGCGACGACCAGGTCGGGGTTGTCGAATGCGGCGCCATAGGCGTGTACCAGCGCGTAGCCGAGCTCGCCGCCCTCGTGGATCGAGCCGGGCGTCTCGGGCGCCGCATGGCTCGGAATGCCGCCGGGGAAGGAGAACTGCCGGAACAGTTTTCGCAGTCCATCCGCATCGCGCGCGATATCGGGATAGATCTCGCTGTAGCTGCCTTCCAGATAGGTGTTGGCGACCATGCCCGGGCCGCCATGGCCGGGACCGCAGACATAGAGCACGCCGACATCGAGCGCGCGGATGACGCGGTTGAGGTGGGCGTAGATGAAGTTCAGCCCCGGCGTCGTGCCCCAATGGCCGAGCAGGCGCGGCTTGATGTGTTCGGGGCGCAGGGGCTCGCGCAGCAGCGGGTTGTCCAGCAGATAGATTTGCCCGACGGACAGGTAGTTCGCGGCGCGCCAGTAGCGATCGAGCAGATCGAGGTCGCCCGCCGGAGCGGTCGATTGTCGTTGATTTGTCATGTTGTTCCGACCCTTCACCGGGGGATCGTCACTAACCCTGCGGCGGCGCGATCGATCCGTCGGCGCCATCAAACGAAATCGCGACATTGGCGATGTTGCGTGAGGTCAAGATCGGGGGCGCAAAGTTTGGGCAGCTCTACTGTGCATGGGGTTGTTTTCGAGTTTTGCGTTTGTGTTCTTGATTTGTTCCTTTGCCATGCTATCTTGGCTGCATGAGTCCAGCAGCATCCTCTCATGCTCTCAAGCACCCGCCGGTCAAGGCGCCCTCCGAGCCGGCGGGTGCGGGCTCTGATTTCCCAGAGCTGGCGGTCGCCATCGACCGCCAGCGCAGGCGAGGGCGCGGTGCGCAGTCGAACGCCAGCGGCCGCTATGAGTCCGAGGCGCGCGTCGCATTCGACGACGGTTGGCAGAGCCTGGAAGACCTGCCGCCGTTCAAGACGACGGTCGCGGTCGATACCTCGCGCAAGGTGATCACCCGGAACGATTCCCCTGACATCGGTTTCGACCGCTCGATCAATCCCTATCGGGGCTGCGAGCACGGCTGCGTCTACTGCTTCGCGCGCCCGACACATGCCTATCTCGGACTGTCGCCGGGGCTCGACTTCGAGTCGAAGCTGTTCGTGAAGCCCGAGGCGCCGGTGCTGCTCGAGAAGGAGCTTGCCGCCAGCGGCTACGAGCCGCGGATGATCGCGATCGGCACCAACACCGATCCCTATCAGCCGATCGAGCGCCAGCGCAAAATCATGCGCGGCATTCTGGAGGTGCTGGAGCGCGCGGGACACCCGGTCGGCATCGTCACCAAATCGGCGCTGGTGGTGCGTGACATCGACATCCTCGCCCGCATGGCCAAGCGCAACCTCGCCAAGGTCGCGATCTCGGTGACCTCGCTCGATCCCAAGCTCGCGCGTACCATGGAGCCGCGCGCGGCGACGCCGCCGAAGCGGCTGGAGGCGCTGAAGCAGCTTTCGGACGCCGGTATCCCGACCACCGTGATGGTCGCGCCCGTGATCCCCGCGCTGAACGATTCCGAGATCGAGCGCATTCTCGACGCCGCAGCCCATGCCGGCGTCAAGGAGGCCTCCTACGTCTTGCTGCGGCTGCCGCTGGAGGTGCGCGACCTCTTCCGCGAATGGCTGATGGCCAATTATCCGGACCGCTACCGCCACGTCTTCACGCTGATCCGCGACATGCGCGGCGGCCGCGACTACGACGCCAAATGGGGCGAGCGGATGAAGGGCACCGGGCCGATGGCCTGGACCATCGGCCGCCGCTTCGAGATCGCCTGCGACAGGCTCGGCCTGAACAAGCGCCGCTCCAAGCTGACGACGGATCATTTTGCAAGGCCGAAGCAGAACGGCGAGCAGCTCAGTTTGTTTTGACAAGGGAAAACGGGGATCGTCCAGGGTTCCCGGTTGCGCAACCGCGAGGGGCTGCGCACGATCCCCGCCATGATTCGGGACAAGTCCGCCAACAAGCCTGCCAAAGAGGCGCCTGAGAAGGACGCTGCGAAAAAAGTCGCGCCTGCCAAGGCCAGCTTTCGCCGCGAGCGTGCGCTGATCAAGCGCGGCATCTGGCCCATCGCCGGCTGCGACGAGGCCGGCCGCGGGCCGCTCGCCGGTCCCGTGGTGGCGGCGGCGGTGATTCTCGATCCCGACCGCATTCCGCGTGGCATCGACGATTCCAAGCGGCTGACCGCGGAGGAGCGCGAAAGACTGTTCGAGAAGATCTGTGCCACCGCGCAGGTCTCGGTCGCCGTCGCCTCGCCGGCACGTATCGACCGTGACAACATCCTGCGTGCCTCGCTATGGGCGCTGAAGCGCGCCGTGGTGGCGCTGCCCGAGCAGCCCAAGCACGTCTTCGTCGACGGCCGCGACCGGCTCGACACGGCCTGCGATTGCGAGGCCGTGATCGGCGGCGACGGTATCGTGCTGTCAATCGCGGCCGCCTCGATCGTCGCCAAGGTGACGCGCGACCGTCTGATGTGCGCGCTGGCGCAGGACTGCCCCGGCTACGGCTTCGAGCAGCACAAGGGCTACGGCGTCCCCGAGCATCTCGACGCGCTGAGCCGCCTCGGCCCGACGATCCACCACCGCAGCTTCTTCGCCCCCGTCGCGGCGGCGCGGGCCAAGCACATGCCCTGGACGGTCGAGCCCGTGCGGGACCTGTTCGAGGTCACCGAGGTCGAGGTGCAGGTGGAGACCTCAGTTGAAATCGACGCTTCCGCGGGCCTCTAGATCAGAGGGTCGTTGCCACGACACGCAGCGCCCTTTATCAAAACAGTCGTGAGCGAATAGGGCCGGCTGGACGGGTTGGCTGCATCTTGCGGGCGTTGCATGCGGTTTACCTCCCTGGTCATCGAGCTCATTCGCGCCCGGCCGCGGCTGATCGTGTGGATCGCCGTGCTGCTCCAGGCCTTGATGTGGCTGTTCGTGGCGCTGGTGTTTTACCGCAGCCCGCCCGGCGGTCTCGCGACCCTCCTGGCGTTCGGCCGCGAGTACCAGGTCGGGACTGATCTCGGCCCGCCCCTGCCGGTCTGGCTCGCCGACATCGCCTACCGCGCCGCGGGCGGCCACATGTTCGGCGTCTACGTGCTGGCGGAGCTCTGCGAGATCGCGACCTTCATCGCGCTCTATCATCTCTCGCGCGCCGTGGTCGGCTCGCAGCAGGCGGTGCTCGCCGTGCTGCTGACCATGACGGTGCTGGCGTTCTCCTCGCCGGCGCTCGATTTCGGCCTGCTGGTGCTGGCGCGGCCGCTCTGGGCGCTGCTGCTGCTGCATTCCTGGCAGATCATCGGCCAGCGCCGCGGCAATGCCTGGTTCGCCTGGTCGATCGAGGCGGGCCTGTTGCTGCTGACGACGCCCGCGGCGATCTTCCTGCTTCTGCTGATCGTCGTCTTCGCAATCTCGACCGCCGGCGGCCGCCGCACGCTGCGCGCGCTGGACCCGCTGTTCGCGCTGATCGTCGTCGCCGTGCTGGCGCTGCCCTATGCGGTCTGGCTGATGCGCGCCGAAACGCTGGTGCTGCCCACCCTGCCGCAAGTCGCCGAGCTGAATGCCCGCGCCATTCACGCCGCCTGGCTGCTCGGCGGGCTCGTGCTTGGCGCCGCGGCCATCCCGGCGCTGACCTTTCTCAATACCGGCCTGTTCGTCGCCAAAGGTGAGGACGCGCCGATCATCTACCGCCCGCCGGTCGAGCCGCTCGCGCGCAGTTATGTCTATTTCTTCGCCTTGGCACCGGCGCTGGGTGCGGTCCTGATCTCCGGCGTGCTCGGGCTCGATGCCGTCGTCGGCGGCCCTGGTGTCGTTCTGGCGATGTCCGGGCTTGCCGTCATCGTCGCGGCCGGCGATCTCATCGCAATGCGCCGCGCGCGCATGCTGCGGACGGTGTGGGCCGCGGCCGTCGTGGCGCCGGCCGCCGGTGTCGTGCTCGCCGTGCTGTTCCTGCCCTGGACTGGCACCAACGAGATCGCGACCTCGATGCCGGCGCGCGCGATCTCGGATTTCTTCGACGAGAGCTTTGCCCGCCGCACCAATCATCGCCTGCGCGCCGTCGCCGGCGAGACCCAGCTCGCGAGCTTGATCACGCTGCATTCCGGCCGCCCGCATCTGTTCATCGATGCTCAGCCTGCGCGGACGCCGTGGATGAACCAGACCAGGTTCAGTGAAACCGGCGGTGTCGTGGTCTGGCGTGCCGCCGATACCGCCGGCACCCCGCCGCCCGAGATTCTCGCGCGCTTCCCCGGCGTCGTGCCGGAAGTACCGCGCGCCTTCGAATGGCTGGTGACGGGCCGTCAGCAACTCTTGCGCATCGGCTGGGCGATCGTGCGGCCGAAGGGGACGTAGCGACAATCGCTGAAAATCGTAGGGTGGGCAAAGGCGCAAAGCGCCGTGCCCACGTCACCTATCCGTTGTCACGATAGAGGTGGTAGGCACGCTCCGCTTTGCCCACCCTCCGAGAGCTTGCTAACCCGCCAGCGCCTTCGCAATCGACCGCAAATCCTGCCAGGCCAGCCGCTTGTAGGACGGCGAGCGGAGCAGATAGGCCGGATGGAATGTCGGCAGCGCGCGAATGGTGCGCTGGCCGGTCTCGTAGTCGAACCAGCGCCCGCGCGTGCGCATGATGCCTTCGCGTGTCGACAGCAGCGTCTGCGTCGAGGGATTGCCGAGCGTCACCAGGACGTCCGGATTCACCAGCTCGATCTGGCGCTGGATGAAGGGCAGGCAGATTTGCGTCTCCTGCGGCGTCGGCGTGCGGTTGCCGGGCGGCCGCCATGGAATGACGTTGGCGATGTAGGCGGTGGTGCGGTTGAGGCCGATGGCGCCGATCATGAGGTCGAGCAGCTTGCCGCTGCGTCCGACAAAGGGCAGTCCCTCGATGTCCTCGTCGCGGCCCGGCGCCTCGCCGACGAACATGATGCGCGCCTGCGGATTGCCGTCGGCGAACACGAGGCGCGTCGCGGTGTGTTTCAGTGCGCAGCCCTCAAAACTTTGCATGAGCTCGCGCAGCGCCTCCAGCGTCGGCGCGGTGCGCGCGGCCTCGCGCGCGGAGGCGATCGCGACGTCGGGCGCAGGCGCGGCCTCGCCGCGCATGACCGCGGGCGCTGCGACCGGCCGCGGTGCCTCGACCGGCGGCGCCGCGCGCGGGGTCGGCGGCGGGGCATCCATTTCCGCCAGACGGTCTATCGGCTCCTCCGCGACCGCGCAGTCGACGCCGGCCTCCAGATAGAAGGCGAGTAGCTCTCGGACGGTGGGTGCGGGTTCGGGGATCATTTGGAAAGTCAGACTATTAGTTCATCTTAAGCCGCCTTGCATCCCAGCGGAACGCGATTCCGAGGTTGTCCTACCCGGAAAAATCGGAAACAAGAGGGCGCAAACGACCAAGGACCGTCTCAAGGGCTGAGATCAGATGAGCACCGAAGAACTTCCCCCGCGCGAATCCATGGAATTCGACGTCGTCATCGTTGGCGCCGGTCCCTCGGGCCTGTCGGCCGCGATCCGGCTGAAGCAGCTCAATGCCGATCTCAACGTGGTCGTGGTGGAGAAGGGCTCCGAGGTTGGTGCGCATATTCTCTCGGGTGCCGTGATCGACCCGGCCGGGCTCGACAAGCTCATTCCCGACTGGCGCGAAGATGCCGACTGCCCGTTGAAGACCCAGGTGAAGGACGACCGCTTCTACTGGATGACGGCGGGCGGGGCGATCAAGCTGCCGGGCTTCATGATGCCGCCGCTGATGGACAATCATCACTGCTATATCGGCTCGCTCGGCAATGTCTGCCGCTGGCTGGCGCGGAAAGCGGAGGCGCTCGGCGTCGAGATCTATCCGGGCTTCGCCGCGGCCGAAGTGCTCTATGACGAGGAGGGCAGGGTCAAGGGCATCGCCACCGGCGACATGGGCATCGGCCGCGACGGCAAGCCGAAGGACTCCTTCACCCGTGGCATGGAATTGCTCGGCAAATACACGCTGTTCGCCGAAGGCGCACGCGGCAGCCTGACCAAGCAGCTCATCAACAAGTTCGCGCTCGATGCCAAGAGCGAACCGCCGAAGTTCGGCATTGGTCTCAAGGAAGTCTGGCAGATCGATCCCGCCAAGCATCAGAAGGGCCTGATCCAGCACTCATTCGGCTGGCCGCTCGACCTGAAGACCGGCGGTGGCTCGTTCCTCTATCATTATGACGACAATCTCGTCGCGGTCGGCTTCGTCGTGCACCTGAACTACGATGATCCCTATCTCTCGCCGTTCGACGAATTCCAGCGCTTCAAGACCCATCCATCGATCCGCGGCGTGTTCGAGGGTGGCAAGCGGCTCGCCTATGGCGCACGCGCCATCACCGAGGGCGGTTATCAATCGGTGCCGAAGCTGACCTTCCCCGGCGGCGCGCTGGTCGGCTGCGCAGCCGGCTTCGTCAACGTGCCCCGCATCAAGGGCGTGCACAACGCGATGGGCACCGGCATGCTGGCTGCCGAGCACGTCGCCGCGGCGATTGCGGCTGATCGCGCCAATGACGAGATCGTCGATTACGAGAACGCCTGGCGATCCTCGCCGGTCGGCAAGGATTTGTTCCTGGTCCGCAACGTCAAGCCGCTGTGGTCGAAGTTCGGCACCGTGCTCGGCGTCGCGCTCGGCGGCTTCGACATGTGGTGCAACACGCTGTTCGGCACCTCGCTGTTCGGCACCCAGCCGCATGCTAAACCCGACCGCGCCACGCTCGATCCGGCGAAGCAGCACACCCCGAAGAACTATCCGAAGCCGGACGGAAAGATTTCCTTCGACAAGCTGTCCTCGGTGTTCCTGTCCAACACCAATCATGAGGAGGACCAGCCGGTGCATCTCAAGGTCACGGACATGAACCTGCAGAAGACCTCGGAGCACGACGTGTTTGCCGGCCCTTCGAATCGCTATTGCCCGGCCGGCGTCTACGAGTGGATCGAGGAGGGTTCGGGCCCGCGCTTCCAGATCAATGCCCAGAATTGCGTCCACTGCAAAACCTGCGACGTGAAGGACCCCAACGGCAACATCACCTGGGTTCCCCCGGAGGGCGGCGGCGGTCCGAACTACGAGGCGATGTAAGAGCGGGCTAGGTGGAATCGGCCAAGGTCCGAAAGGTGATCTGGCGCACGTTCGCGTGAGCCCCCCTCTGCGGCTACCGGCCGCGGCCACGATAAGGCCATACTAGCAGCGTCTTGGGCTCTCTTGGCCGATTTGGGGCGTGCGGAGGGGATCGCCCGGCCCGAATCCTTGCGGTGAAGCGCCAAAAGCGGCATTGTCGGCCCGACGGTTCCGGGTCCCGATGCCTCCGGCCGCGTTCGCATGCGATACGGCCTTCTGCTGCAAACCCAGGCACTACCAACTCAAGGCGAGCCCTGATGTTCTCAAATCGTTTCAACCGCTGGACTGTTGCCGCCATCGCCCTCGTGGGCACTGCGATCGCGACGGTCCCCGGCGCGGTCATGGCGCAGACGCCGGACCATCCGTCCGACACGGCGGCGCAATTTCCGACCCGGAACGATCTGAAGTCGCTCACCACGTCCGGCAGCTATCTGGCCGCCCGCCACGCCAGCGTCGAGCGCGATGCCGCGTCGGCCGCAGCGTTCTACCGCTCGGCGCTGCGCAGCGACCCGAAGAACAACGAACTGCTCGACCGCGCCTTCATCTCGTCGGTCGCCGACGGTGACATCGAGGAGGCGGTCAAGCTCGCCGAGCGCATCCTCACCATCGACAAGACCAACCGCGTCGCGCGCCTGGTCGTCGGCGTGCACGATCTCAAGATGAAGAAGTACGCGACCGCGCAGACCAACATCAACCAGTCGATCCGCGGTCCGATCACCGATCTCGTTGCCACTCTGCTGTCGGGTTGGGCCGCCTATGGCGCCGGCGATGCCAAGGGCGGTGTCGCCACCATCGACAAGCTGGCCGGTCCCGAATGGTATCCGCTGTTCAAGGACCTCCATGCCGGCATGATCCTCGAGCTCTCCGGCAAGGAGAAGGATGCCGGCACCCGCTTCGAGCGCGCCTACAAGCTCGACGATTCCATGCTGCGCGTGACCGAAGCCTACGCGCGCTGGCTGTCGCGCAACAAGGATGCGGCGGCGGCGACGACCGTCTATCAGGCCTTCGACAAGAAGCTCGCCCGTCATCCGCTGATCGCGGAAGGACTGCGCGATACCAAGGCCGGCAAGAAGCTGCCGCCGCTGGTCGACTCCGCACAAGCCGGTGCGGCCGAAGCGCTCTACGGCATCGGCGCCACGCTGACCCGCCGCGGCGGCGAGGACCTGGCGCTGGTCTATCTCCAGCTCTCGCTCTACCTGCAGCCGAGCCATCCGCTGGCGCTGCTCTCGCTCGCCGATCTCTATGAATCGGTGAAGCGTCCGCAGATGGCGATCAAGGTCTATGAGCGCGTGCCGGCGACCTCGCCGCTCAAGCGCAACGCGCAGATCCAGCTCGCGATTGACCTCGATTCCGCCGACCGCACCGACGAGGCGATCAAGATCCTCAAGGGCGTCACGTCAGAGGATGCCAAGGATCTCGAAGCCATTATGGCGCTCGGCAACATCGAGCGCGGCCGCAAGAAGTTCGGCGATTGTGGCGCGACCTATTCGCGCGGCATCGAGGTGCTGCCGGCAGGCAACGACAAGGCCAACAGCGTCTGGTATTATTATCGCGGCATCTGCGAGGAGCGCTCCAAGGAGTGGAGCAAGGCCGAGGCCGACATGAAGAAGGCGCTCGAGCTGCAGCCCGACCAGCCGCATGTCCTCAACTATCTCGGCTATTCCTGGATCGACCAGGGCGTGAACCTCGACGAAGGCATGAAGATGATCAAGCGCGCCGTCGAGCAACGTCCCGACGACGGCTACATCGTCGACTCCCTCGGCTGGGCCTATTACCGCATCGGCAACTACGAGGAGGCGGTGAAGAACCTTGAGCGCGCGATCGACCTCAAGCCCGAGGATCCCACCATCAACGATCACCTTGGCGATGCCTATTGGCGCGTCGGCCGCACGCTGGAGGCCAAATTCCAGTGGGCCCATGCGCGCGATCTCAAGCCCGAGCCGGATGACCTTCCGAAGATCGAAGCCAAGATCGCCAACGGCATGACCGAGGACAATTCGAACTCTTCGGCCGCTCAGGCGGAAAAGAAGAAGGACGACGGCAAGGGCGGCTAGACTGACCAAAGTTGGGGGCGTGTCGCCGATGCCGGCGCTGATTGAAGAAGGACGGGCGAAGGTCAATTTGAGCCTTCGCGTCGTCGGCCGTCGTGCCGACGGCTATCATGATCTCGAAAGCGTGGTCGCCTTCGCCGACTGCGCCGACCGGCTTACGCTGGAGCCGGGCGGCAAGCTGAAGCTTGTCACCACCGGGCCGCTGGCTGCGGCGTGCGGCGATGTTTCCGACAATCTGGTGTTCAAGGCCGCGAAGCTCCTGGCTGAGGCCGTGCCGAACCTGAAGCTCGGCGCCTTCGCGCTCGACAAGGTGCTTCCTGTGGCCGCCGGTATCGGCGGCGGCTCGGCGGACGCGGCGGCGGCGCTGCGGCTGCTGGCGCGTCTCAACAATCTTTCGCTCGACGATCCGCGGCTACAGAAGGTCGCGCTCGCGACCGGCGCTGACGTTCCGGTGTGCCTGTTCTCGCGCGCCTGCGACATGACCGGCGTCGGCGAGCAGTTGCTGCCACTGGCGTTGCCGAGCATGCCCTGCGTGATGGTCAACCCGCGCGTGCCGGTTGCGACCAAGGACGTCTTTAGGGAGCTCGGCCTGCGCAACGGCGAGTTGCTGGTCGGAGCCACCGCCGTCCTCGACGCGCCCGCCTGGCCGGAGGAGGGCGGGTCGATCGCCGATTGGGTCGAGGTCCTCGAAAACGTCCCCAATGATCTCGAAGCGCCGGCGCTGCGGATCCAGCCTGTGATCGGCGAGGTGTTGGAGGCCTTGCGCGACTCCGCCGGCGTCAAGCTTGCCCGCATGTCCGGCTCGGGCGCCACGTGCTTTGCGATTTACGGCGCGCCCACCGAAGCCCACGACGCCGCCGAAAAGATCCGGCGCGATCACTCCGGCTGGTGGGTGCATGCGGGGACGTTGAGCTAACTGTTTTCTCAACAGCGCTGCCGCATGTCGCGACGCTCATGCGCGCTACGATTGCTTACGTCGCCAACGCGAGATAGCCGCTGATGGTCAGGATCGACGTCACCGTCGATGCCAGGATGACATTTGACGTCATCGCCGCCTCGCGCTTGTAGAACTCCGCGAGCATGAACGGGCCCGTGCCGGTCGGAAGCGCGGCCAGCAGCACGGCGACGTGCGTGAGCAGCGGCGACAATCCGAACACCGCGGTCGCCATCACCCAGGTCACGGCCGGCTGAAGCACCAGCTTGAAGCTGACGAGAAGCGCCGCCGATCCGACATTCGTCTCGGTGCTCTCGCGCTTGGTCGCGAGAAACAGGCCGAGTGCGACGAGCGCGCAGGGCGAGGCTGCGCCGCCCAGTAGCTTGAGAAAACTCTCGGCGGCATCGGGCACGTTCATTCCGGTGATCGGGACAATCGCAGCCAGGGCCGGCGCAACGAGCAGGGGATTGCGGATCAGCGAGGCGCCGACCTTGGCAACGAGATGCCGCCGGCGTTTCTCGGTCTGCAGTCCGGTCTCGATCAGCACGATCGCGATCGCAAAGAGCACGCAGACCGTAATGATCGTAGCGACCAGCGTCGGTGCCAGCGCCTCGCGCCCGAGTGCGGCGAGCGCCAGAGGGAAACCGACGAAGCCGGTATTGGCGTAGCCCGCATTGAGGGCGTCGATGGCGGCGTCGGCGAGATGCCGGGGACGGCGCAGGCGGACGGCGATGGTCAGGCAGAACACCAGTGCCGCACCGATCCCGAAGGCGGCAATGAAGCGGGGCTGCCAGACTTCGGCCCATCGCGCATGCGCGACGATGTCGAACAGCAGGGCGGGGAGGGCGAGATAGACGACGAAGCGGTTCAGCTCGCTGGAGGCGTGCGCGCCGAGGACGCCGATCCGCCGGGCGAGCCAACCGGCGAAGATGAGTGCGAAGATGGGGAGGACGGCCGCAAGGGTGGAAAGCATCGGGGAACCTGATTTCGGAGGGACGAATTAGGCTACCCAACGCGATTGATATCATCCAATACTGATTGCTGCACTGCTCCATACCTTTTCGGTATCATCATGATCGACATCCGACAGATGCGTTATTTCGTCGCCGTGGCCGAGACGCTGCATTTCGGCCGGGCGGCCGAGCGACTCCATATGAGCCAGCCGCCGCTCAGCCGGCAGATCGCGACCCTGGAAAAGGAGCTCGGGGTTCGCCTGTTCGACCGCGAGTCGCGGCGCGCCACGCTGACGCCCGCCGGCCGGCGTTTCCTCGAGGACGCCCGCGCGGTGCTGATCAGCTTCGACCAGGCCTGCCAGAACGCGCGAATGGCGGAGCGGGGCGAGCTCGGCGAACTCTCTGTCGGCTTCATGATGCACGCCGCCTACACGGTCCTGCCGGGCCTGACGCGGCGCTACATGGCCAGACATCCCGGCGTGCGCGTCGAGCTGCGCGAGGCGATCCCCGGCATCCTTGGTGACGCGGTGCTGACCGGTCGCTTCGATGCCGCGATCCTGTTCGATCCCGGTCCTGTTCGTGGCCTTGTGACACAGGTCATCTTTCGCGAGCCGCTGAGCCTGGCGGTGCACGCCAGTCATCCGCTCGCCGCGCAGACGAGCGTGTCGGCGGGACAGCTCAGTGGCGAAGCGTTCATTGGAACGCCGACCGAAGTGGCGCCGAGATTGCGCCAGTCGATCGCCGACTATTGTCGTGCCGGCGGGTTCGAGCCGACGTTCAGGCTCGAGGTCGAACTGCAGCAGACCATTGTCAGTCTCGTTGCGGAAAACCTCGGCATCGCGCTGGTGCCGCGATCGATGGCGAAGCTCGGGATCGCGAATCTCGCTTTCTGCGATCTCGATGATGCCCCGATCATCGAGCACGTGGTCGCGTGGCGGCCGGGCAATCTCAATCCGGCATTGGCGCCGTTTCTGGCGGAGGCGCGACGTGGCGTCGAGGTCGGTCCAGACTAACCTTCGGCCAACCCAAGAAACCGCCGGATCTGACCCAGCACTTCCTGCGGCTTGTCATGCTGCAGCCAGTGTCCCGCGCCCGCGATGGTTTCGACTCGCGCGTTTGGGAAATATCGTTCGAGGCCTGCAGCTTTTGCGCCGGCCAGAAAGCTCTCGCCCGCATTGAGCAGCAGCGTCGGGCAGGCGATCCGCGACCACAGCGCGACGTGATCGTCCGGCCACAGCCGGTGCGGCGCGCTGGCACGCTGGTAGGGATCGAACTTCCAGCTATAGGTGCCGTCCTCGTTCCGCCGCGCGCCGTGGGTGGCCAGATGCAGCGCGAGGTCGCGGGACAGGCGCTTGTTGTGCAACACCATCTGCGCGGCCGCCTCAGTGAGCGTCGCGTAGCGGCGCGGCGTCCGGTCGTGCAGCTTGTCGAGCTGGCCGACCCATTTGGCGATGCGCTCATACACCGGCGGCTTCGGCGCGTCAGGCAGCATGGTCACGCCGTCGAGCACGATGAGCTTCGAGACCTGCTCGGGAAACGATCCCGTAAAGATCAGGCTCACCATGCCGCCCATCGAGTGGCCAATCAGCGTGATCTCGGGCGCTGCGACACTGCGAACGAGCTGCGCGAGATCGTAGACATATTCGGTCAGCGCGTAGCTGCCGCCTTTGGTCCAGTCGGAATCGCCGTGACCGCGCAGATCCGGCGCGATGACGTGGAAATGCGGCTGCAACGCACGGGCAATCGCGTCCCAGCTTCGGCAATGATCGCGTCCGCCGTGAACGAGGATTAGAGGCGGCGCGCTCTCATTGCCCCAATCGGCGTAATGTAGTCGCAGGCCGTGCGACTCATAGAAGCGGCTTTGCGGGACATCAGCCATTGGCCGGCCGCCGCGCCAGCGTGTTCAGCCTCACTGAGATCGCAGCCAGGAACAGCCAGACATTCGTGTCGATCATCCTGTTTTCGTAGCGCGGCGCGCCACGATTGCAAGGTCTTTGGTCCAAAAGGCCCGTCGTTCAGCCCATGCGGCGGAAGATCGCACTGGCATTGACGCCGCCGAAGCCAAAGCCGTTGGAGATGGCGTGCGTCATCGCCATCGGCCTGGCGCTGCCGGCGACGACGTCGATGCCGTCGGCGCCCGGATCGGGATTTTCAAGATTGAGCGTCGGCGGCGCTATCTGGTCGCGCAGGGCGAGGATGGTGAAGATCGCCTCGAGGCCACCGGCGGCGCCGAGCAGGTGGCCGGTCGCCGACTTCGTCGCGCTCACCGCGATGCTGCGATTGCGGCCGAACAGCGCGGCGATGGCGCCAAGCTCGCTCTCGTCGCCGGCCGGCGTCGACGTCGCATGCGCGTTGAGGTGCTGCAAATCCTTCGGAGCAAGCTTCGCCTGCCGGAGCGCGATCTCCATGGCGCGACGGGCGCCCTCGCCATCGGGCGGACCCGACGTCATGTGATAGGCGTCCGCCGTCGTGCCGTAGCCGACGATCTCCGCGATCGGCGTTGCGCCCCGCGCCAGTGCATGTTCGAGATCCTCGATCACGAGGATGCCGGCGCCTTCGCCCATCACAAACCCCTCGCGGTCGCGATCGAACGGGCGCGAGGCGCGTGCGGGCTCGTCATTGAAGGAGGTCGACAGCGCGCGTGCGGCGGCAAAGCCGCCGAGGCTGACGATGTCGATGCAGGCCTCGGCGCCGCCGCAGATCGCGACGTCGGCTTCGCCAAGGCGGATCATGCGCGCGGCATCGCCGATCGCCTGCACGCCGGCGGCGCAGGCGGTGACCGGCGTGCCCAGCGCGCCCTTGTAGCCGTATTTGATCGAGACATGGCCGGCGGCGAGGTTGGCGAGGAACGAGGGGATCGTGAACGGCGAGAGCCGGCGCGCGCCGCGCTGCTCGGTGATGCGCACCGCCTCCGCCATCGCCGGAAAACCGCCGACGCCGGAGGCGATGATGGTCGCGGTGCGCTCCAGCGCGCTCGCGTCCTGCGGCATCCATCCGGCCTGCGCGACCGCCTCTGCGGTCGCAAGCAGCGCGAACAGGATGAAACGGTCCATCTTGCGCTGGTCTTTTGGCGCGGCGGCCTGCGCGGGATCGAAGCCGCCCTCGGCGTCATCGGCCTTGTCGGGCACGAGGCCGGCAATGCGCGCGGGCAGCGCCTGCGACCATTCGGGCAGGGGCCGCAGCCCGCTTTGACCGGCGAGCAGCCGGCGCCACGACAATTCGACACCGCAGCCGAGTGGCGACACCGCGCCCATGCCTGTCACGACGATACGACGCATGTCAGTCTCCCGCCGGCGCAACGGCCGGGTTCATGGCCTTGAGCGAGGTGAGCCGCCGCCGCATCAGGCGGCTCGCGCCGGGGCCTGCGATCACCACCGCATTGTCGAGCGTGATCGGTTGCATGTCCGCGGCATCGACCACGACCGGATCGAGTGGGCGGCAATCGTCGCGGTTCGCGAGCAGGATGGATTCGCCCTTTGGTGCGAGATGCTTGTTACCCCAGGCGAGCAGCGTCGCGATCACGGGGAAGAAATCCCGCGCCTTGTCCGTCAGCACATATTCGTAACGCGGCGGGCGCTGATGATAACGGCGGCGAACGAACATGCCGCTCTTGGTGAGATGGGCAAGGCGCCGCGACAGGATGTTGGGCGCGATACCGAGATTGCGCTCGAACTCGTCGAACCGCGTGGAGCCCTGCAACGCATCCCGCAGGATCAGAATGCTCCACCATTCGCCGACCGTCTCCACGGCGCGGCCGACCGGGCATTCCAGGATGGAGGGGGATTTGGGCTGCATGGCGGGAAAGTTAGGTCAGTGACTTGCAAAAAGCAAGTCACTGGGGGACGAGGGCGAGCGCGTGTAGAGGGCCTGCGAGACGGTGAAGCTTTTGCGGTGGCAAGAGCTGTTTCTAGGATCTGAAATGTGTGTGAGTCAGCGAAGGCCTTGCGCCATGACGGTGTTGATGCGGCGTGCACCAATCCAAATCCGTCACCCTGAGGTGCTCGCCTCTTCGGCGAGCCTCGAAGGGCGACGGCCGGGCTGCAGCTCAGCCGTGCATCCTTCGAGGCTCGCTGCGCGATGCTCTGCATCGCGCCACTCGCGCCTCAGGATGACGGGGCTCCAGTGGTGCAGAAGAAATAGGAACGAGCGTCAGCTGTCGGCTAATGCGACCTTGCCAGGCAGAACGCCACCACCTGCTCCAGCGCGCTCTTCATCGGCGACGACGGGAACAGCGCCAGCGCGTCGACGGCCATGGCGCCGTAATGGTGGGCGCGGCTGATCGTGTCCTCCAGCGCGCGGTGCTTGTTCATCAGGCCGATGGCGTGGTCGAGATCGGAATCGCCGATTTCGCCGCGCTCCAGCGCCTTGATCCAGAACGCGCGCTCGGTGTCGTTGCCGCGGCGGAAGGCGAGCACGACGGGCAGCGTGATCTTGCCCTCGCGAAAATCGTCGCCGGTGTTCTTGCCGAGTTTTGCGCTCTTGCCGCCATAGTCGAGCACGTCGTCGACGAGCTGGAAGGCGATGCCGAGATTCATGCCGACCGAGCGGCAGGCGGTCTGCTCGGCCTTCGGACGGTTGGCGATGACGGGGCCGACCTCGCAGGCCGCCGCGAACAGTTCGGCGGTCTTGCCGCGGATCACGGCGAGGTATTCGTCCTCGGTGGTCGCGGTGTTCTTGGCGGCGGCGAGCTGCATCACCTCGCCCTCGGCGATGGTGGCGGCGGCGGCCGAGAGGATGTCGAGCGCGCGGAGCGAGCCGACTTCGACCATCATGCGGAAGGCCTGGCCCAGCAGGAAGTCGCCGACCAGGACGCTCGCCTCGTTGCCCCAGAGCATGCGCGCCGAGAGCTTGCCGCGGCGCATCTCGCTCTCGTCGACGACGTCGTCGTGCAGCAGCGTGGCGGTGTGCATGAACTCGACGGAGGCGGCTAGCTTGATGTGGCCGTCGCCGGTGTAGCCGGCGAGGTTGGCCATGGCGAGCGTCAGCATCGGCCGCAGCCGCTTGCCGCCGGAGGAGATCAGATGGTTGGCGACCTCCGGGATCATGGTGACGTCCGAGCCGGTCCGCGACAGGATCGTGGCGTTGACGCGCTCCATGTCAGGGGCGACAAGGGCAACCAGCTCTTCGATCGACGCGCCGGGAGTTTCGAAAGGTACGATGACGGCCACGCCGGTCTCCAATATTTGCCCCAGAAGGGCTATTCTGATGGAAATACAATAGAAACTGGCGGCGGATGCGGCAAGGCCTGCGGAACCATTGACATTTGCTGCTTTAGCCCCCTTTGGGCAGGAGATCTCAGTTTTGCGTGAACTGGTGCGGACCAACGATATGGTGCTGGTGTCGGCGATCGGCGCGCTGCTCGACGGCGCCAACATCCATCATCTGGTGCTGGACCAGAACATGAGCATCATCGAGGGCTCGCTCGGCATTTTGCCGCGGCGGATCCTGGTCCATGAGGACGATGCCCGGGAGGCGCGGGCGCTCCTCACCGAGGCCGGGCTCAGCCACGAACTGCGCGGCGATGATTGAGGCCGACCTCACTGAGGACGCCTTTCTCGGCGGCCAATTGCGGCTGAAGCAGAAGCGGACTGGCCATCGCGCCGGCCACGACGCGATCCTGCTTGCGGCGGCAACGCGAGCGCGGGCGGGCGACCGCGTGGTCGATCTCGGTTCCGGCATCGGCACGGCAGGGCTGGCGCTTGCCCGGCGTGTGGCGGACATCAAGCTCACCCTGGTCGAGATCGATCCGGAACTCGCCGGGCTCGCGCGCGCCAATGCGGCGGCGAATGCGATTATCGCCGAGACGATCGTGCTTGACGTCACAGCCGATGCGCAGGCATTCGCGGCACATGGGCTCATGCCTGACAGCGTCGACGCGGTGCTGACGAATCCGCCCTTCAACGATCCCGCGCGCCATCGCGGCTCGCCGGACTCAATGCGCCAGAGCGCGCATGTCGCGACGGAAGAGACGCTGCATGCGTGGGTGCATGCAGCGCGGCGTATCCTCCGATCGAATGGCGCGCTGACCTTGATCTGGCGCGCAGACGGGATCGCAGAAATTTTGGCAGCGCTATCACGCGGCTTCGGCAGTCTGTCGATCCTGCCGGTTCATGGCGAAGCAGGGCGGCCCGCGATCCGCGTGCTGGTGCGCGCGATCAAAGGTGGCCGAGCCCCGACGCGATTGTTGCCGGGTCTCATGCTTAACGAAGAGTCAATCGTGCCTAAAAAAGAGGTGAGGGATATTCTGGAAGGGAGAGCGGTGTTGCCGCTGGCGGAGCCGTGACGGTTTACTGCGGAAGCGATTCCGACTGCTGTTCCTGCGGTGACGTAAAGCGAATCGCCGTGAAAAGCGCACCGATCAGCAGCATCAGCAGATAGATCTTCATGGCGTTTCCTCCGCTGCTTCATTGCAGCTTCCCAACGGGAGAACTGCAAAACACGTTCCAGGCACTTCCAATGACACTCGCGTGATAAGAAATGGTTAATCAGAGGTAGCGGCATGGCCGAACAATTGAACGATTCCCAGAATTCCGGCCTGGCCGACAAGCTCATGCAATATCTGCCGGCGCGTTTCCGGCCCGGCACGGCCGTCGTGCCGGTGGTGCGGCTGTCAGGGGTGATCGGCGCGGTGACGCCGCTGCGCCCCGGCATGTCGCTGGCCGGTGTCGCGCGCGTGCTGGAGCGGGCGTTTTCGTACCGGAACGCCAAGGCGGTGGCGCTGGTGATCAACTCGCCTGGCGGCTCGCCGGTGCAGTCGCGCCAGATCTATCTGCGCATCAAGCAGCTCGCGGCGGAGAAGAAGCTGCCGGTGCTCGTCTTCGTCGAGGACGTCGCGGCCTCCGGCGGCTACATGATCGCCTGTGCGGGCGACGAGATCATTTGCGATCCCTCCTCGATCCTCGGCTCGATTGGCGTGGTCGGCGGCAGTTTTGGTTTCCAGGAAGCGATCAAGCGGCTCGGCATCGAACGGCGCCTTTACACGGCCGGTTCGCACAAGGCGATGCTCGATCCGTTCCTTCCGGAAAATCCGGACGATGTCGCCAAACTGAAGGCGATCCAGCGCGAGATCCACCAGATCTTCATTTCGCTGGTGAAGGAGAGCCGCGGTGCGCGGCTGAAGGGCGCCGACGACACCCTGTTCACGGGCGAATACTGGGCCGGCGAGAGCGCGGTCGCGCTGGGGCTCGCCGACAGCATCGGCGATCTCCGCTCAACTCTTCGTGCCCGCTATGGCGAGAAGGTTCTCACCCCCGTGATCGCCCAGCCGACCGGTTTGTTGTCCGGCCTTCTGGGGCGGAAATCGCCCGGCGCGGGGCAGCTTTCGGCCATGGAATCAATGGTCGGGCTTCCGGATGATCTGATCTCGGCGGTCGAGACGCGGGCGATTTGGGCGAAATTCGGGTTCTAGGCGGGGGCCTCCCGCGCCATTTGGTCCAGCCCGAGCCAATTGCGGCGCAGCTTGGAGTGCGCGAATATGCGCGTGGGGGCTGAGCATTGAACAAGGATCGACCGATGCCGCCGTTCGTTGCATTCGCGGGCGTCCTGGGTGGGCTTGCCGTGGTCCGCTGGGCCTACAAGACCGCGGTCAGGATCAACCAGGAGCTGGAAGAGATGCGCCTGTCGCGCGTCACCGAAGCCACGCCCATGGGGGATATCAAGACGCTGAAGCGTGACCCCGTGACCGGGGCGTACAGGCCGGGGTAGGTCGTGCTGCTCGTCATGCCCGGGCTTGTCCCGGGCATCCACGTTCTTCGTGCCGCGAGAAAGGTCGTGGATGGCCGGGACAAGCCCGGCCATGACGGAGAACTGGTCCCGACTCCGCCCCCTTTGCCTTGATTCCCACCCCCGCCGTCGATACGGTCCCGCGCGATTCAAAACCCCCGCGAGAGCCTGATCTGACGATGGACGCCTCCTTGCCCGCCCATATGCGCCCGGAACGCTCGTTCCAGGGCTTCATCCTCGCGCTCCAGACCTTCTGGGCCGAGCAGGGCTGCGTGATCCTGCAGCCCTACGACATGGAGATGGGCGCAGGCACCTTCCATCCGGCCACCACGCTGCGCGCACTCGGACCCAAGCCGTGGAACGCGGCTTATGTGCAGCCCTCGCGCCGGCCCAAGGACGGCCGCTACGGCGAGAATCCGAACCGGATGCAGCACTACTACCAGTTCCAGGTGATCATGAAGCCGTCGCCGCCGAACCTTCAGGAGCTGTACCTGAAGTCGCTCGCCGCGATCGGCATCGATTCCGCCGTGCACGACATCCGCTTCGTCGAGGACGACTGGGAGAGCCCGACGCTGGGCGCCTGGGGTCTGGGGTGGGAGTGCTGGTGCGACGGCATGGAAGTCAGCCAGTTCACTTACTTCCAGCAGGTCGCGGGCTTCGAATGCGCACCTGTTGCCGGCGAGCTCACCTACGGCCTCGAGCGCCTCGCGATGTACGTGCAGGGCGTCGACCGCGTCTACGACCTCAACTTCAACGGCCGCGAGGGCGACGCCAAGGTCACCTATGGCGACGTCTTCCTGCAGGCCGAGCGCGAATATTCGAAGCACAATTTCGAAGTCGCCGACACCGCGATGCTGTTCGAGCAGTTCAAGATGGCGGAAGCTGCGTGCAGAAAGTACCTTGAGGCAGGCTGGAAGGACGGCAAGCGCGAGGCGCATCTGATGGCGCTGCCGGCTTACGACCAGTGCATCAAGGCGAGCCACGTCTTCAACCTGCTCGATGCCCGCGGCGTGATCTCCGTGACCGAGCGGCAGAGCTACATTCTTCGCGTGCGCGAGTTGGCGAAAGCCTGCGGCGAGGCCTGGATCCACACTGAAGCGGGTGGAGCGGCCTGATGCCCGATCTTTTGCTCGAACTGTTCTCGGAAGAGATCCCCGCGCGCATGCAGGCCAAGGCGGCCGACGATCTGCGCCGTCTGGTCACCGAGAAGCTCGTTGCCGAGGGCCTCGTCTACGAGGGCGCGAAAGCCTTCGCGACGCCGCGCCGCCTTGCGCTCACCGTGCACGGCATCCCCGCGCGCCAGCCTGATCTCAAGACCGAGCGCCGCGGACCCAAGGTCGGCGCGCCCGATGCGGCCGTGCAGGGCTTTCTGAAGGCGACCGGCCTGAAGTCGCTGGACGAAGCAAAAATCCAGCGCGACCCCAAGGGCGATTTCTACATCGGCTTGATCGAGAAGCCGGGCCGCGACGCGATCGACGTTCTCGCGGAAATCCTGCCGGTCATCATCCGCACCTTCCCCTGGCCGAAATCGATGCGCTGGGGCGCGCGCTCCGGCAAGCCGGGCTCGCTGAGCTGGGTGCGCCCGCTGCACGCGATCACCGCGACCTTCGGGCCCGAGACGGAAGTGCCCGATGTGGTGAAGTTCGAGGTCGACGGCATCGAGGCCGGCCAGACGACGTATGGCCATCGCTTCATGGCGCCGGACGCGATTTCTGTCCGCCGTTTCGAGGATTATGAGGCCAAGCTGAAGGCCGCAAAGGTCATCCTCGATCCGCAGGCGCGCAAGGACATCATCTTCGCCGACGCCAAGGAGTTGACCTTCGCGCAAGGTTTTGAGCTGGTCGAGGACCAGGTGCTGCTCGACGAGGTCTCCGGCCTCGTCGAATGGCCGGTTGTGATGATGGGCTCGTTCGAAGAAGAGTATCTGGCGATCCCGGACGAAGTGATCCGCGCCACCATCCGCAACAATCAGAAGTGCTTTGTCGTCAAGGATCCCAAGACGGGCAAGCTTACAAACAAGTTCGTTCTCACCGCCAATATCGAGGCGGCGGACGGCGGCAAGGTGATCGTTTCGGGCAACGAACGCGTGATCCGTCCGCGCCTGTCGGATGCGAAATTCTTCTATGAGACGGATCTGAAGACGAAGCTCGAGGACCGCCTGCCGAAGTTCGAGCAGATCGTGTTCCATGAGAAGCTCGGGACGCAGGCTGAGCGGATCAAGCGGATCGAGCGCCTGGCCGCCGAGATCGCGCCGCTGGTCGGCGCCGATGCTGAGAAGGCGAGGCGTGCTGCGAAACTTGCGAAGGCCGATCTGCTGACTGAAGTCGTCGGCGAATTCCCTGAAGTGCAAGGCCTGATGGGGAAGTACTACGCGCTGGCACAGGGCGAGGATGCCTCGGTCGCTGCTGCCTGCGAGGAGCACTACAAGCCGCAAGGTCCTACCGATCGCGTGCCAACCGATCCGGTCAGCGTCGCCGTGGCGCTCGCCGACAAGCTCGACACGCTCGTCGGCTTCTGGGCGATCGACGAGAAGCCGACCGGCAGCAAGGACCCGTATGCGCTCCGTCGTGCCGCGCTCGGTGTGATCAGGCTGATCGTCGACAACACACTGCGACTCTCGCTCGTGAAGGTGGCGGCGTCCGCGCTTGCCGGCCTATCGGTGAAGCCTGCCGATGCGGAGAAGATCCCGAGCGATCTCCTCGCCTTCTTCGCCGACCGCCTCAAAGTCCAGCTCCGCGAGCAGGGTGCGCGGCACGATCTCGTCGATGCCGTGTTCGCGCTCGGCGGTCAGGACGATCTCCTGATGATCGTCCGGCGCGTCGAGGCGCTCGGCAAATTCCTCGAGAGTGACGACGGCAAGAACCTGCTCGCCGGCACCAAGCGCGCCAGCAACATCCTCTCGATTGAGGAGAAGAAGGACAAGCGCAGCTTCGACGGTGCGCCGGATGCTGTGCTCTACAGCCTCGCCGAGGAGAAGGCGCTGGCGAAGGCGATCGGTGAGGTGACGGCGGAAGCCAGTGCCGCCGTCGCCAGGGAGGACTTTGCCGCCGCGATGAGTGCGATGGCCAAGTTACGCCCGCCGGTCGATGCGTTCTTCGACAAGGTTCGCGTCAATGACGATGACGCGAAGGTGCGCGAGAACCGCCTGAAGCTGTTGAACGAGATCCGCAGCGCCACGCGCGCGGTGGCGGATTTCTCGAAGATCCAGGATTAGGTCTCGTGCCCCGGACGCAGCGTAGCGCTACTTCAGCGGTGCGTTGCAGAGCCGGGGCCCATGCTCGCCGCAAAGATTCTGGGTCCCGGGTCGCGCTTCGCTTGCCCGGGACACGAGAGGGCACAAAAAAGCCCCGCCCGGCGGGGGGAGACCGGGCGGGGCCTGATGTCCGATAACACTGCTCGCGCCACTATGATGTGGCGCGCCGGACATCTAGTCGAATTCAGTGGTCGGGCTCAGTCGATCACCTCGACGATGCGGCGCGAACGCGGTTCGACCAGCACGGTCTCGCCGTTCACGACGGTGTAGCGATAGGTGGTGGCGCCGAAACGTTGCGGCACGTCATAATAGGTGACGCCGGTCTCGGGTAAGGTGGCGCCGACCACCACGCGATCCGGGACGCGGAAGGCGGGCACGCGTTGTTCGACCACATAGTCGCGGAAGGCCGGCCGCTGCTCGACCGCGATGGTCGGGCCGCTATCGACAACGACGGGCGCGCGTCCAATCGTGACGCCGGATTGTGCGGACGCCGCGATCGGCGCGCCGAGCGCGATGCCAAGCGCCGTGAGAGCGAGAATCCTGTTCCGCATGGGCAACTCCTTCGACATGATTTCAGCCGGCGCCAGTGGCGCGACCGGTTGCCAATGCTGCGACGCGCGCGATGTTCCGGAAAATGCCTTGCCGCATTCGCGGCATTTTCAGGCAGATTTCGCGAAGCCGGGAACCCGCTCGCGTGTTGCGCGTCTCTACCCGCGGAACTCGGTCCGGTATGATCCGGCCGCGATTCGCCCCACCTCTACGGAAAGATAGTTCATGCACCTCACCGTCGCCCACATCTCGCCGCTCCTGTCGCTGCTGGCCGGTGTGCTGATCCTGATCATGCCTCGCCTGCTCAACTTCATCGTGGCGATCTTTCTCATCATAAATGGTGCGATCGGGCTCGGTTTGTTGAAGTGGCTCCATCTCTAGGCCTTCATTTTCCGGAACTCTTCGACTTGCGCGGGCCTGCTCAAAGTGGTGTAAGGCGCGCGATTTCCCATTCCTCTCGCAGGTTGTGTGCAAGCTATGGCCAAAGCCGCCTCGAAGCCTTCTAAAACTGCAGTGAAATCAAAGCCCTCCGCCACGGCGAAGGCCGCGCCGGCGGCCCGCAAGGCACTCGCCAAAAGCACGCCCAAGAGCACGCCCAAGAGCGCTCCCAAGGCGGCCGTAAAGCCCGCAGCCAAGCCGGCTGCGAAAGCTGTGACCAAGCCGGTTGCTCCGAAGGTCGCTGCCAAGCCCGCAGCGAAAAAGGCGGCGCCAGCCGCGGTCAAGGCCGGCAAATGGGTCTACACCTTCGGCGACGGCAAGGCCGAGGGCCGGACCGAGATGCGCGACCTGCTCGGCGGCAAGGGCGCCAACCTCGCCGAGATGGCCAATCTCGGCCTTCCCGTGCCTCCCGGCTTCACCATCCCGACCTCGGTCTGCACCTACTTCTACGCCCACGACAAGACCTACCCGAAGGAATTGCAGGCCCAGGTTGAGAAGGCGCTCGACCATGTCGGCAAGTTGACCGGCAAGGTGTTCGGCGACACCAAGAACCCGCTGCTTGTCTCGGTACGCTCCGGCGCACGCGCCTCGATGCCGGGCATGATGGACACCGTGCTCAATCTCGGCCTCAACGACGAGACCGTGGAAGCGCTCGCGGAGCTCTCGGGCGACCGTCGCTTCGCCTACGACAGCTATCGCCGCTTCATCACCATGTATTCCGACGTGGTGCTCGGCTTCGAGCACCATCACTTCGAGGAAATCCTCGACACCTTCAAGGACAGCCAGGGCTACACGCTCGACACCGACCTGTCGGCCGAGGACTGGGTCGAGATGGTCGGCAAGTACAAGGACGCGGTTGCCCGCGAGACCGGCAAGGATTTTCCGCAGGATCCGCACGACCAGCTCTGGGGCGCAATCGGCGCGGTGTTCTCATCCTGGATGAACGCGCGCGCGGTGACCTATCGCAAGCTGCACGACATCCCGGAATCCTGGGGCACCGCGGTCAACGTGCAGGCCATGGTGTTCGGCAACATGGGCGAGACCTCGGCCACCGGCGTTGCCTTCACCCGCAATCCCTCGACCGGCGAGAGCAAGCTCTACGGCGAATTCCTGATCAACGCGCAAGGCGAGGACGTGGTGGCGGGCATCCGCACGCCGCAGGACATCACCGAGGAGGCGCGCAAGGAGTCGGGCTCCGACAAGGCGTCGATGGAAGCGGCGATGCCGGAGGCCTTCAAGGAGCTGACGCGGATCTACACGCTGCTCGAGAAGCACTACCGCGACATGCAGGACATGGAGTTCACGGTCGAGCAGGGCAAGCTGTGGATGCTGCAGACCCGCAGCGGCAAGCGCACCGCGAAGGCGGCGCTGCGCATCGCGGTCGAGCTCGCCAATGAAGGCCTGATCTCCAAGAAGGAAGCGGTGACGCGGATCGATCCGGCCTCGCTCGATCAGCTCCTGCATCCGACCATCGATCCCAACGCCAAGCGCGACGTGATCGCGACCGGCCTGCCGGCCTCCCCGGGAGCTGCCTCCGGCGAGATCGTGTTCTCCTCGGACGAAGCCGCCAAGCTTCAGGGCGACGGACGCAAGGTGATCCTGGTCCGCATCGAGACCAGCCCGGAAGACATCCACGGCATGCACGCCGCCGAAGGCATCCTGACCACGCGCGGCGGCATGACCTCGCACGCGGCGGTGGTCGCGCGCGGCATGGGCAAGCCCTGCGTCTCCGGCTGCGGCACCATCCGTGTCGATTACGGCCGCGGCACCATGAGCATCGGCTCGCGCACCTTCAAGACCGGCGACGTCATCACCATCGACGGCTCGCTCGGCCAGGTGCTGGCCGGCCGCATGCCGATGATCGAGCCGGAGCTCTCCGGCGAGTTCGGCACGCTGATGAACTGGGCCGACCAGGTCCGCAAGATCGGCGTCCGCGTCAACGGCGATACGCCCGATGACGCGCGCACCGCGATCAAGTTCGGCGCCGAGGGCATCGGCCTGTGCCGCACCGAGCACATGTTCTTCGAGGAGACCCGCATCCGCACGGTGCGCGAGATGATCCTCTCGGAAGACGAGCAGTCGCGCCGTGCGGCACTGGCAAAGCTGCTGCCGATGCAGCGCGCCGACTTCGTCGAGCTGTTCGAGATCATGAAGGGCTTGCCCGTCACGATCCGTCTGCTTGATCCGCCGCTGCACGAGTTCCTGCCGCACACCCATGCCGAGGTCGAGGAAGTGGCGCGTGCCATGAACACCGACCCGCGGCGCCTCGCCGACCGCGCGCGCGAGCTGTCGGAGTTCAACCCGATGCTCGGCTTCCGCGGCTGCCGCATCGCGATCGCCTATCCCGAGATCGCCGAGATGCAGGCGCGCGCGATCTTCGAAGCCGCGGTCGAGGCCGAGAAGCGCACCGGCAGGGCCGTCGGGCTCGAGGTGATGGTGCCGCTGATCGCGACCAAGATGGAGCTCGATCTCGTCAAGGCGCGCATTGATGCCACCGCCAAGGCAGTGATGCGCGACACCAACACCAAGCTGTCCTATCAGGTCGGCACCATGATCGAGCTGCCGCGCGCCTGCCTGCTCGCGGCCGAGATCGCGGAGAGTGCCGAGTTCTTCTCGTTCGGCACCAACGACCTGACGCAGACCACCTACGGCATCAGCCGCGACGACGCGGCAAGCTTCCTCGGTCCCTACGTGGCGAAGGGCATCCTGTCGGTCGATCCGTTCGTCGCGCTCGACCAGGAAGGCGTCGGCGAGCTGGTCAAGATCGGTGTCGCGCGCGGCCGCAAGACGCGCCCGAAGCTCAAGGTCGGCATTTGCGGCGAGCACGGCGGCGATCCCGCCTCCGTCGCCTTCTGCCACAATATCGGCCTCGACTACGTCTCCTGCTCGCCGTACCGCGTGCCGATCGCGCGTCTCGCCGCAGCGCAAGCCGCGCTCGGCAAGGCGATCGCGAGCCAGGCGTAAGGCGAATTGAGATAGTGAGTACGAAGAGGCGGGGCCACGAACCCCGCCTCTTTCATTTCGGCGATCACTCTCATTGAGGCGCGAAGCTATTAGTCCCGTCATCCTGAGGTGCAAGTGCGCAGCGCTGTTGCGCTGCGCAGCGAGCCTCGAAGGATGAACGGCCGGGATAAAGCCGGACCGTCGCCCTTCGAAGGCCGCTGAAGAAGGGGCCACCTCAGGGTGACGGTGAAACGTTTGTCGCTTCCGCGTCGTCAATGTGCTGCGCTCGCCACGACGAGTGTAGGCAACACCGGGAACTCACGTGCGTCCCGTAATGATACGCGCCGGCAAGAGTTCCTTCACCATATGCATTGACCAGATGTTTACCGCTTCACGTCAGCGGACATTTACCACGCCCGTAATCGCCCCGTGAAAACACCTGCAATCGCTTGAGTGTGCCGCGCGCGCAACGCCGATTAACGCCCCGGCAACCTAAATTGGATACTCACAATAAAGATCGAATTGCACGGATGTACTGCGGCTCGATCTTTCGAGCGTAAGCGTAGCGTGAGCGTGTTGATGTCAATGTTGCGTAACCATCCGAAGGGCGCGCGGTTCGCGTCCTTCGGCATCGGTCTCTGCATCTTCGCATTGATGCCGAGAGAGACCGGCTATCAGGACATTGCCTCCTTGCTGGCGCGTCAGCCCGGTGTTGCCGAGCGCTGGCAGAAGCAGGTTTATTCCGCGGCGTCCTCGATCCAGCTCGCCACCTACAGCTTTTCCCGCCCCATCGGCACATCTATTCCACAGAGCGCGATGGTTCGCCTCGCGAGCCTTGACGGCCGCGACGTCACCGGCGCAATCAGCCGCAATCCGGCGCTCCAGGCGCCACCGCGCTACCAGGCTGCAGATTTTCCCAAGGTCGATCGCTCCATGAAGGGCGATCGCCTCGCAACCGTGACGCCGACGCAGACGCCGGAGACGGCCGTCCCTGCCGCAGCCCCCGCGCAGGAAGATCCCGCGACGTCCAACAGCTCGGTGTTCGGGGCCAAGACCGCCGCATTGCCGCAAGCCATGTCGCCGGAGTCCGCGGCCGCGCTCGATCCGGAGCTGGCAGAAGCGATGCGTGCGCCGCCGCTGCCGCAATATGCCGATCCGAAAGCCAGCGACGCCGCGCGCGCGTTCGCAGTGCAGCCGCTGGACGCCTTGAAGCAGGCCACCGTGCCGGCGGCGCCCGCGCGCGATCCCTTCAGCGTCAAGACCTCCAACCTGTTCTTCGGCAGTTCCTCGCTCGGCGGCAATATCGAAAGCATCGAGAGCTGGCAGCCGGGTGCCGAGCCGCTGATCGTGATGTCCGATCCGGACATGAAGGTGACGGCTTCGCTGACGCCGCCGACGGAACAGATCGCGAAGGACATCGAGAGCGGCGAGAGTGTCGCGCCGAAGGGCGAGGTCAACGCCGACAACCAGCGCGCCAAATCACCGGCGGAGCGGCTCGCACTCGACGACAAGTCGCGCGCCAAGTCGGAGAAATGTCTCGCCGAAGCCGTCTATTTCGAATCCCGCGGCGAGGCCGTACGCGGCCAGATCGCGGTCGCGCAGGTCGTGATGAACCGGGTGTTCTCCGGCAAATATCCTGACACGGTCTGCGGCGTCGTCTATCAGAACAAGTATCGCCACTTCGCCTGCCAGTTCACCTTCGCCTGCGACAACAATCCCGACGTGATCCGCGAGCCCGAAATGTGGGAGCGCGCGAAGAAGATCTCGAAGGCGATGCTCGACGGCCAGATCTGGCTGCCTGAAGTCGGCAAGTCGACGCACTACCACGCCTATTGGGTGCGCCCGTCCTGGGTCGCCGAGATGAAGAAGCTGTACAAGACCGGCGTGCACACCTTCTATCGGCCCCGCAACTGGGGCGACGGCAGCGAGGAGCCGAGCTGGGGCACGCCCGCCCAGACCGCCGCGCTCTCCGCCGAGCTCGCGCAGGAAGCCAAGAGCTCCGCCGAGATGGGCGTGAGCGAGCGGCGCTGAGGCGATCAATCGTCGCGGCAGTGAAGGTGCGCTCCCTCTCCCGCTTGCGGGGGAGGGTTGGGGAGGGGGTGCTTCCGCAAGCGAGAACCCCAGCGTGGAGGGAGCCCCCACCCGGCGCTTCGCGCCGACCTCCCCCGCCTGCGGGAGAGGTGCAGCCAGCCCTGGGCGAAGAGCAGTAGCCTCACGCCTCGATATCCAGCGCACAATCGAAGTTCGGCGCCGAATGTGTCAGCGCGCCTGACGAGGCGTAGTCGACGCCGGTCGCCGCAATGGCCGCGATCGAGTCCAGCGTGACGCCGCCGGAGGCTTCTAGCTCGAGGCGGCCCTCATTCATCCGCACCGCCTCGCGCAGCGTCGCAAGGTCCATGTTGTCGAGCAGCACGGCATCGGCCATTCCGGTGTCGAGCACCTCGCGCAGTTGGGCCAGCGTATCCACCTCGATCTCGATCTTCACGAGATGCCCGGCATGCGCCCGGGCGCGCTCCAGCACGGGACGTATGCCGCCGGCGACCGCGATGTGGTTGTCCTTGATCAGGATCGCATCGTCGAGACCGAAGCGGTGGTTGAAGCCGCCGCCGCAACGCACCGCGTATTTCTCCAGCGCGCGCAGCCCGGGCGTCGTCTTGCGTGTGCAGGAGATCCGCATGTTCGTGCCTTCGGTGCGCGCGACGTAATCGGCCGTCAACGTCGCGACGCCCGAGAGGCGTCCGACGAAGTTCAGCGCAGTGCGCTCCGCGGTGAGGATGGCACGCGCTGGGCCCGAAATCGTCAGCACGTGCTGTCCGCGAGCAACCCGCGCGGCGTCGCGGACATGGGCGCGCACCTCGATGTCGGGCGAGAGCTTTTGCAGCGTCGCCAGCGCCAGCGGCAGGCCGGCGATCACGCCGGACTGGCGCGCGACCAGGATGGCTTGCGCCTTTGTCGCTTCCGGGATCGTCGCCAGCGAGGTGATGTCGCCGGCACGGCCGAGATCCTCGTCGAGCGCGCGATGCACGGCCTCGTCGATTGCGAGCGGGGAGAGGAAGGCGTCGGGATAGAGCAGGGAGGTCGGGACGATCATGGAGGTCTCCGTCAGGCGATCATGGGTTGCGCGATGCGCGGCGTTGGGCGTGCGGTGAAGTTTTCCGCGACCTCGCGCGCTGCGGCGAGCGTGGTCATCGTTCTCTGCGCCTGCGCAGGGACCTCCGCAGGATGGTCGGAGCGGAAATGCGCGCCGCGGCTCTCGCGCCGCGTCCAGGCTGAAGCTGCGACGAGCAGGGCCGTCGTCGCCATGTTGCGAACGGCAACGCTTTCGGCTTCGCGCTCGAGCGCGGCACAGCTGCGCACGGCCTCTGCAAGGCCGCCCTCGTCCCTGATGACGCCGACATGCGCGCTCATCGTCGCCCGCAAACGCTTCACGGCCGCTGCATCCGGCGCGCCACCGTACGGCATCACCACCGCGTCGGGAAGCCGGGCGGGCGAGGGGATGGCGCGGCCGGCGATGTCGTCGGCGATGCGTGCTGCATAGACCACCGCCTCCAGCAGCGAGTTCGACGCGAGCCGGTTGGCGCCATGCATGCCGGTCGAGGACACCTCGCCGGCGGCCCAGAGTCCATCGATGGAGCTGCGGCCACGCGCGTCCACGGCGATACCGCCCATGTGGTAATGCACGGCCGGCGCGATCGGGATGGCTTGCGTCGCCGGATCGATACCGGCCGCGATGCAGCTTGCATGCACGGTCGGAAACTTCTGGGCAAAGCGCGTGCCCAGCGCCTGCCGCGCGTCGAGGAAGGCGCCGCGCCCTGCCGCGATCTCGGCAAAGACGCCGCGGGCGACGATGTCGCGCGGGGCGAGCTCGGCGAGCGGATGGCGCGGGGCCATGAAACGTTCGCCGTCACCGTTGAGCAGCGTCGCGCCTTCGCCGCGCAGCGCCTCGGTTGCGAGCGGGGCGGGATCGCGACCGACCATGATGGCGGTCGGGTGGAATTGCACGAATTCAGGATCGGCGATGACGGCGCCGGCGCGCGCCGCGATCGCAAGGCCGGAGCCGTTGGCCTCAAGCGGATTGGTGGTGACGGCATAGAGGTGGCCGATGCCGCCGGTGGCAAGCACGACCGTGCGTGAGGCGAGCAGGACCGGCCGTGCCGCCGCGTTGCCGGCCTCGCGCAGTTGAAGCCCGGTGACGGCGCCGTCCTCGGTCAGCAAGGCTTCGGCGACAAAGCCTTCGATCAGGCGGATCGACGGCGTGCGGCGCACGGCCTCGCTCAGGGCGGCGATGATTGCGGTGCCCGCGCCGTCGCCGCGCACATGGACGATGCGGCGTGCGGAATGCGCGGCTTCCCGCCCGACCGCGAGCCGGCCTTCGAGATCGCGGTCGAACGGCACGCCATAGGCGAGCAGGTCGTGAATGCGCGGGCCGGCCTCGCGTGCGATACCGAGCGCGACCGCTTCATCGACGATGCCGCCGCCGACGGCAATGGTGTCGGCAGCATGCGCCTCCGGCGTATCGCCCTCAGCCACGGCCGCGGCGATCCCGCCCTGCGCCCAGGCGGATGAGGCGCCTTGGCCAAGCGGTGCGGCCGAGATCAGCGTCACCGGCCGCGGCGCGAGTTTTAATGCGCAGAACAAGCCGGCGAGGCCGCCGCCGACGATGACGACGTCGTCGCTGGTGCGCGTGAGGTCGTGGATGTTGTTTGTCATGGTTCTTTCCTTTCACTCGACTGTCGTCCCTGCGAACGCAGGGACCCATACGCCGCGGCGGAAGTTCTGGTGCGAAGCTGTGCAACGTCGTTCTTCGCCAAACATCTCCCTGTGGTTATCGCGACGAGCGCCAGCGCTCGCGCGGGGGTCCCGGATCTGCGCTCCGCTTCGCTTCGCTTGTCCGGGACGACAGCTGTGTGTGTTGTTGCTGGTGCTGCTAGTTCTTCAGATTGATCATCCGCTCGACCGATCGCCTTGCGCGCGCCGCAAGCGCCGGATCGATCGTCACCTCTTCGCCTGATGTCAGCAGGCTCTCCAGGATGTTGGACAGCGTGATGCGCTTCATGTGCGGGCAGAGATTGCAGGGGCGCAGCATCTCCACGTCGGGCAGCTCGGCCCGCACATTGTCGGCCATCGAGCATTCCGTGATCATCACCAGGCGTCGCGGCCGCTTCTCGCGCACCCAGTTGATCATGTGCGCCGTCGAGCCGGTGAAATCGGCCTCCGCCAGCACATCGGGCGGGCATTCCGGATGCGCGATGATCTGCACCGATGGATCGGCCTCGCGATAGGCGCGCAGCTCTTCGCCCTTGAAACGCTCGTGCACCTCGCAGGCGCCTTTCCAGGCGATGATCTTCACGTTGGTCTTGGAGGCGACGTAGGTTGCGAGATAACGGTCGGGCAGGAAGATCACGGTTGGCGCATTGAGGCTCTCGACCACTTGCACCGCGTTCGACGAGGTGCAGCAGATGTCGACCTCGGCCTTCACCTCCGCCGACGTGTTGACATAGGCGACGACTGGCACGCCGGGAAATTTTTCGCGGAGCAGGCGGACGTCCGCGCCCGTGATGCTGGCGGCGAGCGAGCAGCCGGCGCGTGAATCCGGGATCAGCACGGTCTTGTCCGGATTGAGCAGCTTTGACGTCTCCGCCATGAAGTGCACGCCGCATTGGACGATGACGTTCGCCTTCACCTTGGTCGCCTCGACCGCGAGCTGGAGCGAGTCGCCGCCGATGTCGGCGACGCAGTGGAAGATTTCCGGCGCCTGGTAATTGTGGGCGAGGACCACCGCGCCCCGTTCGCGCTTGAGCTCGTTGATCGCGTGAATCGTCGGCGCCATCAGCGGCCACTCGACCGGCGGGATCACGTGCTTGACGCGCTCATAGAGTGGCGCGGTGGCGCGCTCGACCGCGCTGGTCCATTCCAGCGCGGGCATCGGCAGTACGGGGCCTGCCCGTGTCGGCTGGACGCGTGGAGTGACGATTTGGCCCTGCGGCCGTCCCGCAAAGTCGTCGGGGCCGTAAATTCCAGTGATCGGCATTGAAGCCTCCCATGTATGTCAAATTATGCTCTATTTGAGTATATATAGAGCCCGAGAAATCCGGCCGAGGGCCGGTAGCGTTTCGCCGGAGTTCATATATACTCAAACTGAGTAAATCTAAGATAACACGCGGCACCCGAGACCGCTAGGCCCCACCGCACACATTCCCGTCAACTCGTGCCGTCCAGTTGCATCCCCGCGTCGGACGAGGCCGCAGGGAAATGCAATGCTCCTGCGGCAGCCCTTCGTGGCACGCAACGATTTTTGACTTGGGGTTTTCATGCATCTGCATTAAACGCCTGACTCGCGGCTGCCTATTCCGGACCCGCCAACGATAGACGAGGGACACCCAATGTCGACACAAGCGGGCGAACTCGGTTCGGCCTCACGTTCTTCCTGGCGCACGCCGGCGATCATCATTCTCTGCGGCTGTGCCATCGGCATGCTTGGCTTCGGCCCGCGCTCGGCGCTTGGCTTCTTCGTGCAGCCGATGAGCCACGAATTCGCCTGGGGCCGCGACGTGTTCGGTCTCGCGATTGCCTTCCAGAATCTGTTGTGGGGATTGGGCCAGCCGTTAGCCGGCGCGGTCGCCGATCGTTTCGGCCTGTTCCGCGTGATGTGCGTCGGCGCGCTGCTCTATGCCGGCGGTCTGCTGCTGATGCGCTACTCCGCGACGCCGCTGTCGCTCAATATCGGCGCGGGCGTGATGATCGGCTTTGGCCTGGCCGGCTGTTCGTTCAACCTGGTGCTCTCGGCGTTCACAAAACTTTTGCCGGCGGAGAAGCGCGGCCTCGCACTGGGCGCCGGCACGGCGGCAGGCTCGTTCGGCCAGTTCCTGTTCGCGCCCATTGGTGTTGCGCTGATCGACAATTTCGGCTGGCAGCAGGCGCTCACCGTGTTCGGCTTCCTGATGCTGCTGATCATTCCGTTGTCGCTGGCGCTCTCGACGCCGCCGGTTGACAGCTCCGCGAGCAAGGCGCCCGCGGACGACCAGACCTTCACCAGGGCGCTCGCGGAGGCCTTCGGCCATCGCTCTTATGTGCTGCTGGTGCTGGGCTTCTTCACCTGCGGCTTCCAGCTCGCCTTCATCACCGTGCATCTGCCGGCGTTTCTGGTCGATCGCGGCATCTCGACGCAAACCGGCGGCTGGGTGATCGCGGCGATCGGCCTGTTCAACATCATGGGATCACTCAGCGTCGGCTACCTCCAGAACTATCTGCCGAAGCGCTACATCCTCTCGGTCATCTATTTCACCCGTGCGCTTGCGACACTCGCCTTCATCTCGTTCCCGATCACGCCGTTCTCCGCGATCGCGTTCGGCGCGATCTCGGGCCTGACCTGGCTGTCGACGGTGCCGCCGACCTCGGCGCTGGTGGCGCTGATGTTCGGCACGCGCTGGCTCGCGACGCTCTATGGCTTTGCCTTCGTCAGCCATCAGGTCGGCGGCTTCCTCGGTGTCTGGTTAGGCGGCATCGTGTTCGAAAAGTTCGGTTCCTATACGCCGATCTGGTGGCTCTCGATCCTGTTCGGCGTGCTCTCGGCGCTGATCAATCTTCCCATCGTGGAAAAGCCGGTCCAGAGGGCGGTTGCGCAGCCTGCCTGATCGGCTAAACAATCCCGACAAACAAGTCAGGGAGTGCAGTCGTGGCCACATTCAAGGCTGTCAGGATCGACAAGGCGGACAAGGGCACCACCGCGCAGCTTACGCAGTTCGACGACGCCGAGCTGATGGAGGGCGACGTCACCGTTCGTGTCGAATGGTCGACGCTGAACTACAAGGACGGCCTCGCGCTGACGGGCAAGGCGCCCGTGGTGCGCCGCTTCCCGATGATCGCCGGCATCGATTTCGCCGGCACGGTCGAAGCCTCCTCGCATCCGGCATGGAAGGCCGGCGACAAGGTCGTCTGCACCGGCTGGGGTATGGGCGAGACCCATCTCGGTGCCTATGCCGAGAAGGCGCGGGTCAAGGGTGACTGGCTGGTCGCTCTGCCGCAGGGGCTCTCGGCGCGCGATGCCATGGCCATCGGCACCGCCGGTTTCACGGCGATGCTCTCGGTGCTGGCGCTGGAGAAGCACGGCATCTCGCCGAAGAGCGGCCCCGTGATCGTGACAGGCGCGGCCGGCGGCGTCGGCTCGGTCGCGACCGCCGTGCTGTCCCGGCTCGGCTACAACGTGATCGCCTCGACCGGCCGTGCCTCCGAGGCCGATTACCTGAAGAGCCTTGGCGCCGCCGAGGTGATCGACCGCAATGAATTGTCGGGGCCGGCAAAACCGCTGGCCAAGGAGCGCTGGGCGGGCGGTGTCGACAGCGTCGGCTCGACGACGCTGGCGAATCTCCTGTCGATGACGAAGTACGGCGGCGCCATCGCCGCCTGCGGCCTTGCTGCCGGCATGGACCTGCCGTCGTCCGTCGCACCCTTCATTTTGCGCGGGGTGTGCCTTCTCGGCATCGATTCCGTGATGTGCCCGATCGAGCCGCGAAAAGCCGCCTGGCAGCGCCTGGCATCCGACTTGGATCGGACGAAACTGTCTGAAATCACTAAAGAAATTTTACTCGACGAGGTTCCGGAATGGGGCGCGAAAATCCTCCCTGGCCAGGTCCGCGGTCGCATCGTGGTAAAAATAGCTTAACGACGTTTAGACTTTACCAACCAAGCTGCTTCAATGTTGCCTTGGTTAGTATGGTAAGCAGCGGGTAAAGAAATAAGGCATCGCCCGCTGCGGGGTTGGGTTCGGAGTAGAGCATGCTTGCGCGTATTGTGTTGGGGGCTGTCACGGCGGCAGTAACGTTTGCGCCGGCTATCGCTGGAAGCATGAATGCCGACGAGGCCCGCCGCTTCGTCGCCGGCAAGGTGTTCGCCTTCACCTGTTTCGACGGCACCCGCGGCGCAGGCCGCATCTTGGACGACCTCGGCGCGGCCGGCGCGGTGCAGTTCTCGGGCTCGGGCCCGGTGAAGCATCTCCGCCTGCCCGGCAACACGCTCCAGATCCGCGGCCAGAACGTCTGCGCCTCGATCAAGGGCATTCCGTTCGAGCCCTGTTTCAACCTGGAAAAGACCGACGATCGCAGCTTCCGCGGCTCGGTGTCCGGCATGGGCTTCGCCTATTGCGACTTCCACCACCAGGGCGGCAATCAGATGCTGATGGCCCGCGCCGTGGCGCGCCCGCGCTCGCTGCGCTCCTCCGAGCACACGGGTTCGGTCGGCGCCACCAACACCGAAGTCGCTGCACGCATCGAGACGCCGCGCGTCGAGAGTGGCCGTCTCGAGCCGGTGAAGGCGGAAGCCAGGGCCGAGGCCAAATCGGAAGCAAAGTCGGAGCCCGCCAAGAACGACGCCCCGCTGGAACTGCGCCGTTCCACCCAGTGAGCTGGCATGCGCGCCGCAGCTCGCGCATCTTTCCGTTGAAGACATCGATCACCCGCGAAGCCGCCGCGCCGTAGTCATACGGTCCGCGGCTTTCATGCGTTGGTAGCTGTTCGCGCCCCAGTTTGCGCGGGGCCGGGGGGCGCAAGGTTTTTTGACGATGTCGCTTTACTTCTTTCGCATCAGTACCGGTCGCTATTCGGGCGCCGCCGATCAGCCATACGAGTTCGAGGATCGCGCGGCGGCTTGGACCGAGATGACCGAGGTTTGCGCCAATCTGCTCGGCAGCATCGCGCGCAACATGAAGCCGAATGCCAAGTGGAGCATGGAGCTGCTCGACGAAGACAAGAAGCCGGTGTTTCGCGTCAGTCTCGTCGGGGAGAAGCTGGGCTGAGGGACGCAAATCCCTCGGCGGGCGAATGGACACGGCGTCTGCAAATCCGCGAAGTGGCATTTCGCTGCACGCGATGGCTGTGCAAGTGTGATGGTTTGAGCAGCATTTCCCGTATTACTACGAAGCCTGCCGGGCCTCGCTTTAACGTTAATCAGAAACCTCCTGACTAGCTTTTCCGGGATGTTCGCGCGGCTCGCCGCGGCAATGCGTATCCCGGGATTATTGCAATGATGGTCATTCAGAACCTGCGAATTGGCACCAAGCTCGCCGTCACCTCGGCGCTGACGATCGGTCTCGTCGTGCTGATGATCTTCCTGCAGATGAGCGGCGATGCCGATGTTCAGAGGCTCGGCAATGCAGCAGCGGGACAGCAATCGATTGCTCTGAACGCTGCGGAAGCAAAGGCATCCGTCCGCGGCATGCAGATCGGCATTCGCGACATTCTGTCCTCGACCTCTGCGGCCGAGATGCAGAAGGCCGTCAGCTATTTCAACGATCGGCTCACGGCTGCATCGAAATTCTCCGGCGAAATGGCGAAGCTCTCGCGGTCGCCCGAGAACCGCAAACGGATCGACCGCCTCGCCGTGCTGATCGGGGATTTCGGCAAAGGCCAGTTGCAGATCGAGGCGATCCGCAAGCAGGAGCTCGCGCTCGAGGGGAAGAAGGACGCCGAGACGGCCGAGCAATATGCCAAGCTCGTGGCCGAGGTCGACCGCGTCCGCAAGGAGACGCTGGCTCCGATCAACGCAGAGATCTCCGAGCTGACCAACACAATCACCGAGTTCGCCAAGCAGAGGAGCATCGAGGCCCGCGCCGAGGCTGAGGCCGAGGCCGCCTCCGTCGCGCGGACTTCCTTCATCACCGGCACGGTGGCGGCGCTGGTCCTGATCGGTGCCTGCATCTTCTCGGTGTTCAGCATTGCGCGACCGATGCGCGCGCTGACGGTGGCGATGGAGAAGCTTGCCGGCGGCGACTTCACCGTGGTGCTGCCGGGCCTCGGCCGCAAGGACGAGGTCGGCGAGGTCGCTGGCGCCGTCGAGAAATTCAAGATCGTGTCGGAGCAGAAGGCGCGCGCGGAAGCCGAAGCCAAAATGCGGCAGGACCAGATCGCGGCCGAGCAGCGCAAGGCCGAGATGTATAGGCTCGCCGACGATTTCGAAAGTGCCGTCGGCGAGATCGTCGGCACCGTGTCGTCGGCCTCGACCGAGCTTGAGGCCTCCGCCACCACGCTGACCTCCACCGCCGAGCGCACGCAGCAGCTCACCACCGTGGTCGCCGCGGCCTCCGAGGAAGCCTCCACCAATGTGCAGTCGGTGGCTTCGGCAACCGAAGAGTTGTCGTCCTCGATCACGGAGATCAGCCGCCAGGTGCAGGAATCGGCGCGCGTGGCGAGCGAGGCGGTCGGCCAGGCTCGCACCACGACCGAACGCGTCAGCGAATTGTCCAAGGCAGCGACGCGCATCGGCGATGTCGTCGAGCTGATCAATACCATCGCGGGCCAGACCAATCTGCTGGCGCTCAACGCCACGATCGAAGCCGCGCGTGCCGGCGAAGCCGGCAAGGGCTTTGCCGTCGTTGCATCCGAGGTCAAGGCTCTCGCCGAGCAGACGGCAAAGGCGACCGGCGAGATCGGCCAGCAGATTTCCGGCATTCAGGCCGCGACACAGGAATCGGTCGGCGCCATCAGGGAGATCAGCGACACCATCGAGAAGCTGTCCGAGATCTCCTCGACGATCGCGGCCGCGGTGGAAGAGCAGGGCGCCGCGACGCAGGAAATCTCTCGCAACGTGGCGCAGGCGGCCCAGGGCACGCAGCAGGTCTCGTCCAACATCACCGATGTGCAGCGCGGCGCGAGCGAGACCGGCTCGGCGTCTTCTCAGGTGCTCTCCGCTGCGCAGATGCTGTCCGGCGACAGCGACCGCCTCAAGCTCGAGGTCGGCAAGTTCCTGGAGACCGTGCGCGCCGCCTGACTTAAGCAGGACGCGCGATGAAAGCCAAGGCAGGGTTAACTTTTCGGAAAAGCGGCGCAGGCATGATCACCGCAATATTCCGGGCATTGAGTCGCCCTCTTGTATTGCGTCATAGCGTTTTGGAGCACATTCATGAGCGGCCTTTCCATCCGCCTGACCCACAAGGTCATGGCGATCGGACTTTTCGGCCTGGTCGGTCTCGTCGCCTTCGGCGCGATCTACGAGATCGGCACCCTCTCCCAAGAGGCCTCCCGCACCGTTGCCAACCGCGCCCGCGCGATCGCTGACCTCAACAAGCAGATCTCGATCGAGATGCTGGAGGCCCGCCGCAACGAGAAGAATTTCCAGCAGCGCCGGACCGAGAGTTACGCCAAGGCACATGCCGACCTGATCGGGCCGATCGACCGCGATTTCGACGAGGTGCAGCGGCAGATGGCGGCCGGGGGCTTGAGCGCGCTGTCGGACAAGATGAAGTCGGCCCAGGAGGGCTTCAGGCGGTATGCGTCGGACTTTGCCGCGTTGGTCGCGGCCGAGACCAGGCTCGGGCTCAACGAGACGCTCGGCCTGTCTGGTTCGCTTCGCGCCGCCGTGCACGACATCGAGGCCAAGCTGAAGGAGATCGACGATCCCCGGTCGACGACCTGGATGCTGATGATGCGCAGGCACGAGAAGGACTTCATGCTGCGGCGCGACCCGAAATACATTGCCGAGGTGAAGAAGGCCGGGGTCGAGTTCTCAAACGCGATCGAGGTCGTTGCGGTCTCGGAGGCGGTGATGAAAGACATCATGGCCAAGCTGCAGAAATATCAGTCCGGGTTCGCGGCCTGGGCCGAGGCCGCACAGCAGAGCGCGGCTCTCGACAACAGCATGGAGAAGGCCTTTCGCGAGATCGAGCCGGCCATGGTCGAGGTCCGCGCCGCCGTCGATGCCGCGCACAGGCAGGCTGACGCCGCGGAAGCCGCAACGCGTGAGGCCGTCCGCGTCTGGATGATGGTTGCCTTCGGCTTGACCGTCGTCGTGCTCTCCGTGGTCGGTTTCCTGCTGGGGCGCTCGATCTCGAAGGTGCTCGGCGACATGATCGCCGCCATGACGCGGCTGGCGCGCGGCGAGCTCTCGATTTCCGTTCCCGGCATCGGGCGCAAGGACGAGATCGGCGAGATGGCCGGTGCGGTCGAGGTGTTCAGGACCAATATGGCGGAAGCCGAGCGGCTGCGCGCCGAGCAGGCCGAGGCGGATGCGCGCGGACACCAGCAGCGCAAAGCCGATATGCAGCGTCTCGCCGATACGTTCGAAGGCGCGGTCGGCGAGATCATCGAGACCGTGTCCTCGGCTGCGACCGAGCTCGAAGCGTCCTCCAACACGCTCACGCGAGCCGCCGAGCGCGGCAATGGGCTTGCGACTGCCGTGGCGGCGGCCTCCGAAGAGGCGTCCGCCAATGTGCAGTCGGTATCCTCGGCGAGCGAGGAGATGACGTCGTCGATTTCCGAAATCAGCCGGCAGGTCCAGGAATCGGCGCGCGTCGCCGACGTTGCTGTCGGGCAGGCCCAGCGCACCAATGAACGCGTCGCCGAATTGACGAAGGCCGCCTCCCGCATCGGCGACGTGGTCGAGCTGATCAACACCATCGCCAGCCAGACCAACCTGCTGGCACTGAATGCGACGATCGAGGCGGCGCGGGCGGGCGAAGCCGGCAAGGGCTTTGCGGTGGTTGCGACCGAAGTGAAGGCGCTCGCCGAGCAGACTGCGAAAGCCACCGGCGAGATCAGCCAGCATATCGGCGCGATCCAGACCGCGACGGAAGACTCCGTCGGCGCGATCAAGGAGATCGGCGACACCATCGCGCGGATGTCGGAGATTTCCTCGATGATCGCCGCGGCGGTGGAGGAGCAGGGTGCCGCGACGCAGGAGATCTCCCGCAACATCCAGCACGCCGCGCAGGGCACCTCGGAGGTCTCGGCCAATATCGGCGACGTCCAGCGCGGTGCCGGCGAGACCGGGGCCGCGTCGGCGCAGGTACATTCGGCGGCGCAGTCGCTGTCGCGGGAGAGCAACCGGCTGAAGAGCGAGGTCGCCCGCTTCCTGGAGTCGGTGCGCGCCGCGTGAGGTGCGTGGGTATGGCGCAGCGCGACCTTTGCTGAATTGCAGCGCGCAGTTGCAGAACATGTGATCGCGGCGACAACGAGTTCCGTAGTTTCACGTAGCTTCCTGTTAACGCCTGTTTGCAACTATGTGAGCAATCCTACGGGACAAGAACCAGCCAGCATTGTTGGAATGACTCCGCCCTGTCGTCGGTCAAGACGATTGCGGCGCGGGTAACTCGTGCGCTGCCAGGTATTATCGGGATTTGTCGTGATGTCGAAGTTGTCGATCGTCTTCAAGCTTCTGACCGTATTGTCCGTCCTCGTGCTCTCGCTCGCCGGCGTCGGCGTCGTGGCGATCGGCACCATGCAGAACATCAACTCGCACACCGTCGAGATCGCCGAGAGCTGGCTGCCCAGCGTGCGTGCGCTGGGCTCGATCCGTGCCGACGTCAACGAGCTGCGCGTCGCGCTGCGCCTGCATCTGATGCAGGACACCGCCGAGGGCAAGGAAGCCGCCGAGAAACGTCTCGCCTCGCTGCAAGGTCGCATCGACCAGACCCGCAAGGTCTACGAGCCGCTGATCACCTCGGCAGAGGAGCGCTCGCTGTACGAGCAGTGGACCAAGGCGTGGGCCGATTATCTGAGCGGCGTGCAGGACGTCATGGCACTGTCGCGCAAGAGCATCGGCAAGTTCCCGGTCGATGCCAACGAGATGCTCCAGACCAAGGTCGCGAAGATGGCGCAGGCGGCCGATCCGCTGCTCCAGAAGGGCATCGAGATGAACAATCGCGGTGCCGAGCTGGAGACCAAGCAGGCCGCCGACAGCTATGCCATGATCTTCCGCGTGCTGGTCGGCATCATCGTGCTCTCGGTCGTGATCGCGATCGGCGCGGCTTACTACCTGGTGCGCGACGTGTCGCGTGGCATCGCCTCGATCATCAAGCCGATGCAGTTGCTCGGCGAAGGCGATCTCGCGGCCGAGGTGCCGCATCGCGGCGAGAAGACCGAGATCGGCTCGATGGCGGATGCGCTCCAGATCTTCAAGGAAGCCCTGATCGCCAAGAGGGCCGCCGACGAGGCGGCGAGACTCGACGCCGAAGCCAAGATCGAACGCGGCCGCCGCGTCGATGCCATCACCCGCAGGTTCGAGGCCATGATCGGCGAGGTCGTCGGCACCGTCTCCTCGGCCTCGACCGAGCTCGAGGCCTCCGCCTCGACGCTGACCAGTACCGCCCAGCGCGGGCAGGAGCTCGCGACCGTGGTCGCGGCCGCGTCCGAGGAAGCCTCCACCAACGTCCAGGCGGTCGCCTCCGCCTCGGAAGAGCTGTCGTCCTCCATCACCGAGATCAGCCGCCGCGTGCAGGATTCGGCGCGGATGGCGGCGGAAGCGGTCGAGCAGGCCGCGCGCACCAACGAACGCGTCAACGCGCTGTCGCAGGCCGCTTCCCGCATCGGCGACGTCGTCGAACTCATCAACACCATCGCGGGCCAGACCAATCTCCTTGCGCTCAACGCCACGATCGAGGCGGCGCGCGCGGGTGAAGCCGGCCGCGGCTTCGCGGTCGTCGCATCCGAGGTCAAGGCCCTTGCCGAGCAGACCGCGAAGGCGACCGGCGAGATCGGCGCGCAGGTGTCGGGCATCCAGGCGGCGACGCAGGAATCCGTCAGCGCCATCCAGGAGATCGGCGGCACCATCGAGCGGCTGTCCGAAGTGTCCGCGGCGATCGCGGCGGCCGTCGAGGAGCAGGGCGCGGCGACGCAGGAGATCTCGCGCAACGTCCAGCAGGCCTCGGTCGGCACCCAGGAAGTCTCGGCGAACATCACCGACGTGCAGCGCGGCGCGATCGAGACGGGCGAGGCCTCGACCGAGGTGCTGTCCGCCGCGAAGTCGCTCGCGACCGACAGCACGCGCCTCAAGGTCGAGGTCGCGCAGTTCCTGGAATCGGTCCGCGCGGCCTGATGCTTTAACCGTTTGTCTGCGGCGCCGGCGGCGGCGTCACCTGCCGCCGGAACAGGATGCGCTGGTAGAGCCAGCCGATCGCGACCAGCACGACACCGAGGCACATGAAGGACAGCGCGCGGTAGACGCCCGTCAGCGTCGACATGTCGATCACGAACGCCTTCAGGATCGTCAGCGCGATCACCGCGGCGGACGCCAGCCGCGCCCGCTCCGAATTGACGAGAATGCCGACGCCGAGCAGCACCACGCCGAAGGCGAGCCAGCCGATCGAATAGGTGTACTGCTCCGCGCCCGTGGTCGGGCCGGTCGAGAGAATCGGGCCGTGATAGAAGCGGCGGATCTCCAGCGTGACATAGGCGAGCGCAAACAGCAGCGCGCCTCCCGCGATCGTGTTGGCGTAGACCTTGCCGCGTTCGCCGACCACCGCATAAGAGAGCAGCAGCATCAGCACCGCCGGCAGCGCATAGCCGAGCAGCAGCAGGTTGAACACGGCGCCGCCGACGTCGATGTGCCAGATCAGCGGGTTCTCCAGGATGAAGAGGCCGAACACACTGATGAGTCCGGCGATCGCGGTCAGCACGACCGCGCCGACATTGTGCACGATGCTGCGGCTGCGCAGCCCGAGCCGCTCCAGCCCGATCGCCATGGCAAGCGCGATGCAGACCTGAAGCGCGCATTCCAGCAGTGACGGCGCGGAAATCATGTTGCCACCGGTAGCGAAGTGGCGGATTTCCATGAAGGCGAACAGGGCGGTGAACAGGATTGCGGCGGCCTCGACCGTGCGCAGCGGCGCGTCGTCGCCACGGCGGCGCAGGACAATGCTCGCACCCCAGAACGAGACCGCGGGCAGGCCGTAACCCCACAGCAGCCAGTTGAAGATCGGGGTGGTGCCGACGGCATCGCCGACGATGCGCGGATCATAGGCGATGCGCGCGGTGACGATCGCCGCGAAGACGGCGGCGAGCCGGCGCAGCACCGGGATCGGCCGCTGCAGCGAGACCCAGGCGGTGCCGAGCGACATCAGCGCCAGTGCAATCGTGAGCCAGCCCTTCTCCAGCGCGAAGGTCAGCGCCAGCGCCAGCGCGCCGAGCGTTCCGGTTGCGAACAGCGCGATTGACGTCGGCGTTCCCGGCCGGTCTTCGCGGCGCGAAAGCGCTTCGGTCGCGGCGCCGAAGGCTGCGGCCAGCAGCACGGCGAGGATCGCGAACGGGATCGAACGGTCGAGATGGGCGATGCGGGCATAGAGCGCAATGAGGATCGCGATCGGCGTCGCGACCGCCGCCGCCGACCACACCACCGGAATGATCGGCGAGCGCGATCGGCCCTGCGCGAAAAAGCCCGCGACGCCGAAGCCCGCGGCGAAGATCGCGGCCGTCACCAGATGCAGGCTCACCGAGCCGTCGGTCGCGACCGGTCCGACGCCGGGGATCGGGCCGCCCGGCAGCACCAGCATGTCGGGATTTGCGCGCACGGCCCATTCGGCGAACACGATGAAGACGGTGGTAGCGGCAGCGCCGAGCGCACCTGTCGCCGCCGGCGCACGCCAGGCCACGAACAGCGTCCCGGCGACTAGCAATGCGTACGCTATAAGCGCCAGATCCGCATGCGCGCTCGACAGCACGACCAGCATCGCGCCGAACAGATAGGCGCCGAGCGAGCTCGACGACACCGGCTCGATCTCGCCGTCCTCGATGACAGGGCCGAACATGAAGCCGCACACGACCAGCAGCGCGGCGAGCACGAAGCCGGCGATGGCATGGAAGGCGTGCGGTGCGACCTGCATGTCGCCGGTGTCGAGACCCGGGAAGATCCAGAGCACGGCAAAGGCGATGGTGGCCACCGCCAGCCAGCGCCACAGCCGGATGCGGGCGAGGCCAAAACTCGCGGCGGTGACGATGGCGAGATAAATGTAGAGCGCCCAATAGTCCGGCTTGCCGCTGGAGACGAGCACCGGCGTCAGGAACGCGCCGACCACGCCGAGGCCGGCGAGCGCGGGTCCGTGCAGGAGCGCCGCCGCGAGCGTGCCCATCGCAACGATGCCGAGCAGCACGAAGGCCGTCCCCGGCACGAGGAAATCGTAGAGCGCGTAGGCGGCATAGATGGTCGCGAACGCCACCGCCGTGCCGGCCGCGGTGAGGATCGCGGGGATATTGGCGATCGGCAGCGCGGCGATGTGGGAGATGCTCTCCTTGCGCCGCGACCATTCGCCGGCAGCCAGCAGTGCCAGTGCGAACAGCCCGCCGAGGAACACGCGCACGCCGGGGCCGACGAGGCCGGCCTCGATCGAGTAGCGCACCATGAAGAAGCCGCCGAGCGCGAGCGCAAGGCCGCCGATCCAGACCACCCAGCGGGTGCCGAGCCGCTCTTCGAAGCCGGGTTCGCTGGACTCGGCTGCCGGCGTCGGCAAAGGCGGCGGTACCTCGGCCGCGGGGCTCGCTTCGAGCGGCGGCGGCGCAGCGGCTTCGGTGACGAGCGGAGGCGGCGCCGTTTCCGTCCCCGGCGCAAGCGGCGGCGGCTCTGCGGCTGCCGTCGGCGCTGGCGCTTCGACCGGCACGGGCGCGGGCATCGGCGGCGGCTGCACCTTCCGCAGCGCGTAGTACATCTCTTCGAGCGAGCTCAGCCGGCGGCGCAGGTCGGCAGCCTGGTTGGACGCCTTGATCGCGACCAGGAAGGCGACGATCGCAATGATCAACGCAAAGACGTCAAACGGGCCGTCGAACATGAAGCCTCCAGGCCGCCGGCGGGCAGGGCCGGTCGCGCACTTCGTGGGTTAGCGCCGGGAGCGGACGCGCAAGCCCGGCGCGGGCCGCTCCTGGAGCACCTCGCGGCGGAAGCGGTAGAGCGCCGCCGGCCGTCCGCCCGTCTGTGTCGACATCACCCCGGTCGGTTCGACCAGGGCTTCCGTTTCGACCAGGCGGCGGAAATTCTGCTTGTGCAGGTGCCGGCCGGAGATCGCTTCCACCGTATGCTGCAACTCAGTGAGTGTGAACTCGGCGGGCAAAAGTTCAAACACGACAGGGCGATACTTCAGTTTTGCGCGCAGCCGCGCGATCGCGGTCGCCAGAATCCGGCGGTGATCGAACCGCATCGAGGTGCCGAGCGCGGGAAGCGTCTTGCGCGCTAATGCCGCAGGACGGCCATCGCGTCTGGCTTCCTCGACGAGGCCAGCCTCGTAGAGCAGCTCGTAGCGGTCGAGCACGCGCTCCTCGTCCCACGGCGCGCCGCCGAGACCGAAATAGAACCGCACGCGGTCCTTGCGCGGCAGCGCGCGCGTCGTCTCCGGCGTCTCCTCTTCCGCCCATTTGCTCAAAGCGGGAATGATGTCGCGCGCGATGATCGCGGGCGGCTCCTCGCGCCAGTCTTCCCAGGGCAGGAAGCGGTACCAGGGCTCGAAGCTCGCGCCTGTTGCGGCAAGCTCGCCGTCGACGGCGCGCGTCAGCGCGAGATAGCCGATCGACACCATATGCGCGCCCGTGTCGCCGGCCTCGGCATGACGGCCGCGGTCGCCAAAGGTGTAGAGCTGCTCGACATAGCCGAGCCTTAAGGCCGCCTGTTCCTCGACCCAGGCGCGCAGGCCGATCTCGAAGGTGCGATGGCTCAGCGCATCGAACGGGCCGAACGGCAGGCCGGCGAGGCCGTCGCTGCCGCGCGCGGTCAGGATCAGCGGCTCATGATCCGCGATCGCGACGATCGCGGCAGTCAGGCCGATTTCGATCGGCGTCAGCAGCTTGTCGCTCATGCGGTCGTCGTGTCTTTCACCTCTCCCGCGCGCGGGAGAGGTCGCGCCGAAGGCGCGGGTGAGGGCTCTTGCCTCTTGGGAAGTCCCACTGCGGAGATACCCCCACCCCAACCCTCCCCCGCAAGCGGGAGAGGGGGCGCACCGGCGTTGCGGCTCGCAGCTGTCATTCGAGCTCGATCACGAACGGGCGGCCTTCGACCATCATCGCGCCCGGGCCCATCTCGTCGAGCGCGCGCAGCATGCGGCCGTTGCGCCCGAGCGCGCGGTCGGCGAGGCCGACGATGCGCCGGTTCGGAGAAGCGATGGGAGAGGCCGCGCGAATCTTCTTCGCGATCTCGATCTCGTCGCGCTCCGGATTGAGCGCGCAGACGGCGGCGAACGCGCTCGCGGTCGAGCGGCTGATGCCGGCATAGCAATGCACCACCAGCGGCGCAGCCCGGTCCCAGCCGCGCACGAAATTCAGCACCTGCTCGATATGCGCCTCGGACGGCGCGACGAAACCGTCCATCTCCTCGGTGATGTCGTCCATCGACACCTTGAGATGATTGGCCGGCAGCACCGACACCGGCCGCGCGACCTGCTCGACATTGGCCATCACGGTCAGCACATGGCTGGCCTTGGAGAGGCGGACGGTTTCGGGAAGCGCGGCGAGGGAACAGACGTGGATCATGGCGGACCTTTTTGGCGATTATAGCCGGTGCCGTAGGGTGGGCAAAGCGAAGCGTGCCCACCATTTCTTGCGCTGCCGCCAGAGAACGTGGGCACGGCGCAAGTGCGCCTTTGCCCACCCTCCCGCACCTACGCAAACACCGCGCCAAACCGCTCCAGAAACTGCTTCTCCGCCCGCGCCGCGGTCCAGGGTGTGAGATAGTCGCGCCGGACGCTGTCGGAGAGGCCGGGATCCTTGCCGAACAGTCGCTTGGCCTCGCTCTCGCTGAAGCCAGCCAGCTCGGTCGCCTCGAGATAGGCCGCGCCGCGATCGGCGGCCTTGATCGCCTGCGTGATCTCGTCCGGCAGCACCGGCGGCAGGCCGAAGCGGATGTGGATGGCGCCGAGCAGGCGCTTCTCGACCGCCTTGTAATGGCCGTCGAGCACGGCCTTGAACGGCGAGATCATGTCGCCGATGACATATTCGGGTGCATCATGCAGCAGGGCCGCGAGCCGGACCCGCGTGTCGACGCGCGGGTTCTCGTGCCGCATCACGGTCTCCACCAGCAGCGTGTGCTGCGCGACCGAGAAGATATGCGCGCCGGTGGTTTGCCCGTTCCAGCGCGCAACCCGCGCAAGGCCATGCGCGATGTCGGCGATCTCGACGTCGAGCGGGGAGGGATCGAGCAGATCGAGGCGCCGGCCCGACAGCATGCGCTGCCAGGCGCGGGACTCCGCGGCGCGTGACGTCTTCTTGGCGCTCATTTGGCCTTGAGACGCGGCTTACGCTGCAGCTTGCTGCAGGTGGCGTGGCAGTGGCAGTCGACGAGATGATCGTTGACCATGCCGGTCGCCTGCATGAAGGCGTAGACGATGGTCGGACCGACGAATTTGAAGCCGCGCGAGGACAGCTCCTTCGAGATCTGCACCGACAAAGGCGTCGAGGCCGGCACGCTCGCGGTGGTCTTGAAGTTGTTGACCTTCGGCTTTCCGCCCATGAAGTCCCACAGCAGCTTCGAGAAGCCCGGGCCCTTCTCCATGATGTCGAGATAGGACTTCGCGCTCAAAATCGTGCCCTCGATCTTGGCGCGGTTGCGCACGATGCCGGCATCGTTCATCAGCGCATGCACTTTCTTGTCGGTATAGCGCGCGATCTTCTCCGGCCGGAAATCGTCGAACGCTTTGCGGAAATTGTCGCGCTTGCGCAAAATCGTGATCCAGGAGAGGCCGGCCTGAAAGCCGTCGAGGATCAGCTTTTCAAAGAGCGCGCGGTCGTCATATTCAGGCACGCCCCATTCGGTGTCGTGATAGGCGACATAGAGCGGATCTTCGCCAGGCCAGGGGCAGCGGGTCTTTCCGTCGGGATGCAGGCGGGCGGCACGGCTCATGTGGTGGGCTGCTTCAAGGGAATACGAACGACTTCGGGTTCGGCGAGCCGTAGCGTGATGCCGCCGGCGCTGAGCGGCTGATTGGCGTCGAGCGCGTCGGCGACTCGGTCGATCCGCACCAGCGCGATGCCTTTGCCGTCGGCGGACGAGCCCATCGTGCCGACGGATTTGTCGCCGGCCATGACGCTGGCGCCGGCCTCGGGCGAGGGCCCCTCGAGCAGCACCTTGACGCTGCGCGTGCGCGCGGTGCCGCGATGCTGCATGCGCGAGACGACCTCCTGACCGACATAGCAACCCTTGTCGAAGTCGACGCCGGCAAGGCGGTCCATGTTGGTCTCGTGCGGGAACGCATCGCTATACGTGAAATCGAGTCCGCCGCGGGGCACGCCGAGTGCGATGCGATGCGCTTCGTAATCGGCCGCATCGACCAGCTCCGCGCCGATCAGGTCGGACAACTTCTGCTTGAGATCCTCGGGGATCAGGATGCGGGTGCCGAGCTCGGCGTTGCGCGGGTCGGTGAAGGCAAGGTCCGGCTGTGCTGCAAGCTCGCCGCCCCAGGCTGCGAGCACGCCGAGATCGAGGTTTTCCACAGTGACCTTGGCGCGCAGCTTGTAGAATTTCAGCTTGGTGGCGAGGCCTTCGGCCAGCGCTTTCGGGCAGTCGATCAGGAACCCGCCGCCATGGCCCGCGGGCACTTCCGTGATCAGGAAATCCGCGATGATCTTGCCCTGCGGCGTCAGCAGCGCGCCGAAACGGCCGAGGCCCGGCTTGAGCCTGTCGACATCGGTCGTGATGAGGCCGTTGAGGAAGTTGCGCGCGTCCTCGCCCGCGACCTTGATCACGCCCCGATCGGGAAGAAACGCTGATTTCATGCGAAAATCTCTTGCGACATGTGGCTTCCGAACGTAAGCCCGCAAGGCGTAAACGACAAGACCTCGAGCCCTGCGCCCTGAGGATGAGAGAGGCCCCATGACCCAGCGTTTCGATGTGATCCTCAAAGGCGGCACCGTCGTCAACCAAGACGGCGAGGGTGTTCGCGATATCGGCATCGCCAACGGCCGGATTGCCGAGCTGGGTCCGTTGTCGCAAGCCTCCGCGGCTGAAGTGATCGACTGCAAGGGCCTGCACATTCTGCCCGGGGTGATGGACACGCAGGTGCATTTCCGTGAGCCCGGGCTGGAGCAGAAGGAAGACCTCGAGACCGGCTCGCGCAGCGCCGTGATGGGCGGCGTCACCGCCGTGTTCGAGATGCCGAACACCTCGCCGCTCACGGTGACGGAAGCCACCTTCTCCGACAAGGTGAAGCGCGCGCATCACCGCATGCATTGCGATTTCGCCTTCTTCATCGGCGGCACCCGCGAGAACGTGCAGGACCTGCCGGTGCTGGAACGCGCGCCGGGTTGCGCGGGCGTGAAAGTGTTCATCGGCTCGTCCACCGGCGCGCTGCTGGTGGAGGACGACGAGAGCCTGCGCCGCATCTTCCAGGTGATCCGCCGCCGCGCCGCCTTCCACGCCGAGGACGAGTACCGCCTCAACGAGCGCAAGCCGCTGCGCATCGAGGGCGACGCGCGCTCCCATCCGGTCTGGCGCGACGAGACCGCGGCGCTGATGGCGACGCAGCGTCTGGTCAAGCTCGCGCACGAGACCGGAAAACGCATCCACGTGCTGCACATCTCGACCAAGGAAGAGATCGAGTTTTTGCGCGACCACAAGGACGTTGCTTCCTGCGAGGCGACACCGCATCATCTGACGCTGGTGGCGCCCGACTGCTACGAGCGGCTCGGCACGCTGGCGCAGATGAACCCGCCGGTGCGCGGCGCCGATCATCGCGCCGGCATCTGGCGCGGCATCGAGCAGGGCATCGTCGACGTGCTCGGCTCCGATCACGCCCCCCATACGCTCGAAGAGAAGCAGAAGACCTATCCGGCCTCGCCCTCGGGCATGACTGGCGTGCAGACGCTGGTGCCGCTGATGCTCGATCACGTCAATGCGGGTCGGCTGACGCTGGCTCGTTTCGTCGATCTCACCAGCGCCGGTCCCGCGCGCCTCTACAACATGGCCTGCAAGGGCCGCATCGCCGCCGGCTACGATGCCGATTTTACCATCGTCGATCTCAAGCGCAGCGAGACCATCACCAACAAATGGGTGGCCTCCAAGGCCGGCTGGACGCCCTATGACGGCGTCCGCGTCACCGGCTGGCCCGTCGGCACCTTCATCCGCGGCCGCCGCGTGATGTGGCAGGGCGAGTTGGTGACGGCCTCGCAGGGCGAGCCAGTGCGGTTCCTGGAGACGCTGAAGCAGTAGGGGCGCGGTCTGCCGTCTCGCTCCGCTGTCATGCCCCGCGCAGGCGGAGCATCCAGTACTCCGCGGCGAGAGTTGGCTGATACAACTCCGGCCTCTGGATACTGGATTGCCCGCCTTCGCGGGCAATGACAGTGTGCCGTGAAGCGCCAGCTTAGATTGGGAGAGTCCGATGTCCCAGCCAACTGCCCTCATCACCACCGAGCAACTCGCCGCCATTCTGGGCGATCCCGACCTCCGCCTCTACGATTGCACGACCTACAACGAGCCGGTGCCGCCGGGGAGCGATGTGCCCTATCGCGCCGTCCCTGGCGACAAGACCTTCGCAGCCGGCCACATTCCCGGCGCCGATTTCCTCGATCTGCAGGGCGAGTTCTCCGACGCTTCCGCGCAGCAATTCTTCATGATGCCCGCCGTCGCCCAGCTCGAAGCCGCGTTCGGCCGCCACGGCGCCGATGCATCCAAGACCATCGTGCTCTACAGCATCGGCACCATGATGTGGTCGACGCGGTTCTGGTGGATGCTGCGCTCGCTGGGTGTCGATGCGCGCGTTCTCGACGGCGGTCTCGACAAATGGAAGGAAGAGAGACGCCCGATCGAGACGGGCGCGCCGAAGAGCTATCCGGCCACGACCTTCAAGGCCTCACCGCGCGCGGGCTTGTTCGTCGACAAGACCATTGTGAAGGCGCGGATCGGCGATCCCTCGACCGTGATCGTCAACGCGCTGGGGCCACAATTTCATCAGGGTCTCGAGCCGAGCCGCTACGGCCGGCCCGGCCGCGTGCCCGGCAGCGTCAACGTTCCTGCGGCGACGCTCGCCAGGTCCGACAAGACGCTGACGAGCCTTGCGGATGCCGAAGCGAAATTCGCCGCCCAGGGCGTCACGCGCGACAAGACCGTGATCTGCTATTGCGGCGGCGGCATCTCCGCAACGATCGACCTGCTCATGCTGACGCAGCTCGGCTACGACAAGCTGACGCTGTACGACGCCTCGATGGGGGAGTGGGCGAGAGACCCGTCGCTGCCGATCGAAACGGATTAGGCGTCGAAGCGTTTACTGCCGGCAGATGTCGACGGAGAATTCGCCGTTGCGGATGCGGCCCGGAAAACCCTCGACGAACTTCGCCACCGCGTCCTCGCCATAGGTGCCGACGAGCTCGGCAAAGGCCGCAAACAGGCTCGCCTGCGCCAGGCAGTCGCCGTCGACGCCGTCATGGCGCGCTTCGGCCCAGGCCTCGTTGAGATAGCTTAGTGCGGCCTGCTTCTGCTCGTGATCGGGCAGCGGCGCGCGGGCGGGGGCGTAGGAAATCGGCTGGCTCATGAAACTCGATCAGGGCTGGGGCGCGATCCACGGCGATGCGCTGCAGATGAGGTGTAGCACGCGCGTTAACGACCGCTAGGCCACATCTTTAAGAACGGTTAACGGCTGTGAACAAAGACGATGACAGGGTTCCCGTCACGCGTCCGCACCTGTCATTCCGGGGCGCGACGAAGTCGTGAGCCCGGAATCCATTGGGCCTCAGAGACGGTGGACCAATGGATTCCGGGCTCTCGCTTCGCGAGCCCCGGAATGACGTGGAGAGAGCTCAGTTCGCGTAACGCGCCGTGAGATCCCGCGAGATCTTCGAGCCTTCCTCGATGTAGCGGCGGATCGCCACCGTCGCCGCCGGCGTGCAGCTCCGGTAGGTCTGCTGAAAGCCGTTATAGCCGCGGTTGAAGCCGGCGATCATGCGGGTGCGGCGCTCGCCGGAGGGGGTTTCGGCATCGATCAGCGCCTGCATCTCGCTGCGCCATTTGTTGCCCTCGTTGGAGCCGCAGATGCCGCGCAGATAGTGCAGGCCGCCGAGGATCTCCGCCAGCCGCTGCAAATCGCCGTCAAACGGCGCCGCCACGTCCTGGGCCCTCGCGGGCGTGGAAGCGCAGGCGAGAATGAGAGCAAAAATGGCCAGAAATCGCGTGGACATCGGCGGGGTGTATGCCCGCTCAGGACTAATGACGCAAGGCAGGATGGTCAGGGGCCGACCAGCCGGTGGGCCGACTGGATGATCTCCTCCAGCCCCCCGGTCAGCTTGAGGTCGCCGAGGTCCGCCAGGGCGTCCGGGGCGATCCAGCGGTAATCGTCGAGCTCGTCGTTCAGGGCCGGTTCCCGGGCCGCCCAGCGGGCGGCAAAGGACATGATCAGGTAATGGCCGGCGCCGGGGGCGGCCGGCAGCACCTCGCGCCAGCCGGCCAGGCCCACGATGTCGATCCCGAGCCCGGTCTCCTCGTCGACCTCGCGCTTGAGGGCCTGGTGCAGCGATTCGCCGAACTCGACCCGGCCGCCGGGCAGTGAATAGAAGCCTTTGGCAGGGGAGCGGGCGCGGCGGGTCAGCAGCACCTTGCCGTCGCGGAAAATCGCGGCACTGACCGCGATCTGGGGACGGGTGGGCTGGACGACGGACGCCACGGCGTCAATTCGCCATGATGGTGTCGACGTCGGCTTCCGCACCGCCATTGATGATGCCGCCGCAGGCTGCGATCAGCGGCTTGACCCAGGCCGTGGCCTGCTCGGCCAGCCGAACGCGGGTGGTGTCCTTCTCGACCTCCCGCATGGCCGAGCCGACGGCGGTCAGGATCGAGGTCATGGTGTCGGTGATGTGGTCGAACTGGGCGCGTACGGTCGGATCGGCCTTTTCATAGGCCTCGATGGCGAGATCGCGTGCCTTGAAATTGGACGCCGTAAAATGCTCGGCATAGGACAGCGGCGACCAGGTCAGAAAGTCTTCCGCGCATTCAGGCATGTCGGGCACCATTTCCAGCAGCATCACGGCTTCATTGAAATGGTTGAGATAGTCGGTGGCAAGCCCGGTCCGCGGGTTGATATTGGCCACGCGCAGCCGTTCCGCCCAGGCCGCAGCCTCGGGGCCCGTCTGTACATGCGCCCGCGCGGGTTGGGAGGCCATTGAGCTCATCTGCCGCAGTGTTAGCGTTTGGGGTTAAAAGGACCTGAACGGACCCTATATTGTCGCCCAAGCATGTGTGGACGCTTCGTCATAACGTCAGCCCCCGAGGCTTTACGGCAACTGTTCGGCTATATCGAGCAGCCGAATTTCCCGCCACGGTACAATGTCGCCCCGACGCAACCGATTCCGGTCGTACTGGTCGAGAACGGCGCGCGCCATTTCCGCCTGATGCGCTGGGGCCTGTTGCCGAGCTGGGTGAAGGATCCCCGCGGATTTACAATCCTGATCAACGCCCGCTCGGAGACGGTGCTGGAGAAGCCCGCGTTCAAGAAGGCGATCCGGCGGCGGCGCGGCCTGATCCCGGCCGACGGCTATTACGAATGGAAGTCGGAGGGCGGCCGCAAGCAGCCGTTCTTCATCCACCGCGCCGACGGCGGGCCGCTCGGGTTTGGCGCGGTGTTCGAGACCTGGGTCGGGCCGAACGGCGAGGAGCTCGACACGGTCGCGATCGTCACGGCGGCTGCGGGCGAGGACCTCGCGAGCTTGCATGACCGCGTGCCGGTCACGATCAGCCCGCGCGATTTCGAGCGATGGCTCGATATCAGGGGCGATGAGGTCGATGCGATCCTGCCGCTGATGACGGCGCCGCGCCCCGGCGAATTCGTCTGGCACCCGGTCTCCACCCGCGTCAATCGGGTGGCCAATGATGACGATCAGCTCGTGCTGCCGATCAGCGCGGAACAGATGGGAGCGGAAGCCGAGGCCGCAAAGCCCAAGAAGGCGGTGCGGAAGGTTGCGGCTGCGTCATCAGATGACGGGCAGGGGTCGTTGTTCTAGCGTGGTGCCGTAGGGTGGGCAAAGCGAAGCGTGCCCACGATTGTGCGCGAAGGCTACAGGTGTGGGCACGGCGCGTTGCGCCTTTGCCCACCCTACGGCAACGGAGTTTAAACGATCTCCTTTGCCCTTAACTCAGCGATCTCCGCCGCGTCGAACCCCAGCTCGCCCAGCACCGCATCCGTATCTGCGCCGAGCTCCGGCGCCATCCGGTCGAGCTTGCCGCCGCCATGGGCGAGCTTGAAGCCGCTGCCGGCAAAGCGCAGGCGGCCGTATTTCGTGTCCAGCTCCTGGATCGCGCCGCGGGCCTTGATCTGGGGATGATCGATGACCTCCTCGACCTTCCAGATGCTGGCGCAGGGCGCGCCGGCATCTTCCAGAACCGTCTCCCATTCGCGCGCCGGCCGTTTCGCGAGTGCCTCCTCGATGATGGCGCGCAGCGCGGGCTCGTTCTCGTTGCGGGCAAACCAGTCGGCGAAGCGCGGGTCGCTCAGCGTGTCCTCGCGGCCGAGCGCCGACATCAGCGCGCGATATTGCTTCTCGTTGTTGACGGCGAGCAGGATGTGGCCGTCGCCGCATTTGAACAAATTCGCCGTGGTCCTGCGGCTTACCGCCTGGTTGCCCGACAGCTGCTGGCGATGGCCGGCGACCGACCAATCCGCGATCTGCCCCGAGAGAAACGCCATCGTCGCCTCCAGCATGGAGACGTCGACGAGCTGTCCCTTGCCGGTGCGGTCGCGCTGGTAGAGCGCGCTCGACACGCCGAACGCGGCCGTGGCGCCCGAAAGCACGTCGCACACCGCAAAGCCCGCGCGGGTGGGCCCCGTCTCGGGATGGCCGGTGATCGCCATGATGCCTGACAGCGCCTGCATCTTGCCGTCATAGCCGGGCCGCAGGCGGTCCGGGCCGGTCTGGCCGAAGCCCGACACCGCGCAATAGATCAGCTTTGGATTGATCGCGGAGAGGGCTTCATAGCCGATACCGAGCTTGTCCATCACGCCCGGGCGAAAATTCTCCATGACGACGTCGACGGTCGCGGCGAGCTTCTTCACGATCGCGATGGCGTCGGGCTTTTGCAGATCGAGCGTCAGGCTGCGCTTGTTGCCGTTGATGGCCTGGAACGCCGGTGCGAGGCCGCGTTCGGCCCATTCGCGCGACAGCGGCGTGCGGCGCATGTCCTCGCCCTCGCGCCGCTCGACCTTGATGACGTCGGCGCCCAGCAGCGCGAGCTGATAGCTGGCGTAGGGACCGGCCAGCACTTGCGTGAAATCCAGGATCTTCACGCCCTCGAATGGTCGCGTCACGTCTCACTCCCTTGTTGTTGTTATCGGAGGACGTCAGGCAGCGCGGTTGCCGCGCGCGATCTCCTTCTGCTTGTCGAATTCGGCGCGGCGGCGCGCCAGCTCTTCCGGCGACAGCTGCGCGACATTGTTGTAGTCGAGCTTCCAGGACGCATCCGCGCTCCAGCGCAGCGGCGACTGCATCGTGGTCTGCGGGCCGCTCGCGGTCTCCAGCACGCGAAGCGCGAGCTCCAGCGTCTGCGCCTGCGAGGCCGTGTCATGCGGCTTGCCGGCGGAATTGCCGAGCGGGAAGTCCGAGAACAGGAAACGCGGCACGGCGGCGTGCTCGATGATGTCCTTGGCGCAGCCCATGATTACGGTCGGGATGCCGTTGGCCTCGAGATGCCGCGCCACGAGCGCGGTGGTCTGGTGGCAGACCGGGCAGTTCGGCACCAGCACCGCGACGTCGACCTTGTCGGCAACGCAGCGTGCTAAAATCTCCGGCGCGTCGGTGTCGAGCGTGACGCGATGGCTGCGATTCGTCGGCGCGCCGAAGAAGCGCGGGGCGACTTCGCCGATGCGCCCCGCTGTCGAAGCCTTCAGCAGCTGCGGCAGCGGAAACCAGGTGCCGCTGTCGGTGGCGCTGGTGTGTTTGCGGTCATAGCCGATATGCGAGATGCGCAAATCGTGCTGCTTCGACGTGTCGCCGTCATAGACCTGGTAAAACTTCGCGCTGCCGTTATATGCCGCGCCCGGCCCCTGGTCGCCCTTGGTGGGGTCGTATTGCGCAGCGGTGGTGATGATGGTGACGCGCGACTGCGCCAGCGGCTTCTTCAGCGGCTGAAACGGCGCCTCGGTGTAATGCGCCCAGCGATACGCAGTCGTGTAGCCGATCGCCGCGTAATAATCGCGCGTGCGCTGCATATAGGGAACGGGGGAATCATAGTCGGGCGCAAAGCCGAAATCGTCGTCGCGCGGAGCGGACATGGGCGCGTCTCCTAGGTTCTTGTAGACGACAGACTAAAGATAGTTGCGGCCTTGCTCAACGGGGAGGTCGGCACTTATCTGAAAATATGCAGCGCTGCGTATTGCAGCAGCATGATCGCCTTGCCATCGATGATGCGGCCGTCGGCGATCATTGCGAGCGCCTCGTCGATGGAAAGCTCCATCACCTCGATCTCCTCGCCCTCGTGCGCGAGGCCGCCGCCGTCGCTGACCCGCATCGAAGGCTCGTACTCGGCGACGAAGAAATGCAGTTTTTCCGTCACCGAGCCGGGGCTCATGAAGGCCTCGAACACTTTTTCGACGTGGTGCAGGCGATAGCCGGTTTCTTCCTCGGCCTCGGCGCGGATGCGCAGCTCGGGCTCGGCGTTGTCAAGCACACCGGCGGCCGCTTCGATCAGGAGATCGTCATAGCCGCGGATGAACGCCGGCAGGCGAAACTGCTTCACCAGGATCACGCTGCGCTGCGCACGATTGTACGGCAGGATGGCGGCGGCATTGTCACGCTCATAAGTCTCGCGGTGCTGCGTCTGCCACTCGCCATTGGCGCGGCGGTATTCGAACGTCGTGTTCTTCAGCGTGGTCCAGCCGTCCGAGAGCACGCGGACGTCCTTGATGCGGACGCGGTCGGAAATGGTCATGGCTGGATCTCAATTGCTTGGCGTCGTATCGCGGCCGTCGAGCCATTTCTGGAACATCACCGACGTCGATTCCTCGAAGCCGAGCGACTGATAGAACGCATTCGCCTTGGCGTTCTCGCGGCGGACCAGCAGCTGCAGCTTGGCGATGCCGGCCCTGCGCAGCCAGTCTTCAGCCGCCGCCATGATGACGCGGCCATAGCCGCGCTTCTGGCAATCCGGATCGACCGCGACGTAATAGACCCAGCCGCGATGGCCGTCATGGCCGACCATCACGGTCGCGACGATCGCGCCATTGTCGCGGCCGATCAGCACGGTGGAATTGTCGCGCCGCCGCGCCAGCGCGATGTCGGCATGGGGATCGTTCCATGGCCGCGTCAGGCCGCAGCGCTGCCACAGCGCGACCACCGGCTCCACATCGGCATCCCCGATCGCCTCGATTGCAAGTACGCTCACAGCACCTTCCCCGGATTCATGATGCCGTGCGGATCGAGCATCGCCTTGATCGAGCGCATCAGCTCGATGGCGGTCTTGTCCTTGACGTCAGGCAGCTCGTCGCGCTTGAGCACGCCGATGCCGTGCTCGGCCGAGATCGAGCCGCCCATGCGCAGCACGATCTCGAACACCACGGCGTTCATCTCGTGCCAGCGCGCGAGGTAATCCGCGGTGTTGGCGCCGATCGGCTGGCTGACATTGTAATGCAGATTGCCGTCGCCGAGATGGCCGAACGGCACCGGCCGCGCGCCGGGGATCAGCTTCACGACGGCAGCGTTGGCTTCCGCGATGAATTCAGGCACGGCGGCAACCGGCACCGAGATATCGTGCTTGATCGAGCCGCCCTCGGGCTTCTGTGCCGACGACATCTCCTCGCGCAGCTTCCAGAAATTGTTGCGCTGGGAAAGGCTCGACGCGATCACGGCATCGTCGACGATCTCTTCCTCCATGGCGCGGCCCAAAATCGTCTCCAGCGGCGTGCGGGCATCGTCGCCCGGCGAGGACAATTCCATCAGCACGTACCAGGGATGCTTCTCGGCTAGCGGATCGCGCACGTCGATGCCGTGACGGACCGAAAAATCGACCGCCATCTCCGAGAGCAGCTCGAAGCTCGTCAACGTATTGGCGGCTTCGCTCTGCGCGATCGTCAGCAGCTTCAAGGCCGCCGCCGGCGATTTCAGCCCGACATAGGCGGTCTCGACCGCCCGCGGCTTCGGAAACAGTTTCAATGTCGCAGCGGTAATGATGCCGAGCGTGCCTTCCGCGCCGATGAAGAGGTTGTGCAGATTGTAGCCGGTATTGTCCTTCTTCAGCTTCGAGAGCACGTTGAGCACGCGTCCGTCGGCGAGCACCACTTCCAGCCCCAGCGCCATCTCGCGCGCGACGCCATAGGCGAGCGCGGCGGTGCCGCCGGCATTGGTCGAGAGGTTGCCGCCGATGGTGCAGCTTCCCTCCGCGCCCAGCGAGAGCGGAAATAGCCGGTCCACGTCGGACGCCTTCTGCTGCGCGATCTGCAGCACGACGCCGGCCTCACACGTCATGGTGTTGGAGGCGGTGTCGACCTCGCGGATCTTGTCCAGCCGCCGCAGCGACACCACGACCTCGCCATTATGCGGCGTCTGGCCGCCGACGAGGCCGGTGTTGCCGCCCTGCGGCACCAGCGCAATTTTGTGCGCGGAGGCGAGCTTGCATATTGCTGAGACTTCCGCCGTTGAGCCCGGACGCAGCACCAGCGGCGAGCGGCCGTGGAACAGATTGCGCTCCTCGGTGAGGTACGTCTCCATATCGGCCGCATCGGTGATCGCGTGCTTGTCCCCGACGATCTTGCGGAATTGCTCGATCAGCTCGGGCGCAAGTGGAGGGGTGGCAGGCTTGTTGATGTTCATCGTCTCGTCTCTACTCTTTATCGCGCAACAGCCGCGCGCCGCAGCCTGTCGTTGATCGCTTCGCCCAAGCCTTCTTCGGGAATCGCCATCACCGCGATCGCCTTTGGCGCTTTTGCATCCAGGCTGCGAAGATAGCCGAACAGATTGGCGGCGGCTTCATCGAGATCAGCCGCGGGCGACAAATTCATGACGGCAGCGGCGGCCTCGAGCCCCGGCAGGCGCGCAGGCCCGAACGCCAGCAGCGCCTCATCAGGCGCAACGTCCTGTGCGCGCAGCCGCACATTTGCGCGCGGCGCGTAATGCGAGGCCAGCATGCCCGGCGCCAGCGGCTGGCTGTCGTCGCTCTCGGGCTCGACCGGCGGCCGCGCCAGCGGCGCGCCCAGCACCGCCTCGATCCGCTCCCGCGACAGCCCGCCGGGCCGCAGCAGCATCGGCGCCTCGAAGCAGCCGACAATGGTCGATTCCACACCGACCGCAACCGGCCCGCCGTCGACGATCAGGTCGATCCGCCCGGAAAGATCGCTCTCGACATGCGCGGCCAGCGTCGGCGAGACGTGGCCGGAGATGTTGGCGGACGGCGCCACCACCGCCCCGCCAAAGGCGCGCAGGATCGCTTCCGCCACCGGATGGGCGGGAATGCGGATCGCGACCGTGTCGAGCCCCGCGGTGGCGAGGTCCGACACCGGGCAACCCTCTGTCTTCGGCACCACCAGCGTCAGCGGCCCCGGCCAGAACGCTTGCGCAAGGGCCAGTGCCCGCGCGTCGAACCGCCCGATGGCCTGCGCGGCGGCAAGGTCCGGGACATGCGCGATCAGCGGATTGAAGGCTGGCCGCCCTTTGGCGCTGTAGATATGGGCAACCGCCGTCGCATTGGCGGCGTCCGCGCCGAGCCCGTAGACCGTCTCGGTGGGGAACGCGACCAGCCCGCCCGCAGCGAGGGTCCGGGCCGCGGCCTCGGCGGCCGCGCTGCCTGCCGGTAAAACCAGTGTTTCAAGACCCGTTTTCACAGGGACAAAATTCCTCATATCGCCCGCTTGCGGTGCGCCAAGCCCGACGCTATAAGCCGGCCTCTTGTCGGAGTGTGGCTCAGCCCGGTAGAGCACTGCGTTCGGGACGCAGGGGTCGCAGGTTCGAATCCTGCCACTCCGACCATTCTTCCAAAAGTCGACGTTTTCCTAGAGGCTTGGCGGACCGGCCGCCGGCGCCTCAGGTCTCCCTTTTGCAACGATTTTCCGGACGGGTCCACGGCCGATTTGGCCCTCGCAGGGCGGCTTGTTCCGGTGGCATGGCTTGGCATTCGGCCATAGGCCTATCGGCGCCGCATGCTGGTCGAGTGTCTCGAGGATATGGGGCTGACCGGAAATAGCCGGATACGGGGTGATGCAGGCAGCTCGCGCCTTGTTCAACTCGGTCTCTTCCCAAGCTCGAGCTGGCCGATCAATGATGTGCTCGATGGTCGAAGGGGTGAATGGCCGAGAGGCTGAGAGAACGCGGCACGATCTGCCGTAGCAGTTCGGAAGGTGGGTAGAGAGCAGCGAAACCCATCACTTACTTCTCCGCTCCTGCATGAAAGTTGATGTCATAGGCCTGCCTATCCCACAGTGCCTTCGTCAGGCGTCAGGCGTCAGGCGTCAGGCGTTGCGCTGGAGGCCTGCGTGCTGCTGACCGGGTCGGATGCGGGGAAAGTGTCCTTGAGACCTTTGTCCAGCTCATCGTCACGCTTTGTGTCCTGCTTCACGCTCTGCTTCGGGTCCTCGGCGTGCTTGTCCGGCGGCGCCGGATTGAATTTTTCGGTCATGATGTGCTCCTTCGAGGTCCGAACGCAGACGGCCATGGCGCGTTCCTCCAGGAACCATCCTCGCGTCGCGGCTTTTGTGTTGAAGGAGGACGTCATGCACGCGCGAGAACAAAAGATTGCGGAACGCTCAACGGAAGCACACCAAGCGGCGCCCCGCGGAGGCGTCTTGGTGATGCTGCTCCTGAGTCTGGCACTTGCCGCCGTGATCATGGTCGCGATCTGGACCTTCTTCTTTCATCCCTGAATCGACCAGCGATGCGATCGCGTTCTCGCAACCGTCGATCATCCCGGATAGGAACCTCAGCCTGCGCCACCGGTTGACGCCCGCATCGTGAAAGGAGCGGGCATGGAATGCACCCTTATCGCCGAATTCGATAATCGCCGCGCGGCGGAGCTTGCAGTCGAGCACGTGGTGCAAGAATACGGCGTTCCGAGGGGCGACGTGTTCGTGCAGCCGACTGGCTCCAATAACACTGCTGGCGAGAGGCCTGTCGGTGCCGACGCGAAGGCTGTGCCCGAACCGGAGCGCGGCGCCAAGCTCGAGGGGCCTATCGAGGTATCGGTCAACTTCCATGGTGACGATACGCATCGCCTCGTCGACGCGCTCAAGTCTGCCGGTGCCAAGACTGTCCGGACCAAATAGAGGGTCCTGAGCAGTGCTCGTGACTAGCCATTCCTTATCAGGCATGTTCTTCACGGCGGCCAAGAGCAAGCGCATCCTTTAATTCATGGCCGGCATCAAGCATCCCGTGACGCCGGACCGGCGCTACTTCGTCGTGAAGGGAAAGCTGTGGCGCCTCAGCGATCCCGACCTTGAGCCACGTGAAAAGGCGCGTCTGGTCAAAGAGCTCATGGATGCGCGACGCGCCGTCAAGGCGGCAAAAGGTGTCGGGGACCGGGACGCGGAGCTCGAAGCTCATCGGCGGGTAGATGAGGCGAAGCGCCGCTTGGGCGAGCGAGGGCCAGTCTGGTGGGACGACGGCGCCCCGGATTTCAACCGGCACCTGGTGAAGAACTCGCCATACGCGGATTGGTATTCGAAGCAGCGGTCTGACTGCTCCTCTAAGCGGCGGGCTTGAGGGCCCGCAGACGCTTGTGGAGAAAGGCCAGAACCATGATCTCGTCCGGGCTGAGTTCGGCGTATTGCTGCTTGAACTTGCGGGCAATCCTCGCGTCAAGCATCTTCACCAGATCGCCGGACATGTAGGCGTTGAAAATCTCCGGGTGCACGTAGCTTTTTCGGCAAATGGCGGGAGTGTTGCCGAGTTGCTTGGCGACGTTTTCGATGGCCGCGACGACATTGCGTTTGGCCTCTGCCGCGCTGTCGTATTTCTTGAACTCCGACAGCGCGAGCGCCGCCAGGATGGTACCGGCCCAGGTGCGGAAGTCCTTCGCGGTGAAGTCTTCTCCTGTGACATCCTTGATGTAGCCGTTGACGTCGCCGGAATCCACAGTCCGTGAGGTACCGTCGCCGTCCAGATACTTGAAGAGCTCGTGCCCGGGAATCTCGGCGCAGCGCTTCACGATGGCTGCAATCCGCTTATCTTCCACCTGGAGCTTCCATTGTTTGCCGGACTTGCCGGTGAAGTCGAAGCGCAGCACGCCTCTGCCGATTTCCACGTGCTTGCGTCGCATCGTCGTCAGGCCGTACGACTTGTTCTTCTCGGCGTACTCCGCGTTGCCGACGCGTATGAGTGTTTTCTCCAGCAGGCTCACGATCGTTGCCAGTACCTTTTCGCGAGGGAGGCCGTCCCGCGTCATGTCTGAGGCGACGCGGGCGCGCAGCGCCGGCAAAGCCTGCGCGAATTGCATGATATGCTCGTACTTGTTCTGCTCCCGTAGCTCGCGCCACTTCGGATGGTACCTGTACTGCTTGCGACCCCGGGCATCGAGGCCCGTCGCCTGTATGTGGCCGTTGGCGGACGGGCAGATCCAGACGGATTCGTAGGCCGGCGGGATGCCGATCGACTTGATGCGGCGAATAATCGCTTTGTCGGTGATGCGTTTGCCATCCTTGTCGTAGTAGGCAAATGACGTACCGGCGCGCTTGCGAGTGTAGCCCGCTGCAGCGTCGCTCACGTAGCGCAGGCCTTCCTCCGCGATGGCGGCCGCGACGTTGCCCGTCCGGTCGAATATTTCTCCGTCCTTGCCTTCGCGCAGCATGCCGCACTTCCTCTCCGGTCGACCTTGCTGATGCGAGGTTTCACTAGAAGAAAGTTGCACGCAGCGTTTGGTTCCGCGTGCCAGCAATCCGCTCGGTCATCGTCAGCCGCCTATGGCGTAAACGTCCCGCGGCAGACCGGTTGCCATTCCGTCAGCTTGCCGGCTAAATGCGCAAACACCCGATCGGCAAGATCGGCCAAAAACAAGAAACAGGGCTGGAAATCATGAACAGGAAGATTGTCGCGCTCGTGGCTGCGTTTGGCTTGGCTGCCTGCTGTAGCCCGGCATGGGCCGCATGGCCCGAAGACAAGCCCATCGAGGTCGTGGTGGGCTTTGCGCCAGGCGGCGGCACCGATGTGATGGCGCGCAAGCTGCTTCCCTTCGTCGAGCGTGCGCTGGGCGGCAAGGCGAAATTCGTCGTGCTGAACAAGCCCGGCGCCGGCGGCGAGATCGCTTTCATGTCGATCGCGCGCGGGGCGCCCGACGGCCATGCGATCGGCGTCGTCAACGTCCCCGGCTACAACTTCCTGCCGATGACCCGCAAAACCCAATACAGCACGGACGACATCCGGCTGGTCGCGCGCGTCGTCGAAGATCCGAACGTCGTCGTGGTGCCCGCGGACAGCAAATTCAGCAATCTTGCGGATGTCGTTGCCGCGCTGCGCGACAAGCCTGGCTCGGTGACCTTTGGTCACAATGGCGCCGGCACCAACGGTCATCTGGCCATTCGCATGCTCGGGGCTGCCGCGAAGGTCGAGCCCAACGAAATCTCCTACCGGGGAACAGCCGCACAGCGGACCGATCTCTTGGGCGGGCATCTGGACATCGGGATGATCACTCTCAGCGAGATTCCCGAATTGCATGGCACCAACAAGGGGCCGCTACGCGTCATCGCGATCCTGTCGAAGAAGCGCTTTGCATCGCTGCCCGAGGTTCCGACGGCGGAGGAGGCGGGCTTTCCGGTAGTAACGACGGCCGAGCGTGGCTTTGCGGTCCCGAAAGGCGTTCCGGACGACATCGTCAGGAGGCTGGAAGCCGGGATCGAAGAGGGCCTGCGCAATCCCGAGTACCTCTCGGGTTCACCCGGGGATGAGCCGGTGATCGCCTTCTTGCCGGGCGCGGAGTGGCAGAAACACCTCGACGCCATGTCAGAGGCCCTGCGTCCTTTCGCCGAGCAGATGCGGGCGGCAGAACAGAAGTAATCCCGTCGTGCGCAGCCGTGGCCTGGCTACCGCCGCGCCACCAGCACGCCGATCAGAAACGCCACCACCAGAGACGGCAGCGGGGCTTCGCGCACCATGCCGCGGAGGATCTCCGGCCAGTGCTGCTCCGGCACGAGTCTTGGAGACTTGACCTCGGCCACCGGCGTCATGCCCCAGTCGGAGGCAAGCTCGCTGATCTCACTCGCCGCCAGGCGCACGCCATCACGGATGCGGAAGATCGCAGCCTCCGCGCGCTCGCGCGGCGACAACAGCATCACCGTCGAGACCGCCGTGCGCAGCGTCATCTCGCCAAAGCCCTGCAGTCTCACCGACTCCTCGGGATCGGACGTCATGCGAAATCCTCACAGCGCAAAATGGCGCGCGATGGTGAAGGCGGCCGTCGCGCAAATGACCAGCGTGGAAACCGCGCCGGCCACGCCGCGCGCCAGATGAGCTCGCGTCAGGTGCCTGGTCATGAGTCTGCTCCATGCTCAGCATGGAAATGGCGGCGCGCGCGGTTGGTTCCTTGGGCAAGGATGATTGCCCGGCCCCGGCTACTTCCGCAGCAGCTCGCTCAACGCCGCTGTCGCCTCGGCGCAGCGGATGTCGTCGATCTCGCGCGACAGCCTGAGCGCGCTCGATCTGAGCTCGTCGAGCTTCCAGCTCTGCGGGTTCTGGCCTTCGAGCTGGCTCAGTCGCTTGTTCAGATCGTCCAGTCTCGATTGGAGCTGCCCGATGCTGGCGGCCCCATTTACTTTCCAAACGCGTTGTGCACGCATCGTAAGATCCCCTGTCGTCTCACGGCGTTGTGAGAGCGGTTCATGGCCGGAATGGGAGTTTCTCTTGTCCGGCTTCAGACCGTAGGGAACCGTTGCAGATCGGCAACGATGGTTCCCCGATCGACGGCGCAACGCGCCCCGTCCTTGCGCGGTGGCCGATACAGGCGCGGAATCTGCATGGGTTATTTGGGCAGTGCGCCGCGCGATAGCGTGCGGCGACGCCGCATGCAGATGTGAAGGACAGATTCGTGGCGAGATTTGTAAATGTGGCAGCCGGCCAGCTTGGCCCGATTGCGCGATCCGAGACGCGAACCGAGGTCGTGGCGCGGCTGATGGCGTTGATGCGCCAGGCGCACGCGAACGGTTGCGACCTGATCGTCTATCCGGAGCTGGCGCTGACGACGTTCTTCCCACGCTGGTACTTTGAGGACCAGGCCGAGATCGACAGCTTCTTCGAGCGCGAAATGCCGGGGCCGGAGACAAAACGCCTGTTCGATCTCGGCCGCGAGCTCGGCATCGGATTCTATCTCGGCTATGCCGAGCTGACCGTCGAGGACAGCATCGTCAGGCGCTACAACACCTCCATTCTCGTCGACAGGAGCGGCGCGATCGTCCTGAGATATCGCAAGGTCCATCTGCCCGGCCATGCCGAGCACGAACCGTGGCGCAAATTCCAGCATCTGGAGAAGCGCTATTTTGAGCCTGGCTCTGGCTTCGGCGTGACCAATGCCTTCGGCGGCGTGATGGGCATGGCGATCTGCAACGATCGCCGCTGGAGCGAGACCTACCGGGTGATGGGTTTGCAAGGCGTCGAGATGGTGATGATCGGCTACAACACGCCGGTGCACAATCCGCCCGCACCCGAACATGACGATCTCTCGCTGTTCCACAATCATCTGGTGATGCAGTCCGGCGCTTATCAGAACGGCACCTTCGTGGTCGGCGTCGCCAAGGCGGGCGTGGAAGAGGGCGTCGACCATATCGGCGGCAGCTGCATCATCGCGCCCTCGGGCGAGATCATCGCGCGCTGCACGACCAAGGGCGACGAGATCGCGCTGGCGCGCTGCGATCTCGATCTCTGCCATTCCTACAAGCGCACGACCTTCAATTTCGACATCCACCGCCAGCCGCGGGCCTACGGGATGATCGTCGAGCGGAAGGGTGTGACCACGATGGCGGATGGGACGGCGGTGAAGCGGTGAGCGTGGCTTCGTAGCCCGGATGGAGCGAAGCGCAATCCGGGGCTGCTCGCCCCGCATTTGGTACCGTCCCGGATTGCGCGCTGCGCTCCATCCGGGCTACGGGTGCCCAAATTTGCCCGACGGGCAAGACACCCAGGATGCTGTCAATCCGCCTCGCCAAAAATATTCCTCTTTACCGAAATTCGGATTTGTCGTATGGATTGCGCATCCCGGCTCGATCTTGAGGGGCGATCGCGCGTCGTCACGTATCGCGGACTGGGTTGCGGTGGACGCGGCAGCGTCGGCACGAGGGTTGCGGGCAGGGCGGGTAGTCCCCGTGAGCTCGTAAACGCGTGCGGACGAACGGCGCTGTCAGGTTCGTCTCGTCTGTAAGTTTCCGGCTCTGGCAACAGGGTCGGGAATACTGCGGGCCAAGGCGGACCGTGCGTACGGCAAAACC
>NZ_JACOFR010000012.1 GCF_019455385.1 Bradyrhizobium sp. BR 10289
GAGGGAGCGTGCTGTGGCTGCGGTATATCGCCCATGCTTTAGAGCTTTGCTGCTCTTCGCGGTGAGCTCAGGCTCGATGATCTGCTCGGTCGGCAGCAGTCCTTTGCTCGGGGAGGGTCAGTGCGGGCGCCGTCGTTATAGTCTCAGCGAGCATCGCTTGATCGGCGTTAACGGTGACATGCTTCACCGTGATCGACTGCTGCCCCCGCCCTCGATGGTGGTCTAGTCGTTCGGTCAACATCATCACGGTGCGGGTGGCCTTGTCGGCAAGCTGCAGGTATTTCGTTCTCGCCTGAAAGAACTCGGGTGGCTAGGCCCAGGCCTTCCGATACATCGCTAGCGCAGCCTCACGAAGTTTGCGCAAGGCTGGCGCGCCGAAGCCTGCAGGGCGAAGGCGAACTCGTTGCGTTTGCTTCGGCTCGGCAAGCCGAACAGGGGCAAGCTTCTTTCCGAGCCCTTCGCCGCCATCTCAACCCACCAATTTCCACCTCCCATCCCCCGCGCGCTTCAGCGCGGGATCCGGCACCCGCACATGTTCGGCGAGGAAATCGATGAACGCGCGCACGCGGGCGGGGAGGGGCGCGGTGTGGCCGACATAGACGGCGTGGATGTCTTCGCGGTCGCCGGGATTGTAGGTCTGAAGAACCGGTATGAGGCGGCCGGCCTCGATGTCGGGGCCGATGTGGAAAAGGGCGAGGCGGGCGAGGCCAACGCCGCCGAGGCAGAGGCGGCGGGCGACCTCGCCGTCGCTGGCGCGTGCGACCGGCGGCGGAACGGCTTCCTCGGCATGCTCGCCGCGCTTGAACGGCCAGCCGCCGCGGATGCGTGGAAAGGTCCAGCCGATGCCGCGGTGATCGGCGAGATCGCCCGGCGTCTTCGGCGTGCCGAAGCGTGCCAGATAGCTCGGAGCGCTGACGACCACCATGCGGCTGGTGCCGAGTTTGCGCGCGATCAGGCGCGAGGCCTTCAGAGGTCCGACACGGATGGCGACGTCGGCGCGCTCCTGCATCAGGTCGATCAACGTATCGGTCAGCACGAGGTCGAGTGTGATTTCGGGATGCTGTTCGAGGAAGCGCGGGATCAGCGGCATCATATGCAGCATGCCGAAAGGGATGTTGCTGTTGACCGTCAGGCGGCCGCGCGGCGCCGCGCCTGAGGCCGCCTCGCGCTCGGCCTCCTCCATCTCGCCGAGGATGCGGAGCGAGCGCTGGTAAAAGGCTTGGCCCTCCGCGGTGAGGGTGAGCTTGCGCGTGGTGCGGTTGATCAGCCGCGCGCCGAGCCGCGCCTCCAGCCGTGAGATCAGCTTGCTGACGCCCGACGGTGTCAGGCGCAGTTTTCGCGCGGCCTGCGTGAAGCCGCCGAGATCGACGACGCGGACGAAGACCTCCATCTCGGCGGAGCGGTTGGTGTCGAAACGGGCCATGTTGAATTGAAGTCATAAATGATTGGATTACGGACATGCTAATGGATTTGTCGCACGGCGGCTATGTGCGTGACCAGTCTCATCCATTGGAGCCACGCATGCCTCCCGCCGTCCTCGCGCTCACCGCCGGTGCCTTCGGTATCGGCACCACCGAATTCATCATCATGGGCCTGCTGCTCCAGGTCGCCGCCGACATGCATGTCTCCGTGCCGGTCGCGGGCCTGCTGATCTCCGGCTACGCTCTCGGCGTGTTTGTCGGCGCACCGGTGCTGACCCTGGCGACGCGCCGTATGCCGCGCAAAACCGTGCTGCTGGCGCTGATGGCGATCTTCACGCTCGGCAATGCCGCCTGCGCGCTCGCGCCGAACTACGAACTCCTGATGGCGGCGCGGGTGCTGACTTCGCTTGCCCATGGCACCTTTTTCGGCGTCGGCTCCGTGGTGGCGACCAGCCTCGTCGCCGAAGACAAGCGCGCCTCCGCCATTGCGACCATGTTCATCGGCCTGACCGTTGCGACGCTGTTAGGGGTGCCCTTCGGCGCCTGGTTGGGCCTGATGCTGGGCTGGCGTGCGGCGTTCTGGGCGGTGACGGTGATCGGCGTGATCGCCTTTGCCGTGGTGGCCGCGTTCGTGCCCGGCCATGTCGGCAACGGGGACAAGCCGATCTCGCTCGCCGAGGAGGTGGCGGTGCTCCGCCGCCCGCAGGTGCTGCTCGGCCTCGCCATGACCGTGTTCGGCTTTGCCGGCCTGTTCGTCGTCTTCACCTATATCCAGCCGATCCTGACCCGCTTCACCGGCTTTTCGGAAGGTGCGGTGTCGCCGATCCTGCTGGTGTTCGGCGCCGGCCTTGCGATCGGCAATGTCGCCGGCGGCAAGCTCGCCGACCGCGGCCTCGCACGTGCGCTAATCGGCACGCTGGCCGCGCTCGCGATCGTGCTGCTTGGCCTTGCCGCGGTGCTGTCGGTCAAGATCGCCGCCGTGGCTTTGATCCTCCTGCTCGGCATTGCCGCCTTCGCGACCGTCGCGCCGCTCCAGCTTCGCGTGCTGGAGGCCGCCGGCCCCAGTGGCCGCACCCTCGCCTCCAGCCTCAACATCGCCGCGTTCAATCTCGGCAACGCGCTCGGCGCCTGGGCCGGCGGCGTCGCCATCGATCGTGGACTCGGCCTGTCCACGCTGCCATTGGTCGCGGCCGGTATCACGGCGCTCGGCCTCGTGCTTGCGCTGTGGAGCCTCCAGCTCGACCGCCGGCAGGTCGCCGTCGCGGCGTGTCCGGCCGAATAGGAGAGGGATCGTGGACTATCGCAATCTCGGCGCGTCCGGTCTCAAGGTCCCCGTCCTCAGCTTCGGCACCGGCACGTTCGGTGGTCAGGGTCCGCTGTTCTCGGCCTGGGGCCACAGCGACGCGAATGAAGCGCGCCGGCTGATCGATATCTGCCTCGAGGCCGGCGTCAATCTGTTCGACAGCGCCGACGTCTATTCGAACGGCGCTTCCGAGCAGATCCTCGGCGCGGCCATCAAGGGCCGTCGCGACAAGGTGCTGATCTCGACCAAGATGAGCCTGCCGATGGGCGATGGCCCGCTCGATGCGGGCTCCTCTCGGCAGCGGCTGCTGATCTCGGTCGACGCAGCGCTGCGCCGGCTCGGCACACACCATCGACTTGCTTCAGCTCCATGCCTTCGATGCATTCACGCCGATCGAGGAGGTGCTGTCGACGCTCGATAGGCTCGTGCGCGCCGGCAAGCTGCGCTATGTCGGCGTCTCCAATTTCGCCGGCTGGCAGCTGATGAAATCGCTCGCCATTGCGGACCGCCACGGCTGGCCGCGTTATGTCGCGCACCAGGTCTATTACTCGCTGCTCGGCCGTGATTATGAATGGGAGCTGATGCCGTTGGCGCGCGACCAGGGCGTCGGCGCGCTGGTCTGGAGCCCGCTCGGCTGGGGCCGGCTGACCGAAAAGATCCGGCGCGGCCAGCCGTTGCCGGAAGCGAGCCGCCTGCACGCCACCGCGCAGTTCGGTCCGCCCGTGGACGAGCAGCGGCTTTACGCCGTCGTTGACGTGCTCGATGCGATCGCCGCGGAAACCGGCCGCTCCGTGCCGCAGGTTGCCATTGCCTGGCTGCTGTCACGCCCCACCGTCGCCTCCGTGATCATCGGTGCCCGCGACGAGGCGCAGCTGCGCGACAATCTCGGCGCGGTCGGCTGGTTGCTGAGCGCGGATCAGATCAAGCGCCTCGACGAGGTCAGCGCGGTGATGCCGCCCTATCCCTACTATCCCTATCGTATCCAGGAGGGCTTTGCGCGGCTCAACCCGCCGCTGGTCTAAGTGCAGCCGCCATGGACGTGACAGAGCGTCGCGGCGATGCGCCATGCAGAAACGCACCTGTACACGCCGACGTGACCTCCATAACCTCCGCCGCGCAATTTTTCGGAGATGCGACGTGGCGAAGACGACGGCAAGGAAGAAGAATGCTTCAAGCAAAGTAGCGAAGGCCAGGACGAGCACCGCTCGCAAGGGCGCCGTTGCAAAAAATGCGAAGAAGGCGGTCAGGAAGGTTGCGCCGCGTAAATCGGCCACGGCCCGTCGCCCCAAGGGGCCGGCCTGGCAATGGTCCGCGGTCGACACTGCGGCCGCAATCCGCAACGGCGCAATCTCCGCGGTCGAGACCGTCGAGGCGCATCTGGACCGGATGCGCGCCGTCAATCCCGCCCTGAATGCGGTCGTCGTCGATCTCAGCGAGGAGGCGCTGAAGGCCGCGCATGCCGCCGACAAGCAGCGCGCCAACGGCGGTGCGCTCGGCCTCCTGCACGGCGTTCCCATCACCATCAAGGAAAACGTCGATTACGAGGGTCGGCCGAATTTCAACGGCGTGCCCGCCAACAAGGATCTTATCGCGCCGTCGGATTCGCCTGTCGTGCGCAACCTCAAGAAGGCCGGCGCGATCGTCATCGGCCTCACCAACACGCCGGAATTCTCCTTTCGCGGCTTCACCGATAATCCCCTGCACGGGCTGACGCTCAATCCTTGGGATCCCAACATCACCTGCGGCGGCTCCTCGGGCGGCGCGGGTTCAGCGGTTGCCGCCGGCATCGGCACCATCGCCCATGGCAACGACATCGGCGGCTCGCTGCGCTGGCCGGCGCATTGCAATGGCGTTGCGACCGTCAAGCCGACGCAGGGCCGCATTCCCGCCTTCAACGCGAGCGCAACGGCAGAGCGTCCGATGCTGGCGCATCTGATGTCGGCGCAGGGGCCGCTTGCCCGTCATGTGGCCGACGTTCGCCTCGCGCTGGAGGTGATGAGTCAGCGCGATCCGCGCGATCCTTGGTGGGTGCCGGCGCCGCTGGCCGGCGAGAAGCCGAAGGGGCCGATCAAGGTGGCGCTGGCCAGGATTCCCGACGATATGGACGTCGATCCCTCCATCGCGGCGGCGCTGCGCCAGGCCGCCGATCACCTCGAGCGTTCCGGCTATCGCGTGACCGAGGTCGAGGTCCCCGACATCAACGGCGTCTGGCAGACCTGGTGCGACATCATCACCAACGAGACGATGGTGATGCAGGAGGCCGCCATGCTGAAGGTGACGTCCGAGGACTTCCACAAGGCCTGGGGCGGCATGAAGACCAAGGCCAATGTGCTCGATCTCAAGGCCTGGATGCAGGCGACCGCCGCGCGCAACGGCCATATTCGCGCCTGGCAGTTGTTCTTCGAGCAATATCCCGTGGTGCTGGCGCCGACCACGGTGAAGCCGACGCCGGGACCGCGCGAGGATACGATCAGTGCCGAGCGCGTGAGGGAGATTTTCTGGGGCGAGATCCGCTTCATCTCCGCGATCAACGTGCTGGGCCTGCCGGGCGCGGTCGTGCCTGTGGCCCTGCACGACGGCAAGCCGATCGCCGTGCAGCTCATTGCCGGCCGCTATCGTGAGGATCTCGCGCTCGATGCCGCAGCGGCGATCGAGAAGCGCGCCGGCGTGCTTGCCCATCGCCTCTGGGAGACGATGGCCTGAACCTGCGCGCAAGGGCTTCGCGCGTCAGGCACGAAGCCCTTGCGACGAAGCTGGTCAGTTCGTCAGATGCGAGGCGGCGATGGCCTTCTGGAACAGCGCGTTCAGTGCGTCGCTGATGCTTGCATCGCTCGAGACTTCGTAATAGTAGCCCGGCGTCGCGCAGGACTGCATCTTGGTCCCGATCGAGCTGCGCCACGGCGCGATGTAGGTGTTGTACCAGCTGTTGTTGGTGATCGCGAGATAGGTGGTGTAGAGCACCGCGATCTTGACCCCGCGCGCCTTGATGGTGTCGCAGATCGCCGTTGTCAGCGGCTCCTGGCATCGTCCCCCCGAGATCACCGTCTGGCTGCAACTCGAGGGATAGTAATAGTCGGCGACACCGTCGGAGACGAAGAACAGCCATTTCTGCGGCGAGTTGGACGAGCCATTGCCGGGCGTCGGAATCGTGCCGTTCATCGACGACAGGATGCCGTCGAAATCCGTGCACATGTCGCTGTTGTAGTTGCTGTAGGGGATCGTCATCAGGTCGACGGCGGAAACCGCGGTCTTCACCGATGAAAGGCTCGAGGTCAGCGTCGAGATGGTGGACAGGCCGATCGAGCTGCAATCGCTGCCCATGGTGTAGACCGCCATCCGGTACTGGTTGCTGACGAGCTGGCTCGCGGTTGCCGTGTCCGTCAGCGACTGGGTCGCGTCACGCACGAGGTCGATCCGCATCTTGATGCCGAGGTTCTTCGCGATCGAGTAATAGCTGTTGGTCTGTAGCGTCTTCTTCGAGCTCGACGTGTAGGTGTCGTGGCAGGCGAAGGCGCAGCTGTCGGATGTCGCATTCTGTAACTTGGTCATGTCGGCGGTCGTCGCGCCGAGCCCTTGCGACGGCGAGTTGTCCAGCAGCACGTAGAAGTCGATATAGGCGGGGAGGGAGGCGGCCGCACTCGATGTCGCCGTGAAACCGATGGTCTTGTAGCCTACAATTCCCATGAAATAGGTGGTCACGGCCGACGTCGCCGTCCCCGTGGCGGTGCGCGTGGTGACGCTGTCGGTCACGGTGATGGTCACCGAGCTCGTCGTCAGGCCGAGCGCGGACATCTGCCCGGTGAAGGTGTTGAGGGCGTCGCTCTGGGCGGCCGAGGCGCTCTTGGTGATTTCGCTCTTGGCGGTGGCAACCAGCACTGCGGTGTCGAGCGCCGCGATCAGTTTCGCTCTCGCCCGCGCGGCGAGGGAGTAGTCGACGGCCGCGCCGACGAAGGACAGCAGCGGGACCAGTGAGAGCGCAAAGATGACTGCGATGTTGCCATTTCGGTCGGAGACAAAGCGCGAAAGCAGGCGATGAGCATTCCGGGTGGAAAAGGTCAAACGAACGCATCCTTGAACGCAAACAATGCGCGGACGCTAGCACTCCGGAACTTACGCAAGAGTTGACTGCGATGTGAACACGCGTGTCCGTAGTGTTGCGGGGCATGTCGCAAGAGCGCGAGAAACCCCGACAAAAGCAGGACATTTCGAACGCGGTGTTCAGCGGACCCGTAGTATACCGGGGGGCGGTGCCGTTCGGGCGCGTGGCTTCGACATGCACGGATGCCGGGTCCTGCAAGAGCGCGTCAACTCAGAGTCAGGAGAGGGCGTGACGACAAATGATCGTCCGATCGCCCCGGCTCTCTTCGATTATCCGTATATTCCGAAGTTGGTCTGCCGGGCGCAGTTCGTCTGGTCGTCGACGGGACACAGGCATTCCTGATGGCAACCACATCGGAGATGAGAAGGGGCTCCCGGGTGCTCCGGCTCATGGAGCCGTCGCGCCAGCTCGGCAATTCATTAATCAAATTTGCCTCGAATTTTAGCCGATTCACCAACAACCGTTAGGGTTACTTCCTCGATCTCTAAGCGAATTATTGTCCGCTTTACCACCCGCCTCTAACAGAGGGAGGGCGGACAACGCACATGCCTCATACAGGCCAATAAGTGCGGCCCGCGCCCACGCGGAGGTGGCACGATGCGCAACGAGACGATCGCTATTCACGCCGGCTACGAGCCTGAAGCCACCACGCACGCGGTTGCGGTGCCGATCTACCAGACCGCGGCCTATGCCTTCGACAGCGCCGATCACGGCGCGGCCCTCTTCAATCTCGAGGCCGAAGGTTTCCGTTACAGCCGGATCGCCAATCCGACCAGCGCGGTGCTGGAGAAGCGCATCGCTCAGCTCGAGGGAGGTGTTGGCGCGCTCGCGGTCGCGACCGGCCAGGCGGCGCTGCATTTCGCTTTCGTCAACGTCGCCGATCACGGCGGCAACATCGTCTCCGTGCCGCAGCTCTACGGCACCACGCACACGCTGCTCTCGCACATCCTGCCGCGTCAGGGCGTCACCGGCCGCTTCGCCGAGAGCGACGCGCCTGAGGCGATCGCGAAGCTGATCGACGAGAACACCCGCGCCGTGTTCGCCGAGACCATCGGCAACCCCGCCGGCAATGTCTGCGACATCGAGGCGCTGGCGAAGGTCGCGCATGCCCATGGCGTGCCGCTGATCGTCGACAACACGGTCGCGACCCCGATCCTGCTGAGGCCGTTCGATTACGGCGCCGACATCGCCGTGCACTCGCTCACGAAGTTCCTGGGTGGCCACGGCACCACGCTCGGCGGCGCCATCGTCGATTCCGGAAATTTTCCGTGGGCGAAATACGTCGACCGCTTCCCGGCCTACAACAAGCCGGACGCCTCCTATCATGGCCTCGTCTATGCCGAGCGTTTCGGCAAGACCGCCTATATCGAGCGTGCGCGCAGTGTCTATCAGCGGACCATGGGCTCGGTGTTGTCGCCGTTCAACGCCTTCTTGCTGCTCCAGGGCATCGAAACCGTAGCGCTGCGCATGGAGCGCCATTGCGAGAACGCCCGCAAGGTCGCCGAATTCCTGCGGGGCGATCCGCGCGTTGCCTGGGTGAACTACACCGGCTTCCCCGACAGTCCTTATTATCCGCTGGTCCAGAAATATCTCGACGGCAACGCCTCCTCGCTGTTCACCTTCGGCATCAAGGGCGGCATGGAAGCCGGCAAGACTTTCTACGACGCGCTGAAGCTGATCACGCGCCTGGTCAATATCGGCGATGCCAAGTCGCTGGCCTGCCACCCGGCCTCGACCACGCACCGCCAGATGTCGGCGGAGCAGCAGCGCGCCGCCGGCGTGCTGCCGGAGACGATCCGTCTCTCGATCGGCATCGAGCATTCCGCCGATATCATCGAGGACATCGACCAGGCGCTTGAAAAAGCTTGCCCGTCGTCACGTCTCCAGGCCGCGGAGTAGGCGACGGCGCCCATGACGATCCTGATCGACAGGGATCAAGGTATCACGAGCCCGGCACTGGTGCCGGCCGAAGCCGATCTGGCGCGCGAGCAGGCCGGCACCGAGCTGACCATCGGGCTCATCAACAACATGCCTGATCCGGCGCTGAAGGCGACCGAGCGGCAGTTCATGAAGCTGCTCCAGTCTGCTGCAGGCCCGCGCCGCATCCGCTTCCATTGCTTCTCGCTGCCTTCGGTCAAGCGCTCGCCGGAAGCGACATGGCATGTCGAGAGCGAATATTCCGATCTTGCTGATCTCAAGCGCCGTCGGTTCGACGGACTGATCGTGACCGGCGCCGAGCCGGTCGCGCCGGAGCTCAATCAGGAACCGTACTGGCGCGACCTCACTGATCTCATCGACTGGGCCAAAGTCAACACGCGCTCGACGATCTGGTCATGCCTTGCCGCGCATGCCGCGGTGCTGCATCTCGACGGCATCGAACGGCGGCGGCTACCGGCCAAATGCCACGGCATCTTCGACTGCGAGGCCGTGACGAGCGATTCGCTGACGCAGGCCGCGCCCATGCCGCTCAAGGTCTCGCATTCGCGTCTCAACGAGCTCGTCGAGAGCGACCTCGCGCAAGCCGGTTATCAGGTTCTGACCCGCTCGTCCCTTGCCGGCGTCGACGTCTTCGTCCGCCAATATGCCAGCCGCTTCGTGTTCTTCCAGGGCCATCCCGAATACGACGCGCTGTCGCTCCAGCGCGAATATCTGCGCGATGTCGGGCGCTACCTCGCGCGCGAGCGCGATCATTATCCGCATTTGCCCATGAGCTATTTTGACGCAGCGACGGAAGAAAGGCTGGCTCGCTTCGAGAAGCGGGCAAGGCACGAGCGCCATCCGGCACTCAGTACCGACCTGCCCGCGCTGACCTTGCGCGACGATATTGCCGCCGGCAGCGCCGCGGCGGTATTGTTTCGCAACTGGCTGCAATGTCTCGGCGCGGAGGCGGATGCCTCGGTCCTTGCCCGCTAGCCGAAAGGCGTTGGTTCTGCGTTAGGATTACCCAAGCGTAAAGCTTGCCTCGCCCGTCGCGCAAATGTTTCACTGGCGAAATACGGAATCACGGGAAATGCGGTCGTGTGGTCGGCACTCCAGGGACGCGTGAGCAATCGGCTGGCCCGGCATTTCCGGGCCGCGCCGCACCGCTTGCCCGCGCATGCGCCGATGGTGAGCTTCACCTTCGACGATGCCCCTGATAGCGCCGCCGGCGACGGCGCCGCGCTGCTCGAAGCGCATGGCGGCCGCGGCACCTACTACATCGCGGGCAGCCTGATCGGCCGGCCGTCGGATCATTGGCATGGGCTGTCGAATGATGCGATCGTGCGGCTGCACCGGGCCGGCCACGAGATTGCCTGCCACACCTTCTCGCATCAGAGCTCGGTCAATTTCGACGAGGCCGCCATGGGCCGCGAGATCGAACGGAACCGCAGCCATATTCGCAGCCTCGATTCCTCGATCGCGCTGGAGAATTTCGCCTATCCTTATGGGATCGCCTCGTTCGCGCGTAAGCCGCAGCTCGCAAAGGCCTTCCGCTCGGCACGCGGCATCCTGCCTGGTGTCAACCGCGATGTCATCGACCTTCAATTCCTGCGCGCCTCGCCTCTGGTCAATTACGAGATCGATGCAGCGGGCGTCGATCGCTATTTCGACGAAGCGGTCGCGAGCGGCGGCTGGCTGATCTTCTACAGCCACGACGTCGCGGACGCGCCAAGCCCCTATGGCTGCACGCCGCATTTGATGCGCCACGCGCTGGAAGCGGCCCAGCGGCGCAGCATGCCGATCTTGACGGTCGCCGAAGCATTGCGACGGATCGGGGCGTAGGCCTTTTACCTCTCCCCGCCTGCGGGGAGAGGTCGGATTGCATCGGAGATGCAATCCGGGTGAGGGGGTACGGGTCCCTCGATTTATCCCATGTGCGGAGAGAAGCCCCTCACCCCAACCCTCTCCCCGTAAGAACGGGGAGAGGGGGAATAGGCAGCCCAAACGGTCTTGCCACGCCGCCGCCGCCATGCGACTGGCCTTGTGTCGAATCTCACGGCCGTGGTTCCTGCTCGCTCATGTCCGCCCCCTCCACAGCTCCGCTGCCTGCGCCGGCCGACGGCCGCGATGCGCTGTCGGTGCTGCATTCGGTGTTCGGCCTGCCGGGTTTCCGCGGGGCGCAAGGTGAGATCATCCGACACGTCACCGATGGCGGCAATTGCCTGGTGCTGATGCCGACCGGCGGCGGCAAGTCGCTGTGCTATCAGCTGCCGTCGCTGCTGCGCGAAGGCTGCGGCATCGTGGTCTCGCCACTGATCGCGCTGATGCGTGACCAGGTCGCAGGGCTGATCGAAGCCGGCGTCAACGCTGCCGCGCTGAACTCGTCGCTGACGTTCCAGGAAGCCTCCGAGATCGAGCGCCGCCTGATCGCGGGCGATCTCGACCTGCTCTATGTCGCGCCGGAACGGCTGGTCACGCCGCGCTGCCTGGCGATGCTAGCCCAGGCCAAGGTGGCGCTGTTCGCGATCGACGAGGCGCATTGCGTTTCGCAATGGGGCCACGACTTCCGCCCCGAATATGTCGGCCTCTCCATCATCGCCGAGCGTTTTCCGGACGTGCCGCGCATCGCGCTGACCGCGACCGCCGACGAGCTGACGCGCAAGGAGATCGTCGAGCGGCTGCGGCTTGCCGGTTCGCCGCAATTCGTTTCGAGCTTCGACCGCCCCAACATCCGCTACGAGATCGTCGACAAGCGCAATGCGGTGTCGCAGCTGAAAGATTTCATCCGGGAGCGCCACGCGGGCGATGCCGGCGTCGTCTATTGCCTGTCGCGCAACCGCGTCGAGGAGGTCGCCGCCGCGCTCGACGAGGCCGGCATTCCCGCGCTGCCCTATCACGCCGGGCTCGACGGCAGCGTCCGCTCGCGCAACCAGGACCGCTTCCTCAACGAGGACGGCATCGTCATCGTCGCAACCATCGCCTTCGGCATGGGCATCGACAAGCCCGATGTGCGCTTCGTCGCCCATCTCGACCTGCCCAAGAGCATCGAGGCCTATTACCAGGAGACCGGGCGCGCGGGCCGTGACGGCAAGCCGTCGACGGCCTGGATGGCTTACGGCCTGTCCGACATCGTGCAGCAGCGCCGCATGATCGACGAGTCCAGCGGCTCCGACGAGTTCAAGCGCGTGTCTATCCGCAAGCTCGATGCGCTGGTCGGGCTCGCCGAGACCGCGCATTGCCGGCGCAAGCGGCTGCTTGGGTATTTCGGCGAGAGCGTGCACAGCGAGAGCTGCGGCAATTGCGACAATTGCCTGACGCCGCCCAAAATGCGCGACGGCAAGGTGCTGGCGCAGAAGCTGCTGTCCTGCGCCTATCGCACGGGACAACGTTTTGGAGCGATGCATCTGATCGACGTTCTGGTCGGACGCCTGACCGAGAAGGTGACGCAGTTCGGCCACGACAAGCTGTCGGTGTTCGGGATCGGCCGCGAGCTCAACGAGAAGCAGTGGCGCACGGTGCTGCGGCAGCTGGTGGCGATGGGCCATTTGCAGAGCGACAGCGAAGCCTATGGCGCCCTGAAGCTGACCGACTCGGCGCGCGGGGTGCTGCGCGGTGAGACCGAGATATGGTTGCGTGAGGAGGCAGCTGGCACGCGGGTTCGTGCCAGCCGGACAAAATCCCGCCGCGGCGATCTCGCGCCGGCCGCGAATGCGCCGCAAGGCGATGTCGATCCCGAATTGCGCGCGCGCCTGCGCTCCTGGCGCTCGGACGTCGCGCGCGAGCGCGGCGTGCCGGCCTATGTGGTGCTGCACGATGCCACCATCGACGGCATCGTCCGGGCCTGGCCAACCACGCTCGACGAGCTCCGCAACGTCCCCGGCATCGGCGACAAGAAGCTCGAACATTACGGCGAGGAGCTGCTGCAGATCGTCAAGACGCGGTAGGGTGCCTCAATCTCTCCACGTCGTCATCCCGGACAAGCGCGCCCTAAGCGCGCGTAGATCCGGGATCCATAGCCACAGGACGACGTTGTCACGGTAAGCTTGCAACCACGAGTCTTCGCAAAACGATTGCTGCGGCGTATGGGTCCCGGGTCTGCGCTGACGCTTGCCCGGGACGACAGCGGTGTATGAGGCAGCGAAGCCGGGCCGCCTCAGCCGTTCCGGAACGCGTAGCCGTACCCGTTGAGTGCCGGCGCGCCGCCGAGATGGGCGTAGAGAATCTTGGCGCCCTTCTCGAAATAGCCCTTCTTGGTCAGGTCGATCAGGCCCTGCATCGATTTGCCTTCATAGACCGGGTCGGTGATCATCGCTTCCAGCCGCGCGGTGAGGCGGATCGCTTCCTTGGTCTCTTCCGACGGCACGCCATAGGCGGGATAGGCGTAGTCCTCTATCAGCACGACATCGTCGGCCACGATGTCCTTGCCGAGCTCGACCAGCTTGGCGGTGTTCTGCGCGATCGAGAGCACCTGCGCCTTCGTCTGCGCCGGCGTGAACGAGCCGTCGATGCCGATCACCTTTCGCGCACGGCCGTCGGCGGCGAAGCCGACCAGCATGCCGGCATGGGTCGAGCCGGTGACGGTGCAGACGATGATGTAGTCGAACTTGAAGCCGAGCTCGGCCTCCTGCTTGCGCACTTCCTCGGCGAAGCCGACATAGCCGAGCCCGCCATATTTGTGCACGGAGGCGCCGGCCGGGATCGCGTAGGGCTTGCCGCCGGCCGCTTTCACGTCCTCGATCGCCTGCTCCCAGCTCTTGCGGATGCCGATGTCAAAGCCGTCATCGACCAGGCGCACGTCGGCGCCCATGATGCGCGACAGCATGATGTTGCCGACACGGTCGTAGACGGCGTCCTCGTGCGGCACCCAGGCTTCCTGCACCAGGCGGCACTTCATGCCGATCTTGGCGGCGACCGCGGCGATCATGCGGGTGTGGTTGGACTGCACGCCGCCGATCGACACCAGCGTGTCGGCGTTAGAGGCGATCGCGTCGGGGATGATGTATTCGAGCTTGCGCAGCTTGTTGCCGCCATAGGCAAGGCCCGAGTTGCAGTCCTCGCGCTTGGCATAGATCTCGACATTGCCGCCGAGATGTTTTGACAGCCGCTCCAGCTTCTCGATGGGCGTCGGGCCGAAGGTCAGCGGATAGCGCGGAAATTGGTCCAGCTTCATGGGTCATCCCTGATGGCGTTGATGTCTGGAATTGGCTAGCATTGACCTGCGGAAATGTGCTCTCGAATATTGCGCCCATATTGCGCTGAATCTTGCATATAAGTCGCTGAAAGACGTGATATCTTCCATATAAACGGTAATCTACGGAAGCTTCTTCCATGTCCGCTCGTCTCGACCGAATTGACCTCAAGATGTTGAGATTGCTGCAGAATAACGGCCGGCTCAGCAATGCCGAGCTGGCCGCATCCGTCGCCATCAGCCCGGCCACCTGCCATCGCCGCACCCAGCGCCTGTTCGAGGACGGCTTCATCGCCACCGTGCGCGCCATGGTCGCGCCGAAGAAGGTAGCCAAGGGGACGCTGGTCATGGTCGGCGTGGTGCTCGACCGCTCGACGCCGGAGAGCTTTGCCATCTTCGAGCAGGCGATCGCAAAGCTGAAATTCGTGCTCGATTGCCACCTCGTCGCCGGCGACTTCGATTACTTCCTGAAGATCCGCGTCGGCGACATGGAGGACTTCAACCGCATCCATGGCGAGCAGCTGATCGCGCTGCCCGGCGTGCGCCAGACCCGCACCTTCTTCGTGATGAAGGAAGTCGTCGACAACGCGCCGCTGGAGTTTTGAACCATAGCGTTTTCCAGCGAACTGGAAACCGGTTCGCGTCAGAAAACGCGTCAAAACAAGGGCTCTTGATGCGCGATGCGCGTCATGAGAGATTCCTCCGATGCAGACATTCCCCTTCCGTCACCTCAATCCGGCCGGGCCGGCCTATCGGCGCGGCTGGGTCGACGAGGCCATCGCCGCGATCGAGGCCGACCAGTGCCGCACCGCCGACACGCATTTGATCCGGCTGATCGTGCCGGCGCTGTCAGGCATCGACATCTATCTAAAGGATGAGTCCACGCACCCGACCGGCAGCCTGAAGCACCGCCTGGCGCGCTCGCTGTTCCTCTACGCGCTCTGCAACGGTCATATCCGCCAGGGCACGCCCGTCGTCGAGGCCTCGTCGGGATCGACCGCGGTGTCGGAAGCCTATTTCGCGCAGATGATCGGCGTGCCCTTTTACGCCGTGATGCCCCGCACGACGTCGGCGGAGAAGATCGCCGCGATCGCGCATTATGGCGGCAACTGCCATCTGATCGACGACGGCCGCGCGCTCTACGCAGAAGCGGCGGCACTCGCCGATCGGCTGAACGGCCATTACATGGACCAGTTCACTTTTGCCGAGCGCGCCACCGACTGGCGCGGCAACAACAACATCGCCGAATCGATTTTCACGCAATTGGCGGGCGAGCCGCGACCGATCCCGGACTGGATCGTGATGGGCGCGGGCACCGGCGGCACATCGGCGACCATCGGACGGTACTTGCGCTATCGCCAATATCCGACACGGCTGTGCGTTGCCGATGTCCAGCATTCCGCTTTCTTCGACTGTTTCCGCACGCAGGACCGCTCGCATGTTTGCGAACGCCCGTCGCTGATCGAGGGCGTCGGACGTCCGCGCTGCGAGCCCTCTTTCGTGCCCGGTGTGGTCGATCGCATGATGAAGATTCCGGATGCGGCAACGATCGCGGCGATGAATGTGCTGTCGCGCCGGCTGCGCCGCGTGGTCGGCGGCTCCACCGGCACCAATTTCCTTGCGCTGTGCCGGCTTGCCTCGGAGATGCGCAAGGCGGGCCATACCGGATCGCTGGTGACGCTGATCTGCGATTCCGGCGAGCGCTACCGGCAGACCTATTACGAGGCTGAATGGCTGAAAACGCGCGGCCTCGATCCGGCGCCGTTCGAGGCGGCGCTCTCGTCGTTCCTTGCGACGGGCGAGCCGTTGGCATTGGACGTCGACGACGTCGCAAATCCGCAAAGCGTAGCGGCTTCATAACTGATGTCGCCGTGCGATTTGCAAAATGGCACGGCTCGTCACGGCAACTTCACTTGCCATGTGCACGCATGCGGGCGAGCTTTGCGGCTTCTCAACGAGGAGATCCTGCCGTGCGCCTTCCTATTCTCGATCCGAAAGACCTGAGCGCCGAACAGAAGCCGCTGTATGACGATATGCAAGCCGGCATCAAGGACCACTTCAAGGGCTTCGTGAACATGCGCGACGACGGCGCGCTGCTCGGTCCCTGGAATCCCTGGATCCGCGAGCCGCGCTTCGGCAAGCCGGTTTGGGAGCTGGTCAAGGCGATTGCGTCGAACCCGCTGCTGCCGGCCCCGGTGCGCGAGGTCGCGATTCTCGTCACCGGCTCGCATTTCCGTTCCGGCTACGAACTCTACGCCCATGTGCTGGTCGCCGAGCAGCGCGGCCTCTCCGACGAGAAGCTCGCCACCATCGTCGCCGGCCAGCGGCCGGTTGATCTGACCAGGCAGGAAGCAGTCGCCTACGACATGGCTTCGGCGCTGGTGAGCGGCGGCGTGCTGCCGGAGTTGACTTATCGGGCCGCCGTCAAGGAATTCGGCGAGCACGGCGCGGCCGAGCTGTCCTATCTCGTCGGCGTCTATTGCATGGTCTCGGTCACGCTCAACACCTTCGACGTACCGGTGCCGGATTAATTGCGGACGGCGTAAAGCGGCGTGCGCAACGTCAGCTGGTACGACGGCTTCGGCATCCATGCGATCTGCGCGGTGATGCCGAACAGGCGGTTGTCGTTGTCGTCCATGCGGTCGAGATCGAGGCGCAGGATCGGCTGGGTGAAGGACTCCGCCAGCGTCCGGCCGGCGAACTGCGCGCCGCCGAATGACTGCATGCCGAGGCGCCCGGTAAATTTCCAATTGCTCGGCCATTGGTAAAAGCCACCGGCGTAAAGGATCGTGTTGGGCCGGATACTGGCGAACGGGCTTGCGATCGTAGTGTAGGTGTTTTGCAAGCCGGCTAGCCAGCCCCGCGTCTCGTCCTCGTCGAGCGCGTAGTCGAATTCAAGGACGTTGTTGAACGTGTTGGTCATGCCCGGCTCGTTCGGCACCGACTGCGTCAGGGTCGATTGCAGCGTGATGGTCGGAATCCTTCCGCCGTTCTGTTGATAGAGATCGGCCTGGACGCCGATATTCCAGCTGGTGATGTCGAAGGACGACCAGCCGCCGCCGATATCCGTCGTCGAGCCCGACACGCCGCCATAGAGCGAGACGCGGTCGCTGACATCGACGGTCAGCGGCACGTCCACGGCGATCGATTTTGCGGCCGGCAAACCGTTCGGCAGCGTCGTGCCGCGTCGGGCCGCCAGCGCTTCGAACGCGGCCGACAACGATGTATTGCCGAAGCCGAGCCCCAGTGTGCCCGCCGGGATCGTTGCATAGGTCGTGCGCAGATCGAGATAGATGTTAGGGACGTCAGGCTTCGCCGGGGCGTCCTCATCCTCCTCATCGGCGGCGCACGCGGCGCCTTCCGACAGCGCCAGACAGAACAGCCCCATCGCGGCGGCGCGCAAGGCCTGTCGATGTGATGGCCGTTGATGGGGCACGTGACAATCCGACGCGTGGCAATTTGATGACGGGACCGTTGTTAGATGGAACGTGATCGCGCGTGTGGTCAAGCGCCATCCGCAGCCGATGGACGGCGCGGCTGTGCACGGTTACCCTGCCGTGATCGCACCGACACACTCCCAGGCCAGAGTGCAGGCCGGACAATTGGAAGGACGACCGCCATGAACACGTCACGCCGCATCCTGCTCACCGGCCTGGCGGGCCTCGCCGTCGCCCCGGCCACTGTCGCGGCCAGCGTGCCGTCGCCCGGGCCCGGCGACGTGACGGTCGCCGAAGAGCGTTTTGCGCGCACGATCGCCGCCGCGCACGCCCCAGACATCACCTGCGCACGGCAGGCCGAGCGTTATGCGGACGCGCATTGGCCGGACTATGTGGTGGCGGCGAGGGCGGTGCTCGGCGCGCGCGCGTGATTCGCTTTTATCTCGCCACTGCCCGCCGCACCTGCTCGCCGATCTGCGACAGCACGAGCTGTGCCTGCGGCAGGATTGCTCCCATGGCGTGGAAATTGTGGACCATGCCGTCGTGGCAGATGTGCTCGACGGCAACGCCTGCGGCGAGCAGCTTGCGTGCATAGGCATTGCCCTCGTCGCGCATCGGATCGAATTCGGCAGTGTGGATGATCGCGGTCGGCAGGCCCGCGAGCCGCGTCGCGCGCAGGGGCGAGATGCGGGGATCGGCGGCGTCGACGCCGTCGGGAAGATAGTCGGACAGATCGGCTTCGATCGTGACGCGGTCGATCAGATGGCCTTCGGCGAATTCCTCGCGCGAGGGCGAGGTCTCCTCGAAATCCAGCACCGGGCAGATCAGGCATTGCGCGACGATCGAAAGACCGGCGATCTGCGCCGCCTGCTGGCACACGATCGCAGCGAGCGTGGCGCCGGCGGAATCGCCGCCGATCACGAGGCGTTCGGCGTCGATGCCGAGCGATGAGGCCTGTCGCGCCACCCATTCGGTGGCGGCGACCGCATCGTCCACGGCTGCGGGATATTTGTACTCGGGCGCGAGCCGGTAGTCGACCGAGACCAGTCGGCAGCCAGTGGCATGCGCGAGTGCCGCGGCGATGCGGTCATGCGTGGCAATGCTGCCGGCGACGAGCCCGCCGCCATGAAAGAACACGAAGCCCGGCGTGGGCTCGCCGGCATTTGCCGGCGAATAGAGCCGATAGGGCAGATCCCCGCCGGGGCCGGGCAGGGTGCCGTCGGATGCGCTTATATCCGGCGCATCGGTGCGCGCGAACTGCATCAGTTTGGCCAGCGACTGCCGCCTTGCCTCCACGCTCGGCCGGCTCCGTGCCTGCGGCCCGGCCGCAGCCATCATGGTCAACAAACGCTTTGCGAGCGGATCGAGCGGCATGGCACTCCTCGTCTCCTTGCGGGCGAGGTTAACTCATCATCTTCCCGCAGGGAATCATTTAGAAATGGCGCTCAATAGTGACGCTATACTGCGGCATCACGCCAACGGGAGGCCGGTCATGGTCGAGATCAAGAAACCCATCGAATATTCGCCGAGCTGGACCTTCTTCGAGGGCAAATGGCACGACGGCAATGTGCCGATCATGGGGCCGCGCACGCATGCGGCCTGGCTCGGCTCGGTCGTGTTCGATGGCGCCCGCGCGTTCGAGGGTGTTGCACCGGATCTCGACCGTCACGTCGCCCGCGCCAATCAATCCGCGATCAATTTCGGCCTGAAGCCGGTGGTCGATGCCGCCACCTGGCTCACGCTCGCGAACGAAGGCATCGCGCGCTTCGCGCCGAATGCCGAGCTCTACATCCGTCCGATGTATTGGGCGCAGAACGGCTCGGGCGGCGGCGTGCTGTTCGATCCTGAAACCACCAATTGGTGCTTGTGCATCTACGAGGCGCCCATGCCAAAGCCGGTCGGCAATGCGATCACGCTGTCGCCGTTCCGCAGGCCGACCGCCGAATGCGCGCCGGTCGAAGCCAAGGCGGCCTGCCTCTATCCGAACAATTCGCGGGCTCTGGCGGAGGCGGCCGCCCGCGGCTTCAACAACGCGCTGATGCTCGACATGCTCGGCAATGTCGCAGAGTTTGGCAATTCCAACGTGTTCATGGCCAAGGACGGCGTCGTGTTCACACCGGTGCCGAACGGCACGTTCCTCAACGGCATCACGCGCCAACGCGTCATCAGCCTGCTGCGCGGCGACGGCGTCACCGTGGTCGAGAAGACGCTGCGCTATGCCGATTTCCTCACCGCCGACGAGATCTTCTCAACCGGCAATTTTGCCAAGGTCGCACCCGTGATCCGCATCGACGAGCGCGAGCTGAAGCCCGGCCCGCTCTACACCAAGGCGCGAAAGCTCTATTGGGACTTTGCGCATGCGGTGAAGCTGGCGGCTTGATACTCGTTTCCCGTCGTCATGCCCGGGACGAGCCCGGCCCTGACGGAGCTACCGCCTTCGAAACCTGCTAAACTGGAACGCCTGCGTCGAATTCCACGGCGTGTGATGCGTCTCCCTCCGCGTCTCCATCAGCTCGAACTCTGCTCCGAGCTCCGCCGCAAGGCTCGCGCTGTCGTACCGCTGCACCTGCAGGCCGCTGCATTTCTCCGGACCGTCCGGGGCGAACGTTGCGATGATCACGTGCCCCCCGGGCGCAACCGCCGATCGCAGACGCTCGACGTAAGCGGCCCTGTCGTGCGGATCGGTCAGGAAGTGAAACGCTGCGCGATCATGCCAGACCTCATAGGACTTCGCCGGCTGCCATGTGGTGGCGTCGGCGACGATCCAGTCGACCATCGATGCGGCCTCGCCGATACGCTGTCTGGCTGCCGCGAGCGCATTGGCGGAAAGGTCCAGCACGGTGATGTCGCGATAGCCGCCTTGCAGCAGCGCATCGACCAGCCGCGAGGCTCCCCCGCCGATGTCGATGATGGCCGCGCCATGCTGCGGATTGGCCGCACGAATCATCTCGAGTGAGGTCGCCGGGCTGTCCTGAAACCAGCTGACTTCGGTCTCGCCCTTGGTGGCGTAGACGTTCTGCCAATGTGTGCTGCGGCCAGACATGAGCGGCTCCGGCCTTGGCCGGGACGGCGGCGCCCGCCCATGCGGACGCCTCGGTGCGAGAGCGAAAGCCTATTCGTCCTTCTTCGACATTCGCTCGAGGCGTTCCTGCATGTCCTTCATCTGCTGACGCAGGTCGTCGATGTTGCTGTCCGTCGCCGCCGGGGCGTTGGCATCAGGCTCCGGCTCCGGAGTGGCGGCCGGGCGGCCTGCGCTCGGCGCGAACGGCTTGAACATCGAGAAGGTCTGCTGGAACAGCTCCATGTTACGGCGGACTTGTTCTTCCAGCGGAGCGAACGGAGTGCCGGACAGCGTGTTGGCGATCTGCTTGCGGAACTTCTCCTGCTCCTGGGTCAGCGTCGCGATCGACTGCTCCAGATATTTCGGCACCACCATCTGCATGCTGTCGCCGTAGAAGCGGATCAGCTGGCGCAGGAAGGTGGTCGGCAAGAGGTTCTGGCCAGCCTTGTTCTCCTGCTCGAAGATGATCTGCGCGAGCACGGAGCGGGTGATGTCGTCGCCGGTCTTGGCGTCGTAGACCAGGAAATCTTCGCCGTCCTTGACCATGGCGGCGAGGTCTTCCAGCGTCACATAGGTGCTCGTTCCGGTGTTATAGAGCCGGCGGTTCGCGTATTTCTTGATGGTCGTGGGTTGGTCTGATTTCGCCATGGGCTCTCACTTGCAAACGCTGAGAACGGGAACCTTGCGGCCATGCCGCAGGGCGGGAAGAGTACGCAACGCAACAAAATAAGCATTTTCAACGGGCTCACGCTACCGTTTTGTGCGGCACGGTTAATTGCACAGCAAAAACGTGCTTGCGAAAGCGCCAAGGACGCTATTTTGAATGCGGTGCGGCATTGACATGCCGCAACGACGTTAACAGGATGCCGGACGAGACTGACGGGCCATTTCCAATCGCCCGCCTGCCCCTTTCGTCAGAACCTCAAGCCCCAGGAGATGCCCATGTCAGACGATGTCGTCATCGTCAGCGCCGCCCGCACCCCGGTCGGAAGCTTCAACGGAGCCTTCGCGACCCTTCCCGCCCATGACCTCGGCGCCATCGCCATCAAGGCCGCGCTGGAGCGCGGTGGCATCGAGCCCGGCCGGGTCTCGGAAGTCATCATGGGCCAGATCCTGACCGCCGCCCAGGGTCAGAACCCCGCCCGCCAGGCCTCGATCGGCGCGGGCATTCCGGTGGAGAGCCCGGCCTGGGGCGTCAACCAGCTTTGCGGCTCGGGCCTGCGCACGGTCGCGCTCGGCTACCAGGCGCTGCTCAATGGCGATTCCGAAATCGTGGTCGCCGGCGGCCAGGAATCGATGAGCATGGCTCCGCACGCCCAGCATCTACGCGGCGGCGTCAAGATGGGCGGGCTCGAACTGGTCGACACCATGATCAAGGACGGCCTGTGGGATGCCTTCAACGGCTACCACATGGGCAATACCGCCGAGAACGTCGCACGGCAGTGGCAGATCACCCGCGCGCAGCAGGACGAGTTCGCGGTGGCCTCGCAGCAGAAGGCGGAAGCTGCGCAGAAGGCCGGCAAGTTCAACGACGAGATCGTTCCCGTCATCATCAAGACCCGCAAGGGCGACATCGTCGTCAGCGCCGACGAATATCCGCGTCATGGCGCCACGCTCGATGCGATGGCCAAGCTCAAGCCCGCCTTCGAGAAGGACGGCACGGTCACCGCAGGCTCGGCCTCCGGCATCAATGACGGCGCCGCCGCCGTGGTGCTGATGACCGCCAAGCAGGCCGCCAAGGAAGGCAAGAAGCCGCTCGCCCGAATCGTCTCGTGGGCGCAGGCCGGCGTCGATCCGAAGATCATGGGCTCGGGCCCGATCCCGGCTTCGCGCGCCGCGCTGAAGAAGGCCGGCTGGAGCGTCGGTGATCTCGATCTGATCGAGGCCAACGAAGCTTTCGCGGCGCAGGCCTGTGCTGTCAACAAGGACCTCGGCTGGGATACCGCCAAGGTCAATGTCAACGGCGGTGCGATCGCGATCGGTCACCCGGTCGGCGCCTCCGGCGCGCGCGTGCTGGTGACGCTGCTGCACGAGATGCAGAAGCGCGATTCGAAGAAGGGCCTCGCCACGCTGTGCATCGGCGGCGGCATGGGCATCGCAATGTGTCTGGCGCGCGACTGAAAATGACACTTGACTGACGGGTGCGCTGCACACGTCAGTGAGTGCGTTGCACGCGACTAAAAAGGCGGCGGTTGCAAATCAAATATTCTTCGCAACCGCGCAAGCCTCGACTAAAGAGAAACGCCCGGCTCAACGCCGGGCGTTTTGTTCTTGATGTCCGTCAAACCAGCCGCATAATCCTCCGCTAAAAACGATCACTCAGAAACGTCCGACGAGTCCAAGGAAGAGTCCAAGGGAAGGAATACGATATGGCACGAGTTGCATTGGTGACGGGCGGTACGCGGGGCATCGGAGCTGCGATCTGCAAGGCGTTGAAGGCGGCCGGCTACAAGGTCGCGGCGAGCTATGCGGGCAACGACGCGGCGGCGGAGAAGTTCAAGGCCGAGACCGGCATCGCCGTCTACAAATGGGACGTCAGCAATTTCGACGCGTGCGCCGAGGGCGTGAAAAAGGTCGAGGCCGAGGTCGGCCCGATCGATGTGCTCGTCAACAATGCCGGCATCACCAAGGACGGCGCCTTCCACAAGATGAGCCTGGAGCATTGGAATGCCGTGATCGGCACCAATCTCGGCTCGCTGTTCAACATGTCGCGCCAGGTGATCGAGGGCATGCGCGGCCGGAAGTTCGGCCGCATCATCAACATCTCCTCGATCAACGGACAGAAGGGCCAGTTCGGCCAGGTGAACTATTCCGCGGCCAAGGCCGGTGAGATCGGCTTCACCAAGGCCTTGGCGCTCGAGAACGCCAAGGCAGGCGTCACCGTGAACGCGATCTGCCCCGGCTACATCAACACCGAGATGGTGCAGGCGGTGCCGAAGGACGTGCTGGAAAAGGCCATCCTGCCGCTGATTCCGATCGGCCGCCTCGGCGAGCCCGAGGAGATCGCGCGCGCGGTCGTGTTCCTCGCGGCGGACGAAGCCGGCGCCATCACCGGCTCGACGCTGACCGTCAACGGCGGCCAGTACATGGTGTGATGCGTTCGCATCACGTTCGATCATAAAGCCAACGTTCCGTCATGCCCGGGCTTGTCCCGGGCATCCACGTCTTTAGAACCTCCGAAGCAAAGAACGTGGATGGCCAAAGCAAGTCCGGCCATGACGAGAGTGTTTGGCCAATGACTCCCCGCACTGCGACGCTGATCGGATTGACCGCGATCCTGATGTGGTCGCTGCTGTCGGTGATGACGGTCGCGACCGGAACGATTCCGGCGTTCCAGCTCGCCGCGATGACCTTTGCGATCGGCGGCCTGGTCGGCCTACTCACCTGGATCGGCCGCGGCGATGCCGCGACAAGCCTGCGCCAGCCGCTCATCGTGTGGGTTGTCGGCGTCGGCGGATTGTTCGGCTATCACGCGCTTTATTTCCTCGCGCTGCGCTTCGCGCCACCGGCCGAAGCCGGCCTCTTGAACTACATGTGGCCGCTGCTGATCGTGCTGTTCTCGTCGTTCCTGCCGGGCGAGCGATTGGCCGTGCATCACGTCGTCGGCGCGGTGCTCGGGCTTGTCGGCACCGTGCTGCTGTTCGCCGGCAACACCACCGGCTTCGCGCCCGGGGCGGTGCCGGGGCTGATCGCGGCCCTCATCGCCGCCTTCGTCTGGGCCACCTATTCGGTGCTGTCGCGGCGATTGAAGGCGGTGCCGACCGATGCGGTCGCGGGCTTCTGCCTCGCCACATCGGTGCTCGCGGCGCTGATGCATGGTCTGCTCGAAACCACGGTGTGGCCCGAGACCATGCTGCAATGGCTCTCGGTGATCGCGCTCGGCATCGGTCCCGTCGGTGCCGCCTTCTATGCCTGGGACATCGGCATGAAGCGCGGCGACATCCGCGTGCTTGGCGCGGCGTCCTACGCGACGCCGCTGCTCTCGACCAGCTTTCTCATCGCCGCCGGCTTTGCCAAGGCCAGCGCCAACATCGCCATGGCCGCGATCCTGATCGCCGGCGGCGGCCTGATCGCGGCGAAGGACATGGTGCTGCGGAAGCGGTGACTGTTCGCCCTACGGCTCCCAGCCCTTCGGCGCGAGCTCGAATTTTGCGAATTCGAAGGCGGGCGCCACGGTGCAGCCGACCAGTGTCCACTCGCCGGTGGTTTCCGCCATCTGCCAGGCATTTGCCGGCACGATTCCCTGCGGCCGCTCGCCGCTGATGAGATCGGTGCCGAGCCGCACCTCATGCTGCGAGCAGCCGTCATGTGCGATGCGCAGCGTCAGCGGGCTGCCCGCATAATAGTGCCAGGTCTCGACCGCATCGATGCGGTGCCAGTGCGAGCGCTCACCGCGCGCGAGCAGGAAATAGATCAGCGTCGAACGCGATCGGCCGTTGGCGTCCGTGGTCTGGTCGCGAAAGGTCTCGCGGTAGTGCCCGCCTTCAGGATGCGGCCTGAGCTCGAGGCGCGCGATGATCTCGGCTGCGGTCGGCATCGGCCCTCGTCAGGACTTGTTTTTGCGCTCGCGCAGCTCGCCGAACACGGCGGCGGCATCCGCGCCCTTCATGTGTAGCTTGGCCGCGACCTCGGGCGCATCAGCCCGCAGGAACACGTTTGCTCGCTTCTCGTCACCAAGCAGTGAGGGAATGGTCGGCTTGTTCTCGGCCCGCAGCTTCGCCACCTCCGCCGCACGCGCCTGAAGCGCCGCATTGTCGGGCTCGACAGTGAGCGCGAACTTGACGTTGGAGGCGGTGTATTCGTGGCCGCAATAGAGCTTGAAGTCGTCGGGCAGCGCCCGCAGCTTCAAGAGCGAATCCCACATCATCGGGTAGGTGCCTTCGAACACGCGGCCGCAGCCGATCGAGAACAGCGTGTCGGCGGCGAACACCGTCTTCTCGGTGTCGAAGATGTAGGAGATGTGGTCGAGCGTGTGGCCGGGGGTCTCCACCACGCGCGCCAGCAGATTGCCGATCTTGACCACGTCCGCATTGGCGACGCGCAGGTCGACGTCCGCGATCTCAGTGGTCTTGTCATGCGGCGCGACGACGCGGCAATTGTATTTCCGCTTGAGTTCGGCGACCCCGCCGACATGATCGCCGTGATGATGGGTGATCAGGATGTCGGTGAGCTGCCAGCCCTCGTGCTCCAGCGCCTTCAGGATGGGACCTGCCTCCGGAGCATCGATCGACGCCGTCGCCTTGGTTTCCACATCGTGGATCAGATAACCGAAATTGTCGTTTAAACAGCTGAAAGTACGAATTTCGGCGGCCATGACATCTCCATCGCGCTCAGCCCCGTCAGACAAATATGGCCTTAACGTTGCGCAGGCAATGCAATATTCCGCACGCGGTTGCGCTTCCATGCATGTTACATTGCCGTCATGAGCATCGACGTCGTTGACCTTCGCGAGTTCTATTCGAGGCGCCTTGGGATTGTGGCGCGGCAAATGATCAATCGCGGCATTAGGGAGCGCTGGCCCGGCGCCGTGGGCCAGCGCGTACTGGGCATCGGCTATCCCACGCCCTATCTGGGCCTGTTCCGCGAGGACGCCGAGCGCTGCATCGCCTTCATGCCGGCGGCCCAGGGCGTGCTGAAATGGCCGACCGGACGGCCGGCGCTGGCCGCGCTGGTCGATGAGTTCTCGCTGCCGCTGCCCGATGCCGCGGTCGACCGCATCCTGCTGGTCCACGCTCTGGAGATGTCGGACGATCCGGCCGCGCTGCTGCGCGAGGTGTGGCGTGTCCTTGCGCCGTCGGGGCGAGTCATCGCGGTGATCCCGAATCGCCGTGGGCTGTGGACCCGCACCGACAGCACGCCGTTCGGCCACGGCCGGCCCTATTCGCGCTCGCAGATCACGGATCTGTTGCGCCAGACCTGGTTCACGCCGACCGCCTGGGGCGAGGCGCTGTTCATGCCGCCCTATGCCGGCGGCTGGGTGCTGAAATCGGCACAGATGTGGGAGCGCGCCGGCGCGGCGCTGTCGTTGCCCTTTGCCGGCGTGCACATTGTCGAGGCCACCAAACAGGTCTATCGCGCGATCCCCGCCAAGCGCGAACGAGCGCGGCTGATCCCCTCGCTGGCCAAGCCCGTGCTGGTGCCGTCCTCGACGACGGTGACGCGGACCTGAAAACAAATCGTCCCGGCGCGAGGCCGGGACGAGTGCAGATCAGAACATCGGAAGAAGCTTACTCGCCGGGTGCGACCTCGTCGCTGGAGCCGGCCGGAGCTGCCTCGCGCTCGGGGCGCGGGCCGTGCGGCCGGCGGCGCCGCCGCGGGAAGCGCTCACCGCCACCACCGCCTTCGAAGTTGGCTTGGCCGCCATTCACCTGAGGCTGTGCGCCGGTGATGAAGGAGGGCAGGCGATCGACGCTGCCGGTGTCGGCAACGACGGGCTGCGGCTGGTTCAGCGGGAGCGGCTGGGGTTGAGGCTGGTATTGCGGCTGCGGACGATGGTCGCGTTCGCGATGCTCGCGCGGCTGCTGGTTGTCGCGCTGATAGGGCTGCTGGTTGTCGCGTTGCTGATAGTCGCGCTGCTGGTGATCGCGGTGGCCGTCGCGCGAAAAATTCTGCTGCGGCGGCGGCTGCGGGACGAAGCCCGGCTCCTGGCCGAAATTGGAGAAATTCTCGCCGTCGTCCTCGCCGTCGTCACCGCTGGAGGTGCTGATCGGCTCGTCGCCGCGCGGCTGCTGGTTCTGGCGGAACTGCTCCTGAGCCGCTGCGATCAGGCGGAAATAATGCTCGGCGTGCTGGTAGTAGTTCTCGGCTGCAACGGGATCGCCGGAGGAGCGCGCGTCGCGGGCAAGCTGGAGATATTTTTCGGCAATGTGCGAGGCGGTGCCGCGGATCTTGATGTCGGGTCCGTTGGACTCATAGACCCGGGTCATCGGGTTCTGGCCGCGCCGGTTGTTGTTATTGTTATTATTGTTGCGGTTGCGCATCCGCTGCTTGTTCTGACCGTTTCTCATGTCCTGCCTTTAATTCCAGCCCTAAAGGTTGCACGCATACTGATTGCTGAGATTGACCTGATGACAGCAGTTCACAGCTCTCTCGCGCACCGCGCGCAAGAGCGGCTTGAACCCTGCCGATGTTCGTCGACCGTCGCGTTCAACAAAGACGCGTTCCCCACCCGCCAGCCTTGATCGCCAGCGAACCCATTCATATTGCCTGCCGAAACAAGCCCAGCTTTGTTGCGTAAGTCTTGAAGCGCAATATCAGGCTTTCGTTCACGTTGCGGTCGGTACGCAGCGCAGCTCTAATCGCCATCGCGCTCAACAGGACCTGCGGCTTGGAACCTTCGTCAGTAACGCTCTCGCCCGAGAGCCCGGCTTTCACCCGTAGGTCTACGGGGCCGGTACCGATCTGTTGACCGGAAGGTAGTCGTTCCCAGGCGATATTCCAAGAGGTTTTTTGCTGGCCAATCCGGCTTTTATGGGGGCATTTTTCGGGCCGAAACGGCTCGGAGGATGCCCCCCAGATCGGCCTTGGCCGGCCGGTCCACCGATAACGCGGCAGCCGCCATCAAGGTTTCAATGTCCCGGGCCTGGCCCTGTCCGGCCTCGACGATCAGCGCGCCCCCGGGCGCGAGCCGTTCGGCCGCCTGCGGGATCAGGGCGCGGTAGGCGTCATAGCCGTCATTACCGCCGTCGAGCGCCAGATGCGGATCGTGCTCGCGCACCTCGATGTCGAGTTTTGGAATTTCCCCCGAAGGGATGTAGGGCGGATTCGACACGATGAGATCGAACGGGCCGCCCAGAGCTGTCGCGTAGGAGCAAGCCACGAAGGCGGCGCGGTCGCTGAGACCGAGCGCCGCGGCATTGTCGCGCGCGGTGTTGAGCGCCGTCAGGCTGACATCGGTGCCGACGCCGAACGCACCGGGAATCTCGTGCAGCAGCGCGAGCAGGATGGCGCCAGATCCGGTGCCGAGATCCGCGATAACGGGCGGATGTGTCAGTTGTTGCTCGCGAAACAGCTCGAGCGCGCGTTCGACCACGGTTTCGGTATCGGGACGCGGGACCAGCGTTGCTTCCGACAGACGAAACGGCAGGCCCCAGAACTCGCGCGCGCCGAGAATGCGCGCGACAGGCTCGCCGGCGATCCGGCGCTGGGCATGCTGCGCGAGCCGAGATGCTTCGGCCTCGGTCAGGGGACGGGCCGCTTGCGTGATCAACCCGGTGAGATCGAGATCGAGCGCCGCGCCGATCAGGATGCGGGCGTCGAGATCGGCCTCATCGAGCTGCGCCGCTTTCAGCCGTGCGGCCAGGGTGCGCCGGGCGCTCTCGATCGACTGTCCGGTGAAGGGATTGCTCACGCGTCACGCCGCCGCGCCTTGCGCGGCGAGCTGCGCGGCCTGATGCTCGGTAGTCAGCGCGTCGATCAATTCGCCGAGCGCTTCGCCGGCGATCACCTGCGGCAGCTTGTAAAGCGTCAAGTTGATGCGGTGGTCGGTGACGCGGCCTTGCGGGAAGTTATAGGTGCGGATGCGCTCCGAGCGGTCTCCGGAGCCGACCTTCTCCTTGCGCTCGGCCGAGCGCGCGGCATCGACGCGCTGGCGCTCGGCATCGTAGATGCGCGAGCGCAGGATGTTCATCGCGGAGGCGCGATTCTTGTGCTGCGAACGGCTGTCCTGCATCATCACCACGATGCCGGTCGGGATGTGGGTGATGCGGATCGCCGATTCGGTCTTGTTGACGTGCTGGCCGCCTGCCCCCTGCGCGCGCATGGTCTCGATGCGCAGATCCTCGTTCTTGATGTCGACGTCGACGTCCTCGACCTCGGGCAGTACCGCGACCGTCGCCGCGGATGTATGGATGCGCCCCTGCGTCTCGGTGTCGGGGACGCGCTGCACACGGTGCACGCCGGATTCGAACTTCAGCTTCGAGAAGGCGCCGCGGCCCTGCACCTCCGCGATGATTTCCTTGTAGCCGCCGACGGTGCCTTCGCTGGCCGAGATCACCTCGACCTTCCAGCCCTGCAGGGCGGCGAAGCGCTCGTACATCCGGAACAGGTCGCCGGCGAACAGCGAAGCCTCGTCGCCGCCGGTGCCGGCGCGGATTTCCAGGACCACGTTGCGGTCGTCCATGGCGTCCTTGGGCAGCAGGGCGACGCGGATTTTCTGGACCAGTTCTTCGATTCTGGGCGTCAGCTCGTCGCGCTCGGCCTCCGCCATGCTGCGCATCTCGGCGTCCGTCGCGGGATCGGCGATCAGTGCCTCGGTGTCGGCAAGCTCTTTGACTGCAGAACGATAAGCTTTCACCGCCTCGATCAGCGGCGTGATCTCGGCGAGCTCGCGCGTGATCTGCACATAGCGCTCGGAGGCGAGCTGCCCCAGCGATTCGGCCTCGAGAGAGGCGTGATGTGCAAGCAGCACGTCCAGTTTGGCTTCGGGGAGTGACGACATCGGGTAAGTCTCAAATGACGGAAAAAGACGAGGCGGCGGACAGCGGCAGCAGGCCCGCTACAAGGCCAGGCCTTCGGCCTCGGCAAATTCCGTCAGCTTCTGCCGGATCGAGACGCTGCCGCTTGGCGCATCCAGCAGCGGGTTGAGCATCGCCTCGGCCTTCTTGGCGTCGAGATCGATCACCATGGCCTTGACCGGGCCGAGCGCGGTCGCCGACAGCGACAGCGAGCGATAGCCCATTGCGATCAGCGCCAGTGCGCCGATCGGCTTGGAGGCCATCTCGCCGCACAGCGACAGCGACTTGTTCGCGGCTTGTGCCTTGCGCGCGATGTCGCGCAGCGCGCGCAGGATCGGCGCCGACATGGTGTCGAAGCGCTCGGAGACTTTTGCATTGCCGCGGTCGACCGCGAACAGGAACTGGAACAGATCGTTGGAGCCGACCGAGATGAAGTCGACCTTCTTCAGGAGCTCGTCGAGCTGGTAGAGCAGGGCGGGCACCTCGACCATGGTGCCGATGTCGATGCGCTCCGGCAGCGTGTGGCCGTGCTGGCGCAGATAAGTCAGCTCGCGCTCGACCAGCGCCTTCGCGGCATCGAACTCGGCGACCTCCGAGATCATCGGAAACATGATGCGAAGTGCGCGGCCGCCGCCGGCGCGCAGCAGTGCGCGGATCTGGCCGCGGAGCAGGCCGGGACGATCGAGTCCAAGCCGGATCGCGCGCCAGCCCAGCGCCGGATTCTCCTCGATGACCGCTTCCATATAGGGCAGCGCCTTGTCGCCGCCGATGTCGAGGGTGCGGAAGGTGACGGGCTTGGAGCCGGCCGCATCCAGCACGGTGCGGTAGAGCGCAAGCTGGTCGCTGGTACGCGGCAGGCTCTGCCCGACCATGAACTGCAGCTCGGTGCGGAACAGGCCGATGCCGGCGCTGCCGGTGTCCTCGATATGCGGCAGGTCGATGGCGAGACCTGCATTGATCATCAGCTCGACCTTCTGGCCGTCCTTGGTGACGCAGGGCCGGTCGCGCAGCGCCAGATACTGCGCCTGGCGGCGGGCGCGGAAGCGCACGCGCTCGGCGAAGGCCGCCTCGATCTCCTGCGATGGGCGGACATAGATCGAGCCCGACGTGCCGTCGACGATGATGGCATCGCCGGGATCGGCGATGCCGGGCGCATTCGGGACCTCGCCGACCGCGGGAATGCCGAGCGCGCGCGCCACGATCGAGACGTGGGAATTGGCGGTGCCCTCCTCCAGCACGATGCCGCGCAGGCGCTTGCGGTCGTAGTCGAGCAGCGCCGCCGGGCCCATCGCGCGGGCGATGACGATGGCGTTGTCGGGCAGCTGCTCGCGCGAGGGCGCGTGGTCCTGGCCGACCAGCTGCCGCATCAGGCGGTAGCCGAGGTCTTCGAGGTCATGAAGCCGGTCGCGCAGATAAGGATCGGTGGAGCGCAGCATGCGCGCGCGGGTGTCGGACTGCACGCGTTCGACCGCGGCTTCCGCGGTGAGGCCGGTGGCGACCGCCTCGTGCAGCTTGTGCGACCAGCCCTGGTCGTTGGCGAACATGCGGTAGGCTTCCAGCACCTCGCGGTGCTCGCCGCCCTCGGCGACGTCGCCGCGCTCCAGCATGCGGTCGAGATCGGCGCGCAGCTTGGCCAGCGCGGTGTCGAGCCGCTTGATTTCCTTCGGCAGGTCCTCGGCGATGTAGTCCTTGATGACGACGCGCGGCTCGTGCAGCACGACATGGCCGAGCGCGATGCCTTCCGACAGGATCGCGCCGACCTTCTGCATCGAGTGGCGCGCGGCCGGCTCGAGGCCCGGCTGGGCCAGCGCCGACAATTCGCCGGAGGCGATCAGCTCCGCCAACACCATCGCGGTGGTCTGGAGTGCCTCGAGCTCTTCCTCGACATAGGTGCGCTTGGCCCGGTTCTGCACCACCAGCACGCCGAGCGTGTTGCCGGCGCGCAGGATCGGCACGCCAAGGAAGGAGTGGTAAATCTCTTCGCCGGTCTCGGGACGGAACGAGAAGGCCGGATGGCTCTGCGCGTCGTTCAAATTGAGCGGCGTCGCTTCGCTGGCGACGAGGCCGACCAGGCCCTCATGGGCGCTGAGCACGGTATGGTGCACGGCCTCGCGGTTGAGGCCTTCGGTGGCGTAGAGCTCGAGGGTGTTGTCGATGCGCAGCACATAGACCGAGCACACCTCGGCCACCATGTTGGCGGCGATCAGCACCACGATCTTGTCCAGCCGCTCCTGGGCCGAGACCTGCTCCGCCATGGTTTCGCGGAGCCGTCTCAACAAGACGCGGGGACCTCCCGACGCGCTCCGCATGAACCGTCAATCTCCTCCGTCTGCCGGGCCCGGCGGTATCGGCCGGCGGCTGGCCTAAAATTCCAGAAAAACAACCAAATTGTTTGTCCGGCGCAGGTACAAACTCTCGCTTGCACCGAATCAGCGCCGCCTGAACTGGGACACAGTCAGCGGCAGCCCACCCTCTTCGCCGTATAGCGAACTGGGGCTTGTTTTGCCAAGCAAAACGCCTGCCAAACGCGAAGGTGTGTACACCTTCGCGTTTGCTGCGACCGCTAAGAGAAAATTAGTCTAACCTTGGTCGAGGCCGTAGAGCGTATGCAGGGTGCGCACCGCGAGCTCGGTATAGGCAGTGTCGATCAAAACCGAGAATTTGATCTCGGAGGTTGTAATGGCCCGGATGTTGATATTCCGTCCGGCGAGGGCCGAGAACGCCTGGGCGGCGACGCCAGCATGGCTGCGCATGCCGCTGCCGATCACCGAGATCTTGGCGACGTCGGTCGCGGTATCCAGCCGTGCATAACCGATCGTGGCCTTGGCGGCGGTGATCGTCTCCTTGGCGCGGGTGTAATCGGCGGCCGGCACCGTGAAGGTGAGGTCGGTGGTCTTGCCGTCCTCGGACACGTTCTGGACGATCATGTCGACGTTGATGTTGGCATCGGCCAGCGGGCCGAAGATCGAGGCCGCGACGCCAGGCTTGTCCTCGATCTGGCGCACCGAGATCTGGGCCTCGTCCTTCGAAAAGGCGATACCGGTGACAACGTGGTTTTCCATGATCTCCTCCTCGCCGCAGATCAGCGTGCCGGGCGGCTGGTTGGCATGCGGGTCGATATCCTCGGGCTTGTCGAAGCTCGAACGGACGAAGATCGGCATGTTGTGGACCATGCCGAGTTCCACCGAGCGCACCTGGAGCACTTTGGCGCCCTGGGACGCCAGTTCCAGCATGTCCTCGAATGCGATCTTATCGAGCCGCTTAGCCTTCGGCACAATTCGCGGATCGGTGGTGTAGACGCCGTCGACGTCGGTGTAGATGTCGCAGCGGTCGGCCTTGACGGCGGCGGCAACTGCCACGGCCGACGTGTCGGAGCCGCCGCGGCCGAGCGTGGTAATGCGGCCCGTCCTGGGATCGATGCCCTGGAAGCCGGCGATGACCGCGACCTCTTTTCGCTCCTTGAAGCGCTTGATGATCTCGCTGCCGTCGATGTCCTCGATCCTGGCCGAGGCATGGGCGTCGCTGGTCTTGATCGGGATCTGCCAGCCCTGCCAGGAGCGGGCCTGGATGCCCATGCTCTGAAGCACGATCGCCAGCAGGCCCGACGTCACCTGCTCGCCGGAGGCGACGACGGCGTCGTATTCGCGTGCGTCGTGCATCGGCGAGGCCTCGGTGCACCAGGCCACCAGCTCGTTGGTCTTGCCGGACATCGCCGAGACGACCACGGCCACTTCATGGCCGGCGTCGACCTCACGCTTCACATGGCGTGCGACGTTGCGGATACGTTCGATGTTGGCGACGGACGTGCCGCCGAATTTCATCACGAGGCGGCTCATGACGACGCGTGCATTCCCTCTTGAGGATCAGTATGGTGACCCGCGCCGGACGGATGCCCCGGGGGATACCGACCGCGCGTATACAGAGGGGCGGCGCCCGGGGCAAGCGGGTTCCTCATGAGGCTGTTGGGGGCCCATTCCGGGCAATGGGTTATCAGAGGTTATGGCGCGCTATATTGACGAAATCCTGCAGCCCGGCGAGCGGGTGCTGTATTCGACCAATGCGCACTGGATCTTCTATTTTCCGGCGATTTTGGCCTGGATCGTGGCCTTGGCCCTGTTCGTCCTGTCCCGGCAGAGCGATATCTACAGCGTGATGATCATCTGCCTGTTCGGCTCCGGCCTGGTGGCGCTGGCCGCCCTGTACTGGACCGTGAGGGGCTGGTTCCATCGCCTCACCACCGAGACCGACGTCACCAACCTCAGGGTTGTGCACAAGATCGGCTTCATCAAGCGCCGCACCTTTGAAATGGCGCTGGACAAGGTCGAGAGTGTCGATGTCAACCAGACCATCCTTGGACGTATTCTCAACTACGGCGACGTGACCATCAACGGCGTCGGCGAAGGACGCGAGACCATCCGCACCATCGCCTCACCGCTCGCCTTCCGTAGCTCGATCACCACGCGGTAGGACCGCGGCTAACATGAGCATGCAGCAAAATACTTCCCCCTCCGCGACAGCCCAGCCGGGCTCGACCGTCGATGCCGCCGAGATCGAAAAGTTCTCAAAACTCTCGGCGGAGTGGTGGGACCCCAAGGGCAAGATGGCGCCGCTGCATCGGATCAACCCGCTGCGGCTCGGCTATATCCGCGACGCCGCCTGCCGCAAGTTCGAGCGCAATGTGCGCAGCCTCAACTGTCTCGGCGGCTTGCGTGTGCTCGACATCGGCTGCGGCGCCGGCCTGCTTTGCGAGCCGCTCGCGCGCCTCGGCGCGCAGGTGATCGGCGTCGATCCCTCCCAGAGCAACATCGCCGCGGCAAGACTCCATGCCGTGAAGAGCCATCTTGCAATCGACTACCGCTGCACCACCGTCGAAGAGATCGACCCGCGCGAGCGCTTCGACATCGTGCTGGCAATGGAGGTGGTCGAGCACGTCGTCGACGTCGGGGTTTTCCTGAAGCGCTGCGCATCGATGCTGAAGCCGAACGGCCTGATGGTCGTGTCCACGCTTAACCGCAACTGGAAGAGCTTCGCACTCGCCATCGTCGGCGCCGAATACGTCCTGCGCTGGCTGCCGCGCGGCACCCATGAGTGGAACAAGTTCGTCACCCCCGACGAGCTCACGAAGTATCTTTTGGACAACCGCCTCGTCATCACCGAGCAAACCGGCGTCGTCTACTCACCCTTCGCCGACAAATGGAGCCTCTCGTCCGACATGGACGTGAACTACATGGTGGTGGCGGAGGGGATGGTGTGAGGGCGGAAGCAGGCGTGAGCATCGCTCCTATGACGTAGGCGTGATTGACCTGCTTGGGCGCCAGCGGCAGGTTGGCCTTCCTCCTCCTGCTCTAGCATCTGTTCCCATGCTCACCATCACCAGCCTCTGGATTCCCTTCACCATCATCGCTGCGCTCGGGCAGGTCGCGCGCAACGCGATGCAGCGGTCGTTGACGAAGCCGCTGGGGACGTGGGGGGCGACCAATATCCGCTTCCTGTTCGGCTTCCCGTTCTCGGTGCTGTTCTTGGGGCTGGTGCTGGTTGCGACCGTCGATCATATCGGCATGCCGCCATCGGTGTTCTGGCCGTGGCTGCTGCTCGGGGCGCTCAGCCAGATCGTCGCCACCGGCCTGATGCTGCTTGCGATGAACGACCGCTCCTTCGTGGTGACGACGGCGTACCTCAAGACCGAAGCGATCCAGACCGCGATCTTCGGCTTCGTCTTCCTTGGCGATCACCTCACCTGGTTGAAGGTGCTGGCGATCTTGATTGCGACCGTCGGCGTCGTCATCACGGCGCTCCGTCCGGGCGGCGAGAAGAGCTTTGCCGAGCTGAAGCCGACCATCACCGGCCTCGTCGCGGCCGCGGCGTTTGCGCTGTCCGCGGTCGGTTTTCGCGGCGCCATCATCAACGTGCCGGGCGTCTCCTTCGTGACCTCGGCCTCGTTCACGCTCGTGCTCGGCCTGTTCGTGCAGACGCTGATCCTGACGGTCTATCTGCTCTGGCGCGCACCAAAAGTGCTTCAGGCGATCCTGGGATTGTGGAAGCCGTCGCTGCTCGCCGGCTTCATGGGCGCCTTTGCCTCGCAGTTCTGGTTTCTGGCGTTCGCGCTGACGGCGGCCGCCAATGTCCGCACGCTCGCGCTGATCGAGGTGCTGTTCGCGCAGGGCGTGGCATATTACTCGTTCAAGCAGCCGATAGCGCCGCGCGAGATTTTTGGCATCGCGCTGATCGTGGTGGGCGTGGCGCTGCTGGTGGGGATCTAGTTCCTGTCTTCCGGCAAGGTCGGCAGCGGCGAGACCTCGATGCCCTCGTCGATCAGCGACTTCGCCTCTTCAGGCGAGGCCTCGCCGTAGATCGGGCGATGCTCCTTGTCGCCATAATGCATCGCGCGCGCTTCGTTCGCAAACTTCTCGCCGACATTGTCGGCGTTCTTGACGATGTGGTCGCGCAGCTCTTTCAGCTTGGCGCGCAGCTCGCGCTCCTGCGCCAGCATCAGCGATGTGGAGCCGGACGGTGCAGCCTCGGGCGCGGCGGTCGCGCTCGGCTCCGGCGGCGCCGTCGCGCGGCCGCGGCCCTTCTTGCCGACGATGCGCGGGGCCATGATCGCCTTCTCGACCTTCGCCGAGCCGCAGATCGGGCAGGTCACCAGCTTGCGCTTGACCTGTGAATCGTAGGCGGACGAGCTCTGGAACCAGGTTTCGAATTCGTGGTTCCGTTCGCAGTGAAGCGCGTAGCGGATCATGCCGATCCCCGCACGAGGTGCAGATGGTCCGGCCCGGCCTTGGGGTCGGCGACGCCGAAGCGCCGGCCGTGCTGGAGCGATGGAATCGCGCGCCGCGCGGTCTCGACCTTGGCCGGGTCTATCCGGGCCATGATGATGCCGGGCTCGACATCGCCCTCGGCGAGGATCTCGCCCCAGGGGTCGATGATCAGCGAGTGACCATAGGTCTCGCGCTTGTTCTCGTGGGTGCCTGCCTGAGCGGCGGCGAAGATGAAGCAGCCGGTCTCGATCGCGCGGGACCGCAGCAGGATGTGCCAGTGCGCTTCACCGGTCTTGCGGGTGAAGGCCGACGGCACCGTGATGAAAGACGCGCCGCTCTCGGCCAGTGCGCGATACAGCGCGGGGAAGCGCACGTCGTAGCAGATCGTCAAGCCGACGCGGCCCCAGGGCAGGTCGGAGATCACGGCGGTCTCGCCGGGCTGGTAATTGGCGGATTCGCGGTAGCTCTCGCCGTCCGGCAGCTCGATGTCGAACATGTGGATCTTGTCGTAGCTCGCGAGCACATTGCCCTCGGGCCCGATCAGGAAGGAGCGGTTGACCGCCTTCTCCGGCGAGAAGCGCAGCGCCAGCGAGCCGACATGGATGTGGATCTTCAGCTCCGCCGCGAGCGCGCGATAGGCCTTCAGCGAGGCGTCGTCCTCTTCGCTCTGGAGGTGCTCGAACAGCGCCTTGCGGTTCAGCTGCATCATGTTGCTGACTTCGGGCGTCTGCACGTAGTCGGCGCCATTGGCAGCCGCTTGCCGGATCAGTTTTGTGGCCTGCGCGAGGCTCGGCTCCGGCAGCAGGCCGGTGCGCATCTGAATCATCGCAGCGGTGAAGGTCCGGTTCTCGCTCATGAGATCGCCTTGACGCTCTCGAGCATACCGTCGAGCTTGCCCGCGCGGTCGAGCGCGTAGAGATCGTCGCAGCCGCCGATATGGGTGCCGCCGATCCAGATCTGCGGGAAGGTCGATCCCTCGCCGGCGCGGTCGTACATCTCCGCGCGCCAGGACGGGTTCTGGGCGACGTCGAATTCCGTGAAGGTCGCCTTCTTGCGGTTCAGCAGCGATTTGGCGGCGGAACAATAGCCGCAACCCGGCCTGGTATAGATCTCGACAGCAGCGGTCATGTTGTCAGGCGCTCTCATGTCATGAATTCATTGAATTATATGGGACTTCACCGGCTCTCGACAACCCGGGCGAAGACCAGCACGTCGACCTGGGCCGCTTTGGCGCGGAGCAGGGCCCGCGCGCAGGCATCCAGTGTCGCGCCCGAGGTCAGGACGTCGTCGACGAGGACGATCCGCCGGCCCTGAACCTCGGCTTGACGGTCGGGGGATACCTGGAATGCGCCCTGCACATTGGTGGCGCGCTGCGCCCGCGACAGGCCGATCTGCTGCTCGGTGGCGCGCACCCGGCGCAGCACGTCACCCCGCACCTTCACTCCGGACTGCCGTTCGATGATGCGTGCCAGCACCCCGGACTGGTTGTAGCGGCGGCGCCAGGCCCGCCGCCAATGCAACGGAACGGGAATCAGCATGTCGGCGTCGGCCAGCAGCTCGCCGCCGGCGCGCGCCATCCAGCGGCCCATGGCCGGCGCGAGATCGGTGCGGTCCTGGTATTTCAGCGCATGCACCAGCGCGCGCGCAACGTCGTCGTAGCGGACCGCCGCGCGCGCCCGCTGGTAGGCCGGCGGGCTCGCGATCGCCTCCATCGACAGCATGTCGGGGCCGGGATCATAGACGAACGGGATGCCGAGCCGCGGGCAATAGGGCCGTTCGATGAACGACAGTCTTGCCCAGCAGGCCGCGCAGACGCCTTCGCCATCCACCGGCTCGCGGCAGGATACGCACAGCGTCGGCAGCGCGATGTCGAGTGCGAGCCGTGCCGTCCGCGTCAGGACATGACGGCCAGCCGTCCACGCGGCGCGCAACGGTGCGGCGATGGTGCGGGTTGGGGCGGCGTTGGCGTCCATGATGGGAGGCTAGCGTTCCGTTTGCTGGGCCTCAAGCCACACTCTCGTGCCCCGGACGCAGCGCAGCGCGTCCGGGACACGTGAGAGGAGATTGCAATGACCGGCACGATCGGCGTAACCAGCGGCATGGCCCAGACCCCGCAAACCCCGCCCGCTTTGTTCGATCGCGCACTTTTGCATGCGCGGCAGAGCCGCGCGCAGGCACAGGGCGAAGTGACCTTTCTGCTCGATCGGGTCGCCGAGGACATGTCGGACCGTCTGGCTGCGGTGATGCGCGAGTTTCAGGCCCCGGTCGATCTCTGGACGCCAGGTGGGGGGCTCGCTGGACTGCGTGTGCGGCTTCCGTCCATCGCGCATATCGCGCTCGATGCGGCGGGTGCGGAAAAGCTTCCATTCGCGCCTGAAAGCATCGATCTCGTCATTTCCGCGCTGGCGCTGCAATTCGTCAACGACCTGCCGGGCGTGCTCGCGCAGATCCGCCGTGCCCTGAAGCCGGATGGGCTGCTGCTCGCCGCGATGATCGGTGGCGACAGCCTGACGGAGCTGCGCCAGGCCTTTGCCGCGGCGGAGGCGGAATGCGAGGGCGGCGTGTCGCCGCGCGTCGCGCCGTTCGCCGATTTGCGCGACATCGGTGCGCTGTTGCAGCGCGCCGGTTTTGCGCTGCCGGTCACCGACGTCGATCGCGTCGTGGTGCGCTATTCCAATGCGTTTGCGCTGATGCAGGATCTCCGCCGCATGGGCGCGGCCAACGTGCTGATCGAGCGGCGCCGCACGCCGAGCCGGCGCGCGACGTTGCTGCGCATGGCCGAGATCTATGCCGAGCGCTTTGCCGATGCCGACGGCCGCATCCGCGCGACGTTCGACATCGTCTGGCTATCCGGCTGGGCCCCGCATGCGAGCCAGCAGCAACCGCTGAAGCCGGGTTCGGCGAAGGCGAGCCTGGCGGAGGCGGTGAAGAAGGCGGGGGAGGGGTAGGCTGTCTCTCTCCGCGTCATGCCCGGGCTTGTCCCGGGCATCCACGATCTTCGTGCCGAGCTGAAGGACGTGGATGGCCGGGTCAAGCCCGGCCATGACGGAGGCTGTGGTGAGCGCCTCGTCTCACATCAGCAGATCAATCAAATGCGGGATCAGCGGGATGTCCGCGGGCGGCATCGGGTAGTCGCGCAGCTTGTTGGCGCGGACCCAGGCAAGGTTCTGGCCTTCGCGGCCCGCCACCTGTCCCTCCCAGCGCCGGCAGATGTAGAGCGGCATCAACAGATGAAACGTCTCGTAGCCGTAGCTCGCAAACGTCAGCGGGGCCAGGCACGGCTCGGCAACGGTGATGCCGAGCTCCTCGTGCAGCTCGCGGATCAGGGTCTGCTCCGGCCGCTCGCCGGGCTCCAGCTTGCCGCCGGGGAATTCCCACAGGCCCGCCAGTGCCTTGCCCTCGGGGCGCTGCGCGATCAGGACGCGCTTGTCGGCGTCGACCAGCGCGCAGGCCACCACCAGTGTCAGTTTGAGATCGGCCATCGGCGTTCGATTTAAGACCTGTAATCCCCGTTGATCGCCACATATTCCTTCGTCAGATCGCAGGTCAGCACGCGGTCGCGGCCCTTGCCGAGGCCGAGCGAAACCTTGATTGCGATCTCCGGCGCTTTCATCGCTTCCGACACCTGCGCCTCGTCGTAGGACGGATCGCGTGCGCCGCTCTTGGCGACGCGGATGCCGTTGAAGGAGATCGAGAGCCTGTCGCGATCGGCCGTCTCGCCGGCCTTGCCGACTGCCATCACGACGCGGCCCCAATTGGCGTCCTCGCCGGCGATCGCCGTCTTGACCAGCGGCGAGTTTGCAATCGACATCGCGATCTTGCGCGCTGACGCCTTGGTCTTGGCGCCCTCGACGGTGATCTCGAGCAGTTTTCGCGCGCCTTCGCCGTCGCGTGCGACCTGTTCCGAGAGGTTGGCAAGAATTTGGTTGAACGCCTTGACGAAGGCCTTCAGGCGCGGGTCGCTGGCGCGGCTGATTTTTGGCGCGCCATGCTCGGCGGCAGCGCCCGTGGCAAAGGCCAGCAGCGTGTCCGAGGTCGAGGTGTCGCCGTCGATCGTCACCGCATTGAAGGTGTCTTCGACGCCGGCCTTGAGTAGAGCCTGCAGCGCGGCAGGCGCGATCGGCGCGTCCGTGAAGATGAAGGACAGCATCGTCGCCATGTCGGGCGCGATCATGCCGGCGCCCTTGGCCATGCCGTTGATGGTGACCTTGGCCTTGCCGAGCTTGACGGTCGCGGTCGCGACTTTCGGGAAGGTGTCGGTGGTCATGATCGCCTTGGCGGCAGCGAGGTAGTCGCCGGGCTCGGCGGTCTCGGCGAGGCGACCGAGCACGCCGTCGAACTTGGTCGCGTCCAGCGGCTCGCCGATCACGCCGGTCGAGGCCAGGAAGATCTCGCTCTCGCTGCAGCCGACCGCCTTGGCCGCGATCTTGGCGGTCAGCGCGGTCGAGCTGCGGCCGGTCTTGCCGGTGAAGGCGTTGGCATTGCCCGAATTGACGACGAGGGCGCGGGCCTTGCCGCCCTTCAGTTTTGCACGGCACCATTCGACGGGCGCGGACGGGCATTTTGACTTGGTGAAGACGCCGGCGACCGCCGTGCCCTTGTCCATGATTGCCAGCAGCACGTCGGTGCGGTTCTTGTAGCGGATACCGGCCTCGGCCGTCGCAAGACGGACGCCCGCGATCACGGGCATATCAGGGACGTTTTTCGGGGCGAGGGGGGAGACGGAAGAGGACATCGCGGGCGCCTTGGTGGGATCTGGACAAGCAGATGCCCGGCGCGGGGGCCGGGCATCACGAAGGCTTAGATACTCTTCACGTCACCGAAGTGACAGCGAATTCTTACTTCTTGGCCGGGGGCGCCATCTTGCTGTCGGCCGGCTTGGCATCCTTGGATGCATCGGCCGCGGGCTGGTCCAGCCGCTCGACCTTGGCTTCCGTGCGCAGCTTGGCGACGTAGTCGGCCTGGGCCTTGCGGGTGACATACTGCTCGATCTGCGGCTTGACCTGCTCGAAGTCCGGCGCCTTGCGGTTGCGCTTTTCTTCGACCTTGATGATGTGCCAGCCGAACTGCGACTTGACGGGGTCGGAGATCTTGCCCGGCTCCAGCGCGAACGCCACCGCCGAGAATTCCGGCACCATCTGCTCCTTGGTGAAGAAGCCGAGGTCGCCGCCGTCGGCGGAGCCCGGATCCTTGGACTTCTTCTTGGCGAGCTCGGCGAAATCGGCGCCCTTGTCGAGTTCGGCCTTCACCGCCTTGGCCTCGTCCTCGGTCTCGACCAGGATGTGGCGGGCACGCACTTCCTGCTCGCCGGTGATCTGCTTGGAGGCCTCCTCGTAGACCTTCTTCATGGCGTCGGGGGTGGTGGCGGCCTTGCCTTCCTGGGCCAGCAGGCTGTCCATCAGCAGGCGGTTGCGGGCGAACGCCATCCGCTTCTTGAACTCCTCGCCGTCAGCGATCTTCTTGTCCTCGGCGGCCTTGCCGACGATCTTCATGTCGATCAGGAAGGACAGGACGTTCTCGTCCTTGGTCGCCGGGTCCATCTGGGCGAGGCTCGGTCCGAGTTCCTCCTCGGCCATGGCGACGTCGCTCTTCTTGATTTCAACGCCATTGACCTTCGCCAGGACCGGATCGTCGGCGGCCCGGAGCGGGCCCGCAAACGCCAAGGTCAGCGCCAAAGCGAGGCTGCCAGCCAGGGCGGACGCATGGCGGAAACGCTGGCCGGTGGTTACCGGGAACGAGGTGGTCATGGAAAATCCTTTTGTTGAAGCAGGGGGCTGCTCGAGCGGGGCGGACACTCGCCCAATTCAGGGGCGCTTGGCAACGCGAAAAGCTTGTCAATTTGATGAATTAGCCGCAATGCGGCCGCCGTTGACAAGGCCCTGACCGGGCCATATCTCTGGCCGGTCGCGTCCATGGCGATGGCGTTTATTTTGCTGCGTTTTTGGCCGTTGAACCCAAGCTTGCCCAATTCCCACCCATATGGCGGATGGCCCCCACAGTCCGGGCTCTGGCGCCATCTGGCGTCACGGTGAGTTGATAGGCAGGCGGGTGACAACCTCTTGGCTGCAACGCGGTTGAATCGCGAACACAGGAATTCAGCATGATCGGCGCGCTCGCCCGCAAGTTTTTCGGCTCCGCCAACGACCGGCGGGTGAAGGGATATCAGTCCCGCGTCAACGCGATCAACGCGCTTGAGCCAGAGGTCTCCAAGCTCTCCGACGAGGCGCTGAAAGCCCGCACCGCCGAGTTCAAGAAGCAGCTCGCCGAGGGCAAGACGCTCGACGACATCCTGGTGCCCGCCTTCGCCACCGTGCGCGAGGCGGCCAAGCGCACGCTCGGCCAACGCCATTTCGACGTCCAGCTGATCGGCGGCATGGTGCTGCACGAGGGCGACATCGCCGAGATGAAGACCGGCGAAGGCAAGACGCTGGTCGCAACGCTCGCGGTGTACCTGAACGCGCTCGCCGGCAAGGGCGTCCACGTCGTCACGGTCAACGACTACCTCGCCCGCCGCGACTCCGGCTGGATGGGCCAGATCTACGGCTTCCTCGGCCTGACCACGGGCGTGATCGTCCATGGCCTCGACGATGCCGAGCGCAAGGCGGCCTATGCCTGCGACATCACCTACGGCACCAACAACGAATACGGCTTCGACTATCTGCGCGACAACATGAAGTACCGGCTCGAGGACATGGTCCAGCGGCCGCACTTCTACGCCATCGTCGACGAGGTCGATTCGATCCTGATCGACGAGGCGCGCACGCCGCTGATCATCTCCGGGCCGCTCGACGACCGCTCCGACTTCTACAACACCATCGACTCGTTCCTGCCCAAGCTCGACAAGTCCGACTACGACGTCGACGAGAAGCAGCGCACGGTGACGCTCACCGAGGCCGGCATGGAGAAGATCGAAGGGCTGCTGCGCGATGCCGGCCAGCTCAAGGGCGAATCGCTCTACGACGTCGAGAACGTCTCCGTCGTCCACCACATCAACCAGGCGCTGCGCGCCCACACGCTGTTCACGCGTGACAAGGACTATATCGTCCGCGACGACGAGGTCGTGATCATCGACGAGTTCACCGGCCGCATGATGGCCGGGCGCCGTTATTCGGAGGGCCTGCACCAGGCTCTGGAGGCGAAGGAGCACGTGACGGTTCAGCCCGAGAACCAGACGCTCGCTTCGATCACCTTCCAGAACTACTTCCGCATGTACGAGAAGCTCGCCGGCATGACCGGCACGGCGCTGACGGAAGCCGACGAGCTGTTTGACATCTACAAGCTCGAGGTCGTGGAGATCCCGACCAATCTGCCGGTCGCCCGCCTCGACGAGGACGACGAGGTCTATCGCACCCAGAACGAGAAATACGCCGCGATCCTGGCCGAGATCGAGCGCGCCAATGCGCGGCTGCAGCCGGTGCTGGTCGGCACCGCCTCGATCGAGAAGTCGGAAGTGATCGCCGAGTACCTCAAGAAGCACGGCTACCGGCAGATCGATTTCGGCAACGAGAATTCGATGCAGAAGCTCTACGCTGCAGCCCGCGCCGGCAAGCCGGCAAAATTGTTCGCGGTGCTGAACGCACGCTTCCACGAGCAGGAAGCCTACATCGTCGCCGAGGCCGGCGTGCCTGGCGCGATCACGATTGCCACCAACATGGCCGGCCGCGGCACCGACATCAAGCTCGGCGGCTCGCTCGAGATGCGCATCCAGCAGGAGACGGCCGGCATCACCGACGAGGCCGAGAAGGCCAAGAAGATCGAGCAGATCAAGGCCGACATCGAGCACTTCCGCGATATCGTGCTGAAGGCCGAGGAGACCGTCGAGATCGAGCCGGCGAAGGGCAATAAGCCCGCCAAGACCGTGAAGAAGCCGGGCGGTCTCTACATCATGGGCTCCGAGCGGCACGAATCCCGCCGCATCGACAACCAGCTGCGCGGCCGTTCCGGCCGTCAGGGCGACCCCGGCCGCTCGAAATTCTTCCTGTCGCTGGAAGACGATCTGATGCGCATCTTCGGCTCGGACCGTCTCGACAGCATGCTGCAACGTCTCGGCCTGCAAGAGGGCGAGGCCATCATCCATCCCTGGATCAACAAGGCGCTGGAGAAGGCGCAGCAGAAGGTCGAGGCGCGCAACTTCGACATCCGCAAGAACCTGCTCAAGTTCGACAACGTCCAGAACGACCAGCGCAAGGTGATCTTCGACCAGCGCGTCGACCTGATGAAGGACGACAGCGTCGCCGAGACCGTCGCCGACATGCGCCACGCCTTCATCGACGACCTCGTCGCCAAGCACGTGCCCGAGCATGCCTATGCCGAGCAGTGGGACGTCGCCGGCCTCAAGGACGAGCTCAAGCGCGTGCTCGATCTCGATCTGCCGGTCGACGAATGGGCCAAGGAAGAAGGCATCGCCGACGAGGAACTGCTCTCGCGCATCGAGACCCGAGCCGACGAGCACATGGCCGCCAAGGTCGCGCAATGGGGTCCCGACGTGATGCGTTACGTCGAGAAGACCATTCTGCTGCAGACGCTCGACCATCTCTGGCGCGAGCATCTGATCATGCTCGATCATCTGCGCCAGGTCATCGGCCTGCGCGGCTACGGCCAGCGCGATCCCCTGCAGGAGTACAAGACCGAAGCCTTCAATCTCTTCCAGGAGATGAGCGCGCATCTGCGCGAGGCCGTCACGGCGCAGCTGATGCGCGTCGAGATCGTCCCGCCGGAGCAGGAAGCGCCCGTGCTGCCGCAGATGGAAGCGCACAAGTTCGACCCGAACACCGGCGAAGACGAAATGGCGCTGGCCAGCGTCACACTCGCGCCGCAGGCGACCGACGCCGCGCTGCGCGATCCCAAGAATCCCGCAAGCTGGGGTAAGGTCGGCCGCAACGAGGATTGCCCCTGCGGCTCAGGGAAGAAGTACAAGCACTGCCACGGGCGGTACGCATAATCGGCGTGAAGCTCGACCCCGTTGGCCGCACCGCGCGGCCGCGGCAGTCTTTGCCGTGGGCATCCGCGGAACCGTTTGCAACATATGTTATTATCTAGCTGATGACCCTGATGGGTCACCCTGCTGGGGCGCACACGTTGTCCGTCGCGGCTCCAAAGGTTCTCCGTTGAGATCCGGTGAGGCCGCCAGTCGCGAACGTCTACGGCTGGTTGCATCGATGTGATTTGCGTTCAATGGGGAGCGCAATCGGGGCCGGCTCACACGGATCATGACTTCGGCAGACAAGTTCACTTCGTCCCGTTCCGCCGTCCTCGACGAGCACGATCTCACGAATCCGACGCAGAACGTGGGATTCGAGGAGCTGACGGCTTTTGCCGCGGGGCTCTGCGAAGCGCCCATCTGCCTCGTCAGCATCGTCGGCGATACCACCCAGCGCTTTTTGGGCAAACACGGGCTCGATGTTGGCGAGACGCCGCGAGAATGGTCGTTCTGCGCGCATGCCATGCTCGAGAGGGACCTCATGGTCGTGCCCGATGCGACGCAGGATCCGAGGTTCGCGAACAATCCTCTCGTGACCGGAGAGCCCCACGTCAGGTTCTATGCCGGAGCGCCGCTCGCGACCGACGACGGATATCCGCTCGGCTCGCTCTGTGTCATCGACAGCGTGCCCCGGGCTGGCCTCTCGGCTCTGCAGGCGCAGGGCCTTCGGGTCATGGCTTCACAGGTGAAAGCTGCGCTTGGCTCGCGCAGGAGAACCAAGCTTCAGGCGACCAGCGAAGCGGAAGCCAAGCAGGCGCTCTCGGAAACCGAGCAGAAATTTCGTATTCTCGCCGATACCATGCCGCAAATGGTGTGGTCCACGCTGCCCGATGGCCACCACGACTACTACAATGCAAGATGGTACGAGTTCACCGGCGTGCCCGAAGGCTCCACCGACGGCGAGGCGTGGAACGGAATGTTCCACCCTGAAGATCAAGATCGCGCCTGGCAGGTCTGGCGGCACTCGCTGAAAACTGGCGAACCCTACGAAATCGAATATCGCCTGCGCGACGCCGCGGGAAAATATCGCTGGACGCTGGGGCGCGCACTGCCCATCCGCGATGATCAGGGCAATATCACGCGTTGGTTCGGCACCTGCACGGACATCCATGAGCAGAAGCTCCTGATGGAGCAGCGCGAGATGGTCAGTCAGGAGTTGAGCCATCGCATCAAGAACATTTTCTCTGTGATCAACGGCCTGATCGGTCTGTCGACGCGCTCCCATCCCGAGCTGAAGCGTCCGGCGGACGAGCTTCGTGCACGCATCATGTCGCTCGGCAGGGCTCACGATTTCGTCCGCCCGCATAGTGCGCGCTCGCAACCAAGTACGCCTCAGGCGGCTCTCAAGGGCCTGCTGGAGCAGCTTTTCTCGGCCTATCAATCAGAGGAAGGACGGATTGTGATCGAGGGCGGCGACTTGCGCATCGACGACCGCTCTGCAACGCCGCTGGCTTTGTCATTCCACGAGCTCGCGACGAACGCGGCGAAATATGGCGCGCTATCAACAATCGAGGGGCGCGTCGTCATCCAAATCCGGGAAGTGGGCGACGATGTTGCGATCGCGTGGACCGAGCGCGGTGGTCCGAAGCTGCAGCGGGCGCCGACCACCGAGGGATTTGGCTCGAGGCTGATCAATCTCAGCCTCACCAACCAGCTTGGTGGAACGGTGCGCTATAGCTGGAGTGCGGAAGGTCTTGAGGTCGAGATCAGAATTCCGAAGACGTCGATGAGCCGTCCGGTCCCGCAAAGAACGTGACCTCGCCTGAACGAATTCGTTCGGCCTCGCCGGAAGCCCGCTGGACTGCCGCGAGGATCGCCTCGTCGCTGAAGGGCTTGCGGATGAAGCCGATAGCAGTACCAGCGCGGGGCGCAATTTGCGCGGGATTGGCCGTCACGTAAACGATCTTGGTGCCGAAATCACGCGCCAGGTCTACCGCGATCTGCGGTCCGGTCGAACCGTCCCTCAGATTGACGTCCACAAGAGCGATCTGGGCCTGAGGGCCAGCCTCCAATGCCTCCTTGCGATCCGCAGCGATCGCGGCCACATGGTAGCCTGCATCTTCAAGAATGCGGGCGATGTCGCTTGCGACGAAAATCTCGTCCTCGACGATCAGTACTGAAGGTGTCATTTGCGGCGTCGTGATGCTCTGACGAGTCCGGACCGGCTCAGCGGATGAGGTTTTCGCCAGCCATAGCATTCGTAAACCGCGGCTTCCGCATTTGGTTCCATCACCGCGAGGATGGCGGGGGCCACCCTCAATTCGAGCTGTCGATCAAGCTCTCCAGCAGCCGCTTCAATTCGCTGGTCGACTTGTCGCCGTAGCTCTCCAGGATGTGCTCCTCCTGGTCCACCGCGAGCGAGTTGAGCTTCTTGCACAGCACCTTGCCGCGATCGGAGATGAACATCAGCACCTTGCGGCGGTCGTTCGGGTCCTGCACGCGATAGACCAGCGTGTCGGAGACCATGCGGTCGATCATCTTGGTCAGCGTCGGATGATTGAGCAGCACCGCGTCCGCAAGCTCGCCCATCGAATGGCCGTTGCCGTCGGAAAGAACTTTAAGGATACGCCACTGCTCGACGGGCACGCCTTCCTTGCTCAGCCGGAGTTCCAGCTGCCGGTTGATCTCCCGGTTGGCTTGCGCAAGCAGATAAGCGAGATGTTCGGTGATGGGAGCGTTCGATTTTGCCACGGCTAAGACTTCGTCTTGACCCGAATGAGTGAATGTCTTGCAATCAATGCTGCATCTATATGCACTTCAATTCTTGAATATTCAATATTTTCCAAATAGGATCATTGCCCAACAAAAGGGCGGAAGCCGCGGCCGCCTGCTCAATAGGCTTTCAGGTCTGGCACCGGACAGGAGTTGGCGTGCGCGCGACGGTAAACTTCCCGGCTCACGGCGGTCCGGCGTTGCCGCCGTCCATGCTGTTCAGGAATCTGTCGTCATCGGCAGCTGACGGCGCGCTGTCGCCGAGCGATCACATCCTCTTCAAGCGACGCGGCACGAACAAGCTGCGCGTCGGCGGCTTCATCTGCTGCACGGGATCGCCGGGCATCTGGGGGCCCTGCGCGACCAATTCTGCGCAGCTCGCCGTCGCCGAGATCAACAAGCGTGGCGGCATCCTCGGTCGCGAGGTCGAGTTTTCCGTCTACGACGTCGGTGGCCCCCTGGACGAGGTGCTGAACCGCGCCGAGCAGGCGATCGCCTTCGACGAGCTCGATCTCATCGTCGGCCTGCATACCAGCGCGGTCCGCGTCGCCTTGCGCGACATCACCACGCGGCATCGCATCCCCTATATCTACACGCCCGTCTATGAAGGCGGCGAACGAACGCCGGGCGTGATGGCGATCGGCGAGACGCCGCGCTGGCAGAGCCGGCCGTCCATCCACTGGCTGGCGGATGTCAAGAAAGCAAAGCGCTGGTACCTGATCGGCAGCGATTACGTCTGGCCCTGGCAGTCACACCGTGCCGTGAAGAACTACATCAAGGAGACCGGCGGACACGTCGTCGGCGAGGAGTTCGTTCCGCTCGGCGAGGACAATCACGAGCCGCATCTGGCGCGCATCCGCGCCGCGCGGCCGGACGTGGTGCTGATCTCGCTGATCGGCACCGACAGCAGCACCTTCAATCGTGCCTTCGGCGAATGCGGGCTCGGCGCAACCACGCTACGGCTGGCAGGCGCCATGGACGACACCGTGCTGCTCGGCGTCGGCGCCGACAACAGCGAGAACATGTTCTGCGCCTCCGGCTATTTCACCGGCACCGGCGCTTGCGCCAATGACGATTTCCAGAGCCGCTATCGCGCGATGTTCGGACCGAACGCGCCGCCGATCGGTTCGGTCGGGCAGTCCGGCTACGAAGGCATGCGCTTTCTCGAAGCGGTGGCCAACAAGGCGGGCTCGTTGGCGATGGGGCCGATGCTCGCAGCCGGCCGCAACATTGTTTACAGCGGCGCCCGCGGACCGGTCACCGTCCGCAACGGATACGTGCGCATGCCGATGCATCTCGCCGAGGCCGACGGTCTCGATTTCAAGCTGATCAAGCCGATCTGACGCGCGGCAAATCCGCGGGCGGCCCGCAAGCGCAAAATAATACTTGAAAAGGAAAATATTTCCGTTTTGAATGTTTCGGCGAGGCCGGTGGTGCATCGCGCCGGGGCGGCCGCGCCCGATTTTCGTTGCAAGAAACTTCAGGAGAGCGCCGTGACAGTTGTCCTTCCAACACAAGCCCAGCTTCGCAGTGTCGCCGACCAGTGCGGTCTTTCACTGTCCGACGACGATGTCGCCTCGTTCCGCGGCCTGATGCGGGGCTCGATCGAAGCCTACAATCTCGTCGGCGCGATGCCCGACGAGGTGCCGGAGGTGAAATATCCCCGCACGCCGGGCTACCGGCCCTCGCCGGAGGAAAACCCGCGCAACGCCTGGTATCGCAAGTCGACCGTGAAGGGCGCCGCAAGCGGGAAGCTGAAGGGTAAGACTGTCGCGCTCAAAGACAACATCATGCTCGCCGGCGTTCCCATGATGAACGGCTCGGCGACACTCGAGGGCTACATCCCCGATTTCGACGCCACGGTCGTCACGCGCATCCTGGACGCCGGTGGGGAAATCGTCGGAAAGACCCATTGTGAATCCTTCTGCATGTCCGGCGGCAGCCACACCGGCGCGGTCGGCGCGGTGCATAATCCCTACAAGATGGGCTATTCGGCCGGGGGCTCGTCCTCGGGCAGTGGTGTCGTCGTCGCGCTTGGCGAAGCCGACATGGCGATGGGCGGCGACCAGGGCGGCTCGATCCGGATGCCGTCCTCGTTCTGCGGCACCTACGGCATGAAGCCGACCTGGGGCCTCGTGCCCTATACCGGGATCATGCCGATCGAGATCTTCGTCGATCACACCGGCCCGATGACGGCGACCGTCGCCGATAATGCGCTGCTGCTCGAAGTGCTTGCCGGTGACGACGGCTACGATCCGCGCATCAAGGCGCCGAAGGTCGAAGAATACACCAAGGCGCTCGGCCAGGGCGTCAAGGGCATGAAGATCGGAATTCTCAAGGAGGGTTTTGAGCAGCCGACCGCGGAAGCCGCAGTGAATGAAAGCGTCCGTGAGGCCGCCAAGCGCTTCAAGGACCTTGGCGCCACCGTCGAGACCGTCTCGATCCCCATGCACATGGTCGGACCCGCGATCTGGACCCCGATCGGCACCGAGGGCATGACCCAGACCATGATGTATGGCGATGGCTATGGCCTGAGCCGGTCCGATCTCTACTCGACGTCGCTGATGGACTTCCATCGCGGCTGGCGGCGGCAGGCGGATTCGCTGTCCGAGACCACAAAGCTGTTCCTCCTGCTCGGCACTTACATCAACAACAATTTCGGCCCCCGCTATTACGGAAAGGCGCTCAACATCTCGCGGCGCCTGACCGCGGCCTATGACAAGGCCTTCAGGGATTACGATCTGCTTCTGCTGCCGACAACGCCGATGAAAGCCCCCAAGCTGCCGGAGTCCAATGCCAGCCGCGAGGAATACGTTGCGCGCGCGCTCGAGATGATCTCGAACACCGCGCCGTTCGACATCACCCATCACCCCGCGATGTCGCTGCCCTGCGGCATGGTCGACGGCCTGCCGGTCGGCCTGATGCTGGTGGGCCGCATGTTCGAGGAATCCACCATCTACCGCGCCGCGCATGCGTTCGAGCAGATCGGCGACTGGAAGAAGATGTGAGAGGAGAATTCATGCAGACGGACGGAACACCATTGCATGGCTAATGCGTTCGTCGCGGCCTTCGAGATCCTGAGCTTCGGCGCGATCATCGTCCTGATCGTGCTGGGGCTCGGGATCATCGCCAGCATGATGGGCATCTTCAACTTTGCGCAAGGCGAGTTCGTCTTGCTCGGAGCCTACATCACCTATCTCGCCTATTCCAAGGGATTGCCGATCTGGGCCGGCATGGTCGCCGCGCCCTTCGTGGTCGGCGCGCTCGGCTTCGTGCTGGAGGCGTTGATCATTCGCAGGTTCTACGCCGCACCGATCGTGGCCATGCTCGGCACCTATGCGCTGGGCCTGATCATTCGCGAGGCCGTGCGCGGGCTGATCGGCGGTTTCTATCTCACCGTTCCCGAGCCGATCGGCGGCTCTATCGACATCGGCACCATTCACATCTCGGCTTGGCGCTTCACCATCATCGTCATCACGCTGCTGGTGATGGCGGGCTGTTATCTGCTGCTGTCGCGCACCAACTTTGGTCTGCGCATGCGCGCCACGCTGGAGAACCCGGCTCTGGCGCGCGCCTCGGGCATTTCCACGCCCGTGATGTATGGCGCGACCTTCGCGTTCGGCTCGGCGCTCGCCGGGCTTGCCGGTGCGCTGATCGTTCCCGTGTTCAGCCTCTACGCGGATCTGGGCCTGCGCTTCCTGATCCAGGGCTTTGTCGCGGTGATGGTCGGCGGCGTCGGCTCATTCATCGGGCCGGTCGCGGGTGCCGGCGTCATCGGCACGCTCAGTGCCGCGCTGCCATGGATCATCGCGCCCGTTGTCGCTGACGTTCTCGTCTTCGTTCTCGCCATTGCCTTCATCAAATTCCGGCCACAGGGCCTCATCGCTGGAAAAGGGGTTTAGTCATGTTCGATCGTACTCAGCTCTCACGTCGCCGTTTCCTCTCCAATTTCGCCTTTGCGTCCGGTGCGGTCGCAACCGGCGTCGGCAGCTGGGTGATCCCGGCGCCCTGGGCCAACGCAGCTGAAGCCCCGATCAAGGTCGGCATTGCCACCGACCTCACGGGCCCGATCGCCTATGCCGGCAATGCCGACGCCAATGTCGCGAAAATGGTGATCAAGGAGATCAATGCGGCCGGCGGCCTGCTCGGCCGTCCGCTCGAGCTCTATATCGAGGACACGGCGTCGAACGAGTCCGTTGCCGTCGGCAATGTGCGTAAGCTGATCCAGCGCGACAAGGTGGACATGGTGCTGGGCGGCATCACCTCGTCCATGCGCAACGCGATCAAGGACCCGATCGTGGCGCGCGGCAAGACACTCTACATCTATCCGCAGCTCTATGAGGGCAAGGAGTGCACGCCCTATCTGTTCTGCACCGGCCCGACGCCGGCGCAGCAGTGCGACGAGTTTATTCCATGGCTGATCAAGAACGGCGGCAAGAAATTTGCGCTGCCGAGCGCCAACTATGTCTGGCCGCACACGCTCAACGTCTATGCCCGCAAGGTGATCGAATCCAATGGCGGCGAGGTCGTGTTCGAGGAATATTACCCGCTCGACCAGGTCGATTTCTCCGCGACCGTCAACCGCATCATCTCCAACAAGGTCGACGTCGTCTTCAACACCGTCATCCCGCCCGGTGTCGGCCCGTTCTTCAAGCAGCTCTATGAAGCGGGTTTCCTCAAGAACGGCGGGCGTCTCGCTTGCGTCTACTATGACGAGAACACGCTCAACATCAACCAGGCGAGCGAAATCGAAGGCCTTGCCAGCTGTCTCGACTATTTCAAGGTGCTGACCAAGGAGAACCCGTTCGACGCCAAGATCCAGGCAGCTTACGAGAAGGATTTTCCGGGTAACTTCCTGTTCGCAGCCGGCAGCGCCGCGACCGGCACCTATCGCGGCCTCAAGCTGTGGGAAGCGGCCGTCAAGGAAGCTGGCAAGATCGACCGCGAGTCCGTGGCGGCTGCGCTCGATCACGCGAAGATCGCGGAAGGTCCGGGTGGACCCGCCGAGATGGTACCGGGCAAGCGGCACTGCAAGATGAAGATGTACACGGCGGTCGCCAAGGGGGGGAACTACGAGATCGTCGCGCGCAGCAACGGGCTCGTCGATCCCAAGGAATGCTGATCTTCACCTCTCCCCGTCGGGGAGAGGTGAACCCCGCCGTTGTTCGTGCGCCTGACTCTCACGATGTTTAACTCGGAATGATGAAGTCGATGAGTGTGGTAAGAGAGGCCATCGCCGGCGACGAAACGGACGACGGGATGGTTGAACGCGTGGCGGCGGGAGAGGCTGGGAAACCGGTCGAGGCAGGCCGAAACGTCCTGCCGATCGTCGAGGGCGTCGTGCTGGTCGCGGCGCTGCTCGCGCCGCTGGTGCTGCAGGACTACCTCACCGTGTTCGCGACGCGCGTGGTCATCCTCGCGCTGTTCGCGCTGTCGTTCGATCTGGTCTGGGGCTATGCCGGCATCATGAGCTTCGGCCAGGCCCTGTTCTTCGGCTCGGCCGGCTACGGCGTCGCGCTGCTCGCGCGGGACCTCGACATCACCAACATCTTCCTGGTGCTGCCGGCGGGAACGCTGATCGGATTGACCTTCTCGCTGTTGCTCGGTGGCTTCCTGCTGCTGGGCCGCCATCCCTCCAGCGTGATCTTCGTCTCGCTCGGCACGCTCACCGGCTCCTACGCCGCCGACCGCCTCGCGCGCGGCTGGTATTATCTCGGCGGCCAGAACGGCATTCCCTCGATCGCGCCGATGACACTGGGTGCCTACGAATTCTCGGAAGGTCCGGCGTTCTATTATCTCGTCCTCGGCATTCTCGTCGTGGTCTATCTGCTTTGTCGCTTCCTGGTGCGCTCGCAGTTTGGCCTCGCGCTCGCCGGCCTTCGCGAGAACGAGCAGCGCATCGCCTTCTTCGGCTACAAGGCGCAGCATCTGAAGGCCATCATCTTCACGATCGGTGGTGCCGTCGCCGGCCTTGCCGGCAGCCTCTACGCCTTCCACGAGGGCTTCGTCTGGCCCAACATGGTCGGCGTCGTGGTCTCGACGCAGGTGGTGCTTTATGTGCTGTTCGGCGGCTCCGGCACGCTGATCGGGGCAGTCATCGGCGCGGTCATCGTCGAGGGCGTCAGCTTCTGGCTCTCGGACAATTATCGCGACATCTGGCCGATTATCCTCGGTGTTCTGCTGCTGCTCGTGATCCTGTTCCGCCCGTTGGGCCTGATCAGCTTTGTGCTCGGCGAGCGCGAACGCGTCGGCAGCTTCGGGGCCAAGATCAAGGAGGCGCGCAATGCTCCTTGAAGCCGCTGGCATCAAGAAAGTCTTCGGCAAGCTCACCGCGCTCGATGGCGCCGCGCTCACCGTCGGCGAGAACGAGTTTCACGGCCTGATCGGCCCGAATGGCTCCGGCAAGAGCACGCTGATGAAGTGCATCGCCGGCGCCGAAGTGCCGACACAGGGCAAGGTCAGCTTCGTCAACACCGACATCACCGCGTTCACGCCGACCGAGCGTGCGCGGGCCGGCATGAGCCTGAAATTCCAGATCACGTCCGTGCTGCCGTCGCTGACGCTCTACGACAACATCCTGCTGGCGCTGCAGGCGCAGTCCTCGCTGTTCGACCTGGTGTTCTCGCGCACGCGGGGCACGCTGCACGATCAGGTCATGACCATGCTGACGCAGTTCCGCCTTGCCGATCGCGCCTTCGATCCCGCCGCCGCGCTGTCGCACGGCCAGCAGCAATGGCTGGAGATCGCGATGGCGCTCGCGGGAAAACCGAAGCTTCTGCTGCTCGACGAGCCGACCGGCGGCATGAGCCTGGAGGAGCGCCGCGTCACCGGTGAATTGCTCCAGCCGATCAAGCAGCATTGCTCGCTCGTCATCGTCGAGCACGACCTCGATTTCATCCGCGACATCTGCGATCGCCTCACCGTGCTCGACCAGGGCAAGGTGCTGGCATCGGGCACGGTGTCCGAGATCCAGGCCAACACATCCGTTCAGGAGATTTATCTGCGCCGTGCCTGAATTTTTGGACATCAAGCATCTCGACGCCGGCTACGGCCGCAGCCAGGTCCTGTTCGACGTCACCCTCGGCATTCCCTGGCGCGGCGGCGTCGCCGTGCTCGGCCGCAACGGCGCCGGCAAGACCACGCTGATGAAGACCATCGTCGGCGAGCTGCCGGCCTGGAAGGGCGAGGTCGCCTTTGACGGTCGCGACATCAGCCGCCGCGCCACCCAGGAGCGCGTCCGCGCCGGCATCGGTTATGTGCCGCAGGAACACTCGGTGTTCGCGCGTCTGTCGGTGCGCGACAATCTCGCCGTTGGTTCGCTCACCAACAAGGACGCCAACGCGGTCGACCGCGTGCTGGCCATCTTCCCCAAGCTCGGCCAGCGCCTCGACCAGCCCGCCGGCACCCTCTCCGGCGGCGAGCGCAAGATGCTCGCCATCGGCCGCGCCATGCTGGGCGATCCCAAACTGCTGTTGCTGGACGAGCCGACCGAAGGCGTCTGGATCGGCGTGATCGAGGAGATCACCGAGCGCCTGATCGAGCTTGCGAAAGAGATCGCCGTCATCATCGTCGAGCAGCATCTCGATTTGGCGCTACGCGTCGCGGACTACGCCTACGTGCTGGACCGCGGCCGCGTCGCGCTACAGGGGCAGGCAGGCGAGGTGAGGGGTAATCCGGAACTGATACGGTATCTGGCGCCCTAAAGCATGATCCGGAAAAGTGCGAAGCGGTTTTCCGAAAGGATCATGCGCAAACAATAACCGAAAGCGCGATGACGATTCATCCTAATCTGATCGCGCTTTAAGAGTGGCGTCACGCGAGGAGGCCGGCTCGCAATGCCGGTGAGCCATTCGAGCTTTGGTGGAGAACGCTCTCGGAGCCCGACGTAAGCACTCTGCGGTCCCCCGTAGCGGGCATGCTCGGAAAGGCTGAGGCCAGCCAGAGCATTGGCGGGCCTCTCTCGGATGTTGCGACCAATCGGATGTCGTTACCAAGTGTATCGGAGACCCGCTTGAGCGCCGGCCGTTGTCGTCCCGGCGATCTCGGTGGCATGGGCTTCGAGGTAGGACGAGAAGGCCTGCGTCCAGATCACATTGACCTTTGCGGACGCGCGGCCGCCCAACGTCTGTGTGCTTGCCGCAGCCGGAACCGGTATGCCGCCTGCTCCAGGGACGAGACCGATGCCGCCCACGGCACCCACCCCGCTCTGGTCGACGATCTTCATCGCCACGACGCTCCAGGACGGCTGGATCGTGTAGCCGATCCACTTGGTTTCGAAGCCCATGCGTGCGCCGCCATGGACTTCCGTACTGTCACTGGTCTTCGCGCCGAAATTGGCAGTGTAGTTTTCAGTGTAGGTCACGCCGACTGTCGGCTCGAAGAACACGGTGTATGGGAAGTCGAACTTGTACTGCGCGTTGCCGGTGTAGCTCATCGAGCTGCTATCCGAGCCGCCTGGCGCCACGATCCCGATCGACGACACCCGCGACCAGCTCGCGCTCGCGGTGAAGTCGGCTGAAAAGCCGCCATTCGTGTACGCGAGTGTACCCGAGCCCGACGGGGTCGTGATGTCGGTGCCGAAGTAATGCGACCAGGAGTGGGTCCCGGTCGCGACGAAGGTAAGTGCGTCGGTCGCGGTAAAGATGCCGATCTTCGTGACGTCGAAGGCGCCCACTGCCGTATACGTGTCAATCGAGCCGACGGTCGAATTCGAACGGTCGTAAGATCCGATCACGTTGATGCCGTAGATCCACGCCGGAATGGCCGGCGCCGCGGCGGCCTTGGTGTAGATCGGAGACTTTGCGTATCCGAGGGCATGGAAAGGGTCGTCGCTCTCCCTGCTGCCGAACGGGTTGTGGTTGTCGAACTCGTCGACCTCCGCAGAGAAGCGCATCACGCCCGGGGGGCGCGCCAGCTTGCGCCCCTGGATCTGATCCCTGACATTCTGCAGGATGTTCTCGATGACATTGTTGACCACCAATTGCTGCACGGATTGTGCCTGTGCAGAACCGATGGAAACGCACAACAAGCCCAAAGCTATTGAAGAAGACGCCAGTCCGAATCTAAGAGTTTTCAAATCAGCCCCCTGGAAACCTGCTCGTTGCCGAGCGAGCGTTCGCAAACGCACGCAGCAAACTAAGGGCATTGTGTTTTTGGTGTCTTCACCCGATTGGGGTATCGCCGGATTGTCGGCGCCGTGAAATCCACGCGCTGAGGCGATTGAGCAACACTTCTGCGGAAGATTGATCGAACATCCGTAGTAGTACGCGGTGTCGAAGCCCAAATTTTGGTCGATCTCAGGTTGAGTCGGTCTGGACATCTTCTCGCGTGCGAAATTATCATCCCGTCGGGGACACTTTTTGATTTTTCATTATCATGGGCAATTGGAATTTGCGCGCCGTCGAGCGCGCGTTCGGCGAAGCGGTGCTTGACGTTCAGGGCTGGACGAAGGCGTTGGAGATCGTCACATCGATCACCGAGAGCCACGGTGCCGTACTTCTTCCCGTGACGGGGGGCACTCTCCGAACCCTGCCATTCACGGAAGCGATGATGGCTCCGTTTGAGACTTATTTGCGCGACGGCTGGCACTTGCGCGATGAGCGGAATCGTGGCTTGCCGTTGATGCGAAAAAACGGTGTGGTCGATGATCTCGACATTTTCAGCGCCGAGGCCATCGGCTCGCATCCGTATTATCAGGAGTTCCTGGCGCCCCACCGTTTGCGCTGGTTCGGCGGGGTCGGGATCTTCTTCGACGATGACGTCTGGTGTCTCTCGATCCAGAGAAGAGTGGATCAGGATCCCTTCTCGCCGGCCGAGAAGCGAGAGCTGGCGACGCTCTCCAATTCGCTCTCGACGGCTGCTGCCCTCGCACGGACCGTCGGGGGAGCTGCGGCATCCGGTGCATTACAGGCGTTCGCGCTCAGCGGGACGGCCGCGGCTCTCGTCAATCGTCATGGCAAGATCTTCGAAGCCAATCAATCGGCGGAGCGATTGTTGGGGGGCGATATCCGGATCAAGGCAGGGAAGCTCGTCTCCGCTGGAGCCAGCCTGTTCGCGGATCTCGAACTGGCGCTGTCGCGTGTTCTGAATGGCAGGGGCGCGACGCTGCATCCGCCCGTCCCGCTGCCGCGAAAGGGTCGCGGGCCCCTCTTGGCCTATCTCGGGCGACCTCCCGATGCGACCATCAGCGCGTTTTCGAACTGCCAGGCGATCATCGTGATGGTCGACCCCGAGGCTCGCAAGAGCCCGCCCGAATCGACTCTTCGTGCCGTCTACGGATTGAGCGATGCCGAGGCCCGGTTGAGCGTTCAGCTCTCGACCGGCGAGCCGCTCGAGCAGGCCGCAAATCGGCTGGGAATCTCCAAGGAGACATCGCGAACACAGCTCAAGAATATCTTCGCCAAACTTGGCGTCCATCGCCAGGCCGAGCTCATTGCCGTGCTGTCGACGTTCCTCAACCAGGTCTAGCAAGCCGGGGAGCGGCATCGCGTTCACCCATACGGGTGAAGACAATATCAGGCACGGCAGCTATCTTAAATCATTGCTTTTGATCTTGTTTTCTCGTCGATGGGGGAAGCCGTGCCGACTGCAAAGCGCTTCATCGTCGGTCTTCCGGCGGCAATCATTCTGTTCGATGGGTTTGCCACGGCCGCCGGCGCCGTTGAAATTCCGAAGCCCGTCATCAGGCCGGTCATTCCAGCGGTCACCGTGCCGCGCCCGAACGTGCCCGTTCCGCGGCCCGCCGTAACGGTCGTCGTGCCGAAGCCGAACGTCACCGTCAGCGTACCCAAGGTCGACGTGCCCAGACCGGCAGCGCCGCGCGTGGACGTGCCGAAGGCCGTGGTGAACGTGCCGAAGGTGGATGCGCCGAAGCCTGTGGTGCAGGCTCCCAAGGTCGATGTGCCGAAGGCGGTGGTCGCCGCACCCAGGGTTGACGTGCCGAAGCCGGTTGCCGATGTTCCGAAGATCGCCGGCAAGCCCGCCCTGGTTGCTCCCCCCAAGGTCGTTGGGCCCGTTGTATCTCCTCCCGCGGCGTCAGGGTTGCCCGTGGCCAAGAACGAGGCTCACCCGATCAAAGTGATCGGTCCGGTCGTTCCAACAGACCTTCCGCCTCTTGGGAATCCGAAAAATCCGGCAAGTGGGCTCGATGCGCCCAGGAGTGTCGGCCCTGTGGTGTCGCCGCCGATCGAGACGACGGCGAAGGGGGGGCCGCCCGCAAATGGCGTTGTCTCCGTGACGCCGCTTCCAGGCAATCTCAAGCAATCCGAACCTTCGGCAGCAAAGGTCGGCGCATCCGTTACGAGCGGTGCGAAGGTCGAAATGCCCGCGCCAGCAAATGCAGCGAGTTCGGGCGCGGTCAGCGCGGCATCGCCCGCGAACGCCGGTGTCGGCGGGGCTGCATCGCCGGCAAGTCCAACGAGTTTATCGAATGCCTCCGTATCCGGTCCGGTCAATGCAAGTGGCGCATCGCGTCCGGCTCCAATCTCGTCCAAGCAGGCGCTCGGCGCGCCAGGCTCGCCGAACTCCGCAGGGCCGGTTGCCAAAGCCTCTGCGTCTGCATCGCCCGGCAACGGGATGACCCCCGCTGCCGCGACGACGTCGTCTGCGGCCATGAAGGTCCAGTCCACGGCGCCGGCGGGAACGGTCAGTTTCGGGTCTGGAGGAAATACGCCGACCTGTAGTCCGGCACCGTGCCAGGCTGGACAGACCTATCGGGCAAGCAACGGCGCGTATGCCGGAGCCGACGTCGTCATCTCCGGGACGGGCGCGGTGACGCCGACTGCGATGACGACCACCGCCAACGGCATCACCGCCACCGTGACAGGCGCAGGATCTGCCCAGCAGACGACGACCGTCACCGTCAATGGACAGACCTACACGGTGAACGGTGGCGGCCCGACGACCCTGAGCGGCAACATCAACGGCCAGCAAGTATCCGAAACGAGGGCGAACGGTGTGAGCACCGTATCGGTCGGGAATACGCCTGTGGTCACGTGCGGATATTCGAACTGTACCGTTCTCGTCGGTCCAAACGCCGGAACAACCGCCGGCATGAGCGTGCCTGGACGGGCGGGGCTCTCCGGTGCTGCCATATTAGGCGGAGCGCCGGCTGCTCGCGGCTCGGCTGGGTTCGTACCGCCGAAATCGGCAGACGTCTTTACAAATATCCATCAGAACCGGAACGGTACAGTCACTCAGACAGATACATGGACGGTCGGAAATCAGGAGTTTGAACGGACGCAAACATACGTGCCTCGGAAGGAAGGAGGATTTGTCACACTGGATTCGGACGGTTCAAAAATCCTGACCGACAATGTTACGGTGAAGACCTATTCCGACGATACCTGGAGCGACCCGCCCAAGATTCAAACCTTTAACAATCTTGGGCAGGGATCGGCGCCGTCAGCTGATTCCGCGCAGATGGCTGATGAGGGAAATGCAAGTTCTGGTCAGTCAACTCAGCAAGCTTCGGGTAACCAGAAGCAAGACGACTTTTTATGCTCTGGAGATTGCGACGCGAACTCGCCCACCTCTCCCGATCGTCTGAAGGATATCGGCGTTTCGGGAAGTGACGAGACCTCGCCGCAAGTCTCCGCATCGAATGGCGCGTCGAACGATGCAAATTCCAATACGGATTCAGCGCCGCGCAATCAGACGCTCTCGGAAAAGGCTACTGAGTTAAAGAATAAGTTGGTCGATCTCAAGAATCAGGCCGAGTCTAAAATAACTCCTGAGAATTTGTCCGATGGCTGGTCTGATGCCAGTTCGCTGAGGAAGGATCCTGTCGGTTTCGCCAAAGAAAAGGTGTCTGGAGCCGCAACTGAGGCTACGACCGAAGCAGCAGCAAAAACCTTGATGGGACCGCGACCGACCAATCCCGAGGATCAGTCGGTGTGGGATCAAGGCAAAGAATTTGTCGCGAAAGGCATTGATGGCGTCAAGCAGAACGTCACAGAGGGGGGGCAGTCGCTGCGCAACACAGCGCAGCAAGTCAAAGACTTCGGGAAGGATTTGCTGAAGTTCGATCAGCAGCAACTTCAGAAAATCGACCAATCAATAAACAATAAATGAAATCGACTCTCCCTCGTGACAATCGAGAGGAACTTTGGGCGTCCATTCGAACTCAAAGTGCCAAGAGTAGCTCTTCGTTCCACCTCGTTTGAAAGAGCTCCGCTCCTACTTCACCGCCCCAAACCGGCTCTCGAACGAATTCGAGGACACCACCGGCGCCGCGCCGGCCATCTGGGTGCTGTCGCTGGCGCCATCCGACACCGACGGCTTCAGCGCCGGCCGGGTCTGGGCCAAGCGAGTATCGGGCTGCTGCGGCTTCGGCGGCTCGGCCGGCTTGGCCGCCGCAACGGCTGGCTTCGGCGCGTCCTTCGCTGCATCTTTCGATTTGTCGTGGCCGGGCACGAACCGCGTCACGGCGGCCTTCAGCCGCGATGCTGCGCTCGAAGGCGTGGTGGTGGTCGTGGCCGGGGCAGCAGCTGCGGCCGCCTGTGGCGGCGGCGTGGTTGCCGTCGTGTCGGCGGTGCTGAAGCCCATCTTGCGGCCGAGACCCGAGAAGAAGCCGCCGCCTTCAGATTTCTCTTGAGATTTCTCTTGGGGCTTTTCGGCCGGCTGGGCCGAGGCGACGCGGGTGTTCGCCACGGGCGCGCTGACGGCGACGGCCGGCTCCTGGGCCGGAGCGGCGGCGACCGCATCGAGATTCGGCTTCGGCGGATTGACGTGTCCGGGGATCGTGCCCGGGGCCTTCGACATCGCCAGCAACTGGAGCGTCGAGCCCTCGGCCTCTTCCGACAGGCCGGTCGAGCCTTCCGGAATCTTGGCGGCAAAGATCTTGTTCATGCCGCCGTCGATGCCGGTGTTCATGCGCGCCATCGGCGTGCCCTTGGCGACGAGCTTGGCGTATTCGGCTTCGTCCTTCGCCTGCTTCTCGCGCACGGCGCTGGCGATGTCCTCGGGGATCACATAGGCCGGGCACTTGGCCGAGGCGTCGAACACCGGGTCGCGCTTGGCATCCGCCGACTTCGCCGCGTCGAAGACGTATCTCTTCTCGCAGAAATCGACCTTCGGCTCCTGCCGCGTCACCTCGAAATGATCATAGCCTTCCTTGATCATCTTCCAGAACGGCATGTTCGGGTTGTTCCGGTGTTTGGCCATGTTCACCGGCGTCATCTTGAACGGATAGGCCTGCAGCTGGAACGCCTTCTGGCCGCCGAAGAAGGATTCGCGACCGAGCGAATAGATCTCCGCGATCTGCTCGTCGGTCATGGCGTAGCAGCCGCGCGAAGAGCAATCGCCATGCACCATCAGCTGCGAGCCGGTGCGGCCGAGCGCCTTGTCGAAGGCGTTGGGGAAGCCGGTGTTGAACGAGAGGTAATAGGCCGACTGCGGATTCATCTGGCTCGGATTGATCGAGTAGAATCCCTCCGGCGCCTGGCGGTCGCCTTCGCGCACCTTCGGACCCAGATCGCCCGACCAGCGGCAGATCGGATAGGTCTTGAGCAGCGCGAACTGGCCGCTGCGGGTCTGCTTCCAGACCTCGAGCTCGGCCTCCTGCTTGAACAGGCGCACCAGGATCGGCGATTGCAGGTCCATGTCCTTCTCGGCCATGGCTGCGACCAGCTTCGGCGGCACCGGCTGGTTGGCCTTGGCGTTGGTCGCGAGCGACACCTGGTCGGTATCGCAGCCGGCCAGCAGGACACTGGCCGTCATCAGCGCAACCGAAGCCAAGAGCGCGCGAGCAAGCGAACGAGAAATCAAGATGGACCCCACACCGTGCCGGGCAGAGAGCGCGAACCCCGATCCCGAAGCATGATCCGACCGGACATCCGGACCCGCCATGACGGGCTTTTTCGAGACCACGCTTCAGCGCTTATGCCCTGAAGCCATTGATTAAAATTCTAACCTCTGGGTCATGTGGTCGCAACCCGAGCGGGGATCACGAGCCCGTTGGCCCAAAGCTGTGGTCAACAGAGACTTAAACTGGGCCGTAACTTGGACTTACCGCCCAAAACCCCACTGAGATCGCCGATTTGGGCAAAAAAAGGGTTAACGCGGGGTTACCGGGGAAGGTCTCGTGCCCCGGACGCGGCGCAGCGCGTAGCGGTGCGACGTCGAGCCGGGGCCCATGCCCAACGCGAATCCTGGAGTTTCTGGGTCCCGGCTCTGCGCTCCGCTTCGCTGCGCTGGTCCGGGACACGGGGAAAGTCGCGAATCAGCCCAGTTTCCGGCCGATATCGAGGAATTTCTGCCGCCGCTGCCTGCGGATGGCCTCGCCGTCGAGGCCGCGGAGCTCGTCGAACGCCTTGGCGATGGCATCGCCGGTGGTGGCGATCATGGCGGCGGGGTCGCGGTGGGCGCCGCCGACCGGCTCCTTCAGGATCGCGTCGATCACCCCGAAGCGGAGCATGTCCTGGGCGGTGATCTTCATGTTGTTGGCGGCTTCCTGCGCCTTGGAGCCGTCGCGCCAGAGGATGGAGGAGGCGGCTTCCGGCGAGATCACGCTGTAGATCGCGTGCTCCAGCATCAACACCTTGTTTGCGGTGGTGATGGCAATGGCGCCGCCGGACATGCCCTCGCCGGTGATGATGGCAACGTTCGGCACGGTCAGCGCCATGCAGGCATCGGTCGAGCGCGCGATGGCTTCGGCTTGTCCCCGCTCCTCGGCGCCGATGCCGGGATAGGCGCCGGCGGAATCGGCCAGCGACAGCACCGGCAGGCCGAACCGCTCGGCCATCTCCATCAGCCGCACGCATTTGCGGTAACCCTCAGGCCGCGCCATGCCAAAATTGTGCTTGATGCGGCTCTCGGTGGAATCGCCCTTTTCCTGGCCCATCACGCAGATCGGCTCGCCACGGAAGCGGCCGAAGCCGGCCACCAGCGCCTCGTCCTCGCCGAACTTGCGGTCGCCGGCGAGCGGGGTGAATTCGGTGATCAGGCCCTTGATGAAATCGTTGAAATGCGGCCGCTGCGGATGCCGCGCCACCAGCGTCTTCTGCCACGGCGTCAGGTTCAGATAGAGGTCGGCCAGCGCCTGCGCCGCCTTGTCCTCGATCCGGCCGATCTCATCGGTGATGTCGGTGCCGGAGGCCGCAAGCGTGCGCAATTCGTCGACCTTGGAGTCGAGCTCGGCGACGGGCTTTTCGAAGTCGAGATAGCTGCGCATCTGATCTGGCATCAACTCAATATAGGGGGACAGGGCGTGGGAAGCGAAGCAGGTTGGCTTCTGGACAAGAAGTGTAGCTTCTTCAAAGGGTTGACTTGTGTGCTCCCGGGAGCGCCGCAAATCAAGGATAAGGCCACGGCTCTTTCTGCGGAGATGTGGCCGAAGTCAAGGCGGAGTTTGGCGTCCGGTCGGCGGTCTCGTGTCCCGGACGCGCTGCAGCGCTTCTTGGCGCTGCTGCGCAGAGCCGGGGCCCAGCGAGCGGCATGGGCCCCGGCTCTGCGTCGCACCGTACCCGGACGATGCTTCGCATCGCCGGGAACGCTGCGCCGCGTCCGGGGCACGAGACCTGTTTACTTCTTTACTTCTCCGCCAGGGGATGCAGGTCGCGCACCAGGCTTTTCAGCCGCTCCTCCACCACGTGGGTATAGATCTGCGTCGTCGAGATATCGGTGTGGCCGAGCAGCGTCTGCACGATGCGCAAGTCCGCGCCATTGTGCAGCAGATGGCTGGCGAAGGCGTGGCGCAGCACGTGCGGGGAGACCAGCCGGGCCTGCAAGCCCGAAGCGACCGCGAGCTCCTTCAAGTCGCGGGCAAAATGTTGCCGCGTCAGGTGTCCGCTCTCGCCGAACGAGGGAAACAGCCATTTCGACGCAGCAAGGCTGTCTTTCTTCTTCTCGCCGTTCGCGGCTTCCGTCGCGGCAAGGTAATCCGCCATCGCCTGCCGCGAGGCCTCGTTCAGCGGTACCAGGCGCTCCTTGTTGCCCTTGCCGCGCACTACGATCATGCGGGCATCGCGCTTGGCCGCCGAGCGCGGCAGCGCCACCAGCTCGGAGACGCGCAGGCCCGTGGCGTAGAGCACTTCCAGCAGGCAATACAGCCGCAGCGCGCGCAGCCGTTTCGAGGGAGAGGCATCTTGCGCCTCGCTCAATTCCTTGGCGCGGCGGAGCATGCGGTCGACATCTGATATCGACAGCACCTTTGGCAGGCCGCGGCCGCGCTTGGGGCCGGACAGGATCGCGGCGGGATCGTCGCCGCGGATCCGCTCGCTCAGTAGGAAGCGGTAGAGATGCCGCATCGCCGACAGCCGCCGCGCGACGCTGGTGGATTTGAAGCCGCGGCTGTCGAGATCGGCGAGATAATCGCGCAGCGTCTGCGTTTCCGCGTCCGCAAAGCTATGGCCGACCCGGCCGAGAAACTCCGAGAAATCGGTGAGGTCGCGGCGATAGGCGTCGAGCGTGTTGGGGCCGGCGCCTTGTTCCGCCGCGAGCATGTCGAGGAACAGGCCGGTGAGCTTGGTGTCTGAGGGCTTGTTGGCAGCAGGTCTGGCAGGCATGCCCGTCAGGCTAGCTCCTATTTCTTGAGAAATTTATCCGGCGGAATCGTCACCGTCATTTCCCGCGACTTCGGGCTGACGAAGTTCGCCAGCGCGAACACCACACCGTAGACGATGCCGGCGATCACGGCGACGACCGTCAGGAAGCGGAACAGGCTGGGCATCGGGCAGGGTCTCGAGGCGTGGCAAATTAACCAATGAAATCATCCAACATGTTCGCCCTTTCGTGGCAAGAGTCCTCTGGCGAGGGCCCCTTGGGGGTCGTATAGGTGGCCCAGATGCCGCATTTGGCGGCAGATCGAGCGAGGGATATGTCCGACGCCGCGTCGCCAGCACAAGTGTCTCCTGAGGCCGACATCGTGTCGGCGCTCGGGGCGCGCTCGATCGTGCTCGTCGGCATGATGGGGGTGGGCAAATCCACCATCGGGCGCCGTATGGCTATCAGGCTCAAGCTGCCCTTCGTCGATGCCGACACCGAGATCGAGGCGGCGGCCGGCATGACCATACCGGAGATTTTCGAGCGTCACGGCGAGCAGCATTTTCGCGACGGCGAGGCCCGCGTCATCGCCCGTCTGCTCGACGGCGGCCCGGCGGTGCTGGCGACCGGCGGCGGCGCCTTCATGCGCGAGGAGACGCGCAATCGTATCGCGTCCAAGGCGGTCTCGATCTGGCTCCGGGCGGACCACGACGTCATCATGCGCCGCGTCCGCCGCCGCGCCGACCGCCCGCTGCTCCAGACCGCCGATCCCGAAGGAACCGTGACGCGCCTGCTCACCGAGCGCGAGCCGATCTACGGCAAGGCCGACCTCACCATCGCCTCGCGCGACGTACCGCACGACAGAATTGTCGACGAATGCATCGAGACGCTGCACGCCCATCTCTGCGGCCAGGCCGCCGCATCCGAAACCCCTGCCGACGTCGCGAGTGCCGTCCAATGACCGCGCCTTTGAAACATTCCGACCCCGTCAATGTCGACGTCGCGCTCGGCGACCGCGCCTATGACATCGTGATCGGCCGCGGCGTACTGGCTTCGCTCGGCGAACGCGTCGCGAACTTGCGTCCCGGCGTCCGCACCGCGATCGTGACGGATCGCACCGTCGCCAAATACTGGCTCGAGCCGACCGAGGCGACGCTCGCAGCGAGCGGCATCCCGACATCGCGCATTATCGTCGAGGAAGGCGAGATCTCCAAGACCTATGCGGGCCTTGAAAAGGTCAGCGAGGCCCTGATCGCCGCAAAGATCGAGCGCAACGATCTCGTCATCGCGCTCGGCGGCGGCGTGGTCGGCGATCTCGCCGGCTTTGCGGCGGCTATCCTGCGCCGCGGCGTCGATTTCGTGCAGGTGCCGACCTCGCTGCTGGCGCAGGTCGATTCCTCCGTTGGCGGCAAGACCGGCATCAACTCGCCGCAGGGCAAGAATCTGCTCGGCGCCTTCCACCAGCCGGTGCTCGTCATCGCCGACACCGCCGTGCTCGACACGCTGTCGCCGCGCCAGTTCCGCGCCGGCTACGCCGAGGTGGCCAAATATGGCGTGCTCGGCGACGAGGCCTTCTTCGCCTGGCTGGAGAAGAACCATTCCGATATCTTCAAGGGCGGCTCGGCCCGCGAGCACGCGATCGCAACCTCCTGCCGGGCCAAGGCCGGCGTGGTCTCGCGCGACGAGCGCGAGACCGGCGAGCGCGCGCTGCTCAATCTCGGCCACACCTTCGGCCACGCGCTGGAAGCCGCGACCGGCTTCTCCGATCGCCTGTTTCACGGCGAGGGCGTGTCGATCGGCATGACGCTGGCGGCGCAGTTTTCCGCGAAGCTCGGCATGATCGGCGAAGCCGATGCCACGCGCGTCGAGCGTCACCTGATCGAAGCCGGCCTGCCGACGCGCCTGCAGGACATCGCGGGCTTCGCGCAGGAAGGCCTTGCCGACGCCGACGCGCTGATGACGCTGATGGCACAGGACAAGAAGGTCAAGCGCGGCAAGCTCACCTTCATCCTGCTGGAGGCGGTGGGACGCGCCGTCATCGCAAAGGATGTCGAGCCGGCCCCGGTGCGCGATTTCCTGAAGGACAAGCTCGCGCAGAAGGCTTGATGCGCGGCTGAACGTTTTTTCGAGTGCTGCATGGACTGGCTCGGCTTCACCATCGTCATTATCTGCCTGCTCGTCTCGGGCTTTTTCGCCGCGAGCGAGACCGCGCTGACGGGCGCCTCGCGCGCCAGCATGCTGCGGCTCTCCAAGCAGGGTAATCGCGACGCCGACGTCGTCTCGCAGCTGCTCGACATGCGCGAGCGCTTGATCGGCGCGCTGCTGCTCGGCAACAACATCGCCAACATCAGTGCATCCGCGCTTGCGACCGCCATCTTCACCGCCTGGTTCGGCGATGTCGGCGTGCTCTATGCCACCGGCGTGATGACCGCTTTGGTGGTGATCTTTGCCGAGGTGCTGCCGAAAACCATCGCGATCAACGCGCCGGATCGCATGGCGCTCGCGGTGGCGCGCCCGATGCGGCTGACCATGTATGTGCTGGGTCCGCTGCTGCGCGTCGTCGAGGTCATCGTGCGTCTGCTGATGCGCGGCTTTGGCCTTGCCGGCGAGCACCAGGCGATCCTGTCGCCGACCGAACGCCTGCGTGGTGCGGTCGACCTGCTGCACCACGAGGGCAAGGTCGAGAAACAGGACCGCGACATGCTCGGCGGCCTCCTCGACCTGCGCGAACTCCAGGTCTCCGACGTCATGATCCATCGCACCGAGATGATGATGATCAATGCCGACATGCCGCCGGACGATCTGGTGCGCGAGGTGCTGGCGACCGAATACACCCGCATTCCGCTCTGGCGCGAGAAGCCGGAGAACATCATCGGCGTGCTTCACGCCAAGGATTTGTTGCGCGCGATCCGCGCCGCCGACGGCGACACCTCGCGCATCGACGTCTCCACCATCGCGCTGCCGCCCTGGTTCGTGCCGGAGATGCGGCCCCTCGCCGAGCAGCTCAAGGCGTTCCGCCGCCGCAAGACCCATTTCGCGCTCGTGGTCGACGAGTACGGCGAAGTCGAAGGTCTCGTGACGCTGGAAGACATTTTGGAAGAAATCGTCGGCGACATCTCCGACGAGCACGACGTTGTGGTCGCCGGCGTGCGCGCCCAGCCTGATGGGTCGGTCGTGGTCGACGGTTCGGTGCCGATCCGCGATCTCAACCGCGCCATGGACTGGCATCTGCCCGATGAAGAGGCAACCACGGTCGCCGGCCTCGTCATTCACGAGGCGCGCTCGATCCCCGATCGCGGCCAGAGCTTTACGTTCCACGGCTTCCGCTTCCGCGTCCTCCGCCGCGAACGCAACCGCATCACCGCGCTCCGTATTTCGCCGGTGCCGCGGGATGCCGAGATGGAAGAGGCGAAGCCGAGACGGGCCGGCACGTCGTTTTAGCCGCCAACACCGGTGTCATCGCCCGCGAAAGCGGGCGATCCAGTATCCCAGAGGCGAACGTTGGAGAGCTCGCTCTCACCACCCTCGCCGCGGCGTACTGGATGCCCCGCCTGCGCGGGGCATGACGGCTGAGATTAGCTCCCGCCTTCCCCCGGCACCTGCGCATGGATCGCCAGCGCGTGCACGCTGCCGGAGAGTTCCGCGGCCAGCGCCGCATTTATCATGCGGTGGCGGTCGACCCGGCTCTTCCCTTTGAAGGCCTGCGATACGATATACACACGGAAGTGCGTCTCGCCGCTCGGCCGATGGCCGGCATGGCCCTCATGCAAATGTGACTCGTCAACGACTTGCAGGCTTTCCGGCGTGAAAGCTTCCTGCAACTTGTTGCTGATAGTGTCTCGCATAACCATGTTGTGCCATTCGGGTGCAGAGATCGCATCCGTTATTTGCCGGGTTTGCCGCTAATTGCAATGTCAAGACTTGAAGGTTTTTGCATTGCGTAGTCAAAGTCAGCCATGCCGATCGATTCATCAAAATTCTTCGACTCCATTCGGGTGAAGCCGCGGGGCAAGCAGCCCGAGGTGAAGCCGCGCGACACCGTCGTGGGCTGCGAGTGGGCCGGGTGCCAGAACAAGGGCGCGCACCGCGCGCCGAAGGGTCGCGAGAACCAGCGCGAGTACTGGCACTTCTGCCTCGACCACGTGCGCGAGTACAACCAGAACTACAATTTCTTCTCCGGCATGAACGCCGACGCGGTCGCGCGCTACCAGAAGGATGCGCTGACCGGCCATCGTCCGACCTGGAAGATGGGCGCCAATGGCGGCAAGAAGGGGACGGAAGCCGACATCGACATGGCGTCCGATCCGTTCAGCATGTTCTCCGAGATCAACGGCCGCGCCAGCTGGCGCAAGGGCCCGGAGGCCGAGCCCAAGGCCGAGACCCGCAAGGTCATGAACGCCGAGCGCAAGGCGCTCCAGGTCATGGGCTTGGGTCCGAATTCCACGCTCGCCGACGTCAAGAGCAAGTACAAGGCGCTGGTCAAGCAGCACCACCCCGACGCCAACGGCGGCGACCGCTCCACCGAGGACCGCCTGATCGAGATCATCAAGGCGTATAACTATCTGAAGACGGTGGTGCGGGAGGCCTGAGTCTCGCCACGTCGTAGCCCGGATGGAGCGCAAGCGTAATCCGGGGCTTTCTCACACAACGATAAGCTTTCCCGGATTGCGCTTCGCTCCATCCGGGCTACTTCATCACCTCTCCGGCATCGCCCCCACATATGACGAGCTCGGCCGGATCAGCCGCCCCGTGCGCTGCTGCTCGCGCGCATGCGCGGTCCAGCCTGCGCTACGCGCCACCGCGAAGATCGGCGTGAACGCCTGCCGCGGGATCGCCAGCGCATCGAGCAGGATGGCGGTGAAGAACTCGACATTGGTCTCCAGCGGCCGCTCCGGATTCTTCTTCCGCAGTGCGCTGCGGATATACGCCTCGACCTCGCCGGCAAACGGCAGATCGGTGCCGTTGGAGGCGAGCGCCTCGACCGCGGTCTTGAGCACGTCGGCGCGCGGATCGCGCACGCGATAGACGCGGTGGCCAAAACCCATCATCCGCTCGCCGCGCGCCAGCGCCGCATCGACCCACGGCTGGATGCGCTCGCGCGAGCCGATCGCATCGAGCATCTCCAGCACCGGCTCCGGCGCGCCGCCATGCAGCGGGCCGGTGAGCGCGCAATAACCCGCGGTCACAGCGGCGAACAGATCGGCCTGCGTCGAGGCCACCACGCGCGCGGTGAAGGTCGAGGCGTTCATGCCGTGGTCGCTGGCGGTGACGAGATAGGCATCGAGCGCGGTCACCTCGCGCGCCGCCGGCGCACGCCCGTGCAGCATGCGCAGCGTGTCGGCAGCATGGCTGACGTCAGGATCGGGCGCGATCGGATCGAGCCCCTTGGCGCGCCGGACCAGCGCGCCCGCGATCACCGGGAACGCACCGACGATGGTCGCCTCGTGTTCGAGCCCGTGCTCGGCGCGAAGCCCGGCGACCGCCGCACGAAAGCCGTCGACGATGCCCATGCCGCGCGTCGCCGGCAAAAGCTCGTCCAGCCGCGCGTAGGCGCGCTCGCGCGCCACGCCCAGCTGCGAGCGCACATTGGCCTCGCTCAGCGTGGTCTTGCTGGCGCCGTTCCAGAGCCGGGCGGTCACGCCCTCGAAGCTCGAGTCGGCCGCGAGCCGGCCGACATGCTCGCCGGCGATGATCAATTCGCCGCGCTCGCCATCGACATGGCTCAGCACGGTCTCGGCCGCGGGAACGCCGTCCAGCCCGATCTGGCTTTTGGTGAGGTGGATGTTCATGGCCCAATCTCCCTTTTGCACTGCACGGCGGGAAAATCGGACCTCTCGACAGATTGATCAATCTTGATTACATAAATCAATATGAAAAATTCCGATGGGCTCTACCTGTCCGCCCGGGAGGCCGCCGCCGAGCTCGCGATTTCGCCGGCCACCCTCTACGCCTATGTCAGCCGTGGGCTGATCCGCTCCGAGCCGACGCCGGACTCGCGCAAGAACCGCTACCGCGCCGAGGACGTCCGTGCCCTCAAGGAGCGCCGCGTGCCATCGCCCGAGCCGCGCGGCCTGCGCAGCTTCGATGCCGATCTGCCCGTGATGGACACGGAGATCTCGACCATCACCGAGGACGGCGCGATCTACCGCGGCGTCAATTGCGTCGATCTCGCCGAGAACGACACGCTGGAGCACACGGCGACGCTGCTGTGGGATGTCTCCGAGGTCGATCCCTTTGACCCGGACAATCAGCCGGAAATCTCCGACGAGATGCGCGCCATTGCGGAGGCCGCGCGCCGGGCCGCACCGATCGACCGGGCCATCGCCGTACTCGCGCTTGCTTCCAGCGCGGACGCGCGCGCCTTCACCCGCGCGCCCGATGGCCGCGCCATGGTCGGCGGACGCATCGTCCGGCTGCTGGTTGCGACCATGCTCAACGCCGAGCCGTCGCCCGAGCCGCTGCATCAGCAGATCGCAAGAGCCTGGGCGCCCGACAACAAGCATGCCCCCGATCTCATTCGCCGCGCGCTCGTGCTGCTCGCCGACCACGAATTGAATGCCTCGACCTTCACCGCGCGCTGCGCCGCCTCGACCGGCCTCAACCTCTACGATTCCGTCATCGCCGGCCTCGCCGCGCTGAAGGGCCCAAAACACGGCGGCGCCGGCGTGCTGGCTTCGCAGCTCGTGAAAACGCTGATCGACCGCGACGTCGCGCCGATGGTGCGCGAGCGCGTCGCGCTCGGCGAACGCTTCGCCGGCTTCGGCCACGGCGTCTACAAGCGCGGCGATCCCCGTGCGCAATCGCTGCTGAATGCGCTCACTCGCGCCGGTGCGCCGCGCAAATTCACGCGCGAAGTGCCGGAAAGGATTATCGAGGCGACTGGCGAGCTGGTGAACATCGACTACGCGCTCGCCGTGCTCGTGCACGCGCTGCGCTTGCCGGCCGGCAGCGAGCTGGCGTTGTTCGCGATGGCGCGCAGCGTCGGCTGGATCGCGCATGCCAGCGAGCAATTGCAGTTCGGCAAGCTGATCAGGCCGCGGGCGAGGTATGTGGGGCCTGCGCCGGGGCGGAGGGCGGCGACGGCCACCTAGTCTCCGGCAATGGCTCCGCGCCGGGCGAAGTCGACGAACGCCTTGAACGCGGCGGTCGGGTTGCGCCGGCTCGGATAGTAGAGGCTCAACGGCGACCGAATGGGCGTCCAATCCTCGAGCACGCGCACAAGGCGGCCTGCCTCGATGTCGTCTCGCACGTCGGATTCCATTGCCAGGGTGAGACCGACGGAAGCGAGGGCCGCGGTGCGCGCGAGGCTCACTTCGTCGAGGGTGATGGGACCCTCAACGTCGATATGGACCGATTGTCCGTCCTTCTCGAACGGCCAGCGGTAGATTGCACCATCGGGAAGCCGGACGCGGAGACAGGCATGCTCGGCGAGATCCTGAGGGATGAGGGGCGTCCCGTGCGCTTTCAAATAGCTCGGTGTTCCCACCACAACATTGCGCCGCGCGCCCCTCAATGGGAGTGCGATCATGTCGACCGGCACGAGATCTGAGCTACGGACGCCGAGGTCGAAGCCGCCCGCGACAATGTCCACCAGGCGCCCCTCTGTGACGATGTCGATGTGAACCTGAGGGTGCGCTCGGAGAAACGGCAGGACAAGCCACGAGAAGATTTCCCGCGCCGCTGTCGGAAACGCATTGATGCGCAGGGTGCCCGAAGGCGTGGCTTGTTGAGAGCGCGCAACCTCCATCGCCTCATGAATGTCCTGCACGGCAGGAGCGACTTGTGCGACGAACCGCTGACCTGCCTCTGTCAAGGAGACGCTTCGCGTCGTCCGGTTGAAAAGCCGGACGCCGAGCGTGCGCTCCAGCTTTCCGACCGCGTTGCTGAGCGCGGTGGTTGAAACCCCGAGCTCAAGCGCAGCCGTGCGAAACTTGCCCCGGCGGGCGACCATGAGAACGGCATCCAATTCGTCCAAGCTGCTTGGCAAGATTGTCCCGATTTTCGTGATGACGCATCCCGAATTGTCCTGATTATCGCGCCAGATGTCCAACGCTATTTGGCTGGCAGGCGTTTGCAGCCACTCCCGGCTGCGACCGCAGCAAGCAGGACAAGACAATGTCGCTCCAACTACCTCCCCCGATCGCAGCGTATGTAGCTGCGAACGCCTGCCTCGACACCGATGGCATGCTGACACCCTTTGCCGCCGACGCCGTCCTTCTCGACAACGGCACCGTCTTTCAGGGACGCGCTGAGATCGGGCGTTTGCTTGAGGAAGCGGTAGTCGCGGCAAAGGCGATCTTCACGCCGGACACCGTCCGGCACGAAGACGGCCAGGTCGTCGTCGAAGGCCCCGGCCATGGTGACTTCAAGGGGAGCCCGATCCGCTTCACCTACCGCTTCACGCTGGAAGACGACGCCATCAAGGCGCTGGAGATCACGGCATGACCATCAAGGCTGATCCGACCGAGTTCGCGGGCAAGCGCGTGCTCATCAGCGGTGGCACCAAAGGTCTGGGCCGCGCCACCGTCGACCGCTTCCTCGCCGGCGGCGCCCGGGTGATCACCGCCGCCCGCGGAGCGATGGAGACTGTCGACGGTGTCGAGTTCGTCCAGGCGGACCTGACAACTCCCGAGGGTGGGAAAGCACTGGCCAAGGCGGCGCTCGAGCGGATGGGCGGTGTAGACATCCTGGCCCACGTCATCGGCGGGTCGTCCACGCCAGGCGGCGGTTTTGTCGCCCTGACGGACGAGCACTGGCTCTCCGAGCTGAACCTGAACCTGCTAGCCACCGTCCGGCTTGATCGTCTCCTGGTTCCGCAGATGATCGAGCGGGGCGCGGGCGCGGTGGTGCACGTCACCTCCATCCAGTCGGTCCTGCCTCTGCCCGAGGCGACCACGGCCTACGCCGCCGCCAAGGCCGCGCTTAGAACCTACAGCAAGTCGATCTCCAAGGAGCTGGGGCCGAAGGGCGTACGGGTCAACGTCGTCTCGCCCGGCTGGATCATGACCGAGTCCTCCGTCGACCTTTTGAAACGTCTGCAGGCCGCCAATGGCGGCACGATCGAGCAGGCGCGGCAACTCGTCCTCGACAGTCTGGGCGGGATTTCCATCGGGCGTGCGGCCGAACCTTATGAAGTCGCCGACGTCATCGCCTACCTGGCCTCGGATCGCGCCGCCTCGATCCACGGCTCCGAGTTTGTCATCGACGGCGGCACTATTCCGACCGTCTGATCAAAGGGACTCGTCCACGCTTGGCCGAGCTGGCCTGGCGTGGACAAACGCATGCCATGGTCTGATTGTCTCAACCTCTACTCTTCAGCGTCAGCGCGACTGTCGACTCGTGGCCCTTGGCTGTCCTTCTGCTGCGCCCCGGCCAACCTTCGCAAGTGGGCCGACACGCGAGCTCATGCCGTCGCTAGGGCTTCGGCCGTCTCAGGGCTTCGATCTGGGAGTCTTGGCAAATATGTCGTCCCACGGCGGATCCGGGGGAAAAACCTCACCCAGGAACGCGACGAAGGCCTTCACGTTCGGATTGCCTCGACGGCTTTCCGGCCATAACGCGGTGATGTTGGTTCTGGGGACGACGAAATCCTGCAGGACGGGCACGAGCTCTTTGCGTCTGACATAAGGAGCTGCGACGAAAGTCGGGCTAATACCGATGCCCGCGCCCGACGCAATGATACTGGCCACAGCCTCACTGACATCGGTGGTGATGGCCGCGTCGGGCATGATCTCGACCAGGCGATCGCCGATCAGGAACGGCCAGCGGAATGCCTGGCCCGAACTCTGGAAGCGAAAGTTCACACAGTCATGGTTGACCAGTTCGTCGGGATGGACCGGCGTGCCGCGCCGGGCCAGATAGTCGGGGGAGGCGAAAGCGCAGATGCGGTGCGGCGCGAGCTGACGCGAGATCAGCCGGGAGTCGGCGAGATCGCCGACGCGGATCGCGACATCGATGCCCTCTTCGATCAGATCGACGTAGCGGTCGCCGATCCGCAACTCGATCATGAGCTTTGGATAGCGCTGTCGAAAGCGGGACAGGGCCGGCGAGAGAATATTCACCCCGATGGGTAGCGGTGCGGCGATCCTCAGCGTGCCCGCAGGTTCGGAACGCGCCGCCGCCGCCGCTTGCTCGATTGCGTCCGCCTCGCGCAAAAGCCGCAGCGTCCGCTCGTGCAGGTCCCGCCCCTCCGGCGTCAGAGTGAGCGAGCGCGTCGTCCGGCTGAACAGGCGCAGCCCGAGATGCTGCTCCAGCCGTTGCACGCTCTTGCTGATCGCAGATGGCGAGACCCCAAGTGCACGCGCGGCGGCTGAGTAGCTGCCAAGGGAGCCGGACCGGGCAAACGCGATGAGACCGGTCAATCGATCAAGGGCGATTTGTGCCATGATGGCATAACAAAAGCGAAGATTGGCTCAATTTTCAAGTAAAACTCATCAGCCTAGGTTTCCATTCATCGGCGGCGCGTTGCGCGACCGCTCTTGAAAGGACCGACTCCCGTGACCGACCCAGCCCCTCAGACCCTTAGAGATCGCAACGTCGTCATTTTCGGCGGCACATCCGGCATCGGCCTGGCTGCCGCGCAGCAGGCCAAAGCGGCGGGCGCCGAAGTTATCGTTATTGGTTTCGACCCCGTCGGAGCCGAGCGAGTTGCCGCGGAGAACGGATTCGCCGGCTGGCGGGCTGCGGACGTGACCAAGCCCGAGACCATTGCCGTAGCCCTCGCCGACATCGCGCAAGTCGACCATCTCGTTCTGCTTGCGGGCAGCTTCGTCGCAGGCAAAGTGTTGGAGGCAGATGTCGCCTATCTGCGCCGCGCCTTCGATGAGCGAATCTGGGCGGCCGTGCATGTGTTGCGTAGCCTTGGGGACCGGCTCGCTGCCAACGGATCCGTCACGTTCATTTCCGGAGCCTTGGCCGATCGACCCAACGCATATGGGACGTCCGTGCTCGCGGCCGCCTCCGCTGCAATGGAGGCCTTTGCCCGCGGCCTTGCCCTGGAGCTGGCACCACGCCGCGTGAATACCTTGTCGCCGGGGACGATCGACACCCCGCTCCTCGCACGTACGCTTGGCGAGGGCCGTGATGACTACGTGGTGGCGCTCAAGGAAAAGCTTCCGCTGCACCGTGTCGGCACTGCGCAGGAAGCCGGGAATGCCGTGGTTTTCCTGATGAGCAACCAATTCATGAATGGCGAGACGCTGCACGTCGATGGCGGCGCGCGTCTGGTCTGACTGCCCCTGTGCCCGCGGCTTTGTTTCCGCAACGCTGTCCCCAACAAGATGAAAGTACGAAAGGCTGCGAGATGACGACCGACAATATCGATTTCGACCATCTGCTGCGCTCTAATCTGGAGCGCGTCTTCAACGAGCGGGACGACGACAAACGTCGAATCGCGATCGCCGAGCTGTTCGTTGAGGGGCCCGTCATGTACGAGCCAACCAACGTCGTCAGGGGACGTGCAGAGATATCGCTCGTCGCCGGGAATCTTTTGACGCAGTTTGGGCCCACGTTCCGCTTCGTGCCTGATGGCGTCGCCGTCGGTCATCATGGCCTGGCGCATCTGGCTTGGCAGGCGGGGCCCGAGGACGGGCCGGTCGCGGTGACGGGGGTGGACGTGGCCGAAATTGAAGGCGGCAAGATCGCGCGGCTATGGGTGTTACTCAATGCGCCGAAGAGCAAATAGCGTCGCCGCCTCTAAGCTCGCGGCTTCGCTTCCGCGACACCGCCGCCATTCCGCCGCCGATAGATCCACGCCGCCGCGCCGACCACGATTGCCACCGCGGTCACCGTCAAGATCCACATATGCTTGAACAGGTGCCCGTGATGCGGCAGTCCGGCATATTCATGCAGGGCCGACACCGCCAGCACGCCGGGCAGCACATGGGCGGGGGCCCAGACCAGGATCGCCGGGATGTTCACCGCGTAGAATTTCGCGGGCGCCATCCCCAGCGCGCCGGCCGTCACCGGCACGAAGGCGCGGATCGGTGGCACGAAGCGGGCGAAGAACACCGCCCAGGTGCCGAAGCGGTGGAAGAACGCCTCGCTCTGCTCGACCACGCGCGGGTAATTGGTCAGCGGCCAAGTGTTGAGGATTTTGCGCTGCTGCCGGTGTCCGATCCAGTAGGCCGAGCCGTCGCCCAGCACGGCGCCGGTCGCGGCGGCCAGCAGCACCCATTGCAGCATCAATTCGCCGCCCGGAACCAGTGCGCTCAGGGCCAGGATGATGGTCGAGCCGGGGATCACCGAGCCCACGACAGGCACGGCCTCCAGCAGTGCCGCCAGGAACAGGGTCAGATAGGCCAGCCACGCATGGACTGAGACGAAGGAGATGAGGGGATCAAGGAAGGTTGTCACGACGTCTTTCGTGTCGGCGGCGGGCTGAGGGGTTCAGAAGGGGGCAGACCCTACATAAGTAAGGTTGGCCACGGAAAGTGCCATTCGCGTGGGCAGGGGGTTACCCCGCCCGAAATTCGGGCGTGATTCGCAAGGCAGCCCTCCAAAAACTGCGTTCCTGACCTATCTAAATGAAAAGACAACGGAACTTTGATTGAGGCGCGGGCTTCTGCCGGCACGTTGTCTCTGATAGGTTCGCAAGCGCACCCAGCCGCAGCCAACGTGCAATAACTGGTCTCGGGATCGCCCGGGGCCTCGGAGGATTGATGACGACCGCCGCCATGTCAAAAGTTGAGGAAGTTTCCGGTCTGCCCGACATGAAGGTGTCGGTCCGCCAGGTGTTCGGGATCGACAGCGATCTCGAAGTGCCGGCCTATTCCGCAGTCGATCCTCATGTGCCCGAAGTCGATTCCGACTATCGTTTCGACCGCGCCACCACGCTCGCCATTCTCGCCGGCTTCGCCCGCAACCGCCGCGTGATGGTCACCGGCTATCACGGCACCGGCAAATCCACCCATATCGAGCAGGTCGCCGCCCGCCTGAACTGGCCCTGCGTGCGCGTCAACCTCGACAGCCACATCAGCCGTATCGATCTCGTCGGCAAGGACTCCATCGTGGTCCGCGACGGCAAGCAGGTCACCGAATTCCGTGACGGCATCCTGCCCTGGGCGCTGCAGAACAACGTCGCACTGGTGTTCGACGAATACGACGCCGGCCGCCCGGACGTGATGTTCGTGATCCAGCGCGTGCTCGAAGTCTCGGGCCGCCTGACGCTGCTCGACCAGAACAAGGTGATCAAGCCGCACCCGGCGTTCCGCCTGTTTGCGACCGCGAATACGGTCGGCCTCGGCGACACCTCCGGCCTCTATCACGGCACGCAGCAGATCAACCAGGGCCAGATGGACCGCTGGTCGATCGTCACCACGCTGAACTATCTCAGCCACGACGAGGAAGTGGAGATCGTGCTGGCCAAGGCCAAGCACTATCGCACCCAGGAGGGCCGCGACATCGTCAACAAGATGGTGCGCCTTGCGGACCTGACCCGTAACGCCTTCGCCAACGGCGATCTGTCGACGGTGATGAGCCCGCGCACGGTGATCACCTGGGCGGAAAACGCCGACATCTTCGGCGATATCGGCTTTGCGTTCCGCGTCACCTTCCTCAACAAGTGCGACGAGCTCGAGCGTCCCCTGGTCGCCGAGTTCTATCAGCGCTGCTTCAACGCGGAGCTGCCGGAATCGGCGGTCAACGTGGCGCTCAGCTGATCTCTTCGCGGCATGTCGTCCCGGCCTTCGCCGGGACGACGGATTAAGGCGATATGAGCACGTCATCCAATTCCAAATTCCGTAACACCAAGGAAGCGCCGACCGAGCCGTTCAAGCGCTCGGTCGCTTCCTGTCTGAAGGCGATCGCGAAATCGCCCGAGCTCGATGTGAGCTTCGCGGCCGAGCGCCCGGGCCTTGCGCCGGGTAAAGCTCGCTTGCCCGAGCCGGCGCGCAAGATGACAAAGCGCGACGCCGCCATCGTGCGCGGCCACGCCGATTCCATTGCGCTCAAGATCGCCTGTCACGACGCAAAACTGCATCGCAAGCTGATGCCGGGCAATCCGCAAGCGCGCGGCGTGTTCGAGGCGGTGGAGCAGGCGCGGGTCGAGGCGATCGGCGCGCGCCGCATGGCGGGCGTTGCCAAGAACCTCACCGCGATGCTCGACGATCATTTCCATCGCGGCAAGTTCGACGAGATCACCGACCGCGCCGATGCGCCGCTGGCCGATGCGCTGGCGATGCTGGTGCGCGAGCGCCTCACTGGTTTGGCGCCGCCCGCGGCTGCGAAGAAGATGGTCGATCTCTGGCGTCCGATCCTCGAAGACAAGATCGGCAAGCGGCTCGACCGGCTCGACGGCGTGGTCGAGGACCAGACCAAGTTCGGCGATGCCGTGCATGACCTCCTGACCGCGCTCGAGCTCGGCGACGAGCGCAGCGCCGACAGTGAGGACAACGAAGATAACGACGAGAACCAGGACGGCGACAACGATCAGTCCGGTGCGGAAGGCTCGCCCGATTCCGATGCCGCGCAGGAGATGAGCGCCGACCAGGCGCAAGCCTCGTCGGAAGAGATGAGCGACAGCGCGATGGAAAGCGCGCAGGCCTCGACGTCCGATACGTTCGACGACGGCGAGCTCGGCGACGACGAGACGCCGGGCGAGGCGACGCGTCCGAATTCGCACGGCAAGAACGAGCCGCGCGGGCCGGAATACCACGCCTTCGCGCCGAAATTCGACGAGGTGATCGCCGCCGAGGATCTCTGCGACCATGACGAGCTGGAGCGCCTGCGCGCCTATCTCGACAAGCAGCTCGCGCATCTGCAGGGCATCGTTGCGCGCCTCGCCAACCGGCTGCAGCGCCGCCTGATGGCGCAGCAGAACCGCGCCTGGGAGTTCGATCTCGAAGAGGGGATCCTCGATCCCGCGCGGCTGTCGCGCGTCGTCACCGATCCCTATCACCCGCTGTCCTTCATGCACGAGAAGGAGGCGACCTTCCGCGACACCGTCGTGACGCTGCTGCTCGACAATTCCGGCTCGATGCGCGGACGGCCGATCACCGTCGCCGCCACCTGCGCCGACATTCTCGCGCGCACGCTGGAGCGTTGCGGCGTCAAGGTCGAAATCCTCGGCTTCACCACGCGCGCCTGGAAGGGCGGGCAATCGCGCGAGGCGTGGCTGGCCGCCGGCAAGCCGGCCAATCCCGGCCGTCTCAACGATCTCCGTCACATCATCTACAAGTCCGCCGACGCTCCCTGGCGCCGTGCGCGAAAGAATCTCGGCCTGATGATGCGCGAGGGTCTGCTGAAAGAGAACATCGACGGCGAGGCGCTGGACTGGGCGCACAAGCGCCTGCTCGGCCGGCCCGAGCAGCGCAAGATCCTGATGATGATCTCGGACGGTGCGCCGGTCGACGATTCCACGCTGTCGGTCAATCCCGGCAATTATCTCGAGCGGCATCTGCGTCACATCATCGAGGAGATCGAGACCCGCTCGCCGGTCGAGCTGATCGCGATCGGCATCGGCCATGACGTGACGCGCTACTATCGCCGCGCCGTGACGATCGTGGACGCCGAAGAGCTCGGCGGCGCCATCACCGAGAAGCTCGCCGAACTCTTCAGCGAGACCAACACGGCGCCAACGCAAGCACCCGCTCGCCCGCGACGCAAATTGCATTCGTGAGCACGCATCGATCCCGCCGCAGCTTTCTTGGCCACGCGGCGGCGGGATTCTCCACTCTCGCGCTCTCCCGCCTCGCGCACGCGCAAGCCACGACGACCGAGCCGCCGCCGCGGCCGGCGCAAATCGAGCACGCCGTCACCGCGCCGGTCAGCATCGAGGTGAATGCGCGGCCGATTCCGAATTTCGAGCCGCGGGACCGCGCGCGCGTGCGTTTCGGCTCACTGCAATATCGCAGCGGTCTCGTCCTGACCTCGCCGCATCGCGGCTTCGGCGGCCTGTCCGGCCTGCGCTTCCTCGACAACAAGGGCGAGCGTTTCCTCGCGCTGTCGGATCAAGGCACCTGGTTCACCGGCAACATCCGCTATGCCGGCGGCAAGATGGCCGGCCTCGACGACGTCGAGGCGGCGCCGATGCTCAATGCCGAGGGGCGGCCGATCACGGAGAAGCGCTACTGGTACGACACCGAGTCGCTCGCGCGCGACGGCAAGGTCGTCTATGTCGGGCTCGAGCGCGTCAACCAGATCATGCGCTTCGATCTCGCCAAGGGCGGCACGCAGGCGCGCGGCGAGGTGGTCCCGACGCCGCCGGCGATCCGCAAGCTGCCGTCCAACAAGGGGCTGGAGGCGATGGTCTTCGTGCCCAGGGACAAGGGCCAGCCGCTCGCCGGCACGCTGATCGCGTTCTCCGAGCGCGGGCTGGACGCCGACGGCAACCTCACGGCCTTCCTGATCGGCGGCCCATCGCCCGGCCAGTTCAGCGTGCGCCGCACCGAGAAATTCGACATCAGTGATGCCGTGCTGCTGCCCTCCGGCGAGCTGTTGATCCTCGAACGCAAATTCTCCTGGTTCACCGGCGTCAACATCCGCATCCGCGCCATCCCGCTGAAGTCAATCGCGCCGGGTGCGCTGGTCGACGGCCCCGAATTGTTCGCCGCCGATCTCGGCCACGAGATCGACAACATGGAAGGCATCGACGCCCACGTCACGCCTGATGGCGAGACCGTGCTGACCATGGTGTCGGACGACAATTTCTCGTTCCTCCAGCGCACGCTGCTGCTGCAGTTCACGCTGGTGGAATAGAAGCTCGCCGGAATGGTTCTTGCAAAGATTGCTTGCGACAATTGCGTGCCCAGACCGGAGATGTCGATGACCAGGTTCCTTCGCGTGTTGTGTCTTTGTGCCGGCGTCTGGATCGCCGCTGCGGCGCAAGTCCAGGCACAAGACTGGCCTGCGCGGCTGATCAAGGCGACCATTCCGTTCGGTCCGGGCAGCGCGGCGGACGTGGTGCCGCGGCTGGTGTTCGAGCGTCTCTCCGCCGAGCTCGGCCAGCCCATCGTGGTCGAGAACCGCGCCGGCGGCGGCGGAGTGGTCGGCTCGGCGGCGGTGGCGAAGGCCGATCCCGACGGTTACAGCCTGCTCGCCCAGTCGTCGGCGCTGTCCGTGGCGCCCTTGATCTTCCCCAATGCGAGCTTCGACCCCAGCCGCGATCTCGCCTCGGTGTTCATGATCGGATCCGGTGCCAACGTGATGATCGTGCCGAAGGAGCGGCCCTGGACAACCATCCAGGACTTCATCGCCGACGCCAAGGCAAAGCCCGGCTCGATCTCGTTCGGCTCGGTCGGCATCGGCAGCGCCGTGCACATCTCGAGCGAAAAATTCCGCTACGCCGCCGGCATCGAAGCCACGCATGTGCCTTATCGCGCCGGCCCGGAAGTGATCGCCGATATTCTCGGCGGGCGCATCGATCTGTATTTCTGTCCGCTGGCGACCGCGCTGCCGCTGATCCGCGAGGGCCAGGTCCGCGCGCTGGTGGTCTCGACGCCCAAGCGCGTCGCCGAGCTGCCCGACGTGCCGGCGGCGGGCGAGATCGGCTTGAAGGATGCCGACAGCGAGATCTGGTTCGGCGTGTTCGTGCCGGCGAAGACGCCGCGCGGGATCGTCGACAAGTTGCACGCGGCGGCCGAAAAAGTGCTGGCCACGCCGGCGATGCAGGCGAGCCTGGCCAAGCTCGGGCTCGAACCGAAGCCGATGAAGCCTGGCGAGATGGACGAGCTCGTCAAGCGCGAGCTCGTGGCCAATCAGGAGCTGATCAAGGCGGCTGGTATCAAGCCATAGGGGGCGCATCGCCAGCGCAATGCATGGCGCCGCCCGCTGCCATGCCTCTCGCGCAACTCGTAATCCGTGCGTTCGCGACTACACTTCATGCAGTTGCTTCCATCCCTCGCATTCCGGATCCCCGCATGAGCGCCCTGTTTTCCCCGATCACCCTGCGCGGCCTGACCTTGAAGAACCGCCTCGTGGTGTCGCCGATGTGCCAGTATTCGGCCGAGGACGGCGTGCCCACCGACTGGCACTTCACCCACATCAACAATCTCAGCCTGTCGGGCGCGGCGATGTTCTGCATCGAGGCGACCCATGTCGAGGCGATCGGCCGCATCACGCCCGGCTGTCTCGGGCTCTACAGCGATGCCTCCGAAGCCGCGCTGAAGCAGATCCTCGCTTCCGTGCGCAAGCATTCCTCGACCGCGATCGCGATGCAGCTCGCCCATGCCGGCCGCAAGGCCAGTAGCGCGCGGCCCTGGGACGGCGGTCAACTGATTCCGGTCAGCGACGGGGGGTGGCAGACGGTGGCGCCGTCGGCCGTGCCGCACAAGGAGGGCGAGGCCGCGCCGCTCGCGTTGGATAGCAGCGGCCTGAAGCGCATCCGCGAGGCCTTCGTCGACAGCGCCAAGCGCGCCGAACGCATCGGCATCGACGCGATCGAGCTGCACGGCGCGCACGGCTACCTCCTGCATCAGTTCCTGTCGCCGATCTCCAACAAGCGCACCGACGAATATGGCGGCTCGCTCGAGAACCGCATGCGCTTCCCGCTGGAAGTCTACGATGCGGTCCGCGCCGCGTTCCCGCACGACAAGCCGGTCGGCATGCGCGTGTCGTCGACCGACTGGGTCGAGGGCGGCTGGGATCTGGCGCAGACCATCGAATTCGCCAAGGCGTTGAAGGCGCGCGGCGTCGACTGGATCGATGCCTCCTCCGGCGGTGTCTCGCCGTTGCAGAAGATCACGCTCGGCCCCGGCTATCAGGTGCAGTTCGCAGACGCGATCAAGCGCGAGACCGGACTTCCGACGATTGCCGTCGGCCTGATCACGGAGCCGAAGCACGCCGAGGAGATCGTCGCGTCCGGCAAGGCCGACATGGTCGCGCTCGCCCGCGGCATGCTCTACGACCCCCGCTGGGGCTGGCACGCCGCCGCGGAAGTCGGCGGCGAAGTCGAAGCCCCGCCGCAATACTGGCGCTCGCAGCCGTCCACGCAAAAGGCGCTGTTCGGGAAAACGACGTTCGGGGCGAGGTAGGAGCTTCACCTCTCCCCGCTTGCGGGGAGAGGTCGAATTCGATCGCAGATCGAATTCGGGTGAGGGGGTACAGGTGCGGCCACAGTCTCAGGTGTGGAGAGAGGCCCCTCACCCCAACCCTTTCAGCGCGAGCGAAGCTCGTCGCGGCCCCGTAAGAACGGGGAGAGGGAGTCGACTTCCCTCCTCACGCATCCGTAACTCCCCTTACCTTCCACCCGCCACAAAACCGGCCTAACCTCCGCTTGTTCAACGCCTCGCGGAGGCCGGCCATGCGGTTTCGTGTTCGCAAGACTGCCCATGTGTTCGAGCGCCTGGGCCTCGCCATGGCGGGCGCCGCGTGCGGGCTGTTCGTCGGCGCCTATGTGGGATCGGCGATCGCCCCGCTCACCACGCAGGGTTTCCTGCTGCTGATGATGGGGCTCGGCATCGTCGGCTTCTATCTCGGCATCGACACGCCGCAGCTGCCGTTCGACGACGCCCACAGCACCATCGATGCCGCCGAATTGCTCAGCGCCGCCGGCACGCTCTGCGCGACGCTGACCGCGCTCGCCTCGGTCGCCGTCATCGTGCTCCGCCTCGAGCCGCATATCGGCATCGCCTGGCTCGTCCTGTTCGGCTGGATCGCCGGCGTCGCCATGCAGATCGTCGGCGGCGCCAAGGCCAGGATGCGGAAGTAGCAGTGATTGTTGATTAGCGAAGGTCGGACAGCGCGCTCGGTGCAACCTCTCCCGCTTGCGGGGGAGGTCGGCGCGCCCGGGCGATGCGAAGCATCGTCCCGCGCGCCGGGTGGGGGCTTTCTCCTCTGGGGGAGTCCCTCTGTGGAGATACCCTCTCCCCAACCATCCCCCGCATCCGCCTTCGCCCGAAGGCGGGCTTCTGCGCGACAAGCCCGGGGGAGGGAGCGCACCACCCGTGTAGCGCTTAGCCCTCTAAAACACCACGCCCACCCGCGTGCCGCGCTTCCAGGCGATGCGGCAGCGCTTCTTGGTATTGACGTGCAGCAGCTCGAAGCGGTCGGGGATCTTCACCTGGCCGCCGAGATCGACGCAGGCCCCGCCCGGCGAATAGTCGATCAGCGTGCAGGGAATTACCGGCGCGCGCGGGTCGGTGATGATCTTGGCCTGGCGGGACACGAGGCCCGCGGGCTTCACGCGGGCATGTCGTCGCGGATGCATTGGCACTCTCCTCCAATTCCGCGACGGCATGATCCGGAAAAGTGCGAAGCGGTTTTCCGAGCGGATCATGCCAAACAAAAATCGCGCGGTGGGTGTTGGCGCGATGATGGAATGCAGATGATGCGATCCGGCTAAGCCGGGCGGAAGAATTTTAATGAAAAGTGGCGGCGAATGCGGAAAGCAGCGGTAGTGGGGTGCGCCGCCGCCACCTCAAACTCCGTCATTGCGAGGAGCTCTTGCGACGACTTGTCCGCCGAAGCCTTTGGCGAAGGCGGAAGCAATCCAGGCTGCTTCCGCGGAGGGATTCTGGATTGCTTCGCTGCGCTAGCAATGACGAGAGCAGAGACCGCGCCCCCATCACCCCGTCACCCCCTCATCCGCCCCCACCACCGGCGGCACCGGCATCGGCACCGTCTGATACCGCGCCGGCAGGTTCACCGGCTTGTATCCCGGCTCCGCCGCCATCCGCTTCACCACGCTCTCATGCACAAAGGCGCCGTCGGGGATCAGGCGCGGCTCGCCGCAGGGGATGTAGAGGCCGAGAAACACCTTCCGCTCCGGCCATTCCCGGTACTTGGCGCTTTTCGGGATCACCTCCAGCACGCGCCAGGCCGCATTCATCGAATTGTGCAGCTCGCCGACCTCGCCGGTGTATGCCGGCGGCACGTATTTGAACGGCGAGTTCTTGCGCTGGATGCCCCAGGCGAGCTGGTTCACGGTGCGCTTGTTGAACCTCACGCCGGCCTTCTCGGCCTCCTCGATCATCCAGATCAGCGGATATTTCGATTCCCCGCTCTCGGCCTCCGGATAGCCGCCGCCGACGTCGCAATGCACGCCGGCGAACCACACCTGCATGATGTCCTGCGGTACCTTCTTCTCGTCGGGCACGTAGCGGTGGCTCCAGAAGTCCTGCGGCTCGGAGTATCTGTTGAGGCGGAACATGCGCCGCCGCTCGTCGATCGCGATCGCCTGCCGGAAGATGGCGACGCTGGGGTTGCGCCGCGTGAAGGCGAGCTCCTCCAGGCTGAACACGAAGAAGAAATTGTCGCGCCGCGGCACGATCACGCTCGCCACCGTGTCCCACACGCCGATGAAGTGGATGGTCACCCAGCGCGTCGAGGTGATGCGCGCGAACTGCGCGGCGAGGTCGAACTTGCCTTGCGGCAGCGGCCCCTGCTCGTCCACCGCGACATCCCTGAGGTCGTCGATGTCGTTGCCGCGCCCGGTGCCGGAATATTGCTTGTAGGCGACCATGCCGGAGCCTGCGAGGTTCGCCTGCTCCGGCGAGATCAGGCCGATCTTGTGAATCAGCCCCGCCAGCACCCGCACCGTGTAGGCCCCGCGCGAAAACCCGAACAGGAAGATCCTGTCGCCGGGCGCATAATGCTCGACCAGGAAGCAATAGGCCGAGAGCACGTTGTCATCGAGCCCGTAGCCGGTGGCGAGCCCCAGCACCAGATTGACGTCGGCCTTGATGCGGTGCCACGTCGTCGGCTCCGTCACCGTGCCGACGCCGGGATCGTAGAACACCATCTGCCGCGGCTGTGTCCTGTCGGTCTTGCGCAGGCAGCGATACAGCTTCAGGACGTTGGAGATGTTTTCCGAGATCTCGTTGCCGGTGCCGTCACAGCAGATGACGAGGTTTTTGGGTTCGGGTCTGTGCTCGGTATTGTGCGCCTGCTCCACGGTATGCCCCTCCGGGTGATGCTACCAAGGCGAGTATAGCGGAGAAGCGAAGCGCAACCTAAAAATAGATGAGCTTAGGGCGCCTATGTCAGTAGCATTTTCTCACTTCGCGGATACCATTGCTTAATAGCGATCCACGGAGAGGTCGATGTGCCCTCCTCAGCCGCTTGCAATGAACTCCGTAGGACTGCTGCGATTCGTTGCCTCGACGTGCTTAGCCATCTACCGATATGGGCAATTTCCGTTTCCTCGTATTTTTTAGGCCAAGCTTCCTGAAAGAGTTCTCCTAGGATGTAGTCAAGACAATCTCCAGGAGTTACTAAGAGGCTTGGCAAGCGGGGAACGTCGAGCGATGGCCACGCTTGCATCTCCTCTTCTTTGTAAACAGCTTTGATCGGTGCCTTCCAATCAATCTGCGAATGGAAATGACAGCCTGGCGAATCGTGGCTGCCCATCTCAAATGTCCATGTGAGTGGGTTGACCACGCCATTCAGCCTATCTGAAGTATCGTGCAAAGTGATCTTTGTTGAGCACAGGCCAACAATAGCAAACTCATCGCGCTTTCTGGCGACCTTCTTGACCTCCCAAATAAAAGATAGGCATGCCTGCGCGGCAAGGCCCCCCTTGTTGCCTCGCTGATATGAGTTAGTTGCTATTGTCCTTATTGGCCTGTCTTGAGGCACGCTCCAAATGATTTGCCCTTCGTTTTGTCCGTCCTTGATGGCGCGAAGATCGTCGCATGCCTGCGCGACGATCGATTCAGCGTCTGGTTCGAAATAGCTTCCGCCTAAGCGAACGATGCCTTCCAATTGTTCGCATACGGCCTCGAAAGATAGATGAGGAGCTACGTAGTCACTTCTGGTCATCACGCGTTGCCGTCAAAAATGATTGTACTCGATCAATGTCACGTTCGAGAACGTAGCGACGTAGGCGAGGGCTCTTGGCAACTTTGCTCAGAGCAATCCAGGGGGGTGCAAGCTCGAGAGGCCATTCCTCCGGCTCCAAGCGGACTGCTTCATCTACGTCAACGATTTCGTTTGTGAGGCGAAATTCCTCATCGACAGTACGTACGGGAGTGGCAACGTTTAACATTGGTACGGCTTTGCCGTGCATCTGATCAAAATAACTTCGCAGGCGATCGATACTATGCGGTACTCCGCCAGTTATCTGTCTCAATTTCGCGACCACGCCCGCGCGCCACCAGCGAGCTCCAAGGAAGTTAGATAACAAGCCACGATAGAGAGAATCACTGAATAGGTCTGCAAGAAAGCCTTTTGATTCGAGAGCGTTGACGCCCCACTCTGGTTGAAGTCTGCAAAGTAATGAGACTTCCACAGAGTCGAGAAGAAAAGAAGGGTAAGGCAGAGCAATATGAAGCATCCACCGCAGCAAAGATATTCCGTCTCTGTTGGCAAGGCTCTGAAGTGGTGGCCTGTTCTCAAAGATCTGTCGTTCCGCAGTAGCTGCCCAATCCGATTTGCGATCCAAATCCAGCAATTCGGTAATTGCCTTTAAGGCATCCTCGCGTTCTAAAGCCTCCCCCCACGGCTTTTGAGACACAGCATCAACGCCGTCCGCCAGCTCCTGCAAAACTCGAAGGTCTATCTGACTTGTCGGACGAGCTCTCGGATTTTTAGACATGGCCCATTCGCCACGTACCTTTCTCGCTATAACGTGCTCCCGTCCCCGTGCGGGTACACCATCGCCCAACAAGTCTAACTCGCCGGAATAGAGCACGAACGCGGTGGTTTTGGGTTCCACATCAATAGCGGTTGCATCGACACCGCTTTCCAATTGACTTGCGCGCTCTGTGAGAATCGAAGTGAGAATTTCTTTCAGGGCAAGTCCATCTTGAGGATATAGAGCACTAGGAAATTCATCATCAACTCTGTGCTCCGCCAACTTCAAGTCAACGATTACAACTGAACAATCGCGAATCTTTGCGATTAGGTCATCCATTTGGTCGTCTAAGTTACCGGCAAATTGGAATACGCTGACATTATTTCGCCCTAGTGCTTCCGCCACCGCTGGATCAGGTTCGTCGTCAATATAGACAAATCTCATTTGCTTCTCGTCTATCGAGGAAATGCGACTTCAATCGCAGTGGCGTAGCCGTTCGACGGGCGAACGAATTCGATCGAAGCTCCATATTCATCAAGTAAGCTGCGGGTGATGGTTAGGCCCAGCCCCATCCCCTGTCCCAGAGTGGCATCGACATCCGTCGTCGTACTTTGAAATGGTTCGAACCAACGCTCAGCAGCTTTGAGGTCGACAGCAGTCCCCGTATTTTCTATTATAACCTTGAGTTGTTTGTCACTAGATTTCCCGCGCACGCGAATCTTGCCCCCTTTGCCGGCGAATTTGACGGCATTCGAGAGCAAATTTGTGAAGAGGGCGACCACTTCGGCTGGAAACATGGGCGGCGATTTCAGATCCTCGCCCAATTCCACCGACAAGCCAATTTGACGGTCTTCGATCGACCGCTCGAGCAGCCGCTTTGCCGCATCGAACCGGTCTGCCAATATTTGCCGCGACCGTCTTCGGCGAGACTCGAGCCCAGCAATGTCTGTAAGGAAAAATGCTTGCCGTTCCAGGCTGGCATGGAGATCACGCATATTCTTTCGCAAAGGAGCCAAGCGTCGTCGCACTTGGTCTGTCAAATCCAACTCGAAGATTTTGTCCATTGCGGCCAAAATGGCCGCAGAGATCGATACGAGTCCATTTATTTCGTGGCTAAAAGCAACTTGCTGAGCGCCAATTGACGCTAAGACGCGAAAAATCGCTTGTTCAGTCCCCATTTCACGCGAAATCGCTTCAATGGACTGAGCCAGAGGCTCGATGGTTGTGCTGATGACCTCGGATGCTTTCACGACGTCGCCGCGGGCGATCGCTGCTCTAGCATCTCGTGCAGCCTCTACGACCTTGTTGGAGTCGTTCCTCATGGTCAGGACGGTTGCAGGAGTTTCAATGTCCTCTTCCGCTGCTCTCCGCTGCTGACGGGTAAGTCCGATGCGAGCTCGCTTGAGTTCAATAGAAGCCGAAACGCGAACGCGTGTCAGCAGATCAACTCCGATACGAACATACTTCGATAGGAAATCTAGCTGCGGCCCGGGTGCGAACCCCTCTCGATTAACGAGCATTTCAAGCTGTGGGGCCTCTTCTCGGTTCAGCGCGATAGCCCCCAATAGGCAGAATTCCTCTGCATCTTAGTTTCTTCTTCAGAGTCGGCAGAACGTGGAATATCCCCGGCCAGCCCTTTCAGATTGCGAAGCAGGTCTCTTGCCCGGCTGGTAGTGTCATCATCTAGACCGAGCCAATCGTTCTTTGCTTCGCCATAGGGCAAAACTCTAAACCCGTTCATGTAGACCCGGACACCAGCAATCGATCCATCCCATGACCGATTGAGCAAGTTATAGATCCGGCCCCGAAAGGGGATCGGATTTTGAGCGCGCTTCACTTTGATAACGGCTCGCTCGACCTGCGCTTTCGGATACTTGCGTTGAAATTTCTGCGACGGTGCCATTGTGTAAGTAACTTGGCCGCGCTTGGGTTCGCTTAGGATTTCCAGAACCCACTGTGCCGCTGCCGCATCTGACACACCCGGAGGTTCCACGATGTCGAATGCACCGAGCATATCGATACGGAACGGTTCCTCACTATTGGAGGCGGCTGGTTGGCTGAACAAGCTCTTTAGGAGCAATGGACGAGCTACGAATGTCTCGGGAATCTGGCCAGTAAACACCTGCGGTGGGCGAAAGGTGAGGGCCCTTCTTTGGAATTTCTCGATGTCCTTTTTGGTCCATGATTTCCGGAGACGGCGCAAGGTAAGAGTTGTTCCAGCCAGTCGAAACCCGTTTGCTGGTATCGTTTCGACCCTAACGGCGCCGGACTTCGGAATATCATCAAACGTTCGGCAACGATCGATTTTGTCCCAATCGATCGTTGCACGTATACCGGTGGGCTGCGAGATCAAGCGGCCTTGGACGTCGAGTTTGCCAGACCAAGGCCATGATTCGACTTCTAGTCGCTTGGCAAGTTTTCGTGCTGCCAATCTCCCAACGCCTTTTTCGCCCGTATAGATGCGCCGGTAGATTTTGCTCCTTCTGTCGCCGGTAGTCTTCTCTCTACCCGCGACAGTTAGGAACCCGTGATTGAATTGCTCCCCGTTCATTCCGACGCCGTCGTCGGCGATGGTTATCAATGAATTCTCAGGCTTTCCCAGCGATCGGCCTGCTATAGAAACGACCCGAGAATCAGCATCATAGGAATTCTTAACGAGCTCTGTTAGAGCTGTGGCATCCTCGCCGACGAGAAGCTCTCCCAACTCGCGAAATAGCTGTGTGTCTACCGTAAATGTAGCTCGTGCCATAGGAGCTCAGCTTTCACTTGCTCATACAGAAGTATGATTTGAGACGCTCGTTCGGATTCGTCGGCTGTATTCGATGCTGCGGCGCAGAGCAGTAGTCACAGATTCCGGATCGGTCCGAATTGAAGGAAAGAGGAGTGTGCGATCTGCAATGTCTCTAGCGGCAGCCTCGTCTCCTGCTCGAAGGTTGGCGTCTGCCTCGGAAAATGCGGAGCGAATAATCTCCGGCGCAGGGCTGAATTTCGGTAGGAGAATCCTTCGTGCGCCGGCTGGCTCGAGCTTAAGTAGGCCGCCCCCATATGCGCGTCCTTCCATTTCGGCGGAGGCCTGAGCGAGGGACGTGAGCAAAGCAAGCGCGACTCGTTGTTTCCCAACGAGGTCCTTCCGGTTCTTAAATGTGACTAGGTGGAAGGTATTCGTGGCTGTAATTTGGGGTGAAAGGAGAGCGAGTCTTGGCGCGCGATGATTCATATACGTAAGGATTGCGTCTGCAAAAATCGGCTCTGGTCTGAACCAGTCAGGTCTTTTTTTAAACCAGAGGGTTTCCTCCCGAATCTTCTGGGGTATCGATTCAAGGTATTTGCGAACAGAGCTGTTTTTTCGGCCCAGCTTGCTTGGCGAAAGAAGCCAGACCCGTTTGTTGGTTGCAGCCTGGATGGTATGTTCCGCCATTCCGAATTTTAACCCGGTGATCTGCGCGCTCCGAGCAGCAATTGGGATCAGGGTGTCCTTGGAGAGGCGGTGCTTGGCTCTCATACTTTCGTCGATGACAAAGTACTTGTTGGCTCCGGTTACTACTCCGATCTGGAGTTGAGCCAGTTCGTCAAATCGAACAACATCGGCGGTGTGCAGAATCCTTGCAAAATCTTCCGTGGGTGAGCTGTTTGTTAGATGTGCATCGTCGACGAGTTTAGGGAGGGTCTCTTCAGTCAACGCAACTGTCTGAGCCCAAGAGCCGGGACAAGACGAGCCAAAACAATCGGCGAGAACCAAAATCCCCTTCTCCTCGGCTCCGTCCTCGGCGAAAGCTCGGAACGCCAAACGAATGACTTTGACTTTTTCGAAGTTGCGCCGCAGGGCATCGCGAACAGGTCTTGCGTAGTCGGCAAACAAGAATGATGCTGGAAGCACGAAGGCCATCCGTCCGCCTTTACGCAGGAAGGTGAGGGCGTGCATGACGAACAAGCAGGATAGGTCAGAGTTCTTCGGCAGACCAAGCTGCTCACATCGGGCTTTGAAGAGATCATCCTTGTTGCGGTGATGCCGTATGAAGGGAGGGTTGGCGATAATACAATGAAATTTGCGCTCAGGAGAGGGCGGCGATACGGCGAGAAAATCAGACGTGATCAGTTCTGATTGGAGAGAAGTCGATAAGGCGCTGCGCAGGAGTGCGCTTGCCTTTCGATCGATGTCGTATCCTACGACTTGATCAGGGTTGGTCGTGGCGCCGAGCTCGGAGAGCCTTAACAGCGCGGCCACTACGAGCGAACCTCCCCCAAAACTTGGTTCCAACACGCGGGAGCCGGAGGTGCGGATTGCCCAATTCGCCAAGACGGAAGCAATGCTGCCTGAGGTGTAATAGGCGCCGATATTGCGCCTCGTGGTCAGATCGTGGGGATTGAGTATTTGAAGCATGCTACTTCCAGCGGAGTCCACCTTATAAGTGACACATGCCGGGAAAGGGTTCCTTAACGAGCCTGAGCAACCACGGTGAGCTTACGGTGGCGTTTCCAATAAGACGAGCGATTTGAATACAAAAACGGCCGGATCTTCCGATCCGGCCGCAACGCAAACTCTACTCGGCTAAGCCTACGCCACGCGACGCAACCTAGCCCCCGCCCGATTCGAAAATCTTAGCTGGCCTTCTTGGCCGGCGCGTCGCCGACCTTCTTCTGGATGGCGCGCTTCAGCTCGAGGGCGCGCGGCGACAGGGCGTCGGAATTGGCCTTGAGCAGGAAGGCGTCGAGGCCGCCATTGTGGTCGACGCTCTTCACCGCGTTGGTCGAGACGCGCAGGCGCACGTTGCGCTCCAGGGCTTCCGACTGGAACGTCACGTTGACGAGGTTCGGCAGGAAGCGGCGCTTGGTCTTGATGTTGGAGTGGCTGACCTTGTGGCCGACGAGGGGGCCCTTGGCCGTCAGTTCGCAGCGGCGAGACATGGCATAATCCTTCGCTCTAAAACCCCCAATGAGTTGCGGCCGCCATTCGGGGCGCCACGGGGGCAAATTCTGTGTCCTTGCAGGGAGCGGGCGGACGTATAGGGGGGAAGGGGCGGGACGTCAAGGTTTTGGGCGGGGTTTCATGCGCGCGTCATGCCCCACACCAGGTGTCATCGCCCGGCTTGACCGGGCGATCCAGTACGCCGAGGCGGTGCGGCTGACCAGAGGGGCCGCGGCGTACTGGATGCCCCGGTCAAGCCGGGGCATGACAGCGGAATGGGTGGGGGCGAGGTGCGCGCCCCTGGCTACCCTCGATCACCAAAACGGCAATGTTTGTCGCGCCTTACCATCACATAAAGGGCGTATTCACCGCCGAAATACAGGTGGAGTTCCCGGCAAAGCATGCCCGGACACATTGTCTGCCGCGGGTTTTGGCTTAAGTAACAACCGTTCGCGCCCCGATTGGACTGTTTCGTGCTCACACGCCCTCAAATTTGGCCCCGGCTGAACGCCGGCCGGCTGGCCTTCGTGGTCCTTTGCGGGCTCGCCTTGGCGTGGGGCGCAAGACCGGCGGCGGCGCAGGGCAAGCTCGAGGCGCAGTATGAAGCTTCGCTGGCCGGCATTCCCGTCGGCAAGGGCGCCTGGAACATCGACATCGGCGATGACGTGTTCGCGGCCGCGGCCAGTGGCGGCACAACGGGGCTTTTAAAATCCTTCGCGGGCGGGTCCGGCACCGGCGCCTCGCAGGGCCGCGTCGTCAACGGCGCGCTGGTGGCGACCGGCTACCAGGCCTCCACCACCACCTCGAAGAAGACCGAAGAGATCCACATCACCCTCGACAAGGGCAATGTGAAGGAATTCGGCATCGTGCCGGAGCCGCCGGTCGACCCTGATCGCATCGTCGTCACCGACGCGCATCGCCGCGGCGTGTGGGATCCGATGACGGCCTCGCTGCTCCGCGTGCCCGGCAGTGGCGATCCCGTCACGCCCGAGGCCTGCCACAACGCCGCGCCCGTGTTCGACGGCCGCATGCGCTACGACCTCAAGCTCGATTTCAAGCGCATGGAGACAGTGAAGGCGGAGAAGGGGTACAAAGGCCCGGTCGTGGTCTGCGCACTCTATTTCGTGCCCGTCGCCGGCTACATCCCCGACCGCCCCGTGATCAAATACCTCGCCGCCCAGCGCAACATCGAGATCGCGTTCGCGCCGGTGGCCGGCACGCGCATCCTGGTCCCGTTCTGGCTGAAGGTTCCGACCCCACTGGGGCCTGCGATGCTGGAAGCGACCAGCTTCATCACCTCGGCCCAGCCCCCGCGCGTGGCGAAGACGCAGTAGGGCTGTTTCCGCATCGCCTTCTCTGCAACCGTCAGCCTGAGGTGGCCGCCTCTTCGGCAGCCCTCGAAGGGCGACGGCCCGGCTGTTCCCTCGGGGATACCAGCATTTGCCGCCCGATCCGGGCCGTCCATCCTTCGAGGCTCCCGGCACGATGCTGTCGCATCGCGCCACTCGCACCTCAGGATGACGGTGCAAGTGATTTCAATGACTTGCCTACTGTGCATGGGGTTGTTTCGAAATTTCGTCTTGAGCGCCCCCGATCCGGGAATCCATTTGACTCCTCCCCGATTCTGATTCGACTCGACGCCGTCCCCAACTTAAGGCTTTCCGTCACCAAATCGCCGCTTGTGCGGCCGCGCAAAACTCCATCTAGTCGCACCGAACAAGAGTCCCGCGACATGTTGCGTGAACGGAACAGGACTCACCAGGGAGTCAGCGATTCGGCCGCGATTCGTTCCGGAGTCGTTCCGAAGCTTAAGGCCAACGGGAAAAGCGTCGCAAAGTGAGACAGTTGCGCGGGATCTTTGGAGAGGGCGCTCCTACAAACTCAGTGTCATCGCCCCGCTTGACCGGGCGATCCAGTACGCCGCGGCGGCTGGGGTTGAGCGGACAGGCCGCTGCGTACTGGATGCCCCGGTCAAGCCGGGGCATGACGGCGGTGTGCTTGGCTGGCGCACGGCGTTCGGAGACATAGCCGACACATCGCAGCCCCCCTCGCGCCCCTGTCAGCACTGACATTCGCCCAAATCGGCACTACCTAATCACCCAGATGCCCTTCTCCTCCTCCCCCTTCGCTTCCGAGCGGCTTCCCGGCGCCGGCGTCACTGCGGTGCTCGGGCCGACCAACACCGGCAAGACCCATCTCGCCATCGAGCGGATGCTCGCGCATCCCTCCGGCATGATCGGCCTGCCGCTGCGCCTGCTCGCGCGCGAGGTCTACAACAAGATCACTGCCCGGGTCGGCAGCGAGGCCGTCGCGCTGGTGACGGGCGAAGAGAAGATCAAGCCGCGAAATCCGCGCTACTGGGTCTCCACCGTCGAGGCGATGCCGCGCGACCTCGACCTGTCGTTCCTCGCCGTCGACGAGGTCCAGATCGCCTCCGATCTCGAACGCGGCCACGTCTTCACCGACCGCATCCTCAACCGCCGCGGCCGCGACGAGACGCTGCTGCTCGGCGCTGCGACCATGCGGCCCATCATCGAGCGGCTGTTGCCCGGCGTGTCCATGATCACGCGGCCGCGCTTGTCGCAGCTGGAATTCGCCGGCGACCGCAAGATCACCCGCCAGCCGCGGCGCACCGCCATCGTCGCCTTCTCCGCCGACGAGGTCTACGCCATCGCCGAGCTGATCAAGCGCCAGCATGGCGGCGCCGCCGTGGTGCTGGGCTCGCTCTCGCCGCGCACGCGCAATGCGCAGGTGGAGATGTTCCAGAACGGCGATGTCGACTATCTCGTCGCGACCGACGCCGTCGGCATGGGCCTCAATCTCGACGTCGACCACGTCGCCTTCGCCTCTGACCGCAAGTTCGACGGCTACCAGTTCCGCAGGCTCACCCCGGCCGAATTCGCGCAGATCGCCGGCCGCGCCGGCCGTGCCACCCGCAACGGCACCTTCGGCACCACGGGCCGCTGCGCGCCGTTCGAGCCCGAGCTCGTCAACGCGCTGCAGAACCACACCTTCGACAATGTTAAGATGCTGCAATGGCGCAATGCGAAGCTGGATTTCTCCTCGCTCGGCGCGCTCCAGGTGTCGCTGAACCAGTCGCCCGGCCATGAGGCGCTGACGCGCGCGCCTGTCGCCGAGGACATGCGCGTGCTCGACCACGCCGCCCGCGATGGCGAGGTGCGCGATATCGCGCATGGCAAGGAGGCCGTCGAGCGGCTCTGGGAGGCCTGCCAGGTCCCCGACTACCGGAAACTGTCGCCGGCCGCCCATGCCGAGCTCGTGACGACGCTGTACGGCTTCCTGATGCAGAAGGGCTGCATCCCCGATTCCTGGTTCGCGGCCCAGGTCGACCAGGCCGACCGCATCGATGGCGACATTGACACGCTGTCGGCCCGGATCGCGCAGATCCGTACCTGGACCTTCGTCGCCAACCGCCCGGACTGGCTGAAAGGCCCCGAACGCTGGCAGGGGATTACGCGGGAGGTCGAAAATAAATTATCGGATGCGCTCCATGAACGCTTGACTGAGCGTTTCGTTGATCGCCGGACCAGTGTATTGATGCGCCGCCTGCGGGAGAACACGAGCTTGAATACGGAAATCGGCAAGACCGGCGAAGTCATCGTCGAAGGCCATGTCATCGGCCGCCTCGACGGCTTCACCTTTGCACCGGATGCGGCGGAAGCCGGCTCCGATGCGAAAGCCTTGCAGGCTGCCGCGCAAGCGGTGCTCGCCGGCGAGATCAACACGCGCGCCGAAAAACTGGGCAATGCGCCGGACGATCAGTTCGTGCTGACGTCCGAAGGCATCATCCGCTGGACCGGCGATGCCGTGGCGCGACTGACCGCCGCAGAGGAGGCGCTGCATCCGCGCATCCGCATCATCTCCGATGAGCGCCTCACCGGCGCCCCCCGCGAGAAGGTGCAGGCCCGGCTCGACCTCTGGCTCAAGACGCATATCGAAAAGCTGCTCGGGCCGATGTTCGAGCTGTCGAAGGCCGAGGACGTCACGGGCATCGCCCGCGGCATCGCCTATCAGCTGGTCGAGGCGCTCGGAGTGCTCGAGCGCCCGAAGATCGCCAATGAGCTGAAGGATCTCGATCAGCCCTCGCGCGCGACGCTGCGCAAGTACGGCGTCCGCTTCGGCGCCTATCACATCTATTTCCCCGGCCTGCTCAAGCCCGCCGCGCGTGCACTCGCCGCGCTGCTCTGGGCGCTGAAGCAGGACAATGTCGATCTGTCCTCGCTCTCGGGCGCGCAGCATCTGGCCTCCTCGGGGCGCACCTCATTCCCGGTCGACAAGGCGCTGCCGCGCGATGCCTATCGCGTGCTCGGCTACAAGCAGGCCGGCGAGCGCGCCGTGCGCGTCGACATCCTGGAGCGCCTTGCCGACCTGATCCGCCCGGCGCTGGCCTGGCGCGACAATTCGCCCGGCGAAAAGCCCGCCGGCGCATTCGACGGCCGCAGCTTCGTGGTGACGCAGGCGATGACCTCGCTCACGGGCTCCGCCGGCGAGGATTTTGCGTCCGTGCTGCGCGCACTCGGCTATCGCATGGAGAAGCGCCCGCCGCTGCCGGTGAAGCCCGCGGCGCCTGCTGCCGCTGAAGCGGCTGCTGAAGCTCCCACCGAGACGCCTGCGGCCGAAGAGGCCGCGGCCTCCGCAGAGACTGCGACCGAAGCCGCCGCAGAGCCGGTCACCGTCGAAGACGCGCCCGCGATGGAGCAGCACGACGAGCCCGCGCAGGAAGAGCCTGTGCAGGAAGCGTCGCCTGAAGCCCCCGTCACGCCGGAAGATGCCCCCGGCATCGCGCCGCCCGCTGAAGAAGCTGCCGCGCCCGCTGACGCTGCTGCCGAGACCGCTCCCGCCGAGACCGCCGCAACGGAAGCCGCCGCATCGCCCGACGCTGCTGCGCCGGTCGAAGCCGCTGCGGCTGCGCCCGCCGAGCCCGAGTTGGTCGAAGTCTGGCGTCCTGGCGGCCGTCACGAGGATCGCAAGCCGCGCCACGAGCGCCACCGTCACCAGCGTCACAACAACCAGCGCCCGCAGGCCGGTGCTGAGGCTGGCAGCGCGCCCGCCGAGGGCGAAGCTGCCGAAGGCGCGAAGCCGGGTGAGCGTCATCGCCACGGTGGTCATCGCCGCGATGGCGGACGTGATGGCGGCCGAGGCTTTCGCAAGCCGCGCGAAGGCGGCGAGGGCAGTGAGCGTCGCGACGACCGCAATCGCAGCTTCCAAGGTAGAGAGCAAGGCAAGGACCGCGACAAGGATCGCGATCGCAACCGCGACAACAAGAAGTTCGGCGGTGATCGCGACAAGGGCCGCGACAATCGCGGCCGCGACCGCGACAAGAGCCGCGATCGTCAGGGTGGCCCCTCGCTCCGCCCCTACGCCTCGAGCGCGAACTCGCGCGAGCGCGATCGGCCCGCCGATCCCAACTCGCCCTTCGCAAAGCTCGCCGCGCTGAAGGAGCAGCTCGCCGGTCGCAAGGAGTAATCCAACGACGGAGCGGCAGCGCATCGACAAATGGCTGTGGCACGCGCGGGTCGTGAAGGCGCGCACCTCTGCCGCGGAGCTTGTCGAGTCCGGGCACGTTCGCGTCAACGGCGCGCGCGAAAAGTCGCCGGGCCATGCGATCAAGCTCGGCGACGTCATCACCGTCGCGCTCGATCGCACCGTGCGCGTGCTGAAAGTCATCGGCTTCAACGAGCGCCGCGGCGATGCAGCCTCGGCGCGCGTGCTCTACGAGGAGCTGAATGAAGCAAATCGCAATTAATTGCGCTTTGAATTCATTTCTTGGTCGATCAATCACACAAAGCCGTCATGATCGGGGCTTCCCGACCTTGCAGCGCAGGTCCATCCGCGCTAGGCAAGCCGCGACTTTTAAAAGAGCTTTTCGGAGCGTTGGATGACTTACGTCGTCACTGAAAACTGCATCAAGTGCAAGTACACCGACTGCGTCGAGGTCTGCCCGGTCGACTGTTTCTACGAGGGCGACAACATGCTCGTCATCCATCCTGACGAGTGCATCGATTGCGGCGTGTGCGAGCCGGAATGCCCCGCCGACGCCATCAAGCCGGATACCGAGCCGGGCCTCGAAAAGTGGCTCCAGGTCAACGCCGACTACGCCAAGAGCTGGCCGAACATCACCCAGAAGAAAGAATCACCCCCCGACGCGAAGGAATTCGACGGTCAGGAAGGCAAGTTCGAGAAATATTTCTCCCCGAATCCCGGCTCAGGTGACTAAATTCCGGCGCAAACTTAACCCTAATACCTTCGTCGGCGCGGAAAACCAGCCCTTACGACCCCTAAATCATTGATTTTTGCGGGAAATGTGCTATATTGGGCACATTAAGCCGAACCCCCGTCAGCCCAGTTGGCCCCGTTGGGTTCCCGTGAAACCAAATGTCGAACAGGGGCGTGGCAGTTTCCGCGCGCAGGCTGTGTCACAGAAAACGCGTAAAAAGAGTACTTCAGCGAGGGCTTCCCATAAGGAGGCCAAAAAAGTCGCCGCGGCCAGCCGTAGCGCATCCAAGGGTCGGACCGCGACGAAGGCGCCGGCTGCAAAGTCCTCGAAGAACAAAAGAAGCGCAATGCCTAACAAGACTGCCAAACCGGCCGCGAAAGCGACCGTTGCCAAGCCTGCTGCCGCCAAAGCTCCTGCTGCCAAGCCCGCCGCGCCGAAGGCCCCCGTTGCTGCTGCTCCTGCCAAGGCTCCTGTCGCTGCCGCCAAGCCCGCTGTGAAGCCGGCGGCTGCTGCGCCGAAGGTCGAGGAAAAGAAGGTCGTGACCCAGCGTCAGGGCTTCAAGGCCAACGAATTCGTCGTCTATCCCGCTCACGGCGTCGGCCAGATCCTGGCCATCGAAGAGCAGGAGATCGCCGGTGCGAAGCTCGAACTGTTCGTCATCAACTTCATCAAGGACAAGATGACGCTGCGCGTGCCGACCGCCAAGGTCGCCAATGTCGGCATGCGCAAGCTGTCCGAGCCCGCCCTCGTCAAGAAGGCGCTCGAGACGCTGAAGGGCCGCGCTCGCGTCAAGCGCACCATGTGGTCGCGCCGCGCCCAGGAATACGAAGCGAAGATCAATTCGGGCGACATCGTCGCGATCGCGGAAGTCGTGCGCGACCTCTATCGCTCGGAGTCGCAGCCGGAGCAGTCCTACTCTGAACGCCAGCTCTATGAAGCGGCGCTCGATCGTCTCTCCCGCGAGATCGCGGTGGTGCAGCACTCGACCGAGACCGAAGCGGTCAAGGAAATCGAGGCCCAGCTCGCCAAGAGCCCGCGCCGCAACGCCAAGGCGGAAGCCGCCGAGGGCGAGGCTGATGCCGAGGGCGATACCGACGATACCGATGGCGACGACACCACGGTCGCCGACGAGGCCGCGTAAGCGCCTCTCGCATCGATTGCAACAGATCAGAAGCCCGGCCGTTCGGCCGGGCTTTTTCATGCGGGGTCGCGATTTGTGATCGAGTGAACCGGGAGCGGGTTTGCGGGCACTGATGGAGACCGGTGCGCAGACCAGGTAGCTTCGCAGACATGGCAGCTTTCACAGATATGGCCAGGTCGATCTCCCGCGTCCTTCAGTCTTCCCTTCTTCTGTGTTGCATAGCGGCTCCTGGCGCCTCGGCCGAACGTATCGTGTTCAAATACGAAAACGCCGCCGATCTGCGCGGCCTCGTCAATGTGCTGACGGCCTTCCGCGCCGCGTGCCTCGCCGAGCCCGTGACGTCGGGCCTGCCGGCCCGGCTGGTCCCCGATGGCTACCGGATCGTCACCCGTGCCGTCCACATGTGGGGCAAGGAGGACGGATCGTTTCCGGATACCGCCATCCTGTCGAAGACCGGCGATGAGGACGGCGATGTCGCCGGGGGCTATCCCATCATCGACTTCATGCTTCCGAGCGCAAAGCTTCCCGACGGTGCATGCAGCATCAGCTGGAAGCGGCGCTGGACCCAGGATTATCCCGACGGCGCCAGTCGCCTGAGCCTCGACATGGCCGCGTCCCTTCCGGCGCGCGTGTCCTACTATCTCGATGCGACGCTGCTCTCGAAGCCGAACGACATCTTCGCCATCGCCGACAGTTACAGCGACCTGACGAATTGGCGGACGGCGTGCAGGGGCGATATGCTCTGTCGCTTCGACGTCAATGCGCGCTTCGATCAGCAGGGTGTTGACGTCACGATCACGTCTTGGGGCGAGATGAAGAAGTAGGCCAGCTCGCTCGGATGAGCGAAGCAATACCGGGAGCGGTCCACCCGCCGATGCGGAGGTCCCAATGCCGCCTTGCTGATCCGAGCTACTGAACGTGCCGCGCGGCGGCCTACTTCACCGGCCGCTTCTCGAGCTTCCGCGCCAGCGTGCGCCGGTGCATGCCGAGCCGCCGCGCCGCTTCCGAGATGTTGAAATCGGTCTCGATCAGCGTCTGGTGGATGCGTTCCCATTCCAGCGTCTTGATCGAGGTCGGTCGTGCGTCGAGCGCGACGTCGGCGTTGCCTTCGGCCTTGTGGAAGGCGGCCTCGATGTCATCGGTGTTCGACGGCTTTGCGAGGTAGTGGCAGGCGCCCAGCTTGATCGCTTCGACGGCGGTGGAGATGCTGGCAAAGCCGGTCAGCACCACGATCAGCATGTCTTCGTCGTGGGTGTGCAGCAGCTCGACGCAGGCGAGCCCCGAGGCGCCGCCGAGCTTGAGGTCGACCACGGCATGGCCGAAGGAGCGCTCCTCCAGCACCTTCCGCACCTCCTCGATCGAGGCGGCGAGCACGACCTCGTAGCCACGGCGCTCGAACGAGCGTTTCAGCGTGCGCGCAAAACCCTCGTCGTCCTCGACGACGATGAGCGAACGGTCAGGCGTCAAAGCTGCCTCCGATCGCGAGCGTTGCGAGCGGCAGCGTCAGGCGCACCGTGGCGCCGCGCTTCCTGTGGTTCTCGGCCGTGACGCTGCCCCCGAGCTTGCGCACGACGTTGACCACCAGGAACAGGCCGAGCCCGCCGCCGGCGCGGCCCTTGCTCGACTGATAGGGTTTTCCGAGCTGTGTCAGCATCTCCGGCGCAAAGCCCGGGCCGCGGTCGCTGATGGACAGCACGAGATTGTCGCCCTCGCGTTCGGCCAGAAGCTCGACCCAGTCGCGCGAGACCTCATAGGCGTTGTCGAGCACGTTGAAGATGACCTGCTTCAGCGCGATGTCGGAGACGATCGCGACGTCCTCGCCAAAGGTGTTGACGAAGTAGAGCGTGCGCGCCGAGCGGGCGTTGCGCCATTCGTCGACCAGGTCTGTGACGAAGGCCGTCACCGTCGTCGGCGAGGAACCTTCGCCGCGCGCTTCGCCTGCCGACACCAGGATTCCCGTCACGATCGATTTGCAGCGTTGCAGCGAGGTCTCCATCTCCGACAGATCCTCGGCAAGCTCCTGGTCGGCCGCAAGATCCGGCATGCGGCGCCAGTCGCTGAGGATCACCGAGAGCGAGGCCAGCGGCGTGCCGAGCTCATGGGCGGCACCGGAGGCGAGCAGGCCCATGCGGACGATGTGGTCCTGCTCGGCGGCATGCTGGCGCAGTGCTGCGAGGTGCGCATCGCGTTCGCGCAAATTCCTGTTGATGCGGGTGACGAACACGACCAGCAGCACGGCGTTGAGGGCGAAGCCGAGCAGCATGCCGGCGACGGTGAGCGTATAGGTCTCGCTGAGCGGATTCGGCGGCAGGTCGAGCGGCCGATAGGCCAGCGTCAGCCAGACGAAGCATGCGCAGGTCAGCGCCACCAGCGACCAGGTCGAGCGGGCGTCGAGCAGCACGGCCGCCAGCGTGACCTGGAGCAGGAACAGCGAGGTGAAGGGATTGGTGGCGCCGCCGCTGAGGTAGAGCTGCGCGGTCAGCGCGGCGACATCGAGCATCAGGGCGACCAGCAGCTCATTGCTCGAGACGGCGGCGCGATGGCGCACCCAGACCAGGCTCGAGACGTTGAGCAGCACCAGCGCGCCGATCACGGCGCCCATCCGCTCCAGCGGCAGCGGGATGCCGAGCCAGAAATGCACGCCGCCGATGGTCACGATCTGGCCGACCACGGCGGTCCAGCGCAGCTGGATCAACAGCGCCATGTTCTTGCGGTTGGTCTCGTCGTCCGTCGGCGCAGCGCCGATCAGCTCGCTGCGCGCGTCCGCCTGCGATTGCAGCGTGACGGCCAGCTCGCCGAGCGGTCGGGGCGGCGTTCTTCCGTCGTCAGGCCTGTTCGACGATCGTTCCAGCATCTGATCCCGTCCTGCGGGCGGCATCGCCGGCCGGTTCGTGGACGAAGCGCTTGCGGCGGAACAGCCCGCCGCCGAATGTGACGAAAAGCCTGCCGGCCAGCATGAAAGCCAGGGCAAACCACGTCAGCGCGTAAATCAGGTGGTTATTGGGAAAGCGGATCACGGTCAATCCGCCGATGGGACCGCCGGCGCTTTGTGATCCGGCGTCCGCATCGACGAAAAACGGCGCGACAAGGTCGAGGCCGCGCGCTGCGGCGATCGCAGCGACATCGCGCGAGTACCAGCGGTTGTGCTGGGGGACGTTGTTGCGAAGGAACCCGCCCTTCGGCTCGGTGATGCGCAAAAGGCCTGATATCTCGACCTTGCCGTCGGGATTACCGCCCTGGCGCGTCGATGCGTCGCGCCGCTCGGACGGCACGAAGCCGCGGTTGATCAGGACCTGCGTGCCGTCGTCGCGCTGAAGTGGCGTCAGCACCCAATAGCCGGGGCCTTCCTCGGTGACGGCCTGAACCAGCGTCTCGCGGTCATGCAGGAAGCGCCCGCTGACGGTGACGTGCCTGTATTCGTCATTCGCGGCAGAGACCGCGGCCCATGAAGCGGGCGAGGGGATCGGCTGGGCTGGCGCATGGACGCGCTGCTCGACGCGATCGATCAGCGCCAGCTTCCAGGTCCGGCGCTCGACCTGCCAGATTCCGAGCGCCATCAGAACAGCAAAGGCGGTAAGCGAGAGGACCGTGAGCCACAGGCGTGGGCGCGGAGCCGTGCGGCTCGGGTCCTTTGCCTCGCTTGTCACGGTCCGGATATCGCTCACTTCATTCCCGTCATCTCGTGCATCGGCATCATGTTGCTGTTGAGGTGGTTCATCACCCACAGCGAACCGGACAGCGCGATCACCACCATGACGATGGTGAAGATCAGCGCCATCATGGTCCAGCCGTTCTCGGACTTGGGACTCATGTGCAGGAAGTAGATCATGTGCACCACGATCTGCACGACCGCGAAGGCCATGATGACGAGCGCGGTGATCTGCTTGCTCGGCAGTGCGCCGCCCATCACCAGCCAGAACGGGATCGCGGTGAGCACGACCGAGAGCACGAAGCCGAGCATGTAGCCCGAGAACGTGCTGTGGGCGTGGCCGTCGTCGTGGTGATGGTCGCCCGCGTGCGCGGCGTGGGTATCGGTGTTCATCGCAGAACTCCCAGGAGATAGACGAAGGTGAAGACACCGATCCAGACCACGTCGAGGAAATGCCAGAACATCGACAGGCACATCAGGCGGCGGCGGTTGGCTTCGATCAGGCCGAACTTGCCGACCTGCACCATCAGTGTCACCAGCCAGATCAGGCCGCAGGAGACGTGCAGGCCGTGGGTGCCGACCAGGGTGAAGAAGGCCGACAGGAAGGCGCTGCGCTGGGGCGTCGCGCCCTCATGGATCATGTGGGCGAACTCGGTGAGCTCGATGCTGATGAAGGCGAGACCGAACAGGCCGGTGATCGCCAGCCACATCTGCGTCTGTCCGACCTTGTTCTGCTGCATCGTCAGCATCGCAAAACCGTAGGTGATCGAGGACAGCAGCAGCATCGAGGTGTTCACCGCGACGAGGTCGAGGTCGAACAGATCCTTTGGCGCGGGCCCTGCGGCGTAGTTGGCGCCGAGCACGCCGAAGGCGGCGAACAGCATCGCGAAGATGAGGCAGTCGCTCATCAGGTAGATCCAGAAGCCGAGCGAGGTGCTGTAGCCTTCCGGATGCGGATGTTCGTCGGCGACGTAGAAGACCGGCTCGCCGGTCGTCGAGGGATTGACAGCGACAGTCATTTACTTGGCTCCGGCGAGCAGTTTGGTGCGCGCGTCCTCGGTCCGGATAACGTCTTCAGCCGGAATGTCGAAGTCGCGGTGATAGTTGAAGGTGTGGCCGATCCCGACGACGAGCATCGCGATGAAGCTCGCAGCCGCCAGCCACCAGATGTACCAGATCAGGCCGAAACCCATCGCGGTCGCGAAGCCCGCGAGAATGACACCGGTGCCGGTGCTGCTGGGCATGTGGATCGGCTTGAACCCGGTGAGCGGACGCTGGTAGCCGCGCTTCTTCATGTCCCACCACGCGTCATTGTCGTGCACGACGGGGGTGAAGGCGAAGTTGTAGTCCGGCGGCGGCGAGGACGTCGCCCATTCCAGCGTGCGCGCGTTCCAGGGATCGCCCGTGACGTCCTTGAGCTGCTCGCGCTTGAGCAGGCTGACCGCGAACTGCATCAGCATGGACAGGATGCCGATGAAGACGAAGAGGGCACCGATCGCGGCGATGATGAACCAGATCTGCAGGGACGGATCGTCGAACACGCGCAGGCGGCGGGTCACGCCCATCAGGCCGAGCACATAGAGCGGCATGAAGGCGAGGTAGAAGCCGACCACCCAGAACCAGAACGACATCTTGCCCCAGAACACATCGAGCTTGAAGCCGAATGCCTTCGGGAACCAGTAGTTGATGCCGGCGAACGCGCCGAACACCACGCCGCCGATGATCACGTTATGGAAGTGCGCGATCAGGAACAGGCTGTTGTGCAGCACGAAGTCGGCCGGCGGCACTGCGAGCAGCACGCCGGTCATGCCGCCGATCACGAAGGTCAGCATGAAGGCGATCGTCCACATCATCGGCAGCTCGTAGCGGATGCGGCCGCGATACATCGTGAACAGCCAGTTGAACATCTTCGCGCCCGTCGGGATCGAGATGATCATCGTGGTGATGCCGAAGAACGAGTTGACGCTGGCGCCCGAGCCCATCGTGAAGAAGTGGTGCAGCCAGACCAGGTACGACAGGATGGTGATGACCACCGTGGCATAGACCATCGAGGTGTAGCCGAACAGGCGCTTGCCGGAGAAGGTCGAGGTGACTTCCGAGAAGATGCCGAAGGCCGGGAGAACCAGGATGTAGACTTCGGGGTGGCCCCAGATCCAGATCAGGTTCACGTACATCATCGGGCTGCCGCCGAAATCGTTCGTGAAGAAGTTGGTGCCGACGTAGCGGTCGAGCGAAAGCAGCGCGAGCACGACGGTCAAGACGGGGAACGAGGCGACGATCAGGATGTTGGTGCAGAGCGAGGTCCAGGTGAACACCGGCATCCTCATCATGGTCATGCCGGGGCAGCGCAGCTTGACGATGGTGCAGATCAGGTTGATGCCGGACAGGGTCGTTCCGACGCCTGCGACCTGCAGCGCCCAGATGTAATAGTCGACGCCGACATCGGGACTGTAGCCGATGTTCGAGAGCGGCGGATAGGCCAGCCAGCCGGTGCGGGCGAATTCGCCGATGAACAGCGAAGCCATCACCAGCACCGCGCCGCCGACCGTCATCCAGAAGCTGAAATTGTTCAGGAAGGGAAAAGACACGTCGCGGGCGCCGATCTGCAGCGGCACGACGTAGTTCATCAGGCCGGTGACCAGCGGCATCGCCACGAAGAAGATCATGATCACGCCGTGGGCGGTGAAGACCTGGTCGTAGTGATGGGCGTTGAGATAGCCTTCGGAGCCGCCAAAGGCGAGCATCTGCTGGCCGCGCATCATCAGCGCGTCCGCGAAGCCACGCAGCAGCATCACGATGCCGAGGATCATGTACATGATGCCGATGCGCTTGTGGTCCACCGTGGTGAACCATTCACGCCAGAGGTAGCCCCAGAGGCGGAAATAGGTGAGGCCCGCGAGCAGCGTGGCGCCGCCGAGCGCCACCACCACGAAGGTGCCGACGACGATCGGCTCGTGCAGGGGCAGCGACTCGAAGTCGAGCCGGCCGAAGATGAGCTTGAGAAGATCAGGAGACATTGCGGGATCTCTTTAGGAGTCTGACTTCAGGAATCGGACTTGGGACGCTGTCCCAGGAAGAAGGACGAGGACTTCAGCGGCGTGAAGGTCGGCCGCTTCAGGCCGGCGCCGAGAAGCGGCGCGGTGTCGACGGGTGCCGTGATCGAGGCGGTGGTCTTGCCCTGCGGTGCATCGGGCGTGCAGGTGCCGGCAACGAAGGTCGGCTCCGGCCCGAGCACGGTGCCGCGGCGGGCGTACTTGTCGTAGGAGAGCGGCAGGGTGTTGTTCGCGCCCTCATGACCGCGACCCCCCTTGGCGTCGATCGCCATCATCTCGCTCTGGCACATCTTGCCGGTCTCGACGCACATGTTGAGGATCAGGCGGTAGAGATCGGAATCGATCGTGCCCCAGCGGCGAACCGGCTCGTTCTGGCTGGGCTTTTCGAGCTGGAGATATTCGGCGCGGCCGAGCGAGCCGCCGGTGGACTTGGCCTGCGCGATCCAGGCGTCAAAGCCCTTGTCGTCGAGGCCCTGGAAGTTGAAGTGCATGCCGGAGAACCCGGCGCCGCTGTAGTTCGCCGAGAAGCCCTTGTAGATGCCGGGATGGTTCACCACCGCGTGGAGCTTCGTCTCCATGCCCGGCATCGCGTAGATCTGGCCGGCAAGCGCGGGGATGTAGAACGAGTTCATCACCGAGGAGGCGGTGATGCGGAAGTTGATCGGACGATCGACCGGCGCTGCCAGATCGTTGACCGTGGCGATGCCGTAATCCGGATAGATGAAGAGCCACTTCCAGTCGAGCGCGACGACGTCGACCTCGAGCGGGGCCTTGGAATGGTCCAGGGCCTGCTCGGCCTTGATGCGGCCAAGCGTGCGATAGGGGTCGAGCAGATGTGTGCCCATCCAGGTCAGCGCGCCCAGGCAAATGATGATCAGCAGCGGCGCCGACCAGATCACCAGCTCGAGCTTGGTCGAGTGATCCCATTCCGGCTCGTAGCGGGCCGAGGTGTTGGACTGGCGGTAGCGCCAGGCGAACACCACCGTCAGCGCCATCACGGGGAGGACGATCAGGAGCATCAGGACGGTGGAGATGATGACGAGGTCGCGCTGTTGCGCCGCGATATCGCCGGCGGGTGCCAGCACGACATAGTTGCAGCCGCTGAGCGCAACTGCCAGGGGTAGCAGCGCCAGGATCTTGAGACGGGACACGGGCCGAGCCTTATGAGAATGAGTTTCCTTTGCGGGGGCAACGGGTAGCTGCGGCGCAGCAATCCGGACATTGGACAATTTGTCCAATGTTGCACTGCGGAATGTTGCGCCAGACAGGGCCGGATTGCCCGGCCCTCCGCCGGGCGGTCGGCTTTGGTTTACAAGACGTTAAGGGCGCAACGCATGGCGACGGCACAGACCCCCGCAATGGCAGACCTCCACTCGGGCGAGCACGGCCATGATCAGGCCAGCCCCGGCGAAATCGCCATCGGCGTCATCATCGGCCGTACCTCGGAATTCTTCGACTTTTTCGTCTACGCGATCGCCTCGGTGATCGTGTTCCCGCGCCTGGTGTTCCCGTTCACCAGCGAGCTCACCGGCACCCTCTATTCCTTCATGATCTTCGCGCTGGCCTTCATGGCCCGGCCGATCGGAACCGTCATTTTCATGACGGTCGATCGGGAATACGGCAAGACGGCCAAGCTGGTCTCGGCGCTGTTCCTGCTCGGCACCGCTACGGTGGCGCTGGCGTTCCTGCCCGGCTATTCCGAGATCGGCAGCGCCGCGATCTGGCTCCTGGCGCTGGCGCGTATTGCGCAGGGTCTGGCCTGGGGCGGCGCGTGGGACGGCATGGCCTCGCTGTTGGCGCTGAACGCGCCGGCCTCGCAGCGCGGCTGGTACGCGATGGTGCCGCAGCTCGGCGCTCCGCTCGGGCTGATCGTGGCAAGCGCGCTGTTCGCCTATTTCGCCGGTAACCTCTCGGCCGACGATTTCTTCGACTGGGGCTGGCGCTACCCGTTCTTCGTGGCGTTCGCCATCAACGTCGTGGCGCTGTTCGCCCGGCTGCGCATGGTGACGACGGAGGAATATGCCACGCTGTTCGAGACCCGCGAATTGCAGCCGGCGCGCATCTCCGAGACCGTCGCGCGCGAAGGCCAGAACATCATGCTGGGCGCGTTCGCGCCGCTGGCAAGCTTCGCGCTGTTCCACATGGTCACCGTGTTTCCGCTGTCCTGGGTGTTCCTGTTCACCCGCGAGAGCCCGGTGCGCTTCCTCGTCATCGAGATCGTCGCCGCCGTGTTCGGCGTCGCCGCGATCGTGGCCTCCGGCATCATCGCCGACCGCGTCGGCCGCAAGTCGCTGCTGATGGGATCGGCCATCGCGATCGCGATCTACAGCGGTTTTGCTCCGCAGCTGCTTGACGCCGGCGCGTTCGGCGAGACCATCTACATGGTGATCGGTTTCATCCTGCTCGGCCTCTCGTTCGGCCAGTCCTCGGGCGCGATCGCCTCGAACTTCCGGCAGGCCTATCGCTATACGGCTTCGGCTTTGACCTCCGACATGGCCTGGCTGTTCGGCGCGGGCTTTGCGCCGCTAGTCGCGCTGCTGCTCGCGACCAATCTCGGCGTCATCGCGTCGGGTGCCTATCTGCTCTCCGGCGCGTTCTGGACCCTGCTCGCGCTCTGGCTCAGTGGCCAGCGGGAAGCCGGCGACATGGACGCGGGCGGTTAGGCTCGATCAGTCGCCGCATCGCAGGTGTCGTAGGGTGGGCAAAGGCGCAACGCGCCGTGCCCACCGCCTCTCTCGATCGCAAAAGATGCGTGGGCACGCTTCGCTTTGCCCACCCTACGGCACTTGTCCGGGACGACAGCGAAGTTTACTGGGCTGCGGCAGCCTCAATCCGCCACGATCTTCACGCGATCCCGCACCTTCACCTGCGCGGTGCGGTCGAGGCCGTTCAGCACGCGAAAGCGTTCGGCGGGATGATCGACGCCGGCCATGCGGTGCGAGAGCGATTCCACGGTGTCGCCGGGCTGCACGGTGATGACCTTGATGCGGAGCGGCCGCGCGGCCTGGATCTCGTCGAGCGTCAGGCGGCGGAACGAGTTGACGGTCTCGCGCGCATTGCGCTCGCTCTCGGTCGACTTCTGCCGGGCGGCGAAGATGAAGCGATAGACGTCGCTGCCGAAGCGCAGCGCATAGACCTTGAACTGCCACTGGTCGCCCTTGGCGGTGGCGGACGCGGCCGGAAAGCCGTTGATGGTGATGTCCTCGGTCGAGGCCTTCTCGACTCCCTCCATCCAGCCGGAATTGAGGTAGTCGCCGAGCGACTGCTCGGCCGGCACGCGCACGACGTCGAAGCGCATCGCCTGCGAACCGCCGTCGCGCACGCCGATCACCGCCTGCGCGGTGTTGTCGAGCGTGAAATTATCTGGCGCCTGGAAGGTGAAGCCGAGCTTCGGATGCAGGAATCGGCGGCCGCGGACAAAACCTTCGCTGGGGTCTTCCCCGTAGACGAGGTTGTCGATCGCGGCGAGATAGCTCTCGCGGTCGCGCTCGGCACCTTCGGGGGCCGCATATTGCCGAGCGATGTTTTGCGCGTTCTGCACGCGCTCGGGCGTTGCCGGATGCGACGAGGTGAAATCCTGCGCGCGCGGATCGAGCGAGCTCTTGCCGGCTTTCAGCTCGGCATTGCGCTCCATCGCCGAGAGGAAGCGCGCCGCACCATAGGGATCGAAATGCGCCTTGGCGGAGATGCCGACGCCGATGCCGTCAGCCTCGAACTCCTGGTTGCGCGAAAAACTCGCCATGGTGAGCTTGGTCTTGGCGAGCGCCAGCGCGGTGAGGTCAGGATCGTTGCTCATGTCGGTGACGACACGGGTGACGATCGCGGCCTGGCGCGCCTGGTCCTCGCGCATCGCGGCGTGCTTGGACAGCACATGCGCCATCTCGTGGCTCAGCACGGAGGACAATTCCGAGGTGTCGCTGGCGAGCGCCAGCAATCCGCGGGTGACATAGAGCTGGCCGTTCGGCAGCGCGAAGGCGTTCACCGCGCCGGAATTGAGGATGGTGACCTTGTAGCCCTGGTCGGGGCGGTCGGAGGCGGCAACCAGCCGGTCGACAGTCTTGCTGACCAGCGATTCGAGGCGGGGGTCGTCGTAGGTGCCGCCATAGCTCGCCAGGATGCGCTCGTGCTCCTTCTCGGTGGCGGGGGTCTGCGCGACGGCCGGCTTGGGCTTCGGCAGCGCGACGGTCGGCGGAACGGCCGCGGTCTGGAACCGGTTCATGTCGCCGCAGCCGGCCAGCAGCCCGCCCAGCAACAGGCATAGCGCAGCCGGCGCAGCCCGAAGGCGGCGGCCTTCTCCCGTCCAGTGCTGTTCTAGCACCCCATTCACGTCGCTTAACCTGTGCCCGGCCCCATTTTAGGGCCTTACCCCTGTCGGCTCGTTTGCGCCCAGCAACTCGACCTGTCCCACGAGGCGCACATCGATCCGCGGCCCCGTACTCCCCTCGACCCAGCCCCGAACTCGAATACGCCGACTTTCCAAGGACTTAAGGGCCATCCCGGCGCTTTCGAACGCCGCTTGCGCGCGCTTTGAAATAGTCACGGCAAAGCCGCGTGTCCAGTTCCGGCCGAAGTTGAGGTAGGTCATTGCCCCAGCTTGCCGGACCGACAGGACTTTGCCCTCGACCACCATAAAGCGCCCGATCCCCGCCAAAATATCGTCCGGACTTTCCGCGTTTTTTATGGCCGACGGGTCAGCCCAGTTGCCCTTTTTTTGGCGCCGCGCCACGGCCTCCGCCGCCATCAGGGCTGCCGCGCAGTCCTTGTCGGTGATTTCGGCGGAGACCCGGGCATCACCTTGGGCGAGCAGCACGGCCTGCACCGAGGTTTCGCCTTCGCCGATGAACAGCAGGGCGCCCTGGCGACCATAGCGATCGGGCGTGTCGTCGGTGCCGCGCAGGATGACGTCGCGGCCGACGAGCAGCGAGGTCAACGCCTGCTTCGTCGTTGACGTTGTCTCGATGCCGGTGAGGCGCACCTCGCGCCCGTCGTCGAGACGTACGCTGCGTGCATCGACGATTGCGGCAACGCGGCCCTCGCCTTGGGACTCGAATTGGCACGGTGTCGCGAGCGCGGCGTGACTCGCGACGAGAAGAAATGCGGCGATGAGGGGAAGCAGTCGCGTCACGTGACCCGGACAGGTTGCATTACGCAGCAACTATACCTCATGCGTAGTGGGTCGCGAATAAGTTTCGTCATACTCCGTCATTGCGAGCAGCCCTTGCGACGAAGCAATCCAGAATCTTTCCGCGGATGCATTCTGGACTGCTTCGCTGCGCTCGCAATGACGACGCGGAAGGTCTTTCGTCTTCTCACCATTCCGCTTTGCGGAAAACATGCGCGGCAATCGTATGTCTGTCACGCACCCACGCTTGCTGCGCTCTCGCGCATGCGGCATGATTGCGGCAACACCAATAACCAAGCCGCCATCAGAGACAGGCGATCGAGGGAGGTTTTTTTCGATGAAGCACATCTTGTCGGGTATCTTTGCCGCAGCGTTTGCCCTGAGTGCGAGTGCCGCCGCGCAGGCCCAGGACAAGCCGCCGCTGAAGATCGGCGGCATCCTCGACATGTCGAGCCTTTATGCCGACATCACCGGCCCCGGCAGCGAGACCGCGGCGAAGATGGCCGTGGAAGACTTTGGCGGCGAGGTGCTGGGACGCAAGATCCAGGTGCTCGCGGCCGACCATCAGAACAAGGCGGACCTCTCCGCCAACATCGCCCGCGACATGCTCGACAATCAGGGCGTCGAAATGATCTACGACGTCGCGGCCTCCGCCACCGCGCTTGCCGCCGGCGAGATCGCAAAAGCACGTAACAAGATCATCATGTTCAACGGCCCGGGCTCGATCCGCCTCACCAACGAAGCGTGCGGTCCCTATACCATCCATTACGTGTTCGACACCTTCGGCCAGGCCAACGTCACCGGCCTCGCCGCCGTGAAGTCGGGCCTCGACACTTGGTTCTTCCTCACCGCCGATTACGCTTTTGGCCAGGATCTGGAGAAGGACACCAGCGCCGTCGTCACCAGGACCGGCGGCAAGGTGCTCGGCAGTGTGCGCCATCCGCTCAACACGTCGGATTTCTCGTCGTTCCTGCTTCAGGCCCAGGCGTCGAAAGCCAAGGTGATCGGGCTTGCCAATGCCGGCGGCGACACCGTCAACGCCATCAAGCAGGCGGCCGAGTTCGGCATCACCAAGGGCGGCCAGAAAGTCTCGCCGCTGCTCGCCTTCGTCTCCGACATCGACTCGATCGGGCTGGAGACCGCGCAGGGCCTGCTGCTCGCCGAAGCGTTCTACTGGGACCTCAACGACGATACGCGCGCGTGGTCGAAGCGCTTCATGGAGCGTACCAAGCGCGCACCGACCTCGGCGCAGGCCGGCGTCTATTCCTCGGTCACGCATTACCTCAAAGCGGTGAAGGCGGCCGGCACGACGGATGCGGCCGCGGTAATCAAGGTGATGAAGGAGACGCCGATCAACGATTTCTTCGCCAAGAACGGCAAGATCCGTGAGGACGGCCGCATGATCCATGACATGTACCTGTTCGAGGTCAAGAAGCCGTCGGAATCCAAAGGCCGCTGGGACGATTACAAGCTGCTGGCCACCGTGCCCGGTAGCGAGGCGTTCCAGTCGCTCGAGCAGTCGCGCTGCCCGCTTGTCAAGAAGTGACGGCGTGGTCCTAGCCCGATCAAACAACAACAAGGGAGACGTCCCATGAACGACATGGTCCTGCAAAAGCTCGAAGGCGGGCTGCTAACCATCACGATGAACCGCCCGGAACGTAAGAACGCGCTCAATCCGGAGATGGTGGCCGGCCTCGTCGAGGCGGCGCGGCGCGCGGCCGACGATCCCGAGGTTCGCGCGGTGCTGTTCAAGGGTGCCGGCGGCTCGTTCTGCGTCGGTGGCGACGTCAAGTCGATGGCGGCCGGCCGCGCGCCGCTGCCGTTCGAGGTGAAGATGGCGAACCTGCGCCGCGGCATGGAGGTCTCACGCATCCTGCACCAGATGCCGAAGCCCGTGGTGGCGCAGCTCGACGGCGCCGCGGCCGGCGCCGGCCTGTCGATGGCGCTGTCGTGCGATCTGCGCGTCGCCTCGGAATCCTGCAAGATCACCACCGCCTTCGCAAAGGTCGGCTTCTCCGGCGACTACGGCGGCACCTATTTCCTCACCCAGTTGCTCGGCAGCGCGCGGGCCCGCGAGCTTTATCTGATGTCGCCGGTGCTGACAGCCAGGGAAGCGCATGCGATCGGCATGGTGACCAAGGTCGTGCCAGATGCCGAGATCGATGCGGCTGCGCACGAGCTTGCGCTGTCGCTGGCGCAGGGGCCGTCGATCGCGCTCGGCTTCATCAAGCGCAACATCAACAATGCCGAGCATCTGCCGCTGGAGGATTGCTTCGACGGCGAAGCGATCCACCACACCCGCTGCAGCGACACCGAGGATCACAAGGAGGCCGCAAAAGCCTTCGTCGAGAAGCGCAAGCCCGCCTTCAAGGGGGCGTGACGATGGCGCCCTATCTGCGGCTGCGGCAGATCTGTCTGGTCGCGCCGCAGCTGGCGCCCGTCATCTCCGACATTGCCGAGATCATGGGCCTTTCCGTCTGCTACCGCGACGGCAATGTCGCCAAATACGGCCTGGAGAACGCGCTGCTGCCGGTCGACACGATCCTGCTCGAGGTGGTGGCGCCGTTCAAGGACGGCACCACGGCCGGCCGTTTCATCGAGAAGACCGGCGGCCGCGGCGGCTATATGGCGATTTTCTGCTGCGATGATCCCGACGCGCGCGGCCGTCATGCCAATGCCATGGGCGTGCGCACCGCCAATGTCATCGACCACGCGCCCTATCATGGCATCCAGCTCCACCCGCGCGACTGCCGCGCCGCCTTCATCGAGTTCAACCACACCGAAGGCAGCGATGATATTTTGGGTCCGTATCCGCCTGCCGGCCCGGATTGGCAAAACTTCATCCGCAAGGACGTGACGCAGGCGCTGACGGGTGTGGAGATGCAGAGCCCGGATCCGCAAGGGCTGGCGGAGCATTGGGGCAAGATCATCGGTGTTGCGGCTGATGGGCCTGAGTTGAAGCTGCCCAATGCCACCTTCCGCTTTGTGCGGGGCGCCAGCGAGATCATGAGCGCGCTGGAGTTTCGGGTGACGGATGCCGCGAGCGTGCTGCATGCCGCGAAGGCGAAGGGGCTCGCGGTGGCTGGCAACGAGTTCTTGCTGGGCGGCGTGACGTTCCGCGTCAGTTGATTGGTGACCAGTAATCCGTCACCCTGAGGTGCTCGCCTCTTCGGCGAGCCTCGAAGGGCGACGGCCCGGCTCTTTCCGCAATGAGCGCGCCGAAAGAGCTCGGCCGTTCATCCTTCGAGGCTCCCGATGCGGCGCTCCGCGCCGCATCGCTCACGCCTCAGGATGACGGGGTGAGAGTGTGCAGCGCCGGTTATCTTCCCTTAAAATTCGCCACGCGCCGCTCCTCCGTGGCCTTCACGCCTTCCTTGAAGTCTTCCGTCGCGCGCAGGCGGGTCTGCTCGGCCAGTTCATGATTGGTCGCGGCCATCACGCGGTCGGCGAGGCCGGCGCGCATCGTGGCGCGGGTGGAGAGCAGGCCGAGTGGCGAGCATTCGGCGATTTCACCGGCAAGCTTCATGGCGGCCGCCTTCACCTGATCCTGCGGCACCAGCTCATTGGCGAGGCCCCATTTGTAGGCTTCTTCGCCGGTGACGCGGCGGCTGGTGTAGAACATCAGCTCGGCGTTGTTCTTGCCGATCAGCTCGGGCAGCGTCGTCGTCAGGCCGAAGCCGGGATGGAAGCCCAGCTTGGTGAAGTTCGCGGAGAAGCGGGCTTCCGGACAGGTGACGCGGAAGTCTGCTGACACCGCGAGACCGAGGCCGCCGCCGATGGCGGCGCCCTGCACGGCGGCGACGATTGGCTTCTTGGCGCGGAAGATGCGCACGGCCTGGATGTAGAGGTGGTTGATCGGGCCGAGATTGTCGGCGGGATCGCCCTTGGCTTTTTTCTCTGCCTCTTGCGCTTCCTGCGCCTGTCGGGCCGGATCGCCGAAATTCGCGCCGGCGCAGAACGCCTTGCCCTGCGCCGAGAGAACCGAGGCGCGGATCTCGATGTCGCGGTCGAATTCGTCGAGCGCGTCCGCGATCTGGTTGATCAGCGAGATGTCGAAGAAGTTCAGCGGCGGCCTGCGGATCTCGATGGTGCCGACGTGCCCGACCTTTTCGACGCCGATGTCTTTGTATTTGGTCATTCTTGCCTCCAATGCGTCAGTAGCGAAGAACCACCTCTCCCATAGGGAGAGGTCGGCGCGTAGCGCCGGGTGAGGGGGTTCGGTCCCTCGGTAGAGCGCGGCCCCTCACCCGATTTGCTGACGCAAATCGACCTCTCCCGATGGGAGAGGTGGTCGGAGCAAGCGGCGATAGCATCGCTCATCAGCGTTAGCGCAGGCCCAAGCCGCGCGCGATGATGCCGCGCAGCACCTCGGTGGTGCCGCCCTGGATGGTGAGTTTCGGGGCGGTCTTGATGGCGAAGTCGAGCTGCCGCTCCAGCGTCTCGCGGTTGGTCGCGGTCTCCTCGACGAAAGCCGCGAGATCGCGGACGCGGTGCGGAAGCTGCTGCTCCCAGACCGTTCCGATGTCCTTGACGATGGAGGCCTCCACCACCGGCTCCTTGCCGGCCTGCAGCATGCCGGCGACCGAGACCGACATGCGGCGCATGGTGTGGAGCTGCGCGACGAGACGGCCAATTCCTTCGGCGCTGCGCGTGTCCGGATTGGGACCGACCGCGCGGACCAGCTCGGTCAGCACGTAATAGGTCTCGAGGAAACGCTCCGGACCCGAGCGCTCATAGGCGAGCTCGCTCGTCGCCTGCTTCCAGGCGCCGTCGACCTCGCCGAGCACGTGATCGTCAGGGATAAAGTGGTCGGTGAAGACGACCTCGTTGAACTCGTACTGGCCGGTGATCTGGCCGATCGGGTTCACCTTGATGCCCGGCTGCTTCATCTTGACCAGGAACTGGGTCAGGCCGTGACGGCGGTTCTCCTTGGTCGGCGGCGAGGTCCGGAAGATCGCGATCATGTAGTCGGCGATGTGCGCCGACGAGGTCCAGATTTTTGTGCCGTTGATGAGATAGCCGCCGTCGGTCTTGGTCGCGCGCGTCTTCGCCGCGAACAGGTCGGAGCCGGAGTTCGGCTCGCTCATGCCGATGGCAAAGCAGATCTCGCCGCGGCAGATGCGCGGCAGGATGTCCATCTTGATGTGCTCGGGCGCGTACTTCAGCAGCACCGGCCCGCTTTGGCGGTCGGCGACGAAGAAGCGCCGCGTTGGCGCATTGGCGACGCGCATCTCCTCGGTGACGACGTAGCGTTCGAGGAAGGAGCGCTCCTGGCCGCCGTATTTCTTCGGCCAGGTCATGCCGAGCCAGCCCTTGGCGCCGACCCGCCGCGAAAATTCCGGCGCGTCGGTGTCTTCGCGGTTGGGCTTGTGCGGATCGAAGGTGCCGGCGGCGATTTCCTCGGCGAGGAAGGCGCGCACTTCCTTGCGCAACTGCTCGCACTTTTCGGGCAGGCGGATCGGGTCGAAACGGAGGGCAGCAGTCATCGGTCTCGTCTCCTGATCAGCGCGACGCCACGAGCGGCCACAATTCGTCGGCGCCTCTGGTGGCCACCAGCTTGCCGAGCTCGACGGCCCAATGGCTCTCCGAGCCGAAATCGTCGCGCCAAGCCAGCGCCCGCAGCGAATAGCGGTGCAGGATGTGCTCGATGGTGAAGCCGATCGCGCCGTGCACCTGATGTGCAATGCCGCCGCCCTTTTCGGCTGCTTCAGCGCAGCGGATTTTTGCGGAGGCGGCTTCGAGATAGACCTCGTCGTCGAACGATTTTGCGTTCGCGATGGCATCGGCGGCCGACGTCGCGGCGGCGAGCGCCGCGGCGGATTCGCCGGCGAGGCGCGCGAGATTATGCTGCACGGCCTGGAATTTCGAGATCTTCTTCTCGAAGGCGACGCGCTCGTTCGAATAGCGAACGGAGATATCAAGCATGGATTCCATTGCGCCCGCGATCTGGAGGCTGCGCGCGACGCCGCCCATCAGCATCATGTGGGTCTGCTCAAAGCCATCGGGTGCGGGTTTGATGCTGACGGGCTGGACCTTGTCGAGTGTCACGGTGTCGCTGTGGTCGTAGCCGACATTGAGACCGGATTCGATGCGGCCCTTGCCCGCATCGACCAGCGCGATGACCGCGCCGTCCTTGCCATGCGCCAGCACCGCAAAATGCTTCGCTGCCTTCGCAAAGGGTACGCCGCGGCAGCGGCCGGAGAGCGCGCCGTCGGCATCGAGCGTGATGCGGTCCCTTGGCGATGCCGGCAGCACCGTCATCTCGCCTTCGGGCGAGGCGATTTTCGCCTGCGCCAGCAGCCAGCCGGCCAGCATGGTCTCGGCCAGGGGAACCGCGACCGCAAAACGGCCTGCGGCGTTGAGAAGCGCAAAGCCATCGGCGAGGCTCGCGCCCGAGCCACCGAGATCGTCGGGCACCCACGACAAGGGCAAGCCGGCCTCGCTCAGCGCCTGCCACAGCGGCGCCCGCCAGGTATCCTTCTTGTCGTTGTTGATGGTTTGCGGATCGGCGAGATCGGCGAAGATTTTTTCCGCGGTCTCGACGACGATATTGTCACTCTCCGCCACAGCGCTCCCCGTGTTTTGCCATTGGCGCGTCCCGCCCGACGGGCCGGCGCGCAGGCTCTTCTTGCGCCCGATGATCGGAAAAAGCCATGGCCCTGACAAGCGTTGATCGCAGGCCCATCTGCGGCTTCGGCATGGAGGTAAGAACTGTTCTGGACTAATTCCGCTTAGCGGAGTTTGCTCGATTTGCAGGGCGCGGCAAACTCGCTAAACAGAGCGCCAGCAACTACACAGGGGAAGGAAGTCCGGATGGCCAAAGACAGTCTGAACGCAATCGTGACGGGGTCCGCATCCGGACTTGGCGCTGCGACCGCCGAGATTCTCGCAAGGAGCGGGGCGCGGCTCGTCATCAACTATTCGTCGAGCCAGAAGGAAGCCGAGGCCACGGCCGAATTGTGCCGCAAGGCCGGCGCGGCCGAGGTGCTGGTCGCGCAGGGCGACGTCTCGAAGGATGAGGATTGCCGCAGGATCGTCGCGGCCGCCAGCGGCTGGGGCCGGCTGGACATCCTCGTCAACAATGCCGGCACCACCAAGCATGTGGCTCATGCCGATCTCGACGGCTTGTCGGCGGAGGATTTCCAGCGGCTCTACGGCGTCAACACCATAGGCCCGTTCCAGATGGTGCGCGCCGCGCGCAGCCTGCTCGAGGCCGGGTCGAAGGCGTCGGGGCGGCCGTCCGCCGTGGTCAACATCTCCTCGGTTGCCGGCATCAGCGGCGTCGGCTCCTCGATCGCCTATGCCGCAAGCAAGGGCGCGCTCAACACCATGACCTTGTCGCTGTCGCGCGCGCTGGCACCGCTGATCCGCGTCAACACGGTGTGCCCCGGCTATATCGACACGCCCTGGTTCACCAAGGGCCGCGGTGAGGCCGGTGCCAAGCAGGTGCGCGACAGTGTGGTGGCGAAGGTGCCGCTCAAGGTCGCGTCATCCGCCGACGACATCGCGCAGCTGGTCTGCTTCCTGGCGATGCCGGCCTCCAGCAACATGACCGGCGAGGTCGTGCGCATGGATGCGGGGATGCATTTGATTACGTGATTGATGGCGCGCTCTCTCCACGTCATGGCCGGGCTTGACCCGGCCATCCACGTGATGCTGCGCGGATCGAAAGACGTGGATGCCCGGGTCAAGCCCGGGCATGACGATTTGGAGATGGCGTGCCGTCTCTCGGCGCCTCGAGCCGCTACCCCTTGATGACGCCGCTCGCGACCAGCCGGTGCCAGATGAACAGCACCACGACGGCGCCGACCGTGGCCATGATGAAGCCGGCGCCCTGGTCGGGGCTGTAGTGGCCGATCGCCTGGCCCACGAAGGTCGCGAGAAACGCACCGGCAATGCCGAGGATGGTGGTGAGGATGAAGCCGCTCGGGTTGTTCGGCCCCGGTGCGAGCCAGCGCGCGATGAGGCCGGCGACGAAGCCGACGATGATGATCCACAACAGGCCGCCGAAACTCATGACTGTGCTCCCCTTGCCTTCAACATGTAGATCCAAACTCGATTAAATGCGGCCCGACAGTTCGTTCTCGGTCGGCAGCCGTCCATCCGGCGTCAGATGATCGACCACCTGCGGCAGATATTGGCTGAGGCCGGAGAGCAGCTCCTCGCGCGACAGGCCGCTCTGGGCGGACAGGCTGTCGATCTGGTCGGCGCCGAGCGCCCTCGCGAGATCTCCCGGCGCGATCGGCTTGTTCTCGCCCTTGCCGACCCAGGAATTCGCGGCCTCGCCGTGGCCGCTCTGCTGAAGCTGGTTGAGGAGATCGCCGAGCCCGCCGCTGAGCACGGTGCCGGCCGCGCCACCCGCGAGCAGGCCGCCGAGGCCGCCCTTGAGCAGGCCTCCGAGACCGCCAAGGCCGCCGCCGTCCGCGGTGTTGACCGGCGGAGGGGCCGGCGTTGGCGACGGTTGCGGCGCCGTGCCGGACTGGTTCGCCGTCATATGCTTGAATGCCTTCCAGGCGAGGAGGCCGAGCAGCGCCATGGTCATCGGCGACATGCCGCCGGAAGAGGGTTGCTCGCCCGTGCGCGATCCGTGCGGGCCGTTCTGCATGCCGTTGAGGACGTCGAGTAGACCCATGGTGCTCTCCTTTGGCGTCTCGTTCGGCGAGCGCTCGCCGCTGACTGCCCCCGGGGCGAAAACATATGGGGCACCCATGACCGTTACAAGTCGGATGCGCGGCGATTGGTTGCCGGCCTCGCCTCTGCTATCGAAGACCGGTCACGCAGGGAGTAGGGTCAGTGGTTGCGGATCGAGCGATCGTGGTGGCGGGCGCAGGCGCTATCGGCTGTTTCGTCGGCGGCATGCTGGCGGCGTCAAGCCGCCGCGTTGCGTTGCTGGTGCGGCCCCGGGTCAAAACCGAGATCGAGCGCTTCGGCTTGCGGCTGACTGATTTCGACGGTTCCGAGAAGAGGCTCGGCGCGGGGCAGCTCGCTCTCTCGGAGGATCCCGCGATCTTCCATAGCGCCGGCATCGTGCTGGTGACGGTCAAAAGCGCCGACACGGCAGATGTCGCGGACCAGATCGCACAGCACGCACCGCAGGATGCCGTCATCGTCTCCTTGCAGAACGGTGTCGGCAATGTCGCCGTCCTGCGCGAGCGTCTCGGAGGGCGCCGCGTGCTCGCCGGCATGGTGCCGTTCAACGTGGTCGCGATGGGCGAGGGGCGGTTTCACCGCTCGAGCTCGGGCGACATCCATATCGGAGAGGACGCCGAGAACACGGCCGGTACGCTCTCGGTGCCCGGCCTCAACGTGCGTGCGAGCGGTGACATCACCGGCGTGCAATGGGGCAAGCTGATCATCAATCTGAACAATGCGCTCAGTGCATTGTCCGACAGGCCGCTCGCCGCGCAATTGGCGAACCGCGACTGGCGAAGACTGTTCGCCGACCAGATGGCCGAAGGCGTCGCGGCGATGACGGCCGCGGGCATCACGCCGGTCTCGCCAATGCCGATCCCGGTGCGGTGGATACCGACCCTGCTGCGGCTGCCCGATGCCATCTTCAACGCGATTCTGGGACGGACAATGAAGATCGATCCCGAGGCGCGTTCCTCGATGTGGCAGGACCTGAAGCAGGGCCGCAAGACCGAGATCGACTATCTGCAAGGCGCGGTGATCGCACTTGCCGAGCAGAACAATGTCGCCGTGCCCCTGATGCGCCGCATTGTTGCGCTGATCAAGGAGGCGGAAGCTGCGGGCAACGGCCCGCCCGGGCTGACGCCGCAGCAGATCCGCGGAGCTGCGTGAGGTTGAGGGAGACGCGCGATGAAGCGTTGCTGGATGATCGGTCTCGCGCTGGCTCTTTGCGGCGCTTCGACGCTCGCTCACGCAAGGCCGCCGACGGTGATGAACTCGCCCGGATATGACAGGCGATTGCAGGAGAGCCGGTCGCAGCTCGGCAGTTCATCGACGGTAACAGCGCCCGCGGATGCGCCGGTTGTCAAACCGAAGCGCAGCAAGAAGAAGCCGCCGAATTGAAGCCACACCCGCCGCTCCTGTAGGGTGGGCAAAGCGAAGCGTGCCCACGAGCTTTTCCGATCGCACTCAGATCGTGGGCACGGCGCAAGAGCCGCCTTTGCCCACCCTACTGCAGCTGCGCTCGCAATGACGGCTGTAGCTAGCCCTTCTTCGCCGGCTTGGTCGGCGCCGGATTGAACAGCTTTTTCAGGTCGTTCAAGCTTTCCGACAGCCGCGGCCATTCGCAGGAGAATGAACCCTTCGCGCAGGGAGCGCCCTTCGGCCGCTGGCCGACGGTCTGCTGCACCTTTGGCCGTTCGACCGGCACCGGCACACGCGCGACCTCGGTGCGCAGCGCGACCTGCTGAAGCTGTTGCGCCTGTTGTTCCTGCTGCTCGCGCTGCTGACGCATCGCGGCTTGTGCTGCTTCATTGCTGCGGCGCTGATTGGCGAGATAGGCGGTATAGGCTTCGTCGATCTTCTTCTGCTCCTCCGGCGTCGGGTTGGGGCCGGCGATGTCGAAAGTGCGGTCCTGGAGGAAGTCGTAATAGGAATAGCCGCCGCCGGCCTTGCGGCGGCCGGCGAACTTGGCGTTGCAATCGGCGAGCGCGGATGTCTTCTCGGCCTTGGTCGAGGCCTTCTCGGCGGCGTCGGCGCATTCCTCGAAATCAACCGGCGCGCGCTTCCACCATTGCGCCTGAGCATGCGACTGCGTCAGCAGAAAAAATCCTGCTGCGGCAACGAGGAGCGCCGCACGACGCGATGCAACCACAATCGACATTCTACGAGAGCATTCCCCAGAAAACTCAACCCGAACTGAGTCGAGCCGGATTTTTGCCCCTTTATCGCCGGCTTGTCACCCGTGGAACCCGGGAATTTCATGACTGTAATGCTGACATTTTTCGCTTGACGTGGCACGGCAGTCACAGCCGCGCGGCACGTGATGCGCTTAGAATTTTACGGGTTCGATTTCGAGGGGAACTAATCGTCATGAGAGCGCTGGCCTGTCTTGCCGCCGTGGCTTTGGGGCTGATGTGTGGCCACGCCTTCGCGGCGGACGAAGATGCGCCCAACCGCAAGCCGGTGAAGGCGATCGGCGATGCCAGGCTTTCGGTCGCCGGCCGCGGCATGCTGCCGCTTTACCTCTCCCGCGACTGGTCACTGCCGCAGCCCGCGACCTCGCGCGCGATCATCGTGCTGCATGGACGCCTGCGCAACGCCGACGAATATTACATCTCGGCCAACAACGCCCAGGCCGCGGCCGGCGATGACGGCAAGAGCGCGCTGATGATCGTGCCGCAGTTTCTCGCCGAGATCGACATCGAGGCGCATAAGCTGCCGCCGGACATGCTGCGCTGGTCGTTGGAGGGATGGGAGGGCGGCGATGCCGCGCTCGCGCCCAATCCGGTCTCCTCCTTCGAGGCGCTCGATGCAATTCTCGCAAAGCTCGCCGACCGGCGCATCTTCCCGAACCTGAAGCAGGTCGTGGTCGCCGGCCATTCCGGCGGCGGTCAGGTCGTGCAGCGCTACGCCATCGCCGGCAAGGGCGAGGCAGCCCTGCTGCGCCAGCACATCGAGATCCGCTACGTCGTCGCCAATCCCTCGTCCTATGCCTATTTCAGCGCCGAGCGGCCCTTCCCGAAGATTGCCGCATCATGTCCCGGTTACGACAATTGGAAATACGGCATGGGCGAGCGTCCGCCCTATCTCGCGGATGCGACACCTGCCGCGCTGGAGCAGCGCTATGTCGAGCGCGAGGTGATCTATCTGCTCGGCACGCTCGACACCAATCCGAAACATCCGGCATTGGACAAGAGCTGCATGGCCGAGGCACAAGGGCCATATCGTTACGCCAGGGGCCACGCTTATGTCGATGCGATGGCCAAGCGCGACAACGGCACGCCCAACCACCGGGTCTGGGACGTCGCCGGTGTCGGCCATGACGGCGATAAGATGCTGACCTCGAAATGTGGGCTTGCGGCCCTGTTCGATAGTCCGGGCTGCGGAGCCGAGCGTTGATATCTTGAAGCCGGATGTCTTGAAGGCCCGGCTCCGGCTGTTACACTTCGTGCCGTGAGCGCTTCGTTCCGGGGCGCCGCCAAGAAGACGAAGTGGAAACGCCTGATGCTGCTGCCCCTGTCCGATGTGCCGCGCTGGTATGCGGAGCGCAAACCGAAAGGCACGATCGCCGTCCAGCATGGGCAGGATACCCTGACATGGGACGCGCTCGAACGCGGCGCCAACCGGCGGGCGCGGGCGTTCGCGGCCAAGGGCGTCAAGCCCGGTGATTTCGTCGCGATCGGCCTGCCGAACGGCAACGCCTTCTTCGAGACGACCTTCGCTGTGTGGAAGTGCGGCGCGACGCCAACCTCGCTGTCATGGCGGCTGCCGCGCGGCGAGGCCGCCGCGGTGCTCGACATCTTGAAGCCTGCGCTCGTGGTCGGCGGCGAGGCCGACTGGAATGCGCCGAACCGATTGCCTGCCGATTTCGTGCCGGAAGGTTTTTCGGATGAGCCGCTCGATCCGCCGGTCGCGCGCTACTGGAAGGCGATGACCTCAGGCGGCTCGACCGGCCGTCCGAAAGTGATTCTCGATCATCATCCGGCGGTGACCGACACCGTCGCGGCGCTGCCGCTCAACATCCCGTTCGGCGTCTCGCTGCTCAATCCCGGTCCGCTCTACCACAATGCGCCGTTCATCGTGTCGCATTATGCGCTGTTCGCCGGCGGCAAGCTCACCGGCCTCGTCAAGTTCGACGCCGAGGAGACGCTGCGGCAGATCGCGCGCGAGCGTGTGCAATGGGTCAATTTCGTGCCGACCATGATGCACCGGATCTGGGCGCTGCCTGAGAGCGTGCGCAACACTTATGACGTGTCGAGCCTTCAGACCGTGTTTCACATGGCAGCTCCCATGCCGCCCTGGCTGAAGGAGAACTGGATCGCCTGGCTCGGACCGGAGCGCGTCTGGGAGCTCTATGGCGGCACCGAGCGACAGGGCGCCTGCATCATCTCCGGCACGGAATGGCTGGCCCACAAGGGCTCGGTCGGCAGGATCGGCGAGATGGCGAAGCTTCGCATCATCGGCGAGGACGGCAACGACGTCGCGCCGGGCGAGACCGGCGAGATCTATTTCCTCAACAACGACGGCAAGGATGCCACCTATCATTATCTCGGCGCCGAGCCGAAGCGCCGTGCGGACGGCTGGGAATCGCTCGGCGATATCGGCCGGCTGGATGCGGACGGCTATCTCTATCTCGGCGACCGTCTCGCCGACATGGTCCTGCGCGGCGGCGCCAATATCTATCCCGCCGAGGTCGAAGCCGCGGTCTCCGAGGCCCCCGGCGTGCGTTCTTGCGTCGTGGTGGGCTTGCCCGATCCGGAACTGGGCCAGCGCGTTCATGCCATCATCGAGCCGGAGGCTGATGCGGATGGTCAGGCCATCGCCGATGGCATGGCTGATTTCCTGAAGGACAGGCTGAGCCGCTACAAGCATCCCGAGAGTTTCGAGATCGTCAGCGCGCCGCCGCGCGATGATTCGGGCAAGGTCCGCAGAACACTGTTGCGCGACGAGCGCGCGGCGTGGATGAAGGAAGGGCGCGCCTTCCGGATCTGGCCGACGAAGGCGCGGGCGCACGCCGAGTAATTCACCGAGGGAATTCTGGACATGACCATCACCATCGCAGCGAACAGCGTACCAAAACCGCCGGCGGATATCATCGAGGGCTTTCGCGGCGCGCCGACCTCGGTCATCTCCGACAATCTCGCCCGGCTCCCGGGCGCGGTGGGGCTAAAACCCTATCATCGCGGTGCCAAGCTGGTCGGCACGGCTTTCACCGTGCGCACCCGTCCCGGCGACAATCTCGCCATCCACCGCGCGCTCGATCTGGTCGGCCCCGGCGATGTCATCGTGGTCGACGGCGGCGGCGATGAGACGCGCGCGCTGGTCGGCGAGATCATGAAGAACATCGCGCAGTGGCGTAAAGCGGAAGGCTATGTGATCGACGGCGCGATCCGCGATGTCGCCTCGTTCGCAGCCGACGACTTCCCCTGCTATGCCCGCGCGGTGATCCATCGCGGTCCCTACAAGAATGGTCCCGGCGAGATCAACGTGCCCGTGACGATCGGCGGCAGCGTGATCTCGCCCGGTGACATCGTCGTCGGCGACGAGGATGGCGTGGTGTCGTTTCCCGCCGTCGGCGCCGCCGCGCTGCTGGAAGCGGTCCGCATCCAGGTCGCACGCGAGGAGGAAACCATGAAGGCGATCCGCGAGGGCCGCTATCAGGGCTCGTACGGCAAATCGTAATCAAAGCAGGGCAGGGAGCGCCAATTGAGCCAGAAGGAAGAATTCCACAACATCGACAATCCCGCCGACGGGCTGTTTCGCGAGCTCGCGGCGGGCGTGACCACGCGCATCTTCTCCGGCGAGCAGGCGATGCTGTCGGTGGTGACGCTGGCCCCGCATGCACAAGGCACGCTGCACCATCATCCGGAGGAGCAATGGGGCGTGCTGCTCGACGGCTCCGCCATCCGCGTCCAGGGCGACGAGGAAATTGCCGTGAAGAAGGGCGATTTCTGGCGCACGCCCGGCAACGTGCCGCACACCATGCGCGCCGGCCCTGATGGCGCCCGCGTGCTGGACATTTTCAGTCCACCGCGCCCAGAATACAAGAAAGCGGGATCGGGTTTCGGCATGGCCTGAAGCCGGATCACGTCGTCGCGCCAAAGAGCAAAAGCCGGGCGCAAGAACAAAGGGAGGGGACCATGACGATCACACGACGGGTGCTGCTCGCCGCGCCTGCCATTCTGGCGATGGCACCGGCGCGCGCGGAGGCTTCGAAGATCACGCTGGTGGTGCCGTTTCCGCCAGGCGGATCGACCGATGCGATGGCGCGGCTGCTGCAGGCCAATCTCCAGACAAAGCTCAACCGCATCGTCGTGGTCGAGAACAAGTCGGGTGCGGCAGGCGCGCTCGGCGCGGCGCAGGTCGCCAAGAGTCCACCGGATGGTTCGTCATTCCTGGTCACCTTCGATTCCCACGCGGTGATCCCTGCTATCCTCGACAAGCCGCCCGTCGATGTCGAGCGCGAGCTGATGCCGGTGCTGCTGGTCGGCACCGCGCCTTACGTGATCGCGGCCGGCGCCAGCCGCCCCTACAAGAGCTTTGCCGATGTGGTCGCCGCCTGCAAGGCGACGCCGGGCGCGGTGAAATACGCCTCCGTCGGCATCGGCACGCTCGGCCATCTCGCCATGACCGTGCTCGGCAATAGGGCCGGCGTCGAGATCATGCACGTGCCCTATCGCGGCGGGGGACCTGCCATGAACGACGTGCTCGGCGGCCATGTCGATCTCATCGCGGGATCGGCGGCGCTGGTCGCAGCCCAGCTCGGCACCAACATGCTGCGTCCGATCCTGCAGCTCGGCCGCGAGCGCCTGCCGGGCCTGCCGGACACCCCGACCGCGATCGAGGCCGGCTTTCCGGATTTCGAGACGCTCGCCTGGTGGGGTATCTTCGCGCCGACAGGCACGCCGCCTGACATCGTCGCGGGCCTTGCAGCGGCGTCGAAGGAGATCCTGAGCGAGCCGGCGACCGCCGCCCAGCTCAAGGAGACCCAGCAGATGACGCTGCTGCTCGAGGACGGGCCCGCCTTCAAGACCTTCTTCGACAAGCAGGTCGCCATCTGGGGCAAGGTGGTGAAGGACAACAATATCAGGGCGTAAGGCTACCCGCCGACGATCGCATTGATCGCGGCGAGGGCTTCCGATTCGGCCCTCGCTTTGATATGTACACCTCCAGGCAACCCGCCTTATCGGCGGGTTCCGCGGTCCCGTAGCTCAGCCGGATAGAGCGGCGGTTTCCTAAACCGTAGGTCGCATGTTCGAGTCATGCCGGGATCGCCATTTTTTCGAGACTTATGCGTCGCCACGAGCGCGGTGCCGGGCCCCCTTCCAATCGTTTTCTATCGTGACGTGTGCCGATAGCCGGCTAGAATATGGTCGGGTGCGGGGGCGTCGGCATGGCGGATTTGTGGTTCTACGCGGACGGCGGTCGGAAGCGCGGTCCGATGCCGGTTTCGGAGCTGCTTCCACTCCTGGCTCGCATCGCGGATTGGCAGCGCGTGCTGGTCTGGCGGGAGGGGCTGGAAAGCTGGAAGCCGGTCGCGGAGGTGCGCGAGATCGCGGAGCAGCTTCTTCGACCGCAGCTGGCGGATCCGGCACCGCTACCGGCTGACGCCGTTCGGGAGCCTACCGTCCCAGCCGAAGACGCTGCCGCGTTCAGAGATGTTCAACCCGACATGACCGGCATCAGTGGCTGGCTCGCGCTTCTCGCGTTCGGCCAGGTCATGGGAATCCTACGCCTCGTCTTCAACGTCGTACAATATGTGCAGTCGATCACCGACGACGTTTGGACTTTTGCTCCGACCGTCATCTGGACCGAGATGCTGATCAATGCCGCCATGATCGGCTTCGCGATCTTGACAACGGTGCTCATGTTCATGCGTTCGCACCGGTTTCCAGCCTTCTTCATCGTGCAGGCGATCTGCGCGGTGCTGATGCCGTTCGTCGATCTGCTCTTCGTCGCATCGTTCTTTTCCGCCGCCCTGAGCCGTCCTTTCAGCGATTTTTTCATCGTCGAGCCTGGACAGATCGGACAAACCATAGTCGGTGCGATCAGTGCCGCGGTCTGGATCATGTATCTGCTTCGCTCCCGCAGGGTCGCCAATACGTTCACGAAATAAGCCAATTTGCGCGACCAGAGGGCTGCCCTGCAGGAGCGCGCGCCGAATGAGGCCAAAGCGAACGCCAAGGCGTAAACACTGACGCAATCGCTGAACCAGGAACAACGACAACGAGGGCCAGGGGCGCCGCGCGCGGATCGCAGGCCCAACGGGCATTGATCGCCGTTGATTTGCTTGAACGGCGCGAAAATTGCTAACAGAGGCGACCGGGCTGGAAGTACCCCTTCCAGCCCGGTCCCTGCCTGCCCTATCCGGAGATAATGATGCCTTTCGACTTGATCCTGCGCGGCGGCCGTGTGGTCGACCCGTCCCAGAAGCTCGACGCCGTGACCGATGTTGCCTTCGCGGGCGGCAAGGTGGCCGCTGTCGGCAGCGGGCTCAAGGCGGATCCGGGCACGGAGGTGCGCGATGTCTCGCAGTTCATCGTGACGCCCGGGCTGATCGACCTCCACACCCACGTCTATTGGGGCGGTACCTCGCTCGGCATCGATGCCGAGGAGTTCTGCCGCGCCTCCGGCGTCACCACGTCGGTCGATACGGGCAGCGCCGGGCCCGGCAACTTTGCCGGCTTTCGCAAGCATGTGATCGAGCCGAGCCAGGTCCGCATCCTCGCTTATCTCCACGTCTCCCATGCCGGCATCTTCGGCTTCTCGCACCGGATCATGGTCGGCGAGAGCGAGGAGCTCAGGCTGATGAACCCGATCGAGGCCGCCAAGGTGGCCGACGAAAACCGCGACCTCATCGTCGGCATCAAGGTCCGCGTCGGCCTGCACTCCTCCGGCACGTCGGGGGCGGTGCCGCTCGACATCGCGCTCGAGGTCGCGAACGAAGTCGGCATGCCCCTGATGGCGCATATCGACCATCCGCCGCCGAGCTATGAAGAGGTGATCGGCCGCCTGCGTCCCGGCGACATCCTCACCCATGCGTTCCGCCCGTTCCCGAACACGCCGGCGACGGCGCAGGGTACGGTGAAGAAGGCGGTGCTGGATGCGCGCGAGCGTGGCGTGCTGTTCGACATCGGCCACGGCAAGGGCTCGTTCGCGTTCAAGACCGCGCGCGCGATGCTCGCCAACGGCTTCTATCCGGACACGATCTCCTCCGATATCCACCAGCTTTGCATCGATGGCCCCGCCTACGACCAGGTCACGACCATGTCGAAATTCTTGTGCATGGGCATGGAGCTGTCCGACGTGGTTGCGGCCTCGACCGTGAATGCGGCGATGGCGCTGCGGCGTCCCGAGCTCGGCAGCCTCAAGCCGGGCAGCGTCGGCGATGCCACGCTGATCTCGGTCAAACAAGGCCAGTTCGACTACGAGGACGTCGTCGGCGAGCACTTGATCGGGGATCGCAAGATCGTGTCCGAGGGCGTCGTCATCGGCGGCCGCTGGTGGCATCCGAATTAATTCGATCAGCTTTGCTCGCGATAGAATTGCAGCAGGCGCGCGCCGGCGGGTGAGAGCCAGTCGGGGGCGCCTGCGATGTAGCCCTCGACGACGCCGCTCGTTCCGACGAGATAGGTGATGGGCATGCCGACCAGCGGAAACATCGCCTTGGATGTTTCCGCCGCCGCGCCATGGGCGTCGGCATAGCAGGCGAGGTTCTGCACGGCGAGGCCGCCGAGAAATTTGCGGATTTTTGCGAGGTCCTTGGTGTCGGTGCAGATCGCGACGATGTCGATCCGGTCTGGCCGCGAGCTTGCGAGGCTTGCCAGCGTCGGCAGGTCGAGCCGGCAGGCCGCGCACCACGTCGCCCAGAAATTGACGAGGGTGATGCGGCCCGGCTTCGCCGTCACCGCCACGTCCTTGCCGTGAAGATCGGCAAGCCGGATCGGCGGCATCGCCGCGCGCGGCCGCACGACCGTGAACTGGCTGCGACCGGCTTCGAACACCGGGGGCCAGCTTTCCTGCGCGTGGCCTGCGCGCAGGCAAGCGAGATAGGCCGGCGCAGCGATCAGGATCGATCGCCGCGACAATGCATGAGGTCTCTCACGCATGAATGTAGGCCCACCCCTTCAACTGCAGGTCGACGACGCGCCCGATGCCGAACGGCACGAGGCTCGCGCCTGCGATCAGCGGGATAGAGATATGCTCCTTGGCTTCGGCGATCGCCTTGGACGAGGCGCACATGCTGTAGCTGAGGTTCGGCAGCGATTGCCGCAGCGTCGCCAGCGGCTCGACCAGCGGCGTCTTGTCGGCGCGGAAGACGTCGATGCCCTTGCCGTTGGCGACGACCTCGATCAGCAATCGCGCACCCCTGTCGGCAAAATGCTTGGACAGGTTCGCCGAATAGCTGATCGCGTGACCCATGACATAGGGCTCGTTGCTGTCGATCAGGATCACGACGCCGTCTGCGAGGCGATCCTCCTTGGCGGCGGCGGTGCCGCCAGCCGTGAGGATCGCGGTCCCCGCGAGCAGGCCCCTGCGGGACCATCCTTTCGCTGAGATCATGGCGGCCGACGCTCAGAACTGGCGCGGCGTGATCGGCGCCTTGCGGCTCCGGCCCCACAACACGAACAGGCTGAGCGCGAGCAGGACGACATTGAGCGGCGTCACCGGCGCCTCGCCGCGCGAGAGGTGGAAGACGAGCGCGATCACCTGCAATACGGAGCAGCCCAGCGCGGCTACCACTGTCAGCCCCGGCAGGATCCGCGTCAGCGCCGGCAGCAGGATGCCGATCCCGCCAGCGAGATCGACCAGAGCGATGGAGCGGACGAAGGTTTCGGAATATTGCCCGGCCCAAGGCATCATCGCGGCCAGCTGGGGAATCGGCGTGGTCAGCTTGATGAACCCGGCCGAGATGAAGACGAAGGCGATCAGGGCCTGCGCGGTCCAGAGGCCGATGCGAAGGGGGCGCCCGGCGGGGGCGGTCTCGAAGGTGGCGGTGGACATGGGTGGCTTCTCCGGAATGTGAGGGTTGCCACCATTTGATGGTTTCGCCTTATTTGATCATTATGTGTTCCGGGATGGGTTCCTTTCCTGGATGTTGATGATTTCATGGATTCTCTGGTCAGCATGAGGGTGTTCTGCCTGGTCGCGGAGCTCAAAAGCTTTGCGTCTGCGGCCGAGCGCCTGCGCATCTCGCCGGCCATGGCGAGCAAGCATGTCATGCAGCTCGAGCAACGGCTGGGCACGCGTCTGCTCAACCGGACCAGCCGGCGGGTCAGCCTGAGCGAGAGCGGCGCGCTCTATTTCGAGCAGGCGCGGCAGATGCTGGATTCGCTCGACGAGGTCGAGGCCGCCGTCAGCAACGCGACCGTCGTTCCGCGTGGCAGGCTGCGGTTGACCGCGCCGGTGTGGATGGCGAATACGATCTTCGCGGGCGTGCTGGCGGATTACCAGGCCCGCTATCCGGAGGTGTGCCTCGATGTCGATCTCAGCGGCCGGCTTGTCAATCTCGTGGAGGAGGGCTTCGATCTCGCCTTGCGCGCGACCGCAGCGCCGGATGAGTCATTGATCGCGCGTCCCATCACCAACGTGCCGTTCTACCTGGTGGCTGCGCCCGCTTTCCTCAAACGCGTGGGCCGTCCGAAGACCTTCGCCGATCTCTCCGGCCAGCCCCTGTTGCACTACGCGCTTTATCCGGGCGAAAGCTTCTCCTTGAAGACGAACGGCACGGTCGAGACCGTCAAGCTCAACCCGGTCCTGCGCAGCGGCAACGAGACGCTGCTGCATATGGCCGTGCTGGAAGGCATGGGCTTCGCCTTCCTGCCGAAATGGCTGGTCGCCGACGACATCGCCGCCGGACGTCTCGTGCACACCCTGCCTGAGGTGGTCGTCTTCGAGGGCCGGCTGTTCGCGGTCTATCCGAGCCGCAAATACCTCTCCGCGAAGGTCAGGACCTTCATCGACTTCATCGCTGCCGATAAGCGGATGAAATAGCCGGCCCTACAGCGATCTCGCGATCAGCAGCTTCATGATCTCGTTGGTGCCGCCATAGATCTTCTGGATGCGGGAATCGATGAAGATGCGCGAGATCGGGTATTCCTGCATGTAGCCGTAGCCGCCGAACAGCTGGAGGCATTCGTCGGCGGTCTGCACCTGCTTGTCCGAGCACCAGTATTTCGCCATCGACGCAGTGACGGTGTCGAGATCTTTTGCGACGAGACGCTCGATGCACCAGTCGACAAAGACGCGGGCAATCATCGCTTCGGTCTTGCGCTCGGCCAGCGTGAAGGCGGTGTTCTGGAAATCCAGCAGCGGCTTGCCGAACGCCTTCCGCTCCTTGGTGTAGTCGACGGTGAGCTTGACGGCGCGCTCCATCGCGGCGACGGCGCCGACCGCGAGCGCGAGCCGCTCCTGCGGCAATTGCTGCATCAGCTGGACAAAACCCTGGCCCTCTTCCTTGCCGAGCAGGTTTTCCGGCGGCACGGTGACATTGTCGAAGAACAGCTCCGACGTATCGGAGGCGTGCAGGCCGATCTTGTCGAGGTTGCGCCCGCGCTTGTAGCCGTCCGCACCTGCGGTCTCGACCACGATCAGCGAGATGCCTTTGGCCCCGGCCTCGCCCGTGCGCGCCACCACGATGACGAGATCGGCGGCCTGGCCGTTGGTGATGAACGTCTTCTGGCCGTTGATGACGTAGGAATTGCCCTGCTTCTTGGCCGTGGTCTTGACCGCCTGCAAATCCGAGCCGGTGCCGGGCTCGGTCATGGCGATGGCGCCGACCATCTCGCCCGAGGCCATCTTCGGCAGCCAGCGCTTCTTCTGCTCCTCCGAGCCGTAATTGAGGATGTAGTGGGCGACGATGGCGCTGTGAACGGAGACGCCGGTGGTCAGCTCCGGCACCGTGCTCTCGAGATCGTCCAGCACCGCTGCGTCATAGGCGAAGGTCGCACCCAAGCCGCCATATTCCTCCGGCACGCTCGCCAGCAGCGCACCCATCTCGCCGAGTCCGCGCCAGGCGAAGCGATCGACCATCTTCTGCGCGCGCCATTTCTCGGCATGCGGCGCCAAATCCTTGGCCAGATATTTCCGGAACTGATCGCGGAAGACATCGAGCTCTTCGGTCATCCAGGAGGAGCGGTAGGACATGGTCACCTCGGTTGATTCCACTTTGCGGCTTGGTAGGCCAGCAGGCCGCTGCAATTATTGTGTTTTCAGGCTGCGCCGGTGACGCTACCAAGGCGCCCGGAAACGCCTTTGTCGGGATGGTTGATTGTGGCTGCCAAAACTCAAGAGCTCAAGCTCGACATCGATCGCGTCGGCACGGTCTCCGCGATCCTGATGAGACCCGCCCATGCGCGCGCCTGCTACGTGCTGGCACACGGTGCCGGCACCGACATGCGGCATGCCTCGATGGAGAAGATTGCGGCGGACCTCAGCGAGCGCGGCATCGCGACGCTGCGCTTCAATTTTCCCTACATGGAAAACAAACAAGGCCGTCCCGACCAGCCGGCGGTTGCGCACGCCGCCGTCCGTGCGGCGGTCGCGGAGGCTTTGCGGCTGTGTCCAGGGCTGAAGCTCGTGGCGGGCGGAAAATCGTTCGGCGGGCGCATGACCTCGCAGGCGCAGGCCAAGGCGCCGCTGCCCGAGGTCAAAGGGCTCGCCTTCCTCGGCTTTCCCCTGCATGCCGACAAGAAGCCGTCGGCCGAGCGCGCCGCGCATCTGGCCGAGGTCAATATCCCGATGCTGTTCCTGCAAGGCACACGCGACGGGCTGGCCGATCTCGGCCTGCTCAAGCCCGTCGTCGCTTCGCTTGGCTCGAAGGCGACGCTGCACGAGGTCGAAGGCGGCGATCATTCCTTTGCGGTGCTGAAGAAGTCCGGTCGCACCAACGACGACGCGCTGGCGGAGGTGCTCGACGCGCTCGCCGCCTGGATCGATCGGCTCGCCTAAAACTCAGGCCGAATAAAGCCCCTTGTCGCGCGCCTTCTGGATCGCGAGCGCGGCGATCAGGTCCAGCGTCGGCGTCGACAGGCCGGCGGTGCGCGCGAAGGCGGCGGGCGCCTTCACCAGCACGTCGATCTCCATGGCGCGGCCGAGCTCGTAATCCTGCAGCAGCGACGGCTTGTGGTTCGGGGCGGGGCCGCTGCGCGTCACCCGCTTGACCTCCGGGATGAAGTGCTGGGCAATGTCGTTGGCCTCGTTCAGCATGCGCGGGATCACCTCGGTGAAGGCGGGGTCGTCGCGGACGCCGCGTGCGGTCTGGCCCGTCAGCAGGCACAGCACCGAGAGCGACATGTTGGTCAGTAGCTTTGACCAGATCGCCTCACGGATCTCGGCCACCGGCGGCGATTCCAGCCGCGCGTCGTTGAAGGCGCCGCGCAGCTTTGTGATGCGCTCGGAATTGCGGTCGTCGCATTCGCCGATCAAAAGGCGATTGCGGTCGGGCGTCAGGTTTTGCACCACGCCCGGCGTGGTCACCTCGTTGGACGAGAAGATCACGCCACCGATGATCCGCTCTTTCGGGATGCAGGCGCGTAGCCGTCCGCCCGGATCGAGGAAGGATATGTCCGGCGGCGTCGGGTGCCGCGGCGGCAGGCCGATACCGTACCACCAGGGAATGCCGTTCTGCGCGAACACGATGGCGGTATCGTCCTGCAGCAGCGGCTTGAGGCTGGCGACCAGCCCGGTCAAGGCCGTCGCCTTTAGCGTCGAGATCACGACGTCCTGCGGACCGAGCTGGGCCGGATCGCCCGACGCGTTCACCTTGGCGGTGACCTCGGAATCGCCGACGCGCAGCTTGAGTCCATTGGCCCGGACGGCTTCGAGATGCGCTCCCCGCATCACGCAGCCGACGTCATGGCCGGCGCGCGCCAGCCGTACCGCGATATGGCTGCCGACGGCGCCCGCGCCGAAAATGCAGATGCGCATAAATGTCTCGTCCCTGGTCCTTGGATGCCGCCCGGCGGCAGCATGACACAAGCCGCCATGCGATGGACGCGGCCGCCCCACGCTGGAAAGATATGGATCGGCACACATGGCCTCGGCCATAGTGCGCGGCCAACAAGATGACCGGAGGCTTGCCGATGACTGCCAACCCCGTCCTGTGGACCTTGAATACGCGCGGCGTTGCCACCGTTACGCTGAACCGGCCCGAGGTGAACAACGCCTATGACGGCGCGCTTATCGCAGGCGTGCTGGCGGCCATGGATGATCTGGCCAAGAAGCCGAACCTGCGCATCGTCGTGCTCAAGGGCAACGGCAAGCATTTCCAGGCCGGCGCCGACCTCAAATGGATCAATGGCGTCAGGCCGCAATCGGCCGAGGCGAACGAGGCGGCATCCCGGGCGACTTTCGAAGCCGTGCAGCGCCTCAACACGTTGCCGATCCCGACCGTCGCGCTGGTGCAAGGCGGCTGCTTTGGCGGCGGCACGGGTGTCATTGCAGCCTGCGACGTCGTGATCGCCGCTGACAACGCGCTGTTCTCCATTACCGAGGTACGCTGGGGCCTGACGGCCGCCATCATCATTCCGCAGCTCTGCGATGCCATTGGCGTGCGGCAGGTCCGCCGTTACGCACTCACCGGTGAGCGCTTCGGCGCCGAGGAGGCCCGCCGCATCGGCCTCGTCCACGACGTGGTACCGCTCGCCGATCTCGAATCCGCCGGCGCCAAGGTGGTCGATCAACTACTGGCCAACGGGCCGGAGGCGATGGCCGAGACCAAGCGCCTCGCGCTGGAGAGCTCGTTCGGCGGCATGGCAGTGGACGATGCCGCCTATAAGCGGCTCGTCCAGCTGCACTCGCTGAAGCGCCAGAGTGCGGAGGCGGCAGAGGGACTGGCCTCGTTCGCCGAGAAGCGGGCAGCGAATTGGGGCGGTGGCAAAGGCTGAGCTTCAGCAGCCGCGGCAGATGTTGTTGATGCTGCGATACACGGCGTCATCGTCCTGCCGCATCTGGCGGAGTGACTGGAGCGTATCGCTCTCGCCGGCGGGCGCGGGCGGCTTGCGCTTCGCCTCGAGCTCTTCCTCCTGCCGCTTGTAGCAGGCCTCGCGATCGGGCTTGCTCTGGATGAAGCGGCAGTTCTGCTCCAGTGCGGCGGCGGGAACGGCCGACAGCGCGAGGGCAATAGAGGTCGCGAAGCAGTACCTGACGATGATCGAATTCATGGCCGCCCTTGTCTCAGGTTCACCGATGGCGAGCAACCGCGATCTTGCGAGGATGAGGACCGCCGGGTAATCCGTGATCCAGTTCGAACCAGATTCCGGGAAGGAACGCGCCATGCGGGCCATGACGATCGAAGAACCGGCACGCAAGGTGCCGCTCTACGGCGAATATGAAGTCGTCGTGCTTGGCGGCGGCCCGGCCGGAATCGTCGCCGCAGCCTCAGCCGCACGCGCGGGACGCAAGACCCTGCTGATCGAGCGTTACGGCTTTCTCGGCGGCATGGGGACAGCTGCCGGCGTCACCAATTTCTGCGGCCTGCATGGCAATGTCTACGGCCAGGCCCACCGGCTGGTGCAGGGCATGGCGTCCGAGCTGCTGTCGCGGATCGACCGGCTCAACGGTCTCAACACGCCGCACCTGATCCTCGGCAAGGTGTTCGCCCAGGCCTACGACACCGCGGCCTACAAGATCGCCGCCGACGGGCTCCTCGCCAGCCACAAGGTCAATATCCTCTTTCATGCGCTCGGCGCCGGCGTCGTGATGGGCGACGACCGCCGCATCGATGCGCTGCTGGTCGAGACCAAGGCCGGACGCCAAGCGGTGCGCGCGGAGATTTTCATCGACTGCTCCGGTGACGGTGACCTCGCGGTCTGGGCCGGGGCGCCGTTCGAGATCGGCGATGAGCACGGTCATCCGATGTACCCGTCGATGATGTTGCGTCTCAACGGCATCGATCCGGAGAAGGCGGGCGATGCCTGGCGCACCATCCCGCAATTGATGGAGAAGGCGCTCGCCGCAGGCACCCACACATTCCCGCGCAAGAGCGCGATCGTGCGGCCGCAAAAATCCGGCATCGAATGGCGGGTCAATTTCACGCAAGTGGCGCGCGAGGACGGCCACGCCATCAACGGCGTCGAGCCCGACGATCTCACCCGCGGCGAGATCGAGGGCCGCAAGCAGGCGCTCGCGGCGTACGAGTTTTTGCGCAGCACCGTGCCGGGCTTCGAAAAGTCCTACATCGTCGACCTGCCGCCGCAGCTCGGCATCCGCGAGACCCGCCGCATCAAGGGTGGCTACCAGCTCAGCGGCCAGGATGTGCTGGGCTGCGCCTCGTTCGAGGATTCCATCGGCGTCAACGGCTGGCCGATCGAGGCCCATGTTCCCGGCGATGTCGTCTTCACCTTCCCGCCGATCCCGGAATCGCGCGGCTATAACGAATTGCCCTACCGCATGCTGGTGCCCGAGGGCGTCGACAACCTCCTGGTCGCCGGCCGCTGCGCCTCGATGACCCATGAGGGCCAGTCGGCGGCCCGGGTGTCCGGGGCCTGCTTCGTGATGGGCGAGGCCGCCGGTTCCGCCGCGGCGCTGGCGCTCTCCGGAAATCGCATTCCGCGCGAAATCGCCATTGAAAAGTTGCAGGAAACGTTGAAACAACAGGGCGCCTTCATCGGGCGCGATCAGGCGGTGCCCGAAGGTTTGTGACAGCTGTAACAGAACGGCGAAGAGAGCGAGAGGAAACGGGATGATCGGGATTGCGCGGCTCGCGCTTGTGGGCCTGATGGCGATCACGGCGCTGGGCACGGCCCGTGCCGAAGATGCGCTCAAGGCCAAGGTCGGGGTGCTCCGCCTGTCGTCCTCCGCGCCCGTTTTCATCGCCCAGGATAAGGGCTATTTCCGCGAGGCCGGTCTCGACGTCGAGCTGAAATTCTTCGACGCGGCGCAGCCGATCGCGGTCGCCACGACCTCGGGCGACGTCGATTTCGGCGTCACCGCCTTCACCGCCGGTCTCTACAATCTCGCCGGCAAGGGCGTGCTGAAGGTGATCGGCGGCATGAGCCGCGAAAAGGCCGGCTATCCCCTGATCGGCTATTTCGCCAGCAACAACGCCTATGCGGCCGGGCTGAAGACGCCGAAGGATCTCGCCGGCAAGCGCGTGGCGATGACGCAGGTCGGATCGAGCTTTCATTATTCGCTCGGCCTGCTCGCCGACAAATACGGTTTCAAGCTCGCGGATGTGAAGATCGTCCCGCTGCAATCGCTGTCGAATGCCGCGGCCGCGCTGAAGGGCGAGACCGTCGATGCGGCGCTGCTGCCGATCTCCACCGCGCGAAGGCTGATGGACGAGGGCGGCGCGAAGTTTCTGGGTTGGGTCGGCGACGAGACGCCCTGGCAGCTCGGCGCGGTGTTCGCGTCCCCGAAGACGATGACCAACAAGGCTCTGGTGACGAAATTTCTCGGCGTGCTCGCGAAAGCCGATCGCGAATATCACGACGTCATTCTGGCTTCGATGAAGGACGGCGTCGCCCCGATCAACGAGCAGACCAAGCCGTTGCTGGAGATCATCGCCAAATACACCAATCTGCCGGTCGAGCAGGTGGTCGGCAATTGCGCCTATATCGATCCCGACGGCAAGCTGGACGTGAAGAACGTCGACAACCAGATCAAGTGGCTCCAGGAGCAGGGCTTCGCGGACAAGGGTTATGATGCGAATGCGATCATCGCCAAGGATTTTGTGAAGGCGGATTGATTGATGCGAACCGTTCTCTCACCCCGTCATCCTGAGGTGCTCGACTTGCGGTCTTCCGCAAGGCAAGCCTCGAAGGATGCACGGCCCGGATGCGGCGGGGCCGTTCATCCTTCGAGGCTCCCATTGCGATGCGTTCGCATCGCAATGCTCGCACCTCAGGATGACGGGTCGACGGTGGGAGCGCGTAGCTCATGGACCTGATCGCCAACCACATCTCCCACCGCTTCGGCGATCTCGCCGTGCTCGACGACGTCTCCTTCACCGTCGGCGCGGGCGAAGTGGTCGCGATCGTCGGTCCCTCCGGCTGCGGCAAGAGCACGCTGCTGTCGATCCTCGGCGGGCTGTTGCAGCCGACATCAGGCACGCCCGAGCTGCGTGGCGCGCCGCCGGCGGACAGCCTTAATCCGCTCACCTTCGTGTTCCAGGATTTTGCCTTGCTGCCCTGGGCGACGGTGGAGGAGAACGTCGAATTCCCGCTGCTGCACACGCAGCTTTCGGCCACGCAGCGCCGCGGGCTGGTCGACGACGCCTTGCGCCGCACCGGTCTGACCGATTTTCGCGCGACCTATCCCAAGCAGCTCTCCGGCGGCATGCGCCAGCGCGTCGGCATTTCGCGCGCGCTTGCAGTGAGACCAGCGATCCTGCTGATGGACGAGCCGCTGTCCGCGCTGGATTCGCAAACGCGCGAGCTGTTGATGGAAGATTTCGTCCGCCTGCTCGCCGATGGCTGCATGGGCGCGGTCTATGTCACCCACAATCTCGAGGAAGCGGCCCGGCTCGCGGACCGCATCGTGGTGCTGTCGCGCCGGCCGGGCCGCATCCGCGAGGTGGTGGCGGTGCCGATGACGCGCACTGAGCGCGGCGAAGCCGCCGCGCGCGAAAAACTGCTCGCGCTGCAGAACCAGATCTGGTCGCTGATCCGCAACGAGGCGATCGATGCCGAGCGCGAGGTTCAGCATGCTTGATCGCGCTGGGCTACCGGCAAAGGACGAGACGACGCGGCGCGTCAGGTTTCGCGGCGCCGGCTTCGTGCCCGCGTCGAGCCGCTTCGGCGGCTGGATCGCGCTCGCCCTGGTCATCGCGATCTGGCAGGCGGCGGGCAGCGCAGGTCTCGTCAATCCGCTGTTTCTGCCGGCGCCGTCGGCGATCGTGCGCGCGATCTACGAGCTCGCGCTATCGGGTGCACTCTGGCAGCACCTGTCCGCATCGCTGCTGCGCATCGGCGTTGGCTGGATGCTGGGAACGGCGGCCGGCGTTGCCGTCGGCTTCGCCATCGGCCTGTCCAGGCTGGCGCGCAGCGTCGGCATCACCTTCATCTCCGCGCTATTCCCGATCCCGAAAATCGCGCTGCTGCCGCTTTTGATCCTCTGGCTCGGGATCGGCGAAGAGCCGAAGATCGCGACCATTGCGCTCGGCGTGTTCTTCTCGACCGCGATCTCGGTCTATAGCGGCGTCGACGCGGTGCCGCGCAACCTGATCCGCATGGCGCAGAGTTTCAACGTCCCCTTCGCCACCATCGTGCGCAAGGTGATCTGGCCCGGCGCGCTGCCCGCCATTCTCGCCGGCTTCCGCATCACCGCCTCGGTGGCGCTGCTGCTCGTCGTCAGCGCCGAGATGATCGGCGCGCAATACGGCATCGGCGCCTTCGTGCTGCAGGCCGGCAATCTGATGCAGACCGATCAGCTGCTCGCGGGCGTGGTGATCCTGTCGGTGTTTGGATTGGCGGTCGGCAAGGTGATCGGCTGGCTGGAGATCAAGCTGCTGCACTGGCGGTAGCCACAGGCACCGCTGCCGTAGGGTGGGCAAAGCGAAACGTGCCCACGATCCCTTTATGAATCGCGAAGACGCGAGCACGGCGCAAGTGCGCCTTTGCCCACGCTACGAAACTAGTCCCGTCACGCGTTCCCGCGATCCTCGCGAAACAGATCCAGCTTCTGCTGCACCGGGCGGTCCGAGAAGCTGAACAGCACCGCATCGTCATCCGCCTCGTGCGTGACCCATTGCCAGCTCGGCACCACGAACAGATCGCGTGGGCCCCATTCGAAGACGGCATCGCCGATGCGGCTGCGGCCCCTGCCTTCGATCGGGCAGAACACCGTCGCATCCGTCGACCGATAACGCGCGGTCGCAAACCCCTTCGGCAGCAGCTGGATGAAGGTGCCGATGGTCGGCATCGCGAAATCGCCGGTCTCGGGGTTGCTGAATTTCAGCTTCAGCCCGTGGCAGGCGTCCCATTCCTGGCTCGTCCTGGCTTTTTCCAGCGCCTCGCGGGTGTAGACATAGGGATAGCTGAAGATCGGCGATGTCTTCGAGGACCGCCTCACGTCGACCGGCAGCAGATTGTGGCCGTAGCGCGCAAAGCTGTCGCCCGCGGGCTTTGTGATCCTCTGCTGGTCTTCCTTCGCGCCTTCCGCAAACGAGCAGTCGAAAAACTGCACCAGCGGGATGTCGAGGCCGTCGAGCCAGAACATCGGCTGGTCGGTCTCGTTGGAATGATCGTGCCAGGTCATCGACGGCGTGATGATGAAGTCACCGGGCTCCATCGCGGTGCGCTCGCCGTCGACGGCGGTGTGGGCGCCCTTGCCTTCGAGCACGAAACGCAGCGCCGACTGGCTGTGCCGGTGCGCCGGCGCGACGTCGCCGGGCACCACCATCTGCACGCCGGCATAGAGCGAGGTCGTGATCTTGGACTGGCCGCGCAGGCCCGGATTTTCCAGTACCAGCACGCGCCGCTCGGCTTCCTTGGCGGTGATCAGCTTGCCGGCCTCCGTCATGTAGTCGCGGATGGTGTCGAACTTCCACAGATGCGGGCGGCAGGCGCTTCTGGGCTCCGGCGTGATCAGATCGCTCATCACCGTCCACAGCGCGGTGAGATTCTCGCCGTCGATCTTCTTGTAGAACGCCTCGCGTTCCGGCGTCTTGGTCACGGCTTCCATGGGCGGCTCCCGTTCGTTTTGTTGATTGACAGTATACTGACGATCTAGATAGCGTCAACGTGACGAACAAGAACGAAACGGGAGGGTTCCGATGAAGCTGCACGGCTATTTCCGCTCCAGCGCCGCCTATCGCGTGCGGATCGCGCTGAACCTCAAGGGCCTCGGTGCCGAGCACCTGCCGCATCACCTTCGCAAGGGCGAGCAATGCGCGCCCGCCTATCTCGCCATCAATCCGCAGGGCCTGGTGCCCGCGCTGGAGGAGGGCGGTGAAGTTCTCACCCAATCGGTCGCCATCATCGAATGGCTCGACGAGACGCATCCCAATCCGCCGCTGCTGCCGAAGGATCCGCTGCGCCGCGCCAAGGTGCGGGCGTTCGCGCTGGCGATCGCCTGCGACACGCACCCCGTGCAGAATTTGAAGGTGCTGGCACGGCTGCGTGAACTTGGCCTCGCCGAAGAGAAGGTCCAGGACTGGGCCGCCTGGGTCAATCGTGAGGGCCTGTCCGCCTGCGAGACGCTGATCAAGGACGAGACGGGGCCGTTCTGCTTCGGCGATGCGCCGACGCTCGCCGATCTCTGCCTGGTGCCGCAGCTTGCGAACGCGCGCCGCTTCGGCGTCGACGTCTCGGCCTATCCACGCCTGCTCAAGGCCGAGGCCGCGGCGAAGGCGCTGCCGGCGTTCGCCAATGCCGCGCCGGAGAAGCAGCCCGATGCCGAGTAAGCCTGCTCCGATCACGATCGACGCCGTCTATGCCGCACCGGGCTATCTGTTCCGGCGCATGCAGCAGATCGCGGTGTCGATCTTCATGGAGGAGTGCAAGGCGTTCGACCTGACGCCGGTGCAATATGCGGCGCTGATCGCGATCCACACCCATCCCGGCATCGATGCGACGCGGCTGTCGGCGGTGATCGCCTTCGACCGCTCCACGCTCGGCAGCGTGATCGAGCGGCTGCAGGTCAAGGATTTCGTCGAGCGCAAGCCGGCCCCCGAGGACAAGCGGATCAAGCTGCTCTATCTGACCAAGTCAGGCGCAGCGATCCTGCGCGAGATCATTCCCGCCGTCGAACGTGCGCAGGCGCGCATGCTGGAGCCGCTCAAGCCCGCCGATCGCAAGACGCTCATGGGGCTTCTGACGCAGCTCGTCGATCTCAACAACGAGGCGTCAAGGGTGCCGCTGCGGGCCGAGGATGCGCTGGAGCATCTGGGGAAGGGCGGGTGAGGGGAGTGCGTGGCCAAGGCACTGCCGTTGCAATTATGAAGGTGTCATTCCCCGCGAAGGCGGGGAATCCAGTACGCCGCGGCTTCTCGGTGAACTACTGTCGTCTCGGAGTACTGGATCGCCCGGTCGAGCCGGGCGACGACACCGGTTGTGTGACGAAACGATTGCCTCACATCCGCAACAACGCCTGCCGATCGATCTTCCCCGTGCCCGTCTTGGGCAGCTCGTCGATGAAGATCACCTCGCGCGGATATTTGTAGGGCAAGAGCTTGCCCTTCACATAGTCCTGGAGTCGCCGCGTCGCCTCGCTCCGGTCGGCGGCGCGGCTGTTCATCACCACCACCGCTTTCAGTGTCATGCGCCGATCCGGCAGCTCGGCCGCGAACACGGCGCATTCGCGGATATCTGGGTGGTCGGCGAGGCACAGCTCGACCTCGAGCGGATACACCCACTGGCCGGAGATCTTGATCAGATCATCGGCGCGGCCGCGGAAGAAGTGGAAGCCGTCGCTATCCCTGACGAAGCGGTCGCCGGTGTAGATCCAGCCGCCCTCGCGAATGGTCTCGGCGGATTTGTCCGGCCTGTTCCAGTATAGCGGCGTGTTGGAATCGCCGCGCACCCACAAGATGCCCTCCTCGTTGTCGGCGACGTCGCGTCCGTCGCTGTCGCGCAAGCTCACCTCGTAGCCGGGCACGCGCAGGCCGGCGGCGCCGAGCTTCTTCTGCTCGGGCCGGTTGGACAGATAAATGTGCAGCACCTCGGTCGAGCCGAGGCCTTCGACGATCTCGAGCCCCGTGAGCGTCTTCCAGCCGTTGAAGACGTCCGCCGACAGCACTTCGGCCGCGGACAGCGCCATGCGCAGCGACGAAAAATTCGTCTTGCTCCCGCCTTCGGCCTTGGTGAGGGATGTGTAGAGCGTCGGCAGGCCGAAGAAGACCGTCGGCCTGTATTGCTCGATCGCCGCGAAGATCGCCGCGGGCTTGGGCTGGCCCGGCAGCAGCAGCGTCGCCGCGCCCGCCGAGAACGGGAAGGTGACGGAGTTGCCGAACCCATAGGCGAAGAAAATCTTCGGCACGGAGAAGCAGATGTCGTCAGGTGTCAGCCTCAAGACGTTCTGCGCGAAGGCGAGCTCGCTATAGGCCATGTCGTGCTGCAGATGCACGATGCCCTTGGGCCGGCCGGTCGAGCCGGAGGAGTACATCCAGAACGCCATCTCGTTGCGGTCGGTGTCGGCCTCAGTGAGCTCGGCTGGAAATTCCCCAAGCCAGCTCGCCGCTCGAACCGCATGCGGCGCGGCGTGAGCGCCGATCTCGCCATTCACCACGATCAAGGTGCGCAGATCCGTGTCCTTGCAAGCCTCGGCGTTGAAACGCGCCACGAATTCGGCCTCAGTGACCGCAACGCTCGCACTGGAATCGGCGAGATAGAATTGCAGCAGATCCGGTGGTGTCAGCGTGTTGATGAGCAGCGGCACGAAGCCGGCGCGAACCGCGCCGAAGAAGGCGGCGGGATAGGCCGGCGTGTCGTCGAGGAACAGCAGCACGCGGTCGCCGCGCCTCAGGCCGAGCGAGGCGAAGCCATTGCCCCAGCGGCAAGCCTCCGCACAGAGCTCGGCATAGGTCCGCGTGCCCGCGGGCCCGATCAGCGCCAGCCTGTCGCCGCGGTCCTTAGCGAGATTCTCGAACAGCACGCGGCTGGCATTGTAGATTTGCGGAACGGCAAAGCCGATCTCGCGGGCGCCCGCGCTGTCGGCGGGCACCTGGTCGCTGATCTCATTGCTCATGCCGTCGCCTCGCCGTCGGCGGTCCCGCCGTTGGCCGCGCCATCGTCGACGTGGTTCTTGGCGGCCTCATAGCGCGCCATGAAGGCCGGCGACATATGGCGCAGGCGTGCGTCGTCGATGCGGCCGGAGCGGGTGATGTAGCTGTAGGCGAAGTCGATCGGATCGAGCTGCATGTGCTGGGCAAAATGTTCATACCAGAAGGCGCTGGTGCGAGCGGCGTTGACGAGCTTCTGCACCACCGGCTTGCGCGCGGCCTGGTAGCGATGCAGCGCGGTGGTTAGATGCGCATCGGATTCCAGCGCCTTGACCAGCGCGATCGCATCCTCGATCGCGAGCCGCGTGCCCGAGCCGATCGAGAAATGCGCCGAGTGCAGGGCATCGCCGATCAGCACCATGTTCTTGAACGACCAGTGCTCGTTCCAGATCCAGGGGAAATTGCGCCACACCGATTTGTTGGAGACGAGGCAGTGGCCGCCGAGCGTATCGGCAAACACCTCCTCGCAGACGCCCTTGGACTGCTCGACGTCCTTGTAGGCGAAGCCATAGGCCTGCCATGTCGCGTGATCGCATTCGACCAGGAACGTGCTCATGGTCGGCGAGTAGCGGTAGTGATGGGCGTTGAAGGCGCCGCGGTCGGTCTTCACGAACGTCTGCGACAGCGTGTCGAAGCGTTTCGAGGTGCCGTACCAGACGAACTTGTTGGAGGAGTAGGACAGCGACGTGCCGAAATCGCCCTCATAGGTGCGCCGCACCAGCGAATTCAGCCCGTCGGCGGCGACGATCAGGTCGTAGCCGCCCAGCTGGTCGATCGTGTGGATCTGGGTGTCGAAGCGCGACGTGACGCCCGCATCGAGCGCGCGCTGCTGCAGGAACCTCAACAGCTCGAGCCGCCCGATCGAGGAGAAGCCGACACCGTCGATGGCGACGCTGTCGCCATGCAGATTCAGCGTGATGTTCTCCCAGCTCTCCATATGCGGCGCGATCGCGTCGACCGTCTCGGGGTCGTCCGCGCGCAAAAATTCCAGCGCCTGGTCGGAGAACACGACGCCAAAACCCCAGGTCGCGTCGGCCGGGTTCTGTTCGAACAGGTCGACTTGATCCTCGGGGTGACGCTTCTTCCAGAGATAGGCGAAGTAGAGCCCACCGGGCCCCCCGCCAATCACGGCGATCCGCAACGTCTGCCTCCCTAACTGACAGTATACTTACTATCTAGGGGTAGACTAATGCGCTCCGGCTTCCCACGCCAGCGGAATTATCGGCTCGGCATGGCACGCCAAAACCCACCTCCAGACGCACGCGTTGCGTGTATCCGAAGCAGTGACATTGCAAATCATAGCCAAACCGCGCCGGCTTGGCTATTCGCGCCTCAGACGCAGCGCTTGACGTAGACCCCGTCTACCAGCACGCGGGTACAGCGGACGACCGGAACCGGCTTGCGGACGACGACGGCCGCGTTCGGTCCGGCACAGCCGGCGCGATAGACGCCGCGGGCGCACACCACCGCATTGGCGTTGGTCGCCTCGAAAGTCATGGTTGCCGCGAAGGCGAGAAGTGCAGAAGCAACGAGCAGCAATGAACGCATGTTGTCCTCCGGTCTTGTTGTGATTGAAATCGATCGTGGCAAAAGGTCTGTCGCTACAAGCGCGCGAAAATTCATTCGCGCGCGCCGTTGGTGATGACCGCGCGGTCTTATTGCGCCGCGAACGGCGCCAGCACGTCCTTGCACGCAGGCGACAATGACGCGGCATTGCTGGCGATGCATTGCACGATGCGGCCGCCGCCCGGCGCGACGCCGGCGCAGAGGGTGCGGATGTCGGCGCCGCAGGCCGAGCGCACGATGAAGAGTTCTTCGCGCGGCCGCAGCGGACGCAGGACGATCACAGTGGGCGATGCTGCGGGCGCCGCCGCGGGAGCCGCGCCGGCGGCAGGCGCTGCAGCCGCTGCTGCGCCGCCGCCGGTCGCGGCGGTCACGGCCTTCGCGCAAGCCGCCGACACCTTGGCCTTGTTCTTCTCCAGGCATTCGAGCGCGGGGGCGCCGCCGGGCGGCACGCTGGCGCACACTTTTGGATAATCGGCGCGGCATGCGCTCTTGACCGCGGAGACTTGCGCGCTGCTCGGCTGTTTTGCGGCGGCGGCTTTTGGAGCGGCTGAAGCGGCCGGCTTCGCCGCAGGCTCGGCGGCCGGCGCTGCTTCCGTCTTTGCCGGTTCGGATTTGGCCGGTTCAGATTTGGCCGGTTCGGATTTGGCGGGAGCGGCCTCCGTCTTTGCAGGTTCTGATTTGGGCGCCGCGGCCGGCCCGACTGCGCGCACCGCGCTCGCGCATCCCGACGACAGGCTCGACATATGGCTCTGCAGACATTGATAGGCTTCGACGCCGCCGGGCGTCACGCTCGAGCAATGCGCCATGAAGTCGGAGCGGCATGCGGAGCGGATGGCGCTCTTCTGCGCCTCGGTCGGCGCCTGCGCGAATGCGCCTGTTGCGGTTGCGAAGAGCGTTGCGGCAAGCAACGCGGTTCGCGTTGAAGCATGTTTCAACGTGTTGAACATTTGAGTGAATTCCTGCCCTGTCGGTAACGCCGACGTTTTTTCGAAATGTGATGCAAGCGCAATCGTCGCGAGCAACGCCTCGCGAACGGTATCTTTGGCCGCTTTGGCATCTACCGCAAGTAGATAATGCCAGGACAATCACGGCGTAACGACGTCATCGGAGGACGCAATTCCGTCGTCAGAGCTTGATCATGCGCTTGCCGCGGTTCTCGCCTGCAAGCAATCCGATCAGCGCTCTCGGCGTGTTCTGCAATCCGTCGATGATGTCTTCCTGCACTTTCAGCCTGCCGGATTTCACCCAGCCTTGCAGGTCGGCGAGCGCGCGCGGACTGTCCTTCATGTAGTCCATCACGATGAAGCCCTGCATTACGAGCCGCTTCACCACGATCAGGCCCGGCACGCCGCGCGGACCGTGCGCCGAAGGCGTGCCGTCATATTGCGAGATCGCACCGCAACAGGCGATGCGGCCGTAATTGTTCATCTGCGGCAGGCAGGCTTCCAGTATGTCGCCGCCGACATTGTCGAAATAGACGTCGATGCCTTTGGGCGCTGCCGCGCGCAGCGCCTTGAACACCGCGCCGTCCTTGTAGTCGACCGCGGCATCGAAGCCGAGTTCGCCAGTCAGCCAGTTGCACTTGTCCGCGCCGCCGGCGATGCCGATGACGCGGCATCCTTTGATCTTCGCGATCTGTCCGACGATCGAGCCGACCGAGCCCGCGGCCGCGGACACGACGACCGTCTCGCCCTCCTTGGGCTTGCCGACGTCGAGCAGGCCGAAATACGCCGTGAGGCCGGCGATTCCGAATACGCTGAGCAGATGCGTCATCGGTTCGAGCTTCGGCATTTTCGTCAGATGCTTTGCCGGCACTGCTGCAAACTCCTGCCAGCCGGTGTCACCGAACACGATATCGCCAGGCGCAAGACCCTCGGCCTTCGAGCTCACGACCTCGGCGATGCCGCCGCCCGCCATCACGCTGTTGGCTTCGACGGCCGAACGATAGGTCGCGCCGTGCATCCAGGCTCGGTTGGCGGCGTCGAGCGAGATGTAGCGCACGCGCAGCAAGGCCTCGCCCTCCCCAGGCTCGGGCACCGCGCCGTCAACCATCTTGAAGTGCTGGAGGCCGAGCTTGCCGCTGGGCTTTTCCACCAGAAGAATCTGGCGATTGATCTGTCCACTCATGGCGTTCCCCTCGCTGCTTGTTTGACGATTATTGATGCAGCTGCCGCAAACAAAACGTGCAAGCCGCATTCGTTGTGCGCTGCATGAAGGCTAGATCGCGCGCCCAAGTTTCGCAACGGGAACATCCCGCAACACGAATGCTCGCAAAGCGTGTTGCGTCGCTGTCATATCTGCGACATCATGAAGCGGCCGGTAGCGTGGGGGTCTTGTCAATGTCGAACAGGTTTACGCAATATATTCTGGCCGCGATGGTGCTGGGCATCATCATGGGCTCCGCGATCTACAACTTCCTGCCCGATACGCGCGGAGACTGGGCCTCTTCCATCAACCTGCTTGCCGTGATCTTCCTGCGCCTGATCAAGATGATCATCGCGCCTCTGGTGTTCGCGACTTTGGTCGGCGGCATCGCGCATATGGGCTCCGGCTCCAAGCTCGGCCGCATCTTCGCCAAGACCATGGGCTGGTTCGTCAGCGCCTCCTTCGTGTCGCTGCTGCTCGGCCTCATCATGGTCAATCTGCTCCAGCCCGGCGCCAACTTCCCCGGCACGCTGCCCGCGGCGGGGCAGTCGACCGGCCTGCCGGTCTCGGCCTTCTCGATCGAGAAATTCCTGACCCATCTGATCCCGACCTCGATCGCGGACGCGATGGCGCAGAACGAGATCCTGCAGATCGTGATCTTCGCCGTGTTCTTCTCGGTGGCGATGGGCTCGATGCCCGAGCGCTCCAAGCCGATCCTGGCGCTGATCGACGACATCGGCCACATCATGCTGAAGGTGACGAGCTATGTGATGCTGTTCGCGCCGCTCGCGGTGTGGGCCGCCATCACCGCGACCGTCGCCAAGAACGGCCTGCTCGTGCTCTGGAAGCTCGTCGTGTTCATGGGCGGCTTCTATCTGTCGCTGATGATCCTGTGGGGCATCCTGGTGGTCGTGGGCTTCGTCGTCATCGGGCCGCGTTACAGCCATCTGCTGAGGCTGATCCGCGAGCCCTTGATGATCGCGTTCTCCACCGCGAGCTCGGAAGCGGCCTACCCGAAGACGCTGGAGGGGCTGAACAAGTTCGGCGCCTCGTCGCGAATCTCGAGCTTCGTGCTGCCGCTCGGCTATTCCTTCAATCTCGACGGCACGATGATGTACTGCACCTTCGCCAGCATCTTCATCGCGCAGACCTATCACATCGAGATGTCGCTCTCGACGCAGCTCGCGATGCTGGCGACGCTGATGATCACCTCCAAGGGCGTCGCCGGCGTGCCGCGCGCCTCCCTCGTCGTGATCGCCTCGACGCTGTCGCAGTTCGGCATCCCCGAGGCCGGCCTGCTCATGATCATGGGCATCGACACCTTCCTCGACATGGGCCGCAGCGCCACCAATGTGATCGGCAACACGCTGGCAACCTCGGTCGTGGCGAAGTGGGAAGGCGAACTCGGGCCGGAGCACGCACTCGGGACCGGCGAGGCCGTGCCTGATGACATGATCCCCGGCGAAGTGCCCGCGATGGCAGGCCATTGATCGGAGTGCGACATGCGCCTTTCAACGGCGATTTCGGGCGGTCTGTGGCTGGCAGCGTGTCTGCTCGCAATACCCGCCTCGGCCCAGACCGGCGGCAGCGAAGGGCTTAGCCCGTCGCTGTCGGCCATCAAGAAAGCGCACACCGTGCGGCTCGGCTATCGCGAAAGCTCGCCGCCGTTCTCCTTTCTCGACCAGTCGGGCCGGCCGATCGGCTATAGCCTCGAATTGTGCGAGGCCATTGTCGAGGAGATCGGCGTCGAGGTCGACGATCCCAACCTGAAGATCGATTACGTCAAGGTCACCTCGGACGATCGCATCGACGCGGTGCTCCAGAACAAGATCGACCTGGAATGCGGCTCGACCACGGCGAACGCCGAGCGCGGCAAGCGCGTCGCGTTCTCGCCCCTGATGTTTGTCGCCGGTACCAAGCTGATGGTGCCGAAGGCGTCCAGCGTCCAGCAGCTGGCCGATCTGAAGGGCAAGGCCGTGGTGGTGACCAAGGGCACCACCAACGAGCAGGCGATCCAGGCTGCGGACAAGAAGTTCTCGCTCGGCCTCAACATCGTCGCCTCGCCCGATCACGAGCAGTCCTACCAGATGCTGGTCGACGGCAAGGCCGATGCGTTCGCGACCGACGATATCCTGCTGTTCGGCCTGATCGCGCGCCACAAGGCGCAGGACAGGTACCGCGTCACCGGCGACTATCTGTCCTACGATCCCTACGGCATCATGTTCAGGAAGGGCGAGCCGCAGCTGTCGGCCGTGGTCGAGCGCGCCTTCCGCAGGCTCGGTTCAAACCATGACCTCGTGCCGCTCTACAACAAATGGTTCATCGCAAGGCTCCCGACCGGTGAGCGGCTGAACGTGCCGATTTCGCTGCAACTGGAGGAAGCCTTCAAGGCGATGGACGATTCGGCGAGCGCGAACAATTGAGCCCATTCCGTCATCCTGAGGTGCGAGTGGCGCGTTGCGCAGCATCGCGCCGGGAGCCTCGAAGGATGAACGGCCCGGATACGGCTACAGCCCGGCCGTCGCCCTTCGAGGGCCGCTGAAGAAGCGGCCACCTCAGGGTGACGGTGATAGATCAGGGCTCGCGTTGTGCCTTCCCAAACACCCGGTCCAGCGCCGCATCATACGCCGCCTGCACCAGTTCCGGATGCAGCTTGGCCAGCGCTTCCATCATCACGCCGGAATTGATCTCCAGCACGCGCCACGCGCCATCCACGCGCACCACGTCGATCGACGCGAAGGTGATGCCGATGGCGCGCGCGGCATCGAGCGCCAGCTTCACGCTGGCCGCCCGGGCCTCGCCGTCGTCCAGCAGCACCGGCTTGGCGCCGGCATCGAGATTGTGCCGCCAATCGGTGCCGCGCTGCTTGCTGTAGACGACGAGCGGCACATCACCGAGCAGCACCACGCGGACCTCGTCCTCGATCGCGACATAGGGCGAGATCACGAGCCCGGTGCTCATCGCAAACACCTCGCTGGCCGCGTGGTCGAGCTCCGCCTCTGTCGTCACCTTGAACACCGAGCGTCCCGACGTCCCCTCGTTCGGCTTCACCACCACGCCGTGCGGATGGCGGGCAAGCAGCGCGAGCATGTCCTCCCGCCAGCTGGGGCCGACGATCGTGCTGCCGAGCTTCGGATTGAGGAAGAGCCGATGCGGAATGCAGGGCAGGCCCTCCAGCGCCAGCGCCTCCGACGTTGCCGATTTGTCGTTGGCCAGGCGATGCGCGATCGCGCTGTTGAGGCCGATGTCATAGCCGAAGGCGAAGCGCCGCTGATCGCCCCGGCGCATCGCGATCAGCCAGCCGCCCGCGCGGACATCGATGTCGATGCCATGGCGCGCGCCATAGCTCCTGATCGCCTGGACGAAGATCCGCTCGTTGCTCGGCATGTGGTTCGATCAATCAGGCGCCAAAAGCCGCAAAAATGCGGGAAATGACGCCAGGCAGGGGTGAAAATCAGAGCTATTCTTAATGAAATTCTCGCGAGCGCGATGGAATTAAGTGCTGCAATCGCGCCCGAAAGGGAAAAGAAATTGCCCTCGGTGCGCATCGGACGGCAGATCCGTTGATGATCTGGCCATTTCCGCCGCAAATGCCGCTTTGACCGGCATCAATTGCATCCGGAACGAGGTTGATTATTGGTCTCAATGGCGTAGATCACACACGCGAAATCCTCCGCCATGGCAATGGTGTCCGCCCGGTTTGCAGGGCCGGGCAGCGCTTTTGCCCGAAAACCGCAAGAATTCGGAATATCGAAAATCATGAGCGCGTTTTACCGAGAGAAGGTTCTTTCCGTCCAGCACTGGACCGACACGCTGTTCAGCTTCCGCGCCACGCGGGACTCCGGCTTCCGCTTCCAGAACGGCCAGTTCGCCATGATCGGCCTCGAGGTCGATGGCCGTCCGCTGCTGCGCGCCTACAGCATGGCGAGCGCCAATCACGAGGAAGAGCTCGAGTTCTTCTCGATCAAGGTGCAGGACGGCCCGCTGACCTCGCGCCTCCAGAAGATCAAGGAAGGCGACACCATCCTGGTCGGCCGCAAAGCCACCGGCACGCTGATCACCGACAACCTCATCCCCGGCAAGCGCTTGATGCTGCTCTCGACCGGCACCGGCCTTGCGCCCTTCGCCAGCCTGATCAAGGACCCCGACGTCTATGACCAGTTCGAGTCGATCGTGCTGGTGCATGGCTGCCGTCAGGTCTCCGAACTCGCTTATGGCGAGAAGCTGGTCGCGACCTTGCGCGAGGACGAGCTGTTCGGCGAGCTGCTCGCCGACAAGCTGATCTATTATCCGACCGTGACCCGCGAGCCGTTCAAGAACCGCGGTCGCATCACCGACCTCATCAATTCCGAGCAGATCTTCAACGACATCGGGCAGTCGCCCCTCGACATCGAGACCGACCGGGTCATGATGTGCGGCAGCCCGGCGATGCTCGAAGAGCTGAAGGCGATGTTCGAGAGCCGCGGCTTCATCGAGGGCAGCGGCAACAAGCCCGGTCACTTCGTGATCGAGAAGGCGTTCGTCGAGCGGTAAGCGCCGCTTGCTGATCTCCGCCGTCGTCCCGGACAAGCGCGCCCAAAGCGCGCGCCGATCCGGGACCCATAGCCACAGGGAGTGGCTATGCGAAGACTCGGAGTGACAGCTGTCCCGGCCACGAAATCCTGTCGTTATGGATCCCGGGTCTGCGCTTGCCGGGATGACAGCTTGGTTGTGGGCGGGGTGGCGCCCCATCCCCTGTGCTGCACCGCAAAACCCGTCCTCGCGGCGGATTGATCTTTCTCGTCCGAATTCGCTAGCCTGAAACAAGGGCCGCGTCATATCCGTATGACAGGCGCGGGCGTATCGTACCGCCTCATGCCGGCGGGAGGATGGGATCGTGGCCGACGACGACAAGACGCAGAATTCGCCAAAACGCCTGGCATTGGCGGAGGAGGGGGTCATGGAAACCCTGCTGCTGCCGTTCTCGCCGCGCTTCATCGTGCTGACGATCTGTGCGGTGGTCACGGCGCTCCTGATCGGCATCGGCATCGCCGACCGCAAGATCTTCGACATCCTGCTGATCCCGATCCTGATCTTCGGTGCGCTGACCTTGCTCGGCGTGCGCGACCTGCTGCAGAAGGGCCACGCGGTCCTGCGCAACTACCCGATCTCGGCGCATATGCGCTTCCTGCTCGAAGAGATCCGCCCGGAGATGCGGCAGTATTTCTTCGAGAGCGAGAAGGACGGCATGCCGTTCTCGCGCGACACCCGTTCGCTGGTCTATCAGCGCGCCAAGATGCAGCTCGACAAGCGGCCGTTCGGCACCCAGGAGGACGTCTACCGCGAAGGCTATGAGTGGATGCACCACTCGGTCTCGCCGAAGGAGCATGCCGAGGAGAGATTCCGCATCAGTATCGGCGGCCCTGACTGCACCAAGCCGTATTCCGCATCGGTCTTCAACATCTCGGCGATGAGCTTCGGCGCACTCAGCCCGAATGCCGTGCGTGCGCTCAATGCGGGCGCGAAGAAGGGCGGCTTCGCCCATGACACCGGCGAGGGCGGCTTCAGCCCCTATCATGCGGAGATGGGCGGCGACATCATCTGGGAGATCGGCTCCGGCTATTTCGGCTGCCGTCATCTCGACGGCACCTTCGATCCCGAAGCTTTCGCGCGCGTCGCGGCCCAGGACCAGATCAAGATGGTCGAGCTCAAGATCAGCCAGGGCGCCAAGCCCGGCCATGGCGGCGTGCTGCCGGCTGCAAAAGTTTCGGAGGAGATCTCGAAGATCCGCGGCGTCGCGATGGGCGAGGACTGCATCTCGCCGGCCTCGCACCGCGCCTTCTCGACGCCTGTTGGCATGATGCAGTTCATCGCCGAGATGCGAAGGCTCTCCGGCGGCAAGCCGGCCGGCTTCAAGCTGTGCATCGGTCATCCCTGGGAGTTTCTGGCGATCTGCAAGGCGATGCTGGAGACCGGCATCTATCCGGATTTCATCGTCGTCGACGGCAATGAAGGCGGCACCGGTGCCGCGCCGCTGGAGTTCATGGATCACCTGGGCATGCCGATGCGCGAGGGCGTCAATTTCGTCCACAACGCGCTGATCGGCATCAATGCGCGCGACCGCATCAAGATCGGCGCCTCCGGCAAGATCGCGACCGCCTTCGACATGGCGCGCGCGATGGCGATCGGCGCCGACTATTGCAACTCGGCGCGCGGCTTCATGTTCTCGCTCGGCTGCATCCAGTCGCTGAGCTGTCACACCGACCGCTGCCCGACCGGGGTCGCGACGCAGGATCCGACGCGGGCGCGGGCCCTTTACGTGCCGCTCAAGATCGATCGCGTCGCCAATTACCATCATGCGACGCTGCACTCGCTGACCGAGCTGATCGCCGCGGCCGGCCTCGAACATCCCCAGCAGCTGCGCCCGATCCACTTCACCCAGCGCACCTCGACGACCGAGGTGCGATCCTTCGCCCAGCTCTATCCGGCGCTGCGTCCGGGCGAGCTGCTGGAGGGCACGGAAGACCCGCGGTTCCGCGACGCCTGGCGGATGGCGCGCGCGGATACGTTTCAGCCGGCGCTCTGAGCTCCGGCTCCACCGCATGATACCGCCGCGCAGTGTCGTGGCGTAAAATCCTTGGGAGCGGTGGCGCGTCTTAACGTCTGTGTCAGCTTCGGGTGTAAATTGGCCCGATGGACGAGCGACGCAATAAAGCGAGGCACCGCGTGCTGAAGGCCGGAACCATCGAGTTCGGCGGCGGCGCGATCGACTGCACCGTGCGAAATCTCTCGGACACCGGCGCCGCCCTCGACGTCACCAGCCCCGTCGGCATCCCCGACCGGTTCACCCTGTTCGTCCAGGCCGACGGAACGCATCTCGCCTGCACCGTGGTCTGGCGCAAGGAAAAGCGGATCGGGGTGAAGTTCGGGTGAAATTCTGCGTGCGACGCGAGCTTGAACCACAAGCTCGGCTGTCGTCCCGGGCAAGCGTCAGCGCAGACCCGGGACCCATACCGCGTCATCTATCGATCATGCTGCGATAGCCGTACCGAACCGCGAGTCTTCGCCAAACCTCTCCCTGTGATTATGGGTCCCGGATCGGCGCTCCGCTTCGCTACGCTTGTCCGGGACGACAGTTGAGATTCTGGCTCGCGCTATCTCTCGACTCACCCCGTCTCCACCTCGCTCAGCCGGCTCGCCAAAATCTTGTCGATCCTGCGACCGTCGAGGTCGACCACCTCGACGTGCCAGCCGGCGAAGTCGAAGGAATCGCCGACATTGGGCAGCACGCTGAACTGTTGCAGCACGAGGCCCGCCACCGTGTTGTAGCGGTGCGGCGGCAGTTCGATGCCGAGCAGCTCGCCGAACTCGTCGACCGGCATCCAGCCGGAGATCAGCAGCGAGTCGTCCTCGCGTTTGACATAGGCCGGCTCCGGCGGGCCTTCCTCGGAATGAAAGGCGCCGACGATCGACTCGAGAATATCCGCGGCCGTTACCATGCCTTCGAAGGCGCCGTATTCGTCATAGACGAGGCCGACATGGACCGGCGCCGCCTTCAGGATGGCGAGCACGTCGCGGGCATCGGCCGAGGCCGGAATGCCCGGGGCCTCGCGCACCAGCGCGCGCAAATCCGGCGTGCGCTCGTTCATATAGGCGATCAAGAGATCCTTGGCCTGGAGCACGCCGATCGGTTTGTCGCGATCGCCGTCCGAAACCGGAAAGCGCGAATGCGGGCTCTTCACAATGATCTCGCGGATGTCCTCGGGCGGATCGTTCAGGTCGATCTCGTCGACCTCCGTGCGCGGGGTCATGACCGCGCCGACAGGACGGTCGCCGAGCCGCATCACGCCGGCGATCATCTCCTTCTCGCCGGGCTCGAGCACGCCCGCGCTCTCGGCCTCGCTGACGAGGTGATGGATCTCGTCCTCCGAGACCTTCTCCTCGGCCTTGCCGCCGCGGCCGAGCAGCGTGAGAATCAGCTTGCCGGAGACGTCGAGCAGGAAAACGAGCGGCAGCGATACCTTCGCCAGCACATGCATCGCCGGCGCAACCTTCACCGCGATGCTCTCGGGGTCGCGCAGCGCCACCTGTTTCGGCACCAGCTCGCCGACGATCAGCGTCGCGTAGGTGATCAGCGTGACCACGATGCCGACGCCGACAATGTCGGCGACGCCCGAGGACAGGCCGAGCTCGAGCAGCCATTGCGTCAGCCGCTGTCCGAGCGTCGCACCGGAGAATGCGCCCGAGAGCACGCCGACCAGCGTGATGCCGATCTGCACAGTCGAGAGGAATTTGCCGGGATCGGCGGCCAGCGTCAGCGCTCGCTCGGCGCCGCGCACGCCCTTGGCGGCGAGCATCGACAGACGGGCCGGACGGGAGGAGACCACGGCCAGCTCGGACATGGAGAGCAGGCCGTTGATGACGATCAGGACGACGACGATGACGAGTTCGACGGAGAGCATTGAGTTTCCGAGGTAAGCAAGTATGGCAGGCGACTGCCGGCACACGCATTGATATAGGGATTCAGTGCGGAATTGCCGGCAATTGTGTCGCATCGCCCGTCGCGGGAGAACCGGGCGGCGCGCACTGTGTTCCGCACGGTCCGAGACAACATGACATCCGCGGAACTACGGGCATGTGCTTAACGGGCCCTTAGTAGGCGCCAGCTAGGTTTTTCCGCATTTGCAAGTACATTTGGGGACCAAGGATGCGGATCGGGAAGCTTTTCGCGCTGTCGATGCTGACGGTGACGGTGTTTGCAATCATCCTTGGCGCCGAGGTGCTGATACCCCAGACGCGCATCTTCACCAACCGTTCCGATGCGATCAAGACGGTCGACGCCTTTGGCACGATCCTGATGGTCAGCCAGCAGGTCGCCGGGCTTCGCGCGCCCTATATCGGACCAATCTTTCAGGAAGGCGTTGCGACGCAGGCCCAGATCGACGCTGCGGCGAAGGCCGCGAAGGCGGCCGAGGCGGCCTTCGAGACGGCGAAGCGGGCCCTCCTGGTGCTCGATGACGGCGCGGCCATGGCCGAGACTCTCGACCGCGTCGCACGGCGGCTGAAGGACATCAACGCAGCCGCGGATCGCGCCATGAGCGTTCCGCTGGCGGCGCGCGACAGTGCTGCGATCAAGGGCTACTTGCCCGGCGTGGCCGAGGTTCTCGCCGGCATCGAACCGGTCATGAACCGGCTGGAAGGCAAGGTCATCAATGCCGACTCCTCGCTCGCGGCGCTCTTGAACCTGGCGCGGACGGCGCAGGATCTGCGCGTCTCGGCCGGGAGCCGCGCCGCCGCGCTGTCGCCGGCCCTGAGCACACGCCGGCCGCTCACGGTCGCCGAAATTACGCTGATGGATCGCATGCAGGGACGCGTGGAGGCCGATCGCGAACACATCGAGGCCGGCATCGATCAGATCGGAAATCCTCCGCGCATCGCGACCGCGTTCAAGGCCGCGACGGATTCCTATTTCGGAAAGGCGGCCGTGGTCGTCGAGAAGGAGATGCCCGCGGCGCGGAGCGACGGCAAGTATGGCGTTAATGCCGAGGAACTGGCGGGCGTGATCGTGCCGGCCATCCAGATGTTCTACGGCGTGCGCGACGCCGCACTGGCGGAAGCTGCCGAGCGTGCCGTCTCTGCGCGCGACGGCGCGCTGGCAATGCTGGCGCTTGCGGGCGTCGCGGTGCTGGCGCTGCTCGGAACGCTCGCCGGCGTCACCATGATGCTGCGCAGCCGCGTGGTGACGCCGCTCAGCCGGCTCGCCGACGTGATCGGCGCACTCGCCGCCGGACAGCACGACGTCGAGATTCCGGCAACGGGTCGTCACGACGAGATCGGCCAGGTGGCGGGCTCGCTCCAGCACTTCAAGGATTCGCTCATCGCCCAGAGGGCCGCCGACCAGGCGGCCGCGGTCGAGGCCGAGGCGAAGCTCGCGCGCAGCAAGCGCATGGACCAGATCGCACGTGACTTCGAAGCCATGATCGGCGACGTCGTCAACACCGTCGCGGCGGCCTCTTCAGAACTGGAAGCGTCTGCGGGAACGCTCACGAGCACGGCCGAGCAGTCGGAAAGGGTGACCGCGACCGTCGCAGCCGCGTCCGAACAGGCCTCCACCAACGTGCAGACCGTCGCTGCGGCGGCGGAGGAGATGGCCTCGTCGGTCGACGAGATCAGCCGGCAGGTTCAGGATTCCGCGCGTGTCGCCGGCGAAGCCGTGCAGCAGGCCGGGCGCACCAACGATCATGTCGGCGAGCTCGCCAAGGCCGCGGGGCGGATCGGCGACGTCGTCGAACTCATCAGCCAGATCGCGGGCCAGACCAATCTTCTGGCGCTGAACGCCACCATCGAGGCGGCGCGGGCCGGCGAGGCTGGACGCGGCTTCGCCGTGGTCGCCTCCGAGGTCAAGGCGCTGGCCGAGCAGACCGCCAAGGCCACCGGCGAGATCAGCCAGCAGATCTCGGGGATTCAGGCGGCAACCGAGGATTCGGTCGGCGCGATCAAGTCGATCGGCGACACCATCACCCGCATGTCCGAGATCGCGTCCGCAATCGCCTCTGCGGTCGAGGAGCAGGGCGCAGCCACACGCGAGATCTCCCGCAACGTGCAGCAGGCGGCGCGCGGCACCCAGCAGGTCTCCGCCAGCATCGTCGACGTGCAGCACGGCGCCAGCCAGACCGGATCGGCCTCCGCCAACGTGCTCTCGGCGGCCAAATCGCTCTCCGGCGAAAGCACCCGTCTCAAGACCGAGGTCGGAAAATTCCTCGACGCGATCCGCGCCGCGTAGGCACACCACGCCCCGTCGGGGAGAGGTGAGCAACCGACGATCGACTTCGTGTGTGCCGCTGCGCCTCAGAACTCGCCGTGCAGCCGTCCTGAAAACACCGACACCGGACCGCGATCCGCGTTGTAGGCGGGATTGACGATGAGCTGGTAATCCGCGGTGAAGGTCAGCGCCTTGTTCAGGGCATACGCGTAATAGGTCTCGAGCACGCGTTCCTTGCGGTAGTTGAGCTGGCCGTCACCGATCAGCGGGCCGAGACCGCCGGCCGCGATGAAGTCGCGATGATCTTGCGACAGGCCGTTGATCGCGCCGGCGATGGCGACGACGTCCTCGGGCCGGCCCCATTTGGTGCCTTTGACCGAAACGCCGCCGGACAGGCTGCGGTCGATGTCGGTGAAGGCCATGATCTCGTTGCGGCCGTCGTTCCAGCTCCAGCGGCCGAACACGCCGACATCGTCGGTGATGGCCTGCTCGAGGTTGAGCGCGTAGCCGTACTTGATGCGGCCGCGGCGGGTCTGGCTGATGTCGAGATTGAGCAGCGGATTGTCCAGCGTCTCGCGATAGCTGCCGGAGAACGTGCTGTTAACGAAGCCGAGCGTGCGCAGCTTGCCGGGCTGGCCGAACAGCGAATAGCGCAGTTCGAGCTCCCCGACATATTCGCCGCGACGCCCGATATTCATATCGAAATTGTTCGAGTTGGAGACGGCATCCACCAGGAAATAGCCGCCGCGCACGGCCCATTGCTTCTGGTTCAGTTCAGCAGTGGCGCCGTAGCCGAGGCCGAGCTTGTCGGCGGCATAGTCGAAGGCGCCCGAAGCCCAGATCGACCAGTTCATGAAATCCTTTCGCGGATCGTGTGCGTAGGAATTGCCGTCGAACACGTCGACCACGGAGAATTTGCCGACCTGAATCGTCAGGCGCGAGACATCGACTTTGCTCGCGAGCTGAAGCTGGCCGCTGGCAAGCTCCTCCTGCTCGCCGCCAAAGCCGAAGGTGTGGCGCACGAACAGCCGCGAGGGATTGAAATGCGGATAGGGGAAGCCGGATTTCTGCGCTTCGCCGTTCGGGAAGCCCGCGGCGCCCGTCGTGTTGTTGAAGCCGAAACCCTGCAGCAGCTCGGGATTGAAATAGATCTCGCCGCCGTCCCACAGCCGCGCATTGAGATAAAGCGAATTGCTCCAGGTCTGCTGAAAGTCCGGCGACGGGAGCAGGCTGTTCGGCCCGGTATAGGGCGCGTGGAATGCGGGATAACCTTGCCCCAGCACCGTCGACTGGCCGTGGATCTCCCATCGGCTCGATTCGGTGTCGGTGACGTCGGACTTGGGATTGTACGTCGGCACGCCCGGCCAGTCGATCTTGCGGTTGAGGCCGACCCGCAGGCTCTGGAAATCCATCGACGATGAATATTGCGCGCGTGAGGGGAAGGTGACGTTGGCGTGCTCGAACTTGCTGTAGAGATATTCGAGCCGGGCGCTCCAGTGCGGCGCGAAGGCGTATTCGACGCCGCCGCCGGCGGTCCAGCCGAACCGGGTGTTCAGCACCTTCTCTTCGTCGCCGCCGGTCGGCGTCGACAGAAAGCGCTCGCCGGTAAAGGCCGCGCCGCCGGTCGCGTAGAGCAGCCAGTTGCCGGTGGCGTAGCCGAGCCGCGCGCGCAGGCTCGCCACATAGTCCCAGCGCTCTTCCGCGCTCGACAGCGCGGTCGCCGCCGAGGACACCACGTGGTTGGAGGGCAGATAGTTCGGAAACGAGATGTCGCCTTCGACGCCGAGCAGCAGGCCCGAATTGAGGCGCCAGTTGTAGCCGGCCTGCACGCCGCCGGTCGCGCCGGTGAAGACGTTATTGTCGGTGGCGAGCGCGGGATCGGTCAGCGTGGCCGAGGACGTGCCGCGGGTGAAACCGGTATGCACGCCAATGTAGAGGCCCGTCCAGTCATAAAGGGTCTTCAGCGCCGGCGCCTTCAGCGGCAGATCGGCCGCGCGGGTGGCGGGGGGAAAAGCCACGACGCCCGAGGCAATCGCCGCGGCCGTCCGCAAATACCTGTAACGGTGTCCTCTCAACGTCAAAACGACACGCCCCCAAACGCGAATGGATTCCATCCGCCGCGATATCCCTGCCGATTCGCGGCGCCCCTGTCATCAGGTCTCAGGTGCCGCCGCGATCGGAAGAGTTGACCCCGATTCCGCGCGATTTCGTCCCAAGCCCCTCAGCTTGCTGCGAACTTTATTGCGATTAATTCGCAATAGCAACTGGCGTGGATTGTCGCAGGGCATGGTTCGCATCGTTATGTGACGGGACTGCAACAAATTCCCGAGCACCAAACGGATGACCCCGCCCGGGGGGACAGCCGGGCGGGGTCGGGGGCACGACACGGGGTGGATGAGGCGCCCGTGTCGGACGCAGGATCCACGTAAGATCGGCCTCAGATACTCAGATCAGTAGCAAGTACGGACGCTGCCGACGTACTGGCCGAAGGCGTTGTAACGCGGGGTCCAGCCGCAGCGGTGATAGCCGTAGTAATAGGGGTCGTTGCTGGCGGCGATCGCGGAGCCGACGACGGCGGCGGTGGCGATGCCGGCGCCGACACCGAAGACCCAGCCGGGCGGCTTGGCTTGCGCCTGCGAGGTGGTGGACAGCATGGTGCCGGTGACGGCGAGGGCGGCGAGGGCTGCGGCGGCAATCTTGGTCTTGATCGACATGTGAAACTCCATCCGGGTTGAGGCGGTCCGTTGTGGCCCGCGTGCCCAGTTGGACGGAGGCATGGCAAAACCGGTTCGAAAGCGCCCTTGGCCCCCTCGGAATCCGGATATTTCCCGAATTATTCCAGAGAGATGCAGGCTAGCCGAGCGGGCCTTTGGCGAGCCTGTTCACGTTGAAGTTATCGACCTCCGCCAGCAGCTCGCAGAAGGCCGCCGCGCCCTGGTCGAGCAGCTGCTCGCCCTTCTCAGGCAGAGCCAATGTCGCGTTGCCGATCGCACCGCTCGCATGGAGATCCTGCGCCTGCCAGGCGAACGGCGCGGGCCGCTGCGTCGAGAGCCAGCGATATTGCTGCTCCATCGCAATGCTGCTCGCGGGAAAATCCGCGATCGCATCCTTGCGCACCTGATCCGGATAGCGCGCCAGCATGATCGAGGTCTCGACCGCGCCGCCGTGAATGCCGTGGCGCACTTCATCGGCCGGGAACAGCCTGTCCGCGCCCGACAGCCGCGACCACGACGTGGTCACCACGAACAGCTTGTGATGCGCGCGCAAGTCCTGCGCCACCAGCATCATCGCCGCGCTGTTGCCGCCATGGCTGGTGATGATGACGAGCTTTTTCACGCCGCGCCGGGCGACCTCTTCGCCGATTCCCGTCCACCGCTTCAGTGCGACGTCGTTCGGCAGCGTTTGCGTGCCCGGATAGTCGATATGCTCGGTGGAAATGCCGATCGGTTCAACGGGCAGGAATGTCGCGGGAACGTTGTCGGGCAAGAGTGCGCGCACGCGCGCCAGGTACGCGTCCGCGATCAGCACGTCGGTTTCGAGCGGCAGATGCGGGCCATGCTGCTCGGTTGCGGCCAGCGGCAGCACCGCGATCCAGCGCGCCATTTCGGCCGGGGCCGCACGGGCCCAGTCGATGTCGATCCAGTCGCGGGACGGCGTCAGCGAACTTTCTTTGGAGGTTTCTTTGCCCAATTTTGTCACGTAGTTTGAGGTTATCAGGGGATGCGGGCTCGGCCGGCTCGCATCCCCGAACATCTTGATATCATGGGCCGGAACGATCGACGGAGTCCAATCATGCGCCTCATTCATCTCTGGCGAGCGTTAATTGTTGTCCTTTGTCCCGTGCTCATTGCCGGCCAGCCTGCGCGTGCCGAGACGCTGGACAAGGTCACCTTCGGCACCAACTGGGTGGCCGAGGCCGAGCATGGCGGCTTCTTCCAGGCGGTCGCCGACGGCACCTACAAGAAATACGGCCTCGACGTCACCATCATTCCCGGCGGTCCGAACGAGAACAACCGGATGCTGCTGATCGCCGGCAAGATCGATTTCTTCATGGCCGCGAACACGCTGATGTCGTTCGACGCGGTCGCCAACGACGTTCCCGTCGTGACCATCGCCGCGGTGTTCCAGAAGGATCCGCAGGTGATGCTGACCCAGCCCGACGCCAAGGTCGCCAAGATCGAGGATCTCAAGCCGCTGACGCTGTTCGTCTCCAAGGAAGGCATGACCAGCTATTTCCAGTGGCTGAAGTCCGAATACGGCTTCAGCGAGAAGAACGTCCGGCCCTACAATTTCAATCCGCAGCCGTTCATCGCGAACCCCAAGAGCGCGATGCAGGGCTACGTCACCTCCGAGCCGTTCGCGGTTGAGAAGGCGGCGGGCTTCAAGCCGAACGTGATCCTGCTCGCCGATGCCGGCTTCAACACCTATTCGACCCTGATCGAGACCCGCCGCGACATCGCCGAGAAGAAGCCTGACCTGGTGCAGCGCTTCGTCGATGCCTCCATGATCGGCTGGTACAATTACATCTACGGCGACAATTCCGCCGGCAATGAACTGATCAAGAAGCTCAACCCCGAGATGACCGACGACCTGCTGAAATATTCCGTCGCCAAGATGAAGGAATACGGCATCGTCGATTCCGGCGACAGCTTGAAGAACGGCATCGGCGCGATGAGCGACGAGCGCTACACCTCCTTCTTCAACAAGATGGTGAAGGCCGGCGTCGTGAAGGCCGATCTCGACTTCCGCAAGTCCTACACGCTGCGCTTCGTCAACAAAGGCGTCGGCGTCGAGCTGCGTCCGAGCAAGCCGTAACGCATGCCGCGATCGAGTCCGACAATGCTGATGGTGCCGTCCACCTCTCCCGAAGGGAGAGGTCGCATCGCATCGAAAGATGCGATGCGGGTGAGGGGTTACGCTCCATCGTGGGACCTGCGCCCCCTCACCCGGCGCTGCGCGCCGACCTCTCCCCGTTGGGGAGAGGTGAATATCGCGGCGCGACCGAGCTCCATAACAGCCTGCGATCGATGGTAACGAACAGGACACCGGCGGTGCTCGAATCCGGCCTGACGCATCTCGCCGTCAGCCTGCGCGGCGTGACGAAGGCCTATGACAACGGCGTCATGGCGCTCGGTCCGCTCGATCTCGCCGTGCGCAAGGGCGAGTTCATCTCGCTGCTGGGCCCGTCCGGCTGCGGCAAGTCGACGGCGCTGCGCATCGTCGCGGAGCTCAGCCCGCCCTCATCGGGCATCGTGCGGGTGGCGCGCCATGAAGGCGTCGCGCTGCCGGGCCACGGCATCGGTTTCGTGTTTCAGGAACCGACTCTGATGCCCTGGGCCAGCGTGCGCGAGAACGTGCGGCTGCCGCTGAAGCTCGGCGGCGTGGCGAAGGCCGAGGGGCGCGCGCGGGCCGACGCGGCGCTTGCCAGCGTCGGTCTTGCCGATTTCGCCGAGGCCTTCCCGCGCGAACTGTCCGGCGGCATGAAGATGCGGGTGTCGCTGGCGCGTGCGCTCGTCACCGATCCGGATATCCTCCTGATGGACGAGCCGTTCGCCGCGCTCGACGAGATCACGCGCTTTCGCCTCAACAACGATCTGCTGGCGCTGTGGCGAGCCCTTGGCAAGACCGTCATCTTCGTCACCCATTCGGTGTTCGAATCCGTCTACCTGTCGCAGCGCGTCGTGGTGATGACGGCGCGGCCCGGCCGCATCCAGGCCGATCTCCGCATCGAGACCGTCGAGCCGCGCGGCGAGGCGTTTCGTACCTCCGCCGCCTATTCCGATTATTGCCGGCGCGTGTCGGCCGCGCTGGCGCCGTCCTATTCGGAGCAGTCGACGCTATGAACGCGCAAGGCTCCGCCGTTGCAAAGCCATCCGGCGCGCAGCGCGCGATGCGGCTCGTGCTTCCGATCATCGTATTCGCCGCGGGCCTTCTCGCCTGGGAGCTGGTGGTCCGCCTCAAGGACATTCCGCCTTACGTGCTGCCGGCGCCTTCCGTCATAGTCATGACCCTGATCAAGGACTGGCCCGTGCTGTCGCAGTCGCTCGCGACCACGCTTCTGACGACACTGGAAGGCTTCGTCGCCGCCAGCATCGGCGGCATTGCACTGGCGCTGCTGTTCAACCAGTCGAAATGGGTGGAATATTCGCTGTTCCCCTACGCGATCGTGCTTCAGGTGACGCCGGTCATCGCGATCGCACCGCTGCTGCTGATCTATCTGGAGCAGCAGACCGCCGTCGTCGTCTGCGCCTTCATCGTCGCCTTTTTTCCGGTGCTGTCCAACACCACGCTCGGGCTGAATTCGGTCGATCGCAACCTCGCCGGCCTGTTCCAGCTCTATGGTGCATCGAAGCCGCAGACCCTGCGCTTCCTGAAGCTGCCGGCGGCGCTGCCTTATATCCTCGGCGGCCTGCGCATCGCCGGCGGTCTGTCGCTGATCGGCGCGGTCGTGGCCGAGATTGCGGCCGGAACGGCCGGTGCCGGCTCCGGGCTCGCCTACCGGATCGCCGAGTCAGGCTACCGGTTGAACATACCCCGCATGTTCGCAGCGCTGCTGCTGTTGTCGCTGGCCGGGATTGTCATCTATGGGGTGCTGGCGGTAGTTTCCCACCTCGTTTTACGGCGCTGGCATGAGAGCGCGCTTGGAAAGGAAAACTGATGTCTACCGGTTCGATTTCGTCCGACAAGATCGACCTTCTGATCTATGGGCCGGCGCGGCCGATCCTCGAAAACGGGTTTTCCGATCATTTCGTCGTGCACACGGCCGAGACGCGAGGTGACCTCGAGCGGCTGACCCCCGCGATCCGCGAAAAGATCCGCGGCGTGGCCGTGACGGATCATACCGCCCGCGTCGACAAGGAATCATTGTCGCAATTGCCCAAGCTCGAGCTCGTGTCGAGCTTCGGTGTCGGCTACGACCACGTCGATGCCAAATACGCGGCCGAGCGCAACATCATCGTCACCAACACGCCTGATGTGCTGACCGAGGAGGTCGCCGATGTCGCGATGGGCCTTCTGATCTGCACCCTGCGCGAATTCATCAAGGCCGACCGCTACGTGCGTTCCGGTCTCTGGCAGACCCAGAATTATCCGCTGAGCGTCGGCTCGCTGCGCGACCGCAAGGTCGGCATCGTCGGCATGGGCCGGATCGGCCAAGCCATCGCGCGCCGGCTCGATGCCTCGCTGGTGCCTGTCGTCTATCACTCGCGCAATCCGTCCAAAGACGTTTCCTACAAGCACTACCCGGACCTGATCGAGATGGCGAAGGCGGTGGACACCTTGATGGTGATCGTGCCGGGCGGTGCCTCGACCGCCAAGATTGTCAATGCCGAGGTGCTGAAGGCGCTCGGCCCGCGCGGCGTGCTGGTCAACGTCGCGCGCGGCTCCGTTGTGGACGAGCAGGCGCTGATCCAGGCGCTGAAATCCGGCACCATCCTCGCCGCCGGCCTCGACGTGTTCGCGGCCGAGCCGAACGTGCCCGACGAGCTCAAGACCATGCAGAACGTCGTGCTGCTGCCACATATCGGTTCGGCCTCGGTGGTGACGCGCAACGCGATGAATCAGCTCGTGATCGACAATCTCAAGGCCTGGTTCTCCGGCAAGGCCCCGTTGACGCCGGTTGCGGAAACGCCGTTCAAGGGACGCTGATGGGCATTCTTCGGGTCGTTGCATCCGCCGTCGCGGCCTCCTTGGCCGCGATCGGCGCCGTCGCGGCCTGCTGGGCCGCGATCGGCATCGCGTCTGCGCAGGATGCGACGACCCTGAAGAAGGAGATGGTCGGGCAGTGGGAGCTCTCGACCACCGAGCGCAGCAAGACCTGCGTCGTCACGATGAAGGGAGACGCCGCAGGACAAGGCTTCAAGCTGGAGCTTGAGCCGGCCTGCAAGACCGCATTGCCCTTCACCAAGGACATCGTCGCCTGGAGCATCAAGGGTCTCGACATCGTCCGTCTGCAGGATGCGACAGGTGAGGCCGTGATCGACTTCACCGAAGTCGAGGCGGGCATCTTCGAGGGTCTGCGCCAGGGCGAGGGCGTCTACATCCTGCAGGACCTCGCCGCCGCCCGCTCGATGGCGAAGTCGATGGACCAGATGATCGGCGACTGGTCGATGGTGCGCGGCAACGGCCAGCCGGTGTGCGGGTTGACGCTCACCAACACGGAAGCCGGGGCCGACAATTTCCAGGTCTTCCTCAAGCCGAAATGCGACGCGGCCATCGCGCAGTTCAACCCGACGCAATGGCGGCTCGAGCGCGGCCAGATCATCCTGATGTCGAAATCGGGCGAAGCTTGGCAGTTCGAGGCCGACGACAACGCACAGTGGCGGCGCGTCCCCGATACCGCCGATCCCCTGATCATGCTGCGCCAGTAGGCGCGAGTGCGATTGCGCGGCAGTTGCTCCAAAGCGGGATGTGTCATGCTTCACTCGATGCGTCCCGAGGTTTCACCTCTCCCGTAGGGAGAGGTCGGATCGCATCGAAGATGCGATCCGGGTGAGGGGTCCAGGTCTCACTGGTCGCGGCACCCCCTCACCCGGATTGCTCAAGGGCGCAATTGCGCGCCTGAGCAATCCGACCTCTCCACGCTGGGAGAGGTCAACCACCCGGCCGTCCCTCACTCCCTCGTTCTACGTCGTCACCTTCGGCGGCGGCGCGGTGCCTTGCGCCCATTTCTCCAGCTTGCCGAGCACGCCCCAGGCGGTGAGCGCCAGCGAGATCGGCATCGCGAACTGGCCGAGGCCCGGCACCGCCGAGACGATGGTTCCGAGCAAGCCGGCAATACCGCCGGCATTCGGGCTCGCCGTCACCGACGAGAGCAGCGCGGTGAGCACCGAGCCGCCAATGCCGAGCGCGGTCTTCTTGCCGTCGAGCAGCTTGCCGATGGTCTCGCCGAGCGCGCCGTTGACCTGGCCGAGCACGGGCTTGCCGTCCTTGTTGAGCAGCGCGCCGAGCAGGTCGATCACCTGCTTCAACTGATCGACGGGCGCGGCGCGGGGCGCGACCGGCGTGGTCGTGCCCGGCACGGTGCCGGTCTTGTTGACCAGCGTCAGCAGCCGCTCGAGCAGGTTGATCGGATCGGCGGCCGCCGGCGCCGGGTTGCTCGGCACGGCCGGGACCTTCGGTCCGGATTGGAACAAGATCATCAGATCCTCCAGACGCTTCAAAACGGGGGACAAATCTGCCGGTTGCGCAACCGTCACCGATTGCTGCGCCGCGCGCGTGATGGCAGCGACCGTCACGCCGTCCAGGGCGCCGGATTCGGTGATGCCGTGCTGCTGCTGAAACTGCGCTACCGCCGCCTTGGTCTTCGGTCCTACGATGCCGTCTTCCTCAAGCGGGGGATTGGCGCCGAGCTTGTTGAGCGATTGTTGCATCAGCAACGCCATCGGCGCGATCCGCTCCTCGGGCTCGAGTTGGCCCACCAGCCCCGGGGCGCCGTCGAGATTGATCGAGGAGTCCAGTTCCATCATCGCCCGGAGGATCGTCGCTGCGCCCAGTTGCTTGTCGACCTCGCTGGACGAGAATTCGCCATCACCGACGAACTTTCCACCCCTCTGCTCCGGCGGCCCGTAGATATTGGATCCAGACCACAGATACGGCGAATTGATGCCGCGGCCGCGATAGCCGAAGCCGTTATACTGCTCCAGCCGAAACATCGTTCTTGCAACGCCCCAGTCGCGTGCGCCGATAAATCCCTCGTGCCTAAGCGCGTCCACGGCGCCTTCGGCGAACGAGCTAAACGGGCCATGTCCCTTCGGGACGATGGTCGTCATCCGATTCAGCGGCTGGCCGTTTCCGAGATATTTGCTGAAATTGAAACTGGCTTCGCGCGAATGAAGGATGGCGACGAACCACCAGGGTACGTCGGTCTTCTCTTCGATCTGCTGATAGATGTCCTTGTTCTTGATGGCCGTGTTCGCCGCGTGGTTCGCCTCGTCGGCGTGCGAGGGCCTGATCTTCATGTTGGACCAGTTTCGTTCGTACTCGTCCTTTATCCTGTCGAATGACACAGCCATTGTTCGGCTCCCGCAAATGGATGGATGATCGAAATCTCATGCAAGTCAGATGTGAACCGGGCGCCGTGATCGGGGCGTGACCGCAGCGTGATCCGGGCGAATGTGGCAGGTTGCCGGTCGGAGCCATATGAAATGGCTTACAGATTTCGGCCCGCCAGATCGGGAGCCCTATGTCAGTCCAGGAACCGGCGAGGCCGTCCATCCGTTAAAAATGCAGACGGTTCGGCAAGGAGCCCTGCAAGGAGGCCCGAATGGCCAAGCGCATCCTGGCGATCGGCATCGAGCCCGGTAACGCGGATTACAGTGCGTTCCCGCAACTGACGCCCGAGCTCGTGCGCGGCTATATCGAGGCGCAGCTGTTGCGCCTGCGCGATCTCGGCTTCGAGGTCACCAGCTGCCTGATCGATCTCGATGCCACCGCGGAAGCCGGCGTCACGGCGGCGCTGCGCGAGGAGAGCTTCGACTGCATCGTGATCGGTGCCGGCCTGCGCGAGCCGAAGGAGCGCCTGCTGCTGTTCGAGAAGGTGCTCAACCTCGTCCATCGCCTCGCGCCGGATGCCGCGATCTGCTTCAACACCACGCCCGCCGACACCGCCGAGGCCGTGCAGCGCTGGATCGAACCGTAGCCTGGCGGCCCGAGAGCCGCCCGCAGGGCTGGCGCGACAAGCGGGCCTCCGGCGCAACACGCGCGCGGGCTGCGACGTTGGGTCTGGTCCAAGGTCGTTCCGGACGCTATGACTGCAAGCGTCAATCGGGAGGATTTGGAGATGCTTCGAGCTGTTGGAATGGCGGTGTGTCTGACCGTTGCGCTTGTCCTGCCGGCGCATGAAGCGGCCGCCCAGGATGCCGTCGGCGGCGCGATCATCGGCGGTGTCGGCGGGGCAATCCTCGGCGGTGCGCTCGGCGGAGGCCGCGGCGCCGCGATCGGTGCCGTCGTCGGTGCCGGCACCGGCGCTGCGATCGCCTCTGAAGGCGAGCGCCGCCGCTCCGGCTATTACGCCTATCAGCGCGGCTGCTACATGCAGCGCCCCGATGGATATTACGTCCGGGTCGATCAGCGCTATTGCTATTGAGATATCTGCGCGTCCGAACCGACATCGGTACCATCGCGTGCCTGCACGGTGATGCCGAGCCCTAGATCAGCCGCATCCCCCGCAAGCTCGCATGCCCGCCCTTGCCGACGATGATGTGATCGTGCACCGCGATCCCCAGCGGCTTGGCGATGTCGATGATCGCCTTCGTCATCTGGATGTCGGCCTGCGAGGGCGAGGGATCGCCGCTTGGATGATTGTGCACCAGAATGAGCGCGGTCGCCGATAGCTCCAGCGCGCGCTTGATCACCTCGCGCGGATAGACCGGGGTGTGGTCGACAGTGCCGGTCTGCTGCACCTCGTCGGCGATGAGCTGGTTGCGCTTGTCGAGGAACAGCAGGCGGAATTGCTCCTTGTCGGAGAACGCCATGCTGGAACGGCAATAGTCGATCACCTCGTTCCAGGACGACAGCGCGTTTCGGCTGTTGACCTCGCCCTTTGCCACACGGCTTGCGGCGGCCGCGATCAGCTTGAGCTGATGGATCGCGGATTCGCCAATGCCGTCAACCTCGCGCAGCCGCGCCACGGGTGCGTGCACGACTTCGGCGAACGAGCCGAATATCTTGATCAGCGTCTTCGCCAGCGGCTTGGTGTCGCGCCGCGGCAGCGCCGGAAACAGCGCCATCTCCAATAGCTCGTAGTCGCTCAGCGCATCCGCGCCGGCGCTGTAGAACCGCTCGCGTAGCCGCTCGCGATGGCCGTGATAGTGCGGCGTGTCCTCCGGCTTGCTCTTGTCGTGGTCGGGTTTGGCGGGCATCGGCCGCCAGCATCGCCGGGGAAGTCTGCGTTTGCAACCGTCAATTGCGGGGGTAAATCCGGTTCACGCCTGTCCGGCGAACCCCAGAGCTCACCCGATCTGCTTCTCGCCGTGCCGCTCCGACAGCGTGAAGATCTCGACGCCCGTGGCGGTGACGCCGACTGAGTGCTCGAACTGCGCCGACAGCGAGCGGTCGCGGGTCACGGCGGTCCAGCCGTCGGAGAGGATCTTCACATGCGGCTTGCCGAGATTGATCATCGGCTCGATGGTGAAGAACATGCCGGGCTTGAGCTGCACGCCTTCGCCGGGCCGGCCGATATGGATGATGTTCGGCTCGTCGTGGAACATGCGGCCCAAACCATGGCCGCAGAAATCGCGCACCACGCTCATGCCCTGCGGCTCCACAAAACTCTGGATGGCGTGGCCGATGTCGCCGGTGGTGGCGCCGGGCTTCACGGCGACGATGCCGCGCATCATCGCCTCATACGTGACCTCGATCAGCCGCTCGGCCTTGCGCGCGATCGGGCCGATCGCATACATCCGGCTGGAATCGCCGTACCAGCCGTCGACGATGAAGGTGACGTCGATGTTGACGATGTCGCCTTCCTTCAGCGGACGGTCGCCGGGCATGCCGTGGCAGACCACGTGGTTGAGCGAGGTGCAGGTCGAGTAGCGATAGCCGCGATACATCAGCGTCGCCGGATAGGCGCCGTGGCTGAACGCGAAGTCGCGGACGAACTGGTCGATGCGCTCGGTCGGCACGCCGGGGCCGACGATGTCGGTGAGCTCGTCGAGGCACTTCGCGACCAAAGCCCCCGCCTTGCGCATGCCGGCAAAGGCGCTCGGCCCATGCAGCTTGATCTGTCCGGTCTTGCGCAGGGAGGTATCGGTGGCTTCGACGTAGCTCATGCGGGGCTGGTCTCGATGTCGGCGGAAGGGCTTGATTTCAGGCCCTAATCTAATGATCGCTGGCCTTCATGCAAGTTAAGCGTGCCGAATACGCCCGAAAGCGGGCCTAATTGGGGACTTCTACGGTGGTTTCCACCGGCAGGGCGCCGCCGCGGACGCGGATTTCGCGGACCGGATAGGGAACCCGGATGCCCTCGCGCTTGAAGGCGTCCCACAGCGCCAGCATCACGTCGCTTTTGACATTGTCCATGCCGTCGGGGTCGGCGAGCCACAGGGTCAGCGAGAACTTCATGCCGGCCTCGGCGAACTCGGTCAGCAGGCAGTTCGGCGGCTTGGCCTTCTGCGCGCGCGGATGGGCGGTCGCGGTCTCGATCGCGAGCTTGCAAACCAGCCTGGGGTCGGCGTCGTAATTGGTGCCGAAGGCGATCTTCACCAGCGTGTTCTTGTCGGTGTAGGTCCAGTTGACGACCTTCTGCGTCACCAGATCCTCGTTCGGCACCAGGAATTCGCGGCCGTCGCCGGCGGCGACGGAAATATAGCGCGTCTTCATCGCACTGATGCGGCCGGTGTTGTCGCCGATGGTGACGAGGTCGCCGGGCTTCACCGATTTGTCGGCGAGCAGGATGATCCCCGAGATGAAATTGGCGACGATCTTCTGCAGGCCGATACCGATGCCGACGCCGACCGCGCCGGAGAACACCGCGAGCGCCGAGAGGTTGATGCCGACCGCGTCGAGCGCGATGATCACCGCCACCGACAACAATCCGATGCGGATGATCTTGACCAGCAGCACCTGCACCGACGGCGTCAGATCGGTCGTCGAGTTGATCCGGCTCTCGGCGAAATTGCTGGCGATGTTGGTGGCCCAGAACGCGATCAGCAGCAGTGCGCCGGCCTTGATCACCAAGAGCGGCGTCAGGCGGAGGCCGCCGAGCACGATGGCGAAGGAATCCAGCAGGTCGACCGTCGCATCCAACTGGCCGATGATGGAGAGCGCCGCGACGAACCAGGCCGTGACCGACACCAGCTTGACGATGAAGGCGTTGCGCAGCACCGAGGTCACGAGGCGGATCACCAGCCAGGCCAGCCCCATCTTGGCGGCGACCATCAGGAGATAGGAACGGCTCGGCCAGGTCGCGTGATACATCACCACGCGGGAGACGATCACCAGCAGCGTGAACACCGCCGTGGAGGCGCTGCTCACCATGACGCGGGCAAAATGCCGGAGCGGCAACGGCCAGCGCATCGCCAGCGAGCTCATGTCGATGCGGTTGCGAATGGTCGCCTCCGCGGCATAGGCGATGCCCGCGGCGGCAAGAATGAGGCCGAATTGCAGGTAGAACCATGGTGAGGAGATTTCCGCCCCGACGCTGCGTGCGGTCGTCTGCACGAACTCCATGAAGTCTTTCAGGTCCATGTCCATCGGTTCTCGTCGGGATGCGGGGGAGGAATTGATTCGAGGGCGCCGCAGAATCCCACAAAGGGCTTGGGCAGGCCATCGATACACCGCGAAGTGAAGCGCGTTAAGGCCGCAAAATACGGTCAGATTGCCGCGAGCCACGAAAATGGGTTGGCGCGCGGGGGGAGCGACGATATGGATGCAAATCCAGCGATTTCTAACCCGGAAGGTGGATGGCCTCCCTCGACTCCGTCAGCCTCGCCATATTGCTCGGCGCCGTGCTCGTCATGGCCGGCATCCTGTCGAGCCTGCTCGCGCTGCGCTTCGGCGCGCCCCTGCTGCTCGTGTTCCTTGCCATCGGCATGCTCGCCGGGGATTCCGGTCCCGGCCAGCTCCAGTTCGACGACGTCCGCACCACCTATCTGGTCGGCTCGGTGGCGCTGGCCTTGATCCTGTTCGACGGCGGACTCAAGACGCGCTTTGCCAGCATCCGCACCGTGCTCGCGCCCTCCGTGGTGCTCGCGACCGTCGGCGTGCTCCTGACCGCGCTGGTCACCGCGCCCTTCGCAAAGTACGCGCTCGATCTCAACTGGACGGAATCGCTGCTGGTCGGCGCCGTCGTCGCCTCGACCGATGCGGCCGCGGTGTTCCTGCTGGTGCACACCCAGGGCCTCCGCCTGCGCCCGCGCGTCGGTGCGACGCTGGAGGCCGAATCCGGCACCAACGATCCCTTTGCGATCTTCCTCACGCTTATGCTGGTCGAATACATCTCGCTGGGCTCGAGCTCGCCCGGCCATGTCCTGATGGAGTTCGTCCAGGAGGCGCTGCTGGGCGCCGCCGTCGGCGTGCTCGGCGGGCGTCTCGTCGTCATCGCGCTCAACCGGGTGGCGCTGCCGCAGGGCCTGCACGCGCCGTTCGTGACGACGGGAGCGCTCGTCATCTTCGGCGGTTCGCAGATGATGCACGCCTCCGGCTTCCTCGCGGTCTATCTCGCCGGCATCATCATCGGCAACCGTCCGACCCGCGCGCATAATTCGGTGGTCACCTTTCTCGATGCCGCGACCTGGCTGGCGCAGATCGTGATGTTCGTGCTGCTGGGCCTGCTGGTCTCGCCGAGCCGGTTAGGGGCCAGCGTGCTGCCGGCGGTCGGCGTCGCCTTCGTGCTGATGCTGGTGGCGCGGCCGCTCGCGGTGTTCGTGTGCCTGGCGCCATTTCGCTTCAACTGGCGGGAAAAGATCTTCATCGCCTGGACCGGCCTGCGCGGCGCCGTCGCGATCTTCTTGGCCTCGATCCCGATGCTGGTAGGGCTGTCGAAGGCCTATCTCTATTTCGACGTCGCCTTCGTCGTCGTCATCATCTCGCTGCTGCTGCAAGGCTGGACCTTGGCACCTGCCGCGCGAAAACTGCACGTCGCGCTGCCGCGCGCCGAACGTGGTCCGCGCCGCGTCGAACTGGATCTGCCCGGCCAGCTCGAACAGCAGCTGGTCGGCTATCCCGTGCGGTCCAAGAGCCTGTATTTCCGCCGCGGTCTGATCCCGTCCTGGTCAAAACCGACGCTTGTGATCCGCAAGGAGAGCATCCTGACGCCGGTGGAGGCCGATCCGATCGCGCCCGGCGATTACATCTATCTGCTGGCGCCGCCGGAAAAGGCCGAGGCGCTCGATCGCTTCTTCGTCGACATGCAGCCGAGCACCGCGCCCGACCCGCATCTGCTCGGCGACTTCATGGTCTCAGGCGAGCATACGCTGGCCGAACTCGCCGAGATCTACGGCGTCAAGGTGAGCGAGGACGAGGGCAAGCTGACGCTGGCCGATTATTTCGACGTCCATCTCGACCGCGCGCCGAAGGAAGGCGCCGAGCTCGCGCTGGACGAGATCGTCCTGGTCGCCCGCAGCATCTCCGGCGGCCGCGTCAGCGTCGTCGGCCTGCGCCTGCCGGAAGAAGACGAAGCCCCCCCGCCGCTGACGCGGAGACAGGCGCTGCGCAAGAAGCTGGCGGAGGTGTGGAGTTCGGTGGCGGGGGTTTGAGCGCTCCGCTCGCAATGACGGGCAGAGGACACGGGCTATGTCAACACCTTCACCCCGCCGAACGACGTCACCCGGCCCTGCTTGAGCATCACGATCTGCGTCGCCAGCTGCCGCAGCTCGGCAACGTCGTGGCTGACATAGACCATCGGCACGTTGGCCTCGTCCCGCAGCCGCACCAGATATGGCAGGATCTCCAGCTTGCGGCCCTCATCGAGCGCGCCGAGCGGCTCGTCGAGCAGCAAGAGCCGCGGCTTCGACAGCAGCGCACGGCCGAGCGCGACGCGCTGGCGCTCGCCGCCGGAGAGCTTTCCGGGGCGGCGATCGAGAAGGGCGCCGATGTCGAGGAGGTCAACGACACGCCTGTGCTGGGCCGGATCGGGCGCATGGCCGTTCATCCGCCGCCCGTAGTCGAGATTCTGCGCGACGTTGAGATGCGGAAACAGCCGGGCATCCTGAAACACATAGCCGATGCGGCGGCGCCAGGTCGGCACATGGATGCCGGAAGCGGTGTCGTCGACGGTCTCGCCGTCGATCACGATGCTGCCGCGGTCGGGTCGCAGCAGGCCTGCGATCATGTTGACCAGCGAGCTCTTGCCCGCGCCCGAGGCGCCGAACAGGCCGATGACGCGGCCTTCGCTGCTGAAGGACGCGGACAGCGAGAACTCGCCGAGCTGCTTTTCGACATCGACCCGCAGCATGCTCAATTCCCATGCAGGCGCGCGGTGGCGCGGCGGGCGAACCATTCGGCCGATATCAGCGCGCCGAGCGCGAGCACGATCGAGACGATCACGAGCCGCCCCGCGGCCGCATCGCCGTCCGGCGTCTGGATCAGCGAATAGATCGCCGACGAAATCGTCTGGGTCTCGCCGGGAATGTTGGAGACGAAGGTGATGGTCGCGCCGAACTCGCCGATTGCCTTGGCAAAGCCCAGCACCATGCCGGCGAGCACGCCCGGCAGCGCCAGCGGCAGCGTCACTGTGAAAAACACCTTGTAGGGCGCGGCGCCCAGCGTCTCGGCGGCCTGCTCGAGCCGGCGGTCGATCGCCTCGATCGACAGCCGGATTGGCCGCACCAGAAGCGGAAACGACATCACGCCGCAGGCGAGCGCCGCGCCGGTCCAGCGGAACGCGAAGACGATGCCGAGATGGTCGGCCAGGAAGCCGCCGACGAGGCCGCGGCGGCCGAAGGTCAGCAGCAGCAGATAGCCGGTGACGACGGGCGGCAGCACCAGCGGCAGGTGCACGACGGCATCGAGCACCGGCTTGCCCCAAAAATCCTTGCGGGCGAGCAGCCACGCCAGCGCAATGCCGAACGGCGTTGCCACCAGCGTTGCGATCACGGCGACCCTGAGTGAGAGCAGGATCGCCGTCCATTCGGCGGGAGAGATGTCGAGCATCAAATCGTGAAAGTCAGGTGGTCGGGCTGATCAGGAATTTAAAACCGTATTTTTCCAGAATGGTCTTGGCGGCCGAGCTGCGCAGGAAGGCGAGATAGTCGTTGGTCTCGCCCTTCGCGGTCGTGGTGGCCGCGACCGGATAGATGATTGCGGGATGCGAATCCGCCGGGAAAGTGCCGACGATCTTCACGCCCGGCTCGACCTTGGCGTCGGTGGAATAGACGATGCCGAGATTGGCTTCGCCACGGGCCACCAGCGTCAGCGCGGCGCGCACGCTCTCGGCCATCGCGAATTTCGGCTCGGCGGCGGTCCAGGCCCCGAGCTTCTCCAGCGCGGCCTTGGCGTATTTGCCTGCTGGCACCGACTTGACGTCGCCCGTCGCGATCTTGCCGTCGCCGGCAAGTTTTGCGAGGTCAAAACCTTGCGCGATGGCGACGTTGTCGATCTTGGAATCCTTCGGCGCGATCAGCACGATGCTGTTGCCGAGCAGGTTGACGCGGGAAGCTTCGTTGATGGTCTTCCTGGAGATGGCGTAGTCCATCCAGTCGGTGTCGGCGGAGACGAACACATCGGCCGGCGCGCCCTGCTCGATCTGCTTTGCCAGCACCGAGCTCGCGGCGTAGCTCGCGGTGATCTTGACGCCGGTCTTGGCGGTGTAGGCGGCGTCGATCTCGTCGAGCGCGTTCTTCATCGAGGCGGCTGCGAACACGGTGATGGTCTTGTCCTCGGCGCTGGCAGGCGAGAGGGTCGCGCCCGCGAAGAGGACGAAAGCGGTGAAAAGTCCGGCAATACGAATCATGGATGCGCTCCGTGCGAGATCGCGCGCAAACTTGCGCACAAATCTGGCGTTGGGTTGGTCGGGTCGCGACGGGCGGAAGCGCTGTTCCACGTGGCCCCGCGACGGCTTACGGCCGGCAGGGCTATCGCTAGCCTCGAAGATAGCAGGCTGGGGCCTGGGGTCAAAGGCGACCGTTTGTCTGAGGCGATAGGCCTATTCCAGCGGCCAGATCGGCAGGATCGCGATCGAGATCGAATTCTCTTTGGCGCCGCTCACCTGGAGCACGAAGGGCTTGTCCGACAGCTCGTATTTCATCGTCTTGCGGATGCCTTCGCAGTCCGTCGCACCGCTAAAAGCCGCCGGCTTGAGGAGACGCCCGTTCTGCACCACGTCGACCCAGGCCCCGGCTGACAGGCTGATCGTGTAGAGCCCCGCCTTTACGGTCTTGATGCGGGTGAAGCCGGCAAAACTGCCGTCCTTCGGCGCCCGCTCCGGCACCGTTGGCAGTCCGGCCTCCTGAGGCGCGACCAGCGCCAGTGTGATGGCCGATGACGGGACCACCGCCTGTTCGCTTCCCGAGGCGAGCTTGGCGCGATCCGGCGCAGTCAGCGCGGCACGTTCGTTGTGAATCGGCCATTTGAACTTATCGCAGCCGCTCGGCTCCTCGGCGGCCAGAGCGGATGTCGCGCCGAGCGTGAGCGCAGCAAGGAAGGTGAGAGCGCGCATGTCGATTCTCATCGTTGGCCGCGCGAAGCGCGGCTTGCGGTCAGGTTTGTTGAAAGACGGGATGCACGTCCCGGGATGCCGCGGGCTTACGGCCGGGCGACATCGCGATCCTAGCGCATTTGGTTCGCGCGAACCAACCACCTGTTCGTCATCCCGGACAAGCGCCCCAATCACCACTGTCGTCCCAGATCGGCGCGCGCTTGGGGGCGCGCTTGTCCGGGACGACGACCGAGGGTTTGATGTGCAGCGCCTTACGGCTTCGCATCCGCCGCATGCAGCACCGCCTTGCAGGCCGCGGGCATCTCCGCCAGCGTCATCGGCGGTCTCGGCTTCGGCGGCTCCGGCGGCGGCTTTGGATGCAGCACGCCGTCGCTGAACCAGTAGGCGAGATCGGCGGGCTTGCAGCCTTCGTCCTCGGATTGCGACGGCTGGCCCTCGCATTCGCCGGCGCCTGCCGGGCAGCGCATCCGAATGTGGAAATGATAATCGTGGCCCCACCACGGCCTGATCTTCGACAGCCAGGAGCGGTCGCCCTTTGCCTCGCGGCAGAGCGCCTTCTTGATCGCGGCATTGACGAAGATGCGCTGCACCGCCGGCTCCTGCGCGGCATCGCGCAGCACAAGCACATGGGCAGGGGTGAACACCTTTGGATCGATGTCGAGGCGATCCTCGCGCACCATCATCACCGCCGACATCTCCTCGCGCTCCTCGCGCGACAAACGGCGATCCGGCATCGGCGTCAGCCAGATGTCGGCATCGAGGCCGATCTGATGGCTGGCATGGCCCGACAGCGCCGGCCCGCCGCGCGGCTGGCCGATGTCGCCGACCAGGATGCCCGGCCAGCCCGCGTCCTTGTGCGCTCTTGCGGCAAGGCGCTTGATCAGCGCGATCATGTCGGGGTGGCCGTAATTGCGGTTACGTGACAGCCGCATCACCTGCCAATTGTCGCCGTTGAGCGGCATCTGCATGGCGCCGCCGATGCAGCCCTTGGTGTAGGAGCCGATGACATGCGCCGGCCCCGTCGAGGGCAGCAGTTTTCGCGCGAACAGCTCCTTGGCGCCGAGATGCGGATCGTTCGGATTGGCCAGCGGCGGCAGCGGCTTCGGGTTCACGCTGCCCTTGTCCTGGGCCAGCGCGCCGCCGGCGGCCAGGACTTTCATGACGACGAACGTCGTGACGAGCAGGAGAGGGGCGATGCGGCGGCGACTCATGCTGAGACCTTATAGCCCAACACCGCGTCAGCGTTAAGAATGAGCCGCCCGGCCGGGCGCGATCTCACGGCGTCTTGACGCCGCCGCCCGGCCGTGACGCCGCGCAACACCGCGATCACATGTCGAACCAGCCTGTTGCAAAGTCGAAATAGCTTGTGCAGATCGCCACATTTTTAACGACCCGATAACCGTATCCTGCATTGACCAAAATTCGTGCGCGGAGCGCGGGAGCGCCGCGGCCCGCATGCAATCGCGCACGATTTTGGAAATGATTCAAGCGCGCGCGCAATTTTGCGCCAGCGCTTCCGTCCGATCACGACGGCCAGGCGGGTTTGGTGCGTCCGCCGGCGGTTTCTCGCCCTGCAAACAGGCACAAAGACCGGACGAGACGGCCTCACCACGCCGCCGGTCGCATCGCCCGCCCGGCCAAGATTACTTTTTTTTCAGACACTTGCCTCAAGACTTGCGCCCGCTGGTGCGACTGGGACGTTGGAAGTTGAGTTTGGGGTCTCGAAAACAGGGAAAGCGAAGGCGTAAACTGCTTGCCGGCCAGGGGCCGCGCAAGCTGCGATTCGCGTGCGCGCGGCATCGGCCAGTCGGCCACGACGCGCTGGTGCAGAGCCGCGCCGAAGCTGAAGCTGCGATCGCCGAAGCGCGCAAATCGCATGACCGGCTGCGCCAGGCTGTCGATCTCTTGCCGCAGGGCATCGTGATCCTCGATCCCGAGGGCCGCTACGTTCTCTGGAACAAGCAATACGCCTCGATCTACAGCAAGACCGCGGATCTGTTCGAAGAAGGCGCGCGCCTCGAAGACACGCTCCGTGTCGGCGTCGCCCGCGGCGATTATCCGGAGGCCGCCGGCCACGAGGAAGAATGGATCGCCCAGCGGCTGAAGAAGCTCTACGAGCCCGGCAAGCGCCACGAGCAGACGTTGTCGGACGGCCGCGTCATCCTGATCGAGGAGCGCCGCACCGACGACGGCGGCGTCGTGGGCCTGCGCGTCGACATCACCGAATTGAAGCAGCGCGAGGCCTCGTTCCGCCTGCTGTTCGACGGCAATCCCGTGCCGATGATCGTCTGCGCGCTGGACGACGAGCGCATCATCGGTGTCAACGACGCCGCCATCGCCCATTATGGCTATAGCCGCGCCGAGTTCGAGCGGCTGAAGATCCGCTCGCTTCAGGCTTTCGACAGCGAGCCGCCGTGGACCGTCGACCGGACCGGCGAGGAGCAGGCCGGGCGTACCTGGAAGCACGTCAAGGCCGACGGGGCACTGATCGATCTGGCGATCTACTCTCGCGAGCTGACCTATGACGAGCGGCCCGCGGTGTTGCTGGCATTGATGGACATCACCGAGCGCAAGCGCGCCGAGGCGCGGCTCGCCTTCATGGCCCAGCACGACGGGCTCACCGGCCTGCCCAACCGCAATCTGCTGCGCCAGCAGGTCGACGAGATGCTGCTGCATACGCGGCGCAGCAGCGACAAGGTCGCGCTGCTGATGCTGGGGCTGGATAATTTCAAGTCGGTCAACGACACGCTGGGCCACGCCATCGGCGACAAGCTGCTGCGCGGCGTCGCCAAGCGCCTGCGTTCGACGCTGCGCGAGGAAGACGCGCTGGCGCGGCTGAACTCCGACGAGTTCGCGATCGTGCAGAGCGGCCTGACGCGTCCAGAGGACGCGGTAATGCTGGCGAAACGCCTGCTCGAAGCCATCGCCGACCCTTATCTGCTCGACGGCCATTCCGTGGTGATCGGTGCCTCCATCGGTATCGCGATGGCGCCGGGCGACGGTGATGATTCCGAAAAGCTGCTGAAGAGCGCCGACATGGCGCTGTCGCGCGCCAAGCAGGACGCCCGCGGCACCTTCGCCTTCTTCGAGGCCGCGCTCGATGCCAAGGCGCAGAGCCGCCGCAAGATCGAGGTCGAGCTGCGCGACGCCATCCAGAACGACGTGCTGCGTCCCTATTACCAGCCGCTGATCGACCTCCAGAGCGGCCGCATCACCGGCTTCGAGGCGCTGGTGCGCTGGCCGCATGCCGAGCGCGGCATGGTCTCGCCGGCCGAATTCATTCCGGTTGCCGAAGACACCGGCCTGATCAATCCGCTCGGCGGCCTGATGCTGCGCCGGGCGTGCCTCGATGCCGTGACCTGGCCCGACGACGTTCGCGTCGCGGTCAATCTGTCGCCGCTCCAGTTCCGCAGCGGCAACCTGCTCTCGATCGTGACCGACGCGCTGAAACATTCCGGCCTGCCGCCGCGCCGGCTCGAGCTGGAGATCACCGAGACGCTGCTGCTCGAGAAGAGCGCGCAGGTGCTGGCGACGCTGCACGCGCTGCGCGCGCTCGGCGTGCGCATCTCGATGGACGATTTCGGCACCGGCTATTCCAGCCTCAGCTATTTGCGCAGCTTTCCGTTCGACAAGATCAAGATCGACCAGTCCTTCGTGCGCGATCTCGGCGCCAACCGCGAAGCCCAGGCGATCATCCGCTCCATCGTCAGCCTCGGCAAAGGCCTTGGCGTCACCATCACCGCCGAGGGCGTCGAGACCGAAGCCGAGCTCAGCTGCCTCCGCGCCGAGGGCTGCGACGAGGGCCAGGGCTTCCTGTTCAGCAAGGCGAGGCCGAACGCCGAGATCATCAGCCTTCTGGCCGCGCAGCGCGGCATCGACGGCGCGGACGAGGAAGACGCCGCGCTGGTGGCGTGAGACCGCCCTTCACCTCTCCCCGCTTGCGGGGAGAGGTCGAATTCGATCGAAGATCGAATTCGGGTGAGGGGGTACAGGTCTCACGTTGAACTCCCGTGTGGAGAGAGGCCCCTCACCCCAACCCTCTCCCCGTAAGAACGGGGCGAGGGAGCGCACCGCCGCTGGGCTGCCGTTCAGCGTCCCTCGGCAAGGATCCCCTTCCCCACATCCTCGTAATGCGTGTCGCGCGCCTGGATTTGCTGCGCGATGGCGTGCATGTCGCGGAACCGCCGCTCGAACGGATGCTTTCGGAACACCGCGGTGGCGCCCGCCATGTGATAGGCGGTGTCGACCACTTTGGCCGATTGATGAATGGTCCAGGTCGACGCGAGGCGAACCGCGCTGCGATGCGCGGCGCTGAACTCGCCGGTCGCAACCAGATCGCGCCACATCGCATGCGCGGTCGCATAGAGATAAGCGCGCGCTGCGCGAAGGTCGCCCTCGGTGCGCCCGATCAGGCCCTGGACCGCCGCGTTATCGCGCATGCTGCTTGCCGCCAGCGACTGATGCTTTCCGCGTGATAGCGCAATCGCCGCGTCCAGCGTGGCGCGCGCGACGCCGAGCGAGACCGCGGCAAAGCCGAGGCTGTAGGTTGAGCCGGTGCCGATCCTGTAGAGCGGCCCCTTCTCGACCAGCGCGGACGGCACGTCGCGGAACGCGGTGAAGCGCTCGGGGATGAAGAGGTCAGTGACCTCATACGAATCGGTGCCGGTGCCGGCGAGGCCGATGGCGTGCCACACATCGTGCATCACGGCGCTCGTGGCCGGGAACAGGATGGTGCGCACCTCCGCCGACCCGTCGGCATGTTTCCGCGGCGCGCCGTCGGGGCCGACGATGCGCACATGCGCCCCGAGCCAGCTCGCCTGCCGCGAGCCCGAGGCAAAGTCCCAGCGCGCGGTGACCCGATAGCCGTCCTCGACTCGACGCGCCTCATGCGCGATCGCACCCCAGGCGAGGATGCCGGGGGGTGCGTTGAAGATCTCGTGCGCCGTGTCGTGGTCGAGCCAGGCAGCGATCATCGCGCAGACGCTGCATTGGCCAAGGCACCAGGCCGTGGAGGCATCGGCCTTGGCGATCTCCTCCAGCATTTGCATGAAATGTTCCGGCGCGGCCTCGGCGCCGCCAAGGCTCTGCGGCAGCAGCGCGCGATACAGCCCGTTCTCGATCAGCGCGGTCACCACATCAGGCGTCAGCCGCCGCGTCCGCTCGATCTCGTCCGCCTCGCCCGCAATCAGCGGCGCGATGGCGCGAGCCCGCTCGACCAGGCCAACTCCGGGAGCTGCATTCATGCCAGCGTTTCCTCGCCCATTCTTGCCGTGAGCGGTAAGAGGCGCCGATGGTGGTCTATTTGGTGGGCGGGATCAAGGTGGAGGATATCGGGCGACGGACTACAGCAACCGTTCCATGATGATTGTGCGTTCGTCACCATGATAGCTGTCGCGCACCGCGTTGAACCCGAGCCTTGCATAGAACGTCTCGGCCGTGACCGACGACGGCACGGTCAACGCTGCAATGCTCTGCTCCCGCGCCGCCCGCTCGACCTCGGCCATCAGCAGCTTGCCGATCCCGCGTCCCTGAACATCGGGTGCCACGAAGACCGTGCGGACCACGTTTCCGTCAAGGCTCGCTGTTCCAACCACACGGCTGCCGAGCACGGCGACGAAGACCGTGCGCTTCTCGATCAATTGGCGCACGGCGTCCGGGCTGAAGCTGCGCGCGACTCGTGCGATGATCTCGTCGGTATAGTCCTTCGCATTGGTTTCGCGCAGCGCCCGCAGGATGACGCCGCTGATGTCGCCGGCGTCGTCGCCGCGCGCCGGCCGGATCGTGCAGTCCATGGACCGCTCCAGTGAAGCCATGAAGCCGGCGCCGCGGGCCCGGCCATCGCACTTGATGCGACCGTCTATAGCATATTGGCACGAAGCGGCGCTACGGCATCGGCGCACGCTCACCCGTTCGGCAGCCACCAGCCGTGGATCGCGGCGACGAGGCAGGCTGCGAGGCAGATGGCCCGGTGGCCCATTTCCATCGAGTAATGGCCCGGTTGCGTGTCCCTCTGAAAGACCTGCCGATGCTTTCCGGCCGATCAGGCCGCGCAATTTCATCACCGTCACCCTGAGGTGCTCGCCTCTTCGGCGAGCCTCGAAGGGCGACGGCCCGGCTTGCTGCTCGGCCGATTCATCCTTCGAGGCTCACACTGCTATGCAGTGTGAGCGCCTCAGGATGACGGGGGTGAGAGACTGAGTGATGTGAAAACGAAGTCTTCAGCGGAATGTCTTTGCGTTGGCCTGTCTTATGTTCATGGCATCTACCTCCGCATCGTGATGGCCAGCCCGCACGTCTTGATCTACCATCCGGTCGACCCGTTTACGGAGCCACCCGAATGCAAACCATCGGCCTGATCGGCGGCATGAGCTGGGAGAGCACCGCGCTCTATTACAAGCTCATCAACGAACGCGTCCGCGACCGCATGGGCCAGCTGCATTCGGCCCCGCTGCTGATGTACTCCTACGATTTCCAGGGCATCAAGGAGCTGCAATATGCCGGCCGCTGGGACGAGGCGGCGGCGAGCCTCGCCGAGGTCGGGCAGCGGCTCGAAAGCGCCGGCGCGCGTGCGATCGTGCTCTGCACCAACACGATGCACAAGCTTGCGGCCGAGATCACGGCGAAGCTGACTGTTCCCTTCATCCACATCGGCGACGCAACGGCGCAGCGCATTCGCGCGAAAGGCTACCGGCGGGTCGGGCTGCTCGGCACCAAATTCACGATGGAAGAAGATTTCTACATCGACCGCCTGCGCGCCCATGATCTCGACGTCCTGGTGCCTCCCGCGGATGCCCGCACCGAGGTGAACCGCATCATCTACGACGAGCTGTGCCTCGGCAACGTCACCGCGCCCTCGCGCCGCCGCTATCAGGAGGTGATGGCCGCGCTCGTTGCCGCGGGCGCGGAGTGCATCATCCTCGGCTGCACCGAGATCACGATGCTGGTCGGTGCGGGTGATACGTCGGTCGAGACCTTCGACACGACGGCGATCCACGCGGAGACCGCGGCCGATTTCGCGATCGGGTGATGCGATCTCACTGTCAGACGTCCTGCATCGGCAGCAATTCCAGCTTCGCGGCCGATTTTTCCAGCAGCCGCGCGTGAGCTGCCCGCCGCGGATCGTTCCGGTAGGTTTGAAAATCCGCCTCGGAGGCAAAGCTGACGATGTGCATTTCCACGGTGCCGTCCGGATTGCGAAGACGCCGATCGAGACGCCCGTTGAATTCCGGCAACAGCGGCAGGACGGCGTCCTCATAGGCGCGAAAGTCCGCGATGCCTTCAGGGGGTATGCGGGCGATCAGCACAAAGGTAACCGAGTTGGCTCGATGAGACATGGGCGCCTGCGTCGTACCCGCGTTCGCGAAGTGAAGACTCCCGGCGCGAAAGTGTGGGGGGCGTGCCTGCTCGCCCAAGGAAGTGCTGAGTGTATCAGGGCGAAGCCGCCCTGCAATCGGCTTCGCCCTTGTCGAAAGATTTCGATCGGCCCGTTTGAACCGCGGCCGCCGCCTTGCGGATGACGTCGATCACGACGCTGGGTTGGGGACAACATCGTGACATGGCTGCTGTCGGTCTCGACCGTGGTCGCATTCATGCGTCTCGAAAGAAAACGCTGAAGGTCGGGATACACGGTCTGGTGCTTCCGGGCGAGGAGGGCGTTTTGTTGGTGGTGCGCGGCGCGGATGGTGGCCTATCCACAAACTGTTCCAACCGCAATCTTCCAAAATATTGATGGCTCGCCATGTCGGCACGGACTGGCCCCGATCGTCCTTGGTTGGAGACTTCCGGGACGTGCCGTGGATGGCTCGGACACCGGAAGCGCCGTCGTCACCCCTGATTGCCAAAATCAAACTGGAGCAATGCCCATGAGGATCACCGTCGAAACCAGCGTCGCAGCCCCCATCGACCGGGTCTGGCGCGCCTATACGACGCCTGCCGACATCGTGAAGTGGAATGCTGCGTCCGACGACTGGCATACGACCAAGGCGACGGTCGACCTCAGGGAAGGCGGTGCATTCTCGTCGCGCATGGAAGCCAAGGACGGCAGCATGGGTTTTGACTTCGCCGGCACCTACACCACCATCGTCGAGCACAAGCTGATCGAATACGCGTTCGGCGATCGCAGGGCCGAGGTCGAGTTCGTGCCCGATCCGAACGGCGTCGTCGTCCGCGTCGTCTTCGACGGCGAGACGACGCATTCGGTCGAGCAGCAGCAAGCCGGCTGGCAGGCGATCCTCGACAATTTCAAGCGCTACGTCGAGACGCAACAGAAGCTGTGATCAATCGACGGTGGGAGCGGCCGTAGCCCGGATGGAGCGCAGCGTGATCCGGGGCCATGCGCTTGTGGGAGGAATCCCGGATTGCGCTGCGCTCCATCCGGGGCTACGCAGGGGACACCTCAATTGGTGCGGCGTGCAGGGCTGGACGCCTCAACCGCACACCCTGCGATGATGCCACCATACCCCTGTATTGCCCGACGTGTCAACCTATTTTTCGTAAAATCGGAAAAGACCGGTGCCGCCAGGGAGGCGGCTACTGTGCATGGGGTTGTTTTTGCGTTTTTGGTTTGAGCCACAAACTCGTCATGCCCGGGCTTGTCCCGGGCATCCACGTTCTTGATGCGGAAGGAAAGGTCGTGGATGGCCGGGACAAGCCCGGCCATGACGGTGTGGAGATGATTGCGGGAGAGGTTGCGGTCGTCTGCGACGCCCGCCTCAGCTATCCACCTTCAGCGCGGCAATGAAGGCTTCCTGCGGGATGTCGACCTTGCCGAACTGCCGCATCTTCTTCTTGCCTTCCTTCTGCTTCTCCAGAAGCTTGCGTTTGCGCGTGATGTCGCCGCCATAGCATTTTGCGGTGACGTCCTTGCGCAGCGCGCGCACCGTCTCGCGCGCGATCACCTTGCCGCCGATCGCCGCCTGGATCGGGATCTGGAACATGTGCGGCGGGATCAGCTCCTTCATCTTCTCGACCATGGCGCGGCCGCGCCCCTCGGCGCGGGTGCGATGGACAAGCATCGAGAGCGCATCGACCGGCTCGGCATTGACCAGGATCTGCATCTTGACGAGATCGGCGGGCTTGTAGTCGGTGAGATGATAGTCGAACGAGGCGTAGCCCTTGGAGACCGACTTGAGGCGGTCGTAGAAGTCGAACACGACTTCGTTCAGCGGCAGGTCGTATTTCACCATCGCGCGCGAGCCGACATAGGTCAGCTCCTTCTGCGAGCCGCGGCGATCCTGGCAGAGCTTCAGCACACTGCCGAGATATTCGTCTGGCGTGAGGATCGTGGCCTCGATCCAGGGCTCGTCGATCTCGGCGATCTTGACCACGTCCGGCATGTCGACGGGATTGTGGATCTCGAGCTCGGTGCCATCGGTGAGCTTCATCTTGTAGATGACGCTCGGCGCGGTCGCGATCAAATTGAGGTCGAACTCGCGCGACAGCCGCTCCTGGATGATTTCGAGGTGCAAGAGACCGAGGAAGCCGCAGCGGAAGCCGAAGCCGAGCGCGGCCGAGGTTTCCATCTCGAAGGAGAAGCTGGCATCGTTGAGGCGCAGCTTGCCCATCGCGGCGCGCAGCGTTTCGAAGTCGTCGGCGTCGACCGGGAACAGGCCGCAGAACACCACGGGGATCGCCGGCTTAAAGCCGGGCAGCATGTCGGCGACCGGCTTCCGGTCGTCGGTGATGGTGTCGCCGACGCGGGTGTCGGCGACTTCCTTGATCGCGGCGGTGATGAAGCCGATCTCGCCGGGGCCGAGCTCGTCGACCTGCTGCATCTTCGGCGTGAAGAAGCCGACGCGCTCGACGTCGTAGGCCGCGCCCGTGCCCATCATGCGGACGCGCTGGCCCTTCTTCATCGTACCGTCGACGATGCGCACCAGCACGACGACGCCGAGATAGACGTCGTACCAGCTGTCGACCAGCAGCGCCTTCAGCGTCGCATCGCGGTCGCCCTTCGGCGGCGGCAGGCGGGTGACGATGGCCTCCAGCACGTCGGGGACGCCGAGGCCGGTCTTGGCCGAGATCATCACCGCGTCGGAGGCGTCGATGCCGATGACGTCCTCGATCTGCTGCTTGATCTTCTCGGGCTCGGCCGCGGGAAGGTCGACCTTGTTGAGGACCGGGACGATCTCGTGATTGTTGTCGAGCGCCTGGTAGACGTTGGCGAGCGTCTGCGCCTCGACGCCCTGGCTGGCGTCGACCACCAGCAGGGAACCTTCGCACGCCGCCAGCGACCGCGAGACTTCGTAGGCGAAGTCGACATGGCCCGGCGTGTCCATCAGGTTGAAGATGTAGTCCTTGCCGTCCTTGGCGCGGTAGTGGAGGCGCACCGTCTGCGCCTTGATGGTGATGCCGCGCTCGCGCTCGATGTCCATGGAATCGAGCACCTGCTCCTTGCCCGCCATTTCGCGGTCGGAGAGGCCGCCGGTCATCTGGATCAGACGGTCGGCCAGCGTCGATTTGCCATGGTCGATATGGGCGACGATGGAGAAATTGCGGATGTTGGAAATGGGGACGGTCGTCATGGGCGCGGGATACCACTCACATCCCCGTGCGGCAACCATATTGCTTTATTTTCAGGGCCTTTCTTCACGCCAAGCTGATTCCACGCCGGCCCAAAACGCGCTAGCAAACGGCCCATGTCCACCACCTCGATCCCCTCCGCCCGATCGCGCGTCAAACCCCGGGTGAGTTACAACCGTTTCCGGGCCTGGCTGGTTGCCTGCGCGACCCGGCCGGAGGCCGGCCTGTGGCTGGTGATCCAGTTCGCCATCCTGCATGCGGTGCTCTGGACCTTCATCCTGATCAATCTCAAGGCGGCGCAGGACGTTCACATGGACGTCGCGGAAGCCTGGGGCTGGGGCCAGAAATTCCTGTGGGGCTACGGCAAGCATCCGCCGCTGTCGGGCTGGGTCGCGGGCGTCTGGTTCAGGATGTTCCCGGCGACGGACTGGGCGACCTATGCGCTGGCGATGGCGACAATCGGCGTCGGCATGGTGATCTGCTGGCTTGTTGCCCTGCGCGTGGTCGATGCACGGCGCGCCTTCCTCGTCGTCGTGATGATCGCGCTCTACCCGATCTTCAATTTCAAGGGCTTCAAGTACAACGCGGACCTGCTCCAGCTCGTCACGCTGCCGCTGCTGGTGCTCGCCTATCTCAACGCGTTCGAGAAGAGGACCTGGCAATCCGGCATCTGGTTCGGCCTCGCCGGCGCACTGGCGCTGATGACCAAATACTGGGTGCTGACCATGATCGGCGCCATCGGCCTTGCCGCGCTGGTCCATCCCGACCGGCTGCGCTTCCTGTTGTCGCCGGCGCCATGGGTGGCGATCGCGACGATGGTCGTGACGATGATCCCGCACGTCGTCTGGCTGGCGAACGTGCATTTCGCGCCGCTGACCTATGCCGGCGACACCTACAGCCTCGAGGATGCTCACCTCGTGCATCAGCTCGTCGCCGGCTATGCCTTGCATAATTTTGCGCTGCTGGCGCTGCCGGTGGCACTCGCGGCGCTCGCGATGGCGCTGGTGCCGCCATGGGCGTCCCTTCTGCTGCGCGCGCCCTTGCGCATCGTCACGCGGGCCTGGGCGCGCGGCGCCAATCCGGGCGTCAATGTCGCGCAGGCGCTGAATGTCTGGATCATCCAGATCATCGTCGCCATCGGCCCGCCGCTCGGCGCGCTGGCCTTCAGCATCTACATGAAAACGGATTGGGGCATCTCGCTGTTCTTCCTGGTGCCGCTGGCGCTGGTCGCGATCCCGGCGTTGCGGTTGCAGGGTGCGGTGCTGGTCAACATCGCCGCGATCTGGCTCGTGCTCAGCGTCGCGACGCTTGCCGCCTCACCATGGATCGCCGCGCGCGAGATAGCGGCCAATGCCCGCAATGCACAGATCTATGGCGCACGCTCGGAGCTGGCGCGCGAATTGACCCAGGCCTGGCACGCGCGCTTTGCCTCACGCTGGGCCGTGGTCGCCGGCACCATGGAGCAGATCCAGCCGCTGGTGTTCTACAGCCCGGATCATCCGTCCGCGCTGCTGCCGCTGGAGGCCTGGGATTCCGGCCTGACCTCGCGCGACGACGTGAAGAAATACGGCTTCATCGGCGTGTTCGATCCGACCGACGGCCGCCTGCCGGCATTCGAGAAATGGGTGGCGGAGACTGCGCCGAATGCCGAGCGCATCGTGATGACGACGCGCCGCTTCACCCACGGCAAGGCTGGCCCGACGATGACCTGGAATATCTACATCGCGCCGCCGGAGAAGTGAGGTTCTCTTCACCTCTCCCCGCAAGCACGGCACGCGGCAACAGGAGGGTCCTAAATCCCTTCCTCGTTGAACTTGCTCTCGACGAGCTCGGTGATCGCCGCAAGGGCGGCTTCCGCATCGTCGCCGGCCGCGGCCACCGTGATCGTCGTGCCCGGTCCGGCCGCGAGCATCATCAGCCCCATGATCGAGGTGCCGCCGACGGTCTCGCCGCCGCGCGTCACCCACACCTGTGCATTGAAGCGCTCGACCGCCTGGACGAACTTCGCCGAGGCGCGCGCATGCAGGCCGCGCTTGTTGATGATCAGGAGCTCTTTGGAGATCGCGCCCGCGGGCACGCCGGTCCCGGCTTGTGGCGCGTCGTCGCTCATTTGCCGGCGAGCACGCGGCTGGCGATGGTGACGTATTTGCGTCCCGCTTCCTGCGCCATCGCGATCGCGTCAGGCAGCGTACGCTCCTCGCGCACCTTGGCGAGCTTCACCAGCATGGGCAGGTTGATGCCCGCGAGCACTTCGACCTTCGGCCGGCTCATGCAGGATATCGCCAGGTTGGACGGCGTGCCCCCGAACATGTCGGTGAGGATCGCAACGCCGTCGCCGGAATCGACGCGGTTAACCGCTTCGATGATGTCGCTTCGGCAGAGATCGGAATCGTCTTCGGCGCCGATCGTGATCGCTTCGATTTGCTTTTGTGGGCCCATGACATGCTCAAGCGCTGCCTTGAATTCGTCGGCAAGGCGCCCGTGGGTCACAAGTACTAGACCAATCATCGGAAAAACTCCTCGCGGGCGCTTTTGGTGCACCGCACGAACGCGCCACTTTGACCATCCAGAGCCCCCGCGCAAGAGGGGATGTTGCGTATCTCCCTGAATCTAGACGGATGGATGAGGGGAGCTGCGCCGGTCTACTCGGTCGCGAGTGTGCGGCTCATATGGTTACCATTTCCCTTCAAACAATCGCCTGAGGGGTTAGGAGAAGGTTAACTCTTGGTAGTGGTCAAGGCCGCGACAACCAATGGGAGGGGCGAAGTGTCGCGGCTCACCGGGATTCGCGGTATTTCGACACCGAAAATGCTGGTTTTCAGGGATTCGGCCGACGGCAGCCGTTCCGCGTCCGCGGCGTCCAGATCGACCACGAGACCGACGGTCGCATGCTCCACGTAGTCGCAGCGGCGGATTCCGAGGCCGCGAATCTCGATCAGGCCAGCCAGCACCGGCGCGGGACGAACCGCAATTTCATCGCCGACTGTCGCCAGATGGACACGGTCGTCACCGACCAGAACGGCCCTTTCGACCATTCCTGACCGTCCCGCCATGATCAGATCGAAGGCAAGGCGCGACTTGCCGGAGCCCGAGGGCCCGCGGATCAGCACCGCCCGATTTCCGATCTTGACCGCGGAGGCGTGCACACTGGGCTCGGCCTGATTTGAGCTGCCTTCGTTCGAGCCGCCGCTGCCTTGGCTCATAGCGCCGGCAGCCGCACCACGAAGCGTGCACCAGCAACCGTCGGGACGCCTTCGTCATCGGGGGGGCCGACGCGGTTCTCGGCCCAGATGCGGCCGCCATGGGCATCGACGATCTGTTTGGAGATCGACAGCCCGAGGCCGGAGTTCTGGCCGAAGCCCTGGTGCGGACGGTCGGTGTAGAAGCGCTCGAAGATGCGATCGAGCGCGTCTTCGCGAATGCCGGGGCCGTCGTCGTCGACCACGATCTCGATTTCTCCGCGGACCCGGCGGCAGACGAGGCGCACCTTGGCTCCGGGCTCCGAGAAGGACTGCGCGTTGGAGAGCAGGTTGGAGACCACCTGTCCGAGCCGGGAATCATGTCCGGTCACGGCGAACGTATCGGTGGCTCCGCGCCCCTCGAAGCGCGCCTCGACCGCGACGTCGTGGCCGAGCTTGGTCTCGTTCGCGACCGAGACCAGTGTGCCCAAGAGGCGGCGCAGATCGACCGGAATCGCGTCCTGTCGCTGCAGCTCGGCGTCGAGCCGGCTGGCGTCGGAGATGTCCGAGATCAGGCGGTCGAGCCGCTTGACGTCGTGCTCGATCACTTCGAGCAGGCGCGCGCGGCTGTTCTCGTTGCGCGCCAGCGGCAAGGTCTCGACCGCGGAGCGCAGCGAGGTCAAGGGGTTCTTCAATTCGTGGGCGACGTCGGCGGCGAACATCTCGATCGCCTCGATGCGGCTGTAGAGCGCGTTGGTCATGTCGCGCAGCGCGCCGGAGAGATGTCCGATCTCGTCGCGGCGGCGGGTGAAGTCGGGGATCTCGACGCGGGTCTTGATGCGGCGGCGGACGCGCTCGGCGCTGTCGGCGAGCCGGCGCACGGGACCGGCGATAGTGCTCGCCAGCAGCAGCGACAGCATGATCATGACGGCGGCGGCGACGCCGCCGACCTTGAGGATGGCGAGGCGTTCGGCCGTCACCATCTGGTCGATCTCGTCGCCTTGCGTCGACAGCATCAGCGCGCCGTGGATGGCGCGCGAGCGCAGCACGGGCACGGCGACGGAGACGATCACCTCGCCGCGCGCATTGACCCGCACCATCGAGCGCTTCTGGCCCTGGAGCGCATCGCCGACTTCGGCATAGCCGTTGCCGTTCTCGCGTCCGAGCTCGCGATAGAGCGGCAGGTCGCCGCGGTTCAGCCACGTGCGGACCGCGACCATGCCGCGCTCGACGAAGCCCGGTTTCAGTGAGGGCGGCGGCAGCGGGAAGGTGAGCACGTTGTCGAGGTCGCGGCTGTCGAGCAGCAGCGTGCCGTTGGGGTCGAAGATCCGCGCGCGGGTCTTGGTCGGCGAGATCAGCGTGCGCAGCACCGGCGCCACGCGCTCCGGATTGATCGGGAAATCCAGCGAATCGTCGGTGCCGCCGTAGCTGTCGCCGGTCTTGAGGTCGAGCAGGCGGTCGGGGTCGATGGTGATGGCGTTGGTCTGCACGGTGGCGGAGGCCGCGATCGCGCCGGCGATGATCTCGGCCTGCACCAGCAGGCTCTGCGCGCGCGCGTCGATCAGTCCGGCGCGGAACTGCGACAGATACAGGATGCTCGCGACCAGCGCGACGAGGCCGGCTAGGTTGAGCGAGACGATGCGGCGGGTCAGGCTCGAGAAGGACAGCGCGAAGAAGAACTGCCCGGCGCGCTTGAGCCAGCCCAGCGGCCGCCAGCCTTGCCTGACCGGCTTGTCCTCATGATCCGATGCGCCGTGGGACGCGTTGTCCTCGGCGTTCGAACTCGAATCAGGCTGCGTTCGGTCAAGCAATGCTTACGCCCGCGTTAGGACGGCTCGTGCGACAGTCACCGCATCCTAGAGCATGATCCGGAAAAGTGTGCAGCGGTTTTCCGAAAAGATCATGCTCATACGATAACCTGAAGCGCGACTGCGCTTCAGGGCATGCCCGGTCCTGATGGACTCAGAACCGCGCAGCGATCTGCTGTTCGTGAAGGCTCGCGCCCTCAGGCTTCCTTGAAGCGGTAGCCGACGCCGTAGAGCGTCTCGATCATCTCGAACTCGTTGTCGACCACCTTGAACTTCTTGCGCAGCCGCTTGATGTGGCTGTCGATGGTGCGGTCGTCGACATAGACCTGGTCGTCATAGGCGGCGTCCATCAGCGCGTTGCGGCTCTTCACCACGCCGGGCCGGGTCGCGAGCGCCTGCAGGATCAGGAATTCGGTGACGGTCAGCGTCACCGGCTCGTTCTTCCAGGTGCAGGTATGGCGTTCCGGATCCATCCGCAGCAGGCCGCGGTCGAGCGCCTTGGCGTCGTTCTCCTTCGGCGCGACCGTCGGGTCCTTCGGCGCCGAGCGGCGCAGCACGGCCTTGACGCGCTCGACCAGAAGGCGCTGCGAGAACGGTTTGCGGATGAAGTCGTCGGCGCCCATCTTGAGGCCGAACAGCTCGTCGATCTCTTCGTCCTTGGAGGTCAGGAAGATCACCGGCAGGTCCGATTTCTGCCGCAGGCGCCGCAGCGTCTCCATGCCGTCCATGCGCGGCATCTTGATGTCGAGGATGGCGAGATCGGGCTGAGTGGTGCGGAAACCGTCCAGGGCGGAGGCGCCGTCGGTGTAGGTCATGATGCGGTAGCCTTCGGCTTCCAGCGCGATCGAGACGGATGTGAGAATGTTGCGGTCGTCGTCGACCAAAGCGATTGTGGGCATGAGCCTCTGCTTTCTGCTTTCCGTTTGGGTCGTGGCTTAAACGGCGAGCAATCCACTGATGCGCCGCATACATGGGTGCCGATATTTGGCGTTCGAACCTTGTCACCGAGCAATGCAAGCTGGGCTGAAGTGTGACCAAGTTCTACGAAACGCGGCAGATTCGCCGCATCTCGACCCATAACCGGGCCCCCGTTTAGCCGAAAAAAGCCCCTCCTTGCAACCACCTGAGCCGAGAAAGCCCATGCAACCGACCCCCGATTTCGCTCCCCAACGGCTCGCCAAATCGCTGCTGCGGCGCTCGCGCCAAGGGGCTCTCGCAACATTGATGGCGGGCTCCGGCGACCCCTATTGTTCCCTGGTCAATCTGGCCAGCCACCCGGACGGCTCGCCGATCCTGCTGATCTCGAGCCTCGCCGTGCACACCAGGAACCTCGTGGCCGACAGCCGGGTCTCGCTGATGCTGGACGAGCGCGCGGCCGGCGATCCGCTGGAGGGCGCCCGGATCATGCTGTCGGGCCGGGCCGAGCCGGCCGGTGAAGAGAAGGATCTGCTCCAGCGGCGGTATCTGAGTGCCCACCCGTCGGCGGAAGCCTTTGTCTCCTTTAAGGATTTTTCGTTCTTCCGGATCCGGCCCACCGGAACCCATCTGGTCGCCGGCTTCGGCCGCATCGTCGACCTCAAGCCCGAGCAATTCCTCACCGACCTCACTGGCGCGGAAGATCTGCTCGCGGCCGAGGAGGGGGCCGTCGCGCACATGAATGCCGACCACCGCGACGCCATGGGCCTCTATGCAACGAAGCTGCTCGGTGCACCCGCCGGCGATTGGCGCTGCACCGGCTGCGACCCCGAGGGTCTCGACATGCAGGACGGCCAGACTGCGCTGCGGCTGGATTTTCCGGAGCGCGTCACGGACGGCACGGCCCTGCGCAAGATGCTGGTCCGCCTCGTGGGCGAGGCTCGGGCAAAGACCGACTAGCGCAATCATTTGAACGCTGCTCCCCGTCGCTGCGACCCAAGACCGTATCGGTTTGATGGCTCGCAGCGAGAGGGTTCATGACACGCCGTCGTCTGACGCTGGTTGCGGGTTTGGCGCTCGCGATCGCAGGAATGCTCGCGACGCCGGCGCTTGCCGAGAAAGGTCTCGCCGCCGAAAGCGCGCGGATCAACGCGCTGCTGAGCGCCGGCAAATATTCGGAAGCGCTGCCGCTGGCGCAGGCGATGGTTGCGGGTTTGGAGAAGGAGAACGGCCGCGAGCTCGCTGCCGCGCTCAACAATCTCGGCCAGGTCCATGCCGGCCAGGGCCGCGACGATCTCGCCGAGCCGCACTATAAGCGCGCGATCGCGCTGATGGAAAAATCCCTCGGTTTCGAAACGCCGCTGCTTTCGGCCGAGCTCACTAATCTCGCTGCGCTCTATCAGAGGCAGGGCCGCTTTGCGGAGGCCGAGCCGCTGTTCAAGCGCGCTTTGGCCGTGAGCGAGAAGGGCCTGTCGCGCGAGCATCCCGATGTGGGCCGGGCCCTCAACAATCTCGCCACGCTCTACGTCAAGCAGGAGCGGCAGGCTGAGGCCGAACCGCTGTTCCAGCGCGCGCTCGCGATCTATCAGAAGGCCGCAGGTCCAGAGCATCCCGCCGTTGCCACGGTCCTGAACAACATCGGCCAGGTCGATCGCGACCTCAACCGCGACGCGGATGCCGAGGCGCCGATCAAGCGTTCGCTCGCCATCCGCGAAAAGGTGCTGGGCCCCGATCATCCCGATGTTGCGCGCTCGCTCAACAATCTCGCCGGGCTCTACGAGCACCAGCAGCGCTATGCCGATGCCGAGCCGCTCTACCGGCGAGCTCTTGCCATCCGCGAGCGTGCGCTCGGGCCGGATCATCCTGACGTTCTGACCTCGACCGGCAATCTTGCTTATTTCCTCCATGTTTCGGGGCGCACCGCCGATGCGCTGCCGCTGGCGGAGCGGACGCTGCGCAGCGATCGCGCGCAGCTGCGTGTGGTGTTGCCGATCCTGTTTGCCGCGCGCCAGCAGCATCTCCTACCCGACGACAAGGCTCTCGATGAAGCGCTGGCCGCGATCCAGCGGGGTACGCAATCGTCCGCAGCTTCCGCGGTGAACAAGCTCGCGGTTCGCCTTGCCGCCGGCAGCGACCGGCTCGCCGAGCTCGTGCGCAAGGATCAGGATCTCGGCTCCGAGGCCGAGGCGCTCGATAAGGCGATCGTCTCGGCGGTGGCGAAGCGGGCCGCGCAACGCGATACAGCGGCCGAGCAGCGCAGCCGCGCGCGGATCGCGGCGATCGCCAGCGAGCGCGCCGGCCTGCAAAAGACGCTCGCCGTCGAATTTCCCGACTATGCCTCGCTCTCCAACCCGCTGCCGCTCGCGGTGAAGGAGATCCAGCCGCTGCTGTCGGCCGATGAAGCCATGACGATCTATTCCGTCGTCGACAAGCGAAGCTATGTCATCGCGATCACGCGCGGGGGCGTCGACTGGAAGGAGATTCCGCTCGGCGCCGATGCACTGACGCAGAAGGTCACTGCATTCCGCAAAGGGCTCGACGTCGGCAAGGCCCGCGATGCCTCCGGCAAATCGGGATTGTTCGACCTCGCGCTCGCCAACGAGCTTTATGTCGCGCTGCTCGGTCCGGTCGAAACGCTGACGAAGGACAAACGCAGCCTTTTGGTGGTGCCGTCGGCGGCGCTGACCGCGTTGCCGTTTCATCTCCTCGTCACGGAGACGCCGCAAGCTGCAATCCCGGACAGGCTCGAAGGTTATCGCAACGCCGCCTGGCTGCTGCGGCGTCAGGCCGTGTCGGTGCTGCCGTCGGTGATCAGCCTGAAATCGCTGCGCGCCTTTGCGCGCAGGGATCAGGGCGTCAAGCCGATGACCGGCTTCGGCGATCCTGTGTTCAACCCCGCGGCGGAAGGGCCGGCCGATCGTCGCGCCGCAAGCGGCAAGGTTGCCGCGCGCAGCATCGCGATGATGGCCTATACCGATTTCTGGCGCGGCGCCGGCGTCGACCGCGCGCAGCTTGCGAAAGCGCTGCCGCAATTGCCCGACACCGCCGACGAGCTGAACGCAGTGGCCAAGGATGTTGGCGCTCGCGATGCCGACATCCATCTCGGCCGCGATGCCAGCGAAACGACGCTGAAGCGTGCAGCGCTTGCTCAATACGGTATCATCTACTTTGCCACCCACGGCCTCGTGGCCGGCGACGTCAAGGGACTGGGCGAGCCCTCGCTTGCGCTCTCCATTCCCGATCAACCCACGGAGCTCGACGACGGCCTGCTCACCGCGAGCGAAGTCGCCCAGCTCAAGCTCAATGCGGATTGGGTTGTATTGTCGGCCTGCAACACCATTGCCGGCGACAAGCCCGGCGCCGAGGCGCTATCGGGGCTGGCGCGCTCGTTCTTCTATGCCGGTGCCCGCGCGCTGTTGGTGTCGCATTGGGCAGTGGATTCGGAAGCAGCCACCCGCTTGACCACGTCGACTTTCGCTTTGCTCAAAAACGAACCAGGAATCGGCCGTGCCGAAGCTTTGCGCCGCGCGATGTTAACCTACGTTGACGATACGTCGTCGCCGCGTAACGCCTATCCCGCGATGTGGGGGCCGTTCGCACTCATCGGTGAGGGTGATGTACGATAAATCACCGCGACGGATTGTGCGTCGCAATAACCCTACATAACGCCGAAACACGCATTTGGTTGCGCGATCATTCGCGGTTTTTTTGGTGCGCCTGCTCAGACCTGACATGCGCGACGTTTGGCGCGGTCCTTGAATAAACCAAATCCTGCGGGATCAGCTTGGCAACGTCGGCGTTCACCGATATTAGGTCGTCCAACCGAGGCCGGACGGCCTGTAATTCACGGTGGCCGCGATGGTGCCAAAGATTGGTGGCGCTATGTGTCGCGGGTTCTAGGAGGGTTTTTCGTGCAAGAGACGGGCGTGCGCAACGGTGCCTTCGGCGCTGACAAATTCGGCTTAAAGAATCTCAAGCAGGTTCACTGGAACCTTGGTGCGCCGCAACTCTATCAATACTCGCTCGCCGCTGGCGAGGCGGTGCTGTCCGCCGACGGCGCGCTCTGTGCCGACACCGGCGAGTTCACGGGCCGCAGCCCGAAGGACAAGTTCACGGTGCGTGACGCCACGACCGACAAGAAGATGTGGTGGGCCGGCAACCAATCGATCACTGCAGAGCAGTTCGAGACGCTCTATCAGGACTTCCTCAAGCACGCCGAAGGCAAGCGCCTGTTTGCGCAGGACCTCTATGGCGGCGCCGATCCGGCCTACCGGATCAAGACCCGGGTCTTCACCGAGCTCGCCTGGCACTCGCTGTTCATCCGCACGCTCTTGATCCGCCCCGAGGCGATCGAGCTGTCGACCTTCGTGCCGGAACTCACCATCATCGACATGCCGAGCTTCCGCGCCGATCCGAAGCGCCATGGCTGCAAGTCGGAGAACGTCGTCGCGATCGACTTCGCCCGCAAGATCGTCCTGATCGGCGGCTCCTATTATGCCGGCGAGATGAAGAAGTCGGTCTTCACCACGCTGAACTATTACCTGCCAGAGCGCGGCGTGATGCCGATGCACTGCTCGGCCAATGTCGGTGCCAAGGGCGACACCGCGATCTTCTTCGGCCTGTCGGGCACCGGCAAGACCACGCTGTCGGCCGATCCGAACCGCACCCTGATCGGTGACGACGAGCACGGCTGGGGTCCGAACGGCGTGTTCAACTTCGAGGGCGGCTGCTACGCCAAGTGCATCAAGCTCTCGCAGGAAGCCGAGCCCGAGATCTACGCGGCGTCGACCCGCTTCGGCGCGGTGCTCGAGAACTGCGTGCTCGACGAAGACACCCGCGTGGTCGATTTCGACGACGGCTCCAAGACCGAGAACACGCGCTCGGCCTATCCGCTCGACTTCATCCCGAACGCTTCGCGCACCGGCCGCGCGCCGCAGCCGAAGAACGTGGTGATGCTCGCCGCCGACGCCTTCGGCGTGCTGCCGCCGATCGCAAAGCTGTCGCCGGCACAGGCGATGTACCACTTCCTCTCCGGCTACACCGCCAAGGTCGCCGGCACCGAGCGCGGCCTCGGCAACGAGCCGCAGCCGGAGTTCTCGACCTGCTTCGGCTCGCCCTTCCTGCCGCTCGATCCGTCCGTCTACGGCAACATGCTGCGCGACCTGATCGCCCAGCACAATGTCGATTGCTGGCTGGTCAACACCGGCTGGACCGGCGGCAAGTATGGCGTCGGCTCGCGCATGCCGATCAAGGTGACGCGCGCGCTGCTCACCGCTGCGCTGGATGGTTCCTTGCGCAACGTCGAATTCCGCACCGACAAATATTTCGGCTTCGCGGTCCCGACCGCGCTGCCGGGCGTGCCAGCTGAGATCCTCAACCCGGTCAACACCTGGAAGGACAAGGACGAGTTCGACAAGACCGCCCGCGCCTTGGTCGGCATGTTCCAGAAGAACTTCGCCAAGTTCGAGGCCCAGGTCGACGCCGAAGTGCGCGCCGCCGCCCCGGACGTGAAGCTCGCGGCGGAGTAAGGTTCGCAGCGATTGAAATACGAAGGGCGGCCGAGAGGCCGCCTTTTTGTTTGTGAGCGCTCGTGCGAGCCACACACTCAATGTCGTCCCCGCGAACGCGGGGACCCATACCGCGTGATTTATCGATTGGTTCCAGTTCAAGTCCCGGCGAAGAAGAGATCACGACCAATCTTCGCCAAATTACTCCCTGCGGTTATGGGTCCCTGCGTTCGCAGGGACGACAGCGGAGCAAGACCTCACGCCTTGAAATACGCGATCTGCGTCGTGGTCGCGAGCAACCTGCCGTTCGGCGACCACAGCTCGGCGTTCTGGTCGGCGTAGCTCTTGTGCATGATCTTCGAGTCCGCCGTCGCCAGCAACCGCGTGATGTCTTCGGCCGAGAGCTCGTCGCCGTCGGTGTGGAAATAGGTCGTCAGCGACACCGTGCCGAACGGCACCAGCTCGCGCCTTGCATGGAAGATGCGGCCGAAGAACGCGTCCGACATCGACATCAGCGAGAGCATGTCGAGCTTGCGCGGCGTGCGGTCGCTGATCCAGATCTTCGAATAGGTGCTGGCGAGCTCGGCCTGCGGCGGGCCGAGCCGCATCTCGCCCTCGACGAAACGGAATTCATACTGGTTGGCCCAGGATGCCGAGATCTTTGGAAACGGCAGCGTCTGTTCGAACGGCTTTGCACCCGGATATTGCGCCACCCGGTGCTCCCAGGACGGCCGCCGCTCGGCGAACACGGCGGTGGCGAGTGTTGCGACCTCGCCGCCGCCCTGCGACAGTTCGACGCTCCAGTGTTGGCTGGAGCGGTTGGCCTTCACCAGGCGGATGTCGAGATCGAACGGCCCTTTCGCGATCGGCGCGCAGTAATTGACGGTCAGCGCCAGCGGCTCGCCGGCGCGCTCTGGATGCTCGATCAGCGCGCGCAAAATGGTTGCGGCGGTGATGCCGCCGAACGGGCCGACAAAGGCCCAGTAATCGTCGCTGGTGTGCCCCTGCCAGCTCGAGTCACCCGCGGTGATGCGGGTGGCGTCGTCGAACGGGTGCGGGAGCTTGGCGTGCATTGTCATATCCGGCTTTCAATGACGGACGTCATACCACGTCCGCCGCCGGCTTGTGCAATTACCTCAGGCATAACCTCGGCTTCCACGCGGCGGAAAATCAGCCGGCGGCGTCGCGCAGGTTCGGCAGCATCGGCGTGGTCGGATTGACCGGCACGTTCCAGATTTCCTCGGCGTATTCGCGGATGGTGCGATCCGAGGAGAACCACGCCATGCGCGCGACGTTGAGGATGGAGGCACGCGTCCAGGCCGGCGTCACCTGCCAGCGCGCATCGACGCCGCGCTGCGCCTCGTAATAGGAATCGAAATCGGCGCTGACCATGTAATGGTCGAGATAGCGCAGCGCGTGCGCGATGGATTCGAAGCGGCCGGGATCGCCGGGCGAGAACTCGCCGGCGCCGATCGCATTGATGGCGCGCTGCAGCTTCGGCGAATTGCGGATCACGTCGGAGGCGTCCAGCCCCTGCTTGCGGCGGATCATGACGTCGCCGGCCTCCATGCCGAAGATCGCGATGTTCTCCGCGCCGACATGGTCGCGGATCTCGATATTGGCGCCGTCGAGCGTGCCGATGGTGAGGGCACCGTTCAGCGCCAGCTTCATGTTGCCGGTGCCGGAGGCCTCCATGCCGGCGGTCGAGATCTGCTCGGACAGGTCGGCCGCGGGAATGATCACTTCCGCAAGGCTGACATTGTAGTCCGGCAGGAACACGACCTTCAGCTTGCCGCCGATCGCGGGATCGTTGTTGACGATTTCGGCGACGTCGTTGATCAGCTTGATGATCAGTTTGGCGTATTTGTAGCTCGCCGCCGCCTTGCCGGCGAAGATCTTGACGCGCGGCACCCAATTGCCGTTGGGATCGTCCTTGATCGCCTGGTACAGCGCGACCGTCTCGATGATGTTGAGCAGCTGGCGCTTGTATTCGTGGATGCGCTTGATCTGCACGTCGAACAGCGCATGCGGATCGACCTTGATGCCGAGCCGCTCGCCGATCAGCCGCGCCAGCGCGGTCTTGTTGTGAAGCTTGACGCTGCGGTACTTCTTCTGGAATTCGACGTCGCTGGCGCGCGCTTCGATCAGCGAGAGCTGGGTCGGGTCGTCGAGCACGGCGTCGCCGCAGACCTCGCGCAGGAGATCGGTCAGCTTCGGGTTCGCCAGCATCAGCCAGCGGCGGAAGGTGATGCCGTTGGTCTTGTTGGTGATGCGGCCGGGATAGAGATGGTTGAGATCGTGGAACACGGTCTCGCGCATCAGGTCCGAATGCATCGCCGAGACGCCGTTGATGCGGTGCGAGCCGACGAAGGCGAGCTGGCCCATGCGGACGCGGCGGCCGCTCTTCTCGTCGATCAGCGAGACCGAGGCGCGGAAGTCGATATCGCCCGGCGCGCGCGCTTCGGCGAGCGCGAGATGCTGGACGTTGATGCGGTAGATGATCTCGAGATGCCGCGGCAACAGCCGCTCGAACAGCTCGACCGGCCAGGTTTCCAGCGCCTCGGGCAGCAGCGTGTGGTTGGTGTAGGAGAGGGTGGCGACCGTGATCTTCCAGGCCTCGTCCCAGCGGAAATTGTGAAGGTCGACGAGGATGCGCATCAGCTCGGTGACGGCAAGGCTCGGATGGGTGTCGTTGAGCTGCACCGCGACCTTGCTGGCGAGGCTGCGCAGCTGGCCATCGGACGACAGATGCCGCTTGACCAGATCCTGCAGCGAGGCCGAGACGAAGAAATATTCCTGCCGCAGCCGCAGCTCGCGGCCCGCCGGGCTCTCGTCGTTCGGATAGAGGAATTTGCAGATCGCCTCGGCGCGCGACTGCTCGGCGCTGGCGCTGACATAGTCGCCCTTGTTGAAGGCATCCAGCTTGAGCGGATCGGGCGAGCGCGCCGACCACAGCCGCAGCGCGTTGACGTGCTGGCCGCGCCAGCCCACGATCGGCGTGTCATAGGCGATCGCCTGCACGGTCTCGCCCGGATGCCAGATCGCGCGGTCGCGGCCCTTGTCGTCGACATGCTCGACGCCGCCGCCGAAATTGACGTCGTAGATCACTTCGGGCCGCTGCAATTCCCAGGGGTTGCCGAAGCCGAGCCATTCGTCGGGATATTCCTGCTGCCAGCCTTGGTTGATGATCTGGCGGAACAGGCCGTAATCGTAGCGGATGCCGTAGCCGATCGCGGGGATCGACAGCGTCGCCATGCTCTCCATGAAGCAGGCGGCGAGCCGGCCGAGGCCGCCATTGCCGAGCGCCGCGTCCGGCTCGCATTTGCGCAACTCCGGCAGCGACACGCCGAGATCGCCGAGCGCGACCTCGAAGATCTTCAAGAGCCCCATATTGTTCAGCGCGTCGGTGAAGAGGCGGCCGATCAAAAATTCGAGCGAGAGATAATAGACGCGCTTGCGCCCCGCATCGTAGCTGTGCTTCTCCGCCGTGAGCCAGCGATGCACGATGCGGTCGCGCAGCGCCAGCGCCGCGGCCTGGTACCAGTCGTGCCTGGTCGCCATGCCGGCGTCCTTGCCGATGGCAAGGCGCAGCTTCGCCAGGATCGCGCCCTTGATCTCAGCCAGCGCCAGTTCGTCGATGGGCTGGTTGGCGGCGGAAAAATTGGGCTGGAACGATTGATCTTGCAAGGCCGTCACTTCCTGGTCGACAGAAACACCACTGAACCCTATGCGCCTTGCCGCTGTGCCGGAACCATCGCTGGCGCGGCCATGCACTGCACTGGCGCAAAATTATGCAAGGAACGGGCCGGTTTGGGAACCCGGACGAGCACGGAGAAACCCAGATTTACTGCTAGGATGACGATCAATTCGGCCATCAGTGTGGAGGAAACGTGCCATGAGACAGCTGATGCGATTGCTGATCGAAATCGTCGCTGCGGCGCTGCTTGTCGTCTGCATCACCGCTTCGAGCGCCGCATTTGCGGCCGGCAAGATCGGCCGCAGCGCCGATGGCCTGAGCTGCGGCTTCAGCCTCCCGCAAAATGCATCGCCCGCCGCCCGCTGCGCTGCGATCAAGCGCCAATGCGGCGGCAAGTTCTTCGCAAATGCGTGCGGGGGCAGGCTGGTGTCGGCGGCGAGTTGAGGCGACGCCGGGCGGTTCGCCAGCTCAGGCCGCCTTCTTCAAGCTGCCTTGGCCTGCACGTCCTCGCAAAACTCCGCGAGCCGGTCCGCGAGCCGCAGCGTTGCGGAGCTCGCGTTGGGCGCGGCCATCAGCGCCACCTCGGTCTTGTTGATCGGCGCAAAGCCGTCCTTCGCCGTCAGCACGCGATGGTCGGGCTGGATCGACATCTCCGAGAGAATGCTCAGCCCCATGCCGGCGGCAACGGCCGCCTGAATGCCGGCGAGGCTCGATGACATGTAAGACATGTGCCAGGCCCGGCCAGCGCTCTCGAGCGCGTGAATCGCGCCGGCGCGGTAGAGGCAGCCGAGCGGAAAGCCGATCAGCGGCACCGATGGCACGTTGATGTCGACGGGATGGTTCTTGCTGGTGACCCAATGCACCTCCTCGGGCCACACCGCGATGGCGTCCTTGCCGCCGGCCTCGCGCTTGAACAGCGCGAGATCGAGTTCGCCGCGATCGAGATCGCGGGCGAGGTTCTTGCTCTGGTCGGCGCGCACGTCGAGCCGCAGGTTCGGATGCGAGCGTGCGAAGGCGCCCAGCAGTTTTGCCAGACGGTACGCCGCAAAATCCTCGGGGATGCCGAGCCGCACCGCACCCCCGCCGGGTTCGCGCAGCACGTCGCGCGCCTCCTCGGCCAGCGCCAGCAGCCGCCGCGCATAGGAGAGCAGCCGCTCGCCGGCTTCGGTGGGACGCACGTCCTTGCCGTCCCGATGCAGAAGCACTTGGCCGACATCTTCTTCCAGCCGCTTGATCTGCTGGCTGACGGTCGATTGCGTGCGGTGAACGCGCTCGCCGGCGCGGGTGAATCCGCCGGCCTCGACCACCGAGACGAAGCTGCGCAGGAGCTCCAGATCGAGCATAGGGGCCTCCATTCGAAAATCCACTGATTTAGAGTTAATCATTTAATTTCCAAATGGCAAGCCGGCTCTCTAGATCGAGGGCTCAGGAGAATGCCCTCATGTCCCTCGCCACCTCGCTTCCCGCCCCGCGCAGCCGCTTCAACACACTGCCGCTCGCCATAGGCCTGTTTTGCCTACTCTGGAGCTACGCTTTCGTCGCCGGCAAGATTGGCGTCACCCATTGCCCGCCGCTGATCCTGCTCGCCGCGCGCTTCTCGCTCGCCGGCATTTTAATCCTCGGAGCCACGATCGTCCGTGGCGACTGGTCACTGTCGTGGCGCGATGCCGCGATCTTCGCGGTGCTGGGAATTGCCAATAACGCGCTCTATCTCGGCCTCGGCTACACCGGGCTGCAATCGGTCTCGGCGGGGCTCGGCGGCCTGATCGTCTCGGCCAATCCGGTCTTCACCGCCGCGCTCGCCGCGTTGCTGCTCAGTGAGGGCATGACCTGGCGCAAGGCAAGCGGACTTCTGCTCGGCATCATCGGCGTGACCTTGATCGTCTGGCACCGCCTCTCGGTCGGCACCGATTCGCTGCATGGCATCCTCTTCACCCTGGCCTCGCTTGCTTCGATCGTCGCCGGCACCATCCTGTTCAAGCTGCTGGCGCCGAAGGGGTCCTTGTGGATCGGCAATGGCGTCCAGAACCTCGCCGCCGGCATCGTGCTGACGCCGGTCGCGCTCACCTTCGCCGACGTTCATGCGATCGATGTCACGCCGAGCCTGATCGGCGCCTTCGGCTTTCTCGTGCTCGGCGGCTCGATCCTCGCCTACTGGCTGTGGTTTCATCTCCTGAAAGTGTGTGGCGCCACCGCCGCCAGCGCCTATCATTTCCTGATGCCGCCGCTCGGCATGCTGTTCGCCTTCCTCGTGCTCGGCGAGCATGTCGAGGCGCGCGACCTCCTAGGCATCATCCCGGTCGCGCTCGGCATCTATCTGGTAACAAGGCCCGCGAAGGCCGTCGCGTAAGAGGAGTTCATCATGCCCATCTCCATCACCCTGATCGGCGGCCCCACCGCGCTGATCGAGATCGACGGCTTCCGCCTGCTCACCGACCCGACCTTTGACGACGCGCACACCGCCTATCAGCTACCGCATGTGAAGCTGGAGAAGACGATCGGGCCGGCGATGAAGGCCGATGCGATCGGCCCGGTCGATGCCGTGCTGCTCAGCCACGACCAGCATTCGGACAATCTGGACAATTCCGGCCGCGAATTGCTGAAGCACGTCAAGCGCGTGCTGACGACCGAGGCCGGCGCCAAACGCCTCGGCGGCCATGCCGAGGGTCTCGCGCCCTGGGGCGTCGCACATCTGAAAGACCGCGACGGCAATACGCTGAAGATCACCGCAACGCCGGCCCGGCACGGCCCGGTCGGCATCGAGCCGCTGTCGGGCGACGTCATCGGCTTCGTCGTGCAGTCGAGCCGCAAGGACACCAGCGACGTCTATATCAGCGGCGACACCACCTGGTTCGACGGCGTCGCCGAGGTCGCGCGGCGCTTCAAGTGTCGTGTGGTGCTGCCGTTCGCCGGTGCCGCGCAGACGCGCGGCCCGTTCCATCTCACCATGGACACAAACGACACCATCGAGACCGCCCGCGCCTTTCCCGACGCCGTGATCGTGCCGGTGCATACCGAAGGCTGGGCGCATTTCCGCCAGAACAGCGAGGATCTGCGCAAGACCTTTGACGTGCTCGGATTCGGCACGCGGCTGCGGCTGCTCGAGCCCGGCGTGCCGACAGTGATCGAGGCGCCGTGAGCTTCCACCGCTGTCATGCCCCGGCTTGACCGGGGCATCCAGTACGCCGCGGCGGTCGTTGTGAGAGCGAGCTATCCGACGACGGCCGCTGGAATACTGGATCGCCCGGTCAAGCCGGGCGATGACGAGCGGAGGGAGTGGGACACCTCGCCATGACGATGGGGGCGGCTAATCCTTCCTGAACACGATCGATGCCATCCATCCCGTCATCAGCGCCATCGCCGCCGTGACGAGGCCGTAGATCAACCCGTTCTGCCGCGCCGTCGTCGCGACGAACTGCTCGAAGCCGACCTTGACGATCTCGAAGGCGGTCTCGGTCTTGGTCACCAACGCGCCATTGGCGAACAGTTTGATCTCCACCTCATAGGTCCCGATCGGCACCTCCGCGGGCAGGGGAATGCCGGTGCGGAACAGTGTCGGCGTCAGGAACGTCACGGCACTGCCATCCTCGCGGTAGAGGCCGCGCTGGGTACGCAGGCGAATGAACGCGGACCGGAACGCGTCGTTCGGCACCACGTCGGCATAGTCACCGCTGACGCGCTGGGTCAGCAGCACGTTGTTCAGCCCGATCTGCTGCCGCCGCGCGATCTCGGGCGTGGTGATGACGTCGAAGGAGCGGTTCGCGAACAGCGCCAGATAACTCGGCACCGCCAGGAACTGGCGATAGTCGGTGTTGATCCAGATGCCGAATTTGCGCTCCTTGCGCCGTGTCACCATGTCGGCGCGCGGGCCCATCACGGTGACGACGAGATCGTAAGCGGTGCGATCGGCCGGCGTGGCAGCATCCTTCTCGACCGAGCCGAACAGCACCAGCTCCTCGCCGGAATAATTCGGCGTCACCGTGACGCGGTGGTTGGAGACCGACACGATCAGCCGTTCGGCCTGCGCGGCGTTGCCGAGCCACAGGACGAGGAGGCTTGCGAGCAGCGCGCGCATCATCCGCTCACCCCGAGCTCGCGGATGGTGAAGAGGTCTGCGGGCTGGATCACCAGCTCGACCGCGAAGCGGATGCCGACCGAGAGGATCAGAAGGCCCAGCAGCAGCCGCAGCTGCTCGCCGCGGATCTTCTGGCCTGCGCGTGCCCCGAACTGCGCGCCGGTCACGCCGCCGACCATCAGGATCAGCGCGAGCACGGCATCGACGAGGTGGTTGGTCACCGCGTGCAGCATGGTCGCGAACAGCATGGTGACGAGGGTCAGGACCATCGAGGTCCCGATCACCGTCGAGGTCGGCACGCGCAAGAGATAGATCATGATCGGCACCAGAATGAAGCCGCCGCCGATGCCCATGATGGCGCCGATGAAGCCGATCACGACGCCGACGATCACGACGGGGATGACCGAGAGATAGATCTTCGAGCGCTTGAACCGCATCTTCAGCGGCAGGCCGTGGATCCAGTTATGCGTGCGGCGTGGCGGCACCGCGCCGCGCCGGGTCCGCATCAAGGCGCGCAGGCCTTCGGAGAACATCAGGCTGCCGACGGTGGTGAGCAGCACCACGTAGGACAGCGCGATCATCAGGTCGAGCTGTCCGAGTGCGCGAAGCTGCGTGAACGTCCAGACGCCGAGCGCCGTCCCGGTCACGCCGCCGCATAACAACACGCTCGCCAGCGCCGGATCGATCGCACGTCGTCGCCAGTAGGACAGCGCGCCGGAAAACGAGGACGCCGCGATGTGGCTCGCGACGGAGGCGACCGCGACCGCCGGCGTGATGCCGATGAAGATCAACAGCGGCGTCATCAGAAAGCCGCCGCCGATCCCGAACAAGCCCGACACGAAGCCGACCGCCGCGCCCATCGCCAGCACCAGGAAGACGTTGACCGGAAGATCGGCGATCGGGAGATAGAGCTGCATTGAACCTGCGCACCGGCGAGACGGATCGATTGCGGCGTCTCTTAGTAGCGGAATTCAGCGCGCGGAGGGACCGGGAATTTCGGGCGTGGTGAATTCACATTCTCCGCTGTCATGCCCCGGCTTGACCGGGGCATCCAGTACGCCGCGCGCGTTGTTGTGAGAGCGAGCTCCTTAACGCCGGTCTCTGGAATACTGGGTCGCCCGGTCAAGCCGGGCGACGACAAGAGCAAGAGGAGAAAGCGCGTACGAAAGCAATCAATGCGCCGCCGACGCCGACTTCTTCGTTGCGATCGTCTTCGCTGCGGGCTTCGCATTCGCCTGCGGAGCGCTGTCCCAGCCGCCGTTCGGGGCGGGAACGTTGACGGCGTCGTCGGGCTGCGGCTCGGCGCTAAAAGTCTGGATCGCGAGCTTGGCAGCGGCGAGCGATTGCGGGTCGAGGCGCTTCGCCACATCGTCGCGCTTGCTGGCCGCATCCGCATCGCCCTGGGCGGCTGCCAGGCTGAACCATTTGTAGGATTCGGCGAGGTTCTGTTCGACGCCGATGCCGCGGGCATAGAGGATGCCGAGATTGAACTGGCTATCGGCGACGCCGCGGTCGGCGGCTTTGCGGAACCATTGCGACGCGCTCTTGTAATTGGCGCCGCGTCCGCCGCCGTCGGCATCGAGCACCGCGAGATTGTGCATCGCCTTGGCGTTGCCGCGCTCGGCGGCCTGGGTGTAGTAGCGCCGCGCGATGTCGGCGTCCTTCTTCACGCCAAGGCCCTTTTCGTAGAGCGTGCCGAGGCGGAAGATGGCGGGCACCACGCCGGCCTGCGCCGCGCGGTCATACCATTTTGCTGCTTCGTCGTAGTTCGCAGCGACGCCCTTGCCTTCGGCAAAGCGCACGCCGATCTCGTAGGCCGCGGTCGCATCGCCCTTCATCGCGGCGGTGCGCAGGCCCGGGCCGCCGATGCCGTCGGGCAGCTTCTCGCCGGGCGGCACCTGGACGAGGCCGAGCCTGGCGCGGCTGGCGCCCGACAGCGCGCCGGTGACGTCGCTGGAGGCGGGCGGCGGCGCGGCCTGGGCGGGAGCCGGCGGGATTTCAACCGAGGCCGAGCCGCCGGCGTTCGCGGGCAGGGCCGGCGCGGCGTTGTTCTGCGACTGCTTGCCGATCGGCGTCGGCGAGGTCATCGACGGGGTGATCTGCTCGGGCGCCGACGGCTTGGTCTCGACCGGGGGTGCCGCCTGCGGTGCGGGCGCCGGCGCGGAAGTCTCCATGGCCTGGGGCGAGGGCGCCGGGCTGCCGCCATCGAGCAGGTTCATCGCCATCTTGAAGGTGCCGAGCACGATCACGACCACGCTCGCGCCGACCAGCAGCGAGCGGATTTTCGAGGTGATGGTCGAGCCACCTCCTTGACCCTGT
>NZ_JACOFR010000013.1 GCF_019455385.1 Bradyrhizobium sp. BR 10289
CGTCCGCACGTGGCCGCGAGCTCACAGGGACTACCCGCCCTGCCCGCACCTTCCGCGCCAACGCTGCCGCGTCCACCGCAACCCAGCCCGCGTTTCGAACGACTCGCGAACCGCCCCTCTTCGTCGGGCCGGGCTGCCGTCATATATGCCGCAATTCCGAATTTCGGTAAAGTGGAATATTTTTGGGAGGAGGGGTTGACGAGGTGCGGGGTGTTTTGCCCGACGGGCAAAACCACCCTCTCGGTATCCCGGACGCGCTGCAGCGTGCAACGCTGCGGCGCGGAGCCGGGACCCAGAGGCGACACCGAAGCTGGGAGAGATGGGCCCCGGCTCTGCAGCGCACCACGCCGCGAAGACGCGGCGCGCTGCGCTGCGTCCGGGGCACGAGAGCGCAAGGCACCGGCCGACTATGGCCTCACGCCACCGCCGCGTCCGGAATCCGCGCGGCTTCCATTGGGGCGTTGCCGCGGATGAGATCCGAGGCGCGGTCGGCGATCATCATGGTGGAGGCGTTGAGGTTGGCCGAGATCATGCGCGGCATCACCGAGGCGTCGATGACACGGAGGCCTTCCAGGCCGTGGACGCGGAGCTGGTCGTCGACGACGGCCCATGTCGAATCCGCCGGGCCCATGCGACAGGTGCAGCCGGGGTGGAACGTCGTGGTGCCGCGCTCGGTCGCCGCGTGCAAGAATTCGTCGTCGGTGTTGACGTTCGGGCCTGGGAAATCCTCGTAGGCGTAATAGGGCGAGAGCGGTGCGCTCTTCAAAAGTTTGCGCGCGAGCTTCATGCCGCCGACGATGACGCGGCGGTCGAGCTCGGCGTCGAGATAGTTGGTCTGGATGATCGGCGGCGCGAACGGATCTTTCGAACGAATGCGGACATAGCCGCGGCTCTCGGGACGCTGCTGCCAGGACGCCACCGTCATACCGGGCTCGTCCTCGAGCTGGCCCTGCACGCCTTCCTTGTAGGACGCCGGCGTGAAGGTGAGCTGGAGGTCGGAGGAGTCCGCACTCTCGCCGGAGTGCCAGAAGCAATAGACCATGGTCGGCGACAGCGAGAGCAGGCCCTTGCGCTGGGTTGCCCATTTCATCGCTTCGACCCAGAGCCGCCAGCCGCGGCGAAGTTCGTTGATGGTCTTGATGTCCTTGACGCGCGCCACGGTGCGCGGCGCATAGTGATCCTGAAGGCCTTCGCCGACCGGCAGAGCGTGACGCACGGCGATGCCGTGCTGCTGCAACAGCTCGGGCGAGCCGATGCCGGAGAGCTGCAGGAGCTGCGGCGAATTATAGGTGCCGCCGGAGAGGATCACCTCCTTGTTGGCCCGCACTTCCACCGGCGTGCCGCCGCGACCGCCCTTCGTGTAGCGCACGCCGACGGCGCGCTTGCCTTCGAAAATGATCTCGGTGGCATGCGCGTGGGTGTGCACATGCACGTTCGGCCGTTTCATCGCGGGCTTCAGGAATGCGGTCGCGCCGGAGACGCGCAGGCCGTTGTTGATGGTGCGCTGGCAATAGGAGACGCCTTCCTGGGTCTTGCCGTTGTAATCGGGGTTGCGCGGGATGCCGAGCGAGACCGCGCCCTCCATGAAGGCCTCGCAGAGCGGATCGCGCCAGTCCATGGTGGTGACGGTGAGATTGCCCTCGCGGCCGCGATAGAGCGCTTCGCCCTCGCCGATCCGCTTCTCCAACCGGCGGAAATAGGGCAGCACGTCGGCATAGCCCCAGCCGCGATTGCCCATCTGCGCCCAGGTGTCGAAATCCATCCGCTGGCCGCGATTGTAGATGTGGCCGTTGATCGAGGACGAGCCGCCGAGCGTCTTGCCGCGCGGCGCGTAGATGCTGCGCCCATTCGTGTAGGGCCCGGGCTCCTGCTGGTAGGCCCAGTTGATGCTCTTCATATGGAAGGTCTTGATGAAGCCCGCCGGCAAATGGATGTAGGGATGCCAGTCGGAAGGCCCTGCTTCCAGCACGCAGACGCTGACGTTCGGATCTTCGCTGAGCCTTGAAGTGAGGATGCAACCGGCGGAGCCCGCGCCGATGATCACATAATCAAATCTGTCCATGGTGCCTCGGCCGCCCTAGCGTGTCGTGAGATTGGGAGAATTGCAGCCGCGGATTCTGACACCTCTCCCGGAGGGAGAGGTCGATTTGCGCAGCAAATCCGGTGAGGGCGTCAGGTCCCACGAGAGACCGGTCCCCTCACCCGCGCCTTCGGCGCGACCTCTCCCCATGGGAGAGGTGAACGAGCCCGCGGCGACGTTGGTGCGAAAAGCATGCATGAAGGCTAGCGCGGCTTTTCGTTGAGTTGATAGTTGAGATGCGCCTTCACCGTCGGCCATTCCGCCGCGGTGATGCTGTACACGACGGTGTCGCGCAGCGTGCCGTTCGGCGCGACCTGGTGGCTGCGCAGAATGCCGTCCTGCTTGGCGCCGAGACGCTCGATGGCGCGGCGGCTCTGGTGATTGAAGAAATGCGTGCGGAATTCGACCGCGATGCAATTCAGCGTCTCGAAGGCGTGGGTGAGCAGCAAGAGCTTGCACTGGGTGTTGAGCGGACCGCGCTGCGCGCTCTTCGCATACCAGGTCGAGCCGATCTCGACGCGGCGGTTGGCGGCATCGATGTTCATGTAGGTGGTCTGCCCGACGATCTTGCCGCCGGCGTCGAACACGGTGAACGGCAGCATCGAGCCCGAGACCTGAAGGCCGAGGCGGCGGTCGACCTCCTTGGCGACGTTCTCCGGCGTCGGGATCGCGGTGTACCAGATCGTGTAGAGCTCGCCGTCCTTCACGGCCTCGACCAGCCCCTCGCGGTGCTCCTTCGACAGCGGCTCGAGACGGGCGTGCTGTCCACGCAGGGTGATGGGATCAGGCCAGGGCATTGAGGTTGTCTCCAAGAAAACGACTGATCGTCATTCCGGGGCGACGTGAAGCGGCGAGCCCGGAATCCATAACCACGAGCCGGGGTTATGGATTCCGGGCCTGCGTGCTTGCGCACGCATCCCGGAATGACGGCGGAGTTTGTACAGCACGTTCAGAATGCGGGCTCAACACATTCTCACTTGTTCAGAAAATTCAACGGTAAACCGCCGCGCGGCCAGTCCATGGCGATCAGCTCGCCCCTGCCCGACAGCGTGATGTAGGCCGTCTTCAGCTCGGGGCCGCCGAAGGCGATGTTGGTGGTGACGCGGTCGCCGGTCGGGACCTGCTCGACCAGGGTGCCGTCGGGCGCGATCACCGAGATGCACCCGGACACCAGCGTGGCGACGCAGATATTGCCGTTCGCCTCGACCGCGAGCGAGTCGAACATCTGGTAGCCGCCGAGGCCGCAGATCGGCTTGCCGCGCTCGCCGCGGTAGATCACGTCGCGCGGCTTGAGGACGCCGGGCGCGGAGAGCTCGTAGGCCCAGAGCCGGCCGGTCGGCGTCTCCGCGATGTAGACGGTGTTTTCGTCCGGCGACAGACCAATGCCGTTGGCCGGCAGCACGCCATACACGACCTCGACGATGTCAGTCATGCCGGGCTTGAGATAGTACATGCCGCCGACATCCATCTCGCGGGGGCGGCGCTTGCCGAGATCGGAGAACCACAGGCCGCCATGCTTGTCGAAGACGAGATCGTTCGGCCCGCGCAGATCGTGCTCGCCGCATCTGGTGACGACGGTCTCGATCTTGCCGGTTTGCAGATCGACGCGCTGGATCGAGCCGCCGAGATAGTCCTCCGGCTGTGGGCCGGGCATGATCATCTTGCCGGTCGGAATCCACGAGAAGCCGCCATTGTTACAGATGTAAATCTTGCCGTCGGGGCCGAGCGCCGCGCCATTCGGGCCGCCCGGCACTTTTGCGACGATCTCCTTCCGCCCGTCGGGATAAACCCGGGTGAGGCGCTGGCCCCGGATCTCCACCAGCACGACCGAGCCGTCCGGCATTACCACCGGGCCTTCGGGAAATTCGAGGTCGGTGGCGAGAACGCGGACGTTGGACATGTGAGACCCTCCCGGCTGCTTGTTATGGCTTGCACGGGATGTCCGGCACGCACCCCACACGCAAGATTTGCCCGTGGTTATGACAAAGTCACCCGGGCTTGCCAAGCAAGCGGGCGCAATGCTGTGTTGCTCTCGTGCCCCGGATGCAGTGCAACGCGCCGCCTTCGCGGCGTGGTGCACTGCTGAGGCGGGGCCCATATCAAACGCGGTGACGCGCGGCCCCTGGATCCCGGCTCTGCGTCGCGGCATTCCATGCCGCGCCGCGTCCGGGACACGACACCATCCTACTTCGCGTCCTTCGGCGGCGGCGCGTCCTGCTTCTTCTTCAAATCTTCTACCTGCTTGGTCTGCGCGGCCTGGAGATCGCCGATGCTCTTCTGCAAGCCGGCGACCGTCACCTTCAGCGCGTCGATCTGGCGCGCCGCGGCATCCAGCTTCTGCTGGTGATCGAGATTGAGCTTGGTGATCGTCTTCTGCAGGAAATCGACATTGCTCTGCAGGCAGCTCGTGCGTCGCTCCATGGTCTTCTCCACCGTGCAGATCTCGATGCCGGGCACGTCCTGCGCGCAGGCCGGCGCGGCTGCGTGCGCTGCGAGCAGCAACATCGCGAAACAGACAGCGGCGTTTCGAAGCGGCATAAAGGTTCCTCGCCAATCGATCACGGCAATGTGCGGTTTTTGAGCGCAGTTGCGAAAGGCTACCACACTCGTACCGCATTCTCGCGTTGAGCTTGGGCTGTTCCCTCTGGACGGGGAACGATGATCCGCACGCGGGAGAAGTGGGCGCTCTTTCCGCGGCTTTGTTTAGGGGAGATTTCTGGAATGGCAACGCGCGATAGACGTCTGGCGGAATTCGATGGTGCCGGAGAGCCGCCACCTGGACTGCCGGTCGAAGTGCTGTGCGAGGACCACAGCGGAACATATCAACTGCCGTTCGCCTGCCGCTACGTCGAGGGACGCTGGCAGAACCACGATGCCGGTGTCGCGGTCGAAGCCACCGTCATCGGCTGGCGCCTGCCGCGTGTGAAGCACACGGGCCTGAGCTGACGGGCGATTTCTGTTTCAAAATGCAACGGGGCCGCGCTCCGCCTTAACCTTGGGAACGCGGCCCGAACGAATCACGTCCGAATCGGCGGAGCGGCGCTGTACGCAGCTGTTCACGGCTAGATGTCGGTGCGCGGGCGGAAGCCCGCACAAGATCTATCGGGCGGGCGTGTTGGACCGGGCGTGAAGTCGGGGTCAAAAGTTAACGGCGGAAGAGGCATAGCTCTCGCCGCCACCCCAGGCCCCGCCCCCGAAACAGGCAGGCCGGCGCTGACCTTGCCTAATATTCGACCTCGAGCTCCTCGATCTCCGCCGGCTCTTCCTTGGCCGCCGCAATCCATTCCTGCATCTCGGGCATGGCCATGATGGTATCGGCATAGGCCTTCAGCCGCGGCTCGAGCTTGACGTCGTAGGTCATGAAGCGCGTCACCACGGGGGCGTACATCGCATCCGCCATGGTGCGCCGCTGGCCGAACAGGAACGGCCCGCCGGATTTCTCCAGGCAGTCGCGCCAGATGAACCAGACGCGGTCGATGTCGGCCTGCGCGCGCGACCAGATCTTGAAGCCGGGGAAATGCCCCTTCAGATTGACCGGCAGCGAGGCGCGCAGCGTGGTGAAGCCGGAATGGATTTCGCCGCAAATCGAGCGGCAATGCGCGCGCTGGACGCGGTCATCCGGCAAAAGGCCGGCGTGCGGCATCGCCTCGTTGAGATATTCGGCGATCGCCAGCGTATCCCAGACCGTGGCGCCGTCGTGGCGCAGGCACGGCACCAGGATCGAGGACGACAGCAGCAGGATTTCTGCGCGCGCCGACGCGTCGTCCGGCGCGGTCACGATCTCCTCGAACTCGAGCCCGGAAAACTTCGTCAGCAGCCAGCCACGCAGCGACCAGGACGAGTAGTTCTTGCTGCTGATGGTCAGTGTCGCCTTCGCCATATGGCCCTTCCCTCACGCCTGTGACCCGCAATGGATTTTGCCTCCGCCCGGCCCGCGGAGCTGCCCATTACCTGTGCTTCCCGTGAAATGAACAGCAAGCCACGTGCCAATTTTGCGGGCGATTTGACTCCCGTCTGGCTTCGATATTGCATAACAGCACCGGGACAGGTGGGCGTTTCAGAATGATGTCGATGTATTATCAGGCCTTTCAAAACCACATGGATTTGACGGCGCCATTGCGAGCGGGCGCCTCGTCCGCGCTCAAATTCCTCAACCTGGTGCCCCAGGGCATGTCGGACCAGGTGGTCGGCCGGCTCTCGGCCGCGCTGGAGCTGATCTCGCGCTCCACCCTCACCTATGACCGTCCGGCCTACGGCATCGACAGCATCATGGTCGGCAATCGCGAGGTCGCCGTCACCGAAGAGGTCGCCTACGCGACGCCGTTCGGCTCGCTCCTGCATTTCAAGAAGGAGGGCGTCGCCGAGCAGCCGCGCATGCTGCTGGTGGCGCCGATGTCCGGACACTTCGCAACGCTGCTGCGCGGCACCGTGAAGACACTGCTCCAGGACCACGACGTCTACATCACCGACTGGCACAATCCGCGCGACATTCCGCGCAGCGAGGGCCGCTTCGGGCTCGAGGACTACACCGATCACCTGATCGAATTCCTCGGCCAGCTCGGCCCGCGTCCACATATGGTGGCGATCTGCCAGCCGTCGGTGTCGGCGCTTGCCGCCGCAGCCGTCATGTGCGAGGGCAACCATCCCTCGCGCCCGGCGACGCTGACGCTGATGGCGGGACCGATCGACACGCGGATCCAGCCAACCAGGGTCAACGAGTTCGCCAAGAGCCGGCCGATCGACTGGTTCGAGCAGAACCTGATCAACTACGTGCCGGTGCAGTGCCGCGGCGCGCTGCGCAAGGTCTATCCCGGCTTCGTGCAGCTCACGGCCTTCGTCTCGATGAATCTCGAGCGCCACATCAAGCAGCACATGGACCTCGCCAACCACATCGCCAAGGGCGAGAAGGACAAGGCGGCGACCATCAAGACCTTCTACGACGAATATTTCGCCGTGATGGACCTGCCGGCCGAGTTCTACATCGAGACCGTGCGCGACGTTTTCCAGGAGCACCTTTTGCCGCAGGGCAAGCTGATGCATCGGGGCCGTCCGGTGAACACCAAGGCCGTCAGCCGCATGGGGCTGATGACGGTCGAAGGCGAGAAGGACGACATCTGCTCGATCGGCCAGACGCTCGCAGCGCAAGACCTCTGCACCGGCGTGCGCGCCTATCGCCGCGTCCACCACATGCAGGCCGGCGTCGGCCATTACGGCGTGTTCTCGGGAAAACGCTGGAACAACGAGATCTATCCGCTGCTGCGGGATTTCGTGCACGTCAATTCGTGAGGCTCAAGCGGCGCGACGGGCATTGCGGCGCGCGGCCCAGCGCGGCTGCGCGCAGATGTGGCCGAGGAATTCGATGACGGTCAGCGCACCCAAATAGGCGGTGACGCCGGTGCCGACATCGAGCGGCGGATTGACCTCGACGAAATCGAAGCCGGCGATATCGTGCCGCTCGGCGATCGCCTTCAGACTGTCGCGCAGCTCGACATAGCTCATCCCGTTGGGCTCGGCCGAAACGCAGCCCGGGACCAGCGACATGTCCATGGCGTCGACGTCGATGCTGACATAGACGCGGGAATTGGCCGGCAGCAGAGCCGCGATCCCCTCCGGACCGATCCGCCGGAATTCGCCCATCGGGATGATCCGGTTGCCGCCGGCGATCACGTCCTCCACCTGAGGCGGCGAATGGCGCAAGCTTCGGATTCCGACCTGCGTCAGGCTCAGCGTATTGTCCATGCCGGCGATATGGCGAAAGGCGTGGCTGTTGGTGATGGTCAGATCGTTCTCGAACGGCGCGTAGTCGGTATGCGCGTCGAAATGGATAACGTGCAGCTTCTCCTCGAAGGCACGGAACACCGGATAGGTGATTGAATGATCGCCGCCGAGCACGACGGGAAGCGCGCCGCGATCGAGGATGCCGCGCACCATGGCGGTGATGTTCTCGAAAGTGCGCGGCGCATTGGCCGGATGGATGTCGACATCGCCGACGTCGGCGATCAGGCCCTGCGACATTTCCTCGACCAGATATTCGCGGCGGGTCTCCGGATCGTAATAGCCCTGGCCGCTGCCGTAGAAGCGCAGCGAGTGCTCGCGCAGCGCGCGCGGCGCAAGGCGGCTGCCCGGCATGAACGGCGAGCCCTCGTCGAACGGCACGCCGAGCACCGCAATCGCCGCATCGAGCGTGGACACGTCCTCGCAGATCCGCGCGCGCAGGAAGGAGGGAATTCCGACATAGGGCCGGTTGACGCGAGGCATGGCATTACTCCGTGGGGTTGGCGGTTGTCCTGCCGATGCGGCGGTCAAACCGCACCAGATCGAGAAAGTTCTGCAGGCGCGGCTCTTTCGGCGCGGCCATGATGTCGCGGGCCGGCCCCTCCTCCAGGATGCGGCCGTGATCCATAAAGGCGATGCGGTCGGCGAGGCTTGCCGCAAAGCCGATCTCGTGCGTGACGACCAGCATGGTCATGCCGGTCTCGGCCAGCGAACGCAGCACGGCGAGCACCTCGCCGACCAGTTCCGGATCGAGCGCCGAGGTCGGCTCGTCGAACAGCATCAGGGCCGGATCCATCGCCAGCGCCCGCGCGATCGCCACCCGCTGCTTCTGTCCGCCGGAGAGCGCATGCGGATGGCGGTCCATCCGGTCGGCAAGCCCGAGCCGCGTCAGCAATTCGACACCGCGTTCGGTCGCCTCCAGCCGCGGCCGGCCGAGAACCACGATCTGCGACCGCACGACGTTTTCGAGCGCCGTCATGTGCGGCCAGAGATGGAATTGCTGGAAGACGATGCCGACCTGCGGACGCATGGCGTCGATCTGCCGGCGGCTCTGGCGGCGCACGACGCCGCCCGGCATCAGCTCGCGCCCCAACGGCTTGCCCGCGACTTCGATGAAGCCGTCGTCGGGCTGCTCGAGCCAGGTCAGGCAGCGCAACAGGGTGCTCTTGCCGCACCCGCTCGGACCGATCAGCGCCACGATCTGCCCCGCATGCACGTCGAGATAGACCTGGTCGAGCGCGGTGACGCCGTGAAAGCGTTTTGTCAGGTTGGAGACGCGGAGGACGGGCGTTGCGCTCATCAATTCTTCCGCGCAACGAGCGAGAGATAGCGGTCGGCGATGCGGTTGCGGCTGACGGCCTCGGCCTGAACGGCGCCGACACGGCGCTCCAGTCGCCTGGATGCCTCCGCGATCACGGCCGCGATCAGCCAGTAGATCGAAGCGACGGCTGCGAACACCTCGAACGGAGCAAACGTGTTTCCCTGCACGACGAGGCTCTGATAGGTGAGCTCCGGCACCGTGATCGAGGACAGGACGGCCGACTCCTTCATCATGGTCAGCGTCATGTTGGTGGACGGCGGCACCAGGGTGCGCAGGATCTGCGGCGCCACCACGTGCCACATCGCGCTCGCCGGCGACATGCCGATGGCGCGTGCGCTCTCGAACTGGCCGCGCGGCAATGCGAGGATCGCAGCACGCACGATCTCGGCATAATAGGCGCTGGCGAACAGCGCGAGAGCAACGGTCCCGACCAGGGTCGCCGGCAGCCGGATGCCCCAGAACGGCAATCCGTAATAGACGACGAAGACGATGATGATGAAGGGAATGTTGCGCAGCGTTTCGACATAAAGCCCGGTGACGAGCCGCGGCAGCCAGCCCGGCACGAGCGCGATCAGGGCCACCACAATTCCAGCGACATAGCCGATCAGCATCGCCGCGGCCGAGACCTGGATGGTCAGCCAGGCGCCTTGCAGCAGCAGCGGCCAGTAATCGACCAGGACGGCGGGATCGAATTTCATCGCACTAGGCCCGCGCCGCAGCGAAGCGAGCCTCGGCCACCCTGCCGGACAGGCTGATGACCAGATTGATGACGAGAAAGACGAGCGCCGCGCCGATCATGGTCTCGAACGGCCGATAGCTGGAACTGGCGATCTGCTGCGATGTCCGCAGCACGTCGACGACGGTGATGACCGAGAGCAGCGCGGTGCCCTTCACCACGATCGTCGCCTCGTTGATCAGCACCGGCACGATACGGCGGAACAGCTGGGGCAGCACCACCTTGAGCCAGATGGCGCGTGGCGGGAGCCCGAGCGCCGTCGAGGCCTCGATCTGGCCGGCATCGACGGTGGCAAGGCCACCGCGCATGCTCTCGCTGACGAACACCATGCTGTTGAAGGCGATGGCCGAGATGCCCGCCACCTCCGGCGAGAGGTCGAGGCCAACCGCCGGAAGTACGTAATAGGCGATGAAGATCTGGATCAGCAGCGGCGTGCCGCGCACGAAGCTGATGACGATTGCGATGCAGGCGTTGACCGCGGCGATCTTCCGCGAGCGCAGGATCGTGAGCGCGGTGCCGAACGCGAGCGCCAGCAGCATGATGATGACGGCCAGGCGGACGTTCACGGCCGCCGCGCCGATCAGGCGGGGCAGGATCGACAGCAGATAGTCGAACTTGAAGCCCATGGCACGGGCCTTTCATGTCGGAGGATGCCTTAAGTCCCGCCGCTCCCTCTGGTCGCCATGCCAGCCGGCTACATCGCCCCCGGCGGCAGATAGTCCTTGTCCGGGATCGTCATCTCGAAGCCGAACCATTTCTTCTGAAGCGCCGCGAGACGTCCGTCGTCGCGCATCTTGCGGATCACGGCGGAAATGGCGTCGCGCAAATCCTTGTCGTCAGGCCGCGTCACCCAGGCCAGATACGGGTGCACGCCGTCCTGGGGGATCGGCGCCATCAGCTCGAAGACGTCGGACTTGTCCTTGACCAAAGCCGCAAGGCTCGGCAGCGGCTGGAGCACGGCATCGACCTCGCCACTCGCAAGCGCCACGTAGCTCTCGGGGTAGGCGGTGAAGAGCTTCAGCTCCTTGAAGCCCGTTCCGCCTGCCGCCTTCAACTTGGCATCGAGCGCACGCGCGACCGGCTCGGTCGACGAGGCGAGCTGGGTCGCGACCACCTTGCCGTTGAGGTCTTCCACCTTGGCGAGCTTGTCGCCCTTGCGCTTCATGGCATAGGGCAAACCGTCGGCGATCGGCATGGTGTAGGCGTAACGCTTGGCGCGCTCCGCATTGATGCCGACCGTGGTGGCGACAAAATCGAACTTGCCGGCCAGCACCCCTGGCAAAATGCCCTGCCAAGGCAGATCGAGCTGGTTCAGCTTCTTCACGCCGAACTCCTTGACCACTTCGGCCAGGATGTCGGAGCCGTAGCCGATGATCTTGCCGTCCTTGACGAACTCGAAGGGCGGAAAGGCCGCTTCAGTGCCGACCGTCAGTTCGCCGGTCCGCTTGATCTTGTCCAGCGTCGTCTCGGCCTGCGCTGGCTGGCTCGCGATCAGTGCGAGGCAGGCGGTGCCGGCCAGGATGCCGAATAACGCGCGATTGGTCTTCCGCATAACTGATCCCTCTGTTGTCAATGGTCGCAAAGCTTGCCGCCGCCTCAGGCGGGCGGCGCGTCGAAATAATTCGCCCTCACCGCTGCACCGATCAGGTTCACGATCAGGCGTCCGGCCGTGATGCAGGTGATCATGTTGACGTCGATGGCCGGCGTGATCTCCACGATGTCCATGCCAACCACTCGCCCCTTGCGCACCAGACCGTGGATGAGCTTGCGCACCTGGTGGAAGGTGAGACCGCCCGGCGCCGGGCCCTCGACGGCAGGCATGACGGTTGGATCGAGGCCATCGGCGTCGATCGTGATGTAATACTGACCGCCCTCCGGAATCCGATCGAGCACGGAGTCCATGCCCTTGTCGTGCACCTCGAAGGCCGGAATGATGTTGGAGCCGTAGGCGGCCGCCGCCTCGACCTCCTCGGGCCGCGCACTGCCGGACGAGCGGATGCCGATCTGGAAGATCTCGCCGATGTGCAGCATCTCGGAAGCCCGCCGGATCGGACTCGAGAGACCGTCGCGCACGCCGTTCACCTCATCGCGCCAGTCGATATGGGCATCGACCTGGACCAGCGTGATCGGGCCGTGGCCCTTGAAGGCGCGCAGGATCGGGATCGGAATGCCGTGGTCGCCCCCGATGGTGATGGGCATGGCGCCTGCGGCAAGGATCTTGCTTACCGCTTGTTCGGCGCGGACGGAGTGACTGCGCAGATCGGTCATGTCGGCAGGCACGTTGCCGACATCGACCACTTTCAAGGCACGACCGCCGTAGATCGGGCCACCGACGTCGAAATCGTAGCGCTCAAGGCCGCGACAGATGCGATCGGTGACCGAACGAACGGCATCGGGTGCCTTCGACTGGTCGTTGGTGATCGCGGCGGCGTCATAGGCGCTGCCGTAGGGAATGCCGAGGATGGCGATGTGCGCGTCGAGAGCGTCAAGATCGGTGCAGATTGGCGACCAGAGCAGACTCTGGTGCTTCAGCGAAGGCGGCACCGTCAGGGGCAGAGCCATAAATCCTCCAGATCACAGCCGGTTGGTCTTGCCGAACAAATCGGCATCTGGGCCACCGAGCGACCGGCATCGCCCGACTGTTCGGCAACCGTAGCCCGCGCCGGACGGCGCCCGGAATGACGATTAGCGAAACCATGCTTGTAGGAACCGCAACATGAAGCACGTCGCGCCCGCACCCGTTCCAAACCTCAACGAGAGCGATCTCAGATTGCTACGCATCTTTCGCGCCGTCGCCGAGGCCGGAGGCTTGACCGCGGCGGAAGCCCAGCTCGGAATGGAGCGCTCTACCATCAGCCGGCATCTGCTCGCGCTGGAAACACGCCTCGGCAGCAGGCTGTGCTTTCGCGGCCCATCCGGATTCGAGCTCACCGATTTCGGCCACAGGGCCCTGCTCGCGAGCATCGCGGCCTGCGACGCGCTCGAAATGGTGCATCACGAGCTCAATCTCGCCCGCAACATCCTGTCGGGCGAATTGAAGATCGGCATCGCCGACAATTGCCTGTCCAATCCGCATTGCCGGCTGGCGGACACGCTGGCCCGTTTTCGCGCCGCCGCCCCTGACGTCACCCTGAACATTGCGATCGGCCTGCCGACGACGCTGGTCGATGACGTGCTGGAGCGACGACTGCATCTGGCCATCAGCGGGCAGCCTGCCGTGAACAGCAAGCTCGAATACGTCTCGCTCTTCGTCGAGGAATTTCGGCTCTACACGGCGGCAGCGCGGCCGCTTGCGCTCGACGCCTTGCGCGGCGGCGACGTGGTTCTGGTGACGCGAACCAACGACCGGCGCACGCAAAACCTCGCCCGGCGGCTTCATATCAAGCAGCATGCCGTCGCGTTCGGGCTGGAGGCGGTGGCGACGATGCTGGTCGGCGGCGGATTCGTCGGCTTCCTGCCGAAGCACTATGTCGAGATGCTGCGGCCGATCCATCAACTGGAGGAAGTCTCGGGCGCCGAGGCATTTCGCTACACTACCCAGTTCTCGCTGATCTCGGCGATCAACCGGCCACTGCCGCCGAGTGGGCGGCTGCTGACGAGATTGCTGACCGATCCGGAGAGAGCCAGCTAAAGCTCGACGAGTTTAGTTTGAATCGATGGGAAAACCGAGATCTTGGTTCACCTCTCCCGTAGGGAGAGGTCGGATCGCATCGAAGATGCGATCCGGGTGAGGGGTTACAGTCTCATTGAACGCCGCGGCCCCTCACCCGGATTGCTCCGGACGATGCTTCGCATCGCCGAGCGCAATCCGACCTCTCCCCGTTGGGGAGAGGTGAACCAAGCCGATCGAGCCTGACTTCATCGCGCTTTAGGCCGACCACTCCTCGCCCCAGATCTGCACGACGTGGCCGGGCGAGACCTCGCGATATTGCCGCACCGGCGGCTGGTAATCCGGCGCGCGCACCGGGCTTCTGATCTCATCGCTCGCGACCTCGCGCTTCGTGCCGCGGCGTGCGGGATCCGGTACCGGCACGGCGGCCATGAGTTTCTTCGTGTAGGGATGCTGCGGGTTGCCGAACAATGCAGCGCGCGGGCCGATCTCGACGATCTCGCCGAGATACATCACCGCGACGCGGTGGCTCATGCGCTCGACCACCGCGATGTCGTGGGAGATGAAGAGATAGGCGAGGCCCATGCTGGCCTGAAGGTCGAGCATCAGATTGACGACCTGCGCCTTGACCGAGACGTCGAGCGCGGAGACCGCCTCGTCCGCGACGATCAGCTTCGGTCCGAGCGCGAGCGCGCGGGCAATACAGATGCGCTGGCGCTGACCGCCGGAGAATTCGTGCGGGAAGCGTGCGGCCATATCGGCGGTCAGACCGACGCGCACCAAGAGGTCAGCGACTTTGTCGCGCGCCTGCGACGCCGTGGCGAGACCGTTGGCGAGCAGCGGCGCGGCGATCGCAGTTCCCACCGACATGCGCGGATTGAGGCTGGCGAACGGATCCTGAAACACGATCTGCATGTGCCTGCGGAAATCGCGCAAGGTGCGGCCGTTCATGGCGAGGACGTCCTGGCCATCGATCAGAACGGTGCCGGCGTCGGGCTCGATCAGCTTGAGGATCGAACGGCCGGTCGTCGACTTGCCGCAGCCGGATTCCCCGACCAGCGCCAGCGTCTCGCCGGCGCGCAAGGTGAAGGAGATATTCTCGACCGCGTGGACGCGTCCTGAGACTTTTCCGAACAGACCTGAACGGATCGGGAAACGCGTGGTGAGATTTGAGACCTCGAGCAGCGGCCGCTCGGCGGGCGAGACGGTATCGGGCGTCTCCGCCGGCTCGTCCGAGGTGCCCGTCACCTTGTCGACGATCGGAAAGCGCATCGGCCGTGGGCGGCCGTCCATGGAGCCGAGCCGCGGCACCGCTGCGAGCAGCGCGCGCGTGTAAGGATGCGCGGGCGCGGCGAAGATGCGCGCGGTCGCGTCGGTCTCGACCGCCTGGCCGCCATACATCACCACGGTGCGGTCGGCGATCTCGGCGACCACCCCCATGTCGTGGGTGATGAAGAGGATGGACATGCCCTCTTCCTGCTGAAGCTCCTTCAGGAGCTCCAGGATCTGGGCCTGGATCGTGACGTCGAGTGCGGTGGTCGGCTCGTCCGCGATCAGCAGTTTCGGCTTGCAGGCCAGCGCCATCGCGATCATGACGCGCTGGCGCATGCCGCCGGAGAAACGATGCGGATGCTCGTGGAAGCGTGATTTCGCCGCGGGAATGCGGACGCGGTCGAGCAGGCGGATGGTTTCGGCCTCCGCCGCCGCGCGCGACAGGCCGCGATGCTGGATCAGCGCTTCCGCGATCTGGAAGCCGATGGTGAGCACCGGATTGAGGCTCGTCATCGGTTCCTGGAAGATCATGGCGACGTCGTTGCCACGGATGTCCTTCATGCTTGCTTCGGGCAGCGCGAGCAGATCCCGGCCGGCGAGCGTGACGCGGCCCTCGACGCGGCCAATCTCCTTCGGAACAAGCCGCATGATCGAGAGCGCGGTGACGCTCTTGCCCGAACCGGACTCGCCGACGATCGCCACCGTCTCGCGCGGCGCGATGTCGAACGAGACGTTGCGGACGACGGGAATCCATCTCCGCTCCAGCATGAAGGACGTGGTCAGGCCGGCGACCGACAGCACCGGCGCCTGCGCCGCGACGGCGATCTGGTCTGGTCTGCTGGCACTGATGCTCATGCAAAGATCCTAATAGCCGCGATCACGATCGACCCGCCCGGGCAGATCCTCGCCGCGGCGGTGGCGCGCGACGGTGTCGAGCACGAAATCAACCGCCGTCTCCGGCTTGGTCGTGCTGGCGATGTGCGGCGTCAGCAGAATGCGCGGATGGCTCCAGAACGGATGGCCCGCCGGCAGCGGCTCAGGCTCGGCGACGTCGAGCACGGCAGCCGACAGCGCACCGCTGTCGAGCGCCGCGATCAGGTCGGCCGCGACCAGATGTCCGCCCCGCCCGACATTGAGCAGCCGCGCGCCGCGCGGCAGACGCGCGAACAGATCTGCATTGAGGATGCCGCGCGTCTCCCCGGTCAGCGGCAGGAGGCAGACGAGAATATCGGTGTGCGCCAGGAATTCCGGCAGTGCATCTTCGCCGGCAAAACAAGTGACGCCATCGATGCTGCGCGGCGAGCGGTTCCATCCGAGCAGCTGAAAGCCAAACGATTTGAGCCGGTCGAGCACGGCTTGCCCAAGCAGGCCGAGCCCCATCACGCCGACACGCCGCTCCGACGTGTAGGTCGCAGGGAGCTCGCGCCAGACCCGATCGCGCTGCTGGCCGATGAACTGAACGAGATCGCGATGCAGCGCGAGCACCGACATGCAGGCATATTCGACCATGCGATCGGTGATGCCTGGCTCCAGCATGCGGATGAGCGGCACATGCGGCGGCAGTTTTGTGATGTCGAACTGATCGACGCCGGCGCCGACCGAGAAGACCAGCTCGAGATTGGGGAAGGTCGTTGCGATGTCGTCCGGCGGCTGCCAGGCCACGAGATAGCGCACCGCCTGGGGATCGCCGATATCGGGCCAGAGGCGGAACGGCAGATCCGGGGCACGCTCGGCAAAGAGCCGTGCCCATTCGGCGCCGCGGACCAGATTGGCCTTGTAGAGGAATGTCATCCCGGCCGCCGCGGTCAGAACGGGCTGACCGGCGCGAGCCGGCGGCCGTCGATCATGCGCTTGTGGCTATAGGCGGCGGGATCGACCAGCGGCGTCGCGCCGGTGACGAGGTCGGCCGCAAGCTTGCCGGCCGCGGGGCCGATGCCAAAGCCGTGGCCGGAGAAGCCGGTGGCAAGGAAGAAGCCCGGCAGCGTGTCGACCGGCGAGATCACCGGAATGGTGTCCGGCGTGCAGTCGATGGTGCCGCCCCAGGCTTCCGCGATCTCTATGTCCTTCAATTCCGGATTCGATTTGATCAGCGCAGCCAGCGCTGCAGTGACCAGCGACATGTCGGGCGCGGGATCGCGCACGCGCTCGGTATGGAACGGCGACGGCTTGTCGAAGCTCCAGCTGGTGCCGCGCATGAGCTGGTCGAAGAACGACTTGCCGAACGACAGCTTCAATCCGTTCTTGCGATGCAGATAGGTCGGCCAGAAGGTGCGCGCGTAGCGAAACAGGTCGGGCGACAGCTCGACCGTGCCGCGGTTGCGCAGCGCCAGCGTGAAGCCGCCATCGAGGCGGCGGCGGATGCAGTAGAAATCAGTGCCGAGCGCGCCCGAGGTGATCTCCGGCCCCGGCGTGGTCCGGCACGCGGTGGCATTGACGAGGCCGATCGGCAGCTCGATGCCGTGGCGGCGGCAGAACAGCGACGACCACGCGCCACCGGAGAGCAGCACGGACTGGGTGCGGATGGTGCCCTTCTCGGTGACGACGGCGCTAACGCGTCCGCCCGTCGTCTCCAGCCCGCGCGCGGCGCAGCCCTGATGGATGGTGACGCCATGTTTTCGCGCAGCCGTCGCGAGCGCGGGCACCGCCATCGACGGCTCGGCGCGGCCGTCGCTCGGCGTGTGCAGGCCGCCGACCCATTCGTCGGCATTGCCGGGCAGGCGCTCGGCGATTTCGGCCGGCGTCAGGACGGTCGAGTGCACCTGCTGCTCACGCGCGATCGCGGCCCAGCGCTCCCAGCCGGCGAGCTCGTCCTTGCTTTTGGTGAGGAACAGCACGCCGGTGCGGCGGAAGCCGGCATCGACGCCGGCATCGTTCTGCATGTCCTCCCACAACCGCAGCGCCTCGCGCGCCAGCGGAATCTCTTCACGCGCGCGCCCCTGCTGGCGGCACCAGCCCCAGTTGCGGCTCGATTGCTCGCCGCCGACATGGCCTTTCTCGACCAGCGCCACGGAGAGGCCCTTCTTGGCGAGATGATAGGCCGCGGAGACGCCGATCACGCCGCCGCCGATGACGACGACGTCCGCCTGCGCCGGCAGGCGTTCATCGCTGTTTATACGATTGAGCGGCGGGGACATGATGCACTCCTGGAGGTCAGTTCGGGTCGTTTCGTCATGGGATGTTCATTCGCGGATCGAGCGCATCGCGCAGGCCGTCACCGAGGAAATTGAAGCTGGTCACGGCCAGCGTGATGACGACGCCCGGCGCGATCGCAAGCCAGGGTGCGCTGGTGAGATAGATCTGCGCGTTGTTGAGCATGTTGCCGAGGCTCGCGGCCGGCGGCTGGATGCCATAGCCGAGAAAGCTGAGATAGGATTCCAGCAGGATCGCGTTGGCGATATTGAGCGTCGCGGCCACCACGATCGGAGCGATCGCGTTGGGCACGAGCTCGCGGAACATGATGCGCAGATTCGAGGATCCGAAGGCCAGCGCGGCGACCGCGAACTCCCGCTCCCGCAGCGACCGCATCTGGGCTTCGACGACGCGCGCCACGCTCATCCAGGCGGTGGCGGCGATGAGCACCGTTGTGATGACGGGGCCGGGTTCGGTGAGGGCCGCCAGCGCGAGCAGCAGAAAGATGGTCGGAAAGCACAGCACGGCGTCGACGAGCCGCATCAGGACCGCGCCGACCACGCCGCCGTAGAAGCCGGCAAAGGCGCCGACGACGATACCGGCCGCCATCGCGATCACCATGGCGACGAAGCCGATCGACAGCGAGACCCGCGCGCCCATCATCAGGCGCGCCAGCACGTCGCGGCCAAGCTCGTCGGTGCCGAGGATGTGCGCGCCCGAGAGCGGCGGGGCGAACCGCTTCATGATGTCGATATAGGTGTCGTCGAACGGCAGCAGATAAGGACCGAACACCGAACCGAGCACGAGGACGAGAATGGTCACCGCGCCCGCGAGCGCGAGGCGATGCCGGCGGAAGCGCCGCCACGCGGCTTGGCCGGGCGCGAGCTGAACCGTGGAGAGAGCCGCAGTCGCCATCCCTAGCCCACCCGGATACGCGGATCGACGACGGCATAGAGGATGTCGGCAAGCAGCGAGCCGATCAGCACCATGGTCGCCGAGAACATCAGGATGCCCATTACCACGGGATAGTCGCGATAGCCGATGGAATCGAGGAACAGGCGTCCCATGCCGGGCCAGGTGAACACGGTCTCGGCAACCAGCGCGCCGCCGAGCAGCGTCGGCAGCTGGAGGCCGGCCACCGTGATCATCGGCAGCAGCGCGTTGCGAAGTGCGTGCACGGTGAGGATGCGCCATTCCGGCATGCCCTTGGCGCGCGCGGTGCGGATGTAATCCTGGTTGATGACCTCGAGCATCGAGGAGCGCATGAAGCGGCCCCACATCGCGGTCTCGACCAGCGCCAGCACCAGCGACGGCGCGATCAGATGGTGCAGCAGGTCGAGGAAGGAGCCGTCGCCGATGGTCTGTCGGTTGCCGGCCGGCAGCCAGCCGAGCTTCACCGAGAACACATAGATGGTGACGAGGCCGAACCAGAAGGTCGGGATCGACAGCGCGACCATGGCGCCGACGGTCGCGAGCGAATCGAACAGCGAGTATCGCCGCAGCGCCCCCAGCACGCCGATCCAGCAGCCGAGCAGCACCGCGATGATGGTTGCCGTCGCCATCAGCTCCAGGGTCGCACCGAGATGCGAGGAGATCACCGACAGCACCGTCTCGCCGTCGCGATAGGAACGTCCCCAATCGCCCTTGAGCATGCGGCCGAACCAGTCGAGATACTGGATCGGCAGCGGACGATCGAGCCCGAGCTGTTTGGTGACGCGGTCGAGATCCTCCTGCGTCATCTGCCCGGAGACGGCAAACTGCGAGAGCGGGCCGCCCGGCGCCATGTGCAGGATGGCGAAGCCGATCGCCGAGACGATCACAAGCAGCATGATCGCCTGTGCCAGGCGATTGGCGACGTAACGGGCCATCTCAGGCGATCCAGCGTGCCTGGGGCATCAGGCCCAGTACCATTCGCGGATGTTCCAGCTATTGATGGAGGCGTTGATGTTGGGACGGAAACCTTGCAGCCCTTCCTTCACGCCCTCGGCGATGAAGCCCTGGAACAGCGGCAGGATCGCGAGATCGTTGCGGATCAGCTTTTGCAGCTCGCCATAGGTCGCCTTGCGCTGTCCGAGATCGAACTGCCTGGCGCCTTCGGCGAGCAGACGATCGGCCTCTTTGTTCTTGTACTGATAGGTGTTGTAGCCGCGGCCGCCCTGGGCGGGAATGGCGCCGGAGCCGAAGCGCGGCGTCACGTCGGGGTCGCTGCCGAGCATGAAGTTCACGCCGACGATCACCGAATTGAACTTCGATTGCTGCCAGAAGTCACCCCAGATGACGGCCGCCGGCATGTTGTTGACGCGCATCGCCGCGCCAATGGCCCGCCAGTCCTGGATCAGGAGTTGTTGGCATTGCTCGCGCACGGCGCTGCCTGCCGTCGTCGAGTTGGTGAATTCGAGCTTGACGCCGCCCTTCTCGCGAATGCCGCTGGAGCCGCGGGCCCAGCCGGCCGCGTCGAGCAGCGCATTGGCCTTGGCCGGATCGTATTTGTGCTGCGGCAGACCCTTCTGGAACGACCAGGCCTGCTGCGGCACGAAGCTCTCGGTCTGCGTCGGCAGGCCGTAATAGAGCGCGTCGATGATCGCCTGCTTATTGATGCCGAGATAGAGCGCCTCGCGCACGGCGCGGTCGGCGAAGGGACCGAACTCGAGATTGGGCGCGATGTGCTCGACCGAGGAGGTCGAGGAGACGACGATCTTGCGCCCCTTCAGCGTCTTCGCCTCCTGCACGAAGTTCGGCAAAATGCCCTGCAGCCCGGTGTAGTCGACCTGGCCGGTGCGGAACTGGGTGTAGAGCACCGTGAGATCGGGGATGTATTTGAACACCACGCGTTCGACGTACGGCCCCTTGCCATGATAGCCGGTGTTGGCATTGAGCAAAATGTGGTCGCCGGGCACGCGCTCGCCCCAGCGGAAGGGTCCGGTGCCGACGGGCGCGTTGTGGAACGGCGAGGCGTTCGGATCGGAGACCTTCTCCAGGATGTGCTTGGGCACGATGAAGGTCAGCGAGCCCAGGATCGACATGTAGGGCGAATAAGGCGCTTCCATCCGCCAGTGGATCTCGTCCACGGCGACGACCTTGATGTCCTTGACGAGGCTGTGGCCGACGCGGCTGCGCGCGCGGAAATTGGAATCGTTGATCAGATCGAGCGAGAACTTGACGTCCTCGGCCGTGAACGGCGTGCCGTCGTGCCATTTCACGTCGCTGCGCAGCTTGATCTTCCAGGTCAGGCCGTCGGCCGACAGGCCGCCATTCTCGATGGTCGGGACTTCGCGCGCGAGATCGGGAACGAAATTGCCCTCGGGATCGATGTACCAGAGCAGCGAGAACACCTGCCACCAGATGCCCTGATCGACCTCGATGCCGGGCATCAAGGGATGAAACACGGTCGGCTCCTGCGACAGCGCCGCGATCACCTGGCCGCGCGGCTTGTCCGGCGGATTGGAGGGTCGCTCGGTCTGTGCGAGCGCGCTGCCTGACAGGGTCCACCCCGCCGCGGCGCCGGCGCCGAGCTGGAAGAATTGTCGGCGATTAGGAATGCCGAGATGAAGCCGTCCGCCAGTGCCGAACTTGCCGGTGCTGTCTGCCATGACCAGTCTCCGTTCCCGCACGCGGCACCTCTCCCGCGCCCCAAGACCCCGGCAAAGGGACAGGAGTGGGCTTTAGTGCTTCTAAATTTTTCGATCAAAAGTTCATCATGACTAAATACAGCTGTCAATCACATTGCTAGGATGCGCGACCTTTTCACTCCGACTGAAGCCGCGGACCGATGTGGCCCGCGGCCAAGACGATGCACGGGAGAGCGACATGGACGGTCGCGGCGATACCAACGGCACCAAGGACGCCCCGGCGCTCGCGGCCGACGATACGGTCGACCAGCGCCTTGGGGAGACCGTGCGGCTGCTGCGCCAGCGCGCCGGCCTCTCGATCCAGGACGTCGCCAACAAGACCGGCCTCTCCAACGGCATGATCAGCCAGCTCGAACGTGCACGGGCCATGCCATCGATCCGCACGCTGCGCCTGCTCTCGATCGCGCTCGACGTTCCCATCTCCTATTTTTTCGAGACCACCGATCCCGGCGACGTGCAGCGCTACATCGTGCGCAAGAACGCAAGGCGCCTGTTGCGGCTCACCGCCAGCGGCGTCGTCAAGGAAGCGCTGACCCCGGAAGGAAAGGGACAGCTCGAACTCTACGAGCTCACGCTCAATCCAGGGGCCTCCTCCGGCACCGACTTCCTCCAGCACACCGGCGAGAAGGCCGGCTACATCCTGTCCGGCAGCCTGCGGCTGTGGCTCGACAACCAGGCCCATGTGCTGGAGGCCGGCGACAGTTTTCGATTCCCGAGCATCGTGCCGCACATGTTCGACAACCCGACCCAGCAGGCCGCGCGCGTGATCTGGGTCACGACTTTGCGCCAGACCGATTCGCCGCCAGGTTGAAGACCTGGGAATGCCCCTATACCGCCGGAAATTGCCCCTCGACGCAGCCATATTGAGTCTGTAGCTCACGTCAGACCGGGGTAATCTACAGGGCGGACCCGGGGTTCGCGACGGGCGCCGTTGGTGTGAGAGCATGAAACTGAGGGGGCTTCTGACACTCGCGATGGCCGCACAGGCCGTCGTGACCGCCGTGGCCCTGCTCGCTTCCCATGCCGTGACCGGATCCGGATTCGGCCTTGCGCAGATCGTTGCCCTGATCGCAAGCGGCGCCGTCGCCGCCCTCCTCGCATGGCTTTGCACGCGCACGATCGAGGCGTCGCAAGGCAAGCGCGTTGCCGCGCAACTTGTCGAGCAGGCGCAGACCGGCGCGCAAGTCACGCAGGCCGTCATCAAGACCGCGCTCGATGCCTTCATTCAGACTGACGAACGCGGCATCGTGCTGGAGTGGAGTTTTCAGGCCGAAGCGCTGACCGGATGGACGCGCAAGGAGGCGCTCGGCACCGACGTCGTCGACCTCCTCATCGCCGAACCGCTGCGCGCCGGCTTCCGGCAGCGCATGACGCGGCTGTTGCCGGAACTGTCGAACACACCGATCGGCATCCGATTCGAAGCGACGCTGCTGCACCGGGAAGGCGACGAGATCCTGATCGAAGCGTCGAGCACCGCGCTTCGGATCGGCGGACGCACCATCATCAACAATTTCGTTAGGGATGTCACCCAGAAGCGCGCCGCCGAGGAGCAACTGATCCAGGCCCAGAAGATGGAAGCGGTCGGTCAGCTCACCGGCGGCATCGCGCACGAATTCAACAACATGCTGACCGTGATCACGGGCACGATCGAGATTTTGGCCGACGCCGTCAAGGACAACCCGCCGCTTGCGACCATCACCAAGCTGATCAGCGAGGCTGCCGATCGCGGCGCCGCGCTGACGTCGAGCCTGCTGTCCTTTGCGCGCAAGCAGGCGCTCCAGCCGGCCGAGATCGACGTCAACGAGCTGCTCGAAGAGCTGGCGAAGCTGCTGCTGGCGACCTTCGACAAGAAGATCGAGATCGTGACCAGGCTCGACGGCAACGTCTGGCTTGCCTTTGCCGACCGCGGCCAGCTCAGCTCGGCGCTGCTCAACCTTGCGATCAATGCCCGCGACGCCATGCTCGACGGCGGCCGCCTGATGCTGACGACGCGCAATGTCGTGTTCGGCGTGCGCGAGGCGATGGCAGTTGGCGCCGGCTATGCCGGCGACTATGTCGCGATCGAGATCACCGATACCGGCACCGGCATTCCGCAAGCGATCCTCGAACGCATCTTCGATCCGTTCTTCTCGACCAAGGAGGTCGGCAAGGGCACGGGGCTCGGGCTCAGCATGGTGTTCGGCTTCGTCAAGCAGTCCGGCGGCGGCATCAAGGTCAATTCCGCCGAGGGCCGCGGAACCACTTTCACAATCTATCTGCCCAAGGCCGAGGCCAGCACGCTTCGTCCGACCGGCTATGACGAGCGCAAGGTCGTGGGCGGAACGGAGACCATCCTTTGCGTCGAGGACGACCGCGACGTCCGCCAGTTCGTCATCGTCCAGCTCGAAAGCCTCGGCTACAAGGTCATCCCCGCCGCCAATGCGGACGAGGCGCTCGCCATCGCCGCCAAGGGCACGCCGTTCGACCTGCTCTTCACCGATGTCGTGATGGCCGGCGCGCTGAACGGACGGGAGCTCGCCGACCAGATGGTCGCCGCACGTCCCTCGCTGCGGGTGCTGTTCACGTCTGGCTATGCCCATGATGCGCCGCATGGACCGGGGCACGCCACCATCGGCGCGCCGCTGCTGACAAAGCCCTACCGCAAGGCCGAACTCGCGCGCATGCTGCGCCGCTCGCTCGACACCGCGGTCGATGCCGCGGGCGATGCGATCCCGACGCCCTATTCGGTACAGGCCGATGTCGAGGGCTTTTTGCGCAAGTCCGAGCGCGACCGCCGTTAGCCCAGGGCGGATGGACTCCGCCGCGTGCCTGCGCAAAACTCCGGACCGGCGAGAATTCCAATGGAGGCGAGCATGACTGCACTCGAAAAGGGCATCACCGCGAACGGCACGGGCTACGGCGGCAAGACCTGGAATATCCTGGGGCAGGTCTATTTCCCCAAGGCCGTCACCGACTCCACCTTCGCGTTCGAGACCAACAGCGATCCCGGCCAGTTCGTGCCGGTGCACATCCATCCGACCCAGGACGAATTCATCCTGGTGCAGGAAGGCACGCTCGACCTCAAGCTCGACGGCCAATGGGTGAAGGCCCATGCCGGCGATCTCGTGCGCATGCCGCGCGGCATCCCGCACGGTTACTTCAACAAGTCCGATAAGCCCTGCCGCGCGCTGTTCTGGGTCTCGCCGATGCAGAAGCTGGAGGCGCTGTTCGACCAGCTCCACAATCTGACCGACCCCGCCGAGGTCGTGCGCATCTCGGCGCTGCACGAGGTCGACTTCCTGCCGCCCGAGGCCAACGATTAGGCTACCATCCCCCGACCGACGAATCGTTCGGGGGGAACCGGCCATGCCTGCGCGCCGTCATGCCATCGCAACCCTAGCGGCGCTCGGGCTGGCCCTGACGTTCACCGTGGGTCAGGCGCAAACGCTCACGCCGGCGCAATCGGAGGCGCAGGCCGCCTACGATCGCGCGCTCGCCGATTTCAAATCCATCCTCGCCGAGCGGCGGCGCCAGATCGAGGCGAAGGAGCCGCTGCCGAACCTGCCGGGCCAGGCGCTTTATCTCGCGCGCGTCGCCATGATCAGCGCCTACAAGGATCTCACCGACGCGATCCCGTCGCGGATCGGCAAGCCGAACAAGTTCGGGATTCCGCCGGCCTATTTCGATGCCGCGATCGAACCGCTGGTCGACGAATACGCAGACATCTTCGAGATCATGGAAGCGCCGCCCGCGAGCGCGCAGAATTCAGCAACCCCGTTCAACGACGTGATCGATCTCGGCACAGCGATTGCGCGCGCCAAGGGGCTTGCGCCTGCCGATGCCGCCGCCGCGGGCCGCATCAGCCTGGGGCTGTTCTATGCCGAGACCAACGGCAAGCAGAACGTCCGCAATGCGCGCTCGAACACCTATATGGGCAGTTTCCAGACCGGCCCCTCCGAGGACCGCAACGGCCAGCGCAAATGGGTGGCCATCAAGGGCGCGATCGCGGCCGCCGATCCCGCATTGAACGCGCGCGACGACAAGGAAGAGGCGCGGTCCCGCGGCACCGATCGCCGCTTCAATCACTGGACCAATGTCCGCGACGGCCTCATGAATGCGCATGCGGAGCTGTTTGCCGAGATTCCCGCGATCGCGAAGACGCTGCCAGATCCGATCGAGCAGATGAAGCTGTTCGAGCTGATCCAGATCATCCCGACGCCGACGCGCGCAGCGCTCAAATCGGGTGATCTCCTGAATTACCGGGTGTCCAGCCCGACGATCATGAAGCACCTGCGCAACAACAGCATCTTCGCCTTCGGCAAGACCGATCGTGCGCGAAGCTCGGCCAGCTTCCGCGAGATCCTGGGCGCGATGTGGCTGTTCAAGCGCAAGTTCGAGAAGGCGATGGTGAAATATTCGCAGCTTAGGGGACGCTAAAGGATTGGTCCCAGCGGAGCATGAAGTCCGGATAACTCCGCCAGGATCGGCCACTGGTGCCAGGGACGGAGCGGTCAAAGGCGTTCGACGGCGAACCGTCGACCAAGACGTCCACGCTCAAATTGCAGGTCAGTCCCGCGAGCTCAGAATCGCTGAGCAATAGGCAAGTCCCGGAAGGAACAATTGGAGGGGCGGTCACAGCCGCTTGGTGAAGTGGTAGCGACGAATGCCACCACCCAGCGTCTTGTTGCTGGCGGCATCGGCGATTTCCTCACGCACGTTCTCGTATCCGGCGCTTCGATACAGCGCCAGCGCATCCTGCTGAAGCTCGGACGTGCTCAACTGCAGTTCCAGCCGATTGCGGCGACGACACTCCTCCTCCGCAAACGCCAACATTTTTCGCGCGATCCCCCGGCGTCGCGCGCCGGGAGCGACGTACATGCGCCGTAACTCCATCGTCCGATCGCCAACGGCTTCCAGCCCGAACATGCCGACAATGTCGCCGTCGACCGCGACCCAGAAACCGCCGTTCCGGCTGGCATAATAATCGGAGAGACGATCGATCTCCTCCGCGAGGGAGCGGGCAATGTATCCCTCAAACGCCTCCGCCAGATGTGCCGGCGCCAGCAGGCGATTGACCTGGATGAACAGGTCGCGCACGGCCGCTGCGTCGGCCGGCAAGAAAGCGCGGATCTGAAGTTCGCTTGCCATCGAGCCGCCGGCCGCTACTCCGTGCGGATCGGCGTGTCCTTCAGGCCGTTGTTGTCATAGGCCTTGCGCAAGGTGCCGTTCGTCACCGCCTCGTTCATGAACTTGCTGGCGAACGCCAGCGACCGGCCGTGGCCGAGCGGCACGGCAACGGCCGTCACCGTCTTCTTGAAGGTTTCGTCCAGCACCCTGGTCCCCGGAATCTTCTGCGCCATCTTGTTGAGTTGGTCGCGCGACAGCGCGAAGGCGTCGATCTCACCGCTCTTGAGGAGGCCGAATATCTCGTCATAGGTCTGATAACCCGTGACCTTCGCGTTCTTCAGATGCGCCTGCGCGCCGCGCATGGTCGTTGTGGCGTTGACGGCGGCGACTTTGATGCCCGCCTGGTCGAGCGTGGCAAAATTGGTGATGGTCGATCCGGCCTTGACGATGTAGGTGGCGTCCGCGACTTCGTAGATCGGGCCGAACAGCATCTTGGTCTCCCGCTCGGGATCCTTGGGCAGCCAAGCGACGTCCCACGTCCCCTTGTTCGCCGCATCGGTGATCTGCCCGGAATTCTGATGCACGACATATTCGACGCCCACGCCCAGTTGCGCCGCCATCTCCTTGCCGAGGTCGACGGGCACACCGGCATAGCCTGCCTCGGTCTTGGTCGACCAGAACGCGCCGCCGGCCGGGCTGATCGCGATCGCGACCCGCAGCTTGCCGGTCGGTGCGATCTCGTCCTTCAAACCATCGGCTAGTGCAGGCATGGCGAGGGCCGCTGCGAGGACGAGGCCGGCAAGGGCCGTGTGGAGGGACGTGGACATGTCATGTTCTCCTCGCTTTTCTTCTTCCGGGCCACATCGTCTCCGTCACGCGGCCTTTGACACAATTGTGGTTGATCAGGCACGCGATGAAAAGCGGTTTGTCGTGACAAACCTGTCAGAGGCCACGCCGCAGTTTGCAGTGCAAGGCGACAGACTACCATGGCTATGGTGTTCCACGGCCATGCGTTTGTTGATAGCCTGCCGCACCGACACACCGCAATCGGGGGCCACCGAATGATCTCAGCGAATCCCGCATCTCTCGCCCATCGCAATGGAGAGTGGAGCCGGATCGGAGGAGCGCTGACCGCCTTGGCGGCAATGGCCGTCCTCGCCGGCTGCGAAGACAAGAATGCCTATGTCGCCCCGCCGCCGCCGAAAGTGGATGTGGCAACGCCGGTGCAGCGCCCGGTCACCCGCTATGTCGAGGCCACCGGCAACACCGCGCCGATCAAGAATGTCGATCTCGTCGCGCGCGTGCAGGGCTTTCTGCAATCGCAGGATTATCAGGACGGCAGCTTCGTCAAGCAGGGCACCCAGCTGTTCACGATCGAGCCGGAGACCTACAAGCTCAAGCTCGAGCAGGCGCAGGCCGCCGAGGCTGGCGCGCAGGCCTCGCTGCGGCAGGCGGAGGCAGACTACAAGCGGCAGGCCGAGCTGGTGCAGCGCCAGGCGGTCTCGCAGGCCACGCTCGATACCTCGACATCGACGCGCGACAACGCGCAGGCCAATCTCCAGCAGGCCCAGGCCAACACCCGCCTCGCCGAGGTCAATTACGGCTACACCAAGGTGACCGCGCCGTTCGACGGCATCGTCAGCGCCCACATGGTCTCGGTCGGCGAGCTGGTCGGCGTCTCCTCCCCGACCCAGCTCGCGACCATCGTCGCGATGGACCCGATCTATGTGAACTTCACCGTCAACGAACAGGACGTGCTGCGCATCCGTGCCGAAGCCGCGCGCCGCGGGCTCACCACCGCCGACATGAAGCAATTCCCGATTCAAGTGGGCCTCCAGACCGAGACCGGCTATCCGCACGATGGCAAGCTCGACTACGTCTCGCCCACCATCAACCAGTCGACCGGCACGCTCGCGGTGCGCGGTCTCGTGCCGAACGACAAGCGGGTGCTGCTGCCCGGCTATTTCGTCCGCGTTCGCGTGCCCTTCACCCAGGAAAAGGACGCGCTCCTCGTTCCCGACACCGCACTCGGCAGCGACCAGGGCGGCCGCTATCTCCTCATTGTCAACGGCGACAATGTGGTCGAGCAGCGCAAGGTGCAGATCGGCCCCGGCGACAACGGCCTGCGCGTGATCGAGAGCGGCCTGAAGCCCGATGACCGCGTGGTGACCGCCGGCCTCCTGCGCGTGATCCCGGGCCAGAAGGTCGACCCACAGGTGACGAAGATCGAGCAGCCTCAGGCGTCGGCCAAGTAAGGAGCCGGCCATGATCTCAAAATTCTTCATCGAGCGGCCGGTCCTCTCGAACGTCATCGCGCTCCTGATGATCCTGATCGGCGGCGTCGCGCTGTTCAACCTTGCGATCGCGCAATATCCCGACGTTGTGCCGCCGACCGTGCAGGTCACCACGCGCTATCCCGGCGCCAGCGCCAAGACCGTGATCGACACGGTGGCCCTCCCGATCGAGCAGCAGGTCAACGGCGTCGAGGACATGCTCTACATGCAGTCCTACAGCGCCTCCGATGGCACCTATACGCTGACCGTCACCTTCAAGATCGGCACCGATCTCAACTTCGCGCAAGTGCTGGTGCAGAACCGCGTCTCCAGCGCGCTGTCGCAATTGCCGCAATCGGTGCAGAACCAGGGCGTCACCGTCCAGAAGAAGTCGACCTCGATCCTGCTGTTCGTGACGCTGACCTCGCCGGACAAGAAGTACGACAGCCTTTACCTGAGCAACTACGCCACCATCAACATCCGCGACGAGCTCTCGCGCCTGCCCGGCGTCGGCAACGTCACCGTGTTCGGCGCCGGCCAGTATTCGATGCGGATCTGGCTGGACCCGAACAAGCTGCAGGCCCGCGGTCTCGTGCCGCAGGACGTCATCAACGCGATCCAGCAACAAAGTCAGCAGGTCTCGGCCGGCCAGGTCGGCGCACCGCCGACGCCGCCGGGCCAGGCGTTTCAGTACACGCTCAACGTCAATGGACGGCTCGACGACACCAGCCAGTTCGAGAACATCATCGTCAAGACGGGCACGAGCGGCGATGTCACGCGCGTGCGCGACGTCGGCTGGGTCGAGCTCGGCGCGCAGACCTACAGCCAGATCTTCTCGCTGAACAAGCAGCCCGCGGTGGGCATCGGCGTATTCCAGTCGCCCGGCGCCAACGCGCTCGAGGTCGAGCAGGCCGTCGAGAAGAAGATGGTCGAGCTCGCCAAGCGTTTTCCCGAAGGCATCAAATACGACACGCCGTTCGACACCACCAAATTCGTCGAGGCCTCGGTGCACGAGGTCTACATGACGCTGATCGAGGCCGGCCTCCTGGTGCTGGTCGTGATCCTGGTGTTCCTGCAGGACTGGCGCGCGATGCTGGTACCGGCAACGACCGTGCCGGTCACCATCATCGGCGCCTTCGCCGCGATGGCGGCGCTCGGCTTCACCATCAACATGTCGACGCTGTTCGCAATTGTGCTCGCGATCGGCATCGTCGTCGACGACGCCATCGTCGTGGTGGAAGGCGCCGCGCACAATATCGAGCAGGGCATGAACGGCCACGACGCCGCGATCAGGGCGATGGACCAGCTGTTCGCGCCGATCGTCGGCATTACGCTGGTGCTCATCTCGGTCTTCCTGCCGGCCTCGTTCCTCGCGGGACTCACGGGCCGCATCTACTCGCAATTCGCGCTGGTGATCGCGGCCACCGCGCTGCTGTCCGCCATCAACGCCGCGACGCTGAAGCCGACGCAATGCGCGCTGTGGCTGCGGCCGGCGGTGCCGCCGGAGCAGCGCAACTTCTTCTATCGCGGCTTCAACAACGTCTATAACCGGGTCGAGCGCGGCTACACGCGACTGATCACCTTCCTGGTCAAGCACGCCACCATCTCGGTCGCATTCGCGCTGGTCGTTATCGGGATCAGCGGCTATGGCCTGTCGCGGGTGCCGACCGGCTTCCTTCCGATCGAGGATCAGGGCTATCTGATCGCGGCGATCCAGCTGCCCGACGGCGCCTCGCTGGAACGGACCCAGAAGGTGCTCGACCGCGCCAGCGAGATCATCAAGGACACGCCCGGCGTCCAGCAGGTCATCACCATCGCCGGCATCTCCGCGCTCGACAGCAGCGCCAGCCTCGCCAATGCCGGCGTCGCCTATATCATCCTGAAGGACTGGGAGGCGCGCAAGGGCCCGGGCGAGGATCTGCGCTCGCTGGTCTACGGGCTCAACGACAAGCTCGCCGTGATCATGGAGGCGCGCACGATCGTGCTGCCGCCGCCGCCCATTCAAGGCATCGGCAACGCCGCCGGCTTCTCGATGCAGGTCGAGCTGCGCGACGGCAACAGCGATTTCGCCAAGCTGCAGGCGATCACGGCAGCTCTCGTCTCCAACGGCCAGAGCCAGAGCGCGCTGCAGCGCGTGCAGTCCTCGTTCCGCTCCTCGGTGCCGCAATTCAACGTCGAGATCGACCGCATCAAGACGCAGACGCTGCACGTCACCACCGATCAGGTGTTCGCGGCACTGTCGACCTATCTCGGCTCGTCCTATGTCAACCAGTTCAACAAGTTCGGCCGCGTGTTCCAGGTCTATACGCAGGCCGATCCCGCCTTCCGCGTCACCGAGCGCGACATCGCCAACATGCAGGTGCGCAACTCGAACGGCGACATGATCCCGATCGGCACCGTCGCAACGATCACGCCGGCGACCGGACCGTCGCTGATCAGCCTCTACAATCTCTATCCCTCCTCGACCGTGATCGGCCTGCCGGCGCAGGGCTATTCGTCCGGCCAGTCCTTGAGCTTAATGGAGCAGATCGCGGACAAGACGCTGCCGCAGGGCACCGGCTATGAATGGACCGCGATGTCCTACCAGGAGAAGGCGGTCTCGAACCAGATCTACTGGGTGTTCGGCCTCGCCATGCTGCTGGTCTATCTCGTGCTCGCCGGCCAGTACGAGAGCTGGTACGCACCGATCTCGGTGATCCTCGCGGTGCCGCTGTCGCTGCTCGGGCCGACGCTGATCCTCAATGGCTTGAAGATCGACAACAACCTCTATTGCCAGATCGGCCTGATTCTCCTGATCGCGCTGTCGGCCAAGAACGCGATCCTGATCGTCGAGGTCGGGCTCGAGCTGCACGGCCGCGACGGCAAGCCGGTGCTGGAATCCGCAATCGAGGCGGCACGCGCCCGCTTCCGCCCGATCCTGATGACGTCGTTCGCCTTCATCCTCGGCGTCGTGCCCCTGGTGCTCGCGACCGGCGCCGGCGCCAGCGCGCGCAAGTCGATCGGCATCACGGTGTTCTCGGGCATGCTGGCCTCGACCTGCCTTGCGGTGCTGTTCGTGCCGGCCTTCTTCGTGGTGGTGCAACGCTTCGAGAACTGGCGGGCGAGCAAGAAGGCGCCGAAGGCAAAGCCTGCGGCGGAGGCAGGCTGAACCCTCTCCTCCCCATCATTGCGGGCGCAGCGACTTGTCCGCCGAAGCCTTGGCGTAGGCGGAAGCAATCCAGAATCCCTCCGCGGAGACAGCCTGGATTGCTTCGTCGCTACGCTCCTCGCAATGACGAGATCACGCCGCCGCCGGCATCCGGATCTCGCGAGGCAGGATGATGGCGGCGGCGATCGCGAGCAGGCACAAGCCGGCGAAGGCGTGCAGCATCGTCACGAAGCCGCCCTGCTCGTAGAGCCAGGCGACGAGGCCGACCGAGGCGCCGGCCGCGGTGAAGCCGATGAAATAGCGCACGGCGTAGGCGCGCGAGCGCCATTCCTCGCTGGTGTATTTGCCGACCATGGCGTCGTTGACCGTGACCTGTCCGAACGCGCCCATGACGATGCCGATCGAGACCAGGATCAGCGGCAGATTGTTCAGGCTCGCGGCAAGATATAGGAACGGCGCCAGCATGAAGGAGAGCGGCAGTGCCACCGTCTTGAGCGAATAGCGATCGAGCAGCCGGCCGATTGTGTACTGCGTCATGGCGCCGAACACATAGACGCAGGCCGCGATGACGCCGAGCAGCGCCGGGCTTTTGGTGAGATCGGCGAGCCGTTCCGCGAACAGTTTTGGCAGCGCAACGGTGACGGCGTTGAACGTGGTCGAGATCGCGATCACGACGATCAGCAGCGATAGCACCACGCGCCACATGTCCTTCTTCGCCACGCGCGCCTGCGCTGCCGCCTGCTTCGCGCCCTTGCGGTCCTCATGCACGATGCTGATCGCAAAGGCGATGCCGATCAGGATGGTGACCACGCCGGGGACGATGAAGGCAAAACGCCAACCGAGATATTGGCCGATGACACCCGTCACCAGCGCGGAGGAGGCGACGCCGAGATTGCCCCAGACGCCGTTGATGCCCATCTCGCGGCCGAGCCGGTCGGCATAGGACACGATCATGGCGGTGCCGACGGGATGATAGATCGAGGCGAAAATGCCGATCGCGAGCAGCGCGGCACCGAGCTGCGCCGGGGTCTGGACGAAGCCGACCGAGATCATGGACAGCCCAATGCCGACGAAGAAGATCACCATCATGTGGCGGCGGCTCCAGCGGTCGCCGAGCCAGCCGGTGACGAGCGAGCCGGCACCGAACGCCACGAACCCCGGCGTCGCGTAGGGCAAGAGTTCCGAATAGGCCATGCCGAGCGCCGGCCCCATGATGATCACGGCGGCGGCGAAGATCAGCATCGCATAATGGTCGATGAAATGGCCCGCGTTGACGAAACTGATGACCCGGTTGGGGCTGTTCATGCGAATCCTCTCCTGCTTCGAAATGAGTTATATGTCGGACTCATGACGGGATGCTGCCAATGACTATCTTGGAAACGCCAATCCTCCGGGAGGTCCGGAGCAACCATCTCTCGCCCGCGGGCGTGCATCTGGTTGCGCGCGACTATCCCAAGGGCATGCGGATCGATCCGCACATGCATCGCGAGGCGCAGCTGATCTATGCCGCCAAGGGCACCATGCAGGTAACGACGCCCGGCGGGCGCTGGCTGGTGCCGCCGGACCGCGCGGTGTGGGTGCCGGCCGGACTCGATCATTCGCTCGACCTGCTCGCCGACATCGAGATGCGCACGCTGTATTTCGACCTCGCCTGGCTGAAGCGCGAACAGCGCTATGCCGGACTGACCAGGGAATTCGTGGTGCGGGTGTCGCCGCTGCTCAACCAGGCGATCCTGGCGCTGTTCGACGTGCGCAACACCGAGGAGCGCACCGGGCTTTTGGTGCGCCTCGTGATGCTGGAATTGCACCAGGCCGAGGATTCCGCGACCTTCGTGCCGTTGCCGCACGAAGTGCGCTGCCGCCGCGCCGCGATGATGGTGCTCGACGATCCCACCGGCCTGCACGACATCGACAGCTTGGCGCGCGAGGTCGGCACTTCCGCGCGGACATTGTCGCGGCTGTTTTCGAGCGAGACGCAGCTGAGCTTCAAGAGCTGGTGCCAGCGCGCCAGGATTGCAGCGGCGATCCAGCTGATATCGACGGATGCGAATGTCTCGGTGAAGCAGCTCGCGACACAGCTCGGCTATGCCAGCGTGCCGGCGTTCTCGGCCGCGTTCCGGCAGGTGACGGGCCGGACGCCGACGGAGTTTGCCACACACTCGGTGTCATCGCCCGGCTTGACCGGGCTAGCCAGTACTCCGAGCCGGCGAGGCTAGACTCGAGAAGCCGCGGCGTACCGGATGCCCCGGTCAAGCCGAGGCATGACAGCGCGTCTTGGGATGAGCATTCCCGCCACAGCAACGCCCTCGCCCGAGTATGCCGGCCTTCCCGAAACGCACGGCCCAGCTAAACTTGCCGGAATCGCCTGCTTGATTGTGATCGGCTTCCGCCTAAATCCCGTGTAAGCTTCCGCGACGCACAAACCCGGACCTGAAAAAGCCCAGATGGCCAACGCCTTCTTCTCCGACCTGCTCGCCACCATCTCCGAGCGCGGCCGTACGCTGCTGCGCCGCGACTCCGCCGACACCAAACGGGACGCCGACGGGCTGATCGAGCTCTGCGGAGCGCTGCTGTCGGGGCGAGGCGAAGCCTCCGGAACAGCCATGGCGCGCGAGGTGCTCGATCTCTACCGGGACCTGGATGCGGCAGGACGCCGCGCCTTTTTCGAGGCTCTGGTGCGTGATTTCGGGCCGGACCGGGAACGCCTCTCCCGGGCGATCGAGAAATGGCGCGCCAAGCCCAGCGATGAAGACGCGAGCTCCTTGCACTTCGCCTCGGAACCGCGGCGGCAGGAGCTGATCCGCCGCCTCAACCGCGCGCCCGGCGGCACCGGCGATCTCGTCGCCATGCGTGCCGATCTGCTCGGCATGATGAACGGACACACCGATCTCGCCGCGCTCGATCGCGACGTCTCCCATCTGCTCTCGTCGTGGTTCAACAGGGGGTTTCTCGTGCTGCGCCGGATTGACTGGTCGACCCCGGCCAACATCCTCGAAAAGATCATCCGCTATGAAGCCGTGCATGAGATCTCCGACTGGGACGATCTGCGCCGCCGCATCGACCCCGTCGACCGCCGCTGCTACGCCTTCTTTCATCCCGCGATGGTCGACGAGCCCTTGATCTTCGTCGAGGTCGCTCTGACCGAAACGATCCCCGGCGCGATCGCCCCGCTGCTTGCGGTCGATCGCCAGCACCTGTCGATCGAGCGCGCGCGCACCGCCGTATTCTACTCGATCTCCAACACCCAGCGCGGCTTAGGGGGCATTTCGTTCGGCAGCTTCCTTATCAAGCAGGTGGTGGAAGAGCTGCGCCGCGAGCTGCCGAAGCTCGACACGTTTGTGACGCTGTCGCCAGTGCCGGGCTTCATGCAGTGGATCAGGCAGGACAAGGATTTGCCGCTGTCGGAGGAGGACCGCGAGGTGCTGAAGCGCCTCGACGATCCCAAATGGTACGAAAACCCCGAGACCACGACGCTGCTGCGCGGCGTGATCGAGCCGCTCGCGGCCCACTATTTCCTCAAGGCGCGCACGCCGAAAGGCAAGCTGATCGATTCCGTTGCCCGCTTCCATCTCGGCAACGGCGCACGCCTCGAGCGCATCAACTGGCTCGGCGATCTCTCGCCCAAGGGCATGCGCGAATCCGCCGGCGTGATGGTCAATTACCTCTACCGCCTCGACGACATCGAGAAGAACCACGAGGCCTATGCCAATGACGGCGAGGTCGTGGCGTCGAGCGCGGTGAAGAAGCTGCTGAAGGGCGAGGGACGACGGCTGTTGGATATGCGGCTGTCTTAGGGGGCATCTTAGCCACAGCCTCGGTGTCGTCGCCCGGCTTGACCGGGCGATCCAGTATTCCAGAGGCTGGCGTTGGAAAGCTCGCTCTCACAATTCACGCCGCGGCGTGCTGGATGCCCCGGTCAGGCCGGGGCATGACAGCGGAGTGTGGTGCGGGCCATCGTACCCAGCGCCGGTCCCCTACTCCGCCAGCGCCTTCATTTCCTTGTAGAGATCGGACTTGCCTTCGAAGCCGATGCCGGGAAGATCGGGCATGGTGATGTGGCCGTTCACGACGCTGATACCGTCGGGGAAGCCGCCATAGGGCTGGAATAAATCGGGATAGCTTTCGTTGCCCCCTAAGCCGAGGCCGGCGGCGATGTTCAGCGACATCTGGTGCCCGCCGTGGGGGATGCAGCGGCTTGGCGACCAGCCGTGGGTCTTCAGCACCTCCAGCGTGCGCTGGTATTCGCACAGGCCGTAGGACAGCGCGCAGTCGAATTGCAGCCAGTCGCGGTCGGGGCGCATGCCGCCGTAGCGGATCAAATTGCGGGCGTCCTGATGGCTGAAGAGATTCTCGCCTGTGGCCATCGCACCGGGATAGAATTCGGCAAGCGCCGCCTGCAGCGCGTAGTCGAGGGGATCGCCGGCCTCCTCGTACCAGAACAGCGGATAGTCGCGCAGCATTTTTGCGTAGGCGATTGCTGTTTCCAGATTGAAGCGGCCGTTGGCATCGACCGCGAGCTGCGCGTCCTTGCCGATCTCCTTCAGAACCGCCTCGATGCGGGTGCGATCTTCCTCGATTGGCGCGCCGCCGATCTTCATCTTCACGACATTATAGCCGCGATCGAGATAGCCGCGCATCTCACCGCGGAGCATCGAGAGATCCTTGCCGGGATAGTAATAGCCGCCGGCGGCGTAGACGAAGACGCGCGGATTGGCGGTGACGCCGTGGCGCTCGGCGAGCAGACGAAACAGCGGCTTGCCCGCGATCTTCGCCACCGCATCCCACACCGCCATGTCGATGGTGCCGACTGCAACCGAGCGCTCGCCATGGCCGCCCGGCTTCTCGTTGGTCATCATCGCGGCCCAGACCTTGTCGGGGTCGAGATTGTCGCCTGATACGTTCAGCAGCGACTTCGGATCGGCTTCAAGGATGCGCGAGGCAAAACGCTCACGGATCAGGCCGCCCTGCCCGTAACGGCCGTTGGAGTTGAATCCGTAGCCGACGACGCGCTTGCCGTCGCGGACGACGTCGGTGACGACGGCGACGAGGCTCGTCGTCATTTTGGTGAAATCGATATAGGCGTTGCGGATCGGGGACGAGATCGGCTTGGTGATCTCGCGGACGTCGACGATGCGGACGGACATGGGGTGGCCTTTGATGGTCGAAAGGAAGTTCGTCGGACTATCTCCCCGTCATCCTGAGGTGCGAGCCGTGGGACGCGTGGGCGTCCCACGGAGAGCCTCGAAGGATGAACGGCCGAGGTGCAGCCGGGCCGTCGCCCTTCGAGACTCGCCGAAGAGGCGAGCACCTCAGGGTGACGGATATGCATTTGAACGCGCTGCGCCTCCGATCGGCACTGCAATGGCGGCTTCGCCGTTACTTCTTGTCCCTGAAATACGGCTCCACCGGGCCATGCACCTTGATGGTCAGCGGGTTGCCGTAGCGGTCCTTGGCGTTGCCGGCGGTGACGCGGACCCAGCCTTCGCTGATGCAGTACTCCTCGACATTGGTCTTCTCGATGCCCTTGAAGCGGATGCCGACGTCGCGCGCCAAAATGTCCGCGTTGTAATAGGGGCTATTGGGATCGACCGACAGGCGGTCGGGAAATTCGTCGCTCATGATTGTCTCGCTCATAACAGGGACTCGATTTGATTCCGCAATCCTTCCGGCCGGGCCGTCGGCGCGTAGCGCGCGATCACCTTGCCGGCACGATCCACCAGGAATTTGGTGAAATTCCATTTGATGGAGGCGCCAAGAAGGCCGGATTGCTGGCGTTTCAGATACTCATACAGGGGATGCGCGTTGGCGCCGTTGACGTCGATCTTGGCGAACAGCGGAAAGGTGACGTCATAATTGGTGGAGCAGAACGCCTGGATCTCGGCGGCCTGCCCCGGCTCCTGGGCGCCGAACTGGTTGCAGGGAAAGCCGAGCACCGAGAAACCGCGCGGCGAGAGATCGCGGTAGAGATCCTCGAGGCCGCGATATTGCGGCGTGAAGCCGCATTTGCTCGCGGTGTTGACGATCAGCAGTACCTGGCCTTCGAAGCGGCGCATCGACACTTCCTCGCCGGCAAGCGAGTTGGCCTTGAAGTCGTAGATCGCGGACATCGGTCAGCCCACGGGATCGATCGGCGACGGCGGCACGCCGCCGGCCTCGATCGCTTCGCCGGCGAGCAGGCAGAGGTCTTCGCGATAGCGGCCGGAGACGATGTGCACGCCAACCGGCGTCTTGCCGACGAGGCCAGTCGAGACCACGAGACCCGGCAGGCCCATGAAGGGCGTTGCGATCTGCGGCATCTGCGCTTCCCAGACGCGCTCGAAGGAGGCAGCGTCCTTGACGTCGAGATGATCGGGGAACGGCAGCTCGCCGGAGACCGGCGTCAGCACCACCGCATATTTTTCGAAGAACAGCATCCAGTCGCGGGTCAGCGTGGCGCGGCGGGTCAGCGCCTTGGCATAATCAGCCTGATCCATCGGCGTGACCTTGGCGCGGTTACCGCGCAGGCACGCCAGCGCGCCGGGATCGCCCTCGCGTTCGGCCATCTCCAGCTGTGCCTCATAGGCATCGCCGAGCCAGAGTTTTCGCTGCCACTCCACGGCTTCGCGCATCGGCGGCGTGTTCTCGATGAGCTCGACGGTCCAGCCGGCGCGCTCGAGGCGCTGGCCGGCGTCGGTCACGGCGGCCTTCACCTCGGCCTTGGTCGCGAGCCCATCCGGATTGAGGCAGATCGCGGCGCGCTTCTCGCGCGCTGGACCTTCCAGCGGCGCCGGCACATACCAGGGATCGCGGATGTCGCGGGCCGACATCGCGGCGAGCGAAATCCTGAGGTCGTTGACGGTGCGGGCCAGCGGGCCCGAGACCGCCATGATCTGCGGTCCGATCGGCCGTTCCGGCAGCGCCGGGTTGAAGGCGGGGATGCGGCCGAGCGTCGGGCGCAGGCCATGGACGCCGCAGGCATAGGCGGGATAGCGGATCGAGCCGGCGATGTCGGTGCCGTGGGCGATATGGCCGATGCCGGCCGCCACCGCCGAGCCGGCGCCGCCGGAGGAGCCGCCGGGGGTCAGCGAGGCATCGCGGGGGTTCTTGGTGTCACCATGGACGAGGTTGGTGGTGAACCAGCGATAGGAGAAGGCCGGGCAATTGGTGCGCCCCAGGAGAACCGCACCGGATTTGCGGAAATTCGCGACGACGGGATTGTCCTCGCGCGCAATCAGATCGCGCTGCAGCTTGAGGCCGTTGGTGGTGGCAAAGCCCTCCTGGTCGACATTGGCCTTGATGGTGACGGGCACGCCGGCGAGCACGCCGGGGTCCTCGCCCCGAGCAATGGCGGCATCGACGGCGTCGGCCTGCTTGAGCACGTCCTCCGGCCGGTGGTCGATCACGGCGTTGAGCTGGGGATTGACGGCGTCGAGGCGGGCGAGGCCGGCCTTGGCGGCCTCCTTGGCGGACACCTTTTTGGTTTTGACGAGGGTAGCGAGGTCGGCGGCCGACAGGCGCCAGAGATCTTGCATGGCTTGCTCCGTATGACCGGCGTCTTTTAGCGCCGGGAACGCGGCAAAGCCATGCGGATTTCGCAGGGGCGAAGGGCCGCGGGCCTCACCCGCCGCGTCGCGGATCGATCCGGCTAATGCCTCGTCGCCGACTGGTCCGGGATATCCAGCAGGGCCTCGGTGAAGGGGAATTCGAGCACGATCTCGCCGTCATCGTCGGTGACCTCGATCACCGCCTCCATCAGGGCCGGCTGGGCGCCTTCCGACTTCACCACCTCCAGGATCATCTGGCGGGCGACTTCCCAGGCGCGGTCGGGGTTGCGCAGGTCCTCGCCGTCAGGATCCACGATCAATTCGTCGCCGATACGGGTGTTGAAGAAATATCTGGGCATGCCTGATCCAATGGGGTCGCCTGTCACCGATTGAAAGCCGTTCCATACTCACAACTGGTTTATCCCGACAGGGATCACGACCTATCGACGATTTGCCTATGTCATTCGCTCATCTTTACGGCCGCAATGCGCTTCTTTGCAGTGCAGCAATTCCACCGGCCTACTACGTAGGTCGGGAAAATTTCACTGGCGAACTTTTCCCCCCGCAGTAACTTAGCAGATGGGCGGATACGTCCGAATTCGCGAATATGGAGAGCCAAAATGGCCTGGAAAGCCCCGAAGATCGTCGAAGTGCCCTGCGGCATGGAAATCAACATGTATGTGAGCGCCACCCGCAAGTAAGCGGTTGGTGAGTTTGCGTTCTGCGCAGGTGGGTATTTGGGTCACGAACCATTTCCTGACGACGGAAACCGTGTCGGCCTGATATCCACCTGGCGACGTTCGCTTTAAGAAATTGGCCTCCAGGAGACGTAACATGCTTCGCGTCGTCGTCCTGGGCGCCGGGGCTGGCGGCGGAGTCCCGCAATGGAATTGCGGGTGTGAGGGCTGTCGGGCGGCGCGTCACCGCGGACAAGAGCTTCAGAGAACCCAGGCCTCGGTTGCCTTCAGCGGCGACGGCGAGCATTGGTTCCTGATCAACGCCTCCCCTGACCTGCGCCAGCAATTGAATGCCACGCCGCAGCTGCATCCCAAGGCAGGCGCGCTGCGCCATACGCCCGTCGCAGGCGTGATCCTGACCAACAGCGAAGTCGACGCGGTGGCGGGCTTGCTATCGATGCGCGAGGGCTCGTCCTTCACGGTCTATGCGCATGAGAAGGTGCTGGCGATCCTTGCGAGCAACAGCATCTTCAACGTGCTGAACGAGAAGAACGTCAAGCGCCAGCCGATCGGGATCGGCGAGCCGTTCGAGCCGCGATTGCCGGATGGCGCGCGATCGGGATTGGAAGTGCTGCCGTTCGCGGTGCCTGGCAAGTCGGCCTGGTATCTCGAAGGCAAGGTTCATCCGGGCGGTGAGAGCGGCGACGGCGATACGCTGGGGCTGAAGATCACCGACAAGGCCAGCGGCAAGTGTTTCTACTTCATCGCCGCCTGCGCCGAGGTCACCGACGCGCTCAAGGCCGAGATCAACGGCGCGACGCTGGTGTTCTTCGACGGCACGGTGTGGCGGGACGACGAGATGATCAAGGCCGGGCTCGGCCACAAGACCGGCAAGAGCATGGGCCATGTCGCGATGTCCGGTCACGATGGCGCGATTGCACGCCTTGCCGATCTCAAGATCGACAAGAAGATATTTCTGCATATCAATAACTCGAACCCGGCGCTGCTGCCCGATACGCCTGAACGCAAGACGCTCGAGGCGGCGGGCTGGCAGATTCCCGCCGACGGAACGGAGATCGTGCTGTGAGTGTCAACATGACTGGAATGACTGCGCTCTCGATCGGCAAGGACATCCGCCTCAACTCGGCCGAGGAACTGGAGGCGACGCTGCGCCATATCGGGGCGACGCGCTATCACAGCCTGCATCCGTTCCATAAGCTGCTGCACGGCGGCAAGCTGAACAAGGGCCAGGTGCAGGCCTGGGCGCTGAACCGCTACTATTACCAGAGCACGATCCCGATCAAGGACGCGGTGGTGATCTCGCGCTTCCGCGACCGCGCCACGCGCCTGGAATGGCGCCACCGCATCGAGGACCATGACGGCGACGTCGGCTCGGAAGGCGGCATCGAACGCTGGCTGAAGCTGACCGAAGGCCTCGGCCTCGACACGGCCTATGTGGAATCCACCGAGGGCATCCTGCCGGCGACGCGGTTCGCGGTCGAGGCTTACGTGCACTTCTGTCGTGAGAAGAGCCCGCTGGAGGCGATTGCCTCCTCACTCACCGAATTGTTCGCGCCGAGCATCCACGAAGAGCGCATCGCCGGCATGTTGCAGCACTATGATTTCGTCAACCCCGACATCATGAGCTACTTCAAGCGCCGCCTGACGCAGGCGCCGCGCGATGCCAATTTCGCGCTCGATTATGTCAGGACGCACGCGGGGACCCCGGAAGAGCGCGCGCAGGTGTGCAACGCGCTGATCTTCAAGACCAACGTGTTGTGGGTGCAACTCGACGCGCTCTATCATGCCTATGTCGAAGGCAACATTCCGCCGGGCGCGTTCGTGCCCAAAGCGAGCTGAGGAACGAGAGCGATGGCTGGGCCGCGGAACATCAGCGTCAGCGAGGCAAGCCGCCCCCTGCTGCCGCGGCATGCCAAGCTGAAATATGACGAGACGCGGAAAGTCTGGGTGATCCTCGCTCCCGAGCGCGTGCTCGCGCCCGACGAGATCGCGGTGGAAGTCCTGCAGCTCTGCGACGGCAAGCGCAGTGTCGGCGACGTGTCCGACCAGCTCGCGGCGAAATACGCCGCCCCCCGCGAGGCAATCCTGGCCGACGTCATCGTCATGCTGCAGGATCTCGCCGACAAGGGCTTTTTGACCGAGGCGAGGGAGAAGACGCCATGAGCGATGTGCTCCCGACCATTCCGCCCGACGCCAGCGACAGCCTTGCGGTGCTGGAGAAGAGCCGCTCGACCGCGGAGACGTTTGGCATTCCGCTCGCCGTGCTGCTCGAGATCACCCATCGCTGTCCGCTGCAATGCCCCTATTGCTCCAATCCGGTCGAGCTCGACCGGTCGGGCAAGGAGCTGACCACAGACGAGTGGAAGAAGGTGTTGAGCGAGCTCGCCGAGATCGGCGTGCTGCAGGTGCATTTTTCGGGCGGCGAGCCGACGGCGCGGAAGGACCTCGTTGAGCTCGTGAAGCATGCCAGCGACGTCGGGCTCTACACCAACCTCATCACCTCGGCCGTGCTGCTGACGCGCGAGCGGCTTGGCGAGCTTGCGGACGCCGGGCTCTGCCACGTGCAGATCTCTTTCCAGGGCATCGAGGAAGGCCTTGCCGATCGCGTCGCCGGCTACAAGGGCGGTCACCGCAAGAAGCTCGAAGTCGCGAAATGGACCCGCGAGCTGGACTTGCCGCTCACCGTGAACGCGGTGATGCACCGGCAGAATTTGCATCAGCTCCCCGATATCATCCAGATGTCCATCGATCTCGACGCAGACCGGCTCGAGGTCGCCAATGTCCAGTATTACGGCTGGGCCCTGAAGAACCGCGCCGCCTTGATGCCGACGGTCGCGCAGCTCGACGAATGCACAGCCATCGTCGAGGAGGCGCGCGAGCGGCTGAAGGGCCGGCTGACCATCGACTACGTCGTCCCCGACTATTACGCGCTGCGGCCGAAGAAATGCATGGGCGGCTGGGGCCGGCAGTTCTTCAACATCTCTCCCGCCGGCAAGGTGCTGCCCTGCCACGCCGCCGAGAGCATCACCGGACTCGACTTCCTGTCGGTGCGCTCGAACCATTCGATCGCCTGGATCTGGCAGAACTCGGATGCCTTCAACCGCTATCGCGGCACCGGCTGGATGAAGGAGCCGTGCAAATCTTGCGAATTCCGCGAGATCGATTTCGGCGGCTGCCGCTGCCAGGCCTTTGCGCTGACGGGCGATGCCGCCAACACCGATCCGGCCTGCGCACTGTCGCCGCTGCACGAAACCATCTTCAAGCAGGCGGAAGCCGAGGCCGAGGGCGAGACCAACCGCTTCCTCTACCGCAATTTCGCCGGCGGCACTCTGGAATCCGGGAATGATGCCTGACGCCGACGCAGGCACAGCCGCCAAACGTGCCGATCCTTTTGCCCCGCTGACCTCAGAGATGCTGGATGTCGGCGACGGCCACGAGCTCCATGTCGAGAGCGTCGGCCGCGCTGATGGCATCCCGGCCATCTATCTGCATGGCGGCCCCGGCTCCGGCTGCCAGCCCGATCACCGCCGGCTGTTCGACCCCGAGCGCATGCATGCGGTGCTGTTCGACCAGCGCGGCTGCGGCCGCAGCCGCCCCAAGGGCTCGCGCGAGCACAACACCACGGCGCATCTGATCGCGGACATGGAGAAGATCCGCGAAAAATTCGGCATCGCGCGCTGGATGCTGGTCGGCGGCTCCTGGGGCGCGACGCTGGCGCTGGCCTATGCACAGGCACATCCCGAGCGCGTCTCCGGCATTGCGCTGCGCGCCACGTTTCTGGGCACGCGAGGAGAAGTCGAGACCGCTTTCACGTCGCGCCTGTCGCAGTTCTATCCCGCGCTCTACGAGGATTTTTTGAGCGTGCTGCCGCCGGAGGAGCGCACACAGCCGGTAGCGGCCTATTATCGCCGCATCCTCGATGCCGATCCTGCCGTGCACGGACCCGCCTCGCGCGCATGGCACGACACCGAGCGCGCTCTGTCGGAGCACAAGCCCGCCAAGACGCGGCTGGACCTCGCCTCGCTGAACGTCTGGCGCACGCTGCCAGCGACGCCGTTCATGGAGGCGCATTATTTTGTCAACAATTCTTTCATGAGCGAAGACCAGCTGTTGCGAAACGCTGATCGCCTCAAAGGCATTCCCGGCATTATCGTGCAGGGCCGCTACGATCTGCTGTGCCCGCCCGAGACATCCGCGCGGCTCGCGAAAGTTTGGCCGGATTCCGAGATCAGGATCGTGGAAGAAGCCGGACATTCGCTCTATGATACCGGCGTGCGGGACGCGGTGATGAAGTCGATCGCCGACCTCGCCTCGAAGGCCGCGCGCTAATGCGCGGAGGAAGGACAACAAGAAAATGCCGCTCATCGGAAAGGGCATGCTGCTGACGTCGATGAACATCGACGAAGCGAACGAAGCCGATTTCAACCGCTGGTACGATCGCGAGCACCTCGAAGAGCGCGTCGCGATCGAGGGCTTCCTGGAAGCGCGGCGCTATGTCGCGCATGCCGCCAATCCCAAATATCTCTCGCTGTATTCGACGCAGACGCTGGATGTGCTCGACAGTCCCGCTTACCGCAAGGCGCTCGCCAACCAGACCGAATGGTCGAAGCGCAACATGGCGCATTTCAAGAACATGCTGCGCGTGGTCGCGCGCATCACCATCAGCAGGGGCACCGGCCGCGGCGCCGCGCTCGGCCTGGTGCGGCTGCGCCCCACCGCCGACAATGCCGGCGCGTGGCGTGATGCACTGCAAGAAAAGCTGGCGCCAGGGACTCGCGACGGCATCATCTCGATGCATCTGCTGGAAAGCGAGCCGGAATTGTCGGGCGCAACGGCGGGCATCCCCGCCGAACGTAACGAAGGCGCGCGCGACTGGTTCGTGCTCATCGACGGCACGCATGTCGGCGCGGTCTCGGCCGTCATTGCCGAACGCTTCACCGGCCCGGCGTCCGCGCCCTTCCCCCTGCCCGTCTCCGTCGGCACCTACTGCCTGATGTGGGACCTCGCGAAGAGCGACATCGGGCAAGGTTGAAGTACGTTGCTCTCGTGTCCCGGACGCGCTGCAACGCGTAAGCGTTGCTGCGCAGAGCCGGGACCCAGCAGGCCACGCGCTTGCTGATGCGTGGGCCCCGGCTCTGCAGCGCACCGCCGAAGAGGCGCTGCGCTGCGTCCGGGGCACGAGACCATCGACGTGCAGAGAGCACTATATTGCACCGCACGCCTCGCGCGTGGCCGTTAATGCTGTGCGCGCTTGGCTCCCATGAAAGGCTGTGATCGCGAAAATTTGCCGTTGTACTTCGGAACGGTTCTAATAAGCTAACCCAATGACGTCATTCAGAAACCAGATCGCCGCGCGTTAAGCGACGACAAGCTCAAAGAAAAGGCCGCCGGGTCTTTGAGCCTGCGCGGACGAGGGTAGGAATGAAACCGACCGATATCGCGGCCCCCGACTACTTTCATAAAGTGGTCGATTGTCAGTGGGCCTGTCCTGCGCATACTCCCGTTCCCGAATACATCCGACTGATCGCGCAAGGCCGCTACAGCGACGCCTACATGATCAATTGGAAATCGAACGTGTTTCCCGGAATTCTGGGACGCACCTGCGATCGTCCGTGCGAGCCGGCGTGCCGGCGCGGACGTGTCGAGGAAACGCCGGTGGCGATCTGCCGCCTGAAGCGCGTTGCCGCCGACTTCAAGGACGACATCAAGCAGCGCCTGCCGAAGCCTGTGCCGAAGAACGGCAAGCGCGTCGCCTTCGTCGGCGGTGGCCCGGCCTCGTTGACGGTAGCGCGCGATCTCGCGCCGCTCGGCTATCATTGCACCGTGTTCGACAGCGATCCCGAAGCCGGCGGCATGATGCGCACGCAGATCCCGAAATTCCGCCTGCCCAATTCCGTCATCGACGAGGAGACCGGCTACATCCTGGGTCTCGGCGTCGAGTTCAAGGGCGGCCACCGCATCGAGAGCATGAAGGCACTGCTTGCGGAGAAATACGACGCGATCTTCGTCGGCTCCGGCGCGCCGCGCGGCCGTGAGCTCGACATTCCCGGGCGCAAGGAAGCAGCCGGCAATATCCATATCGGCATCGACTGGCTGTCCTCCGTCTCGTTCGGCCACACCGACAAGATCGGCAAGCGCGTGATCGTGCTCGGCGGCGGCAACACCGCGATGGATTGCTGCCGCACCGCGCGCCGCCTCGGCGGCGAGGACGTCAAGGTGATCGTACGCTCCGGCTTCGAGGAGATGAAGGCCTCGCCCTGGGAGAAGGAGGACGCGATCCACGAGGACATTCCGATCCTCAACTTCCTGGTTCCTGTGTCCTTCATCCACGACAATGGCAAGCTCACCGGCGTCACCTTCCAGAAGGTGAAAGCCGAATACGACGCCAAGGGCCGCCGCAATCTCGTGCCGTCAGGCGAGCCCGACCAGACCTTCGAATGCGACGACGTGCTGGTCGCCGTCGGCCAGGAGAACGCCTTCCCCTGGATCGAGCCGGATTGCGGCATCGAGTTCGACAAATGGCACATGCCGAAGGTCGATCCAAAGACCTTCGCCTCGACCAACCCAAAGGTGTTCTTCGGCGGCGACGCCGCGTTCGGGCCGAAGAACATCATCTGGGCGGTGGCGCAGGGCCACGACGCCGCGCTGTCGATCCACAAGATGCTGTCAGGCGAGGACATCACCGAACGGCCGCTGCCGGAGGTGCATGTCTCCTCGCAGAAGATGGGCATCCACGAATGGAGCTATGACAACGACATCTCCATCGACAAGCGCTTCAAGGTGCCGCACCGCGACAAGGTGATCGCGCTGAAGGACATCAAAACCGAGGTCGAGCTCGGTTACGACGTCAAGCTCGCGCTCGGCGAAGCCCATCGCTGCCTGAACTGTGATGTGCAGACGGTGTTCTCGACCTCGCTCTGCATCGAGTGCGACGCCTGCGCCGATATCTGCCCGATGGATTGCATCACTTTCACCAATAACGGCGAGGAGGACGATCTGCGCCATCGCCTGAAGGCGCCCTCCTTGCATCCGGACCAGGATCTCTACGTCTCGTCCGATCTCAAGACCGGACGCGTCATGGTCAAGGACGAGGACGTCTGCCTGCATTGCGGGCTGTGCGCCGAACGCTGTCCCACCGGCGCCTGGGACATGCAGAAATATTTCATCGAGATGACCCACGCAGGTTCGACATGTCCGACAAAAAGCCGATCAGCAGCGTAAACGACTTCGTCGTCCGCTTCGCCAACGTCAACGGCTCGGGTTCGGCCAGCGCCAACGAGATGTTCGCGCGCGCGATCCTGCGCCATGGCGTACCTGTGTCCCCGCGCAACATCTTCCCCTCCAACATCCAGGGCCTGCCGACCTGGTACGAGGTGCGCGTCACCGAAGCCGGCCATCTCGGCGCCCGCGGCGGCGTCGACATGATGGTGGCGATGAATCCGCAGACCTGGGACAAGGACGTTGCCGGCATCGAGCCCGGCGGCTACCTGTTCTACGATTCCACCAAGCCGATGCCGTCCACAAAATTCCGCGACGACATCAGTGTGATCGGCGTGCCGCTGACCGCGATCACCAACTCGACCTACACCGATCCGCGCCAGCGCCAGCTGTTCAAGAACATCATCTATCTCGGCGCACTCAGTGCGCTGCTCGACATGGACCCGAAGCTGATCGAGCAGCTGATCGGCGAGCAGTACAAGGGCAAGGAGAAGCTGCTCTCCTCCAACGTCCACGCGCTGCATCTCGGCCGCGACTGGGCGCTGCAGAATTTGAAATGCCCGATCGGGCTACGGGTGAAGAAGTCCGACAAGGTCGGAGACCGCATCTTCATCGAGGGCAACAGCGCGGCTGCGCTCGGCGCCGTCTATGGCGGCGCGACGGTGTGCGCCTGGTATCCGATCACGCCGTCATCCTCGGTGGCAGAAGCCTTCACCGCGCATTGCAAGAAGTACCGGCACGATCCTGAAACGGGCAAGGCGAAATACGCGATCGTGCAGGGCGAGGACGAGCTGGCTTCGATCGGCATCGTCATCGGCGCCTCCTGGAACGGCGCACGGGCCTTCACCGCGACCTCGGGCCCCGGCATCTCGCTGATGACCGAGTTCATCGGCCTCTCCTATTTCGCCGAGATTCCGGCCGTGATCATGAACATCCAGCGCGCCGGCCCCTCGACGGGCATGCCGACCCGCACCCAGCAATGCGACATCATCGCCTGCGCCTATGCCTCGCATGGCGACACCAAGCATGTGCTGCTGTTCCCGGAGGACCCGGCCGAGGCCTTCGAGTTCGCCGCGGCCGCCTTCGATCTCGCCGAGCGGCTCCAGACCACGATCTTCCTGATGCTCGATCTCGACATCGGCATGAATCACCGGCTCTGCCGCCCGCTGAAGTGGGACGACGCAAGGCAATATGACCGCGGCAAGATCATGACCGCCGAAATGCTGGAGGAAGGCCGCGACTTCGGCCGCTATCTCGACGTCGACGGCGACGGCATCCCCTACCGCACCTATCCCGGCACGCATCCGACCAAAGGCTCCTACTTCACCCGCGGCACCTCGCGTGATCGCTATGCACGCTATTCCGAGGAAGGATCGGTCTATGCCGACAACATGCAGCGGCTGGTGCGCAAGTTCGAGACCGCGCAGGACCTCGTGCCGCGGCCGCTGCAGGCCAATGCGGAACGGCCGACCAAATATGGCGTGATCTATTTCGGCTCGACCTCGCCGGCGATGGACGAGGCGATTGGTCTATTAGAGGCACGCGGGCATCAGCTCGATCGCCTGCGCATCCGCGCCTTCCCGTTCCACTCCAGCGTAGCAAGCTTCCTTGCCGAGCACGACTTCGTCTACGTGGTCGAGCAGAACCGCGACAGCCAGCTGCGCCAGCTCATCGTCAACGAGAACGGCATCGATCCGGTCCGTCTCGTGCCGATCGTACATTACGACGGCACCCCGATCACCGCCCGCTTCATCGCCAAGGCCATTGGCGACCACCAGGATCACCTCAAGGTGACCCCGCTCCGCAAGGCCGTGTCATGATTTTGGCGCTGCTCTTTCCGTCGTCATGCCCGGACTTGATCCGGGCATCCACGCCTTCCTTCCTTGCCGCCAAGACGTGGATGGCCGGGACAAGCCCGGCCATGACGGCCTTGGGATCGCAGGTGCTCGCATGACCTACATCGCAAAACCAAAGTTTCACCATCCGGGCCTGAAGAAGAACGAGCTCGGCTACACGCATCGCGACTACGAGGGAAAAATCTCGACGCTGTGCGCCGGCTGCGGCCATGACTCAATAACGGCCTCGATCATCGAGGCCTGCTACGAGCTGTCGATCGAGCCGCATCGCGTGGCGAAGATCTCAGGCATCGGGTGCTCGTCGAAGACGCCGGACTACTTCCTCGGCAATTCGCACGGATTCAACTCCGTGCACGGCCGCATGCCGAGCGTGCTGACCGGTGCCAACCTCGCCAACCGGGACCTGATCTATCTCGGCGTCTCCGGCGACGGCGATAGCGCCTCTATCGGCTTCGGCCAGTTCGCGCATTCGATCCGGCGCGGCGTCAACATGACCTATATCGTCGAGAACAACGGCGTCTATGGCCTGACCAAGGGCCAGTTCTCGGCGACCGCCGACCGCGGCTCGAAGAGCAAGAAGGGCGTCACCAACACCGACAACGCCATCGACCTCGTCGCGATCGCGCTGCAGCTGGGCGCGACTTTCGTTGCGCGCTCGTTCTCCGGCGACAAGAGCCAGCTGGTGCCGCTGATTGCGGCGGCGATCGGCCACAAGGGCGCGTCCTTCATCGACGTCATCAGCCCCTGCATCGCCTTCAACAACCATGCCGGCTCGACCAAGAGCTTCGATTATGTCCGCGAGCACAACGACGCCGTGAACCGGCTCGACGTGCTGGTCGGCCGCGATCCCATCGCCGTGGACTACGCGCCGGGCACGGTGCAGGTGGTCGAGCAGCATGACGGCAGCAGGATCGCTTTGCGCAAGATCGACGCCGATTACGATCCGCATGACCGGCTCGGCGCCCAGACCTTTCTCGCCAAGCACGCCGCCAAGGGTCAGATCGTCACCGGCCTCCTCTACGTCGATCCCGATGCGGAAGACCTGCACGAGCATCTCAACACGGTCGAGACGCCGCTCAACACGCTGGAAGCGGACACGCTGTGCCCGGGCTCATCGGTGCTGGACAAGATCAATGCCAGCCTGCGGTGAAGCATCGGTAGGGTGGGCAAAGCGTAGCGTGCCCACCACTTCGCAATTTACGAACAAATCGTGGGCACGGCGCGTTGCGCCTTTGCCCACCCTACGGCACCGAGCTAATTGACGGGTTCAGGCTGGGGTTCCGTCTCTGGACGGGCCGTATAGCCCAATCGCCCGGCGGTCCAGTATTGCTTGCAGGCCTCGAACAGCACTTCGCCGTCCATGGTCAGGCCGCCAGCGACCAGCACGCCGTCCGCCCCAATCGGCTTGTTCAGGAGCGTCAGGACGCGCTTCAGAAAACCACCTTCGAACCGCGCGGCGACGAGAGGATCGACCTGAAGCACCACGATTTTCTGGCTGCTGTACCGGAAGATCGAGATGTCCCGCACCGATCGCCAGGAAATGGTGTCATCGGCGATCCTGGTGTCGCGAATGCCGACACGGGTGACGAAGACGACCGGCTCCCTCGACGAGATCAACGTCCAGAGCACCTTGCAGGAAGCTATGCCGAAAAACCCTGCACCGAGATAGCAGATTGCGATCTGGAACGTGGTGACGTCCCTGGCATAGTGCCAGTTGATTGCGAGCGTGGCGCACAGCAGCGTCAGCAGCAGGCCGCCTGCCAGCAGCGCGAACAGCCGCGGCAGGGAGTAGCCGATCGCAAGGTTGGGCAAGTTGTGACCTTCGGACATTTTGAGCGCCACCAGCCATTTGCAACAACCCGGGGTTACCAAAACCCCTCCTTCCAAATCATTAAGGCGGGAACCTTGCGCGAGGCTGCCGAAAGGGCGTGCCGGGAGCGCTTGAACGCGACGCTTTCGGGCCGCGACTAACCGGCAGTCGATCCTCAGATTGACGACGGTTCACACGGTGCGGTCATGAAGCTTGCCCTTGTCCTCCCCTTGCTCCTTGCCACCTTCGTCGGCGCTGCCCGGGCCGAGGAGGCCGACGACATCCGCGCAGCCACCAGGGCCGAGGCAGACAGCTTCAATGCGCGCATGTATGCGGGCCCGCCCGGCGACAAGGCCTATGCCTGCTTCGTCCGCCGCTACGACGCGGACCATCTGGCGCGGCATCCGAAGCAGAAAGTGGCTTCGATGAAGCTGCTGATCTCCGCGGAGACCGACAAGGAGGACAAGCAGCTGCACAACTCGTTCCGGCTCGCCTTCCGCTATCGCCATCGGCCCGGCGATTTCCGGTCCGTCGGCTCCTGCAACCACGCCGTCTTCACCGAGAACGGCACCGAAATCCGCCTCGGCTGCGGCGTCGACTGCGAAGGCGGCAGCATCGGCGTGGCGCTCGCAAAAGACGACAAGTCGGCCATCATGCGGGTCGACCGGGTCAGGGTCTGGCGGAACGACAAGCCGGATAGCGAGGACGAGGAATCGCTGGTCGCAGGCAGCGACGACGGGATTTTCCGGCTCGATCGCACCGACATCAGCGAATGCGCTTCACTGGCGACAGATCGCAAGGAACTCGCCGCGCTCCGCCACAAGTGATATCTCTCGCCAAAATAGACACGGGAGAAGCCATGAACCGCCGAAACATCCTATGGAGTGCCGTGACGGCTTTGGGCGCAGCGTTTGGCGCCTCCCGTGCGAAGGCCGCGGCGGAGGCTCCCGCATCAAACAAGCTTAAGGTCGTCTACCATCTCAGCGATGCCGAGAAGGTCAATTTCGTGCTCGGCAACATCCAGAACCACCTCGACGGCGTCGGCGGCCCCGAGCACGTCACGATCGCGCTGGTGATTCACGGCCCCGCGCTGAAGGCGTTTCACCGGGCGCAGGCCAACCCCGACATCAGCAAGCGTATCAGTGATTTCTCCAAGGACGGCGTCGAGCTCGCGGCCTGCGGCAACACGATGAAGGCGCAGAACGTCACGCTGACCGATCTGCTGCCGGGCTTTGTGAGTGCGGAAAAGGGCGGCGTGGTGCGGCTCGCCGAGCTGCAGTCGCAGGGATATCTGTATCTGCGGCCGTAAGGCGCGCTGCCGCCGCGTTCTCCGTAATTGCGAGCGAACCGAAGCAATCCAGCGTCTTTTCCGCGGAGGGACCCTGGATTGCTTCCGCCTTCGCCAAAGGCTTCGGCGGACAAGTCGTCGCAAGAGCTCCTTGCAATGACGGTCAATGTGGCGCCCCCTCCCACTCCCAATTCACTTCCATCCGTACTTGACTCATCCATAACTCTACGGTTATGCATTAGTCCATAACTTGTGAGTTATGGATCTCGCATGCCCGCCGCCACCGACCTACTGTTTCGAACGCTCGCCGACCCGACCCGGCGGGCGATCTTCGAACGGCTGTGCCGCGAGGGCGAGCAGACGGTCGGGGCACTGACGGCGCGGTCAGGCGTTTCCCAGCCTGCGGTCTCGAAACATCTGGGCGCGCTGAAGCAGGCCGGCCTGGTGCGCGACCGGCATGAGGGACGGCAGACGCATTACAGCGCGAGGCCCGGCGCGCTCAATCCGCTGGTCGACTGGACCAGCCAGATGGCCGGGTTCTGGCAGAACCGGCTCGATGCGCTGGACGATCTCCTGAAGAGGATGGACCAATGACCGAAACACGCACCGTCGTCGTCGAGCGCGAATTCGCCTTCCCGGCCGAGCGGCTGTGGCGCGCGCTGACGCAGCCGCATCTGATCGAAGAATGGCTGATGAAGAACGACTTCAAGCCTGTTGTCGGCCACAGATTCAATCTGCGCGGTGAATGGGGCGGCGTGCTGGATTGCGAGGTGCTCACCATCGAGCCGCAGAAGAGCCTCGCCTACACCTGGAATTTTTCGCATGAGGACGCCGCGTTCGATCTCAAAAGCGTCGTCACCTTCACGCTGACGCCGACCGGCGCAGGCACGCATCTGCGGGTCGAGCAGGCCGGCTTCAGCCCGACGCAGAAGCAGGCCTATGGCGGCGCGCATGCCGGCTGGAAGCAGTTTTTCACCAAGCTGGACGAGGTGCTGGCGCGGGCCGAGTAGCCCGATTGCCAGCGCTCATTCGATCATCTCGAGAGGAGGTTTCATTGACCGGGAACATGTGGGTTCGACAAATCCATCGCTGGCTGTCCATCGTCTTCACGCTCGCCGTCATCGCCAACATCGTCGCGCTGACGCTGCAGATCCAGGCGGCGTGGATCGGCCTGCTCGCCTTCGTCCCGCTGATCCCGTTGCTCGCGACCGGGCTCTACATGTTCGCCCTGCCCTATCTCGGCCGCAGCAACGCCGCGCGGCAAGAGGCATGATGATGAAGAAGGCGGTGAGCGCCAAGAAGGCCGGCGCGACGAAGACGGATGGTGCTTCGCCCTCCAAGCTGATCGACGGACGGATCAAGGAGCTCGCTGACTGGCGCGGCGAGATGCTGGCGCGGGTCCGCGGCCTGATCAAGGAGGCCGATCCTGAGGTCGTCGAAGAGTGGAAATGGCGCGGCGTGCCCGTGTGGGAGCACGACGGCATCATCTGCACCGGCGAGACCTACAAGGAGGTCGTCAAGCTGACCTTTGCCAGGGGCGCGGCGTTGGATGACCCCGCGGGCCTGTTCAATTCGAGTCTCGACGGCAATGTGCGGCGCGCGATCGACATTCGCGAAGGGGAAAAGATCAACGAGAAGGCGCTGAAGGCGCTGATCCGCGCGGCGGTGGCGCTGAATGGGGAGAAGAGGAAGCCTGCGAGGAAGCGGCCAGCGTAAACTAATCGAAGCGCAGCCGCGAGCGCACTTTCCGTCTCCCCTTGTGGGAGAAGGTGGCATAGGCGGCATACGCCGCCGTTCACAGGCACGCCGAAGCGAAGCTTCGGCTATGGCGCCGGATGAGGGGTCTCTATCAGCACGGGAAGTAGCGGAGAGCTACCCCTCACCCAAGCGAGCTTGGGTCTGCCGGCGTCGCTGCCCTCTCCCACAGGGGGAGATGGCGCATCGACGTGCATCTCGCTGTATTCTTCCGCCTCAGGCCGCCGCCGTGATCGGGCGCGGGCTCACGACGTATTCGCGCAGGACCTTGTCGCTGGCGTCGACCTCGATCAGCGAGACGTCGTAGGTCCAGAGATCGGCGAGGTGCTGGAGCACGCGCTTGGTATCGGTCTCGTTGAGCTGCGAACCCTTGATGACGTGGTGATGCAGAATCAGCCGGCGATCGCCGGAGAGATCGACGTCGACCACCTCGATATTGGCGTCGATGAAGCCGACATCGTGCTGCCGCGCAAGCTCGCGGCGGACGCGGCGGAAGCCGCGCTCGTCGTGGATGGCATCGACACGGATGCCCGCGCGCTCCTCGGGATCGTCGTGCAGGTGGAACATGCGGAAGTGCCGCATCAATTTCGGGCTCAGGAACTGGCCGATGAAGCTCTCGTCGCGGTAATTGGCCCAGACGTCGCGCAGCACGCCCATGACGTCGCCCTTGCCGGCGATATCGGGGAACCACTCGCGATCTTCGTCTTCCGGATTGGTGACGATGCGCTCGATGTCCTGCATCACGGCGAAACCGAGCGCATAGGGGTTGAAGCCGGAGAAGCGCGGATCGTCGAATTCAGGCTGGAACACCACGTTGGTGTGCGAGCCCAGGAATTCGAGGAAGTTGCCGTCGGTGATACGGCCCTGCTGGTGCAGCTTGGTCATGATGCGATAGTGGACGTAGGTCGCCGTCCCCTCGTTCATCACCTTGGTCTGGCTCTGCGGATAGAAATATTGCGCGATGTGGCGGACGATCCGCAACAGCTCGCGCTGCCAGGGCGCCAGCCGCGGCGCGCTCTTCTCCAGGAAATAGAGCAGGTTTTCCTGCGGCAGGCCGAGCAGCTTGCGGCGCCGTTCGAGGGAGATCGCCGACCGGGTCTTGGCCGTGCCCTTGGGCACGGTGCGCCAGAGGTCGTTGAAGACTTCTTCCTCGTGCTGGCGGCGGCGCCCTGCCCGCTTCTCCTCCTCGCGCAAATCCAGCTTCTTCTTGCCGGGATAGCGGTCGATGCCGTGCGACATCAGCGCGTGCGCGGCGTCCAGCGTGCGCTCGACCTCGACGCGGCCGTAGCGCTCCTCGCACTGCATGACGTAGTTCTTGGCGAAGTCGAGATAGTCGAGAATGCCGTCGGCGTCGGTCCACTGCTTGAACAGATAATTGTTCTTGAAGAAGTGGTTGTGGCCGAAGGCGGCGTGCGCGATCACCAGCGTCTGCATCGTCGCCGTGTTCTCCTCCATCAGGTAGGAGATGCAGGGCGAGGAGTTGATCACGATCTCATAGGCAAGGCCCATCAGCCCCTTGCGGTAGGACGCCTCGTGGTACGCGAACTGCTTGCCGAACGACCAGTGCTTGTAGAACAGCGGCATGCCGACGGAGGAATAGGCGTCCAGCATCTGCTCGGCGGTGATGACTTCGATCTGGTTCGGATAGACGTCGAGACCGAGATCCTTCAGCGCCACCTCCTCGCAGGCATCGGTGATGCGCTGCAAGGTGTGGAAATCCCAATCCGCGCCTTCGAACAATCTTTCCGTCATGGAGCGGCTTTCTCCTGTACCGTTTCGCGGCGCTGGAACAAATCGTGGAACACCGGAAAGATCTCACTGCGCTCGCTGACCTTGCGCATCGAGAGCGGGGCCCCGCTGTTGCGCAGGCGATCGTAGAGGGTCCAGAGCGAGCTATCGGAGAGATCGAAGGCGCTGCCGCCGGATTCCCCGACTTCGAGATAGGCGAAGAACTGGCAAACCGGCAGGATCTTGTCGGTCAGCAGCATGCCGGTGAGCTCGCCGTCGGAATAGGAATTGTCGCCATCCGACGCCTGGGCGGCATAGATATTCCAGTCCGACGGATTGAAGCGTTCGCGCACGATCTCGTGCATCGCCTGCAGCGCGCTACTGACCAGCGTGCCGCCGGAGGCCGGGCCGTAGAAGAAAGTCTGCTCGTCCACCTCTTCGGCGCGGTCGGTGTGGCGGATGAAGACGATCTCGACATGCTTGTAGCGGCGCTTCAGGAACACGTAGAGCAGCATGTAGAACCGCTTGGCGAGGTCCTTCATGTGCTCGGACATCGAGCCCGAGACGTCCATCAGGCAGAACATCACCGCCTGCGCGACGGGCTTGGGCACCGTCTCGAAACGGCGGTAGCGGATGTCGAGCGGGTCGATGAAGGGGATCCGCTTGGTCTTCGCCTTCAGCTTTTCGAGCTGGGCGAGCAGCACGGCGCGCTCGTCCTCGTCGGTGCAGGCGGCGATCGCAGCCTCCAGCTCCTCCATCTCGTCCTTGCGGGGACGCTTGAGCGCGATGCGGCGGGCGAGCGCGAGCTTCACCGTGCGGCTCACCGAGATATTGGCAGGCGAGCCGGAGGTGGTGTAGCCGGCGCGCTGGAGGCCTTCACTCTCGGTCTGCGCGATCTTGCGCTTGGCCAGATCCGGCAGCTCGAGATCGTCGAGGAAGAGATCGACGAACTCGTCGCGGGAGAGGACGAAGCGGAAGGCATCCTCGCTGTCGCCTTCGCCCGGACCTGAGTCCTTCGCGCTGCCCTGACCCGAGCGCTGGAGATAGTCGCCCTCGATGAACTTCTTGTTCCCGGGCAACACCATGTCCCGCGTTCCGCCTTCGCGGCGGAAACGCGGCTCGTGCATACCGTCGAGCGGTATCGTGACCTCACCACCCTCCAGGACGTCCTTGATATCGCGTTCCTGCGAGGTCTTCTTGACGGCGCCCTGCACCAGGGATTTGGCCCGACGCAAGAACCGCTGGCGGTTCTCGAGACTCTTGCCGCCTGGATTCAGGCGCCTGTCAATAATGTGAATCGGCACTTTTCCATCCGCCTCAACCGGCCTGCTTCACGCGCATGTACCATTCGACGAGCCGGCGAACCTGACGCTCGGTGTAGCCGCGCTCCACCATGCGTGCGACGAACTCGCCGTGCTTCTTCTCCGTCTCGCCGTCCTTCTTCGACCCGAAGGAGATGACCGGAAGCAGGTCCTCGACCTGGGAGAATATCCGCTTTTCGATCACGTCGCGAATCTTCTCGTAGGAGGTCCAGGTCGGATTCTTGCCGCCGTTCTGGGCCCGCGAGCGTAACGAGAACTTGACGACCTCGTTGCGGAAGTCCTTGGGGTTGGCAATGCCCGCCGGCTTCTCGATTTTCGTCAGTTCCTGGTTCAAAAGCTCGCGATCCAGCAGCTGGCCGGTATCGGGGTCCTTGAAGTCCTGGTCCTCGATCCATGCATCAGCATAATCGACGTAGCGGTCGAACAGGTTCTGGCCGTAATCCGAGTAGGATTCGAGATACGCCTTCTGGATCTCGTTGCCGATGAACTCGGCATAGCGCGGCGCAAGCTCGGCCTTGATGAACTCGAGATAGCGCTTCTCGACCTCCTCCGGCAGCTGCTCCCGGCGGATCGACTGCTCCAGCGCGTACATCAGGTGCACGGCGTCGGCGGCGACTTCCTGCGGATCGTGGTTGAAGGTCGCAGCCAGGATCTTGAAGGCGAAACGGGTCGAGACGCCGTCCATGCCTTCGTCGACACCGGCCGCATCGCGATATTCCTGGACGCTGCGGGCTTTCGGATCGGATTCCTTCAGGCTCTCGCCGTCATAGACCCGCATCTTGGCGAACAGGGTGGAGTTCTCGTGCTTGCGCAGGCGCGACATCACCGAGAACCGCGCCAACGTTTCGAGAGTCGAAGGGGCGCACGGCGCCGATGCCAGCTCGGAGCCCTGGATCAGCTTCTCGTAGATCTTCTGCTCTTCGGTGACGCGCAGGCAGTACGGCACCTTGATGACGCAGATGCGGTCGATGAAGGCTTCGTTGTTCTTGTTGGCCTTGAAGCTCGCCCACTCCGCTTCGTTGGAGTGCGCGAGGATCACGCCGGTGAACGGGATCGCACCGATGTTCTCGGTGCCGATGTAGTTGCCTTCCTGCGTTGCGGTCAGCAACGGATGCAGCATCTTGATCGGCGCCTTGAACATTTCGACGAACTCGAGCACGCCCTGGTTGGCGCGGTTGAGGCCGCCGGAATAGCTGTAGGCGTCGGGGTCGTTCTGCGCGAAGGTTTCGAGCTTGCGGATATCGACCTTGCCGACCAGCGAGGAGATGTCCTGGTTGTTCTCGTCGCCGGGCTCGGTCTTGGCGATCGCAATCTGGCGCAGGCGCGACGGCTGGATCTTGGCGACGCGGAATTGCGAGATATCACCACCGAAAGCTTCGAGTCGCTTGTAGCACCATGGACTCATCAGGCCGGTGAGACGGCGGCGCGGAATGCCGTATTTCTCTTCCAGCATCGGCCCGAGCTGATCGGGATCGAACAGGCTGAGCGGGCTCTCGAACACCGGCGAGAGTTCATCGCCGGCCTTGAGCACGTAGATGGGGTGAACTTCCATCAACGACTTCAGCCGCTCGGCAAGCGATGATTTGCCGCCGCCGACCGGCCCGAGCAGATAGAGGATCTGCTTGCGCTCCTCGAGGCCTTGCGCGGCATGCCGGAAGAAACCGACGATGCGCTCGATGGTTTCTTCCATGCCGTAGAAGCCGGCGAAGGCCGGATATGTCCGGATGGTGCGGTTCAAAAAAATACGGCCAAGGCGTGGGTCCTTGGCCGTGTCAATCGTCTGGGGCTCACCGATCGCTGCAAGTAGTCGTTCAGCCGCGTTGGCGTATTTCATGGGATCGCTTCGACACGATTCCAGATATTCCGCCATCGACATGTCGTGCTGGCTTCTCGCCTCGAACGACCGAGCGAAAGCGTTGAATAGAGAATCGTTGTACATGATCCCTCTCCGCGTGAAGTTCCGCTACAAGCTGAAACGAAAGCAGTTACTGGACCGTTCCTCAGGCCGCTTCTCGAATCAGCGTGAGCACATGCCGATCATTGGACACCCGGGGGCCGGCTCGACGCAACGCACAACGTAGGCAACCGGGTGAGTTACGAACAGGCACCTGCCTGTTATTTATGCGAATCTATGTATATCTTCGCTCATTTCCAGCAAATGTCACTCGGTCGCAACATCCGGGCATTACCGGAGATCGGCCTTTCCGGCGGTGCAGCATAGGCGTCCGCCGGAGGCAGGTTTATGACGCTTGTACGGCCAAGCTTTGTGCGCACGAGCCTTGTGCGGCCGGGTCCTGGCTGGTTTGATCGCGGTCTCGCCGCAATGCAGTGCCTGAATCGCTGGCGGCATGGCACTCACGGCACGCGTTCAGCAATGTCTCAAAATCGGTCGCCAGCCCGTCCGGGCGAATGATGATCCGCTCGTCCTGCGCGCGGCGCGACTTGCCACCGATCCTGTAGCCGATCCTGGCCCGGATACAGCCGAGTTGCCGCTGCAAGGCCGGCGTCGGCGTCAGCACGATCATCCTGTGACCGCTGCACTCCTCGGCAGAAACCTCCGCAATCGACTCCCACAGCAGAAATTCATTGCCGATGCGGAGATCGCGAATGCCATAGGAGGTCACGATCACCACCGGGCCTCGTTCGGTCGGAAGCATCCAGATCAGCCGGGCGGTGATCAGGCCGAACAAGGCGACGCCGGCATAGCCGACCGTCGCGTCGTAATCACCCAGACGATTTCCCCAAAGTCCATCCCACCAGTCGAACGCAAGGCTCGCGCTGAGCACGGTCATCGCAAAGCCGCCCGCGACCAGCAGCCGCAGACGTGTCGCGCATTGACTGATTTCGAGATCGTGGGCCGCGTCAACGCGCACGGCCGGCACGACCGATGGCGGACTTTTAGCGACGGCGAGCATCGGGCCGTCAGGATGTGCGTGCATGCTTTCCCCCAGCATGGTCATTCGCGACCGAGCCACGATGACGTTACGCAACAGACTTTCGCCGCTTCCTCCGGCCACGACTATGTTACGCAACACTGCCACTGCCGCCCGGATCGCTATGATCGCGACGGAGTTAGACTGAGAGTATGACGCCTATATGCTTGATTGGTTCCCTCCCGGGAGCATGTAGGCTAGAGGATAGCGCGTCAGGACCGGCGCGGAAACCCCTCGCCCGCAGGCTTGGAGAGAAATAACCATCATGAATCCCGTCAAAGAACTGGAAAAGCACGGACAGGCCGTCTGGCTGGACTTCCTGGCCCGTGGCTTCATCGCCAAGGACCTGAAGCGGCTGATCGACACCGACGGCGTCAAGGGCGTCACCTCCAACCCCTCGATTTTCGAGAAGGCGATTGGCAGCTCGGACGAATACGACGCCCCGATCGGCAAGGCGCTGAAGCGCGGCGACAAGACCGTGGCCGACCTGTTCGAGGCCGTCGCGGTCGAGGACATCCAGAACGCCGCCGACGTGCTGCGCCCGGTCTATGACCGCCTCAAGGGCGGTGACGGCTATGTCAGCCTCGAGGTCTCGCCGTACCTCGCAATGGACACCGCCGGAACGGTCGCCGAAGCAAGGCGGCTCTGGAAGGACGTGGGCCGCAAGAACCTGATGGTGAAGGTGCCGGCGACACCGGAAGGCCTGCCCGCGATCGAGACGCTGATCGGCGAGGGCATCAGCATCAACATCACGCTGCTGTTCTCCAAAGCCGTCTACCTCAAGGTCGCCGAAGCCTATATCGCGGGCCTCGAGAAATACGTCGCGGGCGGCGGCGATCCCTCGCATGTCGCGAGCGTGGCGAGCTTCTTCGTCAGCCGCATCGACAGCGTGGTCGACAAGCAGCTCGACGAGAAGATCGCACGCGCCAACGATCCGAGCGAGAAGGAGCGGCTCGCCGCGCTGAAGGGCAAGGTCGCGATCGCCAACGCCAAGGTCGCCTATCAGGACTATAAGCGCCTGTTCGCGGGCCCGCGCTGGGAGAAGCTCGCCGCCAAGGGCGCCAAGCCGCAGCGCATGCTGTGGGCCTCCACCGGCACCAAGAACAAGGATTACAGCGACGTGCTCTATGTCGAGGAGCTGATCGGCCCCGACACCATCAACACCGTGCCGCCGGCAACGCTGGATGCGTTCCGCGACCACGGCAAGCCGCGCGACAGTCTTGAAGAGAATGTCGAGGACGCCTATCGCGTGCTGGAAGAGCTGGAGCGCTCCGGCGTCTCGCTCGACGCCATCACCGAGGAACTCGTCAAGGACGGCGTCAAGCTGTTTGCCGATGCCGCCGACAAGCTCTATGGCGCTGTCGCGCACAAGCGCGCTACCGTGCTCGGGACCGCGATCGACCGGCAGACGCTCTCGCTCGGTGACGGCCTCGGCAAGGCCGTGGCTGAAAGCACCGAGGAATGGCGCGCGTCGGCAAAGATCCGCAGGCTGTGGCAGCGCGACAAGTCGGTCTGGACCGGCACCGACGAGGACAAATGGCTCGGCTGGCTTGACAGCGCGGCGAAGGCCGACGTCGCCGACTACGAGGACTACGCGAGGCGGGTGAAGGGCCAAAAGTTCTCCGATGCCGTCGTGCTCGGCATGGGCGGATCGAGCCTCGGCCCCGAGGTGTTGGCCGAGACGTTCGGCAAGAAGCCCGGCTTTCCGAAGCTGCATGTGCTCGACTCCACCGATCCCGCGCAGGTGCGGGCGATGGAGGCCAAGATCGACATCGCCAACACCGTGTTCATCGTGTCGAGCAAATCAGGCGGCACCACCGAGCCGAACGCGATGAAGGATTATTTCCATGAGCGCGTCGCGCAGGCGCTCGGACCGAAGGCCAGGACCGGCTTCCGCTTCATCGCGGTGACCGATCCCGGTTCCTCGCTGGAGAAGGCGGCCAAGAACCTCAACTACGCGCGCATCTTCCATGGCGAGCCCTCGATCGGCGGACGCTATTCGGTGCTCTCCCCGTTTGGCCTGGTGCCGGCGGCCACCGCCGGCATCGACGTCAAGACCTTCATCAAGCACGCGCTGTCGATGGCCCGCTCCTGCGGACCGGACGTGCCGCCGAGCGAGAATCCCGGCGTGCAGCTCGGCCTTGCCATGGGCCTTGCGGGGCTCGAAGGCCGCGACAAGGTGACGATCCTGTCGTCGAAGAAGATCGCCGATTTCGGCGCCTGGGCCGAGCAGCTGATCGCGGAATCGACCGGCAAGGAAGGCAAGGGCCTGATCCCGATCGACGGCGAGCCACTGGGCGAACCCGCCGTGTACGGCAACGACCGCTTCTTCATCGACATCCGCACCGAGGGCGAGGCCGATGCTGCACACGACTCCAAGCTCGCCGCGATCGAGGCGGCCGGCCACCCGGTCGTGCGCATCGTGATGAAGTCGATCGACCATCTCGGCCAGGAGTTCTTCCGCTTCGAGATGGCGACGGCCGTTGCAGGCGCGATCCTCGGCATTAACCCGTTCGACCAGCCGGACGTGGAAGCGGCCAAGATCAAGACCCGCGAGCTCACGGCGTCGTTCGAGAAGAACGGTGCGCTGCCGGCGGAGCAGCCGGTGGTCAGCACCGCCGAGGCCGATCTCTACACCGACGCGGCCAATGCCACGGCGCTGCGCGCCGCCGGCGCCAATGGCGATCTCACCTCCTGGCTGAAGGCGCATCTGTCGCGCTCGGGCCATGGCGACTATGTCGCCCTGCTCGGCTACATCGCGCGCGACAAGGCGACGATAGACGCGCTCCAGGCCATGCGGCTGGAGGTGCACGAGAAGCGTCACGTCGCGACCTGCGCCGAATTCGGACCGCGCTTCCTGCACTCGACGGGACAGGCATACAAGGGCGGCCCCGACAGCGGCGTGTTCCTCCAGATCACCGCAGACGACGCCAAGGATCTTCCGGTGCCGGGCCAGAAGGCGAGCTTTGGCGTGATCAAGGCGGCGCAGGCGCGCGGCGATTTCGACGTGCTTACCGAGCGCGGACGGCGTGCGCTGCGCGTGCATCTGAAGGGACCGCTCAAGAAAGGTCTTGCGGCGCTCAACACCGCGCTCAACGACGCACTGAATTAAGGGAATATCTCAATGCAACTCGGCATGATCGGCCTCGGCCGGATGGGCGGCAACATCGTTCGCCGGCTGATGCGCCACGGACATTCGACCGTGGTCTATGACAAGGACGCCAAGGCCGTCGCCGGCCTTGCCGCCGACGGCGCGGTTGGGTCGGCGACGCTCGAGGAGTTCATCGCGAAGCTCGAGCGGCCGCGCACGGCCTGGGTGATGCTGCCGGCCGGCAAGATCACCGAAGCGACGATCGACACCATCGCGGGCGTGATGCAGGACGGCGACGTCATCATCGACGGCGGCAACACCTTCTGGCAGGACGACGTCCGCCGCGGCAAGGCGCTGAAGACGCGCGGCATCCATTATGTCGACGTCGGCACGTCAGGCGGCGTCTGGGGCCTCGACCGCGGCTATTGCATGATGATCGGTGGCGAGAAGCAGGTGGTGGACCGGCTCGATCCGATCTTCGCCGCGCTCGCGCCGGGCGCCGGCGACATTCCGCGCACGGAAGGACGCGAGGGGCGCGATCCGCGCATCGAACAAGGCTACATCCATGCCGGCCCGGTCGGCGCCGGCCATTTCGTCAAGATGATCCACAACGGCATCGAATACGGCCTGATGCAGGCCTATGCCGAAGGCTTCGACATCCTCAAGAACGCCAATATCGAGGCGCTGCCGGCCGATCATCGCTACGATTTCGATCTCGCCGACATCGCCGAAGTGTGGCGTCGCGGCAGCGTGATCCCGTCATGGCTGCTCGACCTGACCTCGACCGCGCTCGCCGACAGTCCGCAGCTCGCCGAATATTCCGGCTTCGTGGAAGATTCCGGCGAGGGCCGCTGGACCGTGAATGCGGCAATCGACGAGGCCGTGCCGGCCGAAGTCTTGACCGCTGCGCTCTACACACGTTTCCGTTCCCGCCGGGAACACACCTTCGCCGAAAAAATTCTCTCCGCGATGCGTGCGGGGTTCGGCGGCCACAAGGAGCCGAAGCAGCCGGATGCTTCGAAGCCGAAATAAGAGCAACAACGCGAAGGCCGACAATTCGTGACAAAAGACCCGCAAGCCAAGCGCAAGCCGGACAATTGCGCTTTCGTCATCTTCGGTGTCACCGGCGATCTCACCCATCGCCTGGTGATGCCGTCGCTGTACAATCTCGCAGCCGAGCACCTGCTGCCGGAAAAATTCTGCGTCGTCGGCGTCGCCCGCAAGAGCCAGTCGGATGACGAGTTGCGCGACAGCCTGATGCAGGGTCTGCGCCAGTTTGCGACGCGGCCGATCGACGACGACATCGCCCGGAAACTGCTGGAATGCGTGACCTTCGTCGAGGCCGATCCGAAGGACCCGCCCTCGTTCGATCGCCTGCGCGAGCATCTGGATTCCCTGGAATGCGCGCAGGACACCGGCGGCAACCGGCTGTTCTACCTCGCCACGCCGCCGGCCGCGTTCGCGCCGACCGCACGCGAGCTCGGCCGCACCGGCATGATGAAGGAGAACGGCGCCTGGCGGCGCCTCGTGATCGAGAAGCCGTTCGGCACTGACCTTGCCTCAGCCAAGGCGCTGAATGCCGAGCTCTTGAAGATCATGGAGGAGCACCAGATCTACCGGATCGATCACTATCTCGGCAAGGAGACGGTGCAGAACATCCTGGTGCTGCGCTTCGCCAACGGCATGTTCGAGCCGATCTGGAACCGCAACCATATCGACCACGTCCAGATCACCGTCGAGGAAAAGCTCGGCGTCGGCCATCGCGGCGGCTTCTACGATGCCACCGGCGCGCTGCGCGACATGGTGCCGAACCATCTGTTCCAGCTGATGTCGCTGGTGGCGATGGAGCCGCCGGCGCGCTTCGACGCGCATTCCGTCCGCTCCGAGAAGGCCGAGGTGCTCACCTCGATCCAGCAGCCGAGCCGGGAGGACGCGCTGAGGAATTCGGTGCGCGCGCAATATCTGGCCGGCCGCATCGGCGACGACGACATCATCGACTATCGCAAGACCGAGGACGTCAAGCCCGGCAGTACCACCGAGACCTTTGTCGCGCTCAAGCTGATGATCGACAATTGGCGCTGGGCCGGCGTGCCCTTCTACCTGCGCACCGGCAAGGCGCTGGGCCACAAGCGGACGGAAGTGGCGATCAAGTTCAAGCAGGCGCCGCTGTCGATGTTCTCAGGGACGGACATCGACCGCCTGTCGCAAAACTTCCTCACCATCGGCATCGCGCCGACCGAGACCATCGAGCTTCAGTTCAACGCGAAAATCCCCGGGCCGAGCATCACGATCGACGGCGTCGAGATGAAATTCAAGTACGGCGACTATTTCCGCGCCGATCCCTCGACCGGTTACGAGACGCTGATCTACGACTGCATGATCGGCGACAACATCCTGTTCCAGCGGGCCGACGGCATCGAGGCCGGCTGGGCGGCGGTGCAGCCGTTTCTGGACGCCTGGAGGAGCGAAGGCGCCAACGGCATCGAGACCTATGAGGCCGGCAGCGATGGTCCCAAATGCGCCGACGAGCTCTTGCGGCGCGACGGGCGAAGCTGGCGGAAATATTCGTGATGGCAGCGGCCGACCAGCCGAAGCTGATCGTCGCGGCAGATGCCGAGGCGCTGGCGCAAGCCGCCGCCGAGCGGGTGACGGCGCGGATCGCGGCCAACCCTTCGCGGATCGCGATCTGCCTGACCGGCGGCTCCAGCCCGAAGAAGCTGTATCAACTCCTCGGCAGCGATTCCTGGCGCGGCAGGATTCCCTGGGACCGCGTGCACTGGTTCATCGGCGACGAGCGGTTTGTCCCCGAGAGCGATCCCCTCAACAATATGGCGGTGGCGCGCGAGATCTTTCTCGATCGCAACGCGCCCGCCGGCCACATCCATCCGATCCCGACCGCGATCGAGAGCCCGGATCGCAGCGCCGCTGCCTATGCGCACGAGTTGGAATCCTTCTACGGCGCGGAAGAGCTCGACCCGGCACGGCCGCTGTTCGACCTGGTCCTGATGGGCGCAGGGCCAGACGGCCACACCGCCTCGCTGTTTCCCGGCTATCCCGAGGTCGAGGAGACGCGGCGCTGGGTCGTTGGCGTTCCCAAGGCCAATGTGGCGCCGTTCGTGCCGCGGGTCTCGCTCACTTTGCCCGCTCTCGCCTCCTGCCGCGAAATGCTGTTCGAGATGGCCGGGCATGACAAGCAGCCGATCTTGACGCGCCTCCTCAATAACGAGAATCTGCCGGCTGTTCGCGCGCGCTCGAATGGTGAGACCGTCTGGCTGGTCGACCAGGCCGCGCTTCCGGAGGAAATACGTGGGCGGCGTTGAAGCACCTTGTGCGTTGATCGTGATGGGCGTGTCGGGTTCGGGCAAGAGCACGGTTGCGGAGGCGCTGGGCCAGCGGCTCGGCTGGCGCTTCGAGGACGGCGACAGCTTTCATCCCAAGTGCAATGTCGAGAAGATGCGGGCCGGCCATCCCCTCACCGACGAGGACCGCTGGCCATGGCTCAATGCCATCGCCGACGAGATCGCGCGCGTGTGTGAAAAAGGCGGGCACGTCATCATCGCCTGCTCGGCGCTGAAGCACACCTATCGTGACGTGCTGCTGCGCGGACGCGACGACGTCCGTTTCGTGTTCCTGCGGGGCACCAAGGAGCTGATCGCCGAGCGGCTCGCCGGGCGCAAGGGCCATTTCATGCCGCCCGGGCTCCTGACCAGCCAGTTCGACACGCTGGAGCCGCCGGAGGCAGGCGAGCACGTCATCACCGTCTCGATCGACGAAACCGTCGAGGCGATCGTGGATGGCGTGGTGCGGCAATTGAGGCTGGGCGGGGCGAAGCGCTGAGAACCGAACCTAAGGTGCTGTCATGACGCAAATCTCACTCGTGGTGTCCGACGTCGACGGCACGCTGCTGACCAAGGACAAGACGCTGACCGAGCGCGCGCGAGGTGCGGTGCAGCGGCTGCACCAGGCCGGCATCGGCTTCACCATCACCTCCAGCCGGCCCGCCATCGGCATGCGCTTTCTGATCGAGCCGCTGGCGCTATGGCTGCCGGTCGGCCCGTTCAACGGCTCCTCGATCGTCGATCCCGAGATGAACCCGGTCGAGCAGCACCTGATCCCCGCCGGCGCGGCCGAGCGATCCTTAAAGATCCTGCGCGAGTTCGGCGCCGACATCTGGCTGTTCACCACCGACAAATGGCTGATCGACAATCCCAGCGGCAAATACGTCGCGCATGAGCGGCACACGATCCGCTCCGATCCGACCATCGTGACGGACTTTTCGCCGTACCTCGCCAGCGCCTGCAAGATCGTCGGTGCCAGCGCGGATGCCGCGGGCCTCGCCGCCTGCGAAAAGGCGATGCAGCAGGCGCTCGGAGCTGAGGCGACCGCCGTGCGCTCGCAGACCTATTATCTCGACATCACACCGCCCGGCTTTGACAAAGGCACCTTCGTGCAAGCCATGGCCAAACGCCTCGGCATCTCCCTGGATGCGGTCGCCACCATCGGCGACATGCAGAACGACCTCGCCATGTTCCGCGTCAGCGGCACCTCGATCGCGATGGGCAATGCCACCGACAACGTCAAGGACCAGGCGACGCACGTCACGGTGACCAACGAGCAGGATGGTTTTGCCGAAGCGATGGAGATGATCCTGAAGCGGAATGGGGTGGGTTAGGCATCCGCGAGGGCGCGTTAAAGCGGTCTGCTCAAATCTCTCACCGTCATCCTGAGGTGCTCGTCCCGTGACCCATGATTCGCGCCTCAGGATGACGGATCTGATATCGCGTCCTCGCGGAAAAAATCGAAGTTGCTCTTTCGAGCTACTTCGACCGCTGCTGCGCCGGCTTCTCGCTGTCCTGCCTTGCCGCCGACAGATTGTGCGCGGTGTTGATCAGCGCGATGTGGGTTAGGGCCTGCGGGAAATTGCCGGTCTGGCGCCGGGCGACTGAATCGTATTCCTCGGCCAACAGGCCGACGTCGTTGGCGATGCCGACCACGCGGTCGAGCAGAATTTGCGCCTTGTCGAGGTCGCCGGCGAGCACGTGGGCATCGGCGAGCCACAGCGTGCAGGCCAGGAACGCGCCCTCGATCGGCTGCGTCTCGTCCGAGACTTCGCGCGGATCGTGCCGCAGGACAAAACCATCGCGCATCATGCGCTTTTCGACGGCTGCGATGGTGCCGCGAATGCGCGGGTCATCCGGCGGCAGGAAACCCACCGCCGGCAAGAGCAGCACGGATGCATCCAGCATCTTCGCGCCATAGGACTCGACGAAGGCGTTCTCCTCCGCGTCAAATCCCTTGTTGCAGACGTCGCGGTGGATGGCGTCGCGCAGGGCGCGCCAGTGCAGCAGCGGCGCCTTGAAGCCAAAGGTCTCGGCGCTCTTGATGCCGCGGTCGAAGGCGACCCAGGTCATGACTTTGGAGAAGACGTAGTGCCGGGGCTGGCCGCGGCGCTCCCAGATGCCGTGATCGGGCTGGTCCCAGACCTCGGCGAGATGCTGCAGCACCGCGCATTCCACCGCCCATGTCTCTTCGTCGAGCTTGAGCCTGGCCATGCGCGACTGGTGAAAGGCATCCATCAGCTCGCCATAGACGTCGAGCTGGAGCTGCGCATGCGCGGCGTTGCCGACGCGGACCGGCTTTGCGCCCTCGTAGCCGTCGAGCCAGCCGGCCTCCCATTCCAGCAGCCGCCGCTGGCCCCAGATGCCGTACATGATCTGCATGTTCGCGGGCGAGCCGGCCGCGGCGCGCAGGAGCCAGTTGTGCCAGGCGGAAGCCTCCTCGGTGTAGCCCGAATTCATCAGCGCCAGCAGCGTGAAGGTGGCATCGCGCAGCCAGCAGAAGCGGTAATCCCAATTCCGGCTGCCGCCGAGCTTCTCCGGCAGCGACGTAGTCGGTGCCGCCACGATACCGCCGGTTGGCCCGAACGTCAGCGCCTTCAGGGTAATCAGCGAGCGCATGATGAGATCGCGATACTCACCGTCATGCGTCGAGCGGCTGCTCCACTCGTTCCAGAATTTCTCGGTCTCCTGGAGCGCAATCTCGGGATCGATCGGCGCAGGCGGATCGAGATGCGAGGGGCCGTAGGTCAGCACGAACGGCACGCTCTCGCCCTCGCTCACCTCGAAGTCGGACACCGTGGTCAGGTCCTCGCCGCGGATCTCGACCGGCGTGCGCAGCACCGTCATGTCCTGGCCGGCGATCGCCATCAGCGAATGGTCGATCCGCCGCACCCAGGGAATGTCGACGCCGAAGCCGAAGCGGATGACAAGCTCCATCCGCATCTTCACGCTGCCCGAGAGGCCGCGGACCAGCCGAACAATATCGGAGGCCTTGCCGCGCGGCGGCATGAAGTCGATCAGCGCGACGGTGCCGCTCTCCGTTTCAAAGCGCGTTTCGAGGATGAGGGTGTTACCGAGGTAGCGGCGCGAGATATTCGTGACATCCTCGCTCGGCGCGATCAGCCAGCGGCCGTTTTTCGACGTCCCGAGGATTGCGGCAAAGCAGGCGTCGGAATCGAAGGCCGGCCAGCACAGCCAGTCGATCGAGCCGTTGCGCCCGACCAGCGCCGCAGTCTCGCAGTCGCCGATCAGCGCATAGTCTTCGATCTTCTGGGACAATGTCGTGCGAGCCTGAAAAATCCCCGCCGCATCAACTCCCGCCGATCAGGGAGCGTTCCCGCGTCGCCGCTCGCAAGGCCGTGAGGTCGACCTTCGAGGCGATCTGGTCGAGCGCGACCGGCAGCCGCTGGCGCCAGTTCGGATGCTCGTCGATCGTGCCGGGAATGTTGGGCTGGTCGACCACGCCGAGCAGATCTTCCAGCGACACCGCCAGCAGCCGCGACGGCGTGCGCGACAGGAAGGCGAGCACCGAATAGAGGTCGTTGGCAGTGATGCCGTTCTGCCGCAAGATCTCGTCGAGCGCGCCGAGCGCATCCCAGCGCGCCTGGTCGTTCTCGCCGGGATCGAGCCCGAGCGACCGCTTCATCCTGAGGTCGCTGAAGGAACGCCAGCCGGCATAGGTCGAGAGGTCGTGCGTGTTCAGCGTCACCAGCGCGTTGGGCCGGTAATAATCGACGTTGCGGAAATGGCCGGCGTCGTCCCGCTCGAACATCATGACGAGGTAGGACCAGATGCCGAAATCCTGCATGGTCTCGCGAAAACCTTCCGGCACGGTGCCGAGGTCCTCGCCGATCACGATGCACTTGTGGGCCACGCTCTCGCGTGCGATGGCGCCGAGCAGCGCCTCGAACGGCATCTGCACATAGGCGCCGTTGTCGGGCTTGAAGCCGCGCGGCACGAGATAGAGCCGCTTCAGCCCGAGGACGTGATCAATCCGGATGGCACCGGCGTGGCGCATCGAGGCGGCCAGCATGTCGGCGAACGGCACGAAGGATTGCGCTTCGAGGCCGCCGGCGTTGAAGCCGGCGAGGCCCCAATCCTGGCCGACCGTATTGAGCACGTCCGGCGGCGCGCCGACGGCGAGATGGCGGGAAATCGCCGCCTGCTCGTTCCAGGCATCGAAGCCGTTCGACTGCACGCCCACCGCGACATCGAGATAGAGCCCGACCCGCATGCCGAGCTGGCCGGCCAGCTCCTTAGCCGCCCGCAACTGGCTGTCGGCCGTCCATTGCACGAATTCGACGAACTCGACCTCGCGCTTGTCGGGGCCACTACGCAGCTCATCGCATCTGGCATCGTCCGGCTGCTGCCATTCGGCCGGCCATTCCCACCACGGCGCAGCGAAGCGATGCCGCAGCACCTCGAAGCAGGCAAAGCGGGACAACAGCGGCGCACGCTCGGCGCGGAAGGCGTCGAACTGGTTGCGGCGGACGCCGCTTGCGCTCTTCACGAAACTGTCGAAGGCGGCGCGCAGGCCCAGCCATTTCAGCGCGGCCATATCCGCGTAGGGCACGCGGTCGCCCTCGCGCAGGCGCGCGGCGGTCGCGGCCGCATCGGGGACGAGATCGGCGGAAAATTCCGGGATCGCCTCGACGTCGATATAGAGCGGATTGAGAAACAGCCGGCTGTTCGGCGAATAGGGGCTACAATCGGCGGGATGATCGTCAAACAGCACATGCAGCGGGTTGAGGCCGACGCCGTCCGCCCCCAAACGCTTGGCGAGCCGGACGAGGCCGGCAAGGTCGGTGAAATCGCCGATGCCCCAGTTGCGGTCGGAGCGGACACTGTAGAGCTGCACGGCGAGCAGCCAGCCGCGGTCGAAATCGCCGCCGAAGGCGCGCTCCGGCGCCACGATCATCGGCACGTCCTCGGTCACTCCGCCCTCATCGGTCAGGGTCAACCGGTGGTAGCCGAGCGGCAGGTCGTCCGGCCAGGCGATGACAGGCTCGCGGGTCTCGCCTTGAGCAATCAAATGGCCATTGCCGGTCACCGTCCATTTCAGCGGCGGCGCACCGATGGCCGAAAGCTCGGTCCGCGGATGTCCCAGCGCGCGAACCACGACGGGCCCGCTGACGAAGCGGTAGACCCGCTTCTCCGGCAGGGCATCGAGGATGGATTTGAGCGCCTCGGGCGCGGTGACCCGCAGCTTGCCGAGGGCGTCGATAAATTCAGATTGAACGCCCTTGATCCGGGCTTGAGCTAAAAGATCCATTCGGCACGCAGCTTGCAGGCCATCATCTGGCCGGGTCATCGATATTTATGAGATAGCGGAAGAGGTTAGTCAGGTGTAACTCGCGAACCGCACCGGCCGTTCCTTTGGGAACCAATGACACACAAGCGGCTTTCTATAGTGGTACCAAGCGTAGGTTCCCGACAAGGGAAACGGGCCCCTGCTTTCTTGTCAATGGCATCACCGTGAACAAGACAATTCAAACTGTCGAAAGCGCCGCGGCCGGCGGTGCTTTCCTCATCGAAGACATCTATCCTGTGGTTGACGGCGGCCGTTTCGCCGTGAAGCGGATCGCGGGCGAGCGTGTCGAGGTCTGGGCCGACATTTTTCGCGACGGTGATGCCGTGATCAGTGCCGCGGTGATCTGGCGCCGCGAGCAGGACCGTGAATGGCGGAGCGAGCCGATGATCCATCACGGCAATGACCGCTGGTCCGGCGCTTTCACGCCCGCCGAGCCCGGCCACTATGTCTACGCCATCGAGGCCTGGACCGACGAATTCGCGACGTGGTCGTACGCGGTTGCGCGAAAACGCAGCACGGGTGCCGATGTCAGCCTCGATGCGATCGAGGGTGCCGGCCTTTTGACCAAGGCGCATGGCGCGCGGCAGGACGCCGCAGCTGTGATCGTCAGGCAGTGCGAGGATTATCTTCAGACCGGCGATGTCGTCCCGCTGCTCTCGAGCGAGCTCGGCGACGCCATGGCCGAGAGCCAGCCACGGCTTGACCTCACCCGCTCACCCCCCTTCCCGCTGGTCGTCGACCGCGACAAGGCACGCTTCGGCGCCTGGTATCAGATGATGCCGCGCAGCCAGAGCGCGGTACCCGGCCAGCACAGCACGCTGCGCGACTGCATCGCGCGTGTGCCCGATATCGCCGCGATGGGCTTTGACGTGCTCTATTTCACGCCGATCCATCCGATCGGGACGACCCGCCGCAAGGGCCGCAACAATGCGCCGGTGGCGGGCGACGGCGACCCGGGCTCACCCTACGCGATCGGCAGCACTGATGGCGGCCACGATGCGCTGCATCCGGAGCTGGGCACGATCGAGGACTTTCGCGCGCTGGTCGCAACCTGCCTCGAATACGGCCTCGAGATCGCGCTCGATTTTGCCGTGCAATGCTCGCCGGACCATCCCTGGCTGACGCAGCATCCGGAATGGTTCAAATGGCGGCCGGACCGTTCGGTGCGCACGGCCGACGGCCCCTATTCGGACATCGTCATCCCCGATTTCGCCTCGGTCGATCGGGCCGGACTGTGGAACGCGTTTCGCGATGCCATGCTGTTCTGGATCGACCAGGGTGTGACCATCTTCGCCATCGACAATCACGACACCGCGCCGCTGCCGTTCTGGGAGTGGCTGATCAGCGACATCCGCCGCCGGCATCCCGAGGTGATCCTGTATTCCAAGACATTTGCGAAACCGAAGCTGATGAAGGGCCTCGCAAAGCTCGGCTTTGCGCAATCCTTCTCCTATTTCCCCTGGCGCACGGCGAAATGGGAGCTGGAGCAATATTTCGGCGAGCTGACGCGCTATCCCGAGCGGGAGTTCTACCGGCCCAACCTGTTCACGAACACGCCCGACCTCTTGCCCTATCATCTCCAGAGCGGCGAAGCCTGGGCGTTCAAGTCGCGCGTTGCGCTGGCGGCGGCGCTGTCAGGCAGCTACGGCATCTACAGCGGATTCGAGCTGCTTGAGCACGATGCCGTCCCTGGCCACGAGGAATATCAGGACTCGGAGAAATACCAGATCAGGCAGCGTGACTGGGACAAGCCCGGCAACATCAAGCCCTACATCACCACGCTCAACCGCATCCGCAACGACAATGCAGCGCTCCAGCAGACCGCGAACTTGCGCTTCCTCGGTGTCGAGGACGGCGAGACCCTTGCCTTCGCCAAGGAAGCGGTGGATGCGACCAACACCGTCGTCGCGGTGATCGCCCTCTCCCGCCATCAGCGCGAATTCTGGTTGCCGCTCGGCGATCTCACCATCAACGTTGGCGGCGAGCGCCGCCACGTCACCACACTTGAAAATCTCCTGACAGGCGAGCAGTCCCGCATCGAATGGGGCGGGATCAGGTTGCGTATCGATCCCGACCGCGATCCGGCACTCCTGTTCCGCTGCCTGGCGTAAGGGGTCGCGCCATGAATGTTCTGTCTTCCGTCGATACCAAGAAGGCCGAGGCTGCGGAGGTCGTGGATGAGCTCTGGTACAAGGACGCCATCATCTACCAGCTCCACGTCAAGGCGTTCGCCGACAGCAACCAGGACGGCATCGGCGATTTCGCCGGCCTGACCGAGAAGCTGCCTTATCTGCAGGAGCTCGGCGTCACCGCGCTGTGGCTCTTGCCGTTCTATCCCTCGCCCGGCCGCGATGACGGTTACGACATCGGCGATTACGGTGCGGTCAATCCCGATTTTGGGACGATGAAGGACTTCAAGCGCTTCATCCAGGAGGCGCAGAAGCGCGGCTTGCGCGTCATCACCGAGCTGGTCGTCAACCACACCTCGGACCAGCACAAATGGTTCAAGCGCGCGCGCCGCAGCCCGGCCGGCTCGAGCGCCCGCAACTGGTATGTCTGGAGCGACACCGACCAGAAATACCAGGGCACGCGCATCATCTTCACCGATACCGAGAAGTCGAACTGGACCTGGGATCCCGAGGCGGGCGCGTTCTATTGGCACCGCTTCTTCTCGCACCAGCCGGACCTGAACTTCGACAATCCGCGCGTCGTCAGCGCCATCATCCAGGTGATGAAGCGCTGGCTGGACGCCGGCGTCGACGGTTTCCGGCTGGACGCTATTCCCTATCTCTGCGAACGCGAGGGCACCTCGAACGAGAATCTCCCCGAGACGCATGCGATCATCAAGCGGCTGCGCCAGGAGCTGGACGCCTATTCGAAAGGAAAGCTGCTGCTGGCCGAGGCCAATCAATGGCCGGAGGACGTGCAGGAATATTTCGGCCGCGGCGACGAATGCCACATGGCCTATCACTTCCCGCTGATGCCGCGCATCTACATGGCGATCGCGCAGGAGGACCGCTTCCCGATCACCGACATTCTGCGCCAAACGCCGGATATTCCGGCGAGCTGCCAATGGGCGCTGTTCCTGCGCAATCATGACGAGCTGACGCTGGAGATGGTGACCGACGTCGAGCGCGACTATCTCTGGACCACCTACGCCAACGATCCGCGCGCCCGCATCAATGTCGGCATCCGCCGGCGGCTTGCGCCGTTGATGGACAATGACCGCCGCAAGATCGAGCTGATGAACTCGCTGCTGTTCTCGTTCCCGGGCACGCCGATCATCTATTACGGCGACGAGATCGGCATGGGCGACAACATCTATCTCGGCGACCGCAACGGCGTCCGCACGCCGATGCAATGGAGCCCCGACCGCAATGGCGGCTTCTCGCGCTGCGACCCCGCGCGGCTCTATGCGCCGCTGATCATGGACCCCGTCTACGGGTATGAAGCGGTGAACGTCGAGGCGCAGTCGCGCAGCCTGTCCTCGCTGCTCAGCGCCACCAAGCGGCTGATCTCGGTGCGCAAGTCGACGCTCGCCTTCGGCCGCGGCACCATGACCTTCATCCGCCCGGCCAACCGCGCCGTGCTGGCCTATGTCAGGCAGTACCGCGACGAGGTGATCCTCTGCGTCGCCAACCTCTCGCGCGCGGCACAGGCGACCGAGCTCGATTTGTCGCCATGGAAGGACCGCATCCCGCAGGAGATGCTGGGACGGACGCACTTCCCTCCGATCGGCGAACTGCCCTACATGATCACGCTGGGACCCTACGGCTTCTACTGGTTCCAGCTGAAGGAGCGCGACAAGTCCGAGCCGGTGACGCCGCGCGCGGTGCCGGAATTCGAAACGCTGGTGGTGCCCGTCAATTCGAACTGGGTGTCGCTGGCGCGCGAGCGTGGCGTGTTCGAGCGCGACGTGCTGCCGGGCTTCCTGTCTCGCGCGCGCTGGTATCCCGAGCACAATCCCAAACACATCAAGGCCACGCTGACCGCGGCGGTCCCGTTCTGCGACATCGGCGACAACCGCCCCTGGATTGCTTTCTTCGAGGCGGCGCAACAAGACACCGTCGCGACGCGCTACGTGATGCCGATGCAGATCGAGTGGGTGCGCTTCGACCGCGAACGCTTCAACCCGAAGGCGCTCGCCGCCGTGCGCCAGGGCGCGCGCGAGGGGACGCTGCTCGACGTTGCGACGGAGCAGATCTTCATCGGCCTATTCCTGCGCAACCTGTCGCAGAACCTGGTGGTGGACGAGAACAATCTGCGGCTGGAGTTCAAGGCCACCAGCCGTTTCGCCGAATACACCATCAAGGAACCCGAGCGCATCCGCGCGATCGAGCAGTCGAACAGCACCGCGCTGGTCGACAACCAGTATGTCGCAAAAATCTATCGCCGGCTCGAAAGCGGCATCAATCCCGAGATCGAGATCGGCTCCTACCTCACGGAGGTCGCCCGCTTCCCCAACACGCCGGCGCTGCTCGGCAGCGTCGAGCTGGTCGAGGACGACCAGCGCAGCGCGCTCGGCGTGCTGCACGCCTATGTCGAGAACCAGGGCGACGGCTGGACGGTGACCACCGGCTATCTCGATCGCTATATCGACGAGCAGCGGCTGTTGTCGGCGGGAGAGGAGCCGCGCCAGACCCAGGAGCAGTCGCTCTACCTGCACTTCATCGGGCAGATCGGCCGGCGGCTCGCCGAGCTGCATGTGGCGCTGGCCGCGGCAAAGCCGGACAACCTTGCTCCCGAGCCGATCGGCGCCGCCGACACCAAGCGCTGGATATCCGACCTCAAGGCGCGCGCCGAGCGGGTTTTCGAGCGGCTGGCTGACAGCCGCGACGGCCTGCGCGAGGCGGACCGGCCGCTGATCGATCAACTGGCCGCAGTCCGGGGGACCTTGCCGGACCATCTGAATGCGCTATTGCCTTCCAAGGTTGGCGGGTTGAACATCCGTCATCATGGCGACTTCCGCCTCGGGCAAACTCTGATTGTGAAGGACGACATCTTCATCATCGATTTCGACGGCGATCCGCACCTGCATCTGGCCGACAAGCGGCGCAAGCTGCCGGCCGCGCGCGATGTCGCCGGCCTGGTCCGCTCGATTGATCTTTCGGTCAACGCCGCGCTGAACCGGGCGCTCTCGGGCGGGACCGAGGAGCAGGGCCGGCTCACCGCCGCGCTCGGGGAATGGCGCGAACACGCCACCGCGGCCTTCCTGTTCGCCTATCGCGAGGCCATGACGGACCGGCGACTGTGGCCGGAAGCCCGGCATGCCGCGGAGGGCCTGTTAAGGTTTTTCCTGCTTGATCAAGCGTTCGACGAAGTAGAGTACGAACTGTCCCACCGGCCTGAGGGGCTCCATGCGCCGCTGACCGGACTGCTTCGCATTCTGTCCAGTGCCGGGAGCGAAGCCCATGCCTAAATTGCCAGCCGAGGCCTACGCGATCATCGAGGGCCGCCACTCCGACCCCTTCCACTATCTCGGCCTACATCCCGAGGGCGGCAAGAGCGTGGTGCGCGCATTCCTGCCCGAGGCGTCCAATGTCGAGGCGGTCGGCGAGCATGGCGAGGTGGCCCGGCTCGACCGCGTCCACGATTCCGGCCTGTTCATCGGCGCCCTGCCGAACGGCTCGAAGCACTACCAGCTGCGCGCGAAGTTCGGCGACAACGTCGTCGAGTTCGAGGATGCCTATCGCTTCCCGCCGATCCTGACCGATTTCGATCTCTATCTGCTCGGCGAAGGCACCCATCAGCGCCTCTACGACAAGCTCGGCGCGCATCCGATGACGCTGGAAGGCATCGACGGCATCGCCTTCGTCGTGCTGGCGCCGAACGCGCGGCGCGTCTCCGTGGTCGGCGATTTCAATTTCTGGGACGGGCGGCGTCATCCGATGCGGGTGCGCGGGGCCGGCTATTGGGAATTGTTCATCCCGCATGCGAAGAGCGGCGATCACTACAAATTCGAGATCATCGGGCCGCACGGCCATCTGCTGCCGCTGAAATCCGACCCGATGGCATTCGCAACAGAGCTGCGCCCCAAGACCGCGTCGATCGTGTTCGACGAGGCGCATCTGCCGCGGCCGCGCCCGGCGCCTGACGGCATCAACGCGCTGTCGGCACCGATGTCGATCTACGAGGTCCATCTCGGCTCTTGGCGACGCAAGGGCGACAATGAATGGCTGACCTATCGCGAGCTGGCCGAGCAGCTGCCGGCCTATGCCCGCGACATGGGCTTCACGCATCTGGAATTCCTGCCCGTCAGCGAGCATCCGTTCGACGGCTCCTGGGGCTATCAGCCGACCGGCCTCTATGCCCCGACCAGCCGGTTCGGCTCACCGGAGGATTTTGCTGCGCTGGTGGATGCCTGCCACCGCGAGGGCGTCGGCGTGCTGCTCGACTGGGTGCCCGGCCACTTCCCCGACGATCCGCACGGGCTCGGCAATTTTGACGGCACGGCGCTTTACGAGCACGCCAATCCGCTGCAGGGCCGGCATCTCGACTGGGGCACCCTGATCTACAATTACGGCCGCACCGAAGTGACGAACTTCCTGGTGTCGAACGCGCTGTTCTGGCTGGAGCGCTACGCCATCGACGGCCTGCGCGTCGATGCGGTCGCCTCCATGCTTTACCTCGACTACAGCCGCCCGCCGGGGGCCTGGATTCCGAACCAGTATGGCGGCCGCGAGAATATCGAGGCGATCAACTTCCTGCGCCGCTTCAACACCGAGCTGTTCGCGCGCTTCCCGCAGGCGACCACGGCGGCGGAGGAATCGACGGCATGGCCGCAGGTGTCGCGCCCGGTGGAGTTCGGCGGGCTCGGCTTCGGCTACAAGTGGAACATGGGCTGGATGCACGACACGCTGAACTACATCAGCAAGGATCCGATCCACCGCAAGCATCACCACGGCGACATCCTGTTCGGACTGCACTACGCCTTCTCGGAAAATTTCATCCTGCCGCTGTCGCATGACGAGGTCGTGCACGGCAAACGCTCGATCCTCGGCCGCATGCCCGGCGACGAATGGCAGCGTTTTGCAAACTTGCGCGCCTATTACAGCTTCATGTTCGGCCATCCCGGCAAGAAGCTCCTGTTCATGGGCGCGGAGATCGCGCAGAGCCGCGAATGGAATCACGACCAGTCGCTCGACTGGCACCTGCTCGAATACCGATATCATCAGGGCATCCAGGCGCTGATCCGCGACCTCAACCGGCTCTACCGCGCGGTGCCGGCGCTGCATCAGATGGATTGCGACCCCGCCGGGTTCGAGTGGCTGATCACCGACGATGCCAATCGCAACGTGTTCGCCTGGCTGCGCAAGGGCATCGACGAGCACGCCCGGTGCCTGGTGGTCGCCAACTTCTCCCCGAACGTGTATCAAAACTATCGCGTGCCTGTACCCTTTGCGGGCAAATGGAAAGAGGTGTTCAATTCGGACTCCGCCCATTATGGCGGCAGCAATGTCGGGAACATTGGCGAGGTCCGGACGGTCGACGGCAAGTCGCCCGAGTTGCGCCTGACGATCCCGCCCCTCGCCGCGATCTTCCTCGTTCCGGAAAGCTGACCGATGCGCCTGACTGCTGGATCGCCCGCACGCCTCGGCGCAAGCTGGGACGGACGCGGCACCAATTTCGCGCTGTTCTCCGCCAATGCGCAGAAGGTCGAGCTATGCCTGTTCGACACGCAGGGGCGACGCGAGCTCGAGCGCATCGAGCTGCCCGAACGCACCGAGGATGTCTGGCACGGCTATCTTAACGACGTCTCGCCCGGCCAGCTCTACGGCTATCGCGTGCACGGCCCCTACGAGCCCGAGCACGGCCACCGCTTCAACGCCAACAAGCTGCTGCTCGACCCCTATGCCAAGCGGCTCGCGGGGCGGCTGGTCTGGAGCGACGCGCATTTCGCCTATCGCACCGGCTCGCCGCGCGAGGATCTGTCGTTCGACCGCCGCGACAATGCGCGCGGCATGCCGAAGGGCGTCGTGGTCGACGAGACCTTCAATTGGGGCCGACGCGAGATCCGGCCCAACATCGCGTGGGAAGACACCATCATTTACGAGGCCCACGTCAAGGGCCTGACGCAGAAGCGCGACGACGTGCCGCCGAATCTGCGCGGCACCTATGGCGGACTGTCGTCACCGGCGATGATCGAGCATCTGAAGAAGCTCGGCGTCACGACTATCGAGCTGCTGCCGGTCCACGCCTTCGTCGACGACCGCATCCTGGTGGAGAAGAAGCTCGCCAATTACTGGGGCTACAACACGCTGTCCTTCTTCGCGCCGGAGCAGCGCTACGCCCAGGACAACGCACTCGACTCCTTCCGCACGACGGTGGCGCGGCTGCACGATGCGGGCATCGAGGTGATGCTCGACGTCGTCTACAACCACACCGCTGAAGGCAACCATCTCGGCCCGACGCTGTGCTATCGCGGGATCGACAATGCCTCCTATTACTGGCTGAACCGCGAGAACCCGCGCTATTACGACGACTTCACCGGCTGCGGCTCGTCGGTGAACCTCACCCATCCGCGCGTGCTACAAATGGTGATGGATTCCTTGCGCTACTGGGTCGAGGTCTGCCACGTCGACGGCTTCCGCTTCGACCTCGCCACCACGCTGGCACGCGGCCCGAACGGCTTTGATCGCGGTATTTCATTTTTGACGGCAATTCGCCAGGATCCGGTGCTCGCGACCGTCAAGCTCGTCGCCGAGCCATGGGACCTCGGCCTCGGCGGCTACCAGGTTGGCGCCTTCCCGTCGCAATGGTCGGAGTGGAACGACCGCTATCGCAGCGCCATGCGCCGCTACTGGAGCGGCGAAGGCAGCCTGATCGGCGACATCTCGAGCCGCATGACGGCGTCCTCCGACCTGTTCAATCACGACGGACGGCGGCCGCGCGCCAGCATCAACCACATCACCGTGCATGACGGCTTCACGCTCGCCGACCTCTTCAGCTACAACGAGAAGCACAACGAGGCCAATGGCGAGGACAATCGCGACGGCTCCAACGACAACCACAGCAACAATTGCGGTGTCGAGGGCCCGACCGACGACCCCGCGATCCTCGCGTTGCGGCGGCAGCTTCGCAAGAACGTGCTGGCCTGCCTGATGCTGGCGCAAGGCGTTCCGTTGCTGTTGGCCGGCGACGAGGTCGGCAATTCGCAAAGCGGTAACAACAACGCCTATTGCCAGGACAACGAGGTCGGCTGGGTCGGCTGGGACAATCTCGGCAAGGACGGCGACGACATGGTCGATTTCGTCGCCGGTCTCGCCGGCATCCGCCAACGCTTCTCCCAGCTGCGCAGCCATCGCTGGCTCGACGGCCGCCCCAAGGACGGCCTCTCCTACGGCGCGCTGTGGTTGACGCCCGAAGGCAACGAGATGACCGAGAGCGACTGGACATTCCCGGACGGGCGGTTCCTCTCCTATGTGATGGGGCCGATGGAACCGGGGAGCGCCGCGATCTTTATCGTATTGAACGCAGCCCCCGAAGAGATCGCATTCAAATTGCCAAAGATGCCCGAATACAAGAGCTGGCAGCAGATCCTGAACACGACCGAAGCCAGGCTCAACAGCGTTGATTTCCTGCCCGGAAGCGACAGCAAGGCGCCGCCGCGCTCCGTGCTCGCCTTCGCGGGGGCGCTATGAGGCCATCCTTCGGGGCGAAGCCGACCAAAGACGGCGTGTCGTTCCGGCTGTGGGCGCCCGCTGCGCGACGCGTCGATCTGCTCTTGGAGCGACGGCACGCGATGCAGCGCCGGCAGGATGGCTGGTATGTCGCCGAGATTGCGGGCCTTCCCGTCGGCAGCTCCTACAAGTTCAGGATCGACGACGAGATCGATGTGCCCGATCCGGCCTCCGCCTTCCAGCCCGAGGACGTGTTCGGCCCCAGCGAGGTGATCGACCACGACGCGTTCGATTGGCGCGCAAAGGACTGGCGCGGCCGTCCCTGGGAAGAGACCGTGCTGATCGAGACCCATGTCGGCACATTTACGGCCGAGGGCACCTATCGCGCGATGATCGACAAGCTCGATCATCTCGCGGCCACCGGCATCACCGCGGTCGAGCTGATGCCGCTGGCCGATTTCGCCGGCAAGCGCGGCTGGGGTTATGACGGCGTCTTGTGGTACGCGCCCGACAGCGCCTATGGCCGCCCCGACGACCTGAAGACGCTGATCGACGAGGCGCATCTGCGCGGATTGATGGTGTTTCTCGACGTCGTCTACAATCATTTCGGTCCCGAGGGGAATTACCTCGGCCGCTATGCGCCGACTTTCTTCACCGACGCGCACACGCCCTGGGGCAGCGCGATCGATTATCGCGTGCCGCAGGTGCGCGCCTTCGCGGTCGAGAATGCGCTGTCCTGGCTCACCGACTACCGTTTCGATGGCTTGCGGCTGGACGCCGCCAACCACATCATGGCGATCCCCGGCGAGCAGTCGATGCTGCACGACCTCAGCGTCGCCGCCGGCGAGCTCGCCAAGGCGACGGGACGCCACATCCATCTCGTGCTGGAGAACGGCGACAACCGCGCCAGCCTGCTCGATGCCGCGCAGGAGCCGCCCAACGGCAAATATCGCGGGCAGTGGAACGACGATTATCACCATGTCTGGCACGTGATGCTGACCGGCGAGCTCAACGGCTATTACGCCGACTACCAGACCCCGCGCATGGACCTCGCCCGCGCGCTCGCCTCGGGCTTCGTCTATCAGGGCGAGATTTCGGAGTTCTGGGGCAAGAAGCCGCGCGGCGAGCCGAGCGGCGAATTGCCGCCGGCGACATTCGTCAATTTCCTGCAGAACCACGACCAGATCGGCAATCGCCCGCTCGGCGACCGGCTGGAGAGCCTGGCATCGCCGCAGCAGATCGAGGCCGCGCTCGCGGTGACGCTGCTCGCGCCGATGGTGCCGATGCTGTTTCAGGGCGAGGAATGGGGCTCCACTGCGCCCTTCCCGTTCTTCTGCGATTTCCAGGGCGGCCTCGCCGATGCCGTGCGCAAGGGGCGCAAGCAGGAATATGCCTGGGCCTACGAGAAGTACGGCGACGAGGTGCCTGATCCGCTCGATCCGGCCACGCCGCAATCGGCCGTGCTCGACTGGACCCGCCGCACTCAGCAGCAGGAGGCGCGGCTCGCGCTGATCCGCGAGCTGCTCGCGCTTCGCCATAAGGAGATCGCGCCGCGGCTGAAGGGCGCGCGCTTCGGCGATGCCGAGGCCGCCGACAGCGGCCTTCTCACCGGATATTGGCGCATGGGCGACGGCACCACGCTGAGCCTGACCGCCAATTTGTCCGACAAGGACATCGCTTATGCGAGCAACGCTCCGGGCGCGCCGATCTGGGGCGGCGCGACCGGCGAGCGGCTTCCGCCCTGGTCGGTGCTCTGGCATCTCGGAGGTTGATATGCCTTCGGCGATTCCTCTTGCGACCTACCGGCTGCAGCTCACCGCGGATTTCGACTTCGACAAGGCGGCCGCGGTGGTGCCGTATCTCAAGTCGCTCGGTATCACGCATCTCTATGCCTCACCGGTGATGAAGGCCCGCAAGGGCTCGACGCACGGCTACGACACCGTCGATCACGGCCAGTTCAATCCCGAGCTCGGCGGCGAGGCCGGCTTTGCGCGACTGAGCGAGACGCTGATCAAGCACGATCTCGGTCTCATCATCGATTTCGTGCCGAACCATGTCGGCGTGCACTTTGCCGACAATCCCTGGTGGCTCGACGTGCTGGAATGGGGCCAGGCCTCGCCGCACGCGGTCTCCTTCGACATCGACTGGGACCAGCTGGCGTTCCGCGCCCGCGGCGGCGTGCTGCTGCCGATCCTCGGCGCCTCCTATGGCGAAGCACTTGAGAGTGGCCAGATCGAGCTGCGCTACGACGCCGACGAAGGCAGCTTTTCCGCCTGGTATTTCGAGCATCGCCTGCCGATCGCGCCGGAGCGCTATGGCGAAATCCTGCGCATGGCCGTGAAGGAAGTCGACGCCGGCGAGACCGAAGCCGGCAAGCGCCTGCTGTCGCTCGCGGCCCGCTACACCGGACTGCGGCGACCGAACCGCAAAGAGGCGCCCGGCTTCAAGACGGAGCTGAAGGAGATCGCCGGCGCAGCCGACATCATCGCACAGGGCCTTGCCGCCTATCGCGCGGGGAAAGATCGCCCGGCGCCAACGCTGGCGCTACATCATCTGCTGGAGCGGCAGCACTACAAGCTCGGCCACTGGCGGCTCGCCTCCAGCGACATCAATTATCGCCGCTTCTTCGACGTCAACGGGCTGGCAGGGCTGCGCGTCGAGGACCCCGGCACCTTTGCCGCCACGCACCGGCTGGTGAAGCAGCTCGTCGCCGACGGCAAGCTGCAGGGCATCCGCCTCGATCACATCGACGGCCTGCGCGACCCCGCGCAATATTGCCAGCGGCTGCGTCGCCTCGTGCGCGACGCGCAGGGCAACACAAAGCCGTTCTACACGGTGATCGAGAAGATCCTGTGCGAGCACGAGAAGCTGCCGCATTTCGCCGGCGTCCAGGGCACCACCGGCTATGAGTGGATGAACGTCATCACGCAGGTGCTGGTCGATCCCAAGGGGCTGGAGGCGCTGGACGAGACCTGGCGGCAGATCAGCAACCGGCCGCCGCGGCTCGCGCCTTATGTCAAGGACGCCAAACGGCGCGTGCTGGAGACGCTGCTGACATCCGAATTCACCGTGCTGACGCGGCTGCTCGCGCGCATCGCCAACGGGCACTATTCGACCCGCGATTTCTCGGCGGACAGTTTGAGGCAGGCGCTCGAGCTCTACGTGCTGCATTTCCCGGTCTATCGCACCTATCTAACCAACAGTGGTCCGACTGCCGCGGACCGCAAACTGATCGATGACACGATCGATCGCGCACGCCGGGAATGGTTCGCCGCCGACGAAGGCATCTTCGATTTCCTGCGCGACGCGCTGACCATGGACCTGCTCAAGCCCGGCCGCCCGCCGCACAGCGCCCCCCGCGTGCGCCGCTTTGCAATGAAGGTGCAGCAGTTCACCGGGCCGATGATGGCGAAATCGCTGGAGGACACCGCGTTCTACCAGTTCCACCGGCTGCTCGCCCTCAACGAAGTCGGCGGCGATCCCGCAAGCAACGGCCTCACCATCCCCGCCTTCCACGACGCGATGCGGGCGCGTGCCAAGGAATGGCCGTTAGGGATGACGGCGACCGCGACCCACGACACCAAGCGCGGCGAGGACGCCCGCGCGCGGATCGCGGCCTTGAGCGAAATTCCCGGCGAATGGACCAGCGCGGTGTCGCGCTGGAAGGTGCTCAACGCCCCCCATCTCGTGCTCAACGGCCATCTGCGCGCACCGTCGGCGACGTTCGAATACATGCTCTATCAGACGCTGCTGGGCGCCTGGCCGCTCGAAGGACCGGATGAAAATTTCGTCGCGCGGATTCAGGCCTATGCGCTCAAGGCCGCGCGCGAGGGCAAGGAAGAGACGAGCTGGCTCAATCCGCACGAGGCGTATGAGAGCGGCATCAAGAGCTTCATCGACAAGATTCTCGATCCCGCGCAGTCAGGCGAATTTCTGGACGCGCTGCAGACCCTCGCCCGCCGCGTCGCTCTGCTCGGCGCGCTCAACTCGCTGAGCCAGCTCACGCTGAAGGCAACGCTGCCGGGCGTGCCCGATTTTTACCAGGGCACTGAGTCCTGGGACCTGTCGCTGGTCGATCCCGACAACCGCCGTCCTGTGGATTTCGCTGCGCGGCAAGCGGCGCTGGCACCGTTGGAAGCACCGGATTGGGGCAGCCTGCTCAAGACCTGGCCGGACGGCCAGCTCAAGCTCGCCTGGACCCGGCGCCTGCTCAAGCTGCGGAACGACCTCGCCGACGTCTTCGCGCAGGGAGATTACCAGCCGCTGGAGGTGCGCGGCGCGCACGCCGACCATGTCATCGCATTTGCGCGCCGCCATGGAAGGTCGGCGGCGATCGTCGTGGTCGGGCGCCAGTTCGCGCCCTTCACACAGGCGGGTCGCGAATGGCCTACGCTCGATAGCTTTGACGCGACCGTCGACATCACCGGCTATACCGCGCCCGGCCTTTCGGGCAACGAGCTTCCGGTCGGACAGGCATTTCGCGATTTTCCGGCCGTCGTCGTCGAAGCCCGCGCTGCCGACGCCGTCCGGCCTTCGCGGCAACGCGTGGGCGCCTGACGGCTACTTTCCCTCGTCCTTCGTCAGCAGCAATTGCCCGCGCTTGCGGATGGCCGCCTGCGCCATCTCGGCAAAGCGCTGCAACAGCCACGGCAGCACCACCTCGACCCTGACGTGATCCTCAGCGACGTCGACCTGCCCCGTCGCCATCTGCCCGAGCGCGCGGATGCGAAAGGCCATGGTATCGCCGCTCCAGCGCTCCTCCTCCACCTGCATCACCGGGAGGCTCGCCGCCGCACGGCCGAGCCCGGTCTTGAGCCTGCGTACCGCTTCCTCGCGGCCGAGACGATGCGGAATGGAGACGACGAGCGGTGCTGACATGGTCCCTGCCCTGCGTTGATGAATCCTCACATAGTCATGCCGGCCGAATGCGCAAAGGTTCCATGCAAGTTGCAGCGCAGGCTCTGTTTCAAAACCGGAACCATAAAGCCTGCGGCAAGTTGCCCCCGCACCACGGGACAAGTGCAAACGACCCTTTTCACGAAGGGCTGGAGGAGATTGTTATGTCTATCGGTACGATCATTCTGATCATCCTGGTCATCGCGCTGCTCGGCGGCTTCAGCGGAATCGGCGGCGGTCCGTTCTACGGCACCGGCTATTACGGCGGCGGCGGCCTCGGGCTCGTCATCGTGATTCTGCTGATATTGCTGCTGCTGGGCAGGATCTAGGCGAGAATTCATAGGGTGGGCAAAGGCGCACTTGCGCCGTGCCCACCTTCCCTCACCGTAACGAGAAAAATCGTGGGCACGCTTCCGCCTTCGCTCTTCGAGCGACGGCGGACAAGTCGCTTTGCCCACCCTACGAGAGTAGCGCCTGAGCGCGGACCTACTTCTTCTTCCCCGCTAGTTTCTTCATCGCCGCCTTGATCGACGAAGCCGCGCCGTCATAGCCATCCCACGCCTTCGAGCGTGCCAGCAGGCCCGGCACCGTTCGCACCGTATAGCGCTTCGGATCGAGATCGCCCTTCACCTGCGCCCAAGTCACCGGCATCGACACTGTCGCGCCGTCTCGCGCGCGGGGAGACAGGGGCCCGACGGCCGTGGACATGCGATCGTTGCGCAGATAGTCGAGGAAAATCTTTCCGTTGCGCAGCTTCTTGGACATGTTGAGCAGATAGTGCTCGGGATCGTCGTCGGCCATCCACTGGCAGACGCCCTGCGCGAACGCCTTTGCCTCTTTCCAGCTGACTTTGTCACGCGCGCCATGGAGCAGCGGCACCACCACATGCAGGCCTTTGCCGCCGGTGGTCTTGCAAAAGCTCTCCATGCCGAAGTCGGCGAGGCGCTGCCGCATCTCCTTGGCCGCCTCGACTACATCGGCGAACGTTACGTCCGGCGCAGGATCGAGGTCGAACACCAACCGGCCTGGCGTGTCGTAGGCGTTGGGCGCGCAATTCCAGGGATGCAGCTCGAGACCGCCGATCTGTGCGACCGCAGCAAGGCCCTCGACCCGATCAATCTGTAGATACGGCTTGCGATCGCCGGAGACCTTGGCAAGCTCGAGCAGGTTCGAGCTGCCCTGCATGGCATGGCGCTGGAAGAACTTTTCGCCGCCAATGCCGTCAGGCGCACGCACGATCGAGCAGGGGCGACCCTTGAGATGCGTGATCATCCAGCCGCCGACGGCCTCGAAATAGCGCGCCAGATCGAGCTTCGTGACGCCCTCGCCGTCGCCGGCATCCGGCCACAGCTCCTTGTCCGGCTTGGAGATCACGACGCCCATCACCTCGGCCGTACCGGTCTCCTTCCGCTTGCCTGCCTTCGGCGCGGCGCGCTTCCTCGCCGACGGCTCCGCTAGTTCGGTATCCGCAGGCGTTTCGGCCTCGACCTCCTCCGCCGGCTTGTCCTGCCGCAGGCCCTTGAACGCAGCCTGACGGATATTGCCGTCGGCGGTAAAGCCGGCGAATTCGATCTCGGCCACGAGCTCCGGCTTGAGCCAGTGGACGTCGCGCGTCTTCTTCGGCGCATTCTTGCCGCCGAAGGGACTTTCCCTGGCTGCCATCGCCTTCAGCGACGGCATGATGCGCTTGACCTTGTCGGCGCCAAATCCGGTCCCGACCATACCAACGAAGGCGAGATGATCGCCCCGATGCACGCCCGCCATCAAGGAACGGAATTTCCCATTGGTTGTCTTGTAGCCGCCGATCACGACCTCATGACCGGCGCGGCATTTCGCCTTGGTCCAGCTCTCGGTGCGGCCCGAGCGATAAGGCGCATCGAGCTTCTTCGACACCACGCCTTCGAGCTCGAGCTTGCAGGCCGATTGCAGCACCGCATCGCCGCCACTCTCGAAATGCTCGACATAGCGGATCTGGCTCGTCTTCTTCTTGCGCGCCTCCAGCAGTTCCTTGAGACGACTCTTGCGTTCGCCGAGCGGCAGGCGGCGATAATCGAGGCCCTCCGCGAACAGGAGGTCAAAGGCAAAGAAGATCAGGTCCTCGGACTTGCCGTCCGACAGCGCGGCCTGCAGCGAGGAAAAGTTCGGCGCGCCGTTGTGGTCGAGCGCGACGATCTCGCCGTCGATCAGCATGTCCGGCAACTCTGTCGCCTCCTTCGCGATCGACGCGAACTTGTCGGTCCAGTCGAGGCCCTTGCGCGTCTTCAGCGTCGCCGTGCCGTCCTCGACGCGGAGCTGGACGCGATAGCCATCGAACTTGATCTCGTGACACCAGCCATCGGCGGCCGGCGGCCGCTCCACCGACGTGCAGAGCTGCGGCTCCACGAAGTCTGGCATCTCCGAGACCGTCTTGGCTGTCGTCGCGGTCGTAGCCTTCTTCTTCGACGTCTTATGCTTCGCGGCCGTGCTGCTCCTCAACGCCGCGCGAGGCGCCGGCTTGACGGTCCGCCCCTTGGTCTCCTCGGCGCGGTTGGATTGCCAGACCGCATCGGCCTTGCCTTTGCCTCTCGCCAGCATGAACGGCTTGGGGGCTCGCCCTTTGCCGCCGGCGATCTGCTCCATAGCGCGACCGGACGCGACGGACTTGTCCTCCGCGAGGATGTCCTCATCCTCGCTGGCATAGTCGTCGCGGTGCTTGATGAGCAGCCAGTTGGTGCGCTTTTCCCCGCCGCGGTTACGCATGCGCACGAGCACCCAGCTGCCATGCAGCTTCTCACCGTGCAGAGTGAACTTCAGGTCACCCTTCTTGAAGCCGGCTTCGGGATCATCCGATTCCCAGGTACCGCGATCCCACAGCATGACGGTGCCGCCGCCATACTGCCCTTCCGGAATCGTCCCTTCGAAATCGCCATAGTCGAGCGGATGGTCCTCGACCTCGACCGCCAGCCGCTTGTCATGCGGATTGAGCGAGGGCCCCTTGGTCACGGCCCAGGACTTGAAGACGCCGTCAAATTCGAGCCGGAGATCGTAATGGAGCCGGGTCGCGTCGTGCTTCTGGATCACGAAACGTCGCTGCTTCGACGGCGCCACCGCGGTCTTGCCCGATGGCTCGGGCGTCTTCTCGAAATCACGCTTCTTTCGATAAGTGGAGAGCTTTTGCAGCACGATCGGTCCCGCTTTCCTTTTCGGCATTCAGCCTATCACGGCCAGAGTCCCGTCCGGAACCAAAACCCGATGGGAGGGTTGGGGTTCCAAAACGCCTTGATAACGCTGGAGAATGGAATGGCTCCCCGTGCCTATTGGAAGGGAACGTTGAAGCTGTCGCTGGTCAGTTGCCCGGTTGTGCTCTACCCGGCGACCACCGCCGCCGAGAAGACACGGTTTCACATGATCAACCGCGAGACCGGCAACCGGCTCAAGCAGCAGATGGTGGATGCCGAGACCGGCGACATCGTCGAGAGCGACCAGAAGGGCCGCGGCTACGAGCTGCGCAAGGGCAAGTATGTCGAGATCGAGCCGGAGGAGCTCGAGGCGGTCCAGATCGAGAGCAACCACACCATCGACATCGAGAGCTTCGTGCCGAGCGAGGAGATCGACCAGCGCTATCTCAACCACCCCTATTACATCGCGCCCGACGGCAAGGCCGCGGTCGACGCCTTTGCCGTGATCCGCGACGCCATGAAGGACCAGGACCGCGTCGCATTGGCAAAAATCGTGCTGACCAACCGCGAGCATATCATTGCGATCGAGCCGCTCGGCAAAGGCCTGCTCGGCACCACGCTGCGCTTCCCCTACGAGCTGCGCGACGAGGGCGAGTTTTTTGGCGACATCAAGAGCCCGAAGATCACCAAGGACATGGTCGACCTCGCCGGCCATATCCTGCACAGCAAGGCCGCGCATTTCGACCCGAGCAAATTCAAGGACGACTACGAGACCGCGCTGAAAGCCCTGGTGAAGCGCAAGGCGAGCGGCAAGACGATCGAGCTGCCCGAGCGCGAGGAGAAGCCGAGCAACGTCGTCAGCCTGATGGACGCGCTGAAACAGAGCCTGAAAGGACGCGGCGCAAAGAAGACAGCGGCGAAGTCGCATGCGCGGCGGGCGACGGGGCAACGGCATGCCCCGAAGAAGGCGCACCGGTCGACGGCGCGGCATCGGAAAGCGGGCTGACTGCTCGCCCAGCACTCGATATCGTAGGGTGGGCAAAGGCGCGACGCGCCGTGCCCACCACCTCTCCATGATCACGATAGATCGTGGGCACGCTTCGCTTTGCGCACCCTACAGTTCTCGTCATGCCCGGGCTTGTCCCGGGCATCCACGTTCTTCGTGCCGCACGTAAAGGCGTGGATGGCCGGGACAAGCCCGGCCATGACGACGGAGAGAGTGCTAATCCCCCGCTCTCAGCCGGTACCCGATTCCCGTTTCCGTCAGCACATATTGCGGACGCTCCGGATCGGCCTCGATCTTCTGCCGAAGCTGGCGTACATAGACGCGTAAGTATTGCGCGTCGGTCAGCTCGTCCCACAGCTCCTTGAGCAGGAAACGGTGAGTCAGCACCTTGCCGGCATGCTGCACCAGCACGCGCAGGAGATCGTACTCCTTCGGCGACAGCTTGACGTCGCGATCGCCGAGCTTGACGATGCGGCGGACGAGATCGACGGAGAGATCGCCGGTGCGAAACACCGGGCGTTCGCCCTGGACCTGGAGCTGATGCCGCAGCGCGGCGCGCAGGCGCGCCAGCAGCTCGTCCATGCCGAACGGCTTTGTCAGATAATCATCGGCGCCGAGATCGAGCGCCTGCACCTTGCCGGCCTCATCACCGCGGCTCGATAGCACCACGATCGGCACGGCTTCATTGCGGGCGCGGATCGTGCGCAAGAGCTCATGGCCCTGGATGTCGGGCAGGCCGAGGTCGAGGATGATCAGCGCGGGCTCCTCAGCCAGCTTCTCCAGCGCAGTCTTGCCGTTCGGCGCCTCCAGGATCTCATAGCCCTGCGTCGACAGCCCCATCCGCAGCAATTTTCGGATCGGCGGCTCGTCGTCGATCACCAGAACCTTGATCGGGGCAGCACTCATGCGGCGGTGTCCAATGCGCGGGCCTGCGCGGGAATCGGCAGACGGATGGTGAGAACGGCACCGCTGCGGTCGCTGCGATTGGCGGCCGAGATCGTGCCGCGCATCGCCTCGACGAAGCCGCGGGAGATGGCCAGCCCGAGTCCGGTACCGGGACGGACGTGATCACCCTTGTGCACACGGTAGAACTTGTCGAACACGCTTTCGAGCTCCCCGGGCGGAATGCCCCCGCCTTCATCGGCGATCTGAAGCACCACCTGATCCCGCTCGCGCTGGCTCTTGATCGAGATCGTGGTCTCGGGCGGAGAATATTTGGCGGCATTGTCCAGCAGGTTGAACAGTACCTGCTCGAACAGCACGGCATCGAGCTGGAGCATCGGCAGGTCGGCCGCCAGCACCAGCTCCACCTTGTGAGCGGTGAGGATCTTGCTCGCCCGCCGCAGCGCGCTGCCGACGATCTCGCCGAGATCGTGCAGCGCCGTGTTGGGCACGATGGCGCCGGATTCGAGCTTGGTCATGTCGAGCAGATTGGCGATGAAGCGGTTGAGCCGCTCGGACTCGTCGATCACCGTGGCGAGCAGATCGCGCTTCTCGGTGTCGGACAGGGCGCCGGCGAGATCGCGCATGGTAGAGGCGGCACCTAACACCGAAGCTAGCGGCGTCTTCAGATCATGCGAGATCGAGGTCAAAAGCGCCGAGCGCAGCCGCTCGGATTCGACGGTGCGCTTGACGCGATCCATGTCCTCGACGAGAAGCACACGCTCGATTGCGAGCGCGCCCTGGTCCACCAGCGCATCCAGCAGCCGGCGCTGATCGGGCGTCAGCAGCGGGCCGGTGCGGTCGTTGTCGATGCCGATGACGCCGATCGGGCCGCGCCCGGTGCGCATCGGCAGGAACAGCCGCTTGGCACCCGGCAGCGTATCGGAGCCGCGGCCTGCCGTGCGGTCATTGCTCCAGGCCCAGTTCGCGGCGGCGAGATCAGCCTGGTCGAGCTCGTCCTCCGGCGGATAACCTGATTTCACCGTCAGCAGGCCGTCTTCCGGCAGCAGCAGCACGACGCGCACCTTGAGCATCAGCGCGATCTGATAGGCGGTCGCCCACAGCACGTCATCGAGCGTGGCGGTGCCGGCGAGCTTCCGGCTGAACGCGTAGAGCTGCTCGGTGGTCCTGATGCGGCCGATCGCGGTGTCGGCCTGCGTGCGCACGCGCGCGGCGACGTTGGACACGATCATCGCCACCACCATGAACAGGACGAAGGCGGCGACGTTGGTCGGGTCGGTGATCGTGAAAGTGTAGATCGGCGGCAGGAAGAAGAAATTGTAGGACAGAGAGGCCGCGACGGTCGCGAGCAATGACGGCCACAGCCCGTAGCGCACGGCAACGGCCACCACCGCCGTCAGCAGCACGAGGTCCACGTTCTCGATGCCGAAGCGCGGCTGAATCAGCTCGGCGGCGCCGAGCCCGACCAGCACGATGCCAAGGGCCTTCAGATAAGGCAGCGGGTTGAACGGTTCCGAGCGCGCGGCGGTCTGCACCGCCGTCTTGGGCGTCCCCTCACCGGTCAGCTCGTCGCCGGGGATGACGTGAACGCTGATATTGCCGGCGCGGCGCACCAGATCGTGCACGACCGAGCCGCGCGTCATCTCGAACCAGCGTGACCGCGTCGACTTGCCGATCACGATCTGGGTGACGTTGTTGCCTTGCGCGAAGTTGATGACGTCGTCGGCGATGCGGCGGCCGACGGCGGGAATGGTCAGCGCCTCGCCGCCCAGCGACTCCGCGAGCCGCAGCGTATCGGCGAGCCGGTCGCGCTCGTCGTCGGACAGCTGAAGCGATCGCCGCGTCTCGATCGAGATCGCGGTGAACGGCGCATGCAGCCGGTCGGCCAACCGCTTGGTGTAACGCACGAGGCCGGCGGCGCGCGGATCCTCGCTGACGCAGACGAGAATGCGCTCGCCCGCCGCCCAGGGCCCGGCGATCGCGTTGGCCTGCATGTGATTAAGCAGCTGCTCGTCGACCCGATCGGCCGTGCGGCGCAGCGCCAGCTCGCGCAGCGCGGTCAGATTGCCGGGCGAGAAATAATGCTCGAGCGCCCGCTCGGCCTGCCTGGGGACATAGACCTTGCCTTCCCGCAACCGCTGGATCAAATCGTCGGGCGTGAGGTCGATCAGCTCGATCGCGTCGGCGCGGTCGAAGATCGAGTCCGGCACCGTCTCGCGCACCCGCACATGGGTGATCTGGGCGACGACGTCGTTCAGGCTCTCGATGTGCTGGATGTTGACGGCGGTGTAGACGTCGATGCCGTGGGACAGCAGCTCCTCGACGTCGAGATAACGCTTGGGATGCCGGCTCCCGGCGGCATTGGTGTGGGCGAGCTCGTCGACCAGCGCAATGCGCGGCCGGCGCGCGATGATGGCGTCGAGGTCCATCTCCTCGACCGTCTGGCCGCGATACTCGATCTTCCTGCGCGGGACCACCTCCAGCCCGCGCACCAGCGCCTCGGTCTCGGCGCGGCCATGGGTCTCGACGAACCCGACCACGACGTCGATGCCGGCCTTGCGCCTGGCATGGGCGCTTTGCAGCATCTCGTAGGTCTTGCCGACGCCGGGGGCTGCGCCGACGAAGATCTTCAGCTTGCCGCTCGCGCTCTCCTCCCGGCGCGCGGCTTCCAGCAGCGCCTCGGGCGAGGGACGTTGTTCGGGATCGCGGCGCTCTCGGACCATCTTGTCAGTATAATCATAGCAACGCCGCGAGCCTAGACCGCTACTTCGCGGCGGCGCGATCGAGCGCGAGGTTCAAGGCCAATACGTTAACGTGCGGTTCGCCCAGCAAGCCGAGAAAACGACCCTGGACGTTGGAGGCCACGAGCTGCTTCACCGCGTCCTCCGGCATATTCCGGGCCTTCGCCACGCGCGGTACCTGGAATTGCGCGGCTTCCGGCGAGATATCGGGGTCGAGGCCGCTGGCAGAGGTGGTCACGAGATCGACCGGCACGGCGGCGTTCGGATTCTCGGCTTTCAGCTCGTCCACGTCCTCCTTCAGCCGGTCGGCCAGCGCCTTGCTGGTCGGGCCGAGATTGGAGCCGCCGGAATTGGCGGCGTTGTAGGGCGCCGAAACCGTCTTGGTCGAATCATTGGGGTCGGGCGCCAGCGTCGCCGACAGGCGGCCGTGGAAATATTTGTCGTCCTTGAACTCCTGTCCGATCAGGGCGGAGCCGACGACCTTGCCGTCCTTCTCGATCAGGCTGCCTTGCGCCTGCGCGGGAAAAATCGCGCCGGCGATGGCGGTCATCGCGAGCGGATAGGCGATGCCCGTGATGGCGGTGAGCACCAGCAGCAGGACGATGGCGGGGCGGATTTCTCTGAGCATGTGTTTTCTCCGAATACTTTCGTCATTGCGCGGAGCGAAGCGACGAAGCAATCCAGGCCGTCAACCGTGGAAACATTTCTGGATTGCCTCGCTTCGCTCGCAATGACGATGGGTCAGGCCAGGTGCAGGGCGACGACGACGAGGTCGATCGCCTTGATACCGATGAAGGGGATGACGATGCCGCCGAGCCCGTAGATCAGGAGGTTGCGGCGGAGCAGCGCGCCGGCACCGACCGCGCGGTAGGCGACGCCCTTCAGCGCCAGCGGGATCAGGCCGATGATGATCAGCGCATTGAAGATGATTGCCGACAGGATGGCGCTCTGCGGGCTCGACAGATTCATGACGTTGAGCACGTTGAGCTGCGGGTAGAACGCCAGGAACATCGCCGGGATGATCGCAAAGTATTTTGCGACGTCGTTGGCGATCGAGAAGGTCGTGAGCGCACCGCGCGTCATCAACAGCTGCTTGCCGATCTCGACCACCTCGATCAGCTTGGTCGGGTTGGAGTCGAGATCGACCATGTTGCCGGCCTCGCGGGCGGCCTGCGTGCCGGTGTTCATGGCGACACCGACGTCGGCCTGGGCGAGTGCCGGCGCGTCGTTGGTGCCGTCGCCGCACATGGCGACCAGCTTACCCTTGGCCTGCTCGTCGCGGATCAGCTTGAGCTTGTCCTCGGGCGTTGCCTGCGCCAGGAAGTCGTCGACGCCGGCTTCCGCTGCGATCGCGGCAGCCGTCATCGGGTTGTCGCCGGTGATCATGATGGTGCGGATGCCCATGCGGCGCAGCTCGGCAAAACGCTCGCGGATGCCGCCCTTGACGATGTCCTTGAGCTGGATGACGCCGAGCAGCTTTCCATCCTTCGCCACCGCCAGCGGCGTGCCGCCGGCCTTGGAGATCTCGTCGGCAATGGTCTGGATCTCGCGGCCGACGTCCGAGAGCGCGGCGGGCTGCATCGCACGCGCCGTGTTGCCGGAGGCAACGGCCAGCGGCGCGCCGCCGCCGACATAGTTGAGCATGGCATCGACCGCGCCCTTGCGCACCGACGAGCCGCCGGCATCGACGCCGCTCATGCGGGTCTGCGCCGTGAACGGGACGAAGGTGGCACCGAGCTCGGCCATGTCGCGGCCGCGAATGCCGTACATCTCCTTTGCCAGCACGACGATGGAGCGGCCTTCCGGGGTCTCGTCGGCGAGCGAGGCGAGCTGGGCGGCGTCCGCCAGCTCCTGCTCGGTGACGCCACGGACGGGACGGAAGGCGGTCGCTTGGCGGTTGCCGAGCGTGATGGTGCCGGTCTTGTCCAGCAGCAGCGTGTCGACATCGCCGGCGGCCTCCACCGCGCGGCCGGACATCGCCAGCACGTTGAAGCGGACGAGACGGTCCATGCCGGCGATGCCGATCGCCGAGAGCAGTGCACCGATCGTGGTCGGGATCAGCGTCACGAACAGCGCGACCAGCACGATCACCGAGATCGAGCCGCCGGCATAGGCGGCATAGCTCGGAATGGTGACGGTGGCGAACACGAAGATGATGGTGAGGCCGGCGAGCAGGATGTTGAGCGCGATCTCGTTCGGCGTCTTGGCCCGCTCGGCGCCCTCGACCAGCTTGATCATGCGATCGATGAAGGTCGAGCCCTGCGCTGCCGTGATGCGGACGCGGATCCAGTCCGACAGCACCTGCGTGCCGCCCGTGACGGCCGAACGGTCGCCGCCGGATTCGCGAATGACAGGCGCGGATTCACCGGTGATCGCGGCCTCGTTGACGGAGGCGACACCCTCGATCACCTCGCCGTCTGACGGGATGGTGTCGCCCGCCTCGACCAGCACGATGTCGCCGACCTTCAGGCTGGTGCCCGGCACCAGCTTGAACGCCTGTCCGGCACCGGTCAGGAGCTTGGCCTGGCTCTCGGTGCGGGTCTTGCGCAGCGAGTCCGCCTGCGCCTTGCCGCGGCCTTCGGCCACGGCCTCGGCGAAGTTGGCGAACAGCACCGTGAACCAGAGCCAGAGGATGATCTGGAAGGTGAAGCCGAGACCGGCACCGCCCGTGACGAGGTCGCGCAGGAAGATCACGGTGGTGAGCGCGGCCACGATCTCGACCACGAACATCACGGGATTTTTCACCATCAGCCGCGGGTCGAGCTTGGCGAAGGAGGCCCTGATCGCGGGGAGCACGATCTTGGGATCGAGCATCGCCGACATCGGGGCGCGTTTTTGCAGTTTCATCGTATCCATGGAGGTCACTCCAAACAATCGGAAAAGGTTCGATCAGAACACTTGAGCGGCATTCATCGCGAGGTGTTCGACGATCGGACCGAGCGCGAGCGCGGGGAAGAACGTCAGGCCGCCGATGATCAGGATCACGCCGACGACGAGACCGACGAACAGCCCGCCCGTAGTCGGGAACGTGCCGGCCGATGGCGGGATCGATTTCTTGGCCGCGAGCGAGCCCACGATCGCCATCGCCGGGACGATCATGAAGAAGCGGCCGACGAACATCGCGCTGGCGAGCGTGAGGTTGTAGAATAAGGTGTTGCCGGTGAGGCCTGCGAAAGCCGAGCCGTTGTTGCCGGTCGCCGAGGTAAACGCGTAGAGCACCTCGGTGAAGCCGTGTGGGCCGGCATTGGCCATCGAGGCGACCGCCGCCGGATAGACCACGCCGACCGCGGTCCAGCCGAGATACATCAGCGGCAGCACCAGGATCGCGAGCATCGCCATCTTGACCTCGCGCGCCTCGATCTTCTTGCCGACATATTCCGGCGTGCGGCCGACCATCAGGCCCGCCACGAAGATCGCGAGCACGACGAACAGCAGCATGCCATAGAGGCCAGCACCGACGCCGCCGATGATGATCTCGCCGAGCTGCATGTTGATCAACGGGATCATGCCGCCGAGCGCGGTGAAGCTGTCATGCATGGCGTTGACCGCGCCGCAGGAGGCCGCGGTGGTGATCACGGCGAACAGCGAGGACGCAACGATGCCGAAGCGGACTTCCTTGCCCTCCATGTTGCCGCCGGTGAGGCCGAGCGCCTGCAGCGTCGAGGTGCCGCTGGCTTCCGCCCAATAGGTCACGGCAACGCCGGCGACGAAGAGCACGCCCATCACGGCGAGGATCGCAAAACCCTGGCGCTGGTTGCCGACCATGCGGCCGAACACGTTGGTCAGGGCGGCGCCGAGCGTGAAGATCGACAGCATCTGCACGAAGTTCGACAGCGCGGTCGGGTTCTCGAAGGGGTGCGCGGCGTTGGCGTTGAAGAAGCCGCCGCCATTGGTGCCCAGCATCTTGATCGCGACCTGGGAGGCCACCGGGCCGACCGCGATGGTCTGCTTGGCACCCTCGAGCGTGGTGGCCTCGACATAGTCACCGAGCGTCTGCGGGATGCCCTGCCAGACCAGGAACAGCGTGTAGACCACGCAGATCGGCAGTAGCACATAGAGCGTGGTGCGGGTGACGTCGACCCAGAAATTGCCGACCGTGCGCATCGAGGCCCGCGAGAAGCCCCGGATCAGGGCGACTGCCAACGCGATACCAGTGGCAGCCGACAGGAAGTTCTGGTGCGTCAGGCCGAGCATCTGCACGAGATAAGAGATCGTGCTCTCGCCGCCGTAGTTCTGCCAGTTGGTGTTGGTGATGAAGGAGATCGCCGTGTTGAAGGAGAGATCCTCGGCGACCGCCGACTGTCCGGCCGGATTGAACGGCAGCACGGCCTGGAGCCGCATCACGCCGTAGATGATGAGGAAGCCGCCGACATGGAACAGCAACATGGCGACCGTATAGGTCAGCCAATGCTGCTCGCGCCTCTCGTCGACGCCGGAAATCCAGTAGATGCCGGCCTCGATCGGACGCAGCACCGGCGACAGCAACGTCCGCTCGCCGTTGAAGACGCGCGTCATGTACCAGCCGAGAGGCTTGGTCAGCGCGACGACGATGACGCAGTAGAGAATGATCTGGAGCCAACCGATCATAGTCATGGCATGAACCCTTCAGACTTTGTGCAACCCTTCGGACTTTGCGTCCGCAGGAGCGGCAGGAGCAGCGCGAGAAGGCCGGTGACGAGTACGGCGTCGGCCAGCAGCAATTTCACAATGACGAGCACGGCTCAGAACCGCTCGGGCCGCAGCAATGCATAGGTGAGGTAGACCAGCAGGCCGAACGAGACGACGCCCGCGAGCGCATAATCGAAGATCATGGTCCGCTCCTTCACAGCCGTTCGCAGGCATAGGTGTAGCCGATCGCCAGGGCGAAGAAGGCGAAGCCCAGCGCCAGCATCAGAATGTCCATCATGGAGAGTTCTCCTCGTTGCGCGACGATATCCGGGCGTTACCGCTTCTGGATCCCGGCCGGCCGCTGCGCCAGTACAATGCATGCTTCCGGCAATCGGCCGGAAGTTTCACTGCGCTGAGGTGCCATCACGCGCATAGGTTTTCGAGATGAGCCCTATGGCGACCTTATAGGAATCCCATAAAGGGCTGGGGGGCTGGAACGCGTTCGAGCACAACGCGCGAGGCCACCTCCGCTGTCGTCCCGGACATGCGAAGCGCCGATCCGGGATCCATCCCCACACTTATGAAATTCCTATACCTCGTGCCCCCTCCTCATCTGGTTTTCAAATGCCGTTCCAGCCAGCTTGGGCAAGCCGGCCGACTGACCGACGCCAATCCCAGGAGGCCTGACATGAATGTTGCTCTCCGACACCACGATCTGCCGTCACTCGGCGACCGCTTGCGACATACGCAGGCCGTGACGCGGCCGCTGATGCTCGAAATCATCGACAAGAGCTGCCGGCGCGTCCCGTTGCTCGGGCAGAGCGAGCGCGCGGCGCGCCTCTCGCATCTGATCGATGCGGAGGCCTGGACCGATGCGGCATTGACGCTGATGGAGCTCGAGCTGCCGCGGTGGCGCGTCCGCCGCATCGCCTATGACGAAGGTGAATGGCACTGCGCGCTCTCGCGGGAGCGCGAATTGCCGGATTGGCTCGATGCGGCGGTCGAAGGCTGCCATGGCGACCTCGCGCTGGCCTTGCTCTCGGCGTTCGTCGAGGTTCAGGCGCTGGCCGTCGAGGCGTCGCGGCCAAGCGTCCCGACCGTGCGCCCCGCGCTGGATCCGCTCTACCAGCCGGCAGCTTGCGAGAATTTCAGCTGAGCCGGCCGGACAGGTTTACACCTTGCCGCCATCTTCGAACATACCGCGGACCCTGAGCCCGGCACGGGTGATTGCGCTTCGCCGTGCGCGTCGTCCTGCTCGGGGCCTTCGCCGCGATCGCCGACGAGGAGCTGATCGACAGCGTCGGCGCCTGACGCCTCGCGCCACTTATGACATTCCTATGCGGCGCCCTCGGCACTCATCTCGCAATCCTACGCAGCGGTCATCATCCTGGAAGGCATGATCGGAACGGCCACCTCGCCGCACCAGATAAGGACTTACAGAATGTCGATCCTGACACATGGCCTTGACCGCCCCTTCGATGCGGGCTCGCCGCGAATCTCGACCGCGCGCAAGGCCCAGCTCAAGCGCCTCGCGCTCGGCGCGCGCACGCTGTTCTCGATGGGCAGCGTGCTCACCGCCCTGATCGCGCTGAGGACCGCGATCTATGTCTGGCACATGCACGGCTGATCGGCCGGGAGGCTCCCATGACCTTGCAGATGTGTGAAGACGCCGCGATGGCCGCAATCGCGCTTCAGGCGTCCCGTCACCGGCCCGACATGGCAACCCTCAAGCCGCTCGATCCTGACGTCGTCAGCACCGCCATTCCCGCCTTCTTCATCGGACGCAACAGCGCCGGCCTCTGGGTCGCGCGCGAAGCGAACGGGCGCGTCGGCGGCCTGTTCCTGTTCAAGAGCTCGGCGGTCGATTTCGCGCATCGTCACAGCGCGCCCGCGCGCTGCGCGCTGGTATTCCCCACCGACACCATCGAGCTCGACGTCGAGAACCGCGGCAATGTCCTGATCGTGCTGGCGCAGGCAGCGAAGCGGCTTCTGGCGCGCATCATGGCAAGGCCCAATCCATGATCAAGTTCAAGCTCGCCATGCTGGCCGCGCTGATGGGTGTATTGCTGCTCGCCCTGCGCATCGGCGCTGCGCCGGCCACGGACAAGTAACGTGCACCTCCTCAAGGGACATCTCGAGCACGCCGTCACCACGACGGTCCTGACCATGACGCTGAGCCTGGTCTGGGGCGCGGTGCTGACGATCGTCATCACGCTCGTCGCGCGCGGGCTTGGGATCTAGCCCGCAGGCGATCGACCGCGAATTGACCATGGCTTGCCTATGAGGCAAGCAGCCGGGCCTGAAGTGCGGTCGCCCGGGCCGGCCTGAGCCGCCTATTTCCGCGGAAAAAGGCTTGAGCGAACAGACTTGCCGATCTGGCGAAATCTCACGGAACCGTGTAGATCGGTTTCATGAGCACAAGCAGCGTCAACGTCGTCGCCCACCCCCTGGTCCAGCACAAGCTCTCCCTGATGCGGGAGAAGGACCGCTCGACCAAGAGCTTTCGCGAAATCCTCAACGAGATCGGGATGCTGCTCGGCTACGAGGTGACGCGCGACCTGCCGCTGGAGCTGGTCGACATCGAGACGCCGATCTCACCGATGCAGGCGCCGAAGATCGCCGGCAAGAAACTCACGCTGGCGCCGATCCTGCGCGCCGGCGTCGGCTTCCTGGACGGCATGCTGGCGCTGATGCCATCGGCGCGCATCGCCCATATCGGGCTCTATCGCGACCCCGAGACGTTGCAGGCCGTGGAATATTACTTCAAGGCGCCGCAGGACCTGTCCGACCGCACCGTGATCCTGATGGACCCCATGCTGGCGACCGGCAATTCGGCCTGCGCCGGCGCGTCCCTGCTGAAGGACCGCGGCGCCCGCGACATCCGCTTCGTCTGTCTCCTGGCCGCACCCGAGGGCGTTGCGAAGTTCCAGGACGAACATCCCGATGTGCCGGTCTGGACCGCCGCGATCGATGAGCGGCTCAACGACCACGGCTACATCGTGCCGGGCCTCGGCGATGCCGGCGACCGGATGTTCGGCACCAAGTAGACAGGTTTGCGCGATCGGGCTACTCCGGTTGCCATGAGCGCCGACTTTTCGCTGCAATCGCTGATACTGACAGAAGCCGCCGACCCGGCCTTCGTGTTCGACGGCACGTCGGTCTCGCGCACGGAATTCTCCGTGAAGGTCGAGCAGACTGCGGCCTGGCTTGCCGCGCAGGGCATCAACAAGGGCGACGTCGTCGCGGTCTGGCTGGTCAACCGGATCGAGTGGATCGCCCTGCTGTTCGCCGCCGCCCGGCGCGGCGCCATCGTCGCGGCCGTCAATACGCGTTACCGCAGCGCGGAAGTCGCACACCTGCTTCGCCTGTCTGGCGCAAAGCTGATGGTGGTCGAGGCCGCTTTCCGTTCGATCGACTTTGCCGCGATTCTCGCCGATGTCGCCAAGGACGAGGTGCCCGCGCTGCAAAAGCTCGCATTGGTCGGCGCGGATGCGATTCCCGCGCCCTGGCCCTGCGTGCGCTTCGATGCCTTCGACAGATCCTATTCGCCGGTGCCGCCCGCCCAGAATGACGTCGATCTGCCGGTGCTGCTCTACACCACATCAGGCACGACCAAGGGACCAAAGCTGGTCGCGCACTCGCAGCGGACGCTGGCGAGCCACGCCATCGCTGTCGCCAGGGCACTCGAGCTCGATCCACAGCGTCATTCCCTGCTGGCCATGCTACCGTTTTGCGGCACCTTCGGCATGACCAGCCTGCTCGGCTTCATCGCGGCCGGCGCAACCATCCATGCGCTGGATGCTTTCGAGGCTGGTCCTGCGCTCAAAATCCTCGGCGAGCAGAGGATCACGCACTCCTTCGGCTCCGACGAGATGTTCCGCCGCATCCTCGCCCTCACCGATGCGCCGCGGCCGTTCCCGCATCTCGAAGTCTGCGGCTTCGCGGCGTTCCAGCCCGGCTGGCGGGAGCTTGCCGCAGAGGCCGAGGCGCGCGGCATCAAGCTGTTCGGCCTCTATGGATCGAGCGAGGTGCAGGCGCTGTTCTCGATCACCCGCATAAGCGATGCCTTTGCCGATCGCATCGAGGGCGGCGGCTGGCCGATGTCATCAGAGGCGCAGGTGCGCGTGCGCGACGCTGACACCGGCGAGCTCGCAGCCCCCAGCGTCTCCGGCGAGATCGAGATCAGCGCGCCCTCGCGCTTCCTCGGCTATTTCAACAATCCGGATGCCACGCGCGATGCGATCACCGCGGACGGCTTCTTCCGCACCGGCGACATCGGCCGGCTGCGCGGCGACGGGTCCTTCGTCTACGAGACCCGTGCCGGCGACGCGATGCGCCTTGGCGGCTTCCTCGTGGCGCCCGGCGAGATCGAGGACGAGCTCAAAGCCTGCCCCGGCGTCGCTGACGCGCAGGTCGTCGCGGTCGATCTGAAGGGTAACGCCCGCTGCGTCGCCTTCGTGATCCCGGCCAAAGAGCCACCGCCATTGGAGGCTTTGATTGCGCGCCTGCGCGAACGGCTCGCCGGCTACAAGGTGCCGGCCCGGATCTATGCCGTCGACGCCTTCCCGGTCACCGACAGCGCCAACGGCGTCAAGATCCAGCGTGCGAAGCTTCGCGGCATGGCCATGAAACGGATCGCGACCGAGTAGGTGCGTCCTATTTCCGGAGCTGCGCCAACAGAGCATCGCGATGCTCCGGCGCGGCGATCGCGATCATGCGGCGCGCCCGCTCGGCAAGCCCGCAGCCGCGCAGCTCGGCAACACCCCATTCGGTCACGATGGCATCGACATCGGCACGCGGCGTCGTCACCGTCTCGACACGGGCAACGATCCGGCTGGTTCCGCCGGACGCCGTCGCCGGCAGCGCGATGATCGCCCTACCACCAGGAGAGGCATTGGCGCCGCGCACGAAATCGAGCTGTCCGCCGATCGCACCGACCGCGACGCCGTTCAACGTCTCGGAATTGACGCTGCCGTCGAGCCCGACCTGAAGCGCCGAATTGATCGCAACCAGCCGGTTGATGCGCGCCAGCACGCCCTGGCCGTGCGTGTACGAAGTCGGACGCACCGAAACAGCCTTGTTCTCGTGCACGAAGCGGTAGAGCCGCTCGGTGCCGATGACCTGGTTGGTGACGGTGATGCCGGGATCGATCCCCTTCTCCGCATTCGTGACCGCGCCGCACTCAATCAGGTCGACGACGGCGTCGTTGATCAGGCCCGAATGGATGCCGAGATTGCGCGCGTGGGACAGCGAGGACAGGATCGCGTCCGGAATCCGTCCCACCCCGAACTGGAGCGTGCTGCCGTCGGCGATCAGGCCCGCTGCGTGGGTCGCGATGCGCCGAGAAACGTCATCGAGCGGCGGCGAAGCCAGTTCAACCGGCGGACGGCGGGCCGGCACGCGCCGATGGATCGGCACCTCGGCCGGCCATTCCGCGCCGAACGTCAAGGGCACATCCGGATTGACCTCGGCGATGACGAGGCGTGCGCCGCGCGCGGCGTCAATGACGTAGTCGTTGGAGAGGCTGGCGCTGATCCTTGCGCCGGATTCCGCGAGCTGCACCAGCACGACATCGGCCTTGTAGCGGCGCGCGGCGAAATCGGCACAGAAGGCGCTGTAATTGCTTGGGATCACATCGAGCCGCCCGGCTTTGGCGAGCCGGCGCGCATTGCCGATCACACCATAGCTCTGGAAAGAGACGTTTGGCGCACAGGTAGCCGAGAATGTCTCCGAAAACACCGGCCCGATCATCATGCGAAACGGCGGAAGCTGCGCCGCCTGCGCGATCAACGCTTCGGTCAGGGTGATGGGCTCGGCCGTCGCCTGCCCACACACGACGAGATCGCCCTCACGGATCAGACCCGAAAAGTCGATCGCATGTGTTTCCCTGGGCATGGCCCGGCTCAGTACGACTTCGCCAGCCCCAGCACCTTTTCCGCGATGAAGCTCAGTGCGAGCTGCGGGCTGACCGGCGCGATACGCGGGATCAGCACTTCGCGCAAGTAGCGCTCGACGTGGAATTCCTTGGCGTAGCCGAAGCCGCCATGGGTCATCACCGCCTGCTCGCAGGCATGATAGCCGGCTTCGCCGGCAAAATATTTCGCGGCGTTCGCGCCGGCCCCGCACGGCAGGCCCTTGTCGTATTGCCAGGCCGCCTGCATCACCATCAGCCAGGCGGCTTCGAGCTCGACCCAATTCACCGCCAGCGGATGCTGGATGCCCTGATTCTTGCCGATCGGACGATTGAACACGGTGCGCGTCTTGGCGTATTCGGTCGCGCGCGACAGCGCGAGCTTGCCCAGCCCAACGGCTTCCGCCGCGATCAGGATACGCTCGGGGTTCATGCCTTCGAGGATGTACTGAAAACCCTTGCCCTCTTCGCCGATGCGGTCCTCCATCGGGATCTCAAAATCCTCGAAGAACAGCTCGTTGGAATCGACGATCTTGCGTCCCATCTTCTCGATCTCGTGGACCTTGATCCTCTTGCGATCGAAATCCGTGTAGAACAGGCTGAGGCCGTGGGTCGGCGAGCGCACTTCTTCGAGCGGCGTGGTGCGCGCGAGCAGCAAAATCTTGTGCGCGACCTGCGCGGTGGAAATCCACACCTTCTGGCCGTTGACGATGTAACGGTCGTTCTTGGCCACCGCACGGGTCTTGAGCTGGGTGGTGTTGAGGCCGGTGTTGGGCTCGGTGACCGCAAAGCACGCCTTCTCGCGTCCCTCGACCATCGGTGGCAGCATGCGCTTGCGTTGCTCCTCGGTGCCGAACACGACGACGGGGTTGAGGCCGAACACGTTGATATGGACTGCGGACGCACCCGACATGCCCGCGCCGGATTCCGCGATGGTGCGCATCATGATCGCCGCTTCGGTGATGCCGAGCCCAGAGCCGCCATATTCTTCCGGCACGCAGATACCGAGCCAGCCGGCATCTGCCAGCGCCTTGTGGAAGTCATGAGGGAAGCCGCCGTCGTGATCTTTCTTCAGCCAATAAGCATCGGGAAAGCCTTCGCAGATCTTGGCGATGGCGTCGCGAATGGCTTCCTGCTGATCGGTGAGCGCGAAATCCATGTTCTTGATCTCCTTTTTGGGAGCCGGGCTCCGATCCTAGCGCCCCATCTGCGAAGGCAGCCAGAGGATGATGGACGGAAACGCGACCAAAATCGCGATCGCGATCAGGTGCGCGATGAAGTGCGGGAACGTGCCATGGAACACCTCCGCCACGGGCCGCTTGGCGTAACGGGCGACGATGAAGCAGTTCAGCCCGACCGGCGGCGTGATCATGCCGACCTCGGCGGTGACGATCTTGATGACGCCGAACCAGATCGGGTCGAAGCCGAGCGTCTTGATCAGCGGCAGCACGATCGGCACCGTCAGCACCAGGATTGCGATCTGATCCATGAACGAGCCGAGCACGATGTAGCCGCACAGGATCAGCGTGATGATCACCCAGCGCGAAGCGGGCAGGCTGCCGATCCAGGCAACGAGGTCCTGCGTGACGTGGGTGAGCGTGAAGAAATAGCCGAAGATCGAGGCACCCACGAGGATCATGATGATCATGCAGGTGCCGTGGCTGGCGCGCAGCAGCGTGTGATAGAGCGAGGACGGCGTGATCTTACCCTTGGCGATCGCCAGCAGAAAGGCGCCGAACGCGCCGAAGGCGGAGGCTTCGGTCGGGGTCGCAACGCCGAGATAGATCGTGCCCGTCACGATCGAGAACAGCACCACCATCGGCGAGACCTGCCACAGCAGCGCAAATTTCTCGCGCCACGGCACCGACGTCGCGGCTGGCGCGCGCGAAGGGTCCTGCCAGACCAGGAAATAGATCGTGGCCATGATGGTGAAGGTCACCAGGATCGCCGGCACGATTCCGCTGATCAGGAGCTTGCCGATATTCACCTCGGCGAGCAGGCCGAAGATGACCAGCGCCACGCTGGTCGGCAGCAGCATCGAGAGCGTGCCCGAGATCGCGACCACGCCGGCCGCCATCTTCGGCTCGTAGCCCTGGCGGATCATCGCGGGAAGGCTGGTCGAGGACAGCGTCGCCGCCGACGCTGTCGAGGTCCCGCAGATCGCGCCGAAGCCGGCGCCGGCGAGCGCGGTGGCCATGCCGAGGCCGCCAGGGATGCGGCCGACCCAGGCTGACGCGGTCTTGAACAGATCGTCCGCGACGCCCGAGAGCAGCACGAGGTCCGCCATCAGGAGAAACATCGGAATGGTGATCAGCTCGTAGGCCGAGACCGTCGAGAGCGGCGCGGTCTGCAAAATGCCTGATAGCGTCGGCCAGCCGCCGACCATGACGAGGCCGACCGAGCCGGAGAAAGCCATGGCGAAGCCGACGGGCGTGCCGAGTGCGAGCAGGCCGAACAGCAAGGCGAGAACGATGAAAGGTGTCATGGAGATCGCCCGCTACTCGAAGCCGCGTGCTTCGCCGACGCCGGTCACCGGCGGCAGCGGATAGAGGTCGCGGCCGCTGACGAGGCTCAGCACATTGCCGGCAAGCTGGAGCGCCAGCCGCAGCACCAGCACGCCGCAGCCGAACGGCACCAGCGCCGCCGAGAGCCAGGTCGGCCAGGGAATCGCGCCGGACAGCACGTCGTGCTGCTCGTAATTCTCCAGCGCGCGCTCGAACCCGACCTTGCAGATCAGGACGAACACGAACAGGCCGGCGAGCGCCGTGACGATCTCGGAGAGCCGCCGCCCGGCCGGAGAGAAGCGCGACAACAGGATGTCGACGCCGACATGGACATGCTCGCGCAGCGCGTCCGACAGCGTGAAGAAGAACACGCCAGCGAGGAGATAGAGCCCGATCAGATCATAGGTGAAGGAGAACGGAGCGTTCAGCACGTAGCGCATGAACACGTCGGCCACGACAAGCAGCATGATCACGAACATGAACACCACCGCGATGACAGTCAGCGCGCGCTCCAGCGCGCCGAGCACATCCCCTGCCCGTTTGATCACTTGAGCGCCTCCCTGTTGCCGGATTGCCTGTCGCTTTACTTGGCGCCGCCGGCGGCGAGCAGATCCTCGAACTCCTTCAGCGCGGCGGAGGCCTGCTTGCCGCGGCTGTCGAGCCCGCTCGCCCACTCCTTGCCGACGCCCTTGAGCTTGTCCTTGATCTCGGCGCGGGTCGCCTCCGGCAGCGGATCGAAGCTGACGCCCTCGTCCTGCATCTGCTTCTTGGTGACTGCGCCTTCCTTATCGACGTCGGCGCAGGCCTTTGGCGTGATTGCTTCCGAGGCCTCGTTCATCGCGGTCTTCACGTCATCCGGCAGCTTGTCCCAGACCGACTGGTTGATGGAATAGGCGACGATGAAGCTGCCGAAGCTGACACCCTCGGTGGCGTGCTTGACCAGCTTGTCGAGACCGTAGGACACGACGCTGTCGAGCGGGAACAGCAGGCCGTCCATGGTGCCGCGCGACAGCGACTCATAGGCATCGGGCGCGGCCATGCGCACCGGCACGGCGTTGAGCGCACGCAAGGTCAGGTCCTGCGCGCCGCCGGTCGTGCGCAGCTTCAGGCCCTGCATGTCCTTGGTGGCTTCGACCTTCGACTTCACGGTCCACACCTGATAGGGCGGCAGCACCACGGCCATCAGCAGCTTGATCTTGTTCGGCGCGTATTCGCGGCTGGCCAGAATGCCCTCGCGCGCGGTCTTCCAGTAAGCCAGCGTGCCCTGGCAGCTGGTCGTGAACGCGCCCGGCAATTGCGCGACTTCCGAGAGCGGCATCTTGTCCGAGACATAGGACGGGCCGATGTAGCCGATGTCGACCACGCCGGATTGCGTCAGGCGCAGCATGTCGGCCGCCTTGCCGATCTGCTGGTTCGGATAATAGGTGAAGGTCACCGCGCCGTTGGTGCGCTTGGTGACGTCGTCCATCCAGGGCTTGAGCATCAGGCGGACGAGATAGTGACCGGCGGGGAAGCTGTCGGCGACCTTCAGCTCGAGCGCCTGTGTCGGCAGTGTCGAAACCGGCAGCGAAAGCGCGAGCACGGTGGCGGCGCGGACCAGACTTTTCTTCATTTCGTTCTCCCTGACGCGTCCCACGCCGAAGGCAGCAGCGACGTGCTGCGGCACCGTCCGGCCCCTCGCCTCATTTCTTGCTTGGGAAAAATGTACATATATGTGAATTTATCTGTCAAGAATATGAATTGTGCATGTGGCCATGCGTAGTGGGAAGGAGACCTGGAATTGACACCCGCGTTTTATGAACTCTAACTCCACGGATATGAATTCATCCCACGAGACCCCATGGGACCGCTGGCCGGCTTCACCATTCTCGACCTGACCTCGGTGCTGATGGGCCCCTACGGCACCCAGGTGCTGGCGGACATGGGCGCGGACGTCATCAAGGTCGAAAGCCCCGAGGGCGACATCGTTCGCCAGATCGGGCCCGGCCGCACGCCCGGCATGGGCGGGATGTTCCACAACGCCAATCGCGGCAAGCGCAGTATCGTGCTCGACCTCAAGAAACCAGAGGGACGCGGCACGCTGCTGCGGCTGGCGAAAAGCGCCAACGCGCTGGTCTACAATGTGCGTCCACAGGCGATGGCGCGGCTCGGGCTCGACTACGAGACGCTGGCCGCGATCAATCCGCAGCTGGTCTATGTCGGCGCGTTCGGCTACGGCCAGTCCGGCCCCTATGCCGCCAAGCCTGCGTACGATGATCTGATCCAGGGCGCGGCGACCATCCCGACGCTGCTGGCTGCCGCCGGAGACGGCACGCCGCGCTACGTCCCTGTTACCATCGCCGACCGCATCGTCGGCCTGGTGATGGTCAACGCCATCATGGGCGGCTTGATGCACCAGCAGCGCACCGGCGTCGGCCAGCGCATCGACGTGCCGATGTTCGAATCCATGACGGAGTTCGTGCTGGTCGACCATCTCGGCGGCCTCACCTACGATCCGCCGCTCGACCACGGCGGCTACGCCCGCCTGCTGTCGCGTTATCGAAAACCCTACAAGACCAGCGACGGCCATCTCTGCGTCCTCATCTACAACGACAAGCACTGGCGCAGCTTCTTCGAGGCGATCGGGCAGCCGCATTTCCTGGAGCAGCCGCGCTTTGCCAACCACGCGGCGCGCACCAGGCACATCGACGAGATCTACGAGGAGATCGGCCACATCTTCCTGACGCGCACCACCGCGGAATGGCGCGAGCTGCTGGAGCGCGCCGACATTCCGGTGATGCCGATGCACACGCTGGAGACGATCCTCGAGGATCCGCATCTGAAGGCGATCGACTTCTTCAGGACCGTCGACCATCCCGTGGAAGGCCGCATCCGCCAGATGCGCGTGCCCTCGACCTGGAGCGTGACCCAGCCGGAACCGGCCGGGCCCGCACCAACGCTCGGCCAGCACGGCCGCGAGATTTTGCGCGAGGCCGGCTTCTCGACCGACGAGATCGACCGGCTCGTGAAGCAGAAAGCAGTTCACCTGGCGGCGCCGCCTTGAAGGCCGCGCCGGCCAAATCGCAACAAGACAGGGAGGAAACCGCGATGGCCGGACTTTATTTCGAAGACTTTTCCGTAGGCCAGGAGTTCAGGCATCCGCTGACCCGGACCGTCACGGAGATGGACAATACCCTGTTCAGCCTGCTGACGCTCAACCCGCAGCCGCTGCATATCGACGCGCATTTCTCCGAGAAGACCGAATTCGGCCAGCGCATTTTCAACAGCCTTTACACCCTCGGCATCATGATCGGCATGACGGTCTATGATACGACCATGGGCACAACCGTCGCCAATCTCGGCATGACCGACGTCACCTTTCCGAAGCCGGTCTTCCATGGCGACACCTTGCGGGCGACGACGAAGGTGCTTTCGTTGAGGGAATCCAAATCGCGCCCGAAGGCGGGCATCGTCGAGTTCGAGCATCAGGCTCTGAACCAGAACGACGAGATCGTCGGCAAATGCCGCCGCATGGCGATGATGCACAAGAGGCCGGTCTGATGCGTTCGATGCTGTTCGTACCGGGCGATTCCCCGCGCAAATTCGAGAAGGCGAGCGAAGGCAAGGCCGACGCGCTGATCATCGATCTCGAGGATTCCGTCGTCACCGACAAGAAGCCGGAGGCGCGCGGACTGACGCTTCAGATGCTGAAGAGCCGCCCCGGCCCGCATCAGCTCTATGTCCGCGTCAACGCGCTCGACACCGGCATGACACTGACCGATCTCGCCGCGGTGATGCCGGGCAGGCCTGACGGCATCGTGCTGCCGAAATCGCAAGGCGGCGACGACGTGCGGCAAGTCGCAACCTGGCTCGAAGCGCTGGAAGCCGCATCCGGCATCACGATCGGCGCGACACGCATCGTCTGCGTCGCGACCGAGACAGCCGGCTCGATCTTCGGGCTCGGCAGCTACAAGGGCTGCTCCCCTCGCCTCGCCGGCCTGATGTGGGGCGCGGAGGATCTCTCGGCCTCGCTGGGCGCGACCGAGAAGGCGAGCGGCGGCGTGTTTCACAGCCCGTACCGCCTCGCACGCGACCTCTGTCTGATGGCGGCGGCCGCGGCCGAAGTGGCGCCGATCGACACCGTCTATACCGACATCGACAATCTCGCCGGCCTGGAGCAGGAGACGCGCGCCGCGCGGCGCGACGGGTTCTCGGCGAAGGCGCTGATCCATCCCAAGCATGTCGATGTCGTCAATGCGGCATTCGAGCCGACCGACGCCGAGCGCACATGGGCGGAGAAGGTGATTGCGGCCTTCGCGAGCAATCCCAACTCCGGCACGCTGCGGCTCGACGGCCAGATGATCGACAAGCCGCATCTTCGCGCCGCGAAGAAGATCCTCGGTCAGATCTGAAGGACAGCAAGCCCGCCATGATCGTTCGCCAAGCCGCCAACGTCCTGGAGATCATGGAATTCTTCGCGCAAACGCGGAAGCCGGCGACGCTTGCCGAAATCGCCGATCATTTCGGCTGGCCGCGCTCGTCGACCTTCAACCTGCTCGCGACGCTGTCGGAGAAGGGCTATCTCTATGAGCCGCGCCCGCGTGCCGGCTTCTATCCGACGCCGCGCTGGCTGGCGATGGCGCGGCTGATCTCCGAAGTCGAGCCGCTGCCGCAATGGACGCATCAGCTGATCGCCGATCTCTCGGCCGAGACCGGCGAAACGGCATCGATCGTGGCGCCGGCGGGCGTGATGGCCGTCTTCATCGACGTCGTCGAGTCCCAGGCCGCGATCCGCTATTTCGCGACCATCGGCCACCGCGTGCCGATCCACGCCACCGCCAGCGGCCGCGCGCTGCTGCTGCAATATTCGCAGGAAGAGCGCGACTCGGTCTACCGCAAGATCGAGTTCAGGCAATACGGCCCGTCGACGCCGATCAGCATCGAGGCGGTCGAGACCGAGCTGCGCAACTCGATCGCGCGCGGCTATTGCCAGAGTTTTGCCGATTACAGCCGCGATCTCGCGGGTGCTGCGATCCCGCTGCCGATCGGGGATCGCAGGCTCTCGGTCGTCGTTGCCGGGCCGGAATTTCGCATCGGGCCGAAGATCGCGGAGGTCGCCGCGCTGATTGCAAGGACGGTCGACCGGCTGCGGCCGAAGGCGGCGGCGTAGGCTGCGTGCGCCCCCTCGCCCCGGGGAGAGGCGAGAAAGAAGCCCTCAGACGATCTTGATCGACATGTCGGGCAGGCCCTCGAGCTTGCACAGCAGCACGTCGCCCTTCACCACGGGACCGACATTCTCCGGCGTGCCGGAATAGATGATGTCGCCGGCCTTCAGCTCGAACGCTTCGGAGAGCTTGGCGATCTGCTCGGCGACGCTCCAGATCATCTTGCTGAGATCAGAGCTCTGCTTCACCGTGCCGTTGATCGCCAGCGAAATCGCGCCTTTCTCGAAATGGCCGGTCTTGCTGGCGGGATGGATCGGGCCGATCACCGCGGCGTGGTCAAAGCTCTTGCCGATCTCCCAGGGCTTCTTCTCCGCGGCCATGCCGTTCTGGAGATCCCGCCGGGTCATGTCGAGGCCGAGCGCGTAGCCATAGACGTGGTCGAGCGCTTTATCGACGGGGATGTTGGTGCCGCCGGATTTCAGCGCCGCGACCAGCTCGACCTCGTGATGATAATTCTTGGTCAGCGACGGATAGGGATGATCGGCGACCTCGCCCACCGCGACGTTCTGGATGGCGTCGGTCGGCTTCTGGAAGAAGAACGGCGGCTCGCGGTTCGGATCGGAGCCGCGCTCGATCGCGTGTGCCGCGTAGTTGCGCCCGATGCAATAGATGCGACGGACCTGGAACACGCTGGTTTCGCCGACGATCGGGATCGTCACCATCGGCACCGGGAAGATCGGCTTGGGCCCGGCCTGCGCCGCGGCCGGCGCGGTTTCAGCGAGGCCCGCCGCCGTCATCGCGGCTGCGGCCGTCAGCACGCTGCGGCGCGTGGTTCTTGTCATGACTTCGCTCCCTACTTTTGTCTCGTTGGAGCGCCAGTCATAGAGCCAAACGGCGGGCGGGCCAATGGCCCGCCTTGTACGTCTTAAGTCGCGACGCGATCGAAGAACTCCCGCACTTTTCGCGCGCAGACGTCCGGGTCGGTGGCGGCGACGTGATAGGAATCGCCGGGCAGCACGTCCAGCTTCGAGCCCGGAATCGTCTCCTGCCACGCCTTCACGGACGCGACGTCGCCGAGCCCCGAGCCGGTGGTGGTGATGACCAGCGCCGGACGCTTGATCGACGGAAGCTCGCCGGTGACGTCGACGGTCGGCACCATCTGGAGAAACGCCTCCAGTGTCGAGGCCTTGGTCTTCGACATCAGCCTGATCCACCAGTCCAGCGCCGCCGGCGGCAGCGAGGAGCCGAGCCGGCCGGCCGTGGTCTCCCGCACCCAGGGCTCGACGCCCTGCTCGCGGATCTGCTTGCGCCAAGCCGGCGCCCGCTCGTTGAACGAGGTCAGCGAGGCCGGCGCGCCAACCGCCGCGACCGCGATCACGCGGTCCGGATGTTTTGCCGTCAGATGCATCGCCAGCGTGCCGCCGATCTTGCCGCCGACCAGGAAGACGCGGTCGAGCTTCAACCCATTCAGCATTTTGATGATGTCATCCCCGAGGCCGGCGAAGCGATAAACGTAATCGCCTTGCATCGGCGTCGAATCGCCATAGCCGCGCAAATCGGGCCGCACCACCAGATGATGCGTGGCGAAATACGGCACCCAGCGCCGGAATGCCTCGCCGCTTTCGGCAAGCCCGTGCAGCATCACGACCGGCGGCCTGGTGTCCCAGGGCAGCAGATAATCGTCGATGCGAACCGCCAGTTCGCAATCGTCGCTGACACCGATCTTCCGCAGTTCGCTAGCCATCAGATACACCTCGTTCCACCGCCATCGACATTGATGCAGGTACCCGTAATGAAAGACGCGCGGTCTGAACAGAGGAACGCGACGATGCCGGACACTTCGTGCGGCTGCCCGACGCGGCCGAGCGGGACCGAGGCGATGGCCGCGGCATTCGTTGCGGTTTGCCCCTGACCGGAGATCGCGGCACCTTGCGAGATCAGGCTGTCCCAGCGGTCGGTCTGCACCGGCCCGGGATTGACGCCGGTGACCAGCACATTGTCAGGCGCGCACTCTTCCGCGAGCGCCAGCGTGAAGTTCAGGAGCGCCGCGTTGACCGCGCCGCCCGCCATATAGGCCGCGCGCGGCTGATGCCCGCTGCGGCCGATGATGTTGATGACGCGGCCCCAGCGCCGGTCGCGCATTTCCGGCAGCACGTTGCGCGCGCAGCGCATGTAACCGAGCAGTTTCAGCTCGATCGACTTGGCCCAAATCGCATCCGGCGTCTCCGCGATCCGGCCCATCGGCGAAGCCCCGGCATTGTTGACGAGGATGTCGATCCGGCCGAACTCCGCGCGCGCGGTGTCCATCGCGCGGGCGATATCGTCGGGCCTGGTCATGTCACCGGCGCAGGCGATCACGCGCCGGCCGGTGTCGCGCGACATCTCCTGCGCCGATGCCGCAAGCCGCTCGGCGTCGCGCGCGACGATGACCACATGCGCCTGCTCGCGCGCGAGCTCGGCGGCAATGGCACGGCCGATGCCGATGCTGCCGCCGGTGACGACGGCAACCTTGCCGCCCAGATTGAGATCCATGACGCGCCCTCAATCCACCGTGGCGCCGGAGGCCTTGACGAGCTTGCCCCACTTCGTGGTCTCGTCCGCGATGAACTGTCCGAATGCGCTGCCGAACACCGTGCCGGGCTCGGCGCCGAGCTCCGCAAGCCGCTTCTTGACATCGGGCATCTTCAGGATTGTCTCGAGCTCGCCGCTCAGCTTGGCGAGCGCGGGCTCCGGCGTCTTCGCAGGGGCCACCAGTCCGAACCACGACGACGCCTCGAAGCCGGGGACGGTCTCCGCCACCGTCGGCACGTCAGGCAGCGCTTCCGCGCGCTTCGCGCCCGCGACGGCGATCGCATTGATGGCCTTGCCCTGCACCTGCGGCAGCACCGCCGGCATGTTGTCGAACATGAACGGGATTTGCCCGGCGAGCAGATCGTTCATCGCGGGCGCGGCGCCGCGATAGGGCACGTGGACGATGTCGATGCCGGCCATGCTCTTCAGCAGCTCGCCGGCCAGATGATTGGTCGAGCCGATGCCGGACGAGCCGAAATTCAACGTGCCCGGCTTGGCCTTGGCAAGCGCAATCAGCTCGCCGACGTTCTTCGCCTGTACCGTGGGATTGACGACCAGCACGATCGGCACTGAGGCAATCAAGGCGATCGGCGCAAAGGCCTTGGCAGGATCGAACGGCAGCTTCTTGTAGAGCGAGCCATTGATGGTCAGCGGCGGCGGCGCGGTCAGCAGCAGGGTGTAGCCGTCGGCCTCTGCGCTTGCCACGGCTTCCGCACCGAGATTGCCGCCGGCGCCGCCGCGGTTTTCGACGAGGAAAGTCTGGCCGTTCCGCTCGGTCAGCTTCTGCGCGACGATGCGGGCGATGATGTCGTTGGAGCCGCCGGCCGGGAACGGCACGATGATCTTGACCGGACGGGAAGGATAATCCTGCGCTAGAGCCACGCCGGAAAACAGAACGGCCGCACAGGCGGCCAGAAAGGTGCGTCGCATAACCCCGCGCATGGGCACTTCCTTGATGTTTGTCTTGTTGTTGTTCGATTCATCACACCGCCAGCAATGGCCTCAACTTCCCGATGCCGTCAAGCCGGGTGAGATTGCAGGATTTGCAATGGCCTGCACCATTACGGCCGGGTCTCGCATTGTCACGAGCATGCTTCGTTCTCAGTTAGTTTCCCGGGAACGCAGGCCGGCGAAATCGCGAAAAATTGCCGAAGCCCGGTTATTCCTTCGGCAATCCGCGTCCGCCGCCGCCAACATGAAACTTATATGAATTCCGGGCGGCATGAACGCCGCCGGCCAGCCGCTCGAGCTGTCGCAGCTCCTGCGATACGGGTGACGCTCGCCGGCGCCTCGCAGTCTCTTGACACGCAATTCCGGCTGCATATTTTTGCGGCGAGAAGACTCTTTCTCACCCTCAAAAATCAAAGGATCTAACGCGACCGTCTGGAGAGACGATGATGCTCGATGAGAACTTGGCCCGCATTCGTGCACACCGTAACAACATCCACCGCTATCGGCGCCTTCTGAAGACCAGGCTGTCCGAGCTCGAACGCCGGTTCATTGAGAGACGCCTTACAGAAGAAAGATCGGCGCTCGAGGGCCTGACCGCAGCGACCTTCCCGGTCGCTTTCGCTGCCACCCATGCTCCGATCGACGCGAGGGGAGCAATGCAATGATCAGCCAGCGAGAACTGCTCATTCGCGGCAGCGAAAAGGTGATCGGCCATTACGAACTGCTTCTGGCAAACGCAAAGACCGAGCAAGAGCGCGAACTCTATCTGCAGCGGATCGAACGCGAGCGACGGCTGATCCGCGACTTGCAAGGCGGGCAGGATCACCGCGCAGCCTGAGCCGCGAGTCATGCGGCACGCATCCTCTCAGGCAGCGCTATCGCATGCGGTTGCATGATGCAGCGGCATCGGCACTTGGCTCCCTCTCCCGCTTGCGGGAGAGGGTTGGGGAGAGGGTGTCTCCGCAATGGGAGAATCCCCCAGAAGAAAGAACCCTCACGCGCCGCGCGCGGGACGATGCTTCGCATCGCCCCGGGCGTCGGCCTCTCCCGCATCCGCCTTCGCCCGAAGGCGGGCTTCGGCGGACAAGAGCGGGAGAGGCGGTGCAAGCCCGCAAGCTGCGACCGGTTCAACGAAGGAGGCGATTGGGCGCTGCGAGAGCACTGCTGGATTCAGTTGCGGGCGCGACCCTCACGTTGACCGTGAGCGGAGCGCCGTTGCGCAGGACCGAGAGCCTCACATCCTGGCCGACGCGGGCAAGGCCAATCGTGTTGCGGAGCTGGGCAGCGGTGCGGATCGGGCGGTCGTCCGCTCCGGTGACCACATCCCCCTTGCGCAAGCCCGCCCTTTCCGCGGGCGAATCCGCGGCCACCTCGGCGATGACGGCGCCTTGGCTCACTCCCTTGTTGACGGATGGATGGGTGTCTTTCAGCGAGATGCCGATACGGCCGCGCTCGACGCGGCCATTGGCGATGATCTGCTCCATCACCTTGCGTGCCATGTTGACCGGAATGGCAAAGCCGATCCCGACATTGCCACCGGCAGGCGAGATGATCGCCGAGTTGATGCCGACGAGCTCGCCGCGCAAGCTGACCAGCGCGCCGCCGGAATTGCCCGGATTGATCGCGGCGTCGGTCTGGATGAAATCCTCATAGCCCTGCTTGCCAAGGCCGGTCCGGCCCAGCGCACTGACGAGTCCCGACGTCACGGTCTGGCCGAGGCCGAAGGGATTTCCGATCGCGAGCACGAAGTCGCCGACTTCGAGCGCGTCGCTGTCGCCGAAGGTGAGCGCCTTGAGCCCGGTCGGGGTCTGGATCTGGAGCACAGCGACATCGGTGGGCGGATCCCGCCCGACGACCTTCGCGGAAAACTGCCGGCCGTCCTTGGTCGTGATCTGTACGGCGGACGTCCCTTCGACCACGTGATTGTTGGTCAGGACGTAACCGCGCTCGGCATCGACAATGACCCCGGAGCCGGTCGCGCTGACCTCCTTTTCGATCTGCCGGGGGACATCGAAGAATTCGCGAAATAGCGGGTCGCGGTAGAGCGGATTGTCCTCCCGCACCCGCCCGTGGACGGAGATGTTGACCACGGCCGGCGTCACCTGCCGCACCAGCGGCGCCAGGGTCGGCAGCGAGCCGCCTGTCTTCAGGTCGGGAATTTGGCCGGCAGCAGGCTGCGACGCCGAGAGCGTCAGCACCAGCATCGCCAGCAAGAGCAAACGCACAGCACGCATCTTCAGTACCTGCCACCTTGCCTGAATGAGGATTGGAACGTGAAAACTCCGGCCTCAGAGCTCGTCACGCGACTTCGTCATGAGGCCCTGCAGAGCCAGAAACGGAACGGTCCAGACCGCGGAAGCCTGGCTGAGCAGCACGAGGCCCAGAACGGTTTGCGTGAGCATCATGCACTCCGCCCCTCCACGGCGGCCCATGGCCGCCGCAGCCGCATCGGGACGCCGCCGCCGCGCGGCGGGTCGTCATTGTCGTTGTCCCCGTCGAGCTTGCGCAGAGCGGCCAGGATGTCGGCGAGCCGGACCGTATGGCCCATGCCGGGAATCTCGCGCAGCGCAGGACAGGATTCGACCGTGTACATGTCGGATGCCCAGGACGACAGGATGATCCGCTTCTCCGGCGTGGAGAGTTCCTTCGCGTTCAGAACCTCGGCAGGCGAGTCGTAATGGGCGGCGGGATGAAACAGCAAATTGAGATTGCTGGAATTGGTATTCACGTTGGTCATCGTCGATACCTCCCTCATACTCCTTTCAAAGGGACGGGTTTGTTGACGTGGACGGCGGCGCCATGGCCGCCGTCCGGCTCGACGCTAACGCGTATTGATTGCGATGCGCTTGACGCCTTCGCGCGCCTTCTCGGACTTCGGCAGCGACACGGTCAGGACGCCGTTCCTGAACGACGCCTCGGCCTTGTCCTCCTCGACGCCCTCCAGCGGGATCTGCCGCTCGAATGCGCCGTAGTAGCGCTCGGTGAAGTACCGGCCTTCGCCGTTGCGCTCCGCCTTCTTCTCGCCGCGCACGGTCAAGACGCCGTTGGCGATCTCGACCTGGACGTCCTTCTCGGTCAGGCCTGGAAGCTCGGCCGAGACGGTCAGCGTCTTGTCGGTCTCGCTGAGCTCGACCTTGGGCCAGCCGAAACGACCTTCCATCAGCGGCGACACGCTGGTCCCACCGAAGCCGCGGAAGACGTCGTCGAACAGGCGATTCATCTCGCGGTGAAGCGTCAGGAACGGATCGAAATTCTCGCGCGCAGGCGCAAGCTCCTGGTTTCTGGACCAGGGAATCAGATCACGAATAGCCATGGATCTCTCCTTCATGCATCAGGGAGCGCGGCTCGCGCACCCGCGCGCCGCGTTCCTCCATTGGACCAATCGAGCGCTCAGGCTGCTTTCTTCTGCTCGATCTGCGATGCGGGAGGGGTGACGCCCGCGATCGGGATCCGACGCGGCTTCATGGCTTCCGGAACCTCGCGCACGAGATCGATGATCAGCAACCCGTCCTGGAACGAGGCCTGCTTCACCTGAACATAATCGGCGAGGTTGAACACGCGCCGGAACGGACGCGCGGCGATGCCCTGGTACAGATATTCGCGCGCGGCGGTCTCGGGCTTCTTGCCCTCGATGGTGAGGGCGTTCTGCTCGGCCGTCACGGTGATATCGCTGGCGCCGAAACCCGCCACGGCAAGGCTGATCCGGTAATGGTCTTCGCCGGAACGCTCGATGTTGTAGGGGGGATAGTTGTCCTCGGTCGCCTGGCGCAGCGTGCTGTCGACGAGGTCGGCCAGGTGATCGAAGCCGATGGTGGAGCGCCACAGCGGCGCGAAGTCGAAATTGGTCCTCATAACCAAGTCCTCCTGAGAGCAAGATGGATACGAAGGAGCGCAGGACAGCGGATCAGACGGGTCCGACGACCGGTCCGGCGCCCGCACCGGGCCCGATCTGGCACCCGGCACACCGCTCTCGCGGCGAAAAACGACTTAGAAGGACGGAAAGCGGTTTCAAGGGCGCCCAAGAAAAAAATTTAGCGGCGGGCCGCCGGCGGTTCCCGCAAGACCCCCGGGGCGGTGGTCTCAGGATTTCAGCGAATCCCGCGCCGTCTCAGGCGCCATCAGCGTCGCGATGATCGTGATGAGCGACAGCGCGATGATGTAGACCGACACCGGCCAGTACGAGCCGGCCCAGGCCAGCAGCGCGGTCGCGATCAACGGCGAGAAGCCGCCGCTGAGTGCGGCCGCGACGTTGGCCCCCAGCGAGGCGCCGCTGTAGCGCACCTGGGTGCGGAACAGTTCCGGCATGAACGCGGCCTTCGGCCCGAATAACAGCGCATGCGTCAGTGTCATCGTGACGACGAGCGCGAGGGTGATCAGCGCCGGCTCCCTGGTGTCGAGGAACCAGAACAGCGGAAAGGCCAGCGCCACCGTGAACACGCCGCCGGCGAGATACAGTGCCTTGCGGCCGAAGATGTCGGAGAGCCACCCAGCAAGCGGCAGCGTCGCGAACTCGACGATCGCGGCATAGACCACCGCATTCAGGATCACCTGGCGCGGCAGGCCGAGCTTGGTCGTGGCATAGAGCACGGTGAAGACGGTGAGGAGATAGGCAAGCCCGACCTCCGAGACCGTGATGCCGATCGCCAGCAGAAAGCTGCGCCAGTCGCGGCGAAGCACTTCCCAGACCGGCTGCGCCAGCACTTCCTTGCGCTCGACCACCTCCTTGAAATGCGGCGTCTCGGCGAGCCTCAAGCGCACGATGAAGCCGACCCCGACCAGCAGGATGCTGATCCAGAACGGCACGCGCCAGCCCCAGCTCAAAAAGTCCGCCTCGGGCAGCTGCGTCATCAGGCCGAAGATGCCGGTGGAAGCGGCAACGCCGACGGGAAAGCCGATCTGCACCAGGCTGCCGTAGAGGCCGCGACGGTTGCCGGCGTGCTCGATAACCATCACGACGGCGCCGCTCCATTCGCCGCCGAGCCCGATGCCCTGTACGAAGCGCAGGAGAATGAGCAGGATCGGCGCCCACATGCCGATCTGACTGTAGGTCGGCAGGCAGCCGATCAGGAATGTGCCGAGCCCCATCGCGATCATGGTCGCGACCAGCATCTTCTTGCGGCCGAGCCGGTCGCCGTAATGCCCGATGATGGCGCCGCCGATCGGCCGCGCCACGAATCCGACCGCGTAGGTCGAGAACGCCGCAAGCGTGCCGACAAAGGGATCGAAGCTCGGGAAGAACAGCTTGTTGAGCACGAGGGCGGCGGCCGTGCCGTAGATCAGGAAGTCGTACCACTCGATCGCCGTGCCGAGCGCGCTCGCCCACACCACATGCGCCGTCGTCGATCGCTCCGTGTCGCCGGAGACCCCCGTTGCTACAGTCATTGCCATCCGCCCCATGAATTCCGAGCGGCATCATGGCTAAGCGCGACCGCGGTTGCAACCGGTCAGAGCATCGACGCTCGCTTGTACGATACAAGTGTGAGCGCAAGACTCAATCCATCACCGTCACCCTGAGGCGCTCGCCTCTTCGGCGAGCCTCGAAGGGCGACGGCCCGGCAGCATCGCGGCCGTTCATCCTTCGAGGCTCCGCTTGCGCGGCATTCGCATCGCAAGCCTCGCACCTCAGGATGACGGTGCAGAGCCGATTGTCATTGCACCACCAGCTTTCGAACCCTCCCTGTTCGCTATTGACAAAATAATTCGTCATTATCTAATTTACCGTCAGAATAACCGGCCGCACCAAGCGGCCCATAAAACAGAGGAAACACCGATGAGAGGGCTTTCGGCCTGCGCCATGCTCGCGGCCATGATGTCGGCTGCCATGACCACGGTCTCAGTTGCGCAAGTCTCCGACGATGCGGTGCGGATCGGCGTGCTGACGGACCTGTCGAGCTGGGGCCGCGACAATTCCGGGCCGGGCTCGGTCGAGGCCGCCAAGATGGCGGTGGAGGAATTCGGCCCCACCGTGCTCGGCAAGCCGATCGAGATCATCAGCGCCGACCATCAGATGAAGACCGATGTCGGCGTGCAGATCGTGCGCGGCTGGTTCGACAACGGCAAGGTCGACGCCGTCGTCGACATCCCCAATTCCGGCATCGCGATCGCCGTCCACAATATGGTGCGCGAGCGTAACAAGATCGCCCTGCTCTCCGGCCCCGGCGCGAGCTCACTGACCGACGAGCTGTGTAGCCCGAACACCGTGCACTTCACCTACGACACCTATGCGCTGTCCAAGGTGACGGCCTCCGCCGTGATCAAGGAAGGCGGCAAATCCTGGTACTTCATCACCGCGGATTACGCGTTCGGGCAGCAACTCGAGAAGGACGCGACCCGATTCATCAAAGAGATGGGCGGCAAGGTGCTCGGCGGGATCAAGCATCCGACCAACACCGCGGATTTCTCCTCCTTCGCGCTTCAGGCGCAGAGCTCCAAGTCCGACGTCGTCGCCTTCGCCAATGCCGGCCAGGACACCGACAACGCCATCAAGCAGTCCGGCGAGTTCGGCCTCGTGCAGGGCGGCCAGAAGCTCGTGGGCTTGCTCATGTTCGACACCGACGTGCACGCGATCGGCCTCAAGGCCGCGCAAGGCACCTATATGACCACGGCGTCCTACTGGAACATGGACGAGGCGACGCGGGCCTGGTCGAAAAAATTCTACGAGCGGACCAAGGTGATGCCGACCATGATCCAGACCGGCGTCTACGGCTCGGTGCTGCATTATCTCAAGGCCATCAAAGCCGCCGGCACCGACGACCCCGCCAAGGTGATGGCCAAGATGCGCGAGCTGCCGATCGAGGACGTCTTCGTTCATGGCGGCAAGTTGCGCGAGGACGGCCGCGTCATCCGCGACATGTACCTCGCCAAGGTGAAGACGCCCGAGCAGTCCAAGGAGCCCTGGGATTATCTGGAGATCGTCAAGACCGTGAAGGGCGAGGACGCCTTCCGCCCGGTCTCCGAATCCAAATGTCCGCTGCTGAAGAAGTGAGGCGAGAGATGACCGGCAACGGGCATGGCGCAAGCGAAACCTACGAGTGCGATGTGCTCGTGGCCGGATCGGGCTGCTCCGGCATGTCGGCCGCGATCACCGCGCGTTATCGCGGGCTCGACGTCCTGATCGTCGAGAAGGAGCCGCGCTTCGGCGGCACCACCGCCCGCTCCGGCGGCTGGCTGTGGATTCCCGGCACATCGCTTGCCAAGGCTTATGGCATCGAGGAGGCACCGGAGCAGGCGCGCAATTATCTGCGCCACGAGGCCGGCAACAATTTTGACGCGGCACGTGTCGATGCGTTCCTCAGCGCCGGCCCGGAGGCCGTCGATTTCTTCACCAGCAAGACGGCATTGCAGTTCGACATGCCGCTGGTGTTTCCTGACTACGACGCCGAAGCGCCGGGCGGCGCGCAGGGCGGCCGCTCCATGGTGACGCGCCCGTTCGACGGCCGCGAGCTCGGCGACCAGATCAAGACGCTGGGCATGCCCCTGCCGGAGCTCACCGTGTTCGGCATGATGCTGGGAAGCGGCAAGGAGATCATCCACTTCATGCGCGTGACGAAGTCGCTGACATCGGCCGTCTATGTCGCAAAGCGGCTGTCGCGGCACTTGATGGACGTGCTGCGTTATGGCCGCGGCATGACGCTGACCAACGGCAACGCGCTCGCCGGACGTCTCGCGAAATCCGCGCAGGATCTGAAGATTCCGATGTGGCTGTCCTCACCGGTGCGCGAGCTGACGGTCGAGAACGGCGCGGTGACAGGCGCGATCGTTTCGCGGGAGGGACGCGATGTCCGGATCCGTGTGCGGCAAGGCGTCGTGCTGGCCTGCGGCGGCTTCCCGCACGATGTCGAGCGGCGCAAAAAGATGTTTCCGCATGCGCCGACCGGCGTTGAGCATTATTCGCCAGGCCCGACCGGCAACACCGGCGACGGCCTGCGCCTCGCGGAGAGCGCCGGAGGGCACGTCGAGGATCGCCTGCCGAATGCGGCAGCCTGGGTGCCGGTGTCGCTGACCACGCGCAAGGACGGCTCGACGGGCGTGATGCCGCACTTCATCGACCGCGCCAAGCCCGGCGTGATCGCGGTGATGCGCGACGGCAAGCGCTTTGCCAATGAAGGCAATTCCTATCACCATTTCGTCCAGGCGATGGTCAAGGCCGCCAAGCCCGGCGAGGAGATCGCCGCGTTTCTCGTCTGCGATCACCAGGCGCTGCGCAAATACGGCCTCGGCTGCGTGCCGCCGTTCCCGATGCCGCTCGGCCATCACCTTAAGACCGGCTACCTCATGCGCGGCGACACGCTGGAGGCGCTGGCGGCGACGGCCGGCATCGACGCGAAGGCCTTCGTGGAGACCGTCAAGCAGTTCAACGCGACCGCGCCGCAGGGCCAGGACCCTGCCTTCGGCAAGGGGTCACGCGCCTATAACCGCTACCAGGGCGACGCACTGCACGGCCCCAATCCTTGCGTCGCGCCGATCGAGCACGGCCCGTTCTACGCCATCAAGATGGTGATCGGCGATCTCGGCACCTATTCCGGCATCGTCACCGACGAGAATGCGCGGGCGCTCGATGCCGAGGGCCGGGTGATTCCCGGGCTCTATGCGGCCGGCAACGACATGGCGAGCATCATGGGCGGCAATTATCCCGGCGCCGGCATCACGCTTGGGCCGGCGCTGACCTTCGGCTACATTGCCGGCCGTCATCTCGCCGACAGCGCCTCAAGGCGCGACGCGGCGTAACTCAAGCGCATCGGGGGCGCATGAAGAGGGAAAGTCGCGGCATCCAGTCGATCGAGGTCGGCGGCGAATTGCTGCGCGCGCTCGCCCGCAGCGGCGAGCCGATGATGCTGCGCGATCTCGCGCGCGAGGCGGGCATGACGCCGGCCAAGGCGCATCCGTATCTCGCCAGTTTCTCCCGCATCGGCCTGATCGAGCAGGACGAGACCACCGGCCGCTACGAGATCGGCGCGCTCGCGCTTGAGCTCGGCCTGATCAGCCTGCGCCGTCTCTCGGGCACGCGGATCGCCGGACCGAAGATCGCCGCACTCGCCAGCCAGATCGGCCACGCCGTCTCGCTCGCGGTCTGGGGCACCCACGGCCCGACCGTGGTGCAGCTGGAGGAGCCCGGCCAGCCCGTGCACATCGTGATGCGCGCAGGCTCCGTGATGGCGCTGCTGGAGACCGCCACGGGCCGTGCCTTCGCCGCGTTCCTGCCGGAGAAAACGATCAACGCCGCGCTCGAAAGCGGCCTCGACCGTCACGGCGTCGGTTACAATCCGAAGCGCGCGGTGAAAGGCGCCAAGGTCGCGGAGATGCTCAACGAGGTGCGCAAGCACGGACTCGCCCGCGCGCTCGGCGATCCCCTGCCCGGCGTCAATGCGTTCTCGGCGCCGGTGTTCGACCATGCCGGCCATGTCGCCCTGGTCATCACCGCAATGGGCCCGGAAGGCACGTTCGACGCGCGCTGGGACAGCCCGATCGCCCACGCGCTGCGCGATTGCGCGGGGGGCATCTCGAAGCGGCTGGGCTACGGGATGACGGTCGCGGCGGAGTGAGGCTTCGCGGCCCGACACAAGCACCGCTGTCGAGGTGAAGAGAACCTCAATTCGTCGCAGCTCTTGCCACCGCCGGCATATAGATCTGCGCGTAGCCTTCCTTGATCGCGGAGGTGATGCGATCCAGGCGGCGGTCGATGTGCTTCTCCAGCACCGAGACGCACACCTCTTCGTTGCGCGCCTTCAGCCCCTCGATGACAGCGCGGTGCTCGGCCTGGGTATTGTTGCGGTTGATGCTGTCCATGTCGATCCAGCGGACGAAGCGGATGCGGGCGTTGACGTTGCGCAGGACGCGCAGCATCTCGGCATTGTTCGACATCGCCATCAGCCGCTCGTGGAAGGTCTCGTCCAGCTCGACCAGCTCGACCGAGGTGCGCTCGCCGGGATCGGGGCCGGTGGCTTCGAGGAACTTGAGCAGCGCATCGATGTCCTCGTCCTTCGCGCGCTTGATGGCGAGGCGGACGGAAGCAGCCTCGATCGACTTGCGCAGCTCATAGAGGTCGAAGATCTCGTGGGCGTCGAGCTCGCGGCAGAAGAAGCCCTTGCCCGGCGTGAAGCGCAGGAAGCCTTCGGTGTTGAGGCGGTTCAGCGCCTCGCGCAGCGGCGTGCGGCTGACGCCGAGGCGTTTTGCCAGCTCGCCCTCGTTGAGCCGCTCGCCCGGCTTGAATTCATAGCTCACGGCCATCGCCTTGAGCTGCTCATAAACGCGATCGACAATACTGTCGGAAGCCAGTTCCACGTTGCTCATATCAACCGCATTCATGCCCGAACGCCCAATATACCGGGGCTGCGGGGACGTTTGCAATGCAGACGAACGAGCCTGTGCAGAGCTTTGCAACCGGAATCAGGCGAAGGCGCGCGGGCGCAGTCCGGCATAAAACCAAGTGATCATGGAATAGATGTCGTAGACCGGCAAGCCCACCTCGGCCTGCAAGGCTGCCGCATAAGGCGGCATGTTGGTGCATTCGAGCACGATGGCGCCGACATCAGGGTTTTGGGCGACAAGCTGCTTGCCCGCCTCGACCACGTCACGCTCGGCCTGGGCCACATCCATGTCGTCCTTCTCGGCCTTGATCAGGACACGGAAAAATTCCTTGCCGTGTTCGGTGCCGACCAGCGGCGTATCGAGCGGCACGCCGGCGCCTTCCAGATGCGCCGGCGTCAGGGTCGAGCCCGACACCGTGACGAGGCCGACGCGCTTGCCGGGCGGCAAGGTCGCCTGCACCCACGGCACCTGCATCAGCGACGACGTCGCGACGGGAACGCCGACCGCTGCGGCGATCTCCTTCTGGAACAGCGAGAGGAAGCCGCAATTGGTGGTGATGGCTTCGGCACCCAGCCGCACCAGATCCTTCGCCGCATCGATGAAGTCGGGCAGCAGGCCGGCCGCGCCCTTCAGCACCACCTTCTCGGGCGAGGCCCCGCTCACCACGCGATAAAGCACGGGGAACGGCCAGGTCGTGCCATTGCCCATGTCGCCGGGAATGCGGGGAAAGCGCGCTTCCAGCATCAGGATGCCGAGCGGCGCGCCATAGATCGCCTTGCCGCCACGGGCGATGCGGGAGGATGAGCCGGCTGCATAAGTCATGGTGCGATCTCAGAGAAAGCGAGTGGGCGAAAACGGCGCGAGCGGAATTTCCGGCGGCTTGCCGCTCAGAAGCTGCGCGACGAGACGGCCGGTACGGGCCGATCCGACGAGGCCAACATGGCCGTGGCCGAAGGCGTAGACGATATCGCGCGAGGCGCGTGCGTGTCCGATGCAGGGCAGCCCGTCCGGCATGCTCGGCCGATGCCCGAACCAGGTTTTGATGCGCGAGGCCGGAATGTCCTTCGGCAGCTTTGGGAACATGCTGAACAGATGGTCGCGCAGAATCTCGGCACGCTTCCAGTTCGGCGCCGCCTCGAGGCCGGCGATCTCGACGGTGCCGGCAGCGCGCAGGCCCTTGTTGGTCCAATTCACCACCATCTTGGCGTCGGACGCCATGATCGAGCTGCGCGGACCTGATTCCGGATTCTCGATCATGACGTGATAGCCGCGCTCGGTTTCGAGCGGCAGGGGATCGCCGACCGATGCGGTGAGCCGCTTTGAATGCGCACCGGCCGCGACCACTGCGGCATCGCAGGGAATCTCGCCGGTCTCGGTAACAACCGCGACGAGCTTGTTACCGGAAAGCTTGAGCCCGGTCGCCTTGGCATGCACGAGTTTCGCACCGCTCGCGAGCGCGTGCCGGGCGAGCGCGGCCACGTAAGCGCCGGGATCGCGGCAGCGGCCGGCCTCTTCCACCACCACGCCAAAGGTGTAACGCGGATGCAGATCCGGCTCGCGCTGACGCATCTCGTCGGCATTGAGCTCCATCCACTGGACGCCGACCTTCTTGCGCAGGCGCCAGCCGAGATCGTTGTCGAAATTGCCGCGCTCCGGAAACGCGTGCATCACGCCGTTGCGCTCGACCAGCTCGGGGACACCCGCCTCTTCCGCGAGCTTCCGGTGCAGCAGCGGCGCGTCCTTCAGCAGATCGCGCAAAGCGAACGCCGTCTTCTCGACCCGCGCTGGCGTCCAGCCCGAGAGCAGATATTTGATCAGCCAGGGCAGCGCCTTCGGCAAGTAAGACCAGCGGATCGCGAGCGGGCCGAGCGGATCCATCAGATAACCCGGCACCTTCTTCCAGACGCCCGGCTCGGCCGGCGGGATCACCGAATGCGAGGAGAGCCAGCCGGCATTGCCGTAGCTCGCCGCCTGTTCGCCGCCGGGCTCGCCCGCGTCGATCAGCGTGACGCGATGCCCCTCGCGCAGCGCCTCGATGGCGCTGATCACGCCGACCGCGCCGGCTCCGATGATGGCGACGTGGCGGGCTTCTAGCATCGCTTACGCCTTCACCGCAGGCGTGAAGTCCTTGCCGACCGAGATCGCGCTGGGATCGATGATGCAATGGAGGATCGACGGCTTGCCGGATGCGAGCGCGCGCTCGAACGCCGGTGCGAACTCCTCGGTGCGCTCGACCCGCTCGCCATGGCCGCCGAACGCCTTGGCGTACATCGCAAAGTCTGGGTTCTTGAGCTGGGTGCCGACGACGCGGCCGGGATAGTCGCGCTCCTGATGCATGCGGATGGTGCCGTATTGCGAATTGTCGACCACGATGACGATCAGCGGCGCGTCGTACTGCACGGCCGTCGCGAACTCCTGCCCGTTCATCAGGAAGCAGCCGTCGCCCGCAAACGCGACGACGACACGATCCGGATATTGCCGCTTGGCCAGCACGCCTGCCGGCACGCCATAGCCCATCGAGCCCGAGGTCGGTGCGAGCTGCGAGGCAAAGCTGTGGAAGCGGTGATGGCGGTGGATCCAGCCGGCATAATTGCCGGCGCCGTTGCAGACGATCGCGTCCTTCGGCAGCCGGTCGCGCAGCCAGGTCATGACCTGGCCGTACTGGAACGTGCCCGGCAGCTCGCGCGCCTTCTCGGTCCAGGCGAGATAATCGGCATGCGCCTTGGCGGCCTCGCCCTTCCAGGCAACGGCGCCCGCTGGCTTCAGGGTCTCGACGGCGGCGGCGAACGCGGCGGGCGTCGCCTGGATCGCGAGCTCCGGCTGATAGACGCGGCCGAGCTCTTCCGAGCCCGGATGCACGTGGATCAGCTTCTGCTTCGGCGTCGGAATATCGAGCAGCGTGTAGGACGAGGACGGCATCTCCGACATGCGGCCGCCGATCAGCAGAATGACGTCGGCGTTGTCGATGCGCGCCTTCAGGCCCGGGCTCGGCCCGATGCCGAGATCGCCGGCATAGTGCGAATGATCGGCATCGATCAGCGAGGCCCGGCGGAACGAGGTCGCGACCGGCAGGTCGAAGCGCTCGGCAAACCGCGCGATGCTCTTGGTGGCCTCGTCGGTCCAGCGCGAGCCGCCGAGAATGACCAGCGGCGCCTTGGCGCTTGCGAGCATTGCACCGACGCGCTCGACGTCGGCGGGAGCCGGCCAGCTCACCGCGGGTTCGATGCGCATCGCATCGGCGACGGCGGCGGTCTCGGTCAGCATGTTCTCCGGCAGCGCGATCACGACGGGACCGGGGCGGCCCTGCATGGCGACACGGAAGGCGCGCGCGACCAGCTCGGGAATGCGGTCGGGCCGATCGATCTCGACCGCCCATTTCGCCATGCTGCCGAACACCGCCTTGTAGTCGAGCTCCTGGAACGCTTCGCGTTCGAGCATGCCGGTGTCGACCTGGCCGACGAACAGGATCATCGGCGTGGAGTCCTGCATCGCGATGTGCACGCCGTGGCTGGCATTGGTGGCGCCGGGGCCGCGGGTGACGAAGCAGACGCCCGGGCGGCCCGTCAACTTGCCATAGGCTTCGGCCATCATCGCCGCGCCGCCTTCGGCGCGGCAGATCACGACGTCGATCGGGCTGTCATGCAGCGCATCGAGCGCCGCCAGATAGCTCTCGCCCGGCACGCAGGTGACGCGGTCGACACCTTGAGCGACCAGCTGGTCGATCAGGATCTGGCCCCCGGTGCGGCTGTTGCGAATGGTCATGACGGCTCCCTAACGGCTTTGGCGAATGCGTTTTGTTCCGGGGTTGCGTAGGACAGGCGGACATGAGGTGCAAGGCCGATGCCGACAGTCCAGCCGGCATCGGCGCGCATGTCAGCGCCGCGCGGCGATTGCGATCACCTCGATGCGGTAGGCGGGATCGGCGAGCTCGACCTTGCGGCAGGCACGGGTCGGCGCGTTGCCCGGCACCACCCAGGCATCATAGACCGCGTTCATGGCGTCGAAATCCTCCATGGTCTTGAGCCAGACCTGGACGCTGAGCAGGCGCGACTTGTCGGTGCCGGCGCGCGCCAGCATGTCGTCCACCTTCGCCAGCGCCTCCTTGGTCTGCTGGGTGATGTCGGCGGTCTTGGTGTCCGCCACTTGCCCTGCGAGAAAGACGAGATCGCCGAACACGGAGGCGCGGCTGCGGCGGGCGTTCTGGTCGATGCGGGTGATGTCAGACATGGGATGGTCCTTCAAGGCTAGGTCGGCGTTTCCGTTTACCTCTCCCGTAGGGAGAGGTCGGATCGCATCGCAGGATGCGATCCGGGTGAGGGGTTACAGTCTCACTGATCGCTGCGGCCCCTCACCCGAATTACTCAGGCGCGCAATTGCGCGCCATAGCAATTCGACCTCTCCCCGCTGGGGAGAGGTGAAGCTCGCCCGGAGCTGGCGCATCAGCCTCATCATGACTTACCGCTGGCGATGATACGGCGGCAGTGATCGAGCGCGGCGCCGATGAGGTTGTCGCTCGCCTCGGGCGTGCGGAACGCCGAATGCGCCGACAACGTCACGTTCGGCAGCTTTGTCAGTGCGTGGCCAGCGGGCAGCGGCTCGACGGTGAAGACGTCGAGGCCGGCATGCGCGATGTGGCCCGAGCGCAGCGCCTCCAGCATCGCGTCTTCGTCCACGATGGCGCCGCGCGCGGTGTTGATCAGGATGCTGCCCCTGCGCATCTGCGCGATCCGCTCGCGCGACAGAAAGCCCTTGGTCTCGTCGTTGAGCAAGAGATGCAGCGAGACGACGTGGCTCTCCGCGAGCAGCTTCTCCAGCGACACGAACTCGACGCCGGGATGGGTCTTCGGCGTCCTGTTCCAGGCGATCACCTTCATGCCGCAGCCGGCCGCCATGCGGGCGGCTTCCGCCGCGATGCCGCCGAAGCCGATCAGGCCGAGCGTCTTGCCGGTGAGCTGCATCGCGTCGCGGCGCAGCCAGTTGCCCTCGCGCATGCCGCGGTCCATCTCGCCGAAATTGCGCGCGGAGGCCCACATCAGCGCGATCGCGCATTCGGCGACGGCGGTGTCGCCATAACCCTTGATGGTGTGAACGGCGATGCCCCGCTCAGCGAGCTCCTCCGGATTCATGTAGCTGCGCGCGCCGGTGCCGAGGAAGACGACATGCTTGAGCGCCTTGCACTTCTCGGCGGTCGCCGTCGGCACCGCGGTGTGGTCGACGATCATGATCTCGGCGTCACCGAGCAGGCCGGGCAGATCGTCGGGCTTGATGGACGGATTGCGGTTGATGCTGACGGGCAGCTGCGTAGCGCCCAGAAGCTTCTCGGTGACCGCGGCCAGCGTGTCATTGGCATCGACGAAAACAGCACGCACAGACTTCATCTCCTCTCGATCCCGGATCGCAGACCGGGCCGTGATCCGGCTGGGGATCACACAATTTAGTTCGCTTGGCCAAAGGACTAGGCTCCGGCCTGCCTGCTCGCTCAAATCGCTGGCAGAGCTGCAATACCATATTGCATTACACTCTGAATACAGAAATAGTCCGCAAGCCGGAGCTGATGATCCCCATTCCGCAAGGAGCAACTGTTCATGAACCGCAGGGACGCACTCACCACCGTGGCACTGGCGGGCGCCGCAATGGCCGCGACCACATCGGTCAGGGCCGACACCGCCCCGACCTCCACGCTCGATCGGATCAAGAAGAGCGGTGTGCTGCGGATCGCGGTCATCGCCGGCCAGGACCCCTATTTCCACAAGGACCTCGCGACCAACCAATGGTCGGGCGCCTGCATCGACATGGCGAACGACATCGCGGCCAAGTTAGGGGCCAAGGTCGAACCGCTGGAATCGACCTGGGGCAACCAGATCCTGGATCTGCAGGCCGACAAGATCGACCTCGCCTTCGCCGTGAACCCGACGCCGGAGCGTTCGCTCGTCATCGACTTCTCGACCCCGATCCTGGTGCACTCCTTCACCGTCATCACCAAGAAGGGCTTTGCCAAGCCCCAGACCTGGTCCGAGCTCAACAAGCCCGAGGTCAAGATCGCCGTCGACATCGGCTCGACCCACGAGACCATCGCGCGCCGCTATTGTCCGAAGGCGAACATCCTCGGCTTCAAGACGCGCGACGAGGCGATCCTCGCGGTGTCGACCGGCCGCGCCGACTGCAACGTCTCGCTGGCCGTGCTGTCGATCTTCACGCTGAAGAAGAATCCGACGCTCGGCGAACTCGCAATCCCGCGGCCGATCCTGACACTGCCGACCAATCTCGGCATCCGCGCCGAAACCGACCGCCGCTACAAGGACTTCCTCAGCGCCTGGGCCGACTACAACCGTTCGCTGGGCCAGACCCGCGAATGGCTGCTGAAGGCCTATGAAACGGTCGGCCTCAGCGCCGACGACATTCCCGGCGAAGTGCAGTTCTAGACCGGGCGCGGTCTATCCGCACTCCCGTTCGACCCAACCCGTTGCGATCGCGCTGGCCCAGGTGAGCATGCCCTTGCTGCGCGCCAGCGCCGCCATCGCGGCGGTGTCGTAGGGCACATAACGGATCGTTGCGGACCAGCCTCCGCCTGCATGCTCCAGAATGGCGTAGCACGCCTGGGGCGTGCCGACCTCGACCACGTAAGGGACGGGCGCCTTGCCGTCGTAGCCAGGCAATCCGACGCTCCCGGGATTGACCACGAGGCGTCCGTCTCGGAGGCGCACCACTCGCGGAATGTGGGTGTGCCCACACAGGATGATCTGGGCATCGATGCCCGCGGCGCCGGCCTCAATGGCCTCGATCGCGCTCGGGCGAACGCTGCCATCGGCCGTGACCCGGTCGAGCCAGAAAGCAGCGTCGTCCGTCGGCGAGGCGTGACACAGGAACACCTGCTCCCGGTAGATCAGCGTGGATGGCATGCTGGCCATCCATTCGAAATGCTTGCGCTCGAGCTGCTGGAAATCGCTGCGCGCCGAGGCGCCTGCGCGCCAGAGCTCGACGAGAATGCGATCCTGATCGCCCCGCACCGACGGAAAGCCGCGCTCGATCAACAGGTCCGCGGTTCTTGCCGCTTCGAGCGGTCCGCTGACGTGATCACCGAGGTTCACGATCTCGTCGACACCGAGCGAGGCAATGTCCGCAAGCACGGCTTCGAGCGCCGGACGATTCCCGTGAACATCCGCGATGGCAGCAAATCTCATGTGGCCCTCCCCGTTCGAGATGGCCGACGATTCACGCGATGCGGGATGATGCAGGGATAGCGGTTCTCTTTAGCTGCATTTTTAGAAGCGCCCGCAAGCTGAGGATCAAATCGGCGCTGCAAGAATGCTTATAGGAGCAGGCTCCGGCGATCAAGCGATCGCCGCGTCCTGCGGCGCATTGGACTGAACCAGCAGCTCCGCCCAAACCCTGGAACGCACGCCTTCATTGAAGGGCACGATATGGAACGGCTGGCCGAAGATCGCGAGCGGCTCGTTGTCCGGCTCGAACCGCGGCCAGGCTTCCACGACGTCAGGCGCGCCTGACGTGACGAAGCGCAGCAAGCTTGTCTGAAACCGCGTGGCGACTTCGATGTCGGCGGGCGTCATCGGCCCGCCCTTGCGCTTCAGGATCGGACGATCGACGAAATCCGGCAGATGCGCCCAGAGGCAGGCATTGTCGGCGCCGTGGGTCGGCCCTTGCGACAGGAACGGCTCCAGCGCCGGACGATGATCGAACCGGCTCAGCCACACCGCGCCGCCGGCCGCCGCATGAAGCCGCGCGAGATCGGCCGTCGGACGGTGCCAGAACGCATCCGACAGCAGCGCCTCGTATGCGTCTTCGTCGGCGCGCGCCGTGTTGCGGTAGGACGCCAGCAGACGATCCCAGCCGGCATCGCCGAACCTTGCGCGCACCTGCCGCTCCGTGGTGCGGATCATCGCGGCCGGCGGCGTGCTCTTCAAGAACATCACCATCTCGTCGCGGCAGGAGCCGAGCCAGAGCGGAATGTCGCGCAAGGTTCCGTCGGCGAAGACATCACGCGGCTCGCGCGGGACGACGGTGCCGTCGAGCACCGGGCCGAACACGGTGCCTGATACCGTCTCATCCGCGAGCCTGCGACCGACGCGCTCGACGGCCGCAAACAGCTTTGGCAATGGCATAGACGCGATCGCGCCGGGATCGCGCGCGAGCCCGAGCTCGTCGAGCACGCGGCGCGCGACCTCGTCGGCGTGGCCGGCGCTCATGATGTTGCGCCCCGGCGCACTGAGCGCGAGGGCGCGGATGAACTTGTCTTTGGCCTGCGGGAGGGTTGCGAGTGCGATCACCATCGACGCGCCGGCCGACTGGCCCGAGAGCGTCACCTGGTCCGGATCGCCGCCGAAATTGGCGATGTTGCCGTGCACCCAGTCGAGCGCGGCAAGCGTATCCTGGAGCGCAAGGTTATTGGCTTCGCCCAAGCCGTGGCGATGCAGTTGCAGAAAGCCGAGCGGCCCGAGACGGTAGTTGATGGTGACGATGACGGCCGGGCCGTGCGCGGCGAGGAATGCGCCGTCATAGTCGGCGCCGCCGCCGGTGACGAAAGCGCCGCCATGGATGAAGAACAACACCGGCAGCGGGCGATCGGCCCCGACCGGCGACCAGATGTTGAGACTGAGGCACGCCTCCTCCGGCTGATCGAGATGCCCAGGCTGCGGCGCATAAGCGCCGTACTCCATGCAGCGGCGCGGTTCGGCCCACGCCGCCGGCGGCGTCGCTTTGGCAAAGCGCCGCGCGGTCGCGAACGGCACGCCCTTGAAGGCACGGACGTGGCCTTGCTCGGCCCCGATGACGGGCCCGAGCGTGGTGGGAACAGCGTTGGTCAGCATGCGATTACGTCCCGTCCTTCAATCATGCGCGCCGCTTGCCGAGATCGGCGATGTCGACCTTGTGGGTTTCGCGCGCGGTCATGGCTGCCAGGGCCGAGGCGACACAGCAACACGCGACGAAGATCGCAACCGGGATCCAGCCGTTCGGTCCTGCACCGACGAGGCTCGCGCTCACCAGCGGCGTGAAGCCGGCGGCGAGGAAGCCGAGCTGGGTGCCGATCGCGGTGCCCGAATAGCGCACGCGTGCTTCGAACATCTCGGCATAGAACGACGGCCAGATCGCGTTCGGCGCAGAGTAGATGATGTAGAGGCCGATCGCGGCCGCGAAGATCGCGGGCGTACTGCCCGATGTCACCAGCATGAAGTATGGGAACAGCAGGACCGCGCAGCCGAGCACGCCGCCGATGAACACCGGCTTGCGGCCGATCCTGTCGGCGAGCAAGGCCCAGAGCGGCTGCACGAACAGCGCGGTGATATTGCCGAGCACGCCGGCCCAGAGCATGGTCGGACGCGCGACGCCGAACTTGCTGGTGGCATAGCCGAGCGCGAACACCGCGGTCAGGGTGCTGACGGTCGCGATCAGGGCGCAGACGATGACGCGCAGCACGTCCGGCCAGTAGTCGCGCAGCAGCGCGACGACGGGGAAACGCGCGACCTGCGCCTTGTCCTTGATGTCCTCGAAAACGGGCGTTTCCGGCATGGTCCGCCGCACCAGATAGGCGACCAGCAGCACCAGCGCCGACAGCAGGAACGGAATGCGCCAGCCCCAGCTCAGCAGCTGATCTTCCGGCATGCTAGCCACCGGAATGAACACCAGCGTCGCCAGGATCGCGCCCGCCTGGGTGCCGCTCAGCGTCCAGCTGGTGAAGAAGGCGCGGTTGGAATTGGCGGAATGCTCCAGCGTCAGCGAGTTGGCCCCGCTCTGCTCGCCGGCGGCCGACAGGCCCTGCAACAGGCGCAGCAGCGTCAGGATGATGGGGGCGGCATTGCCGATCGTCCCCGCGTCCGGCAGCAGGCCGATCGCGAGCGTCGAGACGCCCATGATCACCAGCGTGAACAGCAGCACCGTCTTGCGGCCGATGCGGTCGCCGAAATGGCCGAGGATGACGGCGCCGACGGGCCGGGCGATATAGCCGATGCCGAAGCTCAGCAGCGCAAGCAGCGTTCCGGTCGCGGGATCGACATTGGCGAAGAACACTTTTGGAAAGATCAGCGCCGCAGCGGTGCCGTAGATGAAGAAGTCGTAGTATTCGAGCATGCTGCCGACGAAGCTGACGAGTGCGGCGCGCTTCGGCAGCTTGTTTGCCGTGGCTTCCGCGGCCGATGGCGCATGCAGCGGTGCGGTTGACGTCAAGGTCATTGAATTCTCCTCCCTGTGTGTCCCGTGCGGTTCGCGTCAGGCGGTCGCCTCGCGCCTTTTCTGGTTGTTGTTGCCGCAACCTTCGTTTGCGTGCATAATGTACGAACTAGTACGTTTATGCAATACGCTTTGGATCGAGGCCCTCGGGGGTGGAATTTGCCTTCACCTTCAAGGCGATCCATGGAAACTGGCGGGAGAAACAGCGATGCTCGAGCGCATGCCGCCCCCATCGAAGCGCACCAACGACCCCGAGCGCACCAAGCGCGACATCCTCGAAGTGGCGATGGCCGAATTCGCCTCGGAGGGCTATTCCGGCGCCCGCGTCGACGCGATCGCGGCACGCACGCGCACGTCGAAGCGCATGATCTATTACTATTTCGGCGGCAAGGAGCAGCTCTACCTCGCCGTGCTGGAGGAAGCCTATCGCAGCATCCGCGCGCTGGAGGACCAGCTCGACATCGCAAGCTGCGACGCGCGCGAGGGCCTGCGTCGGCTGATCGAGGCGACCTTCGACCATGACGAGCGCAACCCGAACTTCATCCGCCTCGTCTCGATCGAGAACATCCACCACGGCAAGCATCTCAAACAGAACCAGCAACTGCGCCAGCTCAACGCCAGCGTGATCGCAACCCTCGACGGCATCCTGAAGCGCGGCCGCAGCGAAGGCGTGTTCCGCGACGACGTCGACGCCATCGATCTGCACCTCGCCATCTCCTCCTACTGCTTCTTCCGCGTCGCCAACCGGCATACGTTCGGCGCGCTGTTCGATCGGGACTTGAGCGAGCCGAAGGTCCTGGCGAGGAGCAGGACGCAGATCGTGGAGATGATCTTGGCGTGGTTGGGGGGAAAGGCTTAGGGAGCGACGGAACCGACGGAGGTGCGGCAATACTGCAATGCACGCACCGATTGATTCATCGCGGCGACAGGGATAAGGTCGCGCATATTTTATCGCTTGTCCGGTGGCGTCGATATGGGCCCCGATACGCTATTCAGCTCACTCGATCCCTATCACGCGACGATGGCCGTACCGGCCGCGTCCGATGAGGCCAGGATTGCCAAGCTCAGGGAGAAATCCGAGAACCTCGATGCCATCAAAAAGGCCGTCGAGGATGCCGCGGCCGTCGGAACCCCGCTCTGGGTGTCCTATCTGTTCCTGCTGCTCTACATCGCGATCGCATCCGCGGCGGTCACCCACACCGATCTGCTGCTCGAACGTCCCGTCGATCTGCCCTTCCTGAACATCAAGCTTCCGCTCAAGGCCTTCTTCATCCTTGCTCCACTGCTGTTCCTGATCAGCCATACCTACACGATGGCGCACTTCGCGCTGTTGTCGGACAAGGCAAAGCACTTCCATTTGCAACTGAGGAAGGAAGTCCCCGATCCCAGCGGACATGGCTTGCGAGAAGGGCTGCGTCGCCAGCTGCCGATCAACATCTTCGTGCAGTTTCTTGCAGGCCCGGAGGAGATCCGGGAGGGACCGTTCAGTGTCGTCCTGTGGGCAACGGCATGGACGACGCTTGTCGCCGCGCCAGTCTGCCTGCTGCTGTTGCTCCAACTCCAGTTCCTTCCCTATCACGACAGTGTCGTGACCTGGTGGCACCGGTTTGCCGTGCTGTTCGATCTCGCCATCATCCAGTGGCTCTGGATGCACATTCTTTCCGGGCGCAGCCAGGAAGACGGGCAAGGTTTGTCGCCCTCTCAAGGACATCCGACAAGTCTGGTAAGCAAAATCAGGGACTTCCTCCGCTGGCGAAACTTCAAGACGTCTTTCCTGTCGTTTTCGAGCATGATCGCATGGCCTATCATAGTTGCTATCGCTCTTTTCTCTTGCTGGATTGCGACTTTTCCGAGCGAATGGGAGCGCTTTCCCTACTACCGCCTTGCATCACTTCGGTGGCAGTCAGCGAATGAAGCGGTATTTGGAACGCCCGACGTAACGCACGAGGGAAAGATCGAATGGCCCGGTTCGCTGGACGCTATCGCGCCAGAGATCAGGCCAGCGAGATGGCCCTTCAACACACTCCATCTCAGACAGCTCGACTTATTCGAGGCACTCAAGATCGACGATCCGGCCAAGGTCCAATCGAAAAAATACCTAGTTGACCTTCGGAAGCGTCGTCTTGAGCAAGCGGACCTAGCCGGAGCAAAACTTCCGAGAGTCAATCTCGACGGCGCTTCTATGCACGGCGCCAATCTATCGGCTGTAGACATGGCTGGCTCGTCCTTTGAGCAGGCGGTTCTCGACGATGCTTCGCTGCGCGGTGGAAATTTCCCCGGCGCATCCTTTGTCGGCGCGAGCCTGCGAGGCGCAAACATGGATTATGGTCGATTCCCTGCCACTTCATTTGCTAGAGCCAAGCTGCAGGGCGTCTCAGCATATCAAAGCAAACTCGTGGGATCTCGACTCACCTATGCTCATCTTGAGGGTGCCAGATTCGTCAGAGCGAGCTTGACCACCGCAAATCTAGCGAGCGCGCACCTTCATGCTGCAAATTTTGACGAAGCCCAACTTTACGCAGCAAGTCTCGCTAGAGCCCATCTGGACGGCACTTCATTCCGCGGCTCAAACCTTGCAGGCGCTCGCTTAATCTTGACCGATGGGAAGTCGCCAGACTTTACAGGTGCGCGGCTGTGGAGAAGCAATTGGGATGCCTCCAAAATCCAATTACCGGAATTCAAGGAATCGACTTTCCAGTCACGCCTTTGGAAGACGGAGGGCACCTGGGCGGACGAATCCTACACGGCGGCACTTGCCTCCGTTAAGCTCGGTCTAACCGACCTGCAGCAACGAGAGGACGCGATAAAGTCAATCGCCCTTCTTGTTTGCGAGCACCCGGTCGCAGACGACTACGCGTTCCCCTATCAGCTGTGCCAGGACGACCCGCGTGTTGCAGAACATCTGGCGCGTTGGCAATCGTGGATGGAAGAGGTGCAGGCAAAGGACACCGCGAGCTACCGAGGTGCCCTCGTCACGGTCATATCGGACCTGGTTTGCCCTCGAAGCACGAAGGGCGCTGTTTATATTGTGAGAGGTATGATTAACCAGGGTTGGCCGGCTCGAAATACAGTACCACCCGCACCAAAAGACGAGGATGACCCGCCCAATCGCGTCGAACGTAGACCCTTGAGTCGCCTCTCGGCCCTTGAGGACGGCACGAAGGGATTTGTCGAGCGCATCACACAATCGGACTGCGCAGTCTCGCATTCCCTGACTGCCGATGACATGACGGCGCTTAACGAAGCAATCAACGGCGTCAGATAGTCGGTGTGCCAGGGATACGCCATCATCGTGGCTTCGCTCCTATCAGATTACGGCGCGCTAACCCACCTCACCCACTCTTTTTATGCCGCGCGCTCGCTGCGAGCACCAGTATGAACGAGGCCGCCGTCATCAGCGTCGAGATCGCGGCGATGGTCGGGTCGATCTCGTCGCGCAACGCGGTGAACATCCGTTTGGTCAGCGGCTGATACTGCCCGCCGGAGATGAACAGCGCGACGATGGTCTCGTCCATCGCCGAGATGAAGGCGAAGATGCCGCCCGCAATCACGCTCGACTTGATCTGCGGCAGTGTCACCGCGAAGAAGCTGCGCAGGCGATTCATGCCGAGGCTGCGCGCCACCATCTCCTGCGCGGGGTCGAAGCTCTGCAAGCCCGCGAGCACCGAGATGACGACATAGGGTAAGCCCAGCATCACGTTCGCCAGCACGAGGCCGGGCATGGTCGCGACCAGGCCGACTTTAGCGTACACGAAGAAGATGCCGACCGCGGTGATGATGATCGGCACCACCAGCGGCAGCAGCAGCGCCATATGAATCACCCGCATGATGCGCAGCTTCGACTGGCTGATGGCATAGGCGGCGGCGACGCCGAACGGGGTCGCGATGACGACGGTGAGGAACGCGACTGTCAGCGTCACTCGTGTCGCCTGCATCCAGGCCGGATTCGAAAAATACTGCTGATACCAGCGCGTGGAGAACGACGGCGGCGGGAAGGTCAGGAAGCGCGCGCTGGAGAACGAGATCGGCGCGATGATCAGGACGGGGAGGATCAGATAGACCAGCACCAGCGCGCTGATGACGTAAAGGGCGAGCCGTGCGGGCGAGAGGCGCGTCATTTCTGCCCCAACACGCGATCGAGCGAGATGAAACGGCTGACGGCGACAAAGATCGCGAGCACACTGGCGAGCAGCACCACCGCGACCGCACTCGCCGCACCGAACTGGTTGTAGAGCTCGACGTTGCGGCTCACCAGCATCGACACCATCACGGTACGTCCGCCGCCGAGCAGCTCCGGCGTGATGTAGAAGCCGAGGCAGAGCACGAACACCATGGTGCAGCCGGCGAGCACGCCCGGCAGCGACAGCGGCAGGAACACGCGGAAGAACGTCAGCGACGGGCTCGCCCCGAGGCTGGCGCCGGCCTGCATCAGATCGCCCGGGATCTTCTGCATGCTGGCATAGAGCGGCAGCACCATGAAGGGCAGCAGGATGTGCACGGTCGCAACCACGGTCCCAAATGTGTTGTGCACCAGCGCGAGCGGCTCGGAGATCACATCGAGATAGCGCAAAAACTGGTTGATCACGCCGGTGCGCTGAAGCAGCGCCAGCCAGGCATAGGCACGCACCAGCACGCTGGTCCAAAACGGCAGCACGACCAGCGACAGGATCAGGATGCTCCAGCCCTTCGGCAACGCGTTGGCGAGATAAGCCACGGGATAGCCGAGCAGCAGCGCGATGACCGTGACCGCGAGGCTGATCTCGAAGGTCAGCGCAAAGCTGCGCCAGTAGATGTCCTCGGTGAAGACGCGGCGGTAATTCTCCAGCGTGAAGCCGTCGTGGTAGATCGACTGCCAGGCGAGCCAGCCGACCGGCAGCACGATCAGGGCAAGGATCACCAGCAGCGCCGGCGACACCAGCGCCAGCATCAGCGCATGCTCGCGGCGCTGATGCTTTTGCGATGGATCCGGCACAGTTATCGTCAACGCCGCCTCACTTCTGCATGAACGACGCCCAGCGCTTCTCGGCGGCCTCTCCGGCCGGCGACGACCACCAGGCGTAGGACATCAGCGCCTGCTTCGAGGCATTCGCCGGCTCGCTCGGCAATTGCGCGGCACGCTCGGGCTTGATCACGCCCGTCTCGAACGCCTTGGGGTTGCCCGGGCCGTAATCGATGTGCAGCGGCAGATTGGCCTGGTGCACGGGATCGACCGCCTCGTTGAGGAATTTCACGGCGGTGTCGAGATTCGGCGCGCCCTTGAGGATGCACAGCGAGGTGCTCTGCAGGATGCCCTGGTTGTAGGTAAAGGCGACCTTGGCGCCTTCCTTGGCCACCGCGCTGACGCGGCCGTTCCACGCCATCTCCATGTCGACCTCGCCGTCATTGAGCAGCTGCGCCGACTGCGCGCCCGAGGTCCACCACACCGTGATATGCGGCTTGATCTCTTCCAGCTTCCTGAAGGCGCGGTCGACGTCGAGCGGGTAGAGCTTGTCCGGCGCGACGCCGTCGGCCATCAGCGCCGCCTCGAGGGTTGCGAACGGATGGTTGCGCAGCGCGCGGCGGCCGGGGAATTTCTTGACGTCCCAGAAATCGGCCCAGCTGTTCGGCGCGTCCTTCGGGAACGTCTTCTGGCTGTAGGACAGCACGCTGGAATAGAACTCGTAGGACACCGAATAAGGGCTGCGATAAACCTCCGGCATCGCTGCGCCGTTCGGGATCTTCGAGAAGTCGAGCTTCTCGATCAGCCCCTGCTCGCCGCCGCGCAGGCAGTTGCCGGTCGGGGTATCCACGACGTCCCAGATCGGCTTGCCGCTGCCGACCTGGGTCTTGATCGCGGGCCAGGCGTCGGGAATGGAATCCTGGTTGATGGTGATGCCGAGCTTTTTCGCGGAGGGATCGAGGATCGCCACCGTCTGCGCCTGCTGATAGGCGCCGCCCTGCGAGACGAAGGTGATCTGCTCGGCGGCGCCGGCCGCGGTAGCACTGAGCGCGACAGCGCCCAACAAAGCGTAACCCAATTTCGTCGTCATCCTCGCCTCCTCCAAATAGCTCACTGACCGATCGCATCGAGAAACTGGTACCAGCCGGCGACCATGCGCACGGCGGGCTCGCGCAGCGGATAGAACGGGATCGCCTTCATGCGGCTGACATCGAGCAGCCCGACATCGGGGCTCTCGCCGCGGACGAAGGCGGCGAGATAGCGGCCCATCAGGCTCGACATCGCAACGCCCGCGCCGTTGTAGCCCATCGACACCAGCGTGCGGTCGTCGATCCGCCCGATATGCGGCACCGAGTCCAGCGTCATGGCGACGAGGCCCGACCATTTGTAGGCGATCGGGACATCCGCCAGATCCGGAAAGATGCCGACCATCGCCTTGCGCAGCGCGTCGAACGCTGCTTGGGAGTCCTGCTTGCCGAAGGCGCCGCGGCCGCCGAAGATCACGCGGTTATCGACCATGCGGAACCAGCGCATCATCCGCTTGGTCTCGGTATAGGTTCGGCCCGTCGGCATCAGCCTGCCGGCGAGATTGCGCGGCAGCTGCCCGGTCGCGACGATGGCGCTGCGGAACGGGATCAGCGTGCGCTGCATCCGCGCGGTGGCATCCGTGAGATCGGAATAGCTGTTGGTGGCGATGATCGCCTGTTTCGCCCGCACCGCGCCGCGCGGCGTCTCGGCGACGATGCCGTCGCCCTCGCGCCGCAGCCTGATTACCGGCGATTCCTGGAGGATCGGCACGCCGCGGCGCGCCACGCCGTCGGCGAGACCGCGCAAGTAGTTCAACGGATGGATGCCGCCCGAGCCGGGATTGAGCACGCCGCCGACGAAGATGTCGGAGCCGGTCTCCTCGCGCACTTGCCCCTTGTCGAGGATGCGGACTTCGGCCGAGCCCATCTCGCGCGTCATCCAGTTGGCTTCGTCGATCGCGGCCTTCAGCGTCGTCTCGTTATGGGCGGCCTTGACCTGGCCGACGCGCGTCAGCGCCGCGCTGGCGATGCCGAATTCGGAGACGAGCTCCTCGACGATATCCGTGGACTCGTGCGCGATCTCGTACATGCGCCGCGCCATCGCGCGGCCGTGCACAGCGTCGATCTCGCGGAACGACAGCCGAAACTTCGCGGTGATCACCCCGCCATTGCGCCCGCTCGCGCCCCAGCCGGGACGGTTGGCCTCGAGCACGATGGGCGCGAGGCCGCTTCTGGCGATGTGGTGCGCGGCGGAGAGGCCCGTATAGCCCGCGCCGATGATCACCACATCCGCCTGTTGCTCGCCCGACAGCACGGGGAAGTCGCGCGCCGGCTCCGCCGTGGCTTCCCACAGCGAATGGGCCGATGGCAGCGCGCGCCAGTCCCGTGTCATGCCCGCGCTCACCTTACGCTGCGGGTCCGACGGCCGCGTCGGCAAGCGCCTTCAGGGTCGGATAATGGAAGTCCGGTTTTGTCAGTGTCTCGACCGCCGGCGTGCCGCCGAAACCGGCGATGCCCTGGCGGCGCTCGATCCAGCACACTTTATACCCGAGCTTCCGCGCGATTCCGATGTCGTGATACTGGCTCTGCGCGACGTGCAATATATCCGACTGCTTGTAGCCGAACGCGGACTGGCGGCCCTTGTTGTAGGCGAAGAATTCCGGATTCGGTTTTGCCACGCCCGTGTCGTCGGCGCAGACGGTGTCGTCGAAGGGATTGCCGAGCGCATGCGCGTAGCACGAGAGCGCGACGCGGTCCGCGTTGGTCATCGCGACCAGGCGAAATTTTGTGCGCAGCCGCTTCAGCGCCTCAACGGAGTCCGGGAACGGGCCCCAGCGCAGCACGGCGAGCTGGAACACGTCGCACGAGGCGTCATCCGCCGGCAGTCCGAGCTCCTGCGCAAGATAGCGATAAACGTCAAACATCACCTCGCTGGAGCGTTCATAATGCTTGTCGCGGCCGCGCTTGTAGGATTCGAAGATCTTGTCGTCGCTGAGCTCGGCCGGCGTCTTGCCCGAGATCTTGCGCACCGCGGAGAGCACGCCGGTCTCGAAATCGATCAAGGTGCCGACGACGTCGAAAGTCAAAACCTTGAAATTGCTGAAGGCGGCTTGGGTCGACATGTGGTTTCTTCTCTCGGTTGACGGGGCTTGAGTTCAATCCACCCTGGGCACGACGATGGTGTCCTCGGGGTGAAGGGCGACGGTGAGGCTGCCGCCGAGCGGCGGAATGCGGTGATAGGCCTGGTGGTAAGCCGGCTGGCGCAGGCTGAGCCCGATGCCCCCTTGCAGCGACAGGAAAATGCGCAGGCTCTCGCCCTGATAGACGATGTCGGTGACCGTCCCGCTCAGCCGGTTGCAGGCGGCATCCTGCGCGCCGTCGTCGATCAGCAGTTTCTCGCTGTGCACGGCGAGCATCAGGGCATCGCCGCCGGGAATGGTGCGGGCGCTGCGCAGCAGGACATTGCCGAGCGCGACGCTGGACGCATCGACGCGGCGGACCGGCAGCATCGTCGCCTCGCCGATGAAGCTCGCCACGAAGGAATCGGCGGGATGATCGTACAGGCGCACCGGCTCGTCGATCTGGAGCAGGCGGCCGTCCTTCATCACCGCGACACGGTCGCTCATGGTCAGCGCCTCGCGCTGGTCGTGGGTGACGTAGATGATGGTCGCACCGATGCGCTTGTGCAGCGCGCGCAGCTCGATCTGCATGGATTCGCGCAGCTGCTTGTCGAGCGCGGAGAGCGGCTCGTCCATCAGGATCAGGCGCGGCTCGTAGATCATGGCGCGCGCCAGCGCGACGCGCTGACGCTGGCCGCCGGAGAGCTGCGCGATGCCGCGCTCTTCATAGCCGGCGAGCCCGACCATGCTGAGCGCCGCGCGCACCTTCTCCGGCCAGCTCGCTTTCGGCAGACGACGGGCGCGCAGGGGAAAGGCGACGTTCTCGCCAACGCTCATATGCGGGAACAGCGCGTAGTTCTGGAACACGACGCCGATGTCGCGCTTGTGCGGAGGCATGTAGGTGACGTCACGGCCGCCGAACAGAATTGTCCCGGAGGTCGGCAGGATGAAGCCGCCCAGAATGCCGAGCAGCGTGGTCTTGCCGGAGCCGGAGGGGCCGAGCAGCGAGACGAACTCGCCGGCACCGACATCGAGCGACACGTCGTCGAGAGCGCGAACGGCACCATACGCCTTGCTCGCAGACCTGATCTCGACGCTCTCCGCTCGTTTGTCCAACGATCGACCTCGCCCTATGCCGGCGTGCCTCACTGCGCGCCATAAGCCTGCTTTATAGACAGGGCTTTGAAGCATTCAGAGGCGCAGCGTGCGCTGCACCCATTCTTCGCCAAAGCGCCCTGTGTTTAGGCTGTCATGGCAATGACACCAGACTTGGCAAAATCCGGCAATTGCCAAATTCTCACCGCGCTCATAACATGACGTTATGCCCGAGCTACGCCGCATGCTGCCCTCCAGCAACGCCCTGTTTGTCTTCGACGCAGCGGCGCGCAACGGCAGCTTCACCGCAGCGGCCGCCGAGCTGAACGTGACGCAGCCCGCTGTGAGCCGCATGCTCGGTCAGTTCGAGGAGCATCTCGGCGTCCGCCTGTTCGATCGCAAGGCCGGCCGCGCGGTGCTCACCGAGGAGGGCGAACTGCTCTATCGCCGCGTGCTCGAAGGCTTTCGCAGCATCGAGAGCGGGCTCGTCGAGATCGAGCGGCGGCGCAAGGGCACCGAGACCGTGACGCTGTCGGTCTCCTCCGCCTTCACCACGCATTGGCTGATGCCGCGCATCGACAAGCTGCAGAAGCAGTTCCCGCAGGTCGATCTGCGTTTCCAGCTGATCTCAGGCGCGCTGCGCGGGCCGGTCGAGAATGTCGACCTCGGCATGCGCTTTCGCGATCGCGACGAGCCGTCGTCCGGCGGCACGCTGGTGATGAAGGAAGTGATGCTGCCGATGTGCAGCCCCACCTATCTCGGCGAGACCGATCCAAGCGAAGGCAACACCATCATCCGCCTCGCCGAGACGCCCGGCGACTGGGCCGCAGATTATGCGTCACTGCTTACGGGACGCCGCGGCGCGGCCAAGGGCCTCAGCTTCACCGACTATGCCGTCGTGGTGCAGGCCGCACTGCTCGGCCAGGGCATCGCGCTCGGCTGGCTGACGGTCGCCTCGCACTGGCTGCTGACTGGCGCACTGGTGCCGGCCTCCGACAGGCTCACCACCACGCGCCGCATCTGCGAATTCCTGCCGCCGCGCAACCGGGCGATGCGCCCGATCGCCACCGAGATCCGCGACTGGATCATCGCGCAGATGCACAGCGAGATCGCGGCGATCGACAGGCTCTATCCGAAGCTCGGCGCGATGGACGCGTGTTATTGATCTTCTTCCCCCTCTCCCCGTTCTTACGGGGAGAGGGTCGGGGTGAGGGGCTGCTTCCGCAATCACGGTGAGAGATGGACCCGCGGAGAGTCCCCCTCACCCGGAATTTGCTTCGCAAATTCCGGCCTCTCCCCGCACGCGGGGAGAGGCGAAGAACCCGCAGCACCGCTCTCACCGGTGCTCGATCGCCCGGATCGCGCCGCGCAGCTCGGCGAGGCCGCGGAGGCGGCCGATGGCGGTGTAGCCGGGGTTGGTGCGCTTGGTCGCCGCGAGATCGTCCAGCATGCGGTGGCCGTGATCGGGGCGGAACACGATTTGCTTGTCGGGCGCGCGCCGGGCATTCTCCTTCAGCAGCGCCTTGAGCACCGCGACCATGTCGACGTCGCCGTCGAGATGATCGGACTCGTAGAACGACAGCCCATCCGCCTCACGCTTGGTCGCGCGCAGATGGGCAAACGCAATGCGCGGCCCGAAACGTTCGGCCATTTCCGGCAGATTGTTCTCCGCGCGGACGCCGAGCGAGCCCGTGCACAGGCAGATGCCGTTCGCCTTCGACGGCACCGCGTCGAACAGCGCCTGGTAGTCGTCGGCGCTGGAGGCAATGCGCGGCAGGCCGAACAGCGGCCGCGGCGGATCGTCCGGATGCAAGGTCAGCGACACCCCGAGCTGCTCGGCGACCGGCGTCACGCGCGCCAGGAACTCGGCGAGATGCTGCCGCAAAATCTTTGGCGTGATGTCGCGATAGGCCTCCAGCCGGTCCCGGAATTGCGGGATCGTCATCGGTTCGGTGGTCGAGCCCGGCAGCGCGCTGGCGATCACCATGACGAGATAGTCGATATCGGCCTGGCTCATCGTCTCGAACAGCGCTTTCGCGCGGGCCTGCTGCTCGGGCGAATAGTCCTGCATGGCGGCCGGCCGCTTCAAAATATGCAGCTCGAATGCGGCAAAGCGGTCCTGGTCGAAGCGCATGGCGCGCGCACCGTTCGGCAGCTCCCATTCCAGGTCGGTCCGGCACCAGTCCACGACAGGCATGAAGTTGTAGCAGATGATCTTGATGCCGGCGCTGGCAACCGCCTCCAGGCTCGCGATCCACGCCTCGATCGACCTGGTCGCCTGAGCCCCGAGACGCTTGACGTCGTCGGGGATCGGAATCGATTCGACCACCGACCAGGTCAGCGGCGAGCGGCCGGGCTGGCCGTTCTCGATGAAGTTCTTGCGCTGCTCGACCGCCTTGCGCGTCCAGGCCTCGCCGATCGGCACCTGATGCAGCGCCGAGACGATATCGCTTGCGCCTGCCTGCCTGACATCGTCGAGCGAGACCGGATCATCCGGCCCGTACCAGCGCCATCCCTCCAGCATCATGCGCGTTCTCCTCAATTCGCGGTCAGCACGACCTTGACGCTCTGCGAGCGGTCGAGCGCCAGCCGCAGGGCGTCGGGCGCGGTCGACAGCGGCCGCTCGGCGGTGACCAGCGACAGCACGTCGACGCTGCCGTTGCCGATCAGCTCCACCGCGTTCATGAACTCGAAGCCGAAGCGGAACGAGCCGCGCAAGTCGATCTCTTTCGCCATCACGGCATTCGACGGCGTCGGGATCTGGCCGCCCGGCAGATTGCCGATCTGCACCACCACGCCGCCGCGCCTGACGATGCCGATCGCGCTGGCGAGCCCCGCCGCCGTGCCGGACACCTCGAATGCGACGTCATAAGGACGCGACGCGGCCTGCGCCTTCAGCCCTTCCTCACCGGCCGAGACGTTCTCGACATGGGAGGCGCCGAGCTTCGTCGCAAAAGCCAGCGGCGCCGGCGCGATGTCGGCCACCGTGATGTCGGCCATGCCGGCGCGGTGCGCGGCAAGCATGGTCAGAAGGCCGATCGGGCCGGCGCCAAAGATGATGCCGCGCTTGCCCTCGATCTTGCCGGCGCGCGCGACCGCGTGCAGGCAGACCGCGAGCGGCTCGGCCAGCGCCGCCGCCTGATAGGACACGTGGTCCGGGATCTTCACGCATTGCGCGGGGATCGCGTCGAAATAATTGGCAAAGCCGCCCTGCATGTGCGGCGTCTTCGAGGCCGAGCCCATGAAGTAGATGTTCTCGCAGAGGTTCGGCCGGCCCTCGCGGCAGGCGACGCAATGGCCGCACCAGCGCGAGGGATTGACCGCGACGCGGTCGCCGACCTTCAGATTGGCCGCGGAGCCTGCGATCTCCACCACCTCGCCCGAGATCTCATGTCCCAGCACCAGCGGCGACTTCACCACGAAATCGCCGGTCCGGGCGTGGCGGAAGTAATGCATGTCAGAGCCGCAGATGCCGCCGGCGCCGAAGCGGATGCGCACCATTCCCTCAGCGAGCTTGTCGAGCGGATGCTCGATCATGCGCAGATCTTCGGGGCCGAACAGGGTTGCGGCGAGAGCTGAAGAGGTCATTTGGAAAGTCCCATGTATTTGGGGAGCCAGAGGGTGAGATCGGGAATGTAGGTGATCGCGATCAGCGCGAGCAGCAGCGGCACCAGCCAGGGCAGGATCGCAACCGTCGTGCGCTCGACCGAGAGCTTTGCCACGCGCGCGAGCACGAACAGCACCATGCCGAGCGGCGGATGCAACAGACCGATCATCAAATTCAGCGTCATGATCAGGCCGAAATGAATAGGATCGATGCCGAGCTTGAGCACGATCGGCAGCAGGATCGGCACCAGGATGGTGATCGCCGCCGTGGTGTCGATGAAGCAGCCGACGAACAGGATCAGCACGTTGGCGAGCGCCAGAAACACCCATTTGTTGTGGGTGATGCTGAGCATCCAGTCCGAGAGCAGTTGGGCAGCCTGCGACACCGTCAGCAGCCAGGCAAAGATCGAAGCCGCGGTGACGATGAACAGCACCGAGGCCGTGGTCTCGATGGTGTCGAAGGTCGCCTTCGCCACCGTCTTTAGCGTCATGGTGCGATAACGGACGAGGCCGAGGAACAGCGACCAGATCACGGCCGCGACCGCGGCTTCCGTCGGCGTGAACCAGCCGAGCGTCATGCCGCCGATCAGGATCACAGGCGCCATCAGCGCCATCACCGCCGAGAAGTCGAAATACCAGTCGATCGCCAGCAGCGCACCAAGCCCGATCACGACGGCCAGGTTGGTCGATAGGCCCGCCATCACCATCAGCCAGATCGCCATCGGGAACGCCAGCACGATGGCGATCTCCAGGCCAGCCGAGCCGAGCTGCGGCCAGGAGAACGGCGTGTCGCTGCCCCATTTGTTCCGGTGCGCAAAATAGGTGACGGTCGCCATCATCAGCAGCGTCATGACGATGCCGGGAATGACGCCGCCGAGGAACAGCGCGCCGATCGAGACATTGGCCATCATGCCGTAGATCACGAAGGGCAGCGACGGCGGAATGATCGGCCCGAGCGTCGCCGAGGCCGCGGTGACGCCGACCGAGAATTCGGTGGAGTAGCCGTGGTCCTTCATCGCCTTGATCTCGATGGTGCCAAGACCGGCGGCATCCGCGATCGCGGTGCCGGACATGCCAGAGAAGATCACCGAGCCGATGATGTTGACGTGGCCGAGGCCGCCGCGCATCCACCCGACCAGCGCCACCGCGAATTTGTAGATGCGCCCGGTGACGCCGGCGATGTTCATGAGATTGCCGGCCAGGATGAAGAAGGGCACGGCAAGCAAAGGAAAGCTCTCCACGCCGGCGATCATGCGCTGCGCCAGCGTAACGTCGGGCGTCACGCCGCTGACCAGGATGTAGAGCAGCGACGACGCGGCCATGGCGATTGCCACGGGAACGCCGAGCAGCATCAGGACGAGAAAGCCTCCGAGCAGCAGTAGCATGAGATTATCCTTCAAAACCGTCGTAGGCGCCGGGACGTTCGAGGATCGAATAACCCTGCCGCAAATGTTGGATCGCCACCTGCACCGAACGGCCGAACATCAGCACGAAGCCGGCCAGCACGGCGTAGTAGACGTAGTCCTTGGGAAGATTGATCGTGGTCATCGATTCATCGCCGATGATCTGGATGTAGACCCAGACCAGCTTGATGGCGTAGCCGAAGAAGGCGATCCGGATCAGGTCGATGATCGTCGAGAGCCCGCGCGCCACGGGACGCGGCAGATAGCGATAGATCAGGTCGACCTGGATGTGCCGCGACAGCCGCACGCACATGGAGGAGCCGATGAAGACCACGCCGATCAGGCAATAGGTCGCGATCTCCTCGGTCCAGGCGTAACTGTCGTTGAGCACGTAGCGGGTGAAGAACTGGAGGAAGACGGCAAGCGCCATCACCCAGAAAATCGCCAGCGCGACCCAGTCCTCGAAAGCGTAGACGCCAAGATCGACCTTGGGCGCCGCCTCCTCCTCGAAAGTGTGGGCGATCTCGTCCGCGGTGATCTGCCGGTGGATTTCGGCGGTGGACATGGGGTACTCCCTCAAAAACTCGCTCGCGTCGTTCCGGGGCTCGCGAAGCGAGATCCCGGAACCTTGAGATCCCGGGCTCGGCTCTTCGAGCCGCCCCGGGATGACGATTACGTCGTCACTTGACCGCCTGTATCCGCTCCCAGTCGGCCTTGCGATAGCCGAAGGTCTCGAACGGAACGTTCTTCAGCACGATGTCGCGGAACTCGTTCTTGTCGACTTCGGTCACGGTCAGGCCCTTCTCCTTGAAGAAGGCGACCAGCTTGGCCTCGTTCTGCTTGATCTCCGCGGTCGCCTTTGCAGCGGCTTCCTGCGCGACCTCGGTGAAGATCTTCTTGTCCTCGTCGGAGAGCTTCTTCCAGAGCGCACCGGCCACCACCGTATTGAGGTGGTCGACGATGTGGCCCGTCAGCACGATGTGCTTCTGCACCTCGTAGAACTTCTTGGCCTCGATCGTGGTCAGCGGATTCTCCTGCGCCTCGACGGTGCCGTTCTGGAGCGCGAGATAGACCTCGGCAAACGCGATCGGCGCGGTGTTGGCGCCGCAGGCGCGCGGCATCGCGAGGTAGGCGGGCACATCAGGCACGCGCATCTTCAGACCCTTGAGGTCCGCGCAGCTCTTGATCGGCTTGTTCGACGAGGTCTGGCGCACGCCGTAATAGGTGACAGCGACGATGTGGTGGCCGCTCTTGTCCTCATAGCCCTTGGCGAGCTCCCTGAAGATGTCGCTCTTGGTGTAGGCCAGCAGATGATCGGCATCGCGGAAGGTGTAGGGATAATAGGTCACCCCGATCGGCGGAAAGCTCTTGGCCGCGAAGCTCGAGCCGGAGATGATGATGTCGACCGAGCCAAGCGAAAGGCCCTGATTGATGTCGGCTTCCTTTCCGAGCTGCGAGGCCGGATAGACGTCGACCGTATAGCGCCCGTTGGTGCGCTTGCCGATCTCCTGCGCGGCCCACACCGAGGCGGTATGGAACGGCTCCGACGTCTCGTAGACATGGGCCCATTTCAGCTTGGTCTGCGCCAGGCCGGCCTGGGTGGTCGCAAACATCGCTGCGGCCGAGACCGCGAGCACTGTCGTCATCTTCTTCAACACTGATTTGTCCTCCACTGACTAAGGTCTGTTTCTTGTTTCCCCGCCCCGTAACCGGGACGGACCGCCCAATTTCATTTCCTCCGCGTGCCACCGCTTTTGGCCTGTTTCTTCGAAGGTCGTCTTGATGTCGCGGGCTGAACCCCGGACGGCGCCGCCCGCTTCCCCTCAGCCGGCGCGGCTGCTGACGTCTCCGCACCAAAATTCTGCGCAAAGCGTTCCTGCGAGTGCGCGAGGTGGTCGCGCATGGCATCGTGGGCCGCCAGCGGCCGGCGCGCCGCAATCGCGTCGCGCACGGCCCGGTGCTCATCGAGCGCGGTTCGCCACGTGCCGGGGTTCTCGAAATAATGCGCCAGCTGCGCGAAATAGGGATTGAGGCGCTGGTCGAACAGTTCGCCGACAACCCGCACCAGCACGGCGTTGCCGAGGCATCCTGCGATGGCGATATGGAAGGCGCGGTCATGAACCATCGAGGCTTCGCCGGGATGGTCGACATTCTCCATCGCGACGAGGGCGGCATCGATGCGGTCGATGTCATCCTTGGTCGCCACGCGCGCGGCTTGCTCTGCGATGGCGCTTTCGAGGAATTCGCGGGCGCGCAGCAGCTCGAACGGGCCTTCGATGACCGCTGACGGCACCGGCGCGGCGTCGGCGGGCTCGGTCACATAGATGCCGGAGCCGACGCGGATGCGGACGCGCCCCTCGACTTCGAGCGCGATCAGGGCTTCGCGCACGGTCGGGCGCGAGATCTTGAGCTGCTCGGCGAGTTCGCGCTCAGTCGGCAAGCGGCTGCCGACCGCGTACTCGCCGCTGTCGATCAGGCTTCGCAATTGATCGGCGACCTGGCGATAAAGCCGTCTCGCCTCCACAGCTTCCAGCGGCACGCTGGTCCTCCCGAAAGGGTCGCGCGGGGTGGTCCCGACCCGCGGCCCGCCAATTTGGATAATTGGCCTTACCAATTGACCGGAGCATTGACCCGATACGGTCGCCATGTCAAGCAACGGCCAAGCAAAGGGGAGACGTCCATGCGTATTGGCCAGGCCAATCTCGACCGGCTGGCACCTCGAATCCGCCGCCCGGCCTATGACCGTTCGCGCGTCACGCCCGGCATCGTCCATCTCGGACTCGGGGCCTTTCATCGCGCCCACCAAGCCGTCGTCGTCGACGATTGCCTCGCGGCCGGCGCCACATCGTGGGGCATCATCGGCGCGAGCCTGCGCAGCCCCGATACGCGCGACGCCCTCGCCCCGCAGGATCATCTCTACACCGTCGCCGTGCGCGCCGCTGAGGGCACCGAGCACCGCGTGATCGGCGCGCTGCTCGACAGCGTCGTCGCGCGCGAGAAGCCGGCCGCGCTGGTCGAGCGGATGGCCGATCCCGCCATCCGCATCGTCTCGCTGACGGTGACGGAAAAAGGCTATTGCCACACGGCGCAGACCGGCGATCTCGACGAGCGGCATGGCGATGTCGTGCACGACCTCAACAATGTCGATGCGCCGCGCTCGGCGCCCGGCTTCATCGTGGCTGCGCTGGCGCGCCGCCGCGCGCAGGGCCTTGCACCTTTCACCGTGCTCTGCTGCGACAATCTCGCCGCCAACGGCCATACCGTGCAGCGGATCGTGACGCAGTTCGCCGCGCTGCGCTCCAAGGATCTCGGCAAGTGGATCGCGGATAACGTCGCCTTCCCCTCGACCATGGTCGACCGCATCGTGCCGGAAACGACGGATGCGGATCGGGATGCGGTCGAGAATGCGCTCGGCCTGCGCGACGCCTGGCCGGTGATGACCGAACCGTTCACGCAATGGGTGGTGGAGGATCGCTTTGTCGCAGGCCGGCCCGATCTTGCCGCCGCCGGCGTCGAGCTCGTCACCGACGTCAAGCCGTTCGAGCTGATGAAGCTGCGCCTGCTCAACGCCAGCCATTCGGCGCTGGCCTATCTCGGCTATCTCGCCGGCTACGAGACCATCGCGGACACCATGCAGAATCCGCATTTTGCGCGTCTCGCCGCGCAGGTGATGGAAGAGGCCGCGGTCACGCTGACGATGCCTGTTGGCACCGACCTCGCCGCCTATCAGGCCTCGCTGCTGAAGCGCTTTGCCAATCCGGCGCTGCATCACCGCACCTGGCAGATCGCGATGGACGGCTCGCAGAAGCTGCCGCAACGCCTGCTCGGTGCGATGCAGGATCGCCTCGCCAAGGGCCTGCCGATCGCGACGCATGCGCTCGCGGTGGCCGGCTGGATGCGCTACGTCACCGCGCAGGACGAGCAGGGCCGCATCATCGACGTGCGCGATCCGCTCGCGGCCGAGTTCGCCGCGCTGGCGCGCGAGGCGGGTCCCGTGGCTGAAAAGCTCGCGCCTGCCTTGCTGGGCGTCGCAAAAGTGTTCGGGCCGCTGGGCACCGAGCCGCGCCTGCGCGAGGCCGTGACCGCCGCGCTCGGCCGTCTTTATCAGGATGGCGCGCGGCGGGCGGTGGAGACACTTGTCTCGGCGTGATCACAAAGCAGGCAATGCTGCACTGCGGTCGGAATCGACGGCAAATTCGAACGGAAGTCGCGCTTGATTTTTGCTGGCTATTGCCGCACCCGAGAGGCATGGCAAAGGACAGCAAGATCATTGCCGCCAACGCGGCCTTCTACGACGCCTTCTCTACCGGCGATTTCGACGGCATGGAGCGGATGTGGGCGGACGACGACGCCATTTCCTGCATCCATCCCGGCTGGCCGGCAATCATCGGCCGCGCCACGGTGATCGGAAGCTGGCGCGACATCCTTCAGAACCCGGAGCGTCCGCAGATCACCTGCGCCGAACCGCAGGCCATCGTCGATGGCGACAGCGCCCGCGTGCTCTGCATCGAAATCGTCGACGGCACCGCGCTTGCCGCCGCCAACCATTTCCGCCGCGTCGGCGACGGCTGGCGCCTGGTGCATCACCAGTCGAGCCCGATCGCGCAGATTGTCGAGCAGGCCGAGGACGATAGGGCCAGCCACCGGGTGCACTGACGGCGATGGTCACGCCGGCGTGACCTACTGTGCATGGGGTTGTTTTAAAGCTTTTTGTTTTGGCGCCTTCGAGTTCCGACAAATCCTCCGCTGGCGCGAACGGGAAACCCTGCACGGGAAACGCATGCGGCTCTTCATCCTCGGCCTCGGCTACAGCGCCCGGCACTTCGTCCGCCGGTTCGGCGACAGCTTCTCCCACATCGCCGCCACCGTCCGCGATCCCGGACAGCGCGACGACCTCGCCGGCATCGAGGTGCATGCCTTTGCCGGCGGCAGCCCGACGCGCGAAACGGTCGAACGGATCCGTGACGCCGATGTCCTACTCATCTCGATCCCGCCCGGCAACGGTGGCGATCCCGCGCTCAATGCGTTCGCCGACGTGCTGGCAGCGGGCCACCGCAAGGTCGTCTACCTCTCCACCATCGGCGTGTACGGCGATCACGCAGGCGCCTGGGTCGATGAGAGCACGCCGCCGCAAGCCATGTTCGATCGCACGCGGATGCGGCTGGCGGCGGAACAGGCCTGGACGGACGGGACGCGCGGCGATGCCGCGATCCTCAGGCTTGCCGGCATCTACGGTCCGGGCCGCAATGCGCTGGTGACGCTGCGTGCGGGCACGGCGCGGCGCATCATCAAGCCCGGACAGGTGTTCAACCGCATCCATGCCGACGACATCGCCAGCGCGATCATGGCCGCGGTTCGTCGCGAGGCGAGCGGCATCTTCAACGTCTGCGACGACGAGCCCACGCCGCCGCAGGACGTGATCGCCTATGCCGCGCAGCTGATGGGCGTAGCACCGCCGCCCGAAGAAGCATTCGAGACCGCCGAGATGTCGCCGATGGCGCGGAGCTTCTACGCCAGCAGCGCCCGCGTCTCCAACGCGAAGCTGAAGCGGCAGCTCGGCGTCACGCTGGCCTATCCGACCTACCGCCACGCGCTGGATGCATTGTGGCGCGCGGGCGAAGGGCGATAGGATTCCCGCGCCTTCCAGACATGCCCGGCGCGCGCTTGACTTCGCATCAGCGCGGTCGTGATCTAGGCAGCAGCGAGCCACTCGCAGAACGAGCTCGCTCCTTGGGAGGATGCCATGAAGACGATCGCCATGATCGCGGCGGCGGCAGCCGTCATCACGTTCGGTGCAGCACGCGCCGCACCGCTGCCCGAAGTCAACCCTGACGACGCGGGTTTCTCGAAGCAGGGCCTTGCGCGGCTCGACAGCTTCTTCGCCCGCGAGATTGCGGCCAAGCGCGTCCCGGGCGCCGTGGTCGCCATCGCACGTGACGGCAAGCTCGTGCACTACAAGGCCTATGGCATGCTCGATCCGGACAAGGGCACCCCGATGCCGGTCGATGCCATCTTCGCGCTGGCCTCGATGACCAAGCCGATGGCAGCCGTGGCCGGCCTGACGCTGATGGAGAAAGGCCAGCTGCCGCTGCAGGCAAAACTGTCCGACTACTATCCCGGCTTCGCCGACATGAAGGTCGGCGTGACCGGAGCCGACGGCTCGCTCAAACTCGAGCCGCAGGCCTTGCCGATCTTCATCCACGATCTCTACCGCCATACGTCCGGATTGATGTATGGCGGCCGACCGGACTCATCGAGCCCGGTGGCGCGGCTCTATCCTGACGGGGTTGCGCCGGCGATCGAAGGCGACACCCAGGCTTTCATCGACCGCATGACGAAACTGCCGCTGGCGCATCAGCCCTCGACCGAGTTCGAGTACGGATTTTCGATCGACGTGCTCGGCGCCGTCGTCGAGAAGGTCAGCGAGCAGAAGCTCGGCGATTATCTCGCCGCCAATGTCTGGCAGCCGCTCGGCATGAAGGACGCGACCTTCCACCCAACCGATGCGCAACGCCCTCGCCTCGCCCGGCCGTTCGCCAACGATCCGCTGACGGGGAAGCCGCAGGCCATCAAGCTCTTGGACACGGCGACCCAGTTCGATTGCGGCGGCGCCTGCTCGTTCGCGACGGTGGGCGACTACATTCGCTTCGGGCAGATGCTGCTCAACGGCGGCGAGCTCGACGGCCAGCGCATCCTGTCGCCAAAGACCGTGCACCACATGACGACCAATCACCTGGGCCCCGAGATCAAGAACAACGTGGCCAATATCGAGCCGCATCGTGCCGGCTTCGGCTTTGGCCTCGCGGTCGCGGTCCGCACCAGCGAGGGACTGTCGTCGGTGCCCGGCAATCCCGGCGAGTTCACCTGGAACGGCGCCTTCGGGACGCAGTTCTTCTGCGATCCCAGCGAGCGCCTCGTCGTGGTGGTGGGAACGGCCGCGCCGGGCGAACTGCGCAAATACTATCGCGAGCAGGTGCAGGACATCGTCTACGGCGCGATGACCAAGTGAGGCCGCATTGAAAAAGAAAGGGCGACCGATCGGCCGCCCTTTCAAGACGAGGCGTCAGCTCAACACGCCATATTTCCTGAACCAGGCCTCCGCCTGCTTCCAGGCATCCTCCGCCGCGTCCTTGCGGTAGCTGCCGCGGTAATCGGCATGGAAGCCGTGCGGCGCCTCCGGATAGATCTTGAATTCGGCCGTCTTCTTGTTCTCCGCGAGTGCCGCCTTCATCTGCTCGACCTGGGTGACGGGAATGCCGGTATCGGCGCCGCCATAGAGGCCGAGCACCGGCGCCTTCATCTCAGGGGCGAGCTGCATCGGGCTCTTCGGCCACAGCGGATTGGCGGGGTCGACCACCGTGCCGTAGAACGCGACACCCGCCTTGAGCGCGCCGCTATGGGCGGCATATTCCCACACCGTGCGGCCGCCACGGCAGAAGCCGATGATGCCGAGCTTGGCGGTGTCGCCGCCCTGCGCGCCCGCCCAGGCCACCACCGCGTCGAGGTCCGAGAGCAGCTCGGCATCCGGTTTGGAATTGACGATCGGCAGCAGGTCCTTGATGTCGGTGATCTTGGTGAGGTCAGTGCCCTTGCGGAAATAATAGTCGGGCGCGATGGCGAAGGCGCCGAGCTTGGCGAGACGCCGCGTCACATCCTTGATGTATTCGTGCAGGCCGAAGATCTCCATCGCCACGATGATGACAGGCGCCTTGGTATTGCCGGCGGGGCGAGCGAAATAGGCGGGCATCTCCTCCGCGCCGACCTTGATCCTGGCCTCGCCGGCCTGGAGGCCGCTGGTGTCGGTTGTAATGGCCTCGGCACGGACCGGACCTGCCGCGAGCGTGTAGCCGGCGGCGACCGCCGCGGTGGCGCTCATGAATCCGCGGCGCGAGACCGGGGCGACCTTGGTCAGCCCGACGACATCGGATGTCATGGTGGTTTCGAAGCTCATCGGTAGGTCCCTTCCTGCTGCCTGCCATGGTCTCCCGGGGGCGACGCATTCGCCAATAGTTGCCCGGGAAAGGCAAATCACCAGCCTGCGAGCATGTTGCTCGCCGGCCTCATCCCTTCGTCGGCAAAAACCGATCGGGGCGCGCCGGCCGGGCAGATCCGATCGTGTGCGGGATTTAACCGCGTAGCTGCGCTGCGACGCAACATCCATTAACTGAAAATTGCGGTTCTCCCCCCGCACCTCACCCGGTCGCGAGTTGCAGAGATGCCGCCTCTTCGCAGAATTGAAACGCGTCGGCGCAACAAATGGGCTGCACAGTGACTGCCACGACACATCATGTTGCACGGATGCTGCGCGCTGTCGGGATCCTGCAAGCGAAGCGCGGACATTTGACTGAAATTTTCAGAAGAGTTGAGCGGCTCGATTTACTCGAACTTTCTTTGTGACGCTCTAGTTGCACGGCCGGAAGTTCCCTCCGGGAAACCAGGAAGCAGCTTCTCACACGCGGTCCACCGTCCGGCCACGGATGAAGGATCGCGCGAGAGCTTCATTGTCGTCCACCAGATTGCGCTGCCCAAGGCTCAATTGAATAAAGCTTTATACGACCTGGAACCGAAATGAATTTGGCTCGCGAATCGATTGAACTGTTGGAGCAGGTCGCGCGGATCCTGTGGTTCGAAGGCACCAAGCACGGCTTGCGCGACCGCGAATGGATGGCGCTGCGTTTTCTCTCGCGCGCCAACCGGTTTTCCCGCACGCCCTCGGCGCTCGCGAGTTATGTCGGCACGACGCGCGGCACCGCCTCGTTCATCATCGGCGAGCTCGAGCGGCTCGGCTATATCGAGCGGAAGCGTTCGGCCAAGGACAAGCGATCGGTGATGCTCAGCGTCACGCAGCAGGGCAAGAAGTTCCTGGCGCGCGACCCCGTCAACGTTCTGGTCGAAGCGATCGCCGTCCTCGATGACGAGGCTAAAATCCGCTTCCGCGACGCGCTCCGGCACGTGCTCGACCAATCGGACGCCGCCGAGCAACGGCACCATACCGACGTCTGCAAGCGCTGCATCTTCCTTCGCGAAGATCGCACCATCGCGGACGGCAAGACCGCGGTCGAGTTCAGCTGCCGCCTGTTCCGCGCCCCGATCGCGGAGCCGGAGATCGAACTGCTATGCACCAGCTTCGAGCATCACCGCCAATAGACGACTTCGCCGATCAGGGCGTCGCCTTGCGCGACGAATAGATGACACCGCCGCTGGACTCCACCACCAGCCGCCCGTTCTCGTTCCTGATCTCCTCAATGCGGCCGAGACCAGGCACCTGCTGTCCCAGCACCACCTCGATGACGCCGTTCGGGCTCTGCAGGATCGCGATCCCCTCATAAGCCTGGCGGACCGACCAGCCCTTGACCGGTTTTCGCGGCGCCGACGGAGGCACCGACCCGGTGATCTCGGGGGAAGCGAGCTGTGCCATCATCGGCGGAGCCGGGGATGGCTGCGATTGCACCGCTGCCGGCGCCGGCGTCTGGGCCTGCGCCAGGGCGAGCTTGTCGAGCTTCGCGGTCGAGGACGAGCTGGCCCGTTCGATACGGTCGAGATTCTCTCCGAACCTGCCGAACCGGTCGTTGGTCGCCTTGCTCGATTGATCGACCGCGGTGCGCAAGCCGTCGAGATTTTCGGACACGCCCGCGACCTGCTTGCGCAACTGCGCCACGGTCTCGCGCAGATTCCTGATCTCCATATTGGCCGCAACACTGCTCTGGCCGGGCTGCGTGGTGGTGAGATAGGCGATCACGCCGGTGCAGGCGCACACCACCAGAATCGCGGCGACCGCCAGCGTCGCGAGCGGCGCGACCCATGTCGGACGGGGCGGCGGCGGCTTGGCCACGATCACGGCCGGCTTGATCACGGTCGGCGCAGGCTTGGGTATCGCCATCTTGTCGAGACGCGCCTTGGCGCGGATGCGCTTCAATCCCTCGAGTGCTTCCTTTGCGAGCGTCTCGTCGTTCGACGCAGGCGACATACGCTTTGCGTTGGCTGCGGGCTTCGCCGCTTGCGTCGTGTTGTCCTTGGTCGTGCGTTGCTCCGGAGCCGGCTTCGCCGCCGCGGAAACATCGGCGGTCGCACCGGGACGAGCTTGTCCATCGGACAACATGTGAAATGCTCCGTTCGCTTCGATCTCTTGAGTGACGAATTTATTTGTCGAAGCTTGCCTGAAACGTGCGCATCAAAAACGTTTCAGCGCGCGCGAAGCGACGTCGCATGAGCGAAACGCGCCACGCACGTGGCAAGAGTGCGACTCGAAAGACACACCCTCGCCAAGATTTCGCCAGGCTGGAGTCTTCTTGCCGTACATGAGTCGAATTGCCGCATGTGGACATCCGGTGGACAAAGTCAATTCGGGGTTGAAAACCCCCGCCTGCGCGTGACTCGCAACACCACCCAAAACAGCTGCAATTATACAGGGATGCGGAACTATAGAACCGTCACGGTGCAAAACTAATTCGAAAACCAAATCAACTGATGCGAACAAATATACAAAGAAACAACTCGAAACAAACAAACAGCATCAAACACACGTAGCAATCGCTTTGTTTCGCACGCTTGATCGGAAATCGGCAATTGTTACGGTCCTACTCAAGTGATTCTCGCCAGTTGGCGAGGAGATCGGCAAGGTTCAGTAGCGTTCGGGCGCGACAAGCAACTTGACGCAACTGTTCTAGGTAGCCGTCTCAACCGCCCCGCGAGGTGATCCGTAAGACACCCGCCGGGCCTCACGCAGTAAGCGTTCAGTATCGAGTCGAAGTAACAGGCCCGCGCAGGTGGGCACTGAATGCGTAGGGCTGCCCGCGAATATCGAAACCATAACAACGGTTCGCGGGATGGGAAATATCGTCAAACAGCATGGTCGCCGAGCCGGGCATCACACCAACCATCCGGCCGCGACAAGTGCGAAACAGGGGCGAAAGACTGATGTATATTATCGTTGATGATCGCGAGAGCGTCACGAACAGCTACGTTGGAGGGCTCGTTCGCGAAGGTGTCTCGTCGATCGGATTCTCCTCCGGAGAATTCTGGGACTGGCTGCAGTCTGCGAGTGAATCGGACCTGGCGGCGGTCGACGCTTTCCTCCTCGGGGATTGCGACGCTCGCGGAACCCTGCCACGCGCGATGCGCAAGCGCTCTGCGGCGCCGATCATCGCCATGAGCGGCCAGAAGATGCTCAAGAACACGCTGGAGCTGTTCGAATCGGGCGTCGATGACGTCGTCCACGTGCCTGTCCATTTGCGTGAGATCCTTGCCCGGACGGCCGCGATCGCGCGTCGCCGGGTGGGCGAACTGCCGAGGCCCTGCGAGACCAGGATCCAGGTCTTCTTCAACGGGCGTGACCCCGAGATCGCGGGCCACGCCCTCACCCTGCCCCGCCGCGAGCTGCGCATTCTCGAATATATGGTCAGCAACCACGGCAAGTGGGTCACCAAGACGCAGATCTTCAACGCGGTCTACGGCATCTTCGAGTCCACCTTCGACGAGAGCGTGATCGAAAGCCACGTCAGCAAGCTGCGCAAGAAACTTCGCGACCGCCTCGGCTTCGATGCGATCGTGGCGAGGCGTTACGTCGGATACCGCCTCAACATCCCTGCAGGCGAGACCCTCGACGTGCCGATGCAGGATCTCGACGAGGTCGGCATCCTCCTCAACAATGCGCACGTCGCACCGGCCGCCTATCCGGCCGGAAACTGACGGCAAAAGCCCTCACAAACGGACAACGGCCTCTGCGAAGCACCTTCGCGGAGGCCGTTGCACATCAGGGGGCGGGATCGCGGCACGCAGCTTGCAGCGGCGCCAAGGGGCAGCAGCGCGAAGGCGCGACGCAACGCGCATCGCACCTCAAGTCTTCGTGCGGGCATGAGCGGTCCGGAAGGCCGGGGGCTCGCCTGTCCGGCGGAGCTTTACGGCTTCGACTGGAATTCTTCCTTCGAGACGTAATTGAAGTCCTCGACCAGGACGTCCTGGACGACGTCGGCCTGCATCCGCTCGTTAACACGCTGCTTGATGGCCGTGGTGAGGATGGAGAGGTCGTAACGGGCGAGCTTCCTGAAATCGAGCCGGTCGTCTGCATAGATCCTGCGGAAGGCCTCGTCGACCACGAACGGCTCCGGCGGCACGTTGAGCTGGTGCATCACCTTGGCTTCTACGGTGTAGACGAAGCGCGCGACGATGTAGCCCTGCACGCTGCCGTTCTCGACCATGGGCACGCTCAGCGCCCGCGTCTTCTGGTATTGCAGCCCGTCGAGATACGCGTCCTTGGCCGGCAGCAGGCTGCCGTTTTCCTTCCAATAGGCCACGGCATAGCTCGTGCCTGCCGTGAGGATGCAGACCCAGAGCCCGGCCAGAACGAGTCTGATCATTTTCCGTCCTGCGCTGTGCGACCGGTATAGGTGCCGTCCGACTCGGCGTCCTTGATCGCCTTGACGATGATGGAGGCGACCTCGCGCACCGCATCGTAGTGCATCTCGAGGAGCGAACGATTGCGCTCGAGCTTCTCACGCAAGCGCTGGATCTCCTCGGTGACCTCGGCCTCGGCGCCAAGATGCATCCGCGCCCGCATCAGGCGGACGAATTCGAGCATGCTCCGGCTCTTGCGGGCGCTGAAATCGTCGAAATCGATCTTCTTGCCCGTCGCGAGCGCCGCCGTCTCCTCCTCGACGATGCCCGCGAGCCGGCGGATTGACGCCAGCAGGCCGCGCACCTCGTCGGACCGCTCCGCCTCCGTGCCGTTGATCACCGCCTCGCTGCCGACATTCGGCACCAGAACGGGCAACAGCGCATCGCTCGATGCAGCTTCCGTCGTCATCGCCTCGGTGTCCACGACCGGCTGCTCCATCACCAGGGCCACCGCGCCTTCTTGTGCCTGCATAGGAAATTCACCCCTCAACTTCTGTCACCCATTCCCTGATCATGATCCGACCTTCGCCGTCACGGCCGGTTCCGTCGGATGCGCGGCGAGCTGCTTGGCAATGCCAATGCCCTTGCCCTTCGCCAGCTGGTTACCAAGCTGCTCGGCCAGCATCGACTTCCACACGCCGCCGGCAGTCCCCTTGCCGAACACCTCCTCGGACTCCTTCGGCAGCATCGTCTCGACGAAGGTCTGGAGGATGAAGGCTTCGAACTTGCGATAGACCTCGTCCGGGCCGGGCTTCTTGATCACCTGCACCGGCGGCCCGTTCACAGCCGTCGACTGCGTCTCGGCAAGCTGGGCCGGGGATTGATCGGCGGCCGCCGCTCTGGCCTTGCTCGCTTCGGCGTCCATCGTGGTGGCGAAATCGGTGTCCGACGATTTCAGCGCATCGAGCTTCGCGGTCGCGGCGCGCTGCGCGACGGGGTCGGCCGCCTCGAGGACGTCGAGAACGAGGTCGGAGGTCGCTGTCACGATCATGTCTTGTTCCGGCTGGCTGGCCGTGGCGTCCACTCGCGCACGGCAGGGCTTATTCCCGTCATCTCTTCGAGCGCGCGCTTTTCCGCATCGCGAAGCTTGTCCGCAAGCGCCGCATTGGCGACTACCTGGAGCTGCTTGACGCGGCGCGTCTCGGTGCGAACCTGGTCGAGCTGCCGCGAAGCCTGCTCCTTCACCGCGCGCACCCCGACGCTCGTCCTGTTGAGACGCCGCGCGATCGAGTCGCTCGACGACCCCGCCGGCGGCTTGCCCCCGTTGAGGGCTCCGACCAGCCATTCCTGCTCGTCCTGCAAGCTTTGCTCCTGCTGCCGCAGGTGGACGAGCTGCCATTCGGCCAGCCGAAGCTGGAGCTTCACCAGCGAGACCATCCGACCGAGCTTGTCCGCGCGCGACTTCATGGCAGGTCATTCCGCCAGCGACGAGGCGACGCCGAGCGTGAACTGCGTCAGGAGCTCGTCGCTGATGAGGTAGAGCAGCAGGAAGCCCCCGAACAGCACGAAGGGCACCGAGACGAAGTAGACCGGAATCGATGGCGTCAGCTTGTTGATCAGGCCGACCGCGAGGTTGACGATGATGGAATAGACGATGAAGGGGCTCGCGATCCGCACCGTCAGCACGAACGCTTCCGAGAGGTGGCCGACGAGCTGGTCCAGCGGCATGCTGCCGCTGAGCCTGCTGCCGGGCTGCCAGACGTCGTAGGAATTCATCAACCCGCGCAGCACTTGCCAGTGCTGGTCGGTCATGAAGAACAGCGTGGTGACCGACGCCATGATCAGCGGCACCAGGGCCGGCGCAGGATCGGTGTCGGCAACCGGCGTGCCGGGGATGCTGCTCAGTCCGATCGCACTCGCCATCACGGTCGCCATGGTCTGGAGTGCCAGGAAGAACACGCGCCCGCCGAGGCCGATGACGCTGCCAACCACGATCTCGGAGCCGATCAGCAAGGCCAGCGCCAGCGGCGCCACGTTCTCGGTCAGGGGTTTCAGGACCGCAATCAGGATCGGCGTCAGCGCAAACGTCGTGACGAGCGCGATGAACAGGCGGATCTGCACCGGGACGTTGAGGCTGGAATAGCCGGGCACGAACATCAGGCAGGCGCCAATGCGGCAGAACACGATGAACGTGACCAGCACGCTGTCGGCGAGGCCGCTGATCACGAGATGGCTCCGAGCGCCCTGATCTCGGCGCTGCGCGCGACCTCGACATGGGACAGGATCGGCAATGTCGGGAACACCCGCTCCAGGATCATCCGGACATAGGGACGGGCTTCGGGGGTCACCGCCAGCACCACGCTGGTGCCGTTGTCGGTGAACTTGCGGATCGCGGTGCTGGCTTCCGTCGCGAACTGCTCGATCAGGCGCGGATCGGCGTCGAACTCGACGACGTCGCCCTTGGCGTCGCGCTTCAGGCTCTGGTGGAACGCGAGGTCCCAGCGATTGCCGAGGCGGACCACGTTGAGCACGCCGTTGTCGGAGAGGTCGCCGCAGATCTGCTGGGCAAGACGCGTGCGCACGTGCTCGGCGACCTGCTCGGAGCGCCGCACATGGGGCGCGATCTCGGCGACCGCCTCGAGGATCAGATGGAGGTTGCGGATCGAGACGCGCTCGGCGAGCAGGATCTTCAGGATCGCCAGCAGGCCCGAATAGGAGATCTGCGACGGGCAGAGATCCTCGACCAGGCGCTTGTACTCGGGATCGAGGCGGTCGAGCAGACCGCGCATGTCCTTGTAGGACAGCAGCTGGGCCAGGTTGGCCCGGATCACTTCGCTCAGATGCGTGAGCAGAACCGACAGATTGTCGACCGGCTTGCAACCCTGCCGTTTGACCTCGTCGGTGAAGGCTTCCGTCACCCACAGCGCCTTCATGCCGAAGGCGGGCTCGATCACCTCTTCGCCGGGCACATCGGGCTTGCCGTCCTTGTCGACCAGCACCAGCACCTCGCCGAGCCGGAGCTCGCCATGGGCGACACGCGTGTCGTGAATCCGGATCTGGTATCCCTTCGGATCGATCGACAGATTGTCGGTCAGCTTGATCTCGGGAATGACGAAGCCGTACTGCTTGGCGAACTTCTTGCGGATCTTGGCCACGCGGTGGGCGAGTTCGGTGCGCGAGCCCAGCATATGGACCGACAGGTGGCTGCCGAGCGAGAGCTCGATCTCGGCGGTCCTCAGCGATTCCTTGACGGAGTCCTTGGCCTCGGCCTGGGCGCGCTCGTCGGCCTTGCGGGCCTCTTCCTTCTGCTTCAGGGCCGCCTGCCGCTTCGGCAGCGAGTAGCCGACAAAGGCCATGACGCCGCCGAGCAGCACGAAGGGCGCCATCGGCAACCCCGGCATCAAGGCAAGCACGAACATCATCAGCGCGGCGGCCGACACGGCGCGCGGATAGCCGCCGAGCTGGCGCAGAACGGCCTGCTCCGCCGACCCCCTGGTGCCGCCCTTCGAGACCAGCAGGCCCGCCGACAGCGAGACGATGAGGGCCGGCATCTGCGACACCAGACCGTCGCCGACCGAGAGCTTGGTGTAGACGTCGGCGGCGCGCGACAGCGTCAGGCCGTGATGGGTGACACCGATGACGATGCCGCCGAAAATGTTGATCGCGGTAATGATCAGGCCGGCAATGGCGTCGCCGCGGACGAATTTGGAGGCACCGTCCATGGCGCCGAAGAAGGCGCTTTCCTCCTCGAGCTCGCGACGGCGGCGCTGGGCTTCCTTGTCGTCGATCAGGCCCGCCGACAGATCGGCGTCGATCGCCATCTGCTTGCCGGGGATGGCATCCAGGGTGAAGCGCGCACCGACTTCGGCGATACGCGTCGCACCCTTGGTGATCACGACGAAATTCACCGTGACCAGGATCGCGAAGATGATCAGACCGATGACGAAGTCGCCGCCCATCACGAACTTCGAGAAGCCGGCGACGACGTGGCCGGCGGCCTGCTCGCCCTCCCCGCCACGCGACAGGATCAGGCGGGTGGTGGCGATGTTGAGCGCCAGGCGCAGGATGGTCGCGATCAGCAGTACGGTCGGGAAGGCCGAGAAATCCAGCGGCCGCTGGATCCACAGCGCGACCATCAGGATCAGCGCCGACAACGCGATCGAGAAGGCAAGGCCGAGGTCGATCAGGATCGGCGGGATCGGCAGGAACAGGATCGTGAGCATGGCCACGATACCGCCTGCGAAGAAGGCGTCCGCCCCGAGACGGCGGGGGCTGGGCAGGCTAGCAGCTAACGTATCGGCCATGGGTCACCGGCAGGGGGTCCGCCCGGTAATCTGCCCCGCAAAGCTTACGCGAGGGTGGTGGCCGCCGGAGCCGCGGCTCAGAAGCCGCGCTCGATATGCGAATAGACCATCTCGGTGAAGGTGGAGAGATGGGCACCGATAAAGGAACCGGAGATGGCCACGACCACGAGAATGACGATGATCTTCGGGACGAAGGTCAGCGTCATTTCCTGGATCTGCGTCAGCGCCTGCATCAGTGCGATGAGCGTGCCGACCAGCATCGCCGAACCGACCGCGGGCCCGCAGGCAACGATGATGGTCCAGATCGCCGCCTGGACGATGTCGAGGGCGTCCCGCTCGTTCATGACTGGCTGATCGTGAGGCCGGGTCCGACGGCGACCTTGGTGCCGTCCGCGAGGGTCGCGATCGAACCGTCGCTGTTGATGGCGATCGATGTCACCTTGCCGCTGAAGGTCGCGCCGGTCGAGTCGGTGAAGCTGACCGTCTTTCCGATCAACGCATCGGCCTGCGACAGCGACTGCGAGGACAGCAGCGAATCCAGCTTGTTGTTGGTCTGCATCGCCTGCTCGACCGACGACAGCTGCGCGAACTGGCTCATATATTGCGAGGTGTCCATCGGGTTGGTCGGATCCTGGTTCTTCATCTCGGCGATGAGGAGCTGAAGAAACGTGTTGTAGTCGACACCGGTGCTCGACGTGGAGTTCGACGTATTGGTCGAATTGGACTTGCTCGTGCTGTCGGTCGCGCTGGAAACGTTCATGTGCCTCTCCGCTGTCACGCAGCTTCGGATGGGGTATTGGTCTCGACGTCGGTCTTGGCGCCGGCCAGGATGGCCTCCTCGACCGGAAACAGCGCCCGGATCCGCTTGAGCGCCTCGAAGTAACGCGTCGTACCGACCAGCTCGTTGACCGCGGCGAGCCCCTCGAGCATCTCGCGGTTCTCGCATACTGCGACCAGGGCCGCGTGATGCTGCGCGTACAGCGTCGAGGCATCGCGGACATCGGTCGGGTTCATCAGCATGAGCTGGACGATGAAATAGAGCTGCCGCAACGCCGTGGTGGCATCGGAGGCCTGCATGACCTGCCCTTCGAGCAGGAACATCACGTCGTTGACGAGTTCGACGGAGACCTTGCGATCGACGCGCAGCACCGCGCCGTTGATGTAGATCCGTTCGCCCGCCCGCAAGGAGATCTTCATTACAGGGCGTCTCGGATCATGCGATTGATTTCGATCAGCTGCACCACGTCGTTCGACTTCTCCTCGCGAAGGCGATCGGCCTCCTTGACCACCCATAGGCCGATCGAGATGATGTCGGCGCGCAGCTTCTCGGGAAGCCCGTTTTCCGGATGCGCGAGATCCTCGATGAAGATGGTCCACAACCGCCGGACGTAGAGCAGGCTCTGAACCTGGTCCTCGAAGCTATAGCGTCCACTCTGGAGCCGCTCGAGCCGGTCGATGCCGAGGCTGAGCGCCTGGCGCTCGCGGCCCCGCGCCTCGTAGCCGCTGTCTTCAACGACGGTTTCGTAGGCTTCAAAAGTCATCCGGACAACTCTGCGCAGGAAATCGAAAACAGGACAAGGTTACGAGGCCGGGCGGGCCGCGGCTTAGAGATAGTTGATCAGGCTGATCTTCTGGAGCTGCGAGGTCAGCGCGAGCGCCGTCTGGATCTGGGTCTGCAGCGTATTGACGCGCACCGACGCTTCGGCCGGGTCGACCTTCTCCAGACCGACGATCTGGTTGTTGAGGATATCCTGCTGCGTCTTGAGCTTGTCGGTGGCGGAGGTGATCCGCTGCTGAACCGTGCCGAGATCCCCGCCGAGTGTCGCAAGATCCGTGATGGCGTTGCCGACGAGGCCAATGGCCTTGTCGACGACGACCTGGAAGGTCGACTGGTCGAGGTTGGCATTCCCCAGATCAGCCATCATCGTATAGGCCTCGGCGAGCTTGCGGAAGGCGGGCCCGTTGGCGCTGGCGGACGTATCGGCGATCTCGGTCGTCGAGATACGGCTCTGCATCACCTGGTCGGTGGCCGACGACCAATTGGTGTTCCAGGCCGGGCTCGCGAACTCGGCATCGAAAGTGGTGTCGAGGAACGTCTTCATCTGGGCCGGCGTAATGTTCTTCACGTTGGGCGAGGACTGCGAGAAGCCGAAAGTCGCGAGGAAATCGGCATCGACCTGGTTCTTGCTGGCCGAACCTGGGGCATAGGCCGTGACCGGCGCATTCTGCGTGTTGATGCCGGCGAACAGGTACGAGCCGTTATAGGAGACGTTCAGCGCGCCGATCAGATCCTGGAGGTTGGAGGTCGCTGGCGGCAGGATGATCCGGCCGCCGCCGTCGGTGCTGCGGGCGGCAATCAGGTCCTTGAGGAAGTCCGTTGCGGTCGTGCCGAGCTGGGTGATCCGGCTCTGCGTGATGTCCAGACGTCCCGCGACGAGCCCGTTGGTATCGACGAGCTGATCGGCGAAGCTGAGGTCCGCCCGCAGGGTGAGGTCGCTTCCCGTGGTGGCACCGAGCTCGAGGCCGACGTCGGCGAAGCGGCCGGTGGTCGCCTCCGTCGAGGCCTTGCTCAGCAAGGCCTGGTTGTTCGTGATCGAGGACCTCAACGACGAAGACAACATCAAGGTCGAGATGTAGTTCGCGCTCATCATGGCTTAATTCCCCACGGCAGCCAGCAGGCTCTGCAGCATTTGGTCGACGGTCGAGATGATCTTCGACGAGGCCGAATAAGTGCGCTCGACCTGGAGCATCAGGGACATCTCGTCGTCCATGTTGACGCCGCTGACGTTCGACAGCGCCGCCGTGCTGCGGTCGAGCAGCGTTTTCTGGTAGGTGACGTTGGAGTCCGCGGTCTTGCGCTGGTTTTCGATCCAGCTCGACGACGACGACGCGTAGTCGATCAGGCTGCCGCTCGGCTTGCCTTGTGTGGCTGGATCGAACGGCTGCGCCGCGTCCATACCGCCGATGAGCTGTTGCAGCCGCGCGGAGTAGCCGCCGTTGCCGGCGGTGTTGTATTGGTATGCTGCGTTGCCGCTGATCGCACCGTCGCGCAACAGATTGGGGTTGCCGCCCTGCGCCGGATCGACCGACGCCGCGACGCTAATCAGCCCGGCAAGGCCGACCGAGACGGTGGCGCTCGCGGGCATCGCCGGCGCGCCCGGATAGGTGAAGAGACCGGGAACGTCGGGCAGCGCCGCGGCGGTCTGATCGCTTTCCCTGAAGGTGTTGATCAGGCCGCGCGCGATTTCGTCGAGTTGGCTCTGATAGGTGACGGTGTCCTGGTCGCGCAGCTGGGCAAGGCCAGCAAGCTTGCCGGACTTCAGCGGCATCACCGAATTGGCGCCGGTCACCGGTATGCCGTCGACATAGACCGCATTGCCGGTGGTGCCGGCCGAATAGATGTTGATGGGCGCGAAGCTCACCGTACGCGCCGTCTTGTCGAACAGGACGGCGCCACTGTCGGTGTAGAGCGCCGCGTCGCCGTTGGGACGGAGCGACATCGAGACGCCGAGCTCCTGCGACAGCTGCGAGACGATGTTATCGCGCTGGTCGAGGTAGTCGGTGACGTCGTCGCCGGAGACCGTGCCCTTCACGATCTCGGTGTTCACGGTCTGGAACTGGGAGAGCAGCTGATTGATGTTCTGAACCGACACCTTCATGTCGGCATCGGCGTTCTCACGGACCGACTGCACGGTCTGGGTCGCCTGGTTGAGCGCGGTCGCCATGTCCTTGGCGGATGTGACCGCCGCCTGTGCCAGCGTGGTATTGTCCGGCGCGTTGGCATATTGCTGCAGCGCCTTCTTCAGCGCATTGAGCTGCGCCGTCGGCGACTGGTCGAGCTCCGTATCGTCCACCGTGGCGGATGCGATCTGCTGGAGACCGTCATAGATCGCGCTCTGCTTGGCCGACGACGAGGTCGCGACCAGGACGTTGTTGTAGAGACCCGAGCTGGCGGCGCGCTGGATCGCCGCGACATAGACGCCGGCCCCCGGCAGGTTGTCCAGCACGGCGATCTTGCGCGAATAGCCGGTTGCGCTGGCACCGGCGATGTTGCGCGAGATCGTCGATGACTGGATGCCCGACGCCATGAGCGAGGCGCGAGCGGAGTCGAGAGCAGCGGTAAGGGACATGATCTACTCTTGCCCGGGATGAGCGCCGAAGGATTCAGCGTTTCAAGTTGACGACGACGTCGAGCAAGTCGGCGCCGGTCTGGAACGATTTCGAGTTTGCGGTGAAGCCGCGCTGCGCCTCGATCATTCCGGTGAGCTCGTCCGCGAGATCGACGTTGGACTCTTCCAGGGCGCCGGACTGAACCGTGCCGAGCCCGCCAGTGCCGGCATTCGCGGCCTGCGCATTGCCGGAATTCATGTTGGTCGAATAGACGTTGCCAGGCTCGGGCGTGAGATTGTCCGGGCTCGCGACGTCGGCAAGCATGACCGTGTAGAGCGTCAGTTGCTGTCCGTTCTTGAGGGTCGCCGTCACGTGGCCCGCATCGTCGACGTCGACCTTGTCGATGGCCGAAGGAACACTGCCATTGACGGTGGCCTTGAAGCTGAAGTCGGTTCCGACCTGCGTCATGTTCGAAAGGTTCATGGTCATCGCCGCACCGCCGGGGACGGTGAAGGAGAGACTGGTCGGGCTCGCCGCGGCCAGCGCGCCCTTGCCGGTTGCCGTCGTATCGAAGGTGAAAGTGGTGGCAGGGGCGAGCGACGCACCTGTCGCGGAGTCATAGACCTGAACCTGCCAGGTGTCCGAACCGGCGGCGGTCGCCGTGTGGGACATGTAGACGTCGAGCGTAACGGCCTGACCGATATTGTTGTAGGCGACGATGGAGCTCTTCGATGAATATGACGCCGGTCCGGGCGGACCGGCGATGACAGCCGCCTTGGGGTCCAGATTGCCGGTCGTGAGCGTCCCCGCCGTCGACGGCACGGGCACCTGCGAAACCTGGGCGACGTTGACGATCTGCATGCCGGATAGGCTGTTCTGCGAAAAATTGGAGACGTTACCCGGCTGACCCAGGAGGTAGTAGCCGGCCGCGTTGACCAGATTGCCCTGGCTGTCCGGCACGAACGAGCCGGCGCGCGTCAGATATTGCTGCGTGTTGTTGGCGTTCGAGACCACGAAGAACCCGTTGCCCTGGACACGGAGATCCGTGGTCGACGTGGTGAACTGCGTACCGCCGGAGTCGCTGATGGCATAGCGGACGGTCGTCTCGACGGCGCCCGAGTCGTAATTGCCGGAGCCGCTCTTCAGGATCAGCGACGAGAACTCCGTCGATGCCCGCTTGTAGCCGGTCGTGTTGACGTTCGCGATGTTGTCCGAAACCGTCGACAGCTTGTTGGACTGCGAGTTCATTCCGGAAACACCGGTGCGCATAACACCATACAGGCTCATGGATTAGGCTCCTTTGACAGGTTCAAGCTACAATGCGGGTTCTTGCTTGCGCGGGGCTGATGATTGGGAACCGTGCACAACTTTCAGGTTGTAGCGGTCATGTCGTCTTGTCAGTCGTCCTGGGTTGACACAGCGAGCGCGCCTTGTCGGTCCACGCGCCGAAGCCGCTGGAGACGAGATGAGCGACGATGTGGCAGACGTAGCGTTTCTGAGCGGGCTGATTGTTGGGTCCGGCGTTGTAGCGCGCAACCGCCATGGTCCAGCTGCCCTCGCGCTGCTTCAGCTCCTTGAGGAAGCGCGCGGCATATTCGACGTTCTTGGCGGGATCGAACATCGCGCGCACCGAGTCGAACTTGTCGCCGTGGTAATAGTGATTGATCTGCATGCAGCCGAGATCGATCAGCTTGATGCCTTTGGCGCGCATCGCCTCGAAATTCGCGATCGCATCGTTCATGTCCCTGGCGAACACGGTCTGTCCGTCCGCGCCAAGCGCGTAAGGGTAAAGAGCGCCGCGCCGGCCGGTCTCGGTGAGGCCGACCGCATAGAGGATGCCGAGCGGAATCCCGTGCTGCCGGGACGCACGCGCCATCTCGCGCTCGCAGGGGCGCGCATTTTCGGTCGCAGCTGCCGCGGCGCCCGCGTTACAGATAAACAGGACCGCGACGAGTCTGCGGGCCCACGTCCTGGTCATGACGCGTCTCCTGGTTGGACTGGCGCTCCTGGCGGGTCTGCTTCGCGCCGCCGTCCGATTGTCCCGACGAATTGCCGGCACCGTCGAAGGTGCCTTGCGACTGGGACTGGGGTTGTTGTTGCTGGCCGGCGAACTGCGGCTGCGATTGCGACTGGCTGGAACTATTCTGGAATCCATCCAGCGAACCGTGCTGGACCGGCGCGACGTCGGCGACGTAGCCCGCCGACTGCATCAGATCGCGGATTTGGTCACGCTGCTGATCCAGCATCGTGCTGGTGTCCTTGCGTTCGGCGGCAAGCTGGACGGAGACCTCGGCGCCAACGAGACGAAGGCGAACGGTGACATTACCGAGCTGCGGCGGCTCGAGATTGATGGTCAGAATCTTGAGCGGCTCTTGCGCGTTGGTCTGTGACGTCGTGAGGTCGGTGACTGCGGCCGCCGTCGGCGCGGCGGACTCCTTCAATTCGGTGACGACAGCGTTGGCGACCTGTTGAGGGGCATTGAATTGCGCCGGCGGCAGATGGGTTTCCTGCTGCACCACGGTGACCTTGGTCGCCTCGGGCAACGCCTCTCGCGCCGAGGCCTTGACTGCGCGTTCGACATTGGCGGTGACGGCCTCAAAACCAGATGTCGCGGGCATTGCGTTTGGCGCATTCTCGCCGCCTTGCGTCGAAGCGGCCTGCGCCGTCGCTACGGCTTGCGAAGCCGGACCTTGCGCGCGCGTATTGGCGGGAGCAGCGCCGGTTGGCGCGGAATCGGCTGTGCCCGCCTTCGCCGCGCTGACACCTTGAACGTCGCGCCTCGTGGCGGACGAACGATCGTCCCGCGTGGGCGCGTCCTTCCTCTCGCCGGCCGACGATTGCGTCTGCGGCTGAACCTGCGGCTTCATGGCGGGCGCCGCCGCGACCTCCTGCCCGACGATCGCAGCAATGCCCGGTCGGCTCTGCACGTCCGCCTTCATCGCCTGATCGACCGGAGCTTGCTTGTCCGACGACGCGTCAGCCGATTTTTCGGAGGCCTTGTCAGATTTGTCAGATTTATCGGCCGATTTGGGTTCCCCAATTACGTCGGCGCCATCCTGCGCCGTCGCGTCCGTCTTGTCCGGATGGGCCAGGCGCGCGCGCAACGTTCCGGCTTTCACGGTCGTATCGCCGCTCTCGTCGTTCAGCGCCCGCTTCGCCATGTTCGAAACGGTGTGGAGCAGATCGTTGAATGACGAATCCGCCTGCGATTTGGTTGCGGTGCCCTTGGCCGAACGCGACGTCCCGCGCATGTTGAGGCTCTCGGCGAGACCGGAGAAGAGCTGCCCGGAGGTTCCGCTGAGCTTGGTCATGGACGACGATCCCTGGTGAGGAGTTCGAGCTCGCCGAGCTGCTTCTGGGCGCGTGCGAGAGTTGCGGTCGACGATGCGAGATCGACACGCGCCGGCGTTACCGGAGGTTTTTCGGCCGCGGCGGCGGGGTCGCCCGCGAACGGTTTGCGGACATCGAGCGCGAGCTGAACCGTTGCATTGAGGAGCGGAACGTCACGCTCGAGCAGCTTCGACCGGTCGAGCGCCTTCAGCTCGGCGAGACCGCCGTCATATTCGTCGGTGAGCACTCGCGAAACACCCCGGAAGAAATGGGCTCGCTCGCGCTCGGCCGAGGCATCGGCGCTGAGCGTCAGCGCCCGCTCGCCGGCAAGCCGGGTCACGGCCATCCGTCCGCTCACCATCGCAGTGCGCGCGATGACGAGATAGAGCTTGAGACGGCTGGCGCGATCGATCTGCTCGAGCAGGTTGACGATCCGTGCGAACCGCTTCTCGTCCAGCGCGAGGCTCGATTGCGTCAGGCCGGAGGAGAAGCGCTGCCAGAAATCGCCGGCATAGATCGAGTTGCGGTAGTGGCGGATATAGGCCAGCGTCAGGAACTCGAACTTGTCGAACTCCTCGGCCTGTCCGACCAGTAGGATCTCGCGCCGCAGGGCCGCCTCCTCGACGAGCGTGCCGGGCAGCAGCAGGCGCGCGTCGTCCAGGCGCTCAATCGCGAACGATGCCTCGTTACGCGCGAACAGCGCGCCCTGGACCAGCGCGACCTGCCCGCCCAAGCCCGACGGAAGCGTCCGCGGCTTGACGTCCCTGAGTAGCTCGCGCGCCTCGTCCTGTCGGCCCTCGACATAGGCCAGCGCTCCGTCGAACAGCCGTCCGTCGACATTGATCTTGTCCCGCGGAAGCTTGCGGACCACCTGTGGCGCGCCGCCGCTGAGCAGGTAGATAACGACGGCCTGGCCGTTCTGCGCATTGTTCCACGTGCTCGCATCGGCGGCGAGGAACTTCTCGCCGATCTGCCGGATCAGCGCGATGTGGCTGCCATGCGCCGCGGTGTCGCCACTGGCGATGCCGTCCTGCACCGCCTGCAATCCGCGCACGAGCTCATAGGGCTCGTTCGCTGTCGAGGCTGGCGCCGGGGCCGCCACAGGTGCTGGCGTTGGCGCCGGTGCGGTCTCGGCCCATACGCGTGTGGCCGTCAGCGGCAACGACGTCAGCAGCACTGCGCAGAAGAGCGGCCTGATCAAGGGCGCTTCTCCCGGATCAGGATCTCGATCCGGCGGTTCTGCGCGGCCGCCGGATCGTTCTGAATCTTTGGCCGGCGATCGGCGTAACCCTCGACGTGCTCGATCCGCTGCGCATCCACGCCGGAGCGGACCAGCATGTAATAGGCCATCTGCGCACGGGCCGTCGACAGCCGCCAATTGTCGTAGGTCTCGGATTTGTACGGCCGATTGTCGGTGTGGCCGCGGACGATGATCGTGCCGGGACGCTTTGCCAGCAACGGCCCGATCTTGTCGATCACGCGGATCAGCTCGGGCCGCGGCTCGGCCGAGCCGACCGCGAACATGCCGAAGCTCGCATCGTCGGTCAGGCTGACCAGGAGACCTTCCTCGACCTGGCGTACCTCGGCCACCGGACCCGCGCCGGCCTTGATGTCCGACAGCGCATCCGCGATCGCGGATTGAAGCTGCTTGACGGTGGGCTGCTGGGCCTGCGCCGCATCGGAATTCCTGGCTTGATCACCGGAGCGCGGCTGCGCCGCAGCATTGGCTTGAGCGCCCGTCTGCGTATTGGCCTGGGCCGCGCCGTCGCGTTGGGCCGGCGACGGGGCTGGGCCAGGCGGCAGCAGGGGCGACAGGTTTGCGGACGAGGCATCCGTATTCGGAGCGATGCTTCCGCCGGCATCATCCTGCGCGGCACGGCGCGGTTGCGGATCGCCCGGCCCTGCTCCGGACGCATTGTCGCGCGAGGACGCGTTCGGCTTCGGCTCACTGTCGACAAAGCGATCCGAATCCTTGGACGATTGCGGCGTCAGCTTCCAATAGCCGGGATCGAAGGGATCGCGGTAGGCATCGCCACCCTTGAGGCCATCCTCTTCGGCGGAGGTCAGCGCGCCGGCGCGGCGCTGGCCCGTTGCCTGGTTCGCGCTGTTGGCGATCTCGGAGAGAGTCGCGTAGGGATCGCGGAACAGAACCTTCTCTTCAAAGGACGCCGGCTTCTCCGCCGTTGGCGAGTCGCCGCGCCGCTCTTCGTTGGGGCCAGCCGGCTGCCGCCTGCCGTCTTGCCCCTCGAATGTCGTGGGCTCCTTCTTGGAGAGATCCTTGAGCCCCTTCGGGGCGGGCGCGTTCTCCGCGAGCTTGATCGGGTTGAAATAGCTCGCAACGACCTGCTTCTGATCCTGGTTGAGCGCGTTGAGCAGCCACATGACCAGGAAGAACGCCATCATCGCGGTCATGAAATCCGCGTAGGCAATCTTCCATACGCCGCCGTGATGCGCCTCCTCTGCGAAGGCGCTGCGCCGGCGGACGATCACGAGTTCCTGCTTGACCTCTTCCATGGCTGTTACCGGCGCGCGTCCTTCAGGCGCTCGCCCCAGGCCGCGATCTGCGTTTCAATCACCGTTTGGTCTGCGACGACGCGGACTTCGACAGTCTCGGCGGCCTCGTACTCGATGCCCGTGCGCCTGGACGCCTCGAGCTGTGTCCTGACGAGGTCGAGCAGTTCGCTCGGCCCGGTGACCTTGAACACAGGCATCGGCGAATTGCCGGTCAGCGCCGCGATCTGCTCGACCAGCGATCCGATCGCCTTGTCGCGCACCGCGTCGGCGAGGAACGGCAGCAGGATGCGCGCGACCGAGCTTGCGATGTTGGTCTCGATCTCGCGGCAGGCCGTCTCGAAGCCGCTCACGATCGCGGCCGCCTGCTGGTCGGACCATTTGGACCGCTCCTCGCCGAGCCGGATCGCGCTGCGCACGCGCTCCTCGGCAACCCTGGCATCGCCTTCCGCAACACCGGCGGCATGGCCGCGACGATAGGCGTCGTCGAGCGGATTGACCTGCGGCGCTTCCGGCTCCGGCGCCGGCGCGGGCGACTGAATTTGGGGCTGCGGTTGGGGCTGACGCTGAGGCTGGGCCTGCGGCTCGCGCCGGGCCTCCTTCGGCCGCGTCAGCACGTCCTGGATCTTGGGCGGCGGAGGCGGCGGCGACTTGACCCGGCCATTCGCGTCGAACTGCGTCAGGAGTTTTCCGATAGCCGCGTTCATGCCGCCTCCTCGCGTCGCATCCAATCTTTAAGGATCGCTGCTGCCTGCATCTGATCGAGCCGGACAATCTGCTCGAGCCGCTTCTGCGGCGTTCGCTGCATCTTGCCTTCGAGGTCTTCAACGAGGTTGAGTTCGGGATCCTGGCCCTCGGCCAATGCAAGAGCCGACGCAGCTTCGAGTTCGGCGGCCTCGGCCGCTTCGCTTTGCTCCTGCGCCGCGCGATGGGTCAGAATGCCGTTGACCGCGGGCCGAAGACCGAACCAGACCAGCATCGAAGCAACGGCCAGGATCGTCACCGCATTGATGACGCTGCCGAGCTGCTTGTTGATCATCTCGACGAAGCTGATCGGCGGCACCGGCGCGAGCTCGCGCGAACCTTCGATGAAGTCGACGGCCGTGACCTGGATCTGGTCGCCGCGCGCCTTGTCGAGGCCACCGGCCGTCGCCGCGAGCTGGCTGATCTCGGCGAGCTTGCTGTCGACGATGGCCTGGTTGCTCTTGTCGCCGAGATCGGCAACGAGCCGCGCGCGGTTGACCAGCACGGCGATGAAGAGCTTCTTGACCGAGTAGCCGTCGCTCACCGTCGTCGTGGTCTTCGACGAGACCTCGAAATTGGTGACGTCCTCGCGGCGGGTCTTGTCCTCGCTGGAGTTCTTGGTGCCGCCGGCATTGACCTGCTGGTCGGGAAGGTTCTGCTGCACCGTGGTCGGCGTCGACCGGTCCGCGTTCTGCGACTTCTCGTTTTCACGCACGTTTCGTACCGAACGCTCGGCGCGAGCCTCCGGATCGTAGACGGTCTCGTTGATCTGGCGCTTGTCGGTCGAGAGCTGCGGGGCGACGCTCACCTCGAAATTGTCGAGGCCCAGATACGGCGTCAGCGCCTTGCGGATGTTCTCCTGCACCATGCCACCGACCGTCTTCTGAAGGCTTGCCATCTTGGTCGGCGCGGCGCTCGCCTCGTCCTCTTCGGCGAGCAGCATCGAGCCGTCGGCATCCAGCACGGTGACCTTGTCCTTGCTCATGCCCGGGATGGCTGCTGCGACGAGATGGCGGATCGACTGCGCCGTGCGCGCCTCGATCGCGCCGTCGGTGCGGAGCACGACCGATGCCGAGGGCGGCTGCTGCGTCGCGCGGAACGAGCCGCGCACCGGCAGCACGATATGCACCCGCGCCGCTTTCACGCCTTTCATCAGCTGAACCGTGCGCGCGATCTCGCCCTCGAGCGCCCGCAGCTTGGTCACTTCCTGCATGAACGAGGTCAGGCCGAGCGAACCGATCTTGTCGAACAGCTCGTAGCCGGAATTGGCGCTGGTCGGCAGCCCCTTCTCCGCGAGCAGCATCCGCGCCTGCATGGTCTGGCTCGGACGCACCGAGATCGCGTCACCGGCGGTATTGACGTCGAACGTAACGTTCTGCTCGCGCAGGGCCGCTCCCATGCGGGTCACGTCTTCGCGGGTCAGGCCGGTATAGAGCGTCTCGAATTCGGGCCGGCTCAGATAGTACGCGCCGCCGACCACGGTGACGAGCACGGCAAAGCCGATCAATCCCAAGGCCATCAGGCGTCGCGGACCAAGCTCCAGCAGATTATTGAGCAGTTGCTGTATCTGCGCACGACTGAACAGCATATGACCTCGTACCAATGCGAACGTAGAGGACACTCCGCTGCCAACCTTGTCTGAAGGTTGCGCGAGGACACGAATGTGTCAGTTCGCAGGCGAGACGTTGCAATCTTGCAAGAATCCGGCGCGAAATGATGGTTCGGCAGCAACAAATGGACGCGCGCGTGCGTGGCAGCACAATCGGCTGCTTCGTTGCAGGCGCATGGCGTCAGGGGGCATTGCGGGCACGTCATGTGCCGCCAAATCCGCCGCTCATGGCGGGGGCCGTGCTCCCGTGGGAGCACGGCCAGGTCCGAAGCCGAAGCTTACTTGAACAGCGAAAGGATGCTCTGGCTGTTCTGGTTGGCGATCGAGAGCGCCTGAACGCCGAGCTGCTGCTGGGTCTGCAGCGCCTGGAGGCGGGTCGATTCCGCGTTCATGTCGGCGTCGACGAGCTGGCCGATACCGCGATCCACCGAGTCCATCAGGGTCTTGACGAAATCCGTATTGGTCTGGATGCGGTTCTTGACGGCACCAAGGTTGGCGGCGGCCGAGGCCACCGAGTTGATCACGGCGGTGACCTGCGCGATGTAGGTATCGAGCGTGGTCTGGTCGGACGCCGCGTCGGTCAGCGAGGTGATGTCGATGTTATCGACCGAGACACCGCTGGTCTGGGTGTCCAGAATGCCGCCGGAGGTCGCGGTGTAGAGCGAAAAGTCGGAGATCGTCAGGGTGATGGTGCCGATGGTGGGCGTGCCGCTGACGCGGGAGAACGACGACACCAGGTCGAAGGTCGCCGGCGTCGAAGCGGTCGCGCTCAGCCAGTTCACGCCGTTGAAGGTCGCCGCGTCGGCGGTACCCTTCATCTGCTGCTGGATCTGGGTGATGTCCGACTGGATCTTGGCACGGTCGATACCGGCTGTCTTGGCTTCGACCAGCAGCGCCTGGAGTTTGGTCAGGCCGCCGGTCTTGTCGCCGACGACGGCGGTCAGAGCGGTGTATTCGGTGTCGACGGTCGCGGCCGACAGGCCGAGCGAGTCGGAGACGGCGGAGAGCGCGGCGTTGTCGGCGCGCATTGAAGTCGCGATCGACCAGTAGGCCGCGTTGTCCGAAGCAGTCGCGACGCGTTGGCCCGTCGAAATGCGGCTTTGCGTGGTCGCAAGCTGCGAGCTGACGTTGCGGAGAGTCTGCAGCGCGGTCATTGCAGACGAGTTGGTGAGCAGACTAGAACTCATTTTTTGACGTCCCCGTGGAAATGATTGAGTATTTTTTGGGACATACCGGGCTTGCACCGGTACGACGGGGCGGCATCATGCCTTTGAGTTGCAGAAAACTGCATTCAATCCATCGTAACGATGGCGATAGCACGCGAAGTTTGTGCGAGGCTTGCGGCTCCGCGACCGGACCGCAAGGAGCAGCCGAAACGGCGGCGCGCGGAACGTCATGCAAAAAATGAAAGAGCCGCGCTTCCTGCGAAGCGCGGCCCCCCTCAGATGGTTGTCAGACTTAGCGGAACAGCGAGAGGATGCTCTGGCTGTTCTGGTTGGCGATCGAGAGCGCCTGGACGCCGAGCTGCTGCTGGGTCTGCAGCGCCTGGAGGCGGGTCGATTCCGCGTTCATGTCGGCGTCGACGAGCTGGCCGACACCGCGATCAACCGAGTCCATCAGGGTCTTGACGAATTCGGTGTTGGTCGAGATGCGGTTCTTGACGGCGCCGAGGTTGGCAGCGGCCGAAGCGACCGAGTTGATCGCCGCGGTGACCTGCGCGATGTAGCCGTCGAGCGTGGTCTGGTCGGACGCCGCGTCGGTCAGCGAGGTGATGTCGATGTTGTCGACCGACACACCGCTGGTCTGCGTGTCCAGAATGCCGCCCGACGACGAGGTGTAGAGCGAGTAGTCGGAGATCGTCAGCGTGATGGTGCCGATGGTGGGCGTGCCGCCGACGCGGGAGAACGACGACACCAGGTCGAAGTTCGCCGGGGTTGAAGCCGTCGCGCTCAGCCAGTTGACGCCGTTGAAGGTCGCCGCATCGGCGGTGCCCTTCATCTGCTGCTGGATCTGGGTGATGTCCGACTGGATCTTGGCGCGGTCGATACCGGCGGTCTTGGCTTCGACCAGCAGCGCCTGGAGCTTGGTCAGGCCGCCGGTCTTGTCGCCGACGACGGCGGTCAGAGCGGTATATTCGGTGTCGACGGTCGCAGCCGACAGACCGAGCGAGTCGGAGACGGCGGAGAGCGCGGCGTTGTCGGCGCGCATCGACGTCGCGATCGACCAGTAGGCCGCATTGTCCGAAGCAGTCGCAACGCGCTGGCCCGTCGAAATGCGGGTCTGCGTGGTCGCGAGCTGCGAGCTGACATTGCGGAGAGTCTGCAGCGCGGTCATTGCAGACGAGTTGGTGAGAAGGCTCGAACCCATTTTGATGTCCCTTTGAGATTGATTGAGTGGGGACATACCGGACTTGCACCGGTACGGCAGGGCGGCGTCATGCCTTTGGGCTGCGGAAAACCGGTTAGGGCCCAACCTGCCGTAGCGACGACCCTAACCCGCGAAGCTTGTGTGGGGCTTGTGGCTCTGTGTCCTGACTGCAACAGGACGGCCCGAATTACGGCGCGCGCAGCGTCACGCCAAACGAAAGGGCCGCGCTTCGTGAGAAGCGCGGCCCTCCCTGCATTGTCGTCAGGCTTAGCGGAACAGCGACAGGATGCTCTGGCTGCTGTTGTTGGCGATCGAGAGCGCCTGCACGCCGAGCTGCTGCTGGACCTGGAGGGCCGCCAGGCGGGTGGACTCCTGGTTCATGTCGGCGTCGACAAGCTGGCCGATACCGCGATCGACCGAGTCCATCAGCGATTTGACGAATTCGGTGTTGGTCGAGATACGGTTCTTGACGGCGCCGAGGTTGGCGGCGGCCGAAGCAGCCGAGTTGATCGCAGCGGTGACCTGCGCGATGTAGCCGTCGAGCGTGGTCTGGTCGGACGCCGCGTCGGTCAGCGAGGTGATGTCGATGTTGGCAACCGAGACACCGCTGGTCTGCGTGTCCAGAATGCCGCTGGAGGTCGCCGTGTAGAGCGAGTAGTTCGAGACCGACAGGGTGATCGAGCCGGTGGTCGGGGTGCTTCCGACGCGGGAATAGGACGACACCAGGTCGAACGTCGCCGGCGTCGAAGCCGTCGTGCTCAGCCAGTTGACGCCGTTGAAGGTCGCCGCATCGGCGGTGCTCTTCAGCTGCTGCTGGATCTGGGTGACGTCGGCCTGGATCTTGCTGCGGTCGATACCGGCGGTCTTGGCTTGGACCAGCAGCGACTGCAGCTTGGTCAGACCGGAGTCCTTGTCGCCGATGGCCGTGCTCAGAGCGGTGTATTCGGTGTCGACAGTCGCGGCCGACAGACCGAGCGAGTCGGAGACCGCGGAGAGCGCCGCGTTGTCGGCGCGCATCGAGGTGGCGATCGACCAGTAGGCGGCGTTGTCCGATGCGGTCGAGACGCGCTGGCCGGTAGAGATGCGGGTCTGCGTGGCGGAGAGCTGCGAACTCACAGACCGCAAGGTCTGGAGTGCGGTCATGGCAGTCGAGTTCGTAAGCAGGCTTGACATTGCGAATGTCCCTTTGATGTACGCGTTACATTTTCACGAGGGGACATACCGGGCTTTCACCGGTACGGAGGGGCGGCATCATGCCTTTGGACTGATGTGGGTGGGGTCCAACCCGCCGTGCCGCATTGCTAACACGTCGAATCTTGCGCCGAGATTAAGATCGGCTTGAATTTCATAGCAATATCATATGGTTACTATTACCCTCCGGTAACCATAGAAGGGTACTTCGCGCTAACCAAGAAGCGGCACGACTCGCTAACCATGATCGGCGGGCAATCGCCTCGCTTACGAGAACGACCGCACGAGGCCAGATGCGAGCAGATTCCAGCCGTCGATCAGCACGAAGAACAGCATCTTGAACGGCAGGGCGAGGATCGTCGGCGGCATCATCATCATGCCCATCGACATCGTCAGCGTCGCCACGATCATGTCGATGACGAGGAACGGCAGCATGATCAGGAATCCGATCTCGAACGAGCGCCTGAGCTCGGAGATCATGAAGGCCGGGATGATGACGCGCAGGTCGATGCGCTTGTCATCGAACTTCTTGCGGAAGCTCTCGGCGGCCAGCGACTCGAAGGTTTGCAGATCCTTGTCGCGGACATGCGCCAGCATGAACTCGCGGAACGGATCGGTGATCTTCAGATAGGCCTCTTCCTCCGAGATCTCGTTCTTCATCAGCGGCTGGACGCCGGTGTCCCAGGCGCGGTCGAAGGTCGGCGCCATCACGTAGAACGTCATGAACAGCGCAAGGCTGACCAGCACCAGATTGGCCGGCGTGGTCTGGAGGCCGAGACCGGAGCGCAGGAACGACAGCGCCACCGCAAATCGCGTGAAGCTCGTCACCATGATGAGCAGGCCCGGCGCCACCGACAGCACCGTGATCAGCGCCATCAATTGGATGATGCGGCCGCTGGTGGAGCCGTTGCCCGGCGGCAGCAGCGAGTTGAGATCCGGAATCTGGGCCAGCGCCACCTCGGGCAGCACGACCAGAACCAACGCGAGCAGCAGGACTTTCACTCTCACTGGATCACCAGCGTCTCAATGATCAATTCGCGGATCTTGCCCGACGAGCGGATGTTGGCGCGCTCGGTCAGGTCGTCGCGCAGATGCTGGAGCCCGCGCGATCCCTCGAACTGCGTCACCGAGGCGGACCGCAAGTAAGTGACGATGTCCTCGCTGATATGGGCGGCCAGGATGCCGGCATCCTCGTCGCTCATGCTCTCGGTCACCATCGAGGCCTCGACGCGGGCCCAGTTGTTGGCGGGCGCGGCGAGATTCGTCACGATCGGGGACAGTTTGCGCAGTCGCGCGCTGCCGGCGTAGCTCGACGCGATCGGCGGCGGCGTGGCGCTCTTCTTCGCATCGGCGACGCGCTCGGCGGCCGCAAACAGATGCAGGCCGGCAAGTGCGCCCGCGCCGATCGCGACGAGGGTCAGCACCAGGATGGCCGCGATCAGGCGCATCACGTCCCCTGCCCTCGCGAAGCCGCCCGAAGGCTGCGCATCTCAGAACGGTGCCACGGCGTCATAGATCCGATGTCCCCATCCAGGCTGCTGCACGTCAGACAGATTTCCGCGACCACCGTAAGACACCCGCGCTTCCGCGATCTTCTCGTAGGAGATCGTGTTGGTTCGCGAGATATCGCGCGGGCGCACGATGCCGCCGACATTGAGCACGCGCATCTCGGTGTTGACGCGGAACTCCTGCGAGCCGCTGATCATCATATTTCCGTTCGGCAACACGTCGGTGACGATGGCGGCGATCGACAGCTTGATGTCCTCGGTGCGATCGATCTGACCGTTGCCCTTGATCTGGGTGTTGGTGCTGAGATTGGCGTTGGCGGAGCCCTTGTCGTTCCATCCCGCGACGTCCATCAGCCAGTCCAGCCCGAACTTGATCTGAGAATCGCGCGAGCGATCGGTCTTGTTGTCGAGCTTGGCCTTGTCCTGCATCGAGATGATGACGGTCACGACGTCGCCGGCGCGCCGGGCGCGGGGGTCGCGATAGAGATCGGTGCCGTCGTCCCAGGTCGAGCGATAGCTGACCGGCGTGCGCACGCGCGGCGTGACCGGAATTGGGTCAGCCTGCGTCCTGAGGCCGCTGCCGACCGGCGACAGTCGCGGGCCGGTCAGGACCTCGGCCGGATCGTTCAAGCATCCGGTCAGAAGCACCGACGACAGCAGCAGCGCCAGGATGAGGATCGGCTTTTTCATTATTTGGTCTTTCCGTCGTCGACGCGACGCATTCCGCCGAGCAAATCGGCAAGGTGCGCGGCGCGCGCCGTATCCATCTCGTTGAAGATCGCGCTCGAGCTCCTCGGGCTGAGCTTGGCGAGCACGGCAGCGGCGGTCTCGTCCGCCATGCCGGCGATCTGGGTGGCCGCGGCGTCTGGCTTCATGCGCGAATAGATCTCGACGACCTGTGCTTCGGCCTTCTTCAGGAAATCGTCGCGCAGCGCCATCCACTTCTCGTATTCGGCGCGCTTGGCCTCGACCTCGGCGATCCGCTCGCGGAGCAGGCTCTCGGCCTTCTCCAGCTCCTTGAGCTGCCAGGCGAGCCTGGCATCGACGGCGGGATCAGACACGTTGCTGCAGAACAGGGCGACCTCGTTATCCCCGGACGCGGCAGCCTGCGGCGGCGCGGGCTTCGGCGGCGCCGTCACGCTGCCGGGTTTGGCGGGACGAACTGGCGCCGCGGCGGGCGCCTGTGCTTGAGTACGTGCCGGTGCAGGTGCGGGCGTCTCGGGCGCAGGCACTGCGCCCGTCGTTGCGGGCCCGGAATCTTCGGCCGCCCAGGCTGTCGCCCGGATCGATGCGTTATCGGCAGGAATCGACGAGATAGGCTTCTGCTGCCCAGGCGCGCGGGCCCGAGCAAAGGACAGCAGGTTGAGCGGCTTCGACGATTTGGCTTCGTCCAGCGCAAGCACGGGCGAGGCGCTCATGAGCGCGGCGACCGCGATCAGGAGGAGGTGCTTGGCTTTGTGTTCCGGTTTCAGCATCGGGCCGCGCGCGATTCTCGGTCGAGACCTGAGCATTGAGCGACCAAGCTTGCACGACGCTTATGCATCATTGCACGATGACGTCGGCCTGGAGCGCGCCGGCCGTCTTGATCGCCTGCAGGATCGCGATGATGCCCGACGGCTTGAGGCCGATCTGGTTCAATCCGCGCACCAGGCGCTGGAGATCGACCCCGCTCAGGATCGCCACCTGCGATCCTGCTTCGTTGGCCTCGACAACGGTCTGGGGAACGACCACGGTCTGGCCTTGCGAGAACGGCGCCGGCTGCGACACCACCGGAAGCTCGGTGACGCGGACCGTCAGATTGCCGTGCGTTACAGCGACGGTCGATATCCGCACGTCCCGCCCGATCACCACCGTGCCGGTGCGCTCGTTGATCACCACCCGCGCCGGCGTGTCCGGCTCGACGGTCAGCTCGCCGATTTCGGCCAGGAACCGGACCGGCCCGATGTAGCGCGGCTTCGACAGCACGATCGTCCGGAAGTCGCGCTCGAAGGCGATCTGCGCCCGGTAGCGTCCGCCGGCGTAGCGGTTGATGGCATCGAGAATGCGGGTTGCGGTGACGAAATCGGGATTCTTGAGCTCGAGCACCAGGAATTCCATCTCATGAAGACTGCCCCTCACCTCGCGCTCGACCAGTGCACCATTCGGAATGCGCCCGGCGGTCGGCGTGCCCTGGCTGACGCTCTGCGCCTGGCCGCCCACGCTGTAACCGGCAACCGTGACCGCGCCCTGCGCCACCGCATAGACCGCGCCGTCCGCCCCGCGCAGCGACGTCATCACCAGCGTGCCGCCGAGCAGCGAAGTCGCATCGCCGAGCGAGGACACCGTGACGTCCATGCGCTCGCCCGCCCCGATCGAGGGCACGAGATCCGCGGTCACCATCACAGCCGCGACGTTGCGCGTGCGCAGCGTGGTCGGACGTGTGGGGTTGGTCGTGCTCGTGGTCTCGTTCCTGACGTTGATGCCCATGTTCTCGAGCATCGATTGCAGGGACTGCTCCGTGAACGGCGCGTTGCGAAGCGTGTCGCCAGTGCCGTTCAGGCCGATGACGAGGCCGTAACCGACGATCTGGTTTTCACGCAGGCCCTTGATGTCCGCGATGTCCTTGATGCGGACGGCGGCCTGGGCACTGGCGGCGAAGACGAGCAGGACGAGCGCGAGCAGGAATCTGGTCATGACCCGTCCGCGACCTTGACGGTGCCGTCCGGCTGAACGATCGCCCTGATGATCACGCCCGTGTCGGTGTTTCGCACCGGAATGAGCGCGCCGGGCGCGCCGGACTGCATGGCCGAACCGTAGGTGACGATCGACAGGCCGCTGTCCTCGACCACGACCTTCACCATGGCGCCGCGAGCGATGGTGAAGGGATCCTCCACCGAATTGGTCGGGATCGGCTGGCCCGGCAGCAGCGCGCGCCGCGCCATCCGGCCGACCAGCGCCTGCCGGCCCTCGATGAACATGGCGACGCCGAGCACGTTCGGCGCGAAGATGCGCTCCGTGATCATGTCGTCCCGGATCAGCTCGCCGGCGCGAATCGAGACGGCCGGCACGGGAAGCCGCTTCTCCTCGGCCACGGCGATGCGCGCCGAGACGAGAACCAGCAGCACGGCGGCCAACCCGCGCACGATCAGGCCCACCCTGTTCAACATGGACACACCGGAACTAGCGAAGGCCCTTCGATACGGTCGAGGCCATTTCATCCGAGGCCTGGATGACCTTGGCATTCATTTCGTAGGCGCGCTGCGCCGAGATCAACTCGGTGATTTCCTTGACCGGATCGACGTTCGAGGCTTCGAGATATTGCTGATTGATCTTGCCGTAGCCGGCATCCCCCGGCAGTCCGACGACCGGCGTGCCGGACGCGGTGGTTTCGCGATAGAGGTTGCTGCCCAGCGGCTCGAGGCCGGCTTCATTGGCGAAGTTGGCGAGATTGAGCTGGCCGATCTGCTGCGGGTTTATCGCAGTATCCAGCTTGGCGAACACCTGTCCGGTCGCGTTGACCGTGACCTGGACCGTTCCCTGCGGGATCGTGATCGCGGGGTCCAGCAGATAGCCGTCGGTGGTGACGAGCTGACCGTTGGGGTTGGGGCTGAACGAGCCGGCACGGGTGTATTGCACTTCGTTGTTGGGGCCAAGCACCTGGAACCAGCCGCGGCCGTTGATCGCGAGGTCGTAGGGATTGCCGGTCTGCGTGAGCGCGCCCTGGATGTGCAGCTTGCGGATCGCCGTCGCTTTGACGCCGAGGCCGAGATTGGAGCCCTCGGGGACCGGCGAAGAACCGTTGACGTTGGCGACGCCCTGCATCCGGTCCATCTGGTAGAACAGATCGGTGAATTCCGCGCGCGCACGCTTGTACGAAGTCGAGTTGATGTTGGCGATGTTGTTCGCGATGACTTCGATGTTGGTCTGCTGGGCATTCATGCCCGTGGCCGCGATGGCAAGCGATTTCACTTAACCCACTCCCTCAGATCAAATCGACATCCGGACGACTTCCTGGTAGGCCTGCACGACCTTGTCGCGAACCGCGACCGCCGTCTGCAGGGCCTGCTCGGCCGACATCAGCGCCTCGACGACCTTGCGAGTCGATTCCTTGCCCTGCATCGCCGAGATCGACGCCGCCTCGCCCGCCTTCAACGTGCCGATGGCGTCGGTCGTCACCTGCTTCATCACTGAATCGAAGCCGAACTCGTCACCGGACTGGATGGGGGACGTCGCGGCAGGCGAGATGGCCTGCGTCTCGGTGGCGCGGGACGCCGCCTGACCTGCGTTAATCGCGGTGGATGAAATCGCCTCAAGCATTGTCAGCTCCTCAGAAGGTCGATGGTCATGCCGAGCATCGACCTCACCTGTTTCACGACCTGGAGATTGGCTTCATAGGACCGGTTGACTTCCCGCATGTCCGCCATCTCGATCATCATGTTGACGTTCGGCATCTTAACATAGCCGGCCTTGTCGGCGGCGGGATGTCCCGGGTCGTATTCGACACGGTACGGCGTGGTATCGACCCCGATCTCCTTGACTTTCGCGAGCTGCGCGCCCGAGGCGCGGTCCATCGCGGCATCGAAGGTGATGGTCTTGCGCTGATACGGATCGGCACCGGCGGTGCGGCCCGTCGACGTCGCGTTGGCGAGATTTTCCGAGACGATGCGCATGCGCGTCGACTGCGCCTCGAGCCCGGAGCTTGCAACCGTCAGGGATGAACTCAGTGCGTCCAGCATGTCAAATCACCTCACTTCGCGCTCGCCAGCAGCATGCGGTGGAACGACCGCACGACCGCCGAGTTCATCGAGTAGTCGCGACTGACGTCGCTGCCCTTGATCATCTCCTGCTCGAGGCTCACGGAGTTTCCGGAGTGCACCACGTCCCAGCTGTCCTTCTTGGACGTCGTTCGCGTGTCGGCCTCGGCTGCGGACAGCTGCATGTGCGACGGCGATGTCGTCGCAAGCCTGACCGGAAGCGTGTCGAGCACCTTGTTGAATGGTTCGACATCGCGCGCCTTGAAGCCCGGCGTATTCGCATTGGCGACGTTGGTCGCGATGGTCTGCTGACGGAATTCCAGATACCGCGCCTGCGACGATGCGAGTTCGAAGAGATAAAGCGGTCCCACGACAGCCCCATTATGATCCGTTGATCAAACCCTAGGGCGTTAAGCTTTCGTCAAGCTGTTGCGCGACGTCACCATCCTCGGAAATCTACTGGACCTTCTCGGGTCGTGGCGCCTGCTTCGACTGCAGGAAGTAGATGATCTCGGCGACCGGCCGGAAGAACTCCGCCGGAATCACCTGATCGACCTGAACGGCCTCGTAGAGCGCGCGCGCCAGCGCCTTGTTCTCGATGACAGGGATTCTGTTCTGCTCGGCGACTTCGCGGATCTTCAGCGCGATCACGTCCATGCCCTTGGCGACGACGAGCGGCGCCGGATTCTCTTCGCGATTGTAACGCAGCGCGATCGCGAAGTGCGTCGGGTTCGCGATCACCAACGTCGCGCGCGCAGCCGAGCTGATCATCCGCTGCCGCGAGCGGTCGCGTGCCAGCGAGCGCAGGCGGGCCTTGATCAGCGGATCGCCCTCGGACTGCTTGTGCTCGTCCTTGATCTCCTGCTTGGTCATGCGCAGCTCGCGCCGCCAATGGAAACGCGCCCAGGCGAGGTCGATCGCGACCAGGACGATGGTGGCGATGCAGATCGCCGAGACGATGCGCATCGCGATATTGAGGATCATCTCGGGCAGCGCGACCGGATCGGTATACATCGCCTCGAACGCCTTTGCTTCCGACGAGCGCAGCACGACAACCACGACGGAAGTCACAGCGGCGAGCTTGAACATCGACTTGCCGAACTCGACGAGGCCCTGCGATCCGAACAGCCGGCTCCAGCCGCCAAGAGGGGAGATTCGCGAAAGTTCCGGCATGATACGGTCCAGCACCAGGCGCGGCGCGTTCTGCAGCAGCGATGCGGCAAGGCCGAACACCGTAATGATGACGACCGGCGGCACCAGGAATTGTACCGCCTGGAGGCCGACCACATTGAGCAGGTTTTGCACGTCCGCGCCGTTGCTGAGGGGGAAACCACCGGGGTCGTCGAGCAGGTTCTTCAGCGTCGGCGTCAATTTCATCACGCCCGGGCCGATCAGGAACGACAGGATCACCATCAGCGCGGACATCGAAGCAAAATTGGAAGCCTCCCGAGAGACCGGGATTTTGCCCTGATCGAGCGCATCGCGGACTTTCTTCTCGGTCGGCTCTTCTGTTTTGCTCTCCTGGTCGGATGATTCTGCCATGCCGGTTCAGCGGTCAGCGGAAGACCTGCTCATCCTCCTGGTCGGGGTTGAGCTCGATTTCACCCTTCTCGGCGAGGTCGAGCGCGAGGTCGGTGATGACGCGGCGCGCCTCCAGCACGTCGCGCTGATTCGACGGCTCGCCCATCGCCAGCTCGCTTTCGACGACGCGGCGGACGCGCGAGGCGACGGAGGAGAGGATCAGTTCGCGGAAGTGCTTGTCGGTGCCCTTCAACGCCACGACGATGCGATCGGTCGGCACCTGGTCGAAGATCATGGTGCGCGCCTTCGGCGCCAGGTTGATCACGTCGTCGAAGGTGAACAGCAGCTCCTTCAGCACCTCGGCCGACTTCGGCCGCTTCTCCGACAGGCTCTTCAGCATGTCCTCGATGTGGCCGCGTTCCATCTTGTTGATGATGTCGGCGACGCGGGCATAGGTGTCGGCGCCGAGGTTGCGGGCGAAGTTCAGCGTCAAATCCTCGTGCAGCGTCTTCTCGAGGACCTTCATCGCGTCGTCGACGATCGGCTTGAGGCTGAGCACGCGCCGCATCAATTCGTTGCGCAGGCTCGACGGCAGCTGGCTCATCACCTTGGCGGCACAGGACGGCTTGACCTTGGACAGAATCAGCGCCGCGGTCTGCGGATGCTCCTTGGACAGGTAGGTCGCCAGCGAGTTTTCCGACACCGACGAGACGCGATCCCAGACCGACCGGCTCGAATTGCCGAGCAGGTCCGACATGATCGCGTTGACCTGATCGGCGGGCAGCACGTCGCCGAGCACGGCTTCCAGACCGCCGATGGTGCCGAGGATGTTGGCGCCCATCGAGAACTGCTGGGCAAACTCCTCGACGATCGCCTCGAGCTCCTGCGCGGTAATGGGGCGCAGCTCAGCCGCGGCCTTGGTGACGATACGGATATCCTGCGGCTCGAATTGCGCGAGCACGCTCGCCGCCGCCTGCCGGCCCATGGCCAGCAGGAGCGCGGCGACCTTTTCCGTTCCACCCAGCGCGGCAACGCCTCGCTGCTTGATGGGAGCGATGCCGACCTGTGCCGCCATTGTCAGGTATCACCCTGCCCCAGCGGACCGACGATCTCCGTCAGCGAGACGCCGAAACGGGAATTGTCCTCTTCGACGACGACCACCTCGCCGCGCGCGACGATGCGACCGTTGACGACGACGTCGACGGGCTCGCCGACCCGGTGGTCGAGCGGCACCACGGCGCCGCGGCCGAGCTTCATCAGGTTCGCCACCGGAATGGTCGCCGACCCCAGCACCACCTGCATGGTGACGGGAATGCGCAGGATTGCATCCACATTGGCGAACTTGCCGGTCTCCTCCGCCGTGCGCGCGGCGATCTCCGCCAGCCGCTCCAGCGGAGATGCCTCGGCCTCTCCGGATGCAGGTGCAGACTCATATTCGAAGGATTGCGCCATTTGGTATCGCCTCTTGGTATTTCCACTCCCGGAGCGCCGTTACGCTCCGGTCGTCGTTGGCCTGCCGGTTTGGGCTTCAATGCTTGTTCACGTCGGCGCCGATCGCGGTCGCAGCGGATCCGAGTCCGCTTCTGGCATCCAGCGCCGCGATCGCCTCGTGGGCCTGATCGATCTTGGCGCTGAGCACGTTGGCGAGCCGTCCGAGATTGGCCGTGGAGTCGTGCGCCGCGGTGATGACCGTGTCGAAGGCGCCGGCTGTCTCGTGCACGATGGTCGAGAACTCACCCTGGTAGCTGCGCAGGCGCGCCAGCTCACGGTGCATCTTGGTCACCCGCATGCTGGTGAAGGCCAGCGCAATCAGCAGCACAGCATCAACGAGATAGGATATCATCGACGAACTCCCGTTTCTGATCGACGGGATCGGCCACCTGCATGGCGTAGTAGCCATCAAGCTGACCGATCTGACACCAGAACAGCACCTGATTATTGCTTTCGAGACGCGCCAGCGTGCGCGGCGTGGCCTCGAGCTCCAGGACCTGCCCCACCTTGAATTTCACGACATCGTCGAGGGTAATCATCTTCTCGTCGAGCACCGCGCTCAACGTCACCTCGGTGCGCTGGACTTCGCTCTCCATCTGCTCGCGCCAACGCGGATCGGTCGTGCGGCCGTCGCTGGCGGTGACGGTCGCAAGCTTCTGCCTGAGCGGGTTGAGCGCGGAGTGCGGAATGATCAGGAACATCTGGCCGCCGCGATAGAGCGCCTGCACCATCATGTTCGCGCAGATCGACATGTTGCTTGCGCGGCCGATCGCGAGCGAAGCCATCGCCGTCTCGACACGCTCGACGCGGAAGGTGACGTTCGAGGTGCCGGCGAAGGCGCCTTGCAGCGCCTTGGCGAACCGCTCGAACAGCGCCTGGACCAGCCGGATCTCGATGTTCGAGAAGGTGCGCTCGACGTCGAGCGGCGGCTCGGCGCCGTCGGAGCCGAACATCGCCTCGACCATCGTGAACACGAAGTCGCGATCCAGCATGATGATGACGCGCGAGTCCCACTGCTCGGCATAGAGCACGGCGGCGACCGCGTTGCCCTCGTAATCCTTGATGATGTCGCCGAGCGGGTCATTGGTGATGCCGTTGACCGAGAAATAGCAGGGCGTGCCGGCCATCGGCTGCAGGCTGTCGGTGCACGATGCCGCCATGCGATCGAAGATCACATTGAGCATCGGCATGCGTTCGATCGAGATACCCGCCGCATCGAGCAGGTAGTTCGGCAGCTGCTTGCGCTGATCGACTCCGACGTCTTCCATCATCGTCATGCCCGGGCCGCTTTCGGTTCAGCTTCAGTCGGAACGGCCTTGGGACCCGCGATGGTCTCGTTCTCGACGACGTCGATCGAGGGACGCTCGCTGCTCGATATCATCTTGCGGCCGTGCTCGACCGCGATCTGCGGCATGGCGCCGTTCATGAAGGCCAGCAACGTCTGTTTGACGATGATATAGGGCCGGCACTTCTTCTCGCGCGTCATCTTGATCTTGATCGCGAAGGGCGAAAGCACGCCGTAGGAGATGAAGATACCGGCGAAGGTGCCGACCAGGGCCGCCCCGATGAAGCCGCCCAGCAGCTTCGGCGATTGGTCGAGCGCACCCATCGCCTTGATGACGCCGAGCACTGCGGCGACGATACCGAGCGCCGGCATCGCCTCCGACACCGTCACCAGCGCATGGTAAGGTGCCAGCTTGCCCTTCACGATGGTGTGGATCTCCTCGTCCATCAACGCCTCGATCTCGTGCGTGCGCGCGTTGCCCATGATGATGAGACGGACATAGTCGCAGATGAACTGGAGCAATGATGGGTCACCGAGCACGCTCGGGAACGCCTTGAAGATCTCGGACGACGAAGGATCGTCGATATGTGCCTCGACCTCGTTGCGGCCCTTGCCCCTGAGCTCGCGCATCAGGGCATGCAAGGCTCCGAGCAGGTCGAGGTAATAGCGCTGTCCCGGCACCGCGTTGGTGACGGCCTGCATGCAGGCCACCCCGGTGTCGACGACCGTCTTCCACGGATTGGCCAGGATGAAGGTGCCGATCGCCGTGCCTATGATGATGACGAATTCCCACGGCTGCATGAGCACGGCGAGGTGCCCGCCCATGGCGGCAAATCCGCCGAGCAACGCCGCCACCGTGATGAAAATCCCCACGAAACTGAGCAACGCGCCACTCCATCGCCGATCCCATCGGGAATACCTAGTCGGCGAGCCTTGCGTGAAGCTGGCTTCCTGGTGGCCAGCCCCGCGCAAGCAATCGGCGGCAGCTTGAGGCGAAGTCGCAAGAGCGGCGACAGGGGCGCGTGCCATGCTATCGACCATCGCGGACTACACCAGACTGACCAAGGACATGAGCAAGTCGATGACGCAGGTCGCGACGGAGCCCGATGTCAGCCGCGAGACCGATTACTTCCTCAGCCACATCGGCAATGTGAAGACGATCGATGACTTTCTCGGGGACTATCGCCTCTACTCCTATGCGATGAAGGCCTATGGCCTCAGCGACATGACCTACGCCAAGGCGTTCATGCGCAAGGTGCTGACCGAGGGGGTCTCGGACTCCAATTCCTTCGCCAACAAGCTCTCCGACACCCGCTACAGGCAGTTCGCCACCGCCTTCAATTTCGCCGCGCTCGGCGACCAGGCCACGTCCACAACCGCAGCCACGACCGGCACGGCGACCCAATACGTCACGCAGACGATGGAGGAGCAGGCCGGCGACCAGAACGAGGGCCTGCGGCTGGCGCTCTATTTCACCCGCAAGGCCTCGTCGATCACGACCGGCTACCAGATCCTCGCCGACAAGGCGCTGACCCAGGTGGTCCAGACCGCGATGGGCTGGTCGTCGACCATCAGTTCGTCCGACATCGATGCCCAGGCCAAGCTGATCACGGACAAGATCGACCTCACCGACTTCCAGGACCCGGCCAAGGTCACCAAGTTCGTGCAGCGCTTCGCGGCGATGTGGGATGCGACCCAGGCCCAGAGCGACACCTCGACCAATCCGGCGCTGGTGCTGATCGCCGGCGCCTCGTCGACGTCGGTGACCCTGGACACCGACATGCTCACGACGCTTCAGAACATCCGGTTCAACAGGTAAATCATGCAATCGGCACTCTATGTCGGCTTGTCGGCGCAGGTCGCGCTCGAGAAGCGCCTCCAGACGATCGCCAACAACGTCGCCAACGTCAACACGTCCGGCTTCCGCACCGACGTCGTGAAGTTCGAGACCGTGCTGTCGAAGGCCGGCGCGAACCCGGTCGCGTTCTCCTCGCCGGGCGAGAACATCATCTCGCGCGAGCAGGGCAGCATCACCGAGAGCGGCAATCCGCTCGACGTCGCCGTGGTCGGCCAGGGCTTCATCGCTTTCGCAGGCCCCAACGGCACGGTCTATACCCGCGACGGCCGGCTCCAGATCGCCCCGAATGGCGACCTTCAAACCGTGTCCGGCTTCCCTGTCATCGATGCCGGCGGTGCGCAGATCACGCTCGACCCGAACGGCGGCCCGATCGCGATCTCGCGCAGCGGTGCGATCACCCAGGACAACAACGAGATCGGCACCATCGGCCTGTTCAGCATTCCCGCCGACGCCAATCTCGATCGTTACGGCAATTCGGGCGTCACGCCCGACCGGCCCGCGACCGCCATCGCCGACTTCTCCCGCGACGGCTTCAAGCAGGGCTATGTCGAGGGCTCCGGCGCCAATCCGATGATGGAATTGACCAAGCTGATCGCGGCCTCGCGCGCCTTCGACGGCACCAATTCGATGATCGAGGGCACCGAGAGCTCGCTCCAGAACGCAATCCGGACGCTGGGCGATCCGAGCAAGTAGACTGCGCGTGGCGCGTAATTTGGGTGGACGGTTTCCTTGAACGCTCTTCGGCAACTCGAGTGGGCGCTGCTGGAGCTTCAGCAGAGCACTCCCCTGGTCAGCGTCAGCGGCGCGATCTCCGAGATCGCGCCGACGCATTTCCGTGTCTCCGGCCTGTCGCGTTTCGTCAGGCTTGGTGAGCTCATCGGCGTCAATTCCGGCGGCAAGCCCCAGATCGGCGAGGTGGTGCGGATCGACAGCGAGGGCATCGTCGCAAAACCGTTCGACCGGGTGTTCTCGGCCGGCCTTGGTTCCGTCGCCTACCGGATGCCGCCGCTGTCCTTCGCGCCCGATCCGAGCTGGAAGGGCCGCGTCATCAACGCACTCGGCGCGCCGCTGGACGGACAAGGCCCGCTCACGCCGGGATCGCGCGCGGTCTCGGCCGAAGCCGAGGCGCCCTCGGCGATGAAGCGCGCGCGCGTTCACAAGCCGCTGCGCACCGGCGTGCGCGTCATCGACCTGTTCGCCCCGATCTGCGCCGGCCAGCGCGTTGGCATTTTTGCCGGCTCCGGCGTCGGCAAGTCGACGCTGCTCGCCATGCTCGCCCGCAGCCAGGGCTTTGACACAGTCGTGCTGGCCCTGGTCGGCGAGCGCGGCCGCGAGGTGCGCGAATTCATCGAGGACGTGCTCGGCACCGACCGTCATCGTGCCGTCACCATCGTCTCGACCGGCGACGAAAGCCCGATGATGCGGCGGCTGGCGCCGAAGACGGCCATGGCGGTCGCCGAATATTTCCGCGACCGGGGCGAATCGGTCCTGCTCGTGGTCGATTCGATCACCCGCTTCGCCCACGCTGCCCGCGAGGTCGCACTCGCCGCCGGCGAGCCCGCGGTCGCGCGCGGCTATGCCCCCACGGTTTTCACCGACCTGCCGCGCCTCCTGGAGCGCGCCGGCCCCGGCGAGGAGGGATCCGGTTCGATCACCGGCATTTTCTCCGTGCTGGTCGACGGCGACGATCACAACGAGCCGATCGCCGACACCATCCGCGGCACGCTCGATGGGCACATCGTGCTCTCCAGGCATATCGCCGACCAGGCGCGCTATCCGGCGGTGGACGTTCTGGCCTCGGTCTCCCGGCTCGCCCATAACGTCTGGGACCCCGAGGAGCGCGAACTGGTGAGCAAGCTGCGCGCCATGATCGCCAAATACGAGGACACGAGGGACCTTCGCCTGATGGGCGGATACCAGTCGGGGCGCGATTCGGGCCTCGACCAGGCGATCGACATGGTGCCGAGGATTTACTCCGCGATGCGGCAAGACGCCTCAGCCCGGCCAAGTGCCGACCCGTTCCGCGAGTTGAGGGACATGCTGAAGGGCGAGTAGCCGTGGTACGACGCGCCCTCGCTCCCGCTCTGCTCATCGTTTCGACTGCCGATCGTGCATGCCGCTGCGCGTCCAGCGCATGCACGGGCACCGCTTCCACCGCATTTCCGGCGCGCCGCTTCAACTGATTGAATGAGACGCCTGAGGCGGCCGCGATGAAGCCGCCTTACGGATGACTTGGTGGGCCGCGCCCGCAACAACTGCCGCGTGTATTCCTTGCGAGTTCCCTTGGCGATTCTCCGACAGATCGCACAAGTTGTGGATGACTCCGCGCGGATCATCTTTGTCGTGCACAAGCTTCGATCAACTTGCATCAACGACAGACAGCAGCGTGCTGTGCAATCAAACCGTCGCAGAGTTGCGTGCATGTTGCCTGCAGCACAGCGTATTGTGTTCACCATCATGTGTCCCAAACAGCGAGATTGTCTTGAACGTTACATTCGCCTGCGACGACATCCGATCAGCGGGAGCGTCTTGACTTGATTTTGTTGAGAAGCTCATTCATCGTTTCGACGGAATATAAGAAACGTCTGCGTGTGACTTGAACTTCAGGGGCTTCGGTTGAACATCTCCGATCCATCGTCCGCCAGTGACGGCAACTCGGACTTTCGTTCGACCACGTCACGATTGGCGTACCATCAGCACCACAGCTTCTTGCGCCGTGCCTTGCGGCTCCCATGTGTCCAGATCGGACGCCGGGCAGTCCGCGCCTGCGCGCGAGCGCAGCGCACGATGCACGTGTCGCTTGTTGCGGAAAATACGGGCGCTTGCGAAGGACTCACGCACAACGGCGGAAGGCGGCTCCGGGGCGCCGCAGACGACATTCCCGGGGCAAGGTAGGAATTTATGCCGTTGGCACGCGAGGCAGTCGAGCTGCTGGTTCAGGCGGCGCGAGCTTGGTATTTCGAAGGCAATCAGCATGGATTGCGTGATCGCGAATGGATGGCGCTGCGCTTTCTCGGCCGCGCCAACCGGTTTTCGCGCACGCCGTCGGCGCTCGCCGGCTTCATCGGCGCGACACGGGCGACCGCATCGCAGATCGTGAAGACGCTGGAGAGCAAGTCGTTTCTGGTGCGCAAGCCGTCGCATGAGGACAAGCGCTCGGTCGTGCTGCACGTCACCCCGCAGGGCGAAAAGTGCTTGAACCAGTACGATCCGATCAACCACGTGGTGAATGCGGTCACCTCGCTCGGCACCGAGGAGTGCGTCCGCTTGCGCGACTCGCTGCGGGAAATCCTCAATCATCTCGACGCAGCCCATCAGCGGCTCGACGCCAGCATCTGCCGCGATTGCATGTTTCTGGCCGAGCGCAGCCCCGGCCCCGGCCCGGCTGCCGCGAAGGGACGTGCCAGCGCAGAATTCATGTGCCGGCTGTATCGCGCCCCGATTTCCCTCGAGGAGACCGAACTGCTGTGCACGAGCTTCGAGCGCACCCGCGACCGTCCGAAGATCGAGGAGCATCTCGACCGCGCCCGTGTGGCGAGCCAGGGATGAGGCCGCGCAGGTAATTTCCGCGCGGATGCGGTGGCCAAGGCTTGCGTAAAGTTTCGCGGCTCGCGTTGCAGACACGCTTGTGCATTCTCGCGGCTGATTCACCCGAGCTTTGCTTCGTCACTTCGCCCTCTGATCCAAGAGGGCGCAGGGAAGACCGGGTGCCGACTGGCACCCGCGGTCCGCTGCGCAA
>NZ_JACOFR010000014.1 GCF_019455385.1 Bradyrhizobium sp. BR 10289
GGCGTGCTCGACAACCTCGCGGCCGCCTATGTCTCGACGCAGTACCGCGCCGCCGTGCCGATGATCTTCCTGATCGCCGTGATCCTGTTCCGGCCGCAGGGCCTGCTCGGCCGCACCGAGGAGCGCACGGTATGAGCTTCTATGCCAAACCCCTCAAAATCGCGCTCGGCCTTGCCGTCATCGCCGGCCTGATCATCGTTCCCATGAACTTCAACCGCTACGGCCTGTTCATCCTGAGCCAGTGGGCGGTGATGAGCATCGCCGCGATGGGGCTGAACCTCACGCTCGGCTATGCCGGGCAGGTCTCGCTGGCACAAGGCGCCTTCGTCGGCATCGGTGCCTATGCATCCGCGATCATGACCACCCATGGCTGGCCGCTGCCGGCCGCGATCCTGGTCGCGATCGTCTTGAGCTTCGCGGTCGGCTGGGTGCTCGGCTATCCCGCGCTGCGCGTGCAGCATCACTACCTTGCCTTCGTCACGCTCGCCTTCTCGACGCTGGCCTTCCTCGTGTTCCGCAACGAGAGCTGGCTCACCGGCGGCATCTACGGCATCTCCAACATTCCGCGGCCGCACTTTTTCGGCCTCGCCACCAACAAGCCGCTGCCGTTCTACTATGTCTGCCTCGGCTCGCTCGCGATCGTCTCGCTCGCAGTGTGGTGGCTGATCCGCTCACCCTGGGGCCGCGCCTTCATGGCGCTGCGCGAGAATCCGCTGCGCGCGCAATCGCTCGGCATCGACACGCGGCGCTATACGCTGATGGCGTTCGCGATCGGCTCGGCGCTCGGCGGCGTCGCCGGCGCGCTCTATGCGCCGCTGACGCAATATATCGACCCCGTGCCCTTCAACCTGTCGCTCTCGCTCGACCTGCTGATGATGGTGATCGTCGGCGGCGCCGGCTTCTACTTCGGCCCGTTCCTCGGCGCGATGATCGCGGTGCTGCTGCCGGAATGGCTGCGCTTCACCGAAGGCTATTACCTGATGCTCTACGCGGTTGCGGTGATGTTGCTGCTGATCTGGTCGCCGACCGGCATTCTGGGAATCCTCGACCGCTATCTCGCCGAGCGCCGCACCAGGGCCGCCTCCGCACTGCGCGCCGTGGCAAAGTCGCGCCTGGAGACGGTGCAATGAGCGCGGTCCTCGAAGTCACCGACATCAAGAAGAGTTTTGGCGGCATCCACGCGGTCAATGGCGTCTCGTTCGATGTCCGCGAAGGCGAAATCCTCGGCCTGATCGGGCCGAACGGCTGCGGCAAGTCCACGCTGTTCAACTGCATCCTCGGCCAGCTCACGCCATCAGGCGGTGAAGTGAAGCTCGACGGCAAGGCGGTCACGGGCCTGCGCCCCGCCGAGCTCAACAAGCTCGGCGTCAGCCGCACCTTCCAGCTCTTGCAAGTCTTCCCAAAACTCTCGGTGCGCGAGAACCTGATCCTCGCGGGACAAGAGCACCAGGGCAACATGGCCTCGCGCTTGGTCGGCCGCTCCGATGCCGGGCTGACGGACGCCGCCAACCAGATGATCGGCTTCTTCAAGCTCGATCATCTTGCCGATGAGCCGGCCGGCGGCCTCTCCTACGGCCAGCAAAAGCTGCTCGATGCCGCCATGGCGTTCATGGGCGGCCCGCGCCTGGTGCTGCTCGACGAGCCCGCCGGCGGCGTCAACCCGTCGATGCTGGCGGACCTCAAGGATCGCCTGGTCGCGATCAACCGCGAGAAGAACGCGACCTTCGTCGTGATCGAGCACAATATGGAATTCGTGATGTCGCTCTGCTCGCGCGTGATGGTGATGGCGGAAGGCAAGGTGCTGGCGATGGGACGCCCCGACGAAGTGCGCAAGAATCCCGCCGTGATCGAAGCCTATTTGGGACATTAGACCATGAGCGAGGCGATCCTCTCGGTTCATAATCTCGTCGGCGGTTACGGCAAGATGACAATCCTGAACGGCACCACCTTCTCGGTACCGCCGGCCACGATCACCACCATCATCGGCCCGAACGGCGCCGGCAAATCGACCGTGTTCAAGGCGATCTTTGGCCTGCTCAAGCTTCGCGACGGCAAGATCAGCTTTGCCGGCCGCGACGTCACCCATCTGAGCCAGCGCGCGCTGCTCAATGCCGGCATCTGCTACGTGCCGCAGGGCCGCAACATCTTTCCCGAGCTCTCGGTCCGCAGCAATATCGAGCTTGGCGGCGTCTCGGCCGGGAAAGGCATCGACATGCCCGGTCGGATCGAAGCAGCCTTTGACCTGTTTCCGGCGCTGCGGCGGAAATCGACCCAGCAGGCCTCCACACTTTCGGGCGGCGAGCAGAAGCAGCTCGAGATCGCCCGCTCCTTGCTGCTCGACCCGAAGCTGGTGCTGATCGACGAGCCCTCGATCGGGCTGTCGCCGCTGATGGTGCAGCAGACCTTCGACATCCTCAAATCCTTGCGCGACCGCGGCGTCACCATCCTGATGATCGAGCAGAACGCGCGCTCGGCGCTGGAAATCTCCGACATCGGCATCGTGCTCGAGCTCGGCCAGACCCGCATGGTCGACGACGCGAAACGCATTCTGAACGATCCCCGCATCGGACAATTGTTCCTGGGCGGCGCGATGGAGGACAATGCAGCATGACCAAACGCTCGATCGCCACCGTCTCCCTCTCGGGGGCGCTGGACGAGAAGCTCCGCGCCATCGCGGCCGCCGGCTTCGACGAGGTCGAAATCTTCGAGAACGATCTGCTGTCGTTCGGCGCGGGCCCGCGCGACATCGCAAAGCTCTGCGGCGATCTCAATCTGAAAATCTGCGCGTTCCAGCCGTTCCGCGATTTCGAGGGCATGCCGGAGCCGCAGCGCACGCGCAATTTCGCCCGCGCGATGCGCAAGTTCGATCTGATGCAGGAGCTCGGCACCGATCTGCTGCTGATCTGCTCCAACGTCTCGCCCGCCTCGCTCGGCGGCATCGACCGCGCCGCGGATGATTTTCGCGAGCTCGGCGACCTCGCCGCCAAGCGCGGCTTGCGCGTCGGCTATGAGGCGTTGGCCTGGGGCCGCCACGTCAACGACTATCGCGACGCCTGGGAGATCGTGCGGCGCGCCGATCATCCCGCGATCGGCGTCATCCTCGACAGCTTTCACGCACTGGCGCCCGACTTTCCCGTTCGCGCAATGGCCTCGATCCCCGGCGACAAGATCTTCCTGGTGCAGCTCGCGGACGCGCCGAGGCTTGAGCTCGATATTTTGTCGTGGAGCCGGCACTTCCGCTCCTTCCCTGGCCAGGGTGATCTGCCGGTCGGTGAATTCATGCAGGCGATCGCCGCGACCGGCTATGCCGGACCGTGGTCGCTGGAGATCTTCAACGACCAGTTCCGCGCCGGCTCGGCCGCGCAAACCGCGGTCGACGGCCTGCGCTCGCTGATCCTGCTGGAGGACCAGCTTGCGCCGGATTGGCCGAAGATCGTCAGCGAGCCACTGGCGCCGAAGGCGAGGAGCCGCGGCACCGGGTTCATCGAGTTCGCCGTCAACGAGACCAAGGCGGGGGAGCTGGCCCGGCTATTCTCGCAACTGGGTTTCCGCAAGACCGGCAAGCATCGCAGCAAGGCGGTGGAGCGCTGGTCGCAGGGCAAGGTCGAGCTCGTGATCAATTGCGAGACCGACGGCTTTGCGCATTCGCACTACGTCACGCACGGTCCCGGCGTCTGCGCCATCGCGCTCGACGTCGACAATGCCGGCCTTGCGATGCAGCGCGCCGAGGCGCTGAAGGCGCGCACCTTCTATCAGCCGGTCGGCCCGGGCGAGCTGGAGATTCCCGCCATCCACGGCGTCGGCGGCAGCCTGCTCTACTTCCTCGACCAGGCCGGCAAGAACTGGGACACCGATTTCGAGCCTGTCGCGAGCAACCCCGGTGCCGACGCGCTGCTCGCCGTCGACCACATCGCGCAATCGATGCCCTATGACGAGATGCTGTCCTGGCTGTTGTTCTACACCGGCATCCTCGACCTCGAGCGCCTGCCACAGATGGAGATCGCCGACCCCCGCGGGCTCGTGCAGAGCCAGGCCATCATCAACGGCGACCAGAGCCTGCGCTTCGTGCTCAACGGCTCCTCCGCCAACCGCACCCTGCCCGCCCGCTTCATCTCGGAGTTCTTCGGCTCGGGCGTGCAGCACGTCGCGTTCTCGTGCAAGGACATCTTCGCGACCGTCGCCGCAATGCGCGCCCGCGGCGCGGACTTCCTGGACATCCCCGACAATTATTACGACGACATCGAAGCCAAATACGATCTCGCGCCCGACCTGATGGCGCAGCTGCGCGCCAACCACATCCTCTACGACCGCGAGGGCGACGGCGAGTTCTTCCAGGTCTACACGCACATCTTCGACGAGCGGTTCTTCTTCGAGATCGTCGAGCGGCGGAGCTATCAGGGATTCGGCGCAGCCAATGCCGGCATCAGGCTGGCGGCACAGGCCCGCGAAGTGCGCCCTGCAAGCATGCCGCGGGTGTAGCACTCTCTCCACGCCGTCATTGCGAGGAGCGAAGCGACGAAGCAATCCAGAATCCCTCCGCGGAAAGCCTCTGGATTGCTTCGCTGCGCTCGCAATGACGTTGTGGAGGCTATCGAGGAATTCGGCGCGCTGCGTCCCGCGGAGATTCCCCTCACCCCAGCCTCTCCCCGCAAGCGAGGAGAGGGAGAGGAGAGAACTCACTTCATCGGGCACTTGTCGTGGAAACGGTCCTGGTCGTCCGTGACGATGGTGGCAACGGTTTTCAGCGACAGCTCGCCTCCGGCACCCTTCACCACGTCCTGCAGATAGAAGTTCTGGATCGGGATGTGGTTGTTGCCGTATTTGAACGCGCCGCGCAGCGACTTGAAGTTGGCCTTCTCCATTTCGGCCTTCATCGCGTCTTTCTTGCTGGTATCGCCCTTCACCGCGACGACCGCGCTGTTGATGAGCTGCGCGGCGTCATAGGCCTGCGCGCCGTAATAGCTCGGCCGGGCGCCCGGATATTTCGCCCGGTAGTCGGCGACGAACTTCTTGTTCTGCTCGTTGGGTAAGTCGTTCACCCACTGCTGCGCGCCGGACACGCCGAGCGCATTTTCCTTCTGCAGCGGCAGCGTCGTTTCATCGACGGTGAAGGCGGTGTAGAGCGGCATCTGGCCCTTCAAGCCGGCCTGGACATATTGGTTGAGGAATTGCGCGCCGGCAGCTCCCGGATAGAACACGAAGATCGACTCGGCTCCGGAGGCACGAGCTTTCGCCAGTTCGGCCGAGAAGTCGAGCTGGCTCGGCCAGACCGTATACTCCTCGCCCTTGACCTCGCCCTTGAACGTGCTCTTCAAGCCCGAGAGCATGTCCTTGCCCGCAGCGTAGTTCGGGCCGATCAGGAACACGCTCTTGACGCCATTCGCGTTCATGTAGAGGCCCATCGCGGCTGGCGTCTGGTCGTTCTGCCAGGAGGTCGAGAACACGTAAGGGCTGCACAGTTCGCCCGCGAGCTGCGACGGGCCGGCATTGGCCGAGATCAGGAAGGTCTGCGAATCCACCGCCGTCTTCAGCGAGGCGAGCAGCACGTTCGACCAGATATAGCCGACGATGAAATCGACCTTGTCGGACTGCACCAGCTTCTCGGTCTTCTGCTTGCCGACGTCAGGCTTCTGGCCGTCGTCTTCGTAGATGACCTCGACCGGCTTGCCGTCCATCTTGCGACCCAGGTGATCCAGCGCGAGCTCGAACGAGTTGCGCATGTCGTTGCCGATCACGGCGGTCGGGCCGCTGAAGGTCGAGACGAAACCGATCTTGATGGTGTCGCCGGCGAATGCCGGATTTGCCAGCACCAGCGCCGCTGCGCCCGCCAGCCAGTATGCTGTCCTCATAACCAGTCCCCTCCTTATTATTGATCCCGGAAACGGGGTGATCGCCGCCCCGGGTCGTCTCTATTGAACGCAAAATCTGTCACGCCGCCAACGGCTCAGCGCCCGCCTCTGCACCATATTTCGCCCCAATTGGGGATGGCAAGAAATATAATTCTACTCACTTCGGCCAAGGCATGGTCAAGGCTGCGGCGCTTTTTCACGGGGGCATGTCGATACAGCGGGCCTATGCGGCGATTGATGACGGCTATTGGACTGCGGGTGCGCGATACGCACTTAATGAGAGGAGAGCAGCAGAGAGATTCGAGGGTGCATCATGTCCGGCAATCCCCACCGCGTCGTTATCGTCGGAGCCGGCTTCGGCGGGTTGGAGGCCACTTACAGGCTTGCGGGCGCGCCGGTCGAGATCACGCTGATCGATCGCCGCAACCATCATCTGTTTCAGCCGCTGCTCTACCAGGTCGCAACCGCCTCGCTTGCGACCAGCGAGATTGCCTGGCCGATCCGCCATCTGATGCGCGACCGCCGCGAGGTGACGACGCTGTTTGCGACCGTCAGCGGCGTCGACGCCGACCGACGTCGCGTGCTGATCGACGACGGCAGCGAGGTGCCCTACGACACACTGGTGCTCGCAACCGGCGCGCGCCACGCCTATTTCGGCCACGACGAATGGGAGCAATGGGCGCCCGGGCTGAAGACGCTGGAGGATGCGACCACCTTGCGCCGCCACATCCTGGTGGCATTCGAGCGCGCCGAGCGCGAGACCGATCCGGCCAAACGCGCCGCGCGGCTGACTTTCGTCATCGTCGGCGCCGGTCCGACCGGCGTCGAGCTCGCCGGCACCATCGCCGAGATGGCGCACCACACCCTGCCGGCCGACTTCCGCAACATCGACACCCACAAGGCGCGCGTGGTGCTGATCGAGGCGGGCTCGCGCGTGCTGGCGGGATTTCCCGACGATCTCTCCGCTTACGCGCAGGCGTCGCTGGAAAAGATCGGCGTCGAGGTCGTGCTGGGACAGGCCGTCACCGAGATCAACCGTGAGGGCGTCGTGTTCGGCGGCAAGCTGCTCGAGGCCAAGACCCGGATCTGGGCCGCGGGCGTGCGCGCTTCGCCCGCTGCCGAATGGCTGGGCGCGCCAGCCGATCGCGCCGGCCGCGTGCAGGTGGAGAACGATCTGACCATTCCCGGCCATCCCGAGATTTTTGCGATCGGCGACACCATCAACGTCAACGCCTGGAACGGCAAGCCTGTCCCCGGCATCGCACCGGCGGCGAAGCAGCAAGGCCGTCACGTCGCCGAGACCATCAAGGCGCGGCTGCGTGGCGAGAACAAGGGAGCGTTCCGCTACAAGCACTCCGGCAGTCTCGCGCAGATCGGCAAGCGGCTCGCGGTGATCGACTTCGGCAAGGTCAAGCTGCGCGGCACGATCGCGTGGTGGATCTGGGGCATCGCCCACATCTACTTCCTGATCGGCCTCCGCCACCGCCTCAGCGTCGCACTGAGCTGGCTGTGGATCTACGCACGGGACCAGCGCGCGGCGAGGCTGATCACGCAGGGGTCAAGCAAGGTGGTTTAGGGCACCTCTCGTGTCCCGGACGCGTCGCGGCATGAAATGACGCGACGCAGAGCCGGGGCCCAGAAGCCATGGGCCCCGGCTCTGCAGCGCAGCGCTACGCGCTGCACTGCGTCCGGGGCACGAGACCTACTTCACCAGTTCGCACCCGCCCTCCGCCAGCGGCCGGAACGCCTGCTCCGCCGGGATCGTCGAAACCAGCTTGTAATAGTCGTACGGATATTTCGATTCCTCCGGCTTCTTCACCTCGAACAAATACATGGGATGCACGACGCGGCCGTCCTGGCGGATGGTGGTGTCGCCGAACAGTTTGTCCTTGCCCTTGAACTTCTTCATTTCGGGCACCGCATCCTTGGCGTTGTCGCTACCGGTCGCCGCCACCGCATTGAGATAGGCGAGCGTCGAGGCATAGACGCCGGCCTGGTTGCCGCTCGGCATCTTGCCGTTCATCCCGGGCCGCGCGGCGAAGCGCTTTGCGAAGGCGCGGGTGTCGTCGTTCATGTCCCAGTAGAAGGCTTCCATCAGCTGAAGGCCCTGCGCGACCTTGATGCCCATGCCGTGGATGTCGTTGATGAAGAGCAGGAACGCCACCAGCTTTTGACCGCTCTGCTGCACGCCGAACTCGGCGGCCTGCTTCACCGCGTTGATGGTGTCGCCGCCGGCATTGGCAAGGCCGATCACCTGCGCCTTCGAGTTCTGTGCCTGCAACAGGAACGAAGCGAAGTCGGAGGTGCCGAGCGGATGCTTTGAGGAGCCCAGCACCTTACCACCGTGGCCCTCGATGTATTTCTGCGCCTCCGCCTCGATGCCCTTGCCAAGCGCGTAGTCGACCGTGAGAAAATACCAGTCCTTGCCGCCACGCGACATCATCGCAGCCGCGGTGGTGTTGCCGGTCGCCCAGGCGTCGTTGACCCATTGGATGGTGTTGGGCGAGCAGGCCTTGCCGGTGAGATCGGAGCTGGCCGTCGATGACGCCAGGAAAGTCATGCGGCTGTCGCGTAACAGCGTGTTGATGGAGAGGCCGACGGCCGAGTTCGGCACATCGACGATGGCATCGACGCCTTCGACGTCCAGCCATTTGCGCGCGATGGCGTTGCCGACGTCGGCCTTGTTCTGGTGATCGGCATAGACGATCTCGACCTTGATGCCCTTACCGCCCCCATTGAAGTCTTCCGCCGCCATACGCGCGGCCTCGACCGAGCCCATGCCATTGGTGTCCTGGAAGATACCGGAGATGTCGTTGAGCACGCCGATGCGCACGACATTGTCGGAGATCTCGGCGCTCGCCGCGCTGCTCATCAGGCTCGCGGCCATGACGAGCGTCCATTTCAAATTCTTCATTGCTCCCTCCCCCGTTGTTTTATAGCCGTTCGCGTCAGGCCGGCACGATCGTCACCGGCAGGCTGTCGAGCCCACGCAGCGTGTTGTTGAAGCGGCGTTTTGGTTCACCCGTGATCTCGATGCTGGCAACGCGGCGAGCCAGCGCCGAAAGTATCGTCTCGCCTTCGAGCCGGGCCACGAGCTGGCCGACGCACATGTGAATGCCGGAGCCGTAGCCGACATGACCAGAGGTGCGGCGCGTGATGTCGTAACTGTCCGCGTTTTCCCAGCGGCGCGGATCGCGGTTGGCGGCCGCGAGGAACATCAGCACCTTCTCACCCTCGCCGATGGCCGCGCCCGACAGCTCGACCTCGCGCGTCGTGGTGCGGAAGAAGGTCTGCACCGGGCTTTCGAACCGCACGGCTTCTTCGAAGGCGTTGCGCGCGAGTGTGAGATCCTCGCGCAGGCGCTGCCACTGCTCGGGGAAGCGCGCGAGGCAATAGACCGCAGCCCCGATACCATTGACAGTGGTGTCGAGGCCGGCCGACAGCAGCGAGCGCACCAGCAGCGGCGCCTCGGTCGCCGTGATGACCCCCTCGTCGACATGGGCATGAATGCAGGCGCCGATGCCGCCGGGCGTCAGGTTGTCGCGCTGGCATTGCGCGGTGACGTAGGCTTGGTGCGGTGCCGAGCGCGCGATTGCCTCCTGGCGCAATTGGTTCGGCGGACCGAAGGCGTTGAACACCAGGCTCGCATAGGGAATGAGGTTTTCGCGGCCTTCCGGCTTCAGACCCAGCGCATCCGGGAAGATCGAGAGCGGGTAGGCCTCGGCCAGATCCGCGATCGCATCGAAGCTACGCATCTCCAGCAGCGCGTCCACCCGCGCCTCGGCCGCGGCGGCAAAGCGGTCGCGCAGCCCCTTCATCACGGTCGGCGACAATACCTTCGATAGCACCGCGCGGGTGCGGACGTGCTCGGGAGGATCGGCTTCGAGGATCAGGCTCGGCGGCCGCCACGGCGTCTCCTTCTTGAAATCGGACAGGCCGACGCCGCGGCTGGAGCAGAACGTCGCGGGATCGTTCAGCACGGCGTGCACCTCGGCATAACGCGCCACGCCATAGACGTTCCATTTGTCGAGATAGACGACCGGCCCCGTCTCCCGCAGCAGTTCGTGCGTGGGATAAGGGTCGGCAAAAAAGTTCATCGCGAACGGATCGACGTCGAGATGCGGGACGCCTGATGCGGCTGAGCCGGGTGCGCTCATGAAGGTCCTCCCTTATTTTGATCTTGTGAAAAGGCGGTGCATGTCCTTAGGTCTGTCGGCACGCCGCGAGACAGAATCCCGATATGCCGCCGTCCTTGACCAGAGCCCGCCAGAAGCCTGCGCCTGCAGAAGCAGGACCGACGCTGGATCTCGACCGTTACGTCCCAGCCTTCATCACCTTCATCGCCAACAAGCTCTCGAACAGCGCGACGGCGCTCTATCAGAAGCAGTTCGGCGTCAACGTCACGGAGTGGCGGATCATGTCGCTGCTGGCGATCGAGCCCGGCATCCCCGCCTCGCGCATCTGCCACGTGATCGGCTTCGACAAGGGCCCGGTGAGCCGGACGCTGGCGGGTCTCGAGAAGCGGGGGCTGGTGTCGATCCGCACCGATCCGAACGATGGCCGCACCCACTCGATCTCGCTGACGGCGAGAGGCCGCGCCACTCATGACAAGGTGATCGTCGCCGCGTTCGAACGCGAGCGGCGGTTGCTGTCGTGTCTGTCGAAGGACGAGCGCGAGGTGCTGATCGATCTCTTGCGCCGGCTGCACGAGAATCTGGGCGCGGTGACGGGCGGCACCGAGGCCTGACGGGACCCGCGCCGGGCATGATCGCCTGCGATTTTCCGGCATGCGCAGGCATTTTCCTGCGGCACCCTCTTTGCCGAGCATCGTTTCCTCCCGAACGAGACGCAGCGGTTTCCCCGCCGTCATCTTCCCCGGAACGGTTCGCACAAATTAGTTGCTTAGGCAACAAAAGAATCATGCGGGGTATTGCGACAGAATGGCTGGCCCGATCGAGATGTGTCGTGTCCCGGACGCGCTGCAGCGTGAAACGCTGCTGCGCAGAGCCGGGACCCACGCAACCTCGTACATCACGAGAAATGGGCCCCGGCTCTGCAGTGCATCACCACGTGCTGCACTGCGTCCGGGGCACGATCGCCGTTGGCTGCCGCTCGGCCGTTACAACCCCACCCACTCCCCGGACGCATCATCATCCAGCCGCGCCACCGCATCGGCACGGCGCGCCAGCACGGCGCGCTGGTTGATGTAGCCCTTGTCGGTGATCTCGCCGCCGTCGACCGACGGTGGCTCGGCCAGCAGCAGCGCGCGCGTAGCGTGGCCGGAGGAGTTGGCGCCGTGCCGCTTAAGTTTCGCGAGGCCCTGCGCGACGGCGGTCCGAACCTCGTCATGCGCCAGCACGTCGCGCACGCCAGCCGTCTCGGGCAAACCAGCATGCGCACGGCACGCCAGGATGTTCGGGAACACCAGGAACCGCACCTCGTCGCCGCCATGACCGGTGACGACGATGTCCTGCGCCAGCGGCGCCAGGGCGGCGATGCCGGCGACGCGCAGCGTGCCGACGCTGACCCAGGTGCCGGAATTGAGCTTGAAATCTTCGGCGACGCGGCCGTCGAAGAACAGGCCGCGCTCGGGGCGCGCGGGATCGGCAAGCTTCACGGCATCGCCGATGAGATAAAAGCCCTCTTCGTCAAACGCCTGCTTCGTCAGCTCAGGTGCCTTCCAGTAGCCCGGCGTGACATTGGGTCCGCGTACGCGCACCTCCAGCTTGTCGCCTGACGTGACGAGCTTCAGCTCGGTGCCGGGAATCGGCACGCCGATATTGCCGGAGCGTTCGGCGAGGAAATGGCAGTCGGTCGCGAGCGGCGAGGTCTCGGTCGAGCCCCAGGCAGAGACCATCGGCAGCGGACGGCCAGCGGTCTCGACGGAGAGTTGCTCCAGCGCATCCCATAGATTTTGCGGCAAGGCTGCGCCGGCATAGAAGGCAAACCTCACCTCGCTGAAGAAGCGGCGGCGCAGCTCCTCGTCGCCGCGCAGCGCCGCGATCAGCATGTCGAAACCGCGCGGCACGTTGAAATACACTGTCGGCATCACGCTTTTCAGATTCGCGAGCGAGGTCGCAAACAGGCCGGGCGCGGGCTTGCCGCCGTCGATATAGAGCGAGCCGCCATTGCGCAGCACGAGATTGAAATTGTGGTTGGCGCCGAAAGTGTGGCTCCAGGGTAGCCAGTCGAGGATGACGAGATCGCTGCCGGCTTGTTCAAGGAAGGTCCAGGTCTGCGCTTTGGCCTGCTGGGTCGATGTCAGCATGCGCTGGGTGTTGATGACCGCCTTGGGCGTGCCGGTCGAGCCCGAGGTGAACAGGAATTTTGCGATCGTATCAGGCGTCACCGCGGCAAATGCCTGGGCTACATCGCTGGTCTCGGGCGTCGCGGCGATGGCACGGAAAGCGAGCGCATCGGCATCGCTGGCATTGCCGCTGATGACCTTTGCCGTATGCAGCGGCTCGATCGCGGCGAGAGCCGCCGCAAATGCTTTCGTGGCGGAGACATAGATCGCGCCCGGCTGAAGCAGCGCGATCATGCTCTTGAGCTTGTCAAAGTCTTTCGACACCAACGAATAGGCCGGCGAGATCGCCGCCGAGGGCACGCCGACATGCTGGGCGGCCAGCGCGAGCAGCGCGTGGTCGATGCTGTTGTCGGAGAGGATGACGACGGGGCGCTCGGCGCTGAGGCCTTGCGCCAGAATCCAGGACGCTGCCGCGCGCACTCGCAGCAAGGCGCCTGCATAGGTCACCGTGGCCCATGGCGTATCGGCGCCGTCTCGCTCGGCGAGGAAAATCTTGTCCGGCGTCTGCCGCGCAAAATGCTCCAGCCAGTCACCGATGCAGCGCGCGCTGGCGCGCAGAGGCTCGCCCGAGCGCAGCAGAATGCTGCCGTCGGCGCGGCGCTCCGCGACGGTTTTCGGCGTTGCGAACAGGCTTTCTGCGTCACCGCGAGCGGCGGTTGTCATGGTTTCCTCCTCGCCCCGAAAGCTTCGGAACGGCCGCAGCCTCGTTCCGGGCTGCTTTGACCATAATGTTGGGCATGGCAATTGTTGTCGTCAACAACAATCTTTCGCTTTGGCCGCTGGGGCGCTAGGATTGCTCGACAGGAGACACGATGTGACAGCCGGCGCAGCCCAAGCTTCCCCGCGCAAACGCGCCGGCAACGGCGCCGCGCGGCGGATCGACGCGGACGAGATCGGCCTCGACGCGCTGGTCGGCCACGCCGGCTATGCCGTGCGGCGCTTCCAGATCTGGATCTTCCAGGACTTCATCAAGACGCTGGGCAACGTCGACATCCGCCCGACACAATATTCGGTGCTGACAGTGATCGGCGCCAATCCCGGCCTGTCGCAGATGGCGGTGGCAAAACGCCTCGGCATCGAGCGCGCCCGGCTGGTGCATCTGCTCGACAGCCTTGAGCAACGCAAGCTGGTGAAGCGGGTCAAGTCGAAGGCGGACCGACGCTCCCACGCGCTGCACCTCACCGCCCAGGGCGAGATCGCGCTGGCCAAGTTCAAACGGCTCGCCGCCGAGCATGAGCGGCACGTCGAGGACAAGATCGGCAAGGCGAACCGGGAGCGGCTACTCCAGATCCTCGCCGGCTTCACTTGATCTCGCCTGCCCATGATTTGGGCAGATGCCCGTAACAGGGCGTTCGCCCGACGGTCCGGCCGTCCGCCGAAATATCCCACAACCCACTGATCTCTCGATAATATCCGGGGTGGGGACCGTGCCCGGATTCTGTACACAATGGCACATCGCTTGCTTCAATCGGGTGAGACCTGTTGCCGGAGTTTTGTCGCCATGAAGGCTGAGATGGGGGCTGAGCAGCCTGAAACGATCGCCGCGATCGTGGCCGCGCATCGCGCGGGCACGATGACGCCGGCTGAGACGATCGCCCGCACCTATCAGCGCATCCGCGACCACAACGATCCCGCCGTCTTCATCAGCCTGCGCGACGAGAAGGATGCGATCGCGGAAGCCGAGAAGCTCGCCGCGCGCCCGGATGCGGCGAGCCTGCCGCTCTATGGCATTCCGGTCGGCGTGAAGGACAATATCGACGCGCTCGGTTTTCCGACCACGGCGGCGTGTCCGGCCTTCTCCTACACGCCGACGCATGACTCGACTGCAGTGGAGCGCCTGCGCGAAGCCGGCGCGATCATCATCGGCAAGACCAATCTCGACCAGTTCGCAACCGGCCTCGTCGGCGTGCGCTCGCCCTATGGCATCCCCAGGAACGCGATCCGCGAGGATCTCATTCCGGGCGGCTCCAGCTCGGGATCGGCGACGGCCGTCGGCGCGGGGCTCGTGCCGCTCACGCTCGGCACCGACACGGCCGGCTCGGGGCGCGTGCCGGCGATGCTCAACAACATCGTCGGGCTGAAGCCGAGCCTCGGCATGATCTCGACCGCGGGCCTGGTGCCCGCCTGCCGCACGCTCGACTGCATCTCGGTGTTCGCGCTGACCGTGGACGATGCCGCGCTCGCGCTCTCCGTGATGGCCGGCCCGGATCAGGCCGATCCGTTCTCGCGCGACCGGCCGCTTGGTGCACTCACGCCGTTCCCGGCGAATTTGCGCCTGGGCGTCCCGCGCAACGGACAGTTGATCTTCTTCGGCGACAAGAAGGCGGAAGCAGCTTATGCCGACGCGCTGAAGCGCTGGACATCGCTCGGCGCGACGCTGGTCGAGTTTGACCTCGAGCCGTTCTACGAGACCGCGCGGCTGCTCTATGAGGGGCCCTGGGTCGCCGAGCGCTATCTCGTGATCAAGAACCTGCTGGCGTCCGCACCTGACTCAATTCATCCGGTCACGCGCGAGATCACCGCGGCGGGCGCGCGGCTGACGGCGGCGGAGACCTTCTCGGCGCTCTATCGCCTGCAGGGCCTGCGCAAGATCGCCGAGCGCACCTTTGCCAATATCGACGCGCTGGTGCTGCCGACGGCCCCGACCGCCTATACGACCGCGCAGGTGCTGGCCAATCCGATCGAACTCAACAGCCGGCTCGGCACCTATACCAATTTTGTCAACCTGCTCGATCTCTGCGGCCTTGCGGTGCCGGCGGCGATGCGCACGGACGGCATTCCGTTCGGCATCACGCTGCTTGCGCCCGCTGGCCGCGATGCGCTGCTTGCGAGCATCGGCCGCGTGTTTCATGCGGATACGAAACTCACGACTGGCGCAAAGGGCGTAGCGCAGCCCGCGCTAGTTCCGCCGCCCGCCAATTACGGCGACGAGATTCCGATCGCGGTGGTCGGCGCGCATCTCTCCGGCATGGCGCTGAACGGCGAATTGAAGGCACTGAACGGCAAGCTGGTCGAAGCGACAAAGACAGCGCCTGACTACAAGCTCTATGCGCTCCCGACCACGCCGCCGAAGCCGGGCATGCTGCGTGTCGAGACCGGCAAGGGCGCGTCGATCGAGCTGGAGATCTGGTCGCTGTCATCGTCCGCCTTTGGCAAGTTCGTCAACGCGATCCCTGCGCCGATGGCGATCGGCACGGTGCGGCTTGCGGATGGTCGCAGCGTGAAGGGCTTTCTCGTCGAGCCGGAGGTGCTGGGCGAGGCGCGCGACATCACCGCGTATGGCGGCTGGCGGAAGTTTGTGGTCGAAGCCGCGGCGTCATAACCGGTTTCGTAGGGTGGGCAAAGCGGAGCGTGCCCACCATCTGTGCCCATCATTAAAAGAACGTGGGCACGGCGCTTTGCGCCTTTGCCCACCCTACCGAGCGTGCGTCTACACCGACACCGCGTAAATCTCATACTCCCCGCGCACCAGCTCGATATGCGCGCGCATCGCGGCGGCTGCGCCCTGCTTGTCCCCGCGCATGATGGCGACGACGACGCGGTCGTGCTCGGCCTGCGACTTTGCCAACCGGCCGAGATTGCGGAACTGGGCGCGGCGGAACGGCTGCACGCGGACGCGCGTCGCCAGCGTGATCTCGGCGATGTAGCCGTTCTGCGAGCCCGCATAGATCGCGTTGTGGAAGCGCTCGTTGACCTCGTGGAAGCGATCCGGGTTGCCGGCATAGCTCAGCACCCGCAGCTCTTCGTGCACGGCTTCGAGACCGTGACGCTCGGCCGCAGACATGCGCTCGGCGGCAAGGCCGGCGCACAGCGCCTCCAGCTCCGCCATCGCCTCGAACATGCTCTTGAGACGCTCGATCGAGGGCTGCGCCACCACCGCGCCGCGATGCGGCCGCGCCTCGACCAGGCCGCTCGCCACCAGCTGGCGCAGGGCCTCGCGTACCGGCGTGCGCGAGACGCTGAAGCGCCGCGCGATCTCGGTCTCGTCCAGCGGCGCACCGGGAGGCAGGGTTCCACGTACGATCTCGTCGGCCAATTGAAGCCGCAATTCCTCGGCGCGCGTCACCTTGTGCACGCTGGGCTGCGCCCGGTCGACCCGCGGCACCACCGGCTCGGCCGGCAGTGTCCCGGGCGGAAGATCGTCAAGCGTCATACGGTCAGGTCTCTTTCGGCTCGTCGATGATGCTGACATGGGCCGCGACGACGCGCCAGCCCTCCGGGAAGCGAATCCAGGTCTGCATCTGCCGGCCAACCTTGCCGGGAGCCGTGTCGCGATAGAACAAGGTGGAGGCCACGGCCGTGTCGCGGCCGTAGCTGGAGATGACGGTTTTCGCGGTCCGGCGGTTGAGCCCCACCGGCGAACGGCCGGCGCGGAAGCCGGAGATCGCCTCGTAGCCGTAGAGGTTCTCGCCGATGCCGTAGCGCAGGGTGCGGGAATCGTTGCGGAACAGCTCGCCGAGCACGGCGACGTCGTTGCTGACGAGGGCCTGCTCATAGCGCTCGAAAGCGGCTTTGACTTCCGCGATCACCTCGGGGAGATCGATCTCCATGTCAGAATCCTCTTGGAGCTGGCGCGGATACGACGCCCATCTTCTCAAGCGCGTAGGCGACGCGCAGCGCGATGTCCTCGCGCCAGGGCGCGGCGATGATCTGCACGCCGATCGGCAGCGGCTCGAGTGGCACCGGCACGGCGACCACGGGCAGGCCGATGAACGAGATCGGCTGGGTGTGGATGCCGATATTGGCGCGCACCGGCAGTTCGACGCCGTCGAGAGTGAACATGACCTGCCCGAGCTTGGGCGCGGTGCAGGGCGTCGCGGGCGCGATCAGCACGTCGACCGATTTGAAGATCTCGGCGAATTGCGCACGATACCAGCGGCGGAATTTTTGCGCGCGGTCGACCAGCGGCGCCGGCACCATGGCGCCTGCGATCAACCGGTCGCGCACGGCCGGGTCGAAATCGTTCGGGCGCTTGCGCAGGCGGTCGAGATGCAGCGAGGCGCCCTCGGTGGTGCTGATGACGTAAGCCGCGGCGCGGGCACGGGCGGCCTCGGGCACGTCGACGGTCTTCGTCGCACCGAGCGCCTTGGCGACGCGGCCGACGGCTTCGACCGCCTCGGGAAACACGTTCTTCTGGAAGTAGCCGCCGGCGATGCCGATACGCAAATCCGAAACCGGATTGGCGAGCAGCGGCAGCGTCGGCTCGAGGCCGCGCGTGGTGCAGGCGGCATCGTCGGCATCCGGGCCCTGCATCGCGTCATAGGCGAGCGCGAGGTCGGTGACCGAGCGTGCGAACGGGCCGAGATGATCGAAGCTCGCCACGAATGGAAACGAGCGCGCGCGCGACAGCCGGCCATAGGTCGGCTTCAGACCAAAGATGCCGCAAAACGACGAGGGCACGCGGATCGAGCCATTGGTGTCCGAGCCGAGCGCGATCGGCACGAGCGCGCCGCCGACGGCGCTGCCCGAACCGCCGGAGGAGCCGCCGCTCATCCGCGTCGTGTCATGCGGATTGCGCGAGGGACCATCATGGACGTTCTCGCCGGTGAAATCGTAGGCGTATTCGCCCATGTTGAGCGCGCCGACGAGAACCGCGCCGGCAGCTTCCATGCGCTCGATCAGCGTCGCGTCGCGCCTCGCCGGTGCGAGCTCGCGGTTGATCTTCGAGCCCGCGCGGGTCGGCAGGCCCGTGACGTCGAACAGGTTCTTCACCGCGAAGGGCACGCCGGCTAGCGGGCCGACATCCTTGCCGGCGGCGATGTCGGCATCAATGGCGCGCGCCTTGGCGCGGGCGCGATCGGCGGTGACGTCGGTGAAGGCGTTGAGGATGCCGTCATGCTGCTTGATGCGCGCGAGCGCGGCTTCGGTGGCGGCGAGCGCGGACAATTGGCCGCCCGCCACCGCTTTCGCGATCTCGGCAGCATTCATCTCTGGCTTGGCGGTCATGGCGACGTCAGGCCGTAAAAACAGGCGCCGGCTCGGTGTCGTCCGGCAGCGCGAATTCGTCGACCAGGCGGGCGAGCCGCAGCGATACTTCGAGATTGGCGCGAACCGCCGGCCTCCAGGCCTCTTCGACCGGCAGCGCCAGCGCTTTGGAAACGGCGTCGATGTAGTCGTCCAGTGGTTCGGCGGCCATCACTCTCTCAAACTATGCATCTCGCAAGATACTGGCGTATCTGTCAGTGAACCGGCAACGGCGGATGCGGGATCGCCGTCAGCAGCTCCTTGGTGTAGTCGTCCTGCGGATCACTGAGGACTTTTTCGGACGTCCCCTCTTCCACGATTCGACCGGTCCGCATGACAATGACACGATCGCACAACAAGCGCACTACATTCAAATCATGCGAGACGAACAGATAGCTCATACCTAGCCGCGCCTTGAGGTCCTGGAGCAGGTTCAGGACCACGGCCTGCACCGAGACGTCCAGCGCCGCGGTCGGCTCGTCCAGGATGACCAGCTTGGGGTGCAGGGCAATGGCGCGGGCGATGCCGACGCGGGCCTTCTGGCCGCCGGAGAGCTGGTGCGGGAAGCGATCCAGCAAATTGTGCGGCAGGCCGACCATGGTGGCCAGCTCCTCGCAGCGGGCGCGGAGCGCATCGCGGCCCTTGATGTCGCCCAATTGCATGATGGGATCGGCGATGGCGCGGGCGGCGGTGAAGCGCGGGTTGAGGCTGTCGGTCGGGTCCTGGAACACCATCTGGATGCGGCTGCGCTGCGGCAGCCGGGCAAACGACGCCGGCTGGATGGCGCCGATGTCCTCGCCGTCGAACTGGATCAAGCCGGAGGTCTGGTCGAGCAGCCGCATCACCATCATCGAGGTGGTCGATTTGCCGCAGCCGGATTCGCCGACGAGGCCGACGCTCTCGCCATGGCCGATCGCGAAGCTGATGCCGTCGACGGCGCGGAACACGTCGGGCTCCACCGGCGGCTTGCGGCCGAACAGCTTTCCGAGCGTCGCGGTGGCGCCCTGGCGGGGGTATTCCTTCACGAGCTTTTCGATGAGGAGAAGGGGCTGGCCACTTGCACCACTCTGCTCCCTCTCCCCGTCCTTCACGGGGAGAGGGTTGGGGTGAGGGGCTGTCTCCGCGAGCACGGTGCTGGGAGAGTCCCCCTCACCCGCCATGCTGCGCATGTCGGCCTCTCCCCGCGTGCGGGGAGAGGCGAAGGATGCCGCCGCACTTGCTTCCTCTTCAGGCAGCAAGTCTCGTAGAGAGACGCCGAGCCGCGGCGTCGCGCGCATCAGCTTCTTGGTGTAGGGGTGCTGCGGGTTGGCAAAGATGTCGGCGGCTTTTGCGGTCTCGACGACGCGGCCTTTCTCCATCACGACGACGCGGTCGCAATAGGCGGCGGCGAGGCCGAGATCGTGGGTGATCAGGATGGTCGACATCGCCTTGCGTTTTGTCAGCTCGACGATCAGGTCCATCACCGCCTTCTGGGTGGTGACGTCGAGACCCGTCGTCGGCTCGTCCGCGATCAGGAGTTGCGGATTGCAGGCGAGCGCGAGCGCGATGACGACGCGCTGGCACATGCCGCCTGACAGCTCGAACGGATAGGCGTGATAGCGCTCGCGCGGGCGGGCGATCTTGACCTGCTCCAGCGCTTCGATCGCCTTCTCACCTTGATCGGCAACCGTCGCCTGCTGCACATGGGTGCGCAGCACGTCCTCGATCTGGTCGCCGACTTTCCGGATCGGGTTGAGCGCGGCGCGCGGGTTCTGGAAGATCATCGAGACTTCGCGGCCGCGCAGGTCCCGCATCTGGTCTTCGGTCGCGGCCTTGACGTCGATGCCGGAGAACATCACCGAGCCCTCCGCGATCTTGCCGGCTCGGTCGAGGATGCGCATCACCGCGTAGGACGTCACCGACTTGCCGGAGCCGGACTCGCCGACGATGGCCAGCGTCTCGCCCTTGGCGACGGAAATGTTGACGTGCTGCACCGCTTTGACGATGCCGCGGCGGGTGGTGAATTCGACCGTGAGGTCCTGGACGTCGAGCAGCGGCTGGGCGGTCATGGGCGGCTCCCGTCACTCAAGAAATCGAAAACAACCCCATGCACAGTAGAAGCCGCACCGAAATCATTGAGGAATTTTTGCCGGTCGCTCGCCATCAGGTCCTCCGCTGGGGGTCGACGATGTCGCGCAGGCCGTCGCCGAGGAGGTTGAAACAGAACACAGCGATCATCAGCGCGAGGCCCGGAAACAGCGCGATCCACCATTCGCCCGACACCATGAAGCCGGCGCCCTCGGCGACCATGATGCCCCATTCCGCGGTCGGCGGCCGGACGCCGAGGCCGATGAAAGAGAGCCCTGCGGCATTCAAGATCGCATAACCCATGGTCAGCGACATCTGCACGATCATGATCGGCATGATGTTGGGGAGGATATGCACCAGCAGGATGCGGAATTCGCCGTTGCCGGAGAGCCGCGCGGCCTGCACGAAGCCGGCGTTGCGGCGGACATTGGCTTCGGCGCGGGCGACGCGGGCATAGAGCGGGAAGTTCACGATCGCGGTGGCCAGAATGATGTTCTGCACGGTGTTGCCGAGCGCGGCGACGATACCCATCGCCAGCACGAACAGCGGGAACGCCATGATGGTGTCGGCGATGCGGCCGACGATACGGTCGGTCCAGCCACCGAAATAGCCCGCCGCGATACCGGCGAGCCCGCCCATCAAAAACACCAGCACGACGGAAGCGACCGCGATGAAGGTGTCGAGCCGTGTCGCCACCACGACGCGGCTGAAAATGTCGCGCCCGAGCTGATCGGTGCCGAACCAGTGCGCCGCCGAGGGCGGCTTCAGCGCCGCCGCGGTGTCGGAGGCGAGCGGATCATACGGCACCACATAGGGACCGAAGATCGCGGCGATCAGGATCACAATCAGCAGCGCGAAGGCAAAGCCGGTGACCTTGTTCTCGCTGAGCACATAGCGGGTCTGTTCGAGAACCGCGGTAAGGCCCGAGGTGCGGGCAGGGCCGACGGGTTCAACAGCAGGCGCAACGGAGCTCATGAATCAGCCCTCCAACCTGACGCGCGGATCGATGACGCCGTACAAAATGTCGATCACGAGATTCAAAAGCACGTACATCACCGCCATGGTGAGGACGAAACCCTGCACCGGCGCGAAGTCCGAGGAGATCAGCGCTTCCACCGCATAGGAGCCAATGCCTGGCCAGGCGAACACTTTTTCGACCAGCACGTTGGCGCCGAGCAGGAACGAGAACACCATGCTGAGCGTGGTGATCACGGGCAACATCGCGTTGCGGAAGGCGTAGGTGACGATGACGGTTGCCGGCGACAGGCCGCTGGCACGCGCGGTGCGGACGAATTCGGAGGCGAGCACCGCCAGCATGGAGGCGCGGGTCATGCGCGCGATCGGCGCCAGCGAGAAGATCGCCAGCGTCGTCGCGGGCAGGATGAGCTGGCTCAGCGCCGAGCGCCACGCTTCGAAGTCGCGCGCGATCAGGGTATCGATCAGGTAGAAGCCCGTCACCGTCGGCGGCGCGCTGTAGAACACGTCGAGACGGCCGAGCGGCGCGGGCGACCAGCCGAGCTGGAAGTAGAATAAATACACCAGCACCAGGCCAGTGAAGAACACCGGCAGCGACACGCCCGCTGTCGTCGTCACCCGGCATAAATGATCGACCCATGATCCCGGTCGCGTCGCCGCGAGCACGCCGAGCGGAATGGCGATGACGATCGAGACGATCAGGCCGAGCAGCGTCAATTCAGCCGAGGCCGGCAGACGGTTGCGGATTTCCGCCGCGACCGGTTGACCCGTCGTCAGCGAGTTGCCGAAATCGCCGTGGGCGAGATCGTTGGTGTAACGAAAGAACTGCTCGATCAGCGGCCTGTCGAGGCCGAGTTTCTTGCGGATCTGCTCGACGGCTTCCTTGGTCGCGGCGGGACCGGCGAAGTACGCGGCGGGATCGCCGGGCAGCGCGCGCGTCAGCAGGAAGGTGACGATGACGACACCGATCAGCGAGGGGATCGCGAACATCAGGCGCTTGCCGATCATGGCCAGCATGGGGTGCTCCGCAGGTTTGCTTCGCCTCTCCCGCTTGCGGGAGAGGCCGACGCGCTCGCAGAGCGCGGCGGGTGAGGGCTATCGCCGCGCAGGGATATGCTCCGCAGCGCCAGGCAATCCCGACGCGGAGAGACCCCCACCCCGGCCCTCCCCCGCAAGCGGGAGAGGGAGCCCACTGCCGATGCCGATGCGTCGCTGACGATCAGCATCACACATCACCCCTTCACCAGCGCGCGATAATCGAGCCTGCGGTGGAACCAGTATTGGTAGCCGCTGATGTTCTTCTGCATCGCGACGTTGACGAAGGGCTGGTACAGCGGGATGCGCGGGATGTCGGTGTAGGCGAGATCGACGAAACCCTTCACGTCCGTCTCGTAGGTCGCCTTGTCGCCGGTCGCGGCCGCGGTGCGCGCGCCGTCGATCAGCTTGTCCATCTCCGCCGACTTGTAGCTCATGGTGTTGAAGACGGAATTGTTGCCGTGATAGCACCAGTAGAAGAAGTATTCGGGGTAATCGAGCCAGCCCGAAAACACGTTGGTGAAGAGCGGCATTTCCTTCTTGTTCAACTCGGTGCGCCAGTTGGCGCCGGGCACCTTGTTGATGGTGGTCTTGATGCCGATCTGCGCGAGGCTCTCCTGCACCAGCACGCAGAGCGGCTCGTTGACGCCGGCAAAATTCAAGTCAAACGAGATCGTGGTCTCGAAGCCGCCGGCGACGCCGGCCTCCGCCATCAGCGCCTTCGCCTTCTCGATGTCGGTGTTGTATTTGTGCGGCTGCGGCCAGGCGACCTCGGTCGGCTTGTCCGCGGGCGCGCCGAACATCGGGTTGGCGAGGCCGAACATCACCGCGTCCATGATCTTCTGATAGGGCAGCGCGTAGGCGACGGCCTGACGGACCTTCGGATTGTCGAACGGCGGCTTGGTGACGTTCATGCCAATATACTGGATGCCGTTGGAGAACGGCAGCGACACCACGTTGAGCTTGCCGTTCGCTTTCATCTCCTGGAAATCCTTGTTCGGGAGTTCGTAGGAGATGTCGGCGTCGCCGCGCTCCAGCAGCGCGCGGCGGTTGCCGGCCTGCGGCACCATGCGCCAGATCACGCGCTTGATCTTCGGCAGGGGACCGCCGACCCAATCGTCGTTGCGCTCCATGATGACTTCGGTGCCGGCGGTCCACTTCGTCACCTTGTAGGCGCCGGAGCCCGCGGTCTGCTGCTTGGTGAACTCGAGGCCCCAGGGATCCTTCTCGCTGGCGTTCTTCTTCACCAGCTCGGAGTTGACGATGCAGGGCACGATGACGGCGAGGTCGGGGACCGTCAGCCTGTCCTTCTTCAGGAAGTCGACGCGCACGGTGTACTCGTCGATCACGACGAACTGCTCGGGCTTGGTCAGCGACCCCGCGCTCATCTGGAAGGTCGGGAAGCCGCCGACGCTGACGGCGCGATCCAGCGACCACTTCACGTCCTTGGCGGTGACGGGCGTGCCGTCGTGGAATTTGGCGTTCTTCTTCAGCTTGAAGGTGACCGACATGTCGTCGATCTTGAACTCTTCGGCGAGCTCGCCCTTGAACTTGTCGCGGTCGTAATACGGCACGCCGCCAGGACCGGCCTTCATCTCGTGGCTAATCAGGCGGTCGTAGCAATTCCACGACACCTCATAGCCGGGCACGTTGGTGCCGACGCCGTGGATGTCGAGATTGTTGGGGCCGCCTTCCGAGACGATCAGCAGCGTCTCCGAGCGCGCGTCGGCATAAGCCGACGAGACCACGGCTGGCATGGCCGGAAGCGCCGCGCCAGCGGCCAATCCGGAAACGGACTTGAGGAAATCGCGGCGCTTCATGAAATCGCTCCAACACAAAAGTTTCTGGTTGGAACTGGGATTCGCAAGGTTCGTGCCAAGGCTTAACGAACTCTTGCCTGCGGCCTAATCCATTGAAATCCAAATAAATTAGAGCCGGGGACGCAAATGAGACCCGAACCCAAGGCGAAAAAATTGCATACAAAGATGCTTATTTGCCTATTAAATAGACCGAATTATGCAGGAGCCTATTTGCTAGGCCACCCTAGTGGCAGAAGTCCTCGTTGTTCACGCGGAGGCAGCGTGGCGCGGCAACGGTGTTCAGCCGGGCACAGCCGTCGTTGCCATCGACCTTCTTCAGCGCCCGCAGCGCCGCCATGGTCGGCCGGTACCAGAGGAAGCGCTCGTCGGAGAGCCGCGAGGCCCGGCGCAGACCCTGCACGGTGCCGGCGTCGAACACCCCGCTTTGCTCGCCCGAGAAGCAATCGAGCCGCACCAGCTGCGCCTGGATCAGCTGCACCAGCTCGCGGCCCTCATAGGTCGGTCCGGCACTGTCGAGCACGGTGATCTCGCGCAGGCGCGAGGCTGCGCCGCGCGCCTCGTCGGCCTCGGGTGTATCCGGAAACAGCGCGGCGACGAGATCATAGGCTTCTGGCGTCCGCATCTGGCGCGCGCGATCGAGCACCAGCGAGGCAGCCGCGGGCCCGCCGGCGGTCGTCCCCCTTCTCAACTCCGCCGCAGAGGCGCGCGCCTGAACCGATTCCGGGCTTGCTGGAAAACGGTCGATCAGGAGATCGTAGAGCGCGACATTGCCGGTCTCTTTGGCGGCGGCGAGCAATTGCGCGGCCTGGCTCGGCGGAGGCGGCGGCGGCACGAAGAAGAAATCGAGCTCGAGCGAGGTGGATTCCCAGGGGATCTGCTGCTCTCCGGTCGAGAGCCGCACCTGGCGGCGCACGCTCTTGAACACGTCCTCCAACCGTTCGCCCGGCACGATCATCGCCTCCGCAAGCGCTCTGGTATAGGGACTGTGGCCATCCTCGCCGTCGAAGGCCATCTTGCCCGATCCGGTGGCCGACGCAATGAACACGCCGTAGACCGCGCCCATCGGCACCAGCCCGATTGCGTTTGCCGCGACGCCCGGCGGAAACGGATTGTCCCGGCAGGCATCGACGATAAGGATGTTGAGCGTATTGCCTGAAGCGGCGAGGCGATCGGCAATTCGCTTGACGCTGACCGACTGCGGCACGATGTCGGCGCGGCGCTTGATGTCGGCGTTGACCGGCACGAGGTAGTTGGCACCGTCGTTCTCGACGCCATGGCCGGCGTAATAGAGCACCGCGACGGTCGAGGGACCGCGCGCCTTCACCTTCTGTGCAAACTCTTCGACGTCCTGCGACAGGCCTTTCAGGTCGCGGTCGGCAACTGAAGTGACCTCGAAGCCGGTCTGGCGCAGCCGGTCCGCGATCAGTTCGGCATCGCGTCCGGGATTGGCGAGCGTGCCGAGCTTTGCGTAATGGGCATTGCCGATCACCAGCGCCAGCCGCGGCGCGGAATCGGCCACCGGCTTGCGCGCTTCCGATGCGGCGCGCGCGTAGCCGACGGTCAGCGCAGTAAGCGCGGCAGCAAAGAACACCGCAGGACGAGCGATTCGCATCTGCACCATCACATGGTCACCTGCATGGGACGTTACGCAAATGACGATGAGCTGTCATGTCGGGCGATTGACAGGGCGCTTCATCAAATTGACGAGTGCTATTTGCAATATCTAGAATTGAAATTTCACGAATCATTCCCCCTCCATGCCGCGCCAAAACCCCCTCTCGATGTCGCGACCGGGCTCGTGCCTCGCGCTCGCCGTCACCCTGACGGCCCTGCAAGCGCTGCCGGCTGCGAGCGAGGTGCTGAGCGGACGCGAATTCCAGAACCTGATCGCAGGCGGGCCTGAAGGCACGACCATCGTGTTTCAGGGCGGCACCGACAAGATCTTCTACTCGCCGAGCCTGAAGAACCGGCTGCGCCTGAGCGGCGAGCTCGGCCCCGAATTCCTCAAGCAGAAGATCCTGCAGAACACCGTGACCGAGGGCACCTTCATCGGCGCGACCATCGAAGGCGGCAAATGGCGCACCATTTCGGGGATCGCGGGCATCGCCGCCGATTCCGACAGCGGCCATGGCATCCTGACGCTGCTGCAGACCTTCCCCGAAGACACCAGCATCAAGGCGTTCCAGAAGCGCGACCGGCTCTATGCCGTCGTCATCGTCGAGGACGCGCCGGGCGGCGTCGTGTGCCGCAGATCACAGTGGGAGCATTTGTTCGCGCTTAAGGGTGAACCAAGGCTGACGACGGTGCCGTGCGATTTCACGGTAGGCAACGCGGTGACGCCAACGGCGCCGCGATAAGGGGGACTTACATGACGACACTGATTCTCGGAGCCCGCAAGGGCCTCCGGCTCGCGCACTTGCGGATGCTGGCGCTGCTCATGCTGGCGATGCTGGCCGCGATGGTCCCTGACCGCCAGGCATCGGCATCGACGGTTCTCAACGCCGCATCGGCCACCGCGACGTCCGGCCTGTCCGGGTGCAACACCAGCCAGGGCAAGGCGCTCTACAATTGCGTCGCCGACGTGCTGGAACGCATGGCCAATGACGTCAATTCGGTCAGGGTCGGCGAGACTCAGCGGGCGCTGCTGACGGCAGCGAGCAAGCTCCGCGCGGCGAGCAGCAAGGCGCAGGCGCTCTCCGCCATCACGCAATGCCAGGCCGCCATCGCCGGTGCGCTGCGCCAGGTGAAGGCGAGCCCCGGCGGCAACATGATGGTGCCCGGATGGGGCGACGACGGGCTGGCTTCGGTCGTGGGGGTGCTGGCGAAGGCGGCACGGCTGATCCAGGCCAAGGGATGAAGGGAGTCAACAACATGGCCTGTGGAGGCAACATGCTCAAATCGACTGAACCCGGAAGACCCCGTCGCCGCGGCGGCTTGATGGCGAACGGCGCGCGGATTGCCATGGCGCTCCTGATGCTCGCGACCGTCCCGCTCGGCGCGGGCCCGGCCCGGGCCGGCGACGGCGGGACCGGTCCCGCCGCGGCCGTCGGCAGCTCTAGCCTGGAGGCGTGCCGCATGAATCGCGGCAAGGTGCTCTATGACTGCGTCGCGAATACGCTCGACAAGATGAGCAACAGCCTGACGCAGTACGCCCCGCCCGAGGCGCGCAGCGCATTGCAGACCGCAGCCTCGCAATTGCGGGCTGCCAGCAGCAAGGCCCAGGCCCTCTCCGCCATCGCACAATGCCGCTCGGTTTTCTCGAGCCTGCTGCGGCTGGCGACGACCAATCAGCGGCCATCCGCACCCGGGCTCGGCGCCATCGTCGGCGTGCTGAGCAAGGCGGCGGCGCTGATCCAGTCGAAGGGATAGTCGCGATACCTTGAAGCGGCGGGCAATGCTCGCCGCTTCAGCCCGCCCAGATCAATTCCTGCAGTTCGACGAGATCGTTCGCCTGCTCCTGCCAGCCCTCGATGCAGATGTGGCTGTTGAGGTCGCTGGCGTGGTGCAGCAGCATCAGGGCCATCAGGCGGCGCTTGAGCGCGAAATCGAGCTTCGTATAGCCGAACCCTTCGAGCAGGTTGCGCACGCGGCCGGACCGGCCTGCTGCCATGAAGGCGCTGGGGCCGAGCAGGTCGTAGTCGCGCCATCCGGCGCGAACGTCGCCGAAGTCGAACAGGCCTTTGAGCGACCATTCGCCGTTGTCGCAGGCGAGCAGGAAATTTTCCGGGATGTATTCGCCGGTCAGGATCACTGGCGGCGCATCCATCGGGATGAGGCCGGCCGCCGCCTCGCGCAGGAGATCGTCGAGGCCGGCGAGGAATTTTTGCGCGAGGCCGAGACGCTCGTGTCTCGCGCGGCAACTCTGCATCTGCCTGCGCATGAACTCGTCCCAGCGCGGCTCGATGCTCGCGAGCGGACCAAGAGGCGCGCGCTGCACGGCGGCGATGGTCTCGCCGATCTGGCGTAGCACGCGCTGCTTCTGCTCTTCCGGCAACGAGGGCCAGGCCTCCGAGCCGAGCGTGCCTGGCAGGTGCGTGATGACGAGATAGGGCCAACCATCGCGGGTCCCTTCGGCGACGACCTCGGGGATCGGCAAATCGAGGCGGCCCTTGAGCTGCGTCAGCGAGCCGCGTTCGGAGACGAACTGCGCCCGCAGCAGCGGCGGGAAGATTTTCAGGATCAGGCGCTCGCCAAGACCGACGACGAGATTGGTGCCGGTCGAAAAGACATGCGGCGAGCTGGTATCGAGGCCATGGCCGCGCGCGATGTCGAGCGCAATCGGCAGCCATCGCGCACGGTCGGCCCGCAAGGCGCGGTAGGCATCCAGGCTCATCGACGCGGCCGCGCCCCAGGCGCCAGTGGAATCCGGCGGCAGCGTTCCTTCCATCACAGCGACAACCGGGTCCTATTCCAAGACATCTTTATTCCAAGACATCCTTGACGCTGTTCCTGATGGTCAAGGGGACCGCATGCTCGGGGACCTCAATGGTCTGCGCACCGCGCGTGATCCGGTAACTGAACGCGTCGGCCTGGCCGGGATGTGCCGCGGGGACTTTCTTCGGATCGGCGAACAGCGATTCAACTGTCTTCTGATCGGCGTCCGACAGATCCGACACCGCCACTTCACCGCGGCTCTTCAAATGAGGGCCGCCGAAGCCGGCGAACCCTCCGACGCGCTCGATCTTCAAGCGATCCACGCTTCCTTCCTTCCGTAACACCGTGACCGGTTTACAGCCCAACCTTGGTCCATCCCGCGTTGACGGCGGCGTAGACGGCGGCATCGCCGGGATACAACGTGTGGGCACCTTGCCGGGTCCGCGCCGCGAACGCCTTCATCGTCATGTTCGGCGTCGGCCCGAAGCCGGTGAGCGAATGGTACCACACCTGCCCGATCTTGGCCCAACTGTTTCCGCCGAGCGTGGTGCAGGCCGTGTAGAAGGCGAGGTTCGGCGGCCCGCTGGCATAATGCGGATCCATGCCCGGCGTGATTTGCGAGTATTTGGTCGGTTGCGGCGCGAGGCAATGCTTGGCCGCGGGGTTGGCCATGTCGCGCAGGCAGGTGAAACCCTGCTTCTTGGCGGCCGGACCCATGATGTCCTTGCCGATCAGCCAGTCGGCCTTCTTGACGTCCTGCTTTGCCTCCCACTGCCGGAACATCGAGCCGAAGCAATCCGAGATGCTCTCGTTCAGCCCGCCGGCATCGCCGCTATAGGCGAGCTGGAGGCTATGCTGGGTCACGCCATGGGTCAGCTCGTGGCCGATGACGTCGTTGCCCCTGGTGAAATCGATGAAGATGCTGCCGTCGCCGTCGCCATAGATCATCTGCGAGCCGTTCCACATCGCGTTGTTGTACTTCACGCCGAAATGGACCGACGACATCATGGTCATGCCGTGATCGTCGATCGAATTGCGGTTGAAGACCTGCTGGTAGAACTTCGCGACACGGCTTGTCTGGTTGAAGGTGCGCTTGACGGAGCCGTCCGATGACGTCTTCGGCTTCGGGATCGGCGTGCCCGGCAGCGTCTGCGTGTGCTTGCAGTCGTAGACGGTGACGGAGGGCGCCGCCGCCAGCGTGACCAAGGCGCCGGCACGCGCCGCGGCCACGCTGGTCAGCTTCGCGGCCTGAGTGCGCAATTCGCGCAGCTCATGGCTGATCTGGACCGTGTCGGCCAGCTGCTTGCGCAGCGGCGCCGACAGCTTCTTGTCCTGTGAGAGCCTGGTCAGAACGTCGTTGGGGATGATGCAACATGTGCAGGACATTGAGGATCTCCAATCAAGCTGTTTTGAAAATGGACGGATGAAACGATCTCTGGATGCTTCCTGCCGACGAGCGGCAAGCGTCGGCGCCGAACCGGCGTCACGCATACGGGATTATCGCAGGCGGGTGACCCGTTGCGTGTGAGCTCACACACACTTCCGGGTTGCAGATCACCTCTCCCGCAGGGAGAGGTCGGAGCGCATCGAAGATGCGATCCGGGTGAGGGGATCTGGCCTCACTGGCTGCCGCGGCCCCTCACCCGGATTGCACTGGACGAAGCGTCGCATCGCCAGGCGCAATCCGACCTCTCCCCGTCGGGGAGGTGAACGGAGTCAGGCCTGCCGAATCTCGTTCCGGCGCGATTTACCTTTCCGGGCTGGCGCGCTCGAACTGGCGCAGCAGCTTGTTGCCGCGCTCGACCGCGGCATCGAGCGCGGATTGCGCGCTCTTCTGGCCGGCAAAGGCCTGCTCGAGCTCATCCTCGATCGCGCCGCGGACCAAGACGAAGGAGCCGAGGCGGATGCCTTTCGAGTTCTCGGTCGGCGGATGCAGCGTGATCTCCTCGAACGAGATCGCAGATCCCGGATTGCGCTCGTAGAATCCTTGCGCGCGCGTCAGCTCGAACGCGGCGCGGGTGATCGGCAGGTAGCCGGTGTTCTGGTGCCAGGCGGCCTGCACGCCCGGCTGCGACAGATAGGCGAAGAACCGCGCCACGCCCTTGTATTCCTCGCGCGGCCGGTCGCGCAGCACCCACAGCGTGGCGCCGCCGATGATCGAGTTCTGCGGCGCGCCCGCAACGTCGGGCCAGTACGGCATCATGCCGTAGCCGATCTCGAATTTCGAATTGGACTTGATGTCGGCGCGCGTCGCCGAGGAGCCGATGAAGATGCCGCATTCGCCGGTCTGAAAGCGCGGCTCGGCCGATTGGCCGCGGCCGCTGTAGTCGAACAGTTTTGTCTTTTGCCATTCGGCGAGCTGGGCGACATGCTTGACGACAAGCGGATTGTTGATGGTCAATTCCGCGTCGAGCCCGGCAAAGCCGTTGGTACGCGTGGCCAGCGGGAGGTTGTGAAACGCCGAAAAGTTCTCGATGTGGATCCAGGACGGCCAGGACGTGGTGAAGCCGCACGCCGCGCCGCGGTCGCGCAGGCGCTTTGCAGCGGCGCCGAGCTCCGGCCAGGTCTTCGGCGGCGCCTCCGGATCGAGGCCGGCGTCGCGGAACATGGTCTTGTTGTAGTAGAGGATCGGCGTCGAGGAGTTGAACGGGAACGACAACAGATTGCCGGCGGCATCGGTGTAATAGCCGGAGACGGCCGGAAGGTAGTCGTTGAGCGAGAACGGCTCGCCCTGGTCGCGCATCAGGCTGAACACCGGATAGATCGCGCCCTTGGCCGCGGTCATGGTGGCGGTGGCGACCTCGTTGACCTGGACGATCGCGGGCTGGCTGCGCGAGCGGAAGGCAAAGATCGCAGCCGTCACCGTCTCGGTGTAATTGCCCTTGTAGGCCGGGACGATGCGATAATCCGGCTGCGAGGCGTTGAAGTCGGACGCGAGCTTGTCCAATTGCCGGCCGAGCTCGCCGGACATGGCATGCCACAGCGCGATATCGGTGGCGGCACGCGCCTGCCCGGTCAGGGCGAGCGCCATCGCGACGGCGACGGCCCGCATGAGGCGCAATGCTGACATCTCGATGGCTCTTCCCGCGGTAAAAGGCGACCATAGCCTGCTTACGGCGCGGCATTGGCGGTTTCAACCGGAATGAGGCCTGGCCGGGCCGCACAATCCCTCCGCGGGCCCGGCGCGGGATGGCCTTCCCTTAACTATCTGCTAGATTGCATTGAACCTTTTGGTCCCGCCCGAGACTCCACCAACGAGGGGTTGAGTGTGCCAGTGTTGAACCGTGCCGAACGCTCGCGGACCGGGGTGGTTTTCGTCGCGCTACTGCTCGCCATCTGTGCGACGAGCGCCGTTGCGCGCGAATTCCGCGCCGCCGACACCCAGACCGAGGATTACCCGACCGTGCAGGCGCTGCGCTACATGGGCGCGATGATCCATGAGCGCACCGGCGGCCGGCACGAGATCAAGGTGTTCCACTCCCGCCAGCTCGGCGAGGAGAAGGAGACCATCGAGCAGACCCGGGTCGGCGCGATCGATCTCAACCGGACCAACGTGGCGCTGATCGGCAATTTCGTCCCGGCGATGAACGTGCTGGCGATGCCGTTCCTGTTCCGGTCCATCGAGCACATGCAGAAAGTGCTGGACGGGCCCGTCGGCAGCGAGATCCTGGACAGTTTCGAGCCCTACGGCTTCGTCGGGCTGTGCTTCTACGATTCGGGCGCCCGCTCGATCTATAACGGCGTCCGCCCGGTCAAGAGCGTGGCGGACCTCAAGGGCCTGCGGCTCCGGGTCCAGCAATCGGAGCTGATGAGCGAGATGATCCGCGCGCTCGGCGCCGAACCGGTCGAGATGCCCTATGGGCAGGTGCTGCCCGCGCTTGCCAATCATCTGATCGACGGCGCCGAAAACAACTGGCCATCCTTCGTGACGACAGATCATTACAAACATGCCGGCTACTACACGCTGACCGAGCACACGATGAGCCCCGAAGTGCTGGTGATCTCGCTGAAGGCCTGGCGCAGCCTGTCGGCCGAGGACCAGCAGATTTTCCGCGAGGCGGCACTGCGCTCCAGCCGCTTCATGCGCGAGAAATGGCGCGACCTCGAGGAGCAGTCGCAGCGCAAGGCGCAAGAAGCCGGCGTCACCATCGTCAGGGATATCGACCGCAAGCCGTTCGAGGACGCGATGGCCGCGATCTACGCCAAGGCCGGGCGCGATCCCGCCGCGGCCGCGCTGATCGAACGCATTCGCAAGGTGGAGTGAGGCCCGTTGCCCGCGCCCGGACATCACGAGCAAGCAGACCGGCCGCCCGGCCCGATCGGGCGGCTGCGGGCGCGTCTCGTCGGCGTGCTCCGCGCAGTGCCGATCCGCTGGCGCATCCTGTCGATCGCGGCGCTGAACTCCGCCGTGGTGATCGTGCTGGTGGCGATGATCTGGAACGGCTCACAGGTGCTGGGCTCGGCCTGGGACGACGTCCGCCAGGTGCGCGAATCCGACCGCATCCTGGCGCTGCTCGAAAGCGAGACCGGGCGGCTGCAGAACCTGATCCATCGCTACATCAACCAGCCGAGCCCGGACCTGTTCGCCGAGATCCTCCTGCTGCGCGAGGCGGTGCTGGGCACACTGAGCAACCGCGCCGCCAAGGACCCGATGCTATCAGGCTCGGTCGAGGAGCTCGAGCGCACCACCGACCGGTTCCTCAACGGCTTCGGCGAATTGCGCAGCGTGCAGGCGACCATCGCCAGAACCTATGAGGACCAGGTGCAGGGCCCGGCGCGGGACATGGCCGGCCTCTACTCGATCATCGAAGGTGCCACCGGACATCGCGATGCGCTGATCTGGCCCTCGCTCGGCAAGTCGCGCGAGGCCTTTACGGCGATGCTGGTCGCGGCCAACTCGTACTATCTGTCGCTGTCGGCGAACGCCGCCGACGATGCCCGCCGCAACACCGAGACGATCGAGAAGACCATTCCCGTGATGATCGATCTCGCCGACAACGACCTCCAGAAGATGGCGCTGCAGCGGCTCGCGGCCCGCACCATGGCGCTGCGCGAGGGCTTTGCAAAGCTCTCGGAGCAACTGACGAGCCGCACCGAATTGCTGCGCAACACCATCGACGCCAGCCAGGCCGAAGCCATCGGCGCCATCGACGACCTCTCGACCAAGATGCGCCAGCGCGAGCAGAAGGCGCAGGAGACGTTCGACCGCACTTTGGCGGACATCTCGCGGCGCGTGCTATCGATCGCGGTGATCTTCCTCGGCATCATCCTCACCGCCGGCGTGCTGATCGCGCTCTCGATCCGGCTGCCCTTGCAGCAGATCATGACCGCGATGCGCGCGATCGCACTCGGCGATCTCGGCCGCGAGGTGCAGGGCACCAAGGCCCGCGACGAGGTCGGCGCCATGGCGCGCGCGGTGGAAGTGTTCCGCGAGAACGCGATTGCGAAGCGCCAGACCGAGGACGAGCTGCGCGCCGCCAAGGAGAAGGCCGAGAGCGCACTGCTGGAGCTCAACACCGCGCAGCAGAATCTGATCGACGCCGAGCGGCTGGCCGCGCTCGGCGGCCTCGTCGCCGGTGTCGCCCACGAGGTCAACAACCCGATCGGCATCAGCCTCACCGTTGCTTCGAGTTTTGCCCGGCGCAGCGAGATCTTCGAGGCCCAGCTCAAGGGCGACGGGGGCTTGCGCCGCTCGCAGCTGGAGGAGTTCGTGCAGTCCTCGCGCGATGCCTCGCAGCAGCTGGTCGCCAACCTCACCCGCGCCGGCGAGCTGATCCAGTCGTTCAAGCAGGTCGCGGTCGACCGCTCCCATGCCGAGCGGCGGCAGTTCTCGCTCAGCGAAGCCACCGACCAGATCATCGCGAGCCTCCGGCCCGTGCTGAAGCGCTCGCCGATCACGCTCGAGGTCGACGTGCCCGAGGGGCTGCTGCTGGACGGCTATCCCGGCTCCTATGGCCAGATCCTGACCAATCTGTTCCTCAACGCCGCCAACCACGCCTTCGCCGACGGCCGCGCCGGCACCATCACGATCGCCGCCAAGCCGCGCGGGGCCGATGACATCGAGATCATCTTCACCGACGACGGGGCCGGCATGACCCCGGACGTGCAGCGCCAGGCCTTTGACCCGTTCTTTACCACAAGGCGCAATGAAGGTGGCACGGGACTGGGCTTGCATATCGTCTATAACCTTGTCACCCAGCAGCTGGGCGGCCGGATGATGCTGGAATCCAAGCTGGGACAAGGCACCACTTTTCGCATTATCATGCCGCGGGTCGCCAAGGGCGGCGCGCCAAGCACAGAGACTGACGGGACTTCTCAATGGCCGAACAGGACGATGTCCTCCACCTGATCGACGACACCGGTACCGCGTCGGAGGAAACGGACACCAGGAAATGGAAGATCGCCGTCATCGACGACGATCCGGCCGTGCATGACGGCACGCGCTTTGCGCTGTCCGACTACAGCCTGAACGGCCAGAGCCTGGAGATCCTGTCCGCCCATTCCGCGGCGGAAGGCCGTAGGCTGATGGCGGCGCACAACGACATCGCCGCGGTGCTGCTCGACGTCATCATGGAGACCGACGTCGCCGGCCTCGAGCTGGTCGAATACATCCGCAACGAGCTCAAGAACGAGACCGTGCGCATCATCCTGCGCACCGGCCAGCCCGGCCAGGCGCCGGAACGGCGCGTGATCGTGCAGTACGATATCAACGACTACAAGGCCAAGACCGAGCTCACCGCCGACAAGCTGTTCACCTCGCTGACCGCGGCGCTGCGCTCCTACCAGCAGCTCGAGCGCATGGTGCAGACCCGGCGCGGCCTCGAGATCATCATCGATGCCGCCTCGACGCTGTACGACTTCAAGTCGATGCAGCGGCTCGCCGAGGGCGTGCTGACCCAGCTCGCCTCGCTGCTCAACGCCGATTGCGCCGGCATCCTGGTTTTGCGCGACAATGGCGGGGTCGATCCCGAGCTTTCAGTGCTCGCGGGAAGCGGCTGCTACAGCCGCTTCATCGGCACCACCTCGTCCAAGGCGCTCGATCCCGATCTGCGCGCGATGGTGGAGGCCGCCTTCCAGGGCCGCAAGAACGAATTCGCCGACCATCGCAGCGTGATCTATCTGCGCACCGGCTCGGGGCGCGAGGTCGTGGTGCTGCTGCAGGCCGAGCGCGAATTGTCCGAGACCGACCGCTCGCTGGTCGAGATCTTCTCGAGCCGGCTCTCGATCGCGTTCGACAACGTCATCCTCTACCAGCAGCTCCAGGCCGCCAACACCCAGCTGGAAGACCGCGTCGCCCAGCGCACCCGCGCGCTGATGCAGGCCAATCGCCGCCTCTCCGCGCAATGGCTGCGGCTGCAGCGCGCCAACGGCTTCAAGAACGAGATTCTCGGCACCGTCGCGCATGACCTGAAAAATCCGCTCGGCGTCATCCTCGGCCGCACCGAGATGCTGAAAGAGCTGATCTCGACCGGCGCCTCCGCAAGCGGCGTGGTCTCCCAGGTCGATCACATCCGCGACGCCACCAAGCGCCTGACCACGATGGTCGACCACCTGATCTCGGACGCCATGGCCGATGCCTTCGACATCACCATCCGCCGCGAGCCGGTCGATGTCGCCGCGCTGGTGAAGGAGGTCGCCGACGCCAACCAGCCGCTCGCCGTCAACAAGCAGCAGACCATCAGCCTCACCGCGCCAGCCAACATCGTTACCATGTGCGACACCGACCGCATCCGCGAGGCGATCGACAATCTCATCAGCAACGCCATCAAATACTCGCCGATCGGCGGCAAGATCGGCGTCGCCGTCAGCCATGAGGGCAGTGATACCATCGTTCGCGTCACTGACGAGGGCGCCGGCCTGTCGCCGGAGGATCTCGGTCGCCTGTTCGGCCGGTTCCAGCGGCTCTCGGCCAAACCGACCGCCGGCGAGAGCTCGACGGGGCTTGGGTTGTCCATCGTCAAGCGTATTGTCGATATGCATGGCGGCGAGGTGACGGCGGACAGCGACGGCCCCGGCAAAGGCTCGACCTTCACCATCACCCTCCCCGCGACCGAATTGCCGTGATGTAGAGACATGACCCAAAGCCAGCACATCATGATCGTCGATGACGAGGCCCCGGCCCGGGAGATGGTCGGCGATTACCTCAAGATGCACGGCTTCACCGTGACGCTGTGCGACGGCGGCAAAAGCTTGCGCGCCGCGATCGACGGCGGCATGCCCGATCTCGTCGTGCTCGACCTCAACATGCCCGAGGAAGACGGCCTCTCGATCATCCGCGACCTCAAGAGCCGCATCAACGTCCCCGTCATCATGCTGACGGCGACCGCAAGCCCGATCGACCGCGTCGTCGGCCTCGAGCTCGGCGCCGACGATTACGTCGCAAAACCCTGCGAGCTGCGCGAACTGATGGCACGGATTCGCTCGGTGCTGCGCCGGAGCGCGCCGGCCAAGGCCGCGGCGCCGGAGACCGCGGCTGCGAAATCGGACAAGGAGCAACTGGTACGCTTCGGGACAAAGTGGCTCGACCTCGAAGCCCAGGCCTTGCGCGACGACGAGGGCAACGAGCATCCGCTGACCGCATCGGAGTTCGGGCTCTTGAAAGTGTTCGCGGCCAATCCGAAGCGCGTGCTGTCGCGCGAGCGCCTGCTGGAGCTCGCCAACGCGCGCGATGCCGAAGCCTTCGACCGCGCGGTCGACCTGCGCATCATGCGCATCCGCCGCAAGATCGAGCCCGATCCGGCAAAACCCGCCGTGATCCGCACCATCCGCGGCGGCGGCTATCTGTTCTCGCCACAGGGCGAGAAAGCATAAGGCGCCGCGGAGGTGCGGTTGCGCACGCAACGCAAGCCCCGGGAACTCGTTCCTCCTAAGCCAAATCAGCAGTCCTGTATTTTCCGTGCATTGAAATTCCACGGCTTTTTGCCCCGAATGTTTCGTCGCGCTAACCCGGACGAAACAATTTGACGGCGCACGAAACCATTTTCCCCTTTTCGTGCAGACGTCCCGAAACGTTGGCTGATTAACACTTCGCTCCAAGGAAACGCCGCTCGGTTGCGGCGCACCGGGGAGCTAGGTCAATGCAGAACGTCATCGCCATCAACGCCCAGGCCAGCCAGAGCATCGTCGCCGCTCAGGCGACTTCGGACGATATGCTTCTTGAAAGCATTGCCGACGGCAACCGGACGTCGATGCACATCCTCTATTGCCGGCACAATGTGCGGGTCTACCGCTTCATCCTGCGCATCGTGCGCGACGCCACCACGGCGGAAGACCTGGTCAGCCAGGTGTTCCTCGACGTCTGGCGGACCGCCGGCCAGTTCCAGGGCCGCTCGCAGGTGTCGACCTGGCTGCTGTCGATCGCCCGCTTCAAGGCGCTGACGGCGATGCGTCAGCGTCGCTTCGAGGACATCGACCAGGAAGACGTGCGCCAGATCCCCGACGATTGCGACACGCCGGAAACCTCGCTCGATCGCAGCGACACCAGCGCAATCCTGCGCGCCTGCGTCGCAAAGCTGTCGCCCGCACATCGCGAGATCATCAACCTCGTCTACTACCATGAGAAGTCGGTGGAAGAGGTCGGTCAGATCATCGGCATCCCCCAGAGCACGGTGAAGACCCGGATGTTCTACGCCCGCAAGCAGCTCGCCGAATTGCTTAAGGGCGCAGGCGTCGAGCGCTTCGCCGCCTGAAGCCAAGATATTTCAATGGGATAGGACCTTTGGTTTGGCCCTGTCCTGGACACGGAAGCGTTACCACCGACGAAACAATTGAAACAAACGACAACATCAGGCGGAAAAACTTCACCCCTATAAAGCTCACATACGGTTTTCGTTAAACCTCCCAAGACCTCCAGCGACCCGGACGATGCCCCCGTCCGGGTCGTTTTTATTTTGGGCGATGGTGAAGCTGGCATTGTGATCCCCACTGCTTCCTCCATCGTCATGGCCGGGCTTGTCCCGGCCATCCACGCCTTCCCGCACGGCACAAAGAACGTGGATGCCCGGGACAAGCCCGGGCATGACGACCTAACGAGAGCGTCCCCGTCACGAGCGCGTGACAGCGCGTAACGATCTCCCCTCCACGCGCGAACTGCCCTCGTGACCTCCCTCGCGAGTGCCCCCGATGCTCGAGCTTCTGTTCGCCGTCCTTGCCGGTGTCCTCACCATCGCCGCGCCGTGCACGCTGCCGATGTTGCCGATCCTGCTCGGCGCCTCGATCGGCCACACGTCACAGCTGCGGCCTGCAATGATCGCGCTTGGCTTCGTCGTTTCGTTCTCGGCCGTGGCGCTGCTGCTCGGCGCGCTGACGCGGCTGTTCGATTTCGATCCGAACGTGCTGCGCGAGGCCGCGTCGGTCCTGCTGCTCGGCTTCGGCCTGTTGATGCTGTGGCCGACGCCGTTCGAATGGCTGTCGCTCCTGCTCAATGGCTGGCTGGAGCTCGGCAATTCCAGCGCCACGCAGCGCGAAGGCGCGCTCGGCGGGCTCTTGCTCGGCACCACGCTCGGCCTGGTCTGGACGCCCTGCGCCGGCCCCGTGCTCGGCTCGATCCTGACGCTGGTCGCGACACAGAAAAACCTAGCCTGGGCCAGCGTGCTGCTGATCGCCTACGCCATCGGCGCCGCGATCCCGATGCTGGGAATCGCCTATGGCGGACAGGCCGCGACCACGCGCGTGCGCAGCCTCGCCCGGATCTCGCCGCGGCTGCAGCAGGGGTTTGGTGTCGTCGTGATCGCCTTCGCGGTCGCCGCCTATTTCCAATACGACACGCTGCTCGTGGCGTGGCTCACCGGCTTCTACCCCACCGGCCAGATCGGCCTGTGATCACCCTCGCATCTCAACCGGAGGACTCGCCCATGACCGTCAAGCTGCTCGCCGTTTCCGCCGCATTGATCGGCATCGCCGTCACAGGTGCCGTCATCCCCGGCCTCTGCGATGAGGCCGTGCGGGCGACGCCCGTCGCCACCGCGCCCGCGACGCCGATCCAGGTCGCAGCCGCAAGCCAGCAGACCGCGCCCGACTTCGCCGGCATCAGCAACTGGTTCAACTCGAAGCCGCTGAGCATCGCCGACCTCCGCGGCAAGGTCGTGCTGGTCGATTTTTGGACCTATGGCTGCGTCAACTGCGTCAACACGCTGCCGCACGTCACCGACCTCTATGCAAAGTACAAGGACAAGGGCCTCGTCGTGGTCGGCGTGCATACGCCGGAATTCCCGTTCGAGCGCTCCGCCTCGAACGTGCAGGCCGCACTGAAGCGCCACGGCATCACCTATCCGGTGGCGCAGGACAACGATTCCAAGACCTGGGATGCCTACAGCAACCAGTATTGGCCGGCGCAATACATCATCGACCAGAACGGCAAGATCGTGTTCCAGCACGAGGGCGAAGGCCGTTACGACGAGATCGACCGCACCGTGGCCAAGCTGCTGAACGCCAGCAGCTGATGCCGCGCGGGCGGCAGGCTCGAGGTGACGCCGTTGTTGCTTGACTCCACGGACCCGTCCGTGGAGTTTCGCGCGCGACGCAAACAGCCGCCCGCAATGGACGACGCCAAAACCAGCACCGACATCCGCCTTCGTGAAGGCGCCTCGATCGCGCCGCGGCTGGTCATGTCCGCCTTCGCGGCGGCGGTCGCGCTGTGCTTCACGCCCGGCCTGTTCACGCATGACACGCTGGAGATCATCATCTCCGTCGTCGCGCTGCTGGTCGGCGCGGGGTTCGTCGTCGGCATCATGATGGCGACGGCGGTGGTGTGGATCATCACGCCGGACGAGATCCTGATCGGGCACCAGCGTCCGTTCGGGAAGCTAAAGACGCGGATCGTTGCGAAAGACGAGATCGCGGCATTACAGGTTCCCGGCAGCAAGCGGGTGAAGGCGCGCTTTCAACTTGTCTTTACGCTTGTCTCAGGGGAGCGGCTGACCTCGCCGCCGATCTCCGACGTCACCCATGTGCGCGACACCGTGGCGCGGATCGCCACGGCATTCGACGTCCCCAATGTCGAGGAGCCCGTCAATCCGCTGGATGCGAGCAATCCCGAGATGCGTCTCGGCGAGCCGCTCGAGGCGTTCTCGCAGCGGGACATCCGGATCGTCGCGCTGATCGCTGTCGCCTTGTCGGCCGTCCCATACGCCTACAAGCTCTGGCGCGGATGGCCGCCCAGCCATGTCGACATCCTGCTGCTGCCGCTCGGCGCGCTCGCGGCCTTTGCCGTCCATCGATACGCCAACCTCGTCACCGGCGCGTTCTGGATCATCCGCGAGGGCGATATCCGCGTCGAGCGCCTGCGGGGCAATGGCGAGCCGCGCGCCGACCATATCAGGGGGCACGAGGTGAAGACCATCACCGTCGACCGCCGCGGCCGGTCCGAGGACGAGCACTGCATCGTCACGATCAGAACGCACGCGGGAAAGCGGTTTCGCAGTCCCCGGATCGGCTCGCGGGGCGAGGCCCGCGCCGTGGCGACGGAGATCGTGCGGCGGCTCGGAGTCGCGGCGGAGAGCAATAAGATTTAGCGCGGACCATTTCCGTCATGGCCGGGCTTGTCCCGGCCATCCATGCCTTATCACGCCGTACCAAGAACGTGGATGCCCGGGACAAGCCCGGGCATGACGGCATCAATTTCCACCGTCCCACCTGGGGAGAATGTCTCCGACGCAGCTTTTCGCGCCATCCCCTGTTTGTGGCATTGCGGCGGGCTCGTCAAAAAACCATAGGTATTCTCGTGACATATCAGCGCCGCGCGCCATCAACTTGCCATGAACATGCCCCTGAGATTTGATGGTTCCGAATGATTTGCGCTGTGGCAGCGGGGAGAGCTTGAAATGACGGATTATCGTCGCCTGACCGGGATGATCGTGGCTGCGATCAGCCTCGTCCTGACCACCTCATACGCCTCCGCCCAGCAGCCTGACCGCGGCGACGAGCCGGGCCTGATCGCGGACGACAGCTACCAGCTCGATCCGGAATGGCAGAAGCAGGTCGTGTACTACCGCACCACCGAAGCGCCGGGCACGATCATCATCTCGACCTCCGAGCGTCACCTCTATCTGGTGCAGCCCGGCGGGCGCGCGATCCGCTACGGCATCGGCGTCGGCCGCGACGGCTTCCAGTGGCAGGGCCTGGTGAACATCACCAACAAGAAGGAATGGCCGGACTGGACGCCGCCGCCCGAGATGATCCAGCGCCAGCCTTATCTGCCGCGCTTCATGGCCGGCGGCCCCGGCAATCCGCTCGGGGCCCGCGCCATGTATCTGGGCACCACGGTCTACCGCATCCACGGCACCAACCGGCCCGACACGATCGGCACCAAGGTGTCCTCGGGCTGCTTCCGTCTCGTCAACAACGACGTCGCCGATCTCTACGATCGCGTTCCTGTCGGCACCAAGGTGGTGATCCGGCAGAAGCCCGAGCTCTGATCGTTATGGTTTGGGCATGATCCTCAGGGATCATGCCCGCCGCCCTCCCCAAGATTCCTTTTCCCGATTTTTCGAGAGAGCAACATGATGCGCACATTTCGTGGCGGCCTGCTGATCGGGCTCGCGGTCGCCGTGCTGGTCGCAGCCTTGGCCATCACCTATGAATTCTACGACACCCGCACCTTGAAGCGCACCGTGCGCCGCGGCGAAGTGCTGTGCGGCGTCAACAGGGGCCTGCCGGGCTTCTCGATCCCGGACGACAAGGGCAACTGGACCGGCTTCGACGTCGATTTCTGCCGTGCGGTGGCCGCCGCCATCTTCAACGACCCGAGCAAGGCGAAGTTCGTGCCGCTCGACGCCAGCGAGCGCTTCAAGGAATTGCAGAGCCGCAAGGTCGACATCCTCTCGCGCAACTCGACCTGGAGCATGGCACGCGAGCTCGATTACGACCTGTATTTCCCCGCGGTTGCCTATTACGACGGCGCCGGCTTCATGCTGCCGCGTTCGCGCAACAAGGAGACCTCGCTGGACCTCGACGGCAGCAAGGTCTGCGTGCAGACCGGCACCACCACGGCGCTCAACGTCGCCGATTACTTCCGTGCCAACAACATGAAGTATGAGGAGGTGAAGTTCGACAAGCTGGACGACGTGGTGAAGGCCTACGACACCGGCAGGTGCGACACGTTCTCCGCCGACGTCTCCCAGCTCTACGCGCTGCGCCTGAACCTGTCGAAGCCCGGCGACCACATGATCCTGCCGGACATGATCTCCAAGGAGCCGCTCGCTCCCGTCGTCCGCCAGCGCGACGACGACTGGATGATGATCGTGAAGTGGACGCTCTACGCCATGATCAACGCCGAGGAGCTCGGGGTCACCTCGGAGAACATCGACGAGGCCCTGAAGTCGAAGAAGCCCGAAGTGATGCGCCTCGTCGGCACCGAGGGCAATTACGGCGAGCAGCTCGGCCTCACCAAGGACTGGGTCGTCCGCATCATCCGCCACGTCGGTAATTACGGCGAGATGTACGAGCGCAACATCGGCGAGAAGTCGAAGCTGAAGATCCCGCGCGGGATGAACCAGCTGTGGAATGCCGGTGGCGTGCAGTATGCGCCGCCGATGAGGTAAGCTCTCTCTCCGCCGTCATTGCGAGGAGCGCAGCGACGAAGCCATCCAGACTGCCTCTGCGGAAAGATTCTGGATTGCTTCGCTGCGCTCGCAATGACGAGCTTGGGGCAAACGCCTTCCACGCTCCCAGCTGTCCTCGCCCGGCTTGACCGGGCGATCCAGTACGCCGCGGCCTCCCCGTGAATCTCTGCTGTCTCTGGAATACTGGGTCGCCCGGTCAAGCCGGGCGACGACACTGCGTGTGAGACGCGCCCTTCGCGCCTCAGCTCACCTCAATACCCTCGCGCCTTCGCCAGCTGCTCGGTGTGATAGTTCGCATCGCCGAACAATTCCTCGCAGACCCTTGCGCGCTTCATGAAGAAGCCGATGTCGAACTGGTCGGTCATGCCCATGCCGCCATGCATCTGCACGCCTTCCTGCACCGCGCGCGTGGCGGTGGTGCCGGCGCGCGCCTTGGCGACGGCGACGGCTGACGCCGCCATGGCGACGTCGGCGTCCAGTGCCTGCAGCGCCTTCATGGTGGCGGCGCGGGTGATCTCGATGTCGATGTAGAGCTCGGCGGCGCGGTGCTGCAGCGCCTGGAATTCGCCGATCAGCTTGCCGAACTGTTTTCTGTTCTTGAGATACTCGACCGTGCGGCCAAAAACCTCCTCGCTGAGGCCCACCATTTCGGCGGCGACCGCGCCGCGGCCAATGTCGAGCACGCCGTCCAGCAGCGCGGCGCCCTGATCGACCTCGCCGAGCACGCTGTCGGCGGTGACCTCGACATTGACGAGCTCGATCCGCGCCGCGTTATGCGCATCGACCATGATGGTGCGCTCGATCGACACGCCCTTGGCTTTGGGATTGACCAGGAACAGCGTCAGGCCGTCGCGCTCGCCCGCGGAGCCGGATGTGCGCGCAGCGACAATGAAGAGGTCGGCAACGTGTCCGTCGACCACCAGCGCCTTGGCGCCGGACAATTTAAAACCGTTGCCGGCGCGCACGGCCTGCAAGGCGGTCCGAAGCGGCCGGTGTTTTGGGCCTTCGTCGATTGCCACCGTCGCCAGCAGCGAGCCGTTGGAAATTTTTGGCAGATACTCGAACTTCTGCGCGGCATTGCCGCCCCGGTTCAGTGCGGAGGCCGCGACCACGGAGGTCGCGAGGAACGGCGACGGCATCAAGGTGCGGCCGATCTCCTCCATGATGATTCCGGCCTCCATGAAGCCGAGACCGCTGCCGCCGAATTCCTCCGGCACCAACAGGCCGGCAAAGCCCATCTCGGCGAAGGCGTGCCACAGCTCCTTGGAGAATCCGGTCGGATCCTTGCTGTCGCGAAGGCTGCGCAGATGCGACACCGGCGCCTTGTCGCTGATCAGCCCGCGCGCCGAGTCGCGGAGCATCGATTGTTCTTCGGTGAGGACGAGGGCCATGTGCGTGTTTCCGATTCGAAATCTATTTTGGTTTGTCATTCCGGGATGCGCCGTAAGGCGCAGGCCCGGAATCCATCGGGCGGCAGAGTCGGTGGATGAATGGATTCCGGGCTCGCGACTTCGTCGCGCCCCGGAATGACGGAAACCTCACGCCCCCGGCAGATCCAAGATGCGCTTGGCGACGATGCCGAGCATCACCTCGCTCGTGCCGCCCTCGATCGAGTTGGCCTTGGTGCGCAGCCAGGCGCGCGGACGGGCGCCTTGCCGTGAGCGCTCGCTCTCCCATTCCAGCGCGTCGACGCCGCCGGCCGACATCAGGATTTCGTAGCGGCGCTTGTTGAGCTCGGTGCCGTAATATTTCATCGCCGACGAGAACGCTGGATGCGCCTGGCCGGCCTTGGCGAGATCGACCGCCCGCTCGGCGCAGGCGGCGAGCGCGGCTTCGTCGACGTCGAAGCTCGCGATCTTGCCGCGCAGCATGGAGTCATCGAGCTTGCCTTGCGCATCGGTGCCGACCGAGTCGGCCGCGATCTGGCCGAGCGGGCGGCCGACGCCGCGCTCGCCCATCCCGGAGATCATCGCGCGCTCGTGCTGGAGCAGATATTTCGCGACGTCCCAGCCGCGGTTGATCTGGCCGACCACATGCGATTTCGGCACGCGGACGCCGTCGAAGAAGGTCTCGCAGAACGGCGAGTAGCCCGAGATCAAGAGGATCGGCTTGGTCGTCACGCCCTTCGAGGTCATGTCGAACAGGATGAAGCTGATGCCATCGTGCTTCTTCGCAGCGGGATCGGTGCGGACGAGGCAGAAGATCCAGTCGGCGTAGTTGGCGTAGGAGGTCCAGATCTTCGAGCCCGTGATGACGAAATCGTCGCCGTCGCTCTCGGCGCGGGTCTGGAGCGAAGCCAGATCGGAGCCGGCGTTGGGCTCGGAATAGCCCTGGCACCAGCGGATCAGACCCGCGGCGATCTTCGGCAGATGCTCCTTCTTCTGCGCCTCGTTGCCGTATTTCAGCAGCGCCGGCCCGAGCATCCAGATGCCGAAGCTCGACAGCGGCGGGCGCGCGCCGATCCTGGCCATCTCGGAACGCAGCACCTTGTGCTCGGCCGCGCAGAGGCCCCCGCCGCCATATTCCCTGGGCCAATCCGGCACGGTCCAGCCCTTGTCGCGCATGCGCTCGAACCAGATCCGCTGCGGCTCGGAGGAGAATTTTGCGTTGCGCCCGCCCCAGAACACGTCGGCGTCGGATGTCGCCGGCTTGCGCATCTCCGGCGGACAATTGGCTTCCAGCCACGCGCGCGTCTCGGAACGGAATTTTTCGAGATCGGCGGTCTCAGTTTCGCTGGTCTTGGATTCAGACATTGGTCGTTTCCATCAATCAAAAAGGCTTGTTGGGCGCGACTCTGGGCCAAGCCCTCGCGGAATTCAACCACTTCCGCAATCCGCATCGGTTATAGTCGCGACCACGACGGTGCTTGAAAACAAAGAGGAAACGAGAATGCGCCTGAAGCTTCTTTCGCCTGGCGAAATGAACGAGAGCCAGCGGCAGACCTATGACGAGTCGATTGCCGGCAAGCGCGGCAAGCCGCCAGCGCCGATGATGGCCTGGCTCAACAGCCCCGACATGGCCCGCCACGCCACGCGGCTCGGCGAAGTCTTGCGCTACGACACGATGTTTCCGGCTAAACTCTCGGAGATCGCGATCCTGGTGACGGCGCGGCACTGGACCGCGCATTACGAATGGTATGCGCACAAGCGCCTCGCGCTCGCCGGCGGCATGGACCCAAAAATCATCGACGCGATTCGCGATCGTCGCACGCCCGAGTTCGACGACCCGGTGGCTAAGATGATCTACGACCTCGCGAAGTCGCTGCATGAGGGCCACGGCGTCGAGAAGGGCCTCTATGATGAGGCCGTGAAGGTGCTCAGCGAGCGCGGCGTGGTCGAGGTGATTGGTCTGTGCGGCTATTACACGATGGTGTCGATGACGCTGAACACCTTCGAGTTCGAACTGCCGGAGGGCGAGGCGCGCGAACTGTCGTAGTTTCGCATCTGGAAACGCTGGGTTTCGGGATAGGGCCGTAGCACTGTCCCGAAGCCGGTCTTATGTGCATGTCTTCAACGGAGCGTTCACATGTCGCAAAGCCCAGCCGTCGCCGCCGGCACCAGGATCGGCCACGTCCACCTCAAGGTCGCCGATCTCGATCGCGCGCTTGGCTTCTATTGCGGCGTGCTCGGCTTCGAGCTGATGCAGCGGATGGGCTCGGGCGCGGCCTTCATCTCGGCCGGCGGCTATCATCACCACATCGGGCTCAACACCTGGGAGAGCAAAGGCGGCTCGCCGCCGCCGCCCGGCACGACGGGACTGTTTCATACCGCGATCCTCTACCCGACGCGGCCGGCGCTGGCGGATGCGCTGCACCGGGTGCTGTCGGCCGGGATTGCGCTGGACGGCGCAAGCGATCATGGCGTGTCCGAAGCGCTTTACTTGCGCGATCCGGACCAGAACGGCGTCGAGCTGTACTGGGACAAGCCGCGGGAGCAATGGCCGTTCGGGCCGGACGGCAAGCTCGCCATGTTCACCAAGCGGCTGGATGTGGAGGCGCTGCTGAAGCAGCGCGAGGCTTAGTCTCGCAGGGTGGGCAAAGCGTAGCGTGCCCACGCATTCTCGCGATGTAAAGACGGATGCGTGGGCATAGCGCTTCGCGCCTTTGCCCACCCTACGAGAGCTTCGCTCGCGGCGTCCCGCGCACCATGATCAATGCGGCCGCCATCACCTCCAGCGCGATGCAGAGATAGAACGGCAGCGAATAGCCACCGGACCAATCGCGCAAGGCCCCGACGACGCCCGGGCCGAACGCATACGTCACCTGGTTGATCGCGGTGTTGAGGCTGATCAGCACGCCGAACGAGGCACTGTCGAATTCCTGCTGCACGATCAGCGACGGCAGCGTGATGAGATTGCCGACAGAGAAGCCGAACACAGCGCAGGCCGCGATCAGCACATAGTCATTGTGCAGGTTGATGACGACGCACAGTGCAGCGGCCTGGCTCAGGAACGACAACGCCGAGGCGAGCCGCTGGTTGAGGCGGTCGATCACCATCGAGAACAGCACGCGGCCGACCACGGCCATCGCGGTCAGCACGGCAACCGCGACCGCGGCGCGCTCGCGGCCGATCACGGGGTCGAGGAACGAGATCAGGTGCACGATGAATCCGACCTGCGCGAACAGCACCAGCGCGAAGGCAGTGGTCACTGTAAGGAAGCCGATGTCGCGTAGCGCCCAGGAACGGATCTGCGTCGATGATTGCGGCTTCGCCTTTGCCGTCGCATGCCAGCCGTGAAGATCGGGCGGAGGGCCGACGACGAGCAGGATCACCGGCACGAGCAGTACCAGCATCGCGCCGGCCGCGGCGTACATCGCGCCGGCAAAGCCGATCTGGCCGATCAGGCTCACCAGCAGCGGCACGCCGACGATGCCGCCGAAGCTCGCGCCGTTGAGTGCGAGGCTGATCGCCATGCCGCGCCTGTGGTCGAACCACAGGCTGATCGTGTTGGTGATCATGGCGAGGCTGGTGCCGGCCCAGCCAAACGCAAGCACGGCGTCGGCGAGATAGAGCTGCCAGGGCTCGCGCACCGCGCCGATCGCCACGCCGGCTGCCGCCATCGCCAGCGTGCCTGATATCAGGCAGATGCGCGGGCCGTATTTGCGCACGGCCTCGCCGACGAAAACCACCAGCAGCGCGCCGAACAAGTAGAAGAAAGTCGTGCCGGAAGAAATCAGCGACGCCGGCCAGCCGCGCGCACGCTGGAGCTCGGCGACATAGACGCTCTGGCCGTAGAAGCCGAGGCCCCAGCCGAAGGTTGCGAGCAGGAAGCAGACCGCGACGATGCGCCAGCCTTCATAACGGAACGAGGATTCGTCGACGGGAACCGTGTGCCGGGGGTTGTCGAGCATTTGCGCTTCTCCTTCACCTACCCCGCGTCGTGGATCGTCTGTCGATGACGCGCATCATGTAACGATGCCCCACCAGAAAATCACTTCGAGCTGGATCGAAGTATCAACGCTGCTGACAGCCTCCTGACAGTCTATTGCCCGTGATCTTGTCGGAAAACCGCTACGCACTTTGCCGGATCGCGCGTCACACCGCGTCCGGGAACTCGCCCATGGCCGCTTCCAGCCGCGCCTTGCGGCGGCGGGCCCAGGAGACCAGCGACAGCACGGCGAGCCCCAGCACGACCGGCGGGAACACCACCATGTTCACGGCGGACCAGCCGTAATTGGCGAGCAGTTGGCCGGAAGAGAACGAGCCGATCGCCATCATGCCGAACACGAGGAAATCGTTGAAGGCCTGCACCTTGTTGCGCTCCTGCGGCCGGTGCGTCTCCAGCACCAGCGCGGAGGCGCCGATGAAGGAGAAATTCCAGCCGATGCCGAGCATGACAAGCGTCGCCCAGAAATGCATCGCGGTGATGCCGGAGAGGCCGATGGTGGCAGCGCCCGCTTCCAGCAGCAGACCTGCGGCAACGACTTTCGGTGCGCCGAAGCGCGCGATCAGCGCGCCGGTGAAGAAGCTCGGACCGTACATGGCAACGATGTGCCATTGCAGACCGAAATTGGAATCGGAAACGCTGAGGCCGCACAGCTTCATGGCGAGCGGCGCCGAGGTCATCACCAGATTCATCATGGGATAGGCGATGACGCCGCACAATGCCGCGGCGATGAAGCGCGGCTGGCTGACGATGGTGAGCAGCGGCCGGCCGCCGTGCAGATCAGCCGCAGCCGGCTTCGGCATGTCGACGCCGGCGACGATGCCCATCGCGACCAGCGCAACGGCGGCCTGCACCAGGAAGCTGAAGGCGAACAGGTAAGGCTGCCAGACATCCATGGTCCATTGCACGAGCTGTGGACCAAGCACCCCGGCGAACACCCCTCCCGCCATCACCCAGGACACCGCTTTCGGGCGATAGGCCGCGCTGGCACCGTCGGCCGCGGCGAAGCGGTAGGATTGCGCGACAGCGCCGTAGAGGCCGCCGAGGAAGGTCGCGAGACAGAACAGCGCGAACGAGCCGCGCAGGATCGCAAAGCAGCCGCACAGGCCGGTGAGCGTGCCGAGCCCGGTGCCGACGATGAAGGCCGCGCGGCGGCCGAAGCGGCGCGAGATCGCGCCGGTCGGCAGCGTGCCGGCGGCAAGGCCCACCACATACATCGAGATCGGCACCGTCGCGAACGACATGTCGGGCGCCAGCGTCGCGCCGACGATCGCGCCGGTGGCGAAGATGACAGCCGAATTGGCGCCGGTCAGCGCCTGCGCCGCGGCGAGGCGCACCACATTGGAACGCACGCGTGCGTCATCGGAGATCTCATCGGCTGTCGTCACGTCGAGCATCGGCATTTCCGCCCCAGGGGACTTCAAAAGGGCCTCGTTGATTCCCGGCACTATGGAGGGGCACGGGAGGGGGAGCAACCGGCGCGAACGGGCGCAGGCCATGCCTCTGACGCAATCGGGCCGATGATACCCGAGCGCAGCCTTGACGGCTTGCGCTCGATCAAATCCTATCCGCCGCGACCTTCAGGAGTTTCGTTCATGACCGTCGACGACAGGCCTACGCTTCAAGCTCCCGACGACGATCCCTGGCTCTGGCTGGAGGAAATCGAAGGCAAGCAGGCGCTCGATTTCGTCACGCGGCAGAATCAGCTGACACTGGCCGCGTTCAGCGGGCCGGCCTATGTGCGCGATCGCGACATCCTCGCGGCGATCTACGATCGTCCCGACAACATCCCCTATGTCAGCCGGCGCGGCGACGAACTGCACAACCTCTGGAAGGATGCCGCGCATCCGCGCGGCTTGTGGCGGCGGACCACGCTGGCGGAGTTTCGCAAGACCGATCCTGCGTGGGAGACGCTGCTTGATATCGACGAGCTCGCAGCAAAGGAAGGCGAAGACTGGCTGCTCAGCGGGATCGCCACGATGCCGGGCAGCGCGCGGGCGATCCTCAGCCTGTCGCGCGGCGGCAGCGATGCCGTGACCTTGCGGGAATTCGACCTCGCCACCAAGAGTTTCGTCGCGGGCGGCTTCACACTGCCGGAAGCGAAGGGCGGCCTCGACTGGCTCGATGCCGATACGCTGCTGCTGTCGAGCGCGCATGGCGAGGGCATGACCACGAGCTCCGGCTATGCGCGGACCGTTCGGCTGTGGCGGCGCGGCCAGCCTGTTGAGCAGGCCGAGGTGATCATCGAGACTGCCTCCGATCACATGATGATCTACGGGATGAGCGACGACACCGGGCCTGCGCCGCGGGTCTGGATCGTCGACCAGATCGACTTCTTCAACTACGCGGTCTGGCTGCGCGATGCCGCCGGCACGATGACGAAGCTCGACCTGCCGACCGGCATCTGGATGCAGGCCCATGGCGACTGGTTCGCGATGAAGCTGCGCAAGGACTGGACTGTCGGGGGACGGACCTACGCCACCGACACCGTGCTCGGCATCTCGCTCCCGGCATTCCTCGCCGGCAGCCGCGATTTCGCGGTCCTGTTCGAGCCGGCGCCGCGGCGCGCGCTGCAAGGCCTGTTCTGGGTCGCAGGAAAGCTGGTGCTCTCCATCCTCGACGAGCTCAAGCCGCAATTCGAGATTCACACGCCGTCCGCGAGCGGCTGGAGCCGCGAGATGCTTTCCGGCCTGCCTCAGATCGGCGTCGTCGACGTCTGGCCGCTCGACCGCCATCCCTCCGAGAGCAACGGCGACCTGCTCGCCAACGTGCAGGACCCGCTCACCCCGCCCTCGATGCTGTTGATGGAGCGCGGTGTCGCGAGCCCGACCGTGCTGAAGCAGGCACCGAAAACGTTCACTGCCGATGGTCTCGTGGTGACGCAGCACGAGGCGATCTCGATCGACGGCGAGCGCATTCCCTATGTCCAGACCGGGCCCGCCAAGGAGACCGGCGATGCGCCGGTCTATATGAGCGCCTATGGCGGCTTCGCCCTCGCGGTGAAGCCGTATTACAACGCTTCGCTCGGCAAGCTGTGGCTGGAGCGCGGCGGCACCGTTGTGCAGGCCAACTTGCGCGGCGGCGGCGAGTTCGGCACGCGCTGGCATGATGCCGGGCGGCTCGCCGGCAAGAAGCTCTCGCATGACGACTTTGCGGCCGTTGCCGCAGATCTCGTCCGCCGCGGCGTGACCAGCGCGAAGCGCATCGCTGCCCAGGGCGGATCGAACGGCGGCATCCTCATCACCAACATGCTGGTGCGCTATCCCGAGCGCTTCGGCGCCCTGTTCTGCACCATCCCGCTGATCGACATGCGCCGCTACACAAAGCTGCTCGCGGGCGCGAGCTGGATCGCGGAATATGGCGACCCCGACAAGCCGGAGGAATGGGAGTGGCTCAAGACCTATTCCGCCTATCACAACGTGAAAGCCGGCCAGTCCTATCCGCCGATCCTGATCGCCACCACCCGACGCGACGACCGCGTCCATCCCGGCCACGCGCGCAAGATGGCGGCCAAGCTCCAGGCGATGGGCTATGAGGCCTGGTTCTACGAGCCGGAAGCGGGCGGCCACGGCTACGGCAAGGACAACAAGGAGCGCGCCGGGTTTGAGGTGATCGGCTTCCGGTTCTTGAAGGAGAAGATCGGGTGGAAGGACGAGAGCTAGTGCCGTCATGGCCGGGCTTGACCCGGCCATCCACGACTTGCTTTGTCACTCGAAGAACGTGGATGCCCGGGACAAGCCCGGGCATGACGACCTTCTAGCGCGCAAACACCAGTGTGAGATTATTCGCCGGCATCTCGATCGTGTCGACGAGGGCAAGGCCCACCGCCAGTGCGAGCTTTTCGACATCGCCGATATCACGCACGCCCCAGTCGGGATTGCCTTCGCGCAAGGAGGTGTCGAACACGGCGTTGCTGAGCGCGGTGTGCTTGCCGTCGCGCTTGAACGGGCCGTAGAGGAATAGCTTGCCGTCGGCGCGCAAATAGCGGCCGGCGCCGGCGAACAGACCTTCGGCCACGTTCCAAGGCGCGATGTGGATGACGTTGGCGCAGAACACCGCGGCAAGGCTGGTCGGCGCCTGCCCGCTTTTCATCTCAGGACACCAGTCCGGATCGGTGAGATCGATCCGTAAGGGCGAACGGATGTTTGGCAGGCTCGAATGGACGCGCCAGGCCTCGATGCTCTTGAGGTGCCGCGGATTGAGATCGCTCGGCCACCAGACGAGGCCGGGCGTATGGCGGGCGAAATGGACCACGTGCTGGCCGGTTCCGCTGCCGACCTCGACCACGTCGCCGGTCAGGCCGGCGAGATGCGTCTCCAGCGCCGCCCAGAGCGGCTCGTGGTTGCGATGAAAGGCCGGCGCATCGAGGCGTCCATCCGGCTCGACGCGCCCGCCGTCCCTGCCAAATTCAACGACATATTCAGCCAAGTGAGGTCCCCTTGAAAAAACGAGAACGCGGATGAAAACAGGACGAGCGCCCAAGCGCCCTGCAAACCCGCCGGGCGCTGGAAAAAGCCGGCCCCGCCGCCCACCACCCTGAGCGCCCGGGCCAAATCGGCCGAACAAATAATCTCTTCAGTTGCAATGCGGAAGATATTAACTCCATTTTGCCGCGTGAATAGTCTTGATTGTCAGGTCCAGCCCTTTGTGCTTTGGAACGCTTCTATTTCCGCGATCGAGACCTTCGCCACAACGCCTCGGAATGACGCCTTGACCGCCCTTGCTCGAACGCCCCTTCTGTTCCTTCTGCTGGCCTTCGCCGCCGGCCTTGTGGACCCGGCGCGGGCGCAATCCGCTGCCGCCGAGGGCCAAAAACTCGCTTTCGACCGCGGCAAGGGCAACTGCCTGACCTGCCACGTCATCAAGGGCGGTGACCTGCCCGGAACGATCGGCCCGGAGCTGAAGGACCTCAAATCAAAATACCCTGATCGCAACGAACTCACCGCGATCATTTTCGACGAGACCAGGCGCAATCCGCAGACCATGATGCCGCCGTTCGGGCGTAACCGGATTTTGACCGAGCAGGAGATCAGCGCGATCGTTGATTTCCTGCAAACCCTGTGACTTCAGGCACGCAAGAGACTGTGCAGGAGACTTTCCGATGACTGCGACCACCGGCTCTCATCCGACGCGGCGCCTGATCCTTCAGGGCGCAGCCAGCGTCGCGCTGCTCGGCCTCGGCAATCTGCCGTTCGCTCCCGCGCGCGCGGCGGCCAACGACAAATATCCGGAAGAAGCGTTCAAGCTGAAGAACGAAGCGGATGCGATCAAGGCGCTCTACGGCAGGACGGCGGAGCCGTCCGAGAAGGTCAAGCTCGACGCGCCCGAGATCGCCGAAAATGGCGGCGTGGTGCCGATCTCGGTGACGACGACACTGGACAAGGTCACCTCGATCTCGTTCCTCGTCGCCGAGAACCCGAATGCGCTCGCGGCGTCCTACAGGATTCCCGACGGCACGCTGCCCGCTATCGCCAACCGCCTGAAGATGGCCAAGACCAGCAACGTGACCGCGATCGTGGAGGCCGACGGCAAGCTCTACAGCGCGACCAAAGAGGTCAAGGTCACCGTCGGCGGCTGCGGCGGTTAGGGAGATCAGACATGGCATCCAGCATTCGCGTACGCGCCACCGCCAACGGCGACATCACCGAGGTGCAGACGCTGATCCAGCACCCCATGGACACCGGCCTCGTCAAGGATTCCAAGGGCGAGCTGATCCCCGCGCACTACATCCAGGAGCTGAAGTTCGAATGTAACGGCAAGGACGTCTTCGTCGCCAATTGGGGCACCGCGGTCTCCAAGGACCCTTACGTGAAGTTCAGCTTCAAGGGCGGCAAGAAGGGCGACGACCTCAAGATCTCCTGGACCGACAACAAGGGCGGGTCGGACACAATCACCGCGAAGATCGCGTGATGAAGGCTCGCTCCGCCGTTCTGCTTGCATCGTTGAGCGCCGCGCTGGTCGCGTTCGCCCTGACATCTCCGCGCGTGGTCGCGGCCGACAAGGTCGATCCCGCGACTGATGCGAAAGCATTCCAGAACTTCTTCTTCCAGAAATTTCCCGACGTGAAGCATGAGGACTTCGTCAACGGTCCTTACTCCATGAACGCGGACATGAAGCGGCAGTGGCAGGAGAAGGAGGAATTCCCGCCTTACGAATTCGCGCTCGATGCCGGCAAGGAGATGTTTGCGACGCCGTTCAAGAACGGCAAGACCTATGCGGACTGCTTCCCCAATGGAGGCATCGGCATCCGCCAGAACTATCCCTATTTCGACACGAAGGAGGGCAAGGTCGTCACGCTCGAGCTCGCGCTCAACCGCTGTCGCGAAGCCAATGGCGAGGCGCCCTATTCCTACGTCAAGGACGAGATGGCTTCGCTGACCGCCTACATGGCCTTCACCTCGCGCGGCAAGCTGATGGACATCAAGATTCCCGATGACCCGCGCGCGCTGGAGGCGTTCGAGAACGGCAAGCGCTACTTCTACACCCGCCGCGGCCAGCTGAATTTCTCCTGCGCCAGCTGCCATGTGCAGAGCCCGGGCGAGCGCATCCGCGCCGAGATCCTGGCGCCTGCGCTCGGCATCCTGAACGCGATGCCGATCTACCGCTCGGAATGGAGCGGCATGGGCACGATCAGCCGCCGTTTCGTCACCTGCAACAGCCAGACCCGCGCGGTTCCGCTGGAGCCGCAGGCGGATGAATATCGCGACGTCGAATATTTCCTGTCCTACGTCGCCAACGGCCTGCCGATTTCAGGGCCGGGAGCACGGCCATGAAGCGGTCACTTAACCTGGCCATGCTGTTTGCATTGAGCTTCGCGCCGGCAGCGCGCGCGGCCAGCGAGGCGGACTACAAGGCGGCCTATGCCGCCGCGGAGGCTGCTTCCAAGGAGGCAGCCGGCATGCGCAACCAATGGACCGTGACCGTAACCGCGCTGGCGGCCGCCAAGAAGGCCGGCGATAGCGGCGATTTCGACCGTGCGGTCGCTGCATCGAAGGAAGCCGAGGCGCTGGCGAAAGCGTCGATCTTCCAGGCCAATTCTGAAAAAGAGGCGTGGAAGGCCATGGAAATCCGCTAGATTGTATCTCTTGCAGCAGTCGAGCGATCATTGAGGGCGGAGAAATTGGATGGCGATCCGCCGCCGCGATTTCCTGAAGAGTGTAGGCGTTGCCGCCGTCTCAGCTGGCCTGCCACGGCTCGCGCGCGGCGCCGAGACCGCCAGCATCTACGACCTCGAACGGTTCGGCAATGTGCGCATCCTGCACATCACCGACACGCATGCGCAGCTCAACCCGGTCTATTTCCGCGAGCCCAGCGTCAATATCGGCATCGGTGAGATGGCGGGGCGTCCGCCGCATCTGGTCGGCCGCGCCTTCCTCGAACGGTTCGGCATCCGGCCCGACAGCGCCGATGCCTATGCCTTCACCTGTTTCGAGTTCGAGAAGTCCGCGGGGCGCTTCGGCAAGCTCGGCGGCTTCGCGCATCTGAAGACGCTGATCGACCGCCTGCGCGGCGATGTCGGCGAGAGAAATTCGCTGCTGGTCGACGGCGGCGACCTCTGGCAGGGCACCGGTCTTGCCAACGTCATGCAGGGCCGCGACATGGTCGAGGTCGCCAATCTGCTCGGCATCGAGGCGATGACCGGGCATTGGGAATTCACCTATGGCGAGCAGGTGCTCCGCGACAATCTCGAGCGCTTCAAGGGCGAGTTTCTGGCGCAGAACGTTTTCCTGACCGAGGAGGCCGCGTTCAACGATGCGAGCGCTTTCGACAAGGCGAGCGGGCGCGTGTTCAAGCCGTCGACGATCAAGGAGCTCGGCGGCCATCGCGTCGCCATCGTCGGCCAGGCTTTTCCTTACGTGCCGATCGCGCACCCGAAACGGTTCACGCCGGACTGGACCTTCGGCATCCGCGAGGAAGAGCTGCAGAAACATGTCGATGGCTTGCGGGCCAGCGAAAAGGTCGATGCGGTCATCCTGCTGTCGCACAACGGCATGGATGTCGATCTCAAGCTCGCCAGCCGCGTCACCGGCATCGACGTCATCCTCGGCGGCCATACCCATGACGCCGTGCCGCAGCCGATGCCCGTGAAGAACGCCGGCGGCACTACGCTCGTCACCAATGCCGGCTCCAACGGGAAATTCCTGGGCGTGCTCGATCTCGCGCTCGACAAGGGCAAGGTCAGCGACGTCAGATATCATCTGCTGCCGGTTTATTCCGAGCTGCTGAAGCCCGACCCTGCTATGGCCGAACTGATCGGCCGGCTGCGCGCGCCTTACGTGACCGACTGGTCGGAGAAGATCGCAACGCCGGACCGGCTGCTGTTTCGCCGCGACAATTTTACAGGTCCCGTCGACGAACTGATCTGCACCGCGCTGCGCACCGAGCTCGATGCCGAGATCGCGCTGTCGCCGGGTTTCCGCTGGGGCGTCACCGCGCTGTCGGGTCAGCCGCTGACCATGGAGGATGTGCTCGCGGAAACCGCGATCACCTATCCCGAGACCTATGTGCAGGAGATGCTAGGTGCGGACATCAAGAACGTGCTGGAAGACATCTGCGACAATCTATTCAACGCCGATCCCTATTACCAGCAGGGCGGCGACATGGTGCGCGCCGGGGGGCTCAGCTACACCTGCAACCCCACGAACGCGGCCGGCAGCCGCATCTCCGAGCTGAAGCTCAACGGCGGCAAGACGCTCAACGCCAGCCACCGCTACAAGGTCGCCGGCTGGGCCTCCGTCAACGGCCAGCAGGGCGCACCGGTGTGGGACGTGGTCGCCAAATATCTGCGCTCAGGCCGGATGTTTCAGGAGCGCCTCGGCACCGGCGTCACGCTGAAGGGCATAGACGGCAATCCGGGGATTGCGGGATAGGGGTCGACGGGCGCGCGGTCATAGCTCCGCTGTCGTCCCTGCGAACGCCGAGGCCCATACCGCGTGATCTTTCGATTGGGGCGGTACCGAACCGCTGATCTTCGCCAAACTCCTCCCTGGGGTTATGGGTCCCTGCGTTCGCAAGGGACGACTGTGAATTTGGGGATCGGCCATCGCGCCCCCATCCCAGCCTCATCACGTAGAATAAAAATCTTCCAAATTTCCTTGTCTACACAGTGAATTGCTTCTCCCGTGAGCCCATATCGTAGTAGAATCGTCGAAATCAGTTCCACGCCGGGTCCTGCCATGATCTTCCGCCAGCTCTTCGACAGCGTTTCGGGCACTTACAGCTATCTCCTCGCCAGCCGCCCCGGCGGCGAGGCGCTGATCCTCGATCCCGTGCTGGAGAAGGTCGACCGTTACTGCCAGCTGCTGCGCGAGCTCGACCTCAAGCTGGTCAAGGCGGTCGATACGCATCTGCATGCCGACCATGTCACCGGGCTCGGCGAGTTGCGCGACCGCACCCATTGCATGACCGTGATGGGCGACCAGACCAAGGCCGACGTGGTGGCGATGCGGGTGGCCGACGGCGACAAGGTGACGATCGAGGGCCTGTCGCTCGACGTGATGTACACGCCCGGCCATACCGACGATTCCTATTCCTACCTGATGGGCGACCGCGTCTTCACCGGCGATACGCTGCTGATCCGCGGCACCGGCCGCACCGATTTCCAGAACGGCTCGTCGCGCGCGCAATACGATTCGATCTTCAATCGGCTGCTCAAGCTGCCGGACGAGACGATGGTTTTCCCGGCGCATGACTACAAGGGCGACACCGTCTCCACCATCGGCGAGGAGAAGCGCTACAATCCGCGGCTGCAGGTGCGCTCGGTCGATGAATATATCGAGCTGATGTCCAATCTGAAGCTGCCCAATCCGAAAATGATGGATGTGGCCGTGCCCGCCAACATGCGCGTCGGCCTGCATCAGGAGGAGTTGGAGAAAGAGGGCCGTGCGCTCAGCGCAATCGAGGCGATCCGCTCGCTTCACCGGCCCGACATCCTGCTGGTCGACCTGCGCGAAAGCAACGAACGCGCCAAGCACGGCATGCTCGAGGGCGCGCTGCACACACCCTATCCTTCGGTCGAGGAGAGTCTGAAACCCGGCGGCATGCTGCGCGAGGTCGCGGCCGCAACGGGCCGGCGCGTCGTGTTCTTCTGCGCGTTCGGCGAGCGCTCGGCTATGGCTGTTGCAGCTGCGAAAGAAGCAGGGCTCGGCAATACCGCCCATATCGCCGGCGGTATCGACGCCTGGAAGAAGGCGGGCGGGCCCGTGGTGCACTGACGCGCCCAGCCCTCCTCCCCTTCTTGCGGCAGGTCAGGGACCGCACATATTTTCCGGATCAAATCGGGTGACGCATCACCATCCGGAACCAGCCATGGCCAAGATCGGGACCACAAAACCAAGCGCACCACCGAAGTCAGAGATCGCTGAGGGCAAGGCGAAGAAGCCCAGGCGCCTGCGCGATCTCGATGAGGATGACGACGACGGCGATATCGCGACGCCAAAGCGCGATCGCGACGGTTGTGACGACGAGCCGTTGTGAGGGCTGCGGGATTTTGATCGTAAGCTGGCGCGCTGCACGGGTCGTCGCCCCTTGCTTCCCCACCCGCGCTACCTGCCATGCACCTCTGTTCATGGACAAATAACCGCCCTCCCCGATAGTTTGCGCGTCTCTCAAGCCGCAAAACGGAACTGCAATGGTCGACGTTCTCGCCGCACCGCAACAAGGCAAGGCGGACAGCGCGCTGCGCACGCTGACCGGAATCTCGATCGCGCATTGGGTCAGCCATTTCCATCTGCTGGTGCTGCCGATGCTGTTTCCGTTCCTGAAGGACAGGCTCGGCGTCGGCTATGTCGAGCTCGGCTTCTCGCTGACCATTCTGGCCGTCGTATCGGGCCTGACGCAGGCGCCGACCGGCTATCTCGTCGATCATTTTGGCGCGCGGAAGATTCTGCTGATCGGGCTGACGCTCGGCGGCTGCGCGCTGATCCTGCTCGGCCTGCACTTGAGCTACGCGTCGCTGATCGCCTGTGCCGTGCTGCTCGGGCTCGCCAACAGCGTCTATCACCCCGCCGATTACGCGATCCTCGCCGAGCACATGGACGAGGCGCGGATGGGGCGCGCGTTCTCGGTTCATACCTTTGCCGGCTATCTCGGCGGCGCGGTGACGCCGGCGATCGTGGCGGCGCTGGTCACAGTGTCGGGCGGTGTCGGTGCGCTGATCGCATCGGGCGCAGTCGCCATTCTGGTGGCGCTGCTGCTGATCGCCATGGGCATTCCCGAGGCCGGCGCTCATAAGAAAAAGCCGGGCAACGAGAACGCGCCGAAGCAGGCGGTGATCACGCCCGCGCTGATCACGCTGACCGCGCTGTTCATGCTGCTCAGCCTGTCGGTCGCCGGCATCAACAATTTTGGCGTGGTGGCGCTGATGAGCGGCTACGGCACCTCCTATTCGATCGCCAATGTCGCGCTGACCGCGTTCCTCGGCTGCAGCGCTGCCGGCGTGCTCGCCGGCGGCTTCCTCGCCGACCACACCGAGCATCACGGCTATGTCGCAGCGGCCTGCTTTGCCGCGAACGCCGCAATCGTGCTGCTGATCGCGCTGGTGACATTGCCGGGCTGGGCTTTGACGGCGGCGATGGCGAGCGCGGGCTTCCTCTCCGGCGTGATCGCGCCGTCGCGCGACATGCTGGTGCGCAATGCCGCGCCGGCCGGCGCCGCGGGCCGCGCCTTCGGCATCGTCTCCACCGGCTTCAATCTCGGCGGCATCGTCTCGCCGCTGCTGTTCGGCTGGATCATGGATCAAAGCGCGCCGCATTGGGTGTTCGGCGCGTCGGTGATCTTCATGCTGGCCACCGTGGTGCTGTCGCCGTTCACCGAGCGGAAGCCGCAAGCCAAGACGAATTGAGCCGTCGGCAGGGTCGCCTCGTCCCCGCCCCCTTACGTCGGCGACACCGCGCCTTTCAGCGGCGCGGGCTGCGCCGCGGCACCGCGGGTCAACCGCGCCTTCTCCGTGTTCGGCCAGAGCAGCAGCAGGCCGATCACGCCGGAGCCGATCATCACCACCGCGTTGATGGTGAAACCGGTCATGTAGCCGTCGAGCATGCTGCCGGCGCGCTGGATCACGGTGCCCATCACGCTCGGCGCGATGATGCCGGAGAGCGTGTAGAGCGCGCCGTAGATCGCAATGACCGCGCCGCGCTGCGAGGCCGGGGTGAATTCGCCGAGCATCGGCGGGCAGACGACGTAGATCGCGCCGCAGAGACCGGAGCCGACCACGAGCAGCGCGATCTGCAGGCCGGCGCCCGTTGCATGCGGCATCGTCGCGAGGATCAGGCCGCCGATGATCAGCGGCACCGAGCCCAGCACACCGCGCGAGATGCGCGTGGTGTAGCCGCGCGCCATCATCACCTGCGAGATCCAGCCCGTGAGAATCACGACGGTGGCGCCGAACACCCAGGGCAGGATCGAGACAAAGCCGGCCTGGCTCTGCGAGAAGCCGAGCCCCTTGACGATGAAGGGCGTGAACCAGGTGAGGCCGAGCGACAGTGCCCAATAGGCGCCGAAGGTCGCGATCACGCAACCGAGGAAGGTGCGCGAGGTCAGAAGCTGGAAATAGGGAATCTTCGGCTCGGTGGTGGCAAGAACCTGCGTGTCCTCCAGCGGCCCCTCCTTGCCGAAGATAAGCCAGGCACAGACCCAGATCAGGCCGACGATTCCGAGCGCACCGAAGGCGTAGTGCCAGGAGTGATTGACGATGACCCAGTTCAGCGCCGGCACCGCGAGAATGACGCCGAAGGCCGAGCCCTGCGACAGGATCGCGGTCGGCAGCGTGCGCCTCTCATCGGGGAACCATTTGTAGATCGCGTGCGCGGCCACCGAGAAGGCCGGGCCTTCGCCCGCACCCAACACGATGCGGCAGATCAGCAGCGTGGTGAAGGAGACGGTGCCGACCATCGGGAACTGCGCCAGCGCCCAGATCACCGCGAGGGTCAGCAGCACCCAGCGCGTCGGCACCTTGTTGACGATGAAGCCGACCACGATGGCGGAGATTGAGAACAGGAAGAAGAACGACGACCCGAGCAGGCCGAATTGCTCGGCATCGAGCTTCATGTCGGTCATGATCGGCACGCCGGCGAGGCCGACGACGATCTTGTCGGCGAAGTTCACCACCATGAAGAGAAAGAGGAGAAACGTGACGGTCCAGGCGCCCTTCGGCGTATCGGTCGTCTTACCCGCCGCATTGGGCGTTCCCTGAGCGCTCATGATTCTCCCCGTATGTCTCTTTGTCGGCACTTTTTTGATTTGGCCGTATTGGAAGCTAACAACGCCTTGGAAGCCAACGCAACCCCGGCATTGCCGCAATAAGTGTGCTACGCAGCATTTCCGTTAATTCCGTGCGGCGCGATCAGGTCTTGCTAAATATCCGAAACCTCTCCAAAACCTTCTCCTCGGCCGCCGAGCCGGTCCATGTGCTGCGCGGCGTCGACCTTGATCTCAAGGCCGGCGAGCGCGTCGCGCTCACCGGGGAATCCGGCAGCGGCAAGAGCACGCTGCTGCACCTGATCGCGGGGCTCGATGCCGCCGATAGCGGCTCGATCCGACTGGAAGACACCGAAGTTACCAAACTGTCGGACGCGGGACGCGCCGAGCTCCGGCGCGACCGGATCGGGCTGGTTTTCCAGCAGTTCAACCTGATCCCGAGCCTGTCGGTCGCCGACAATCTCGCTTTCCAGGCGCGGATCGCCGGCCGGCAGGATGCGGCCTGGACCAAGGAGCTGGTCGAGCGGCTCGGGCTTGGCGGACTGCTCAAGCGTTATCCAGAGCAATTATCAGGCGGCCAGCAGCAGCGGGTCGCAATCGGCCGGGCATTGGCGACGAAACCGTCGCTGCTGCTGGCGGACGAGCCGACCGGCAATCTGGACGAAGCCACCGCCGAGGACGTGCTGGCCCTGACGCGCGACCTCGTCGCGCGCACCGGCTGCGGCTTCCTGATGGTGACGCACAGCCTCCATCTGGCCGGCACGCTCGACCGCCACCTCACCTTGCACGCGGGACGAATCGCATGAGGCGCGCGCTGTGGGTGCTTGCGGTGCTCCTGAGCCACTGGCGGCGGCACAGGATGCAATTCGCGACGCTCCTGATCGGGCTGATCGCGGCGACGGCGCTGTGGAGCGGCGTGCAGGCAATCAACCAGCAGGCCCGCAACGCCTATGACCGCGCCGCGGCGACCTTTGGCGGCGCGCGCACCGCCATGCTGGTGGCGCCGAACGCGGCGACGTTCTCGCAAGGCCTATTCGTCAAGCTGAGGCGCGCGGGCTGGCCGGTCTCGCCGGTGCTGGAGGGCCGCGTTCAGGTGAATGGACGCTCGGTCCGGCTGCTCGGCATCGAGCCGGTGACGATGCCGGCCGATGTCGGCAATACGCCGCGCCTTGGGGCCTCGGATCTAAGCAGCTTTGTTGCCCCACCCGGCCAGACGCTGGTGGCGCAGGAAACGCTGAACGACTTGCAGGAGCAGGAGGGCGCGGCCCCGCCGATCAGCAGCGGCGCAAAGCTGCCGCCGCTGCGCGTGCTGCCGCAGCTCGTCCCTGATGTGCTCGTCGTCGATATCGGCGTGGCGCAACGCCTGCTGAACAAGCCGGACCAGGTGTCGCGGCTTCTGATCGGCAAGGCGAAGGGCAAGCCAGCGCCGCTGCAGAGCATCGTCGGCGACCAGCTGCAGCGGGTCGAACCGAACGCGGAGACCGAGCTGGAGCGCCTGACCGACAGTTTCCATCTCAACCTCACCGCCTTCGGCCTGCTGTCGTTCTTTGTCGGCCTGTTCATCGTCAACTCGGCCGTGGGCCTCGCCTTCGAGCAGCGGCTGCCGATGCTGCGCACCTTGCGCGCCTGCGGCGCCTCGGCGCGGCTGGTCAACACCATGCTGGTGGTCGAGCTGGTGGCCCTGGCGCTGGTCGCAGGGCTGATCGGGCTCGTCTGCGGCTACTTTATCGCGGCCGCCTTGTTACCCGACGTCGCGGCATCACTGCGCGGGCTCTATGGCGCGCAGATCCCGGGGCAGCTCAGCCTGCAACCCGAATGGTGGCTCGCCGGCATCGGCATCAGCGTGGCCGGCGCGCTTGTGGCGGCGGCGACTAGCCTGATCAAGGCGATCAGGATGCCGGTGCTGGCGACGGCGCAGCCATACGCCTGGCAGCAGCGGCAGCGCCGCTGGCTGATCCTGCAAAGCTGTGCTGCCTGCGCCGTGTTCGCGGTCGCGCTGCTGCTGCTTCACTATGGTGTGTCGCTGATCGCGGGCTTCGGCGTGCTGGCCGCGCTGATGTTCGGCGCGGCGCTGATCCTGCCGGCGTTCCTCGAGATTATCCTGCTGATCGGCCAGCGCACCGCGCGCGGACCTCTCGCGCTGTGGTTCTGGGCGGACAGCCGGCAACAGCTCTCGGGATTGTCGCTGGCGCTGATGGCACTGCTGCTCGCGCTCGCCGTCAATGTCGGGGTCTCCACCATGGTGGAGACGTTCAGCCGCACGTTTATCGGCTGGCTCAACGGACGCCTCGCCGCCGACGTCTACATCAGCGCCGCCGATAATGCGCAAGGTGTCGCGATCCGGGGCTGGCTGAAGGAACGCAGCGATGTGCAGGCAATCCTGTCGGGCGGACGGGCCGAGACACAGGTTCAGGGCCAGCCGGTAGAATTACTCGGCCTGCCCGATCACGCGCTCTATCGCGAGCGCTGGCCGCTGCTAGAGACCGCGCCGCGCGCCTGGACCCGGCTCGTGCCCGGCAATGCGGCCTTCATCAGCGAGCAATTGAGCCGCCGCCTCAACGTCCGCGTCGGCGATGTCATCGAGGTGCCGGCGCCGGGCGGAACCTGGGAGCTCGACATCGTCGGCATCTACGCCGATTACGGCAATCCCAAGGGGCAGCTTGCTGTCAATGTCGCTGCGCTGATCCGGCAGTTTCCGCAGACACCGCAGACGCGGATCGGGCTCATCGTCGCGAAAGAGAATATCCCCGACCTGATTGCGGCGTTGCAGAGGCAGTTCGCGCTCGACGACCGCAGCGTCGCCGACCAGGCGACGGTGAAGGCGGAATCGATCCGCATCTTCAACCGCACCTTCGCGGTGACTTCGGCGCTGAATGCGTTCACGCTTGGAGTCGCCGGCATTGCGCTGCTGACAAGCCTTTTGACGCTGGCAAACTCCCGCCTGCCACAGCTCGCGCCGCTCTGGGCGATCGGCATCACGCGCCCTCTCCTTGCCGCGATCGAATTGACCAAGACGCTGTCGGTCGCGCTGTTCACTGCGCTGCTGGCCGTGCCGCTTGGGTTGCTGGTGGCGTGGTGTCTGATCGCGATCGTGAACGTGAAGGCGTTCGGCTGGCGGCTGCCGTTCCATGTGTTTCCGCTACAACTGGTCGAGCTGGTCGCAGTCGCGCTGTTTGCCTCGCTGCTCGCCGCATTGCTGCCGATGCTGCGACTGGCGCGGATGCAGCCGGCGAGCCTCGTGAAGGTTTTTGCCAATGAGCGCTGACAGGATTTCGCGGCGCGCCTTTGCCGGCGGCATCGCCGCACTCGCTCTCGCGCGTCGTACAAGGGCACAGGGCTATGCCGGGCTCGGCGAGACGGCAGACGGCTTTGCCAAGGTCACGCCCGGAAAGACGTTCGACTTCCCTGCGGATCATGGACCGCATCCGGAGTTTCGCATCGAGTGGTGGTATCTCACGGCAAATCTCACAGACCGCAGCGGCGCCGCCTGTGGCCTGCAATGGACGCTGTTCCGTCAGGCCGCCCGGCCGGGTCCGCAAGGCGAAGGCTGGGCCAACCAGCAGATCTGGATGGCGCATGCCGCGGTGACGCGCGCCGACACGCACCGCTTCAACGAGGTGTTTTCGCGCGGCGGTATCGGACAGGCCGGCGTCACGGCAAAGCCGTTCGCAGCGTGGATCGACGATTGGGAGATGAAGGGGGTTGAGCGCACCGACGACCAGACCCTGGCGCCGGTGACGCTGAAGGCATCCGGCACGGATTTCAGCTACGCGCTAACGCTCGAGGCCGATCGTCCCGTGGTGCTGCAAGGCGATCGCGGTTTCAGCCGCAAGTCCGAGCGCGGGCAAGCCTCGTACTATTACAGCCAGCCGTTCTACCGCGCCCGAGGCACGCTCACCATCGACGACAAGCCGGTCGATGTGACAGGCCAGGCCTGGATGGATCGCGAGTGGAGCAGCCAGCCGCTCGACACTGACCAGACCGGCTGGGACTGGCTGTCGCTGCATCTGTCGTCCGGCGACAAGCTGATGCTGTATCGGCTGCGCCAGAAGGACGGCAAGGATTACCCGTTTGGCAACTGGATCAGCGCCGCGGGCGAGACGCAGATGATCGCGGGCAGCGATATCCAGATGGCACCGAAAGCGATCACCGAGATCGCGGGACGCAGGCTGCCGGTGGAATGGCAGATCGCGATCCCGTCGCGGTCGTTCTCGATTTCCTGCAAGCCGCTCAACCCAAAAGCCTGGATGGGGACCGGCTTCTCCTACTGGGAAGGGCCGATCAGTTTTGCCGGCACGCATGACGGCGTTGGCTATCTCGAGCTGACCGGGTATTGAGGCGCGGTCCGGGTTTCATGATCCAGGACATCGCGGCGACTGCGCTGTGGGCGGGGGCGTTGGGCGCGGTGGTGGCGTGACGGAAGCGCTGCGGCTCCAATCTCGGCTGTCGTCCCGGACAAGCGCAGCGAAGCGGAGCGCTGATCCGGGACCCATAACCACAGGGAGAGGTTGGGCGAAGACTCGGAGTTGCCTATTCCGCCCCACACCGCTCCCTGTGGTTATGGATCCCGCGTTCGCGGGGATGACAGCGAGATTGGAGCGCTAGCGTTGCCTCTTCCCTTCACTTCGTCAGCGGGCAGCCGCTGTCTTTCGCCGCGAAGAACGCCTTGTCGCCGGGGACGGTGGCGAGCAGCTTGTAGTAGTCCCACGGCTTCTTCGATTCCGACGGCTTCTTGACCTCGAACAGATACATGTCGTGGATCATGCGGCCGTTCTCGAGCACCTTGCCGCCCTGCGCGAAATCGTCGTCGACCGGCAGCTCCTTCAGCTTTTTGGCGACGGCGTCCGGATCCTTGGTGCCGGCAGCCTTGACCGCCTTGAGGTAGCTCAGCGTTGCCGAATAGGTGCCGGCCTGGATCATGTTGGGCATCCGACCGGTGCGCTTGAGGAAGCGGTCGCCGAGATTGCGCGACTTGTCGTTGACGTCCCAGTAATAGCCCTCGGTCAGCACCAGGCCTTGCGCCGCCTGCAGGCCGAGGCCGTGCACTTCGGCGAGCGTCATCAGAAGCCCTGCGAGCTTCTGGCCACTGGCGACAATGCCGAATTCAGACGCCTGCTTGATCGAGTTGGTGGTGTCGAGACCGGCATTGGCGAGCCCGACGATCTTCGCCTTCGAGCTCTGCGCCTGCAGCAGGAAGGAGGAGAAGTCCGAGGAGTTGAGCGGCACGCGCACCGAGCCGACCACCTTGCCGCCATTGGCAGTGACGATCTCGCTGGTGTCCTTCTCCAGCGCGTAGCCGAACGCGTAGTCGGCGGTGAGGAAGAACCAGGTGTCGCCGCCGGCCTTGGTCAGCGCACCGCCGGTGCCGACGCCGAGCGCGCGGGTGTCATAGGCCCAGTGAAAGCCGTAGGGCTGGCAGGCATCGCCTGTCAGCCTCGAGGTCGCCGCGCCGACGACGATGTCGATCTTCTTCTTTTCCTTGGAGAGCTCGTGGATCGCGAGCGCGACCGAGGAAGTCGTCAGCTCCGTGATCATGTCGACGTTCTCGACATCGTACCAGCGCCGCGCGATCGAGGTGGCCAGATCAGGCTTGTTCTGGTGGTCGGCGGTGACCAGCTCGACCTTCTGGCCCAGCACCTCGCCGCCAAAATCCTCGATCGCCATCTTGGCGGCTTCAACCGACCATTTGCCGCCGTAGTCGGCGTAGACGCCGGACTGGTCGTTGAGGATGCCGATCTTGACACCTTGTGCGAAGGCCGGCGCGGCCAGCAGCAGGGCCGAGGTTGCGACAGCGGCCAAAAGGGCTGATTTCATGTGTTGGCTCCCAGCAGTGCTTTGTTTTGAAATCGCGCGAAGTGTAGTGAAGAACCGAGGGCCTGCCCATCCATTTCGGCGTAGGCCGTTAGTATGGAGCGGCGGCGCTACGTTCTCCGTTGTCGTCCCGGACAAGCGCAGCGAAGCGGAGCGCTGATCCGGGACCCCCGCGCGAACGCTTGCGTTCGTCGCGATAGCCACAGGAAGGCGTTTGAGACGAAGCTGGCAACTGCGAGTCTCCGCCAAACTCCTCCCTGTGGTTATGGATCCCCGCCTTCGCGGGGATGACGGCGGAGGGATGTGGAGCCGCCTACGGCCATGGAGGCAGCGTCAGGCCGCCACTTCCGGTTTCTTCCCCTCGTTCCGCCCCTCGGCGAGGTTCCGCACCACCACGTAGAAGATCGGCGTGAACAGCAGGCCGAACAGCGTCACCCCGATCATGCCGAAGAACACGGCGACGCCGACGGCCTGACGCATCTCCGAGCCGGAGCCGGACGAGATCACCAGCGGCAGGACGCCGAGGATGAAGGCAAAGGACGTCATCAGGATCGGCCGCAGGCGCAGCCGGCAGGCGTCGATCACCGCCTCCAGGCGCGGCTTGCCTTCATGCTCGATGTCGCGTGCGAACTCGACGATTAGAATGGCGTTCTTCGCGGCCAACCCGACCAGCACGATGAAGCCGATCTGGGTGAGGATGTTGACGTCCTGCCCCATGACGCGCACGCCGATGGTGGCAGCGAGCAGACACATCGGCACGATCAGGAGCACCGCGAACGGCAACGTCCAGCTGCCATATTGCGCGGCGAGCACGAGATAGACGAACAGCACACAGATCGGGAACACGTAGAGGCCGGCGTTGCCGCCGGTGATCTGCTGATAGGAGAGGTCGGTCCATTCGAAGGTGAAGCCGCTCGGCAGCGTGTCGTCGGCGAGCTTCTTGATGGCGTTGAGCGCGGTGGTGGAGCTGACGCCCGGCGCCGGCTCGCCCTGGAGCTCGGAGGCCGCATAGAGATTGTAGCGCGCGACACGATCGGGACCGGAGACGTCCTTGAACTCGACCACGCTGCCCAGCATCACCGTGTCACCCGAAGCGTTGCGCGTGCGCAGCCGCGCGAGGTCGCTCGGTTCTTTCCGGAACGGGAAGTCCGCCTGGGCCGTGACGTGATAGGTGCGGCCGAACAGGTTGAAGTCGTTCACGTAGGTCGATCCGAAATAGGTCTGGATCGTGTCGTTGATGCTGGCGATAGGCACACCAAGCTTCTGCGCCTTGGTGCGATCGATGTCGACGAACAGCTGCGGCGTGTTGGCCGAGAACGGCGAGAACACCGTAGGCCCGAGCAGCGAAGGCGATTTGCGCGCCGCAGCGACGAGCTCGTCGGTGGCGGCGGCGAGCAGCTCCGGCCCGCGGCCCTGGCGGTCCTGGATGCGGATGGTGAAGCCGCCGCCGGTGCCGATGCCCGGCACGGCCGGCGGCGGAATCACGATGATGAACGCGCCCTGGATCGCCGCGAGCCGCTTGCGCAGCTCTCCCGTGATGGCGTTCGCCGTCAGTCCCTTCTTGAGCCGCGCCTCGGGCTCGTCGAACACCGGGAACAGTGCGGCCGCGTTGCCGGCCTGCGTGCGCGTCGCGCCGGAGAACCCCGCGAAGGCGGCGACGCGGACGATGCCCGGCGTATCCAGCGAGATCCGCTCGATCTCGCGGACGATCTCCGTGGTGCGCGCCAGCGACGCGGCGCCCGGCAATTGCACGGAGATGATGACGTAGCCGCGATCCTGCGCTGGAATAAAGCCTTGCGACGTCGTCCCGATCAGCCAGCCGGCACTGCCAATCAGCACGACGTAGATCAGCAGCATGACCACAGAGTGCCGGATCACAAAATTGGCGAGGCCGGCATAGCCATGCGAGAGCCGGTCGAACAGACGGTTGAAGGCGCCGGTGAACCCATTCCAGCCGCGGGCGATCAGGTTCCACGCAGCGGGCGGCCGCTTCTCCTCGTGCGGCGTGAGGATCAGCGATGCCAGCGCCGGCGACAGGGTCAGGGAGCAGAAGCAGGAGATCGCGGTCGCCACCGCAATGGTGACGGCGAATTGCTGGAAGAACTGCCCGGAGATGCCGCCAAGGAATGCGGTCGGCACGAACACCGCGCACAGCACCAGCGCGATCGAGACCAGCGCGCCGCCGACCTCCTCCATGGTCTTGAGCGCGGCATCGCGCCGGCTCAGGCCATGCTCGAGATGGCGCTCGACATTCTCCACCACGACGATGGCGTCGTCGACGACGATGCCGACGGCGAGGACGAGCCCGAACAGCGTGAGATTGTTGATGGAGAAGCCAAGCGCCGCCATCACCGCGAAGGTACCGACCAGCGAGACCGGGATCGCGATGATCGGGATGATCGCGGGCCGCCAGCCCTGCAGGAACACCAGCACGACGATGACCACGAGCAGCATGGCCTCGTAGATGGTCTTGATCAGTTCGTGGACGGACTGCGCGATGAACTCGGTCGGGTTGTAGCCGATATTGTAGTCGAGGCCTTTCGGGAAGCTCGTCTTGAGCTTCTCCATCGTGTCCGAGATGTTCTTGGCAGTAGCCAGCGCGTTCGAGCCGGGCCGCTGCGTCACCAGCATCGCGACCGCTGATTTGCGCAACAGGAAGCTGTTGGTGGAGTAGGCGAGCGCACCGAGCTCGATGCGGGCGACGTCGCGCAGGCGCACCGTGCGGCCGTCGGAGCCGGCCTTGATCAGGATGTCCTCGAACTGCTTCTGGTCCTTCAGGCGCCCGGTGAACACCAGGTTCGGCTGGAAGGCGCGGTCGGCGATCGGCGGTTCGGCGATCTGGCCGCCCGCGATCTGAACGTTCTGGGCTCGGATCGCCGCCAGCACCTCGGTCGAGGTGAGGCCGAGATTGGCGATGCGGTCAGGGTCGAGCCACAGCCGCATCGAATAGTCGCGCGCACCGAAGATCTGGATGTCGCCGACGCCGTCGATGCGCAGCAGCTGGTCGCGGACCTGGAGCAGCGCATAGTTGGAGATGTAAAGCTGGTCGAAGGTGTCGTCCGGCGAGAGCATGAACACGACCATGAGGATGTCGGGCGAGTTCTTGCGGGTGACGACGCCGTTGCGCTGCACTTCGTCCGGCAGCTGCGGCTGCGCGATCGCGACGCGGTTCTGCACCAGCACCTGCGCCTTGTCGAGGTCGGTGCCGAGCTTGAAGGTGACGGTGATGGTGAGCTGGCCGTTCGAGGTCGCCTGGCTGTAGAGATACAGCATGTCCTCGACGCCGTTGATCTGCTGCTCGATGGGAGCCGCAACCGTGTCGGAGACGGTCTGCGCGGAAGCGCCGGGATATTGCGTGGTGACGACGACGGTCGGCGGCACCACTTGCGGATATTCGGAGACCGGCAGCGTGGTATAGGCGAGCGCGCCAACGATCAGCAGCACGATCGACAGCACCATCGCGAGGATGGGCTGGTTGATGGACAGACGGCCGAGATTCATGACTTGCCACCAGCCGGAGCTTGAGCCGTCTGCGGGGCGACCTTGACGCCGACGCGGGCGCGCTGGATGCCGTTGACGATGACGCGGTCCTCTGCCTTCAGGCCCTCGCGGATCACGCGCAGGCCGTCGTCGAGCGGCCCGAGCACCACGGGTCGCGCCTCCACGGTATCGTCAGGCTTCACCACGAAGACGATCTTGCGGGACTGGTCGGTCGCGACAGCGACGTCGGGGATCAGCAGCGCCTCGTAAGGCGCGCTACCGATCAGGCGGACGCGGCCGAACTGGCCGGGCAGGATCGACAGATCGGTGTTCTTGACCACGGCGCGGCTGCGCAGCGTGCCGGTGGAGACGTCGAGGCGGTTGTCGAGGAAGTTGACGGTGCCCTCATGCGACGGCTTGGTCTCGCCGGCCAGCGTCACCTGCACCGGATTGGCCGTGTCGCGCGAGCTCGGGCGCTTCCCTTCGAACCACAGCTTGCTGTATTTGATGAAGGTCGTCTCATCCATGTCGAAATAGATATAGATCGGGTCGAGCGCGACGATCGAGGTGAGCAACGTCGAGGTGCCGGTGTCGCTGCCCTGCACGAGATTGCCGGGGCTGACGAGATGGCGGCTGACGCGGCCGGTGAGCGGCGCGGTGACATGGGTGAACTCGATATTGAGTCGGGCGGCCTTCAGTGCGCCTTCGGCCTGCATTTCCGCCGCATGCGCGGCTTGCAGGGCCTGGCGGCGCTGGTCGACGACCTGCTCGGAGACGGCGCTGGTCTGCACCAGGTTGAGGCCACGGTCGAGCTCGCGCTTGGCGAGCTCCACCCTGGCACGCGCGTCGGAGAGCTGGCCGTCGGCCTGCTCGGCCACCGCCTCGAACGGACGCGGGTCGATCACGTAGAGCAGATCGCCCTGGTGCACGATGGCGCCGTCCTGGAACTCGACCGAGTTGACGAAGCCGCCGACGCGCGGACGCACCTGCACCTCCTCGACCGCCTCGAAGCGGCCGGTGAACTCGTCCCAATCGGTGACGGTCCGCTTGACCGGCTGGGCGACCGTCACCGGAGCCGGCGGCGGCGCGGACGCTTGCGAGGTCGGTTGTCCGCAACTGGCGAGAGCGAACGAAGCGACGAGGACGCCTGCTAGTGCGTAATGCCGCGGCCGAACGAAGTCGTGCTTTTTGACAAGCGTCCTGGCAAGTCGCTCGCTTCCGTCCGGTTCGGTCATCCCAGTCCTCGCATCAAAAGCCGCGGAAAAAGCAGGGTACGCGTTTACCCGCGGGCGTCCCAACATGGGTGGAGTTGATGAACAGTTCAAGACCAAAGCGCGCGCAGAACTCGGAGCGACGCCCTGGCCGGATGGCGGGTTGACAGCGGTGGGAGCGTTCGAGAGCGGCCAGCGTCTTCGCACATGACTGATACGGCGGGCTCGGCTAGACTTGCCCGACAAGAACGAAGACGAATTGTCCGGGGAGGACAGGCGTGCACCAGGGACGTGTCGTTTACGGCGCGATCGAGGAGGTCGTGTTCGGCCATCCTGCAGCCGGGGCCATCTGCGCGCAGATGGACCGGCTGGGAACGCGCCGCGCTTTCCTGATGGTGTCGGGGACGCTGAACCGAGAAACCGACGAGATCACGAAAATCCAGGATGCGCTCGGCACGCGCTGCACGGGCCTGTTCGACGCGATGCCGGCACATACGCCGCGCGAGGCGGTGATCGCGGCGACCCATGCAGCCCGAGAGGCAGGCGCCGACCTGATCGTCACGGTCGGCGGTGGCTCGATCACCGACGGCGCCAAAGCCGTGCAGCTCTGTCTCGCCAATGGCATCGACGACGTCGCAGGTATCGAGCGCATTCGCGTGCACAAGGGCGTCGCGCCGGAGATGATCGCCCCTCACGTGCGCCAGATCAGCGTGCCGACCACGATCGCCGGCGGCGAGTTCTCGTCGATTGCGGGCGTCACCGACCGCAGCACCAACGTGAAGCAGATGCTGCGGCATCCACTCGCCGTGCCGCGCGCGACCATCCTCGATCCAGGCATCACCGTGTACACGCCGGAATGGCTGTTCCTCTCCACCGGCATCCGTGCCGTCGACCATTGCGTCGAGGCGATCTGCTCGCGCGAGACGCACCCTTACGCCGACGCCCAATCGGTGAAAGGCCTCGCCATGCTCGCCGACGCGCTGCCGCGTGTGAAGGCCGATCCTGCCGACCTCGACGCGCGCATGGATGCGCAGATCGGGACCTGGCTCTCGATGGGCGCACTCGCGGCCGGCGTTCCCATGGGCGCGAGCCACGGCATCGGCTACGTGCTCGGCGCCGCCTTCGACGTGCCGCACGGCCACACGTCCTGCGTCATGCTGCCGGCGGTGATGCGCTGGAACGCGCGCGACAATGCCGAACGCCAGGTGGTCGTCGCCGCCGCCATGGGTTATCCCGGCCATGACGCTGCCGACGTGCTCGACGCCTTCATCCGCTCGCTCGGCATGCCGCGCAGCCTCTCGGACGTGCACGTCTCGCCGGAGCATTTCGACACGATCGCCGAACAGGCGATGCGCACGCCATGGGTACCTCGCAACCCGCGCAGGATCGACGGCCCCGCCGACATCAAAGAAATCCTGCGTCTCGCCGCATGATCCAAGCCGGAGGATAGATGTACACTGGTCACCATGCCCGCCTGCGCCCGCTGCAGCCCGCCTTCATCATGGCGGCGACCGGCGAGGCCGTCACCTATCGCGAGCTGGAGGCACGCAGCAATCGGCTCGCGCATCTGTTCCGCAAGCACGGCCTGAAGCGACGCGACCATTATTCGATCTTCATGGAGAACAATTCGCGCTATCTCGAGGCCTGCGGCGCGGGTGAGCGGTCCGGGCTGTACTACACCTGCATCAACTCCTTCCTGACGCCGGGCGAGCTTGCCTATCTGCTCGTCAACAGCCAGTCGAAGATCCTGATCACGTCGGCCGCGAAGCTCGACATCGCGCGCGAGGCGATCAAGGTCTGTCCCGACGTCAAGCTCTGCATCGTCGCCGACGGCCCCGGCGAGAGCGAGCGCATCGTCGGTCTCGCGGATGTCACTGCCGATCTGCCGAAGACGCCAATTGCAGACGAATGGCTCGGCACGGCAATGCTCTATTCATCGGGCACGACGGGCCGACCAAAGGGCATTTTACGGCCGCTGCCGGATGAGCCGCCACAACACAATCTGCCGCTGTTCGATTTCCTGACCAAGCTCTGGCACTACCGCGAGGGCATGGTCTATTTGTCGCCGGCTCCGCTCTATCACTCGGCGCCGCAAGCTGCCGTGAACCTCACGATCCGCATGGGCGGCACCGTCATCATCATGGAGACATTCGATCCGGAACGTTATCTCCAACTGGTCCAGCAATGGAGCATCACCCACACCCAGCTGGTGCCGACGATGTTTTCGCGGATGCTGAAGCTGCCGAAGGAGGTGCGAGAGCGTTACGATCTGTCCTCCCTGGAGATCGCGATCCACGCCGCCGCGCCCTGCCCCGCGCTGGTCAAGGACGACATGATCAAATGGTGGGGGCCGATCATCCACGAATATTACGGCGCGACCGAAGGCCTCGGCTTCACCGCCTGCGACAGCAAGGAGTGGCTCAGCCATCGCGGCACGGTCGGCAAGGTGCTGCTCGGCGACCTCCACATTCTCGACGAAGACATGAAGCCCTGCCCGACCGGCACGCCGGGCCAGGTCTGGTTCAAGACGGGATCGCCGTTCGAATATTTCAACGATCCTGAAAAGACCAGGGAAGCGCGCTCGGCGGACGGCAGCATGAGCACGGTCGGCGACGTCGGCTATGTCGATGAGGACCGCTTCCTGTACCTCACCGATCGCGCGACCTTCATGATCATCTCGGGCGGGGTGAACATCTATCCGCAGGAATGCGAGAATCTGCTGATCACCCATCCGAAGGTCGCCGATGCCGCGGTGTTCGGCGTGCCCAATCCCGATCTCGGCGAGGAAGTGAAGGCGGTGGTGCAGCCGATGCCCGGCGTGGTGCCGGGACCCGCACTCGCCGAAGAGCTGATCGCGTTTTGCGGCCAATCGCTGTCGCGGCAGAAGGTGCCGCGCTCGGTCGATTTCGAGAAAGAGCTGCCGCGGCTGCCGACGGGGAAGCTGTACAAGCGGCTGCTGCGGGACCGGTACTGGGGGAGCAAGACATCAAGGATTGTGTGAGAGGCTCTTCGCCTCTCCCCGCGTGCGGGGCGAGGGAGCGCATTTTCGTTGCGGCGACAAGCAACGCACTTCACTTCTTCGCACCTGCACTCTCACATCGTGAGAGAAGCCCCTGCGGCCTTCCGTCATCCGAATTGTCGAGAGTGTGGGCGACCTTGCCGGTTGCCTCGCTGTGCGGGCGTCGCTATCGTCCTGACAAACAGGCCGTAAATGGCTGATGTCCAGGGAGGACCGAGGATGCGGAGCGTGTGGGCGCTCGCCGCGACGGCGGCGCTGTCTTTGCTGGCGTTTTCGACCGTGACGTTCGCCGGCGAGCCCAAGCAGGGCGGGATCCTGCGGATGTATCACCGCGACAGCCCCGGCAACGCCTCGATCCATGAAGGCGCGACCTACTCGCTCAATGTTCCCTTCATGCCCGTGTTCAACAACCTCGTCATCTACAAGCAGGACGAGGCGCAGAACCGGATGGATAACATTGTCCCCGAGCTCGCCGAGAGCTGGGCCTGGGTCAATGACAACAAGACGCTGACCTTCAAGCTGCGCCAGGGGGTGAAATGGCATGACGGCAAGCCGTTCAGCTCCGCCGACGTGAAGTGCACCTTCGACATGCTGATGGGCAAGTCGCAGCAGAAGTTCCGGCAGAACCCGCGCAAGAGCTGGTACGATCAGGTCAATGACGTCTCGACCAACGGCGACTTCGAGGTGTCGTTCAATCTGAAGCGGCCGCAGCCGTCGCTGCTGGCGCTGCTCGCCTCCGGCTACACCCCGGTCTATCCCTGCCACGTCTCGCCCGGCGACATGCGCACGCATCCGATCGGCACCGGCCCGTTCAAATTCGTCGAGTTCAAGGCCAATGAATCGATCAAGCTGACGCGGAACACCGATTACTGGCGCAAGGGCCGGCCCTATCTCGACGGCATTGAGTTCACCATCATCCCAAACCGCTCGACCGCGATCCTCGCCTTCGTTGCCGGCAAGTTCGACATGGCGTTCCCGACCGAGGTGAGCATTCCACTGCTCAAGGACGTCAAATCGCAGGCGCCGAACGCCGTCTGCGTGGTCGAGCCCAACAATGTCGCGACCAACATCATCGTCAATTCGTCGGCGCCGCCATTCGACAACATCGACATCCGCCGCGCCATGGCGCTGTCGCTCGATCGCAAGGCCTTCATCTCGATCATGTTCGAGGGCCAGGGCGATGTCGGCGGCACCATGCTGCCGCCGCCGAACGGGCTGTGGGGCATGCCGAAGGAGATGCTGGAGACCATTCCGGGCTACGGCCCCGACGTCAACGCCAACCGCGACGAAGCCAGGAAGCTGATGCAGAAGGCCGGCTACGGGCCGGACAAACACCTCGCCGTCAAAGTCTCGACCCGCAACATCCCGGTCTATCGCGATCCCGCGGTGATCCTGATCGACCAGCTCAAGAGCATCTATATCGACGGCGAGCTCGACGTGGTCGAGACCGCCAACTGGTTCCCGAAGATCGCGCGCAAGGATTACATGCTCGGGCTGAACCTGACCGGCAACGCCGTCGACGATCCCGACCAGTCCTTCTACGAGAATTATTCCTGCGGCTCCGAGCGCAACTACACCAATTACTGCAACAAGGAGATCGAGAAGCTGTTCGACGTGCAGTCGCAGGAGACCGATATCGCCAAACGCAAGAAACTGGTGTGGGACATCGACAAGAAGTTGCAGGAGGACGTGGCCCGCCCGATCATTTTTCACGCGCGCACCGGAAGCTGCTGGCAGCCTTATGTGAAGGGCGTGACTGTCATGTCCAACAGCTCGTATAATGGGTACCGGTACGAAGACGTTTGGATGGACAAGTAGCGCGCTGACGGTCTTACGGGAGGGCGCGGGATGTTTGCCTATCTGGTGCGGCGCCTGTTCCTGATGCTCGTGACCCTGTTCGGGATCTCGGTCGTCATCTTCTTCCTGCTGCGCATCGTGCCCGGCAACATCGTCGACATCCTGTTCGCCGCCGCCGGCTATGTCGATCCCGCCGACAAGGCCAATCTGGAGAAGGAGCTCGGCATCGACCGGCCGCTGATCGTGCAATATTGGCACTGGATCAGCGGTTTTCTGCGCGGCGATTTCGGTTACTCCTATGTCTCGGAGAAACCGGCGCTGCAGGAGATTCTCCCGCGCATTCCGATCACGGCGCGGCTCGCGGGTCTCGCGCTGCTGTTCTCGGCTTCCATCGGCATTCCCCTGGGCGTCATCAGCGCGGTGAAGCAGGGCACGCGGCTCGATTACGCGCTGCGCGTCGTCAGCCTCAGCGGATTGTCGCTACCCTCGTTCTGGCTCGGCCTGCTGATCCTCACCGCGTCGGTGGCCATGTTTGGCCAGATCCCGATCTTCAACCCGAATCCGCAGACCTGGCTCGAGGCGTTCGCGACCTATGCCGTGCCGGCCGCCGCCGTCGGCTTCCGCAGCGCCGCGCTGACCATGCGCATCACGCGCTCCTCGATGCTGGAGGTGCTGCGGCAGGATTATATCCGTACCGCGCGGGCCAAGGGCGCCTCCGATGCCGCCGTGAACTATCACCACGCGCTCAAGAACGCGATCCTGCCCGTCATCACCGTGATCGGCATCGAGGCTGCGTTCCTGATCGGCGGCCTGATCGTCACCGAGACCGTGTTCAACATCCCCGGCGTCGCGCGCTTCCTGGTCGAGGCGATCCGCTGGCGCGATTATCCGATCGTGCAGAACCTCGTGATGTTCATCGCGGTGGTCGTGGTCAGCGCGAATTTTATAGTCGACATGCTCTACGCGGTGTTCGATCCGCGGATCAGATACACGGATTAGGAGAAGCGTTTGGCCGCGATCGACTATGACCTTGAACTGAGACGCGCCGGGGCGCATGCGACCGGGGGGTGGCGGCGCGTGCTGTTTTTGGCGCAGCGGCATGTGCTGGGCGCGGCCGGGCTCGTCATCATGACGCTGTTCGTGCTCACCGCGATCTTTGCCGATTTCATCGCGCGCTATGACCCCCTCACGGTCGACTCCGCGCGCGCGCTGGCGCGGCCGAGCCTGGCGCACTGGATGGGCACGGATTCGTTCGGCCGCGACGTGTTCAGCCGCATCATCCACGGCGCGCGCATTTCGCTCGCCGTCGGCATCGGCTCGACCGCGCTCGGCGGCAGCATCGGCGTCATCGTCGGCCTCACCTCCGGCTATCTCTCCGGCTGGGTCGACCTCGTATTCCAGCGCGTCTCCGACATTCTGCAGGCGCTGCCGCTGCTGGTGCTGGCCCTGATCATGACCGCGGCGCTCGGCCCGTCGCTGCCGAACGTCATCATTGCCATCGCCATTCCGCTGATCCCGACCGTGTCGCGTGTCATCCGCGCCAACACGCTGGCGCTGCGGGAGCAGCCGTTCGTCGAGGCCGCCAAGTCGATCGGCATGAGCGAGGTGCGCATCGCGCTCCGCCACGTGCTGCCGAACACGCTGGCGCCGCTGATCGTGCTGGCAACCGCGCAGCTCGGGTCCACGATCCTCACCGAAGCGTCCCTCTCCTTCCTCGGCCTCGGCATCCCCGAGCCTTATCCGTCATGGGGCCGCATGCTGTCGGAATCCGCCGCCGAATATGTCCGCACCGCGCCGTGGCTGGTGATCTTTCCGGGCATCGCCATCAGCCTCGCCGTGTTCGGCGCCAATCTGTTCGGCGACGCCCTGCGTGACATCCTCGATCCCCGGCAGCGCGGCTGATGGCTGATAAATCCGATCTCGTGCTCGAGGTGAAGAACCTGAAGACGGTGTTCTTCACCAATTCCGGCCTGTTCAAGGCCGTCGACGACGTCTCCTTCACCGTGAGGCGAGGCGAGACGCTGGCCATCGTCGGTGAATCCGGCTGCGGCAAGAGCGTGACGGCGCTGTCGCTGATGCGGCTGGTGCCCGATCCGCCGGGCCGCATCGTCGGCGGCTCTGTTACCCTCGAAGGCAGAGATCTGCTGGCGCTGGATGAAGCCCAGATGCGTGCTGTCCGAGGCAACCGCATCTCCATGATCTTTCAGGAGCCGATGACCTCGCTCAATCCGGTGATGCGGATCGGCGACCAGATCGTCGAGGCCGCGCGGCTGCATCGCAATCTGTCGACCAGGGACGCTCAGACCATCGCGGTCGAGATGCTGCGGCTGGTGCGCATTCCCGAGCCGGCGCGGCGTGCGCGAGACTATCCGCATCAGCTCTCCGGCGGCATGCGCCAGCGCGCGATGATCGCGATGGCGCTGGCGTGCCGGCCGGCGCTGCTGATCGCGGACGAGCCGACCACCGCGCTCGACGTCACCATTCAGGCGCAGATCCTGGCGCTGATCCTCGATCTCCAGAAGGAGCTCGGCACCGGACTCGTGCTGATCACGCATGATCTCGGCGTCGTCGCACAGACCGCGCAGCGCGTGATCGTGATGTATGCGGGGCGGAAGGTCGAGGAAGCCAGCGTCGAGGCGCTGTTCGTCGCGCCGAAGCATCCTTATACGCGCGGATTGATGGCCTCGATCCCGGCCGTGCCTGCATCCGGCGTCGCGGCACAGGAGCGGCTGAACGAGATCCCCGGCACCGTGCCGTCGTTGGTGCGGTTGCCTACAGGCTGCGCCTTCGCGCCGCGCTGCAAGCTCGCAGTCAAGCGCTGCGAGGCCGAATATCCACCGCTCGCCGATTGGGGCGGCGGCCATCTCGCCGCCTGCTGGCGCGCGGCCGAAGTTGCGGAGGTGGCATGACCGGGGCGCTGCTCGACGTCACCGATCTCAAAAAACACTACCCGGTCCGTGCCGGCGTGCTGCGGCGGCAGGTCGGTACCGTGCATGCGGTGGACGGCGTTTCGTTCTCGCTTCAGACCGGCGAGACGCTCGGTCTCGTCGGCGAATCCGGCTGTGGCAAGTCGACCGTGGCGCGCAGCGTACTGCGGCTGGTGGAGCCGACCTCGGGCCAGATCCGCCTCGAGGGCCAGGACATCACGCATCTGTCCAAGACGGCGCTGCGCCCGCACCGCCGCTCGATGCAGATCGTGTTCCAGGACCCGTTTGCCTCGCTCAATCCGCGCATGAGTGCGGGCGACATCGTCGGCGAGCCGCTGGCCGTGCACGGGCTCGCCAGCGGCAAGGAGCTGGAGGCGCGGACCGCGAAGCTGTTCGAGCAGGTGGGCCTGCGCCCCGACCAGATGCGCAATTTCCCGCATCAGTTTTCCGGCGGCCAACGCCAGCGCATCTGCATCGCACGGGCGCTGGCGCTGGAGCCGCGCCTGATCGTCTGCGACGAGCCGGTCTCCGCGCTCGATGTCTCGATCCAGGCGCAGGTGATCAATCTCTTGATCGACCTGCAAAAGCAGCACGGCTTCTCCTATCTCTTTATCGCGCATGATCTCGCGGTCGTCGCCCATATCAGCCACCGCGTCGCCGTGATGTATCTCGGCCGCATCGTCGAGATCGCGAACAAGGACGAGCTGTTCCGCAATCCCAGGCATCCCTACACGCAGGCCCTGCTCGCCTCCGTGCCGATCGCCAACCCGCGGGCGAAGAAGCTTGCGCCACTAGTCGACGGCGACGTGCCGAGCCCGGTCAATCCGCCGCCCGGCTGCGCGTTTCACACCCGCTGCCGGTTTGCGATGGAGCGGTGCAAGACGGAACGGCCGGCGCTGGTGAATGCGGGCGAGGCGCATCAGGTGGCGTGCCTGCTCAATGAGGGGACGGGGCGGGGGCAGTAGCCCTCTCCACCGTCATTGCGAGCTCGCTGCGCTACCCCGCTCCGATCTCCGCCACGATCCTACCCGTCGTGACCTGCTCGCCTTCGGCGACGTCGATCGCGGCAACGACGCCGTCGATGCCGGCCTTGTGGATGTGCTCCATCTTCATCGCCTCGAGCGTCAGCACCGGTTGGCCAGCAGAGATGCGGTCGCCCGGCTTGACGAGGACAGCGACGACGCGGCCGTTCAGGGCCGCGCGGACCTTACCGTCGCCGCCATTGGCTGCGGCGGCTTTCGGTGCGGCGAGGGTGAGATCGGTGATCGCGAGCGGGATGCCACGATGCTGGACGTACAACCGGTCGCCGTCGCGCAGGAATTTCGCACTCTCCATCACGCCGTCGTGGCGGCAGCGGATGGCGTCGGCATCGAGCTGATCGATCTCGAATTTGTCCGGACGACCTTGGGCAGCAACGACGTAGCTGCCATCGCGTTCTCGGGTGACTTCAAGCTCAAGCGTGCGGCCTGCAATCTCGAGCTTCGCGGGCAGCGGGAACGTTGCCGCAAGGCTCCGTCCGCTTTGCCATGACGGCGCGCGGGGATCGGTGACGTAAAGCAGCAGGCCGGCCAGCGCTGTCTCGAATGCGGCATCCGCTCGCGGCGCCAGCAGCTCGTCGCGATGTGCGCCGATGAAGGCCGTCGTGGCCTCGCCCCGGGCAAAGCCGGGATGACGCAGGCACGACATCAGGAACGCCTGATTGGTCGTCACGCCCAATCCCGTGAGCTGCTCCAGGCCGACGATGAGCCGTGCTCTCGCCTCCTCGCGATTGGCACCATGGCTGATCACCTTGGCGATCATGGAATCGTAGAACGGCGGAATCTCCGTGCCCGATTGCAGCGCGTGCTCGACACGGATGCCATCCGGCACCTGCCAGCGAGCCATGCATCCGGACTGCGGCATGAAGTCCTGCGCGGCATCCTCCGAGCAGAGCCGTACCTCGATGGCGTGGCCCGAGAACTTGATGTCCTGCTGCTTCACCGGCAACGGCTCGCCGCGCGCGACGCGCAGTTGCAGCTCGACGAGATCGAGCCCGGTGATCGCCTCGGTGACGGGATGCTCGACCTGGAGACGCGTGTTCATCTCCATGAAGTAGAACGCGCCGCTGGCGTCGAGCAAGAATTCCAGCGTGCCGGCGCCCTCATAGCGCAGCGCCCTCACAGCCGCGACCGCGACCTCACCCATTTTCGCGCGCAGCTCCGGCGTCACCGCCGGTGACGGCGCCTCCTCGATCAGCTTCTGGTGCCGCCGCTGCACCGAGCAATCGCGCTCGCCGAGATGGATGGCGTTGCCAAAACTGTCGCCGAACACCTGGACCTCGATGTGACGCGGATTCTGGATGGCGCGTTCGAGGATCACCGTGGGATCGCCGAACGCCGCCTTTGCCTCCGAGCGCGCGCTGCGCAGCGCATCACCGAACGAGGCGGCCTCAGTGACGAGCCGCATGCCGCGGCCGCCGCCGCCCGCGACTGCCTTGATCATCACGGGGAAGCCGATCTTCTTGGCTTCCGCGAGCATGACCTCGTCGCCCTGGTCGGCGCCCTGATAGCCGGGCACGACGGGAACCCCGGCCTTCTTCATGATCTCCTTGGCGCCGGCCTTGTTGCCCATGGCCTCGATCGCCTGCGGCGACGGGCCGATGAAGACGAGACCTGCATCCTTGCAGGCCTGCGCGAAGTCTTCGTTCTCGGCCAGGAAGCCATAGCCGGGATGTACCGCATCCGCACCGCTCGCTTTCGCGGCAGCAATGATCGCGGGGATGTTCAGATAGGATTGCGCGGGCAGCGCTTCGCCAATCCGGACAGCCTGATCGGCCTGCCTGACATGGAGCGCATCGCGGTCCGCGTCGGAATAGACCGCGACGACGCCGAGGCCGAGTTTTCGCGCGCTACGCATAACACGGAGTGCTATCTCGCCGCGGTTGGCGACCAGAACCCTAAAGAACGGCCGATGCTGCACTGATCCGTTCCTCATGGGCGCGCCACCGAGAACTGCATGCGCTGGGGTATGCGCGAATCGCCCTCGTGGCAGATCGCGAGCACCTCGGACAGCACCGCGCGGGTGTCGCGTGGATCGATCACGCCGTCGTCGAGCACGCGCGCGCTGGTCGAGAACACGTCCATCTGGCCGTCGAACACGCCGATAATCTCAGCCTTCATGGCGTCGAGCTTGTCTTTCTCGAGCGGCTTGCCGCGGCGCGCGGCGGCGGCTTCCGTCACGATCGCCATGGTTTCGGCGGCCTGCTCGCCGCCCATCACCGCCGTCTTGGCGTTCGGCCAGGAGAAGCAGAAGCGCGGATGGAAGCCGCGGCCGCACATGCCGTAATTGCCGGCGCCGAACGAGGCACCGCAATAGATGGTGATCTGCGGCACCGTCGCCGACGTCACCGCCTGGATCATCTTGGAGCCGTGCTTGATCATGCCGGCTTCCTCATAGGCCTTGCCGACCATGTAGCCGGTGGTGTTGTTGAGATACAGGATCGGCGTGCGGGTCTGGCAGCAGGCCTGGATGAAATGCGTCGCCTTGTTGGCACCGGCAGGGTCGAGCGGGCCGTTGTTGGTGATGATGCCGATGGCCTGGCCCTCGATGCGGGCATGGCCGCAAACGGTGGCGGGGCCGTAGTTCGGCGCCATCTCGGTGAAATCGGAATCGTCGATGATGCGCGCGATCACCTGTTTCATGTCGACAGGGCGCTTGTGGTCCATCGGCATGATGCCGAGCAGCTCGTCCTGGCCGTAGCGCGGCGGCTTGAATTGCGCCTTCACCCTGCCCGGCCGCTCCCATTGCAGCGCCGCCATGATCTCGCGCGCGATACGAAGCGCGTCGCGGTCGTCCTCGGCGAGATAGTCGCCGAGGCCGGAGATTTGCGTATGCATCTCGGCGCCGCCGAGCTCTTCCTCGGTCGCGATCTCGCCGGTCGCGGCTTTGAGCAGCGGCGGCCCCGCGAGAAAGGCGCGGGTGCGACCGCGGACCATGACGATGTAATCGGACAGGCCCGTCTGGTAAGCGCCACCGGCGGTGGACGAGCCGTGCGTCACGGTGACGACCGGGAGGCCTGCCGCCGAAAGCCGCGCGAGATTGCGAAAGATGTTGCCGCCGCGGACAAAATCCTCGACGCGGTAGCGCAAGAGATTGGCGCCGGCGCTTTCGACGAGTTGCACGTAAGGTAGCTTGTTCTCCAGCGCGAGCTCCTGCACGCGCAGTGCCTTGTCGAGGCCGTAAGGCTGCAGCGCGCCGGCATCAATGCCGGAATCGCTGGCGCTGACCATGCAGCGGATGCCCGAGACAAAGCCGATGCCGGCGATGACGCCGCCGCCGGGCACGCTCCTGGCGGCATCCGGCACGTCGAACATGTAGCCGGCGAGCGTGGACAGCTCGAGGAAGGGCGCGCCGGGATCAAGCACCAGCGCGACGCGCTCGCGCGGCAGCAGCTGGCCGCGTTTGTGGAAGCGATCCTTTGCCGCCGCGGACGCCGCACGCGTGCGCTCTTCCAGCGCGCGCAGGCGGTCGATCAGGCCGAGCATGCCGTCGCGGTTGGCATGGTAGGCAGCGCTGCCGGGGGAAATGGTGTTTTCGAGAATGGACATCAAAACTCCTGCCCGTCATTCCGGGCGCGCGGAGCGCGAGCCCGGAATCCATACTCCCGATCGTGGTTATGGATTCCGGGCCTGGCCCTTCGGGCCATCCCGGAATGACGGAGTGTGTGGCTACCTGTTCGTCCCAAACATCTTCCGCGCTTCGGCGGGACTTGCGATCTCGCGGCCGGCACGGCGGGCGCAGGCGGCAATGGCTTCGATCAGCTGGCCGTTCGACGTCACCTTCTTGCCGTCGGCGAGATAGAAGGTGTCCTCGAGGCCGGTGCGCAAATGGCCGCCGAGCTCGGCACAGCGCTGATGCAGCGGCCAGATCTCCTCGCGGCCGATCGCGGTGACCTGAAACTGCGCCTCGGGGCGCTTCAGCTTGATCAGGATCGGCAGCAGCTCGGGATCAGCAGGCATGCCGGAGGCGACGCCCATGACAAAGTTATATTCCAGCGGGCCCTTGTACATGCCGACTTGGGTGTACATGCCGACGCAGCGGACGATGCCGACGTCGAAACATTCGAACTCGGGGATGGTGCCGACTTCGTTCATGACGTCGAGATAGTCCTTCACCTTCTCGACCGAATTGTCGAACATCATCGGCGGCCAGGCCCAGCTGTTGTCGGCCTTCACCTTGAGATAATTCAGCGAGCCGGCGTTGCAGGCCGCGATCTCCGGCCTGGTCTCGCGGATGCAGTCGAGCGCGCCGCGGTAGTTCGGCCCTGATACGCCCGAGGTGTGGTTGATGATGACGCCCGGGCAGGCTTCGCGGATCGCCTGCTGGATTTCCTTGCTGACGGCCACCTCCCAGGACGGCAGGTGGCCCTTGTCCGGCGCCTGCTGGCGCAGATGGATGTGCATGATGGAGGCGCCGGCATCGAACGCAGCCTTGGCCTCGCGCGCCATCTGCTCGGGCGTCACGGGCACGTTGTGCTGCTTCGGGTCGGTGAGCACGCCGTTCAGCGCGCAGGTGATGACGGCCTTGTCGCTCATGCCTCAGATGTCTCGCACGTTGAGAATTCAACGTGGGCGATCATGTGATGCGGGGCATGCGGCTTCTTGCGCGGAGAAGCTGGGAAAGGGCGAGCTTTCGTAGGGTGGGCAAAGCGAAGCGTGCCCCCCCTCTTTGCAAGTTACAGAGAGGTGGTGGGCACGGCGCAAGGGGCGCCTTTGCCCACCCTACGCGAGCGGTGCTAGCCCGCCTCCGCGAGCCGTACCGTCTCGGTGCTGCGATAGATCGCAAGATCCCGCGAGCCGACGAAGATTGCGCGGGGCTTCAATCCATAGAAGCGGCGGATCGAGTGGCTGAAATGCGTCGAGTCGGGATAGCCGATGTCCTGCGCGAGATGGGCGAGGTTGAGATCCTGGTTGGCGAAGTGCAGCAGATGCCGCGCACGTTTCCAGGCCCGGAAGGAGCGGAACGAGATGCCGGTCTCTTCCTTGAACAGATGCAGGAAGCGCGAGGCCGAGAGGCCGGCTTCCGCCGCGCAGGTATCCGCCGTCACCGGCTCGCCGGAGAAGCGTCCGATGCGGGCAACCGCTCGCATCACACGCGGGTCGAGCACGCGGCGGGGCAGTGCCTCGCCAAAGCACATCTCGTCGAATTCGGCGGTGGTGATGTCGCCATAGCGGCGCTGGCGCAGCAGCGCGTAGGCGGCGAGGATCTTTCGGGCATAGATGGCCCGGTCCGGTCCGGTCAGCCGCTTTGCCAAAGCCTCGATCACGCCGTCCGGCACGCTCTCGGGCTCGAGCGTCACGCTGATGGCGGTACGGTAGTCGCTGGCGATGGAATGCCGCTGGTTCGGCAGAGTGACGAACAGCTCGGCGGTGGCGAGGACGTCGTCGATGGTCAGGTGCAGATTGCCCTTCACCGCCACATAGACATGGCAGCAGCCCGGGGTCCGCCTGCGGGGGCGGCCGAGCAGGCCGGCATAAAACACCCGCTCCGGCGTGATCAGCATGAGATGGTCGGATTCGCGACCGTTATCTTCCATTGGGCTTCCTCCTCGCGCGGCTCTCTGGCCGCTGCGGACGGAGGTCACCTTAGCGGAAATTTGGGCGCTGTCACGACGGGATAGCGCTGTCATGACGCGCAAAGGATCGGCATTCCAGACGGCGGTGCATCCGTCCGGAACCAATATGAGACAATAGTCCCAACCGTCGCGCCTTACGCCCTCACGCGCGGCGCAACATTCTGCTCGGCTCCGGCCTTTTGCTCCGCAGCAACGGCACGCTTGAAACCGTCGCGCTGCTGCAGGCGCGCCCAATAGGCTGCGACATTTGGCCCGAAATCCTTGGCGAGGCCGATATTGTCCGCGAGGCGGAGCGCATAGCCGATGACGATGTCAGCGGCGGTAAAGCGGCCGGCGCACAATGTTTCGGCATTCGCGGTCGCTGCCTCGACGGCGCGCAGCCGACCCAGAAACCATTTTGCGTAATCGGTGGCGACCTGCGGATTGCGACGCTCTTCCGGCTCGAGCTGGGTATAGCGGAGCACCAATGTCTGCGGGAAGGTTAACGTGGCATCGGAAAAATACATCCAGTTCAGGAAGGCGCCATAGGCGGGATCGGCGACATCGACCATCAGCGGCGTCGGCGCATATCTGGTGCCGAGGTAATGACAGATGCCGGAGGACTCCGTCATCTTCGTCTCGCAGTCGATCATGAAAGGAATCGTGCCGAGCGGATTGAGCGCGAGATAGTCCTTGGCGAAAACGCGCGGCGGAAACGGCAGCATCTTCAGCTCGTACGGCAGCCCCATCTCCTCCAGCATCCAGAGCGGACGGAACGAGCGCGCGGCGTCGCAGTGATAGAGCGTGATCATGATGCATTCCCTTTGCTGCCCGGCAGCGTGCCCATCATCTTGCACAGCACCATCAGCATGACCTCGTCGGCGCCGCCGCCGATCGAAGTCAGGCGGCTGTCGCGATAGGCACGGCTGACCGGCGTCTCGTTGGTAAAGCCCATTCCGCCCCAATATTGCAAGCAGGCGTCGGTGAGCTCGCGACCGAGCCGGCCAGCCTTCAGCTTGGCCATGGTCGCGAGCTTCGTGACGTCCTCGCCGGCGACCAGCTGCTCGGCGGCGCGATAGATCAGTGCGCGCAGCAGCTCGACCTCGGTCTGCATCTCCGCGAGCTTGAAGTGCACGACCTGGTTATCGAGGATCGACTTGCCGAAAGCCTTGCGGTTGCCCGTGTAGGCGATGGTCTCGTTGATGATGTATTCATGCGCCTTCAGGCAGGCCGCCGCGCCCCAAAGCCGCTCCTCCTGGAACTGGATCATCTGGTAGGTAAAACCCTTGCCCTCCTCGCCGATGCGGTTGCGTTTGGGCACGCGGACGTCATCGAAGAAGATCTGCGCGGTGTCCGACGAGCGCATGCCCATCTTGTCGAGTTTTCGCGCGACAGTGACGCCCTTGGCCTTCATGGGCACGCAGATCAGCGATTTGTTGCGGTGAACCGGACCGTCGCCAGTGTTGGCGAGCAGGCAGATCCAGTCGGCCTGCGTGCCGTTGGTGATCCACATCTTGCCGCCGGTGATGAGATAGTCGTCGCCGTCCGAGCGCGCCTGGGTCTTGATCGAGGCGACATCAGAACCGGCGCCGGGCTCGGACACGCCGATGCAGGCGACATAGTCGCCGGAGATCGCGGGCGCGAGAAACTCGCGCCGCACCTCGTCCGAGCCGAACCGCGCCAGCGCCGGCGTCGCCATGTCGGTTTGCACCCCGATCGCCATCGGCACGCCGCCGCAGGTGATGGCCCCCAATTCCTCCGCCATCATCAGCGCGTAGGAGTAATCGAGGCCCGAGCCGCCGAACTCGACCGGCTTGTTCAGCCCGAGAAAGCCGAGGCTGCCCATCTTCTTGAACAGCGCATGCGCCGGGAAGATGCCGGCCTTCTCCCATTCGTCGACGTGCGGATTGATCTCGGCCGCGATGAATTTTTGCAGGGAGCGGCGGATGTCGTCGTGGTCAGCGGTGAATAGCATTTTGTCCTCTCGTCACAACCCCATCTGCCGCGACGCCAGATCCTTCATGATCTCCTCGGTGCCGCCGCCGATGGCGTTGACCTTGACCTCGCGGTAGATGCGCTCGGCCTTGATGCCGCGCATGAAGCCGGCGCCGCCGAAGATCTGCACGGCTTCCGAGGCGCAGAACGCCATGGTCTGGGTCGCCTGGTTCTTCATCATGCAGATTTCGGCGACCGGGCTTTCGCCCTGCTCGAGCCGCCACGCCAGCATCTCCAGCATCGCCTGGCTTGCTGCGACCTTCTGCGCCATGTCCACGATCTTGTGGCGGATCACCTGATGCTGCGCGAGCGGCTTGCCAAAGGTCTTGCGCTCCTTGGCGTAGGCGATGGCTTCGTCGAGGCAGACGCGCGCGAAAGCCGTGCAGCCGGCCGCCATGCCCATCCGCTCGCTGTTGAAATTCTGCATGATGATCTTGAAACCCTGGCCCTCCTCGCCGATCAGGTTTTCGGCCGGCACGCGGCAGTCGTCGAAATGCAGCGTCGCGGTATCGGACGCCCACCAGCCCATCTTCTTCAGTTTTGTCCTGGACAGGCCGGGCGTATCGCCCTCGATCAGCAGCAGGCTGACGCCGCCGGCGCCCTCGCCGCCGGTACGCACCGCAACGGTCAGATAATCGGCGCGCACGCCCGAGGTGATGAAGGTCTTTTCGCCGCTCACGACGTAGTGATCACCGTCGCGTCGCGCGCGGGTGCTGAGGTTTGCAACGTCGGAGCCGCCGCCCGGCTCGGTGATCGCGAGCGCGGAAATCTTCTCGCCCGACAGCACCTGCGGCAGCACACGCGCCTTCACCTCGGCCCGCGCCGCACGCGCGATCGGCGGTGAGCCGATGGTATGGCTCATCAGGCTGGCACTGATGCCGCCCGCCCCGGCCCGCGCCAGCTCCTGGCTGGCGACGATCTTCATGAACTGGTCGGCGGCAATCCCGCCATATTCCTCGGGGAACCCGAGCCCCAGCAGGCCGATCTCGGCCGCCTTGCGATACAGCACCCGGGGAAATTCGCCGGCCTCGTCCCATTCGTGGGCGAACGGGGCGATCTCCTTGTCGACGAAGCGGCGCATGACGTCGCGAAAGGCGTCGTGCTCGGCGGTATAGAACGGGCTCTTCATGGCGCTCGTGCCTCGGACGCGGATTCGTCCCGTTCACCATGGCCGGAACATGTGCCGTTCACTTGCGCAGAGTGGCTGACTCGCGGAACCGCGCCACCGCAGGCCAAGACCTAGCAACTCAACGCAAGACGATTTTCGCCCCCCGCAGGCCAACTCCCGGTCAAAAAAGACGTCGATGCACAAACTCCGGCTGGCCCCAGGGCCATGCCGGGCCTGGTGCACGGCGACAGGGACGCGAGGCGGCACAAGACCGCCGAGGGAGGGATTTTTGGCCGTTCGTCATTACGACTGGATCGCTCATCATGCGCGCCGCGCACCCGGCAAGGTCGCGGTCATCGACCTCGCCAGCGCGGGCGCTTTTGTTTTTTCGACGTGCCTGCCCGAGCCAGAAGAAACCCCGAAGAAACACCAAGGAATTTTCATGAACAAGAAACTCTCCCTGCTTGCCGCCGCAACCGCACTGACGCTGCTTGCGAGCCCATCCGCCCATGCGCAGAAGGCGTACGACACCGGCGTCACCGACACCGAGATCAAGATCGGCAATGTCGAGGCCTATTCGGGGCCCGCCTCAGCCTACGGCATCATCGGCAAGACCGAGGAGGCCTATTTCAAGATGATCAACGACCAGGGCGGCATCAACGGCCGCAAGATCAACTGGATCTCCTATGACGACGGCTACTCGCCGCCGAAGACGGTGGAGCAGATCCGCAAACTGATCGAGAGCGACGAGGTGTTCCTGGTCTTCAATGCGCTGGGCACGCCTACCCAGACCGCCGTGCAGAAATACCACAACGCCAAGAAGGTGCCGCAGCTCTTCCTCGCCACCGGCGCCAGCAAGTGGAACGACCCGAAGAACTTTCCGTGGACCATGGGCTTCCAGCCCAGCTACCGGGTCGAGGCTCAGATCTTCGCCAAATATATCCTGAAGGAGAAGCCGGACGCGAAGGTCGCGATCTTCTATGCCAATGACGATTTCGGCAAGGACTACCTCGCCGGCATCAAGGACGTGTTCGGCGACAAGGCCGCGAAGATGATCGTGGCCGAAGAGAGCTACGAGACCTCGGAGCCGTCGATCGATGCCCATATCGTCAAGCTCAAGGGCACCGGCGCCGACGTCTTCGTCAACATCGCGACTCCGAAATTCGCGGCTCAAGCCATCAAGAAGATCGCCGAGCTGGAGTGGAAGCCGATGCACCTGATGACGGACGTCTCGGTGTCGATCGGCGCGGTGATGAAGCCGGCCGGCTTAGAGGCATCCGAAGGCGTGCTGTCAGCCGGTTATCTCAAGGACGCGTCGGACCCGCAGTGGAAGGACGACGAAGGCATGAAGAAGTTCATGGCCTTCATCGACAAGTACATGCCCGGCGCCAACATCTCGGACGCCAATCTGGTCTACGCCTATGCCGCGGCCCAAACCATGGTGCAGGTGCTGAAGCAGTCGGGCGACAATCTGACCCGCGAGAACGTGATGAAGCAGGCCGCGAGCCTGAAGGACTTCGTTCCCGATACGCTGATCCCGGGCATCAAGATCAACACCTCCTCGACGGACTTCGCACCGATCGAGCAGCTCAAGATGTGGCGGTTCAAGAAGGGCCAGTGGGAGCTGTTCGGCGACATCATCAGCGCCGAGACGGGCGGCTGACCTCGGCGAACGATCCGATACAGGAGAGATGGCGGCGACGAGGCCGCCACCTCCTCATCGGAGGATACCAGAAGAACCTACGCCGACAGAAACAGAGCGAACGACTCTTCGACCGTGCGGCGCAGGTGTTTTCGGTACAGCTCATAATTGGCGTCGTCAGGCGCGACGCGCCCCAGCGATGGTTTCAGGACATTGCTAAGCGGCACATAGGCAATCGGCGCGGCGATCGGCGTCAGCTGCGAGCCAGGTCCGGCACGGAGCGTGGAGATGATGCCGTACATCTCGCCGTCGACCGTCGGCCGCGACACCGTGATCACGCGATGCTGGCCGTGCTTGATGATGACCAGATAGATGAAGCCGGACTGATGCGGCACGGCAACCTCGCCGGTATGCTCATAGGCCGCATCGGTGCGCTCGCCCTCGCGGAACACCAGTGACGAGACTTTTGGCTCCCAGACGATCTCGGTGCGGTAGGCGAAGATCGCGTCCTTGTCGCCGAAGGACGGCCGCAGCGTGATGTAGACGTCCTCCAGCCAGGTCACCGCGCGATGCGAATAGGAGCCGAGGCTGTCGGGGGCGACATCGCTCGCGGCTGGAGGCGTCACCGCGGCGACGGTCTTGCGCAAGGAAACGCCCAGCGCCTGCTCGAGCCGGACGGTCGTCGCCAGGGTGAATGGCCGGCGGCCGCCGAGCACCTTCTCCAGCGTCGACAGGCTGAGCTTGGCCTGTTCGGCCAGCGCCTGCCGGGAGATCCGGCGCCTCGCAAGCTCCTCGCGAATGGTCTCTGCGATCTCGCGGCTCTGCTCGTCCGAAAGCTGCTTGTCGTCCTGCGTCTGCATCGTCAACCCTGCCTTGGGACGCCAGTCTAGCAGGGCGGACAAACCAGCACAAAACCGGACATGGCCGTCCCGCGGGCTGTCGGCCCGGCCAGCCGCGGCAAAACATTGCCGATCATTCTGCTCGCGAGATCCCCCCTCCCGACCGATGCTCGCCATCGTCAAAAACACTCTTCGGGAGCAGGCCAAATGAGCAATGACGACGCGGTCGACAGCAACCAACACCCCTGGCTGGGACGGCTCATCGTCGTCGGAGTGTTCCTTCTGGCGCAGGGCGTTGCCATGCTCCTGGTTGCCTTCATTGCCCTGCTGGTGAGCTTCGAGCCGGGCTGGTCGGCAACGATCGAGCAGGCCAGCCTGCTCCAGCCGGGCGAGGCCAAATCCGGCAGCCTGCTGCTGAAGGACGACGGCGCCACGACCGAAGCGATCCGCCTCGGCACCGATGTCGACATCACGGTCTCGAGCCCGACGCTGCGGGCCCGCGTCACGCAAGTGTTCCGCAACCCGACCAAGGACTGGGTCGAGGCCACCTATGTCTACCCGCTCGCGAGCAACGGCGCCGTCGATACGTTGAAGATGGTGGTCGGCGACCGAGTCATCGTCGGCGACATCAAGGAGCGCCATCAGGCCCGTATCATCTACGAGCAGGCGCGCCGCGACGGTCAGAAGGCCGCGCTGACCGAGCAGGAGCGGCCGAACATCTTCACCAATTCGGTCGCCAATATCGGCCCCGGCGAAACCGTGCTGGTGCAGATCGAATATCAGGAGCCGGTGCATCAGAGCGGCAATGAATATTCGTTGCGCGTGCCGCTAGTGGTCGCGCCGCGCTACAATCCGGCGCCGATCGTGCAGAGCGTCGAGTTCCGCAACGATGGCTCCGGCTGGGGCGCGGCGAATTCGAACCCCGTGCCGGATCGCGACCGCATCGCACCACCGGTACGGGACCCCGCGAAGAATGCACCGGTCAATCCGACCAGCATCACGGTGCGCCTGAAGGCCGGCTTTGCACTCGGCGAGGTCAAGAGCCAACATCACACCATCAAGACGGAAAGCCCCGAAAGCACGACGCGCATCGTCACGCTTGCCGACGGCGCCGTCCCGGCCGACCGCGATTTCGAGCTGACCTGGAAGCCGGCCGCCGAGAAGGCGCCGTCGGTCGGCCTGTTCCGCGAGCATGTCGGCGATGCAGATTACCTGCTCGCCTTCGTCACGCCGCCGAGCGCCGAGCAGGCAACACAGAAGCCGCTGCCGCGCGAGGTCGTGTTCGTGATCGACAATTCCGGCTCGATGGGCGGGACCTCCATCGTGCAGGCCAAGGCGAGCCTGCTCTATGCGCTCGGCCGCCTCCAGCCGAACGACCGCTTCAATGTGATCCGTTTCGACGACACCATGGACGTGTTGTTCCCGGCCTCGGTGCCGGCCGATCCCGCCCATCTCGGCGAAGCCCTCGGTTTTGTCAATGGATTGCAGGCGCGCGGCGGCACCGAGATGGTGCCGGCGATGCGTGCGGCACTGACCGACAAGCTTGGTGACACGAATATGGTCCGCCAGGTCGTATTCCTCACCGACGGCGCGATCGGCAACGAGCAGCAATTGTTCGAAACCATCACGGCGATGCGCGGCCGCTCGCGCGTCTTCATGGTCGGCATCGGCTCGGCGCCCAACACCTATCTGATGACGCGCGCCGCCGAACTCGGACGCGGTGCCTTCACCCATATCGGCGCGGTCGAGCAGGTCGAGGAGCGCATGCGCGGCCTGTTTGCCAAGCTGGAGAACCCGGCAGTGACCGGCCTCAGCGCAAAATTCTCCGAGGCCAAGGCCGACATCACGCCGGCGATCATTCCCGACGTCTATCGCGACGAACCCCTGGTGCTGGCGGCGAAGCTCGACAAGCTCGCCGGCTCGCTCGAGATCAAGGGGCGCGTCGGCGACCGTCCCTGGTCGGTGACGCTGCCGCTGCAAAATGCCGCCGAAGGCAAGGGCCTGTCAAAGCTCTGGGCGCGGCGCAAGATCGGCGATGCGGAAGTTGCGCGCACCCTGCGCGAGATGACGCCCGAAGAATCCGACAAGGTGATCCTGGCGCTGGCGCTCGACCATCAGATCGTCACGCGGCTCACCAGCCTCGTTGCAGTCGACAAGACGCCGAGCCGCCCGGAAGGCGAACCGCTCAAGCTCAGCGAACTCCCGATCAACCTGCCGGCCGGCTGGGATTTCGCGAAGGTGTTTGGCGAGCGTCCGCAGCAGGCGCCTGCGCAGTTGCGCGAACGCCATGCCGATGCGCGCAGCCAGCCGGCGGCAAGACGGCCGACCCCCGCCGCGCCCGATGCGATCCGCCTGCCGAAGACCGCCACCTCGGCCGAGCTGAAGATGATCGCAGGCCTGGTCCTGATCGTGCTCGCCCTGATCCTGTTCGTGTTCAACCGGCGTCAGACCTTGCTCACTGACGCTGCTTGAGAGAGGAGTCCCCCGAACTCCTCTGTTAGCGCGCGCGGCTGCCCGTCCCGCAACAACGGCCGCGCGCGCCTTTTTTGGGGATCGTCATTGGACCTACTATGTCCCGCCTCATCTCTCCTCTCGTCCTCGCGCTCATCGGGCTCTTCCTGTTCGGCGATGGCGCCTACATCCACGCAAAGGCCTGGCTGGCACAGCTGCTGCTGGAGCGCGCATTCGACCGGAGCATTGCGACGGGCCAGCCGGTCAAGCCGTGGGCGTGGGCCGACACTTGGCCGGTGGCGCGGATCGAGGTGACGCGGTTAGGGGCCAGCGCCATCGTGCTGGACGGCGCTAGCGGCCAGGCGCTCGCCTTTGGCCCCGGCCATCTCCACCAAACGGTTGATGCGGGCGAGCGCGGCATTGCGGTATATGCCGCACATCGCGATACGCATTTCCGCTTCCTGCGGAATGTTGCGATCGGTGATGAGATCGACGTGACACGCGCGGACGGCAAGCACTTTCGGTATCGCGCCGACTCCTCGGCCGTGGTCCGTTTCGATGCATCGGGGATCGACCCTGCATCACAAGGTTTCGAGCTCGTGCTTGCCACCTGCTGGCCGTTCGACGCGGTGACCTCGGGTCCCGAGCGCTACGTCCTGCACGCAACATTGATTGGAACCGGTGAACAGCGGTTCGCAATCGAACCGTAAGGCTCCGATTGGGCGTCGACAAGCCGCGATGGAGTGCCGGGCGATCACGTTGGCGGGACCGCTGAACTGGCGCTACCGACCAGAGACCTATAAGAATGGGCGATTGATCTTTTTTGATGCCGCATTTTTCGGGGCAAGCAGTAATGGATGACGAGTACAGGCAGCGCCTCGAACAGCGGTTGGAACTGCTGGAAAACCGGGTCGCCCTCCTCGAAAGGAATCTGGACCTCCTTGCCGCCGGGCAGAGACGCTCCTCGCTTCGAAGCCTCTGGCGTCGCCCGCCGATGTGGACCTTCGAGCAATATCCGCCGCGCCTGCTCAACCTTGCTACGTTCCCGCCCGCGCCGTCGATCCCGGCGAATGCGCCGCGGATCGCGATGGTCACGCCGAGCTACAATCACGCGCAATATCTCGGCGCCACGATCCAAAGCGTCGTCAGCCAGAACTATCCGAACCTGTATTACCACGTGCAGGATGGCGCCTCGATCGACGGCACCGTCGATCTGCTGAAGAGCCGCGGTGACAACATCAGCTGGAGGAGCGAGCCGGACGAGGGCCAGTCCAACGCGATCAATCTCGGCTTCGCCGGCATCGATAGCGACATCATGGCTTACCTCAACAGCGACGACATGCTGCTGCCGGGGACGCTGGCCTATGTCGCCAACTACTTCGCGTCCCATCCCGACGTCGACGTCGTCTATGGCCATCGCATCTTCGTCGATCGCGAGGGGCTCGAGGTCGGGCGCGCCGTGCTGCCGCCGTATGACGGCAAGGTCCTGCAATATGCCGACTATATTCCGCAGGAGACGATGTTCTGGCGCAGGCGCGTGTGGGACGCGATCGGACCGATCGACGAGAGCTTTCACTATGCGATGGACTGGGACTTCATCCTGCGGGCGCAGGCGGCGGGATTCAAGTTCGTGCGCCTGCCACGCTTCCTCGCCTGCTTCCGCATCCATGATGCTCAGAAAACCGCCGCGACTTACGCGGTCGGCGTCAAGGAGATGGCCATATTGCGGCGCCGCGTGCTCGGCTTCGATCCAACCCAGCTGCAGATCCGCCGCGCCATCGCGTCCTATCTCGCCAAGCAACTGGCCTATCACTACGCCCATAAGCTGCGCCTGCTGCGCTACTGAGCCGGCCGGGGTCAGCGATGCTGCTGGGCGCGGCCGCCGCGACCAAGCCAGGCCCGTTCGAGCCCAATCCCGAGCGGCCGCACGTCGCGGCCCAATGCCAGATCCGCGGGCGAGTGCGGATCGGATAGCGCAAGGCTGATGGTCAACGTCCCGTCGGCCGCAATCGCGGCGGGATCCACCATCAATTTGCGCTGGCCGGCGAACGCATCCGTCGAGAATTCCAATTGCTGGAGCGCGCCGCTGCCGACGCGGCAGGCGACGCGCAGCTGCGGATTTTTCTCGGAGACGAACGCCCGGCACGCCAGCACGAGTTCGAGAGGTCGCGATGGAACGGGACGGACCTCGAAGCGGAGCACGCAGTTCCTGGCGACGGACCAGGTGCCCCATTCCTCCGGCTCGCTCCACCCCTCGGTCAGCGCGGCAACACCGGCCCCGTCGCGCGCGAAGCTGAGCTCGTCTCCGCCCAGCAGCGGCACGGATGCGGACACTTCGAGGGTGTCCGGATCGAACGGCGGCTGGTCCGGAACGAACTGCGCGATCGCGCGCACTGCGTCCGCGATCGAGGAAAGCCCAAGCGCCGAGCCATCGAGCTCATAGATCGCACTGTTCGGACCAACGGCGCGCACGCCCGGCCGTGCGGGCGGCGGACGATCCGCAAGGCGTGCGGGAATGATGATGTCGGCGACGTCGAAGCCGCGCGTGCGGGCGAGTTCACCGATGGTCTGCACGGTCCGATCATACAGGGGCGGACGATCGTTGATACCGGTCGCAAGCGCCTGCGCCAGCGCCCTGTAGTCGAGCTGGACGTGATCGTCATCGGCCAGCAGCAGGCGCTTGAGGACGAGCATGTCCCTGGCGATGAAGAGCTCGAGCGCGTTGAGATCGGGGAGCTGCTTCTCGCCGTCGATGGCTCCGAAATCGCGAGCCCCTCGCGGCGTTTCGAGCAGATCCGTGGTCTCGAAGAACATCGCGTGGCCGGTGCTGTACGACGAGATGCCGGACATGCCGAGCGGTCGCGACAGCCGCACGAAACTGTCGGTCAGCGCGGCGTTGGCGATGCCGGAGGCGACATCCGGCGAGAGGCCGATGAAATAGCGCCCGCAGGTCGCGCGCATCCGGTCGATGATGCCGCGGCGAACGAACGAATTGTAGATCATCGGCAGATGCGAATAGTGCGCCTGGAAGGCGAAGATGCGCGCCAGCGCTCGGCGCGAGGAGACCCGCTTCACCGACGCCGCAAGATCGATCTCCGCCAGCAGCCGGTTGCGGAACGCCGGATGATAATAGGTCGGCCAATGGTAGCTGCAGGCGCGCCAACTCAGCAGGTCGATCTTGCCGCCGGCGAGAACGTCGTTCGCCGTCGTGCAGGCATAGGGCATCAAGCCGTCGTCGTCGCCGATGAGCGTGACATACTCGCCCGAGGCATGGCCGAGCGCCGCCTCCCAATTGTCGGTCATGGTAAGAACGCGATCGCTGGCGAAGTGCTTGAATCGCGCATCCTTCAGGCCTTCGACCATCGCCGCGATATCGGGGTTGCCGCCATTGTTCTGGACGATGAACTCGCAATCCGCATTGGTGGGCTGACAGGCCATCGTAGCCAGCGCGTGACGCAGCGTGTCGGGACGATCGAGAGTCGGAACGACAATGGAGAGCAGCGGCATGAGCACCATCGGAAGAACGATCGCGCGGATTCCTAACACGACGCCGGGTCGTTCGCACTTTCGCCAAAAGTCCGGTGATGCTAGCCTTATCGCATCGTCTCATCCATTCCGCCTCGCGGTATGGCGTCAGTTGCAATCAGCCAACCCGGCGCATGATGGCGCAGGGCAACAAGAATAAAGGTGAGGAAGCGCCATGGAAGCCTGCGTATCTGCCGTCTCTCCTCGCCAATGGTCGCCGCCGCCCGATGCCAGTGACGTCGTCAAGGGCATCCACGCCATGCTACATCCGCACAACATCGTGCTGGTGGGCGCGACCGACAAGCCCGGCAACTATGCCGAGCGCATCTGGAACAACCTGGTCAAATACGGTTTCGAGGGTGGGCTCTATCCGGTCAATGCCAAGCGCGAGACCATCTGGGGCGTGCCCTGCTTCAAGGATTTTGCGAGCCTGCCCGAGAAGCCCGACCATGTGCTGGTGCTGGTGCCGGCGCGCTTTGCCGTGCAGGTGATCCGCGACGCCGCGGCGGCCGGCGCGCGGTCGGCCACCATCGTCACCTCGGGCTTCAGCGAGTTGCAGGATGAGGAGAGCCAGAGGCTCGCGGCTGAACTGCAAGCGGCGGTGCGAGAAACCGGACTTGCCGTTACCGGCCCGAACTGCCTCGGCAATCTGAGCGCGGGCGAAAAGCTCTTCACCAATATCGACGACCGCGTCGTCACCATGGAGCAGGGAGCGGTGGCGGTCGCCGGACAGTCCGGCGCCATCGTCATGGCGATCCGCCAGGCGCTGGAGGATCGTGGCGTCGGCGTCGGCTACATGGTGACGACCGGCAACGAGGCCGGGCTCGAGACGCCCGACCTGATGCGGTATTTCGCCGAGGATCCCAGCATCAAGGTGATCGTCGTCTACCTCGAAGGCGTGCGCAACACCAAGGCATTCCGCGATGCCTGCAAGGCGGCGCGCGCCGCGAGCAAGCCGGTGATCGCGCTCAAGCTCGGGGCGTCCGAGGGCGGCCGCGCCGCGGCGATGGCGCATACCGGCGCGCTCGCAGGCTCAATCGAGACGTTCGACGCTATCGCGACGCGCGAGGGCGTGATCCGGGTCCGCGGGCTCGACGAGCTGATCGAGACCACCGAATGCTTTGTCCACTGCGCCGTGCCGAAGGGCGACCGGCTCGCCGCGGTCACGCTCTCGGGCGGCAAGCGCGGCATGCTGCTGGATGCCTTCTACGCCGAGGGTCTGAGTTTTGCGCCGCTGAGCCCGCATGTCGGCTCGGAGCTGGCAAAGATGCTCGGACCCGGCTCGATCGTCGGAAACCCGCTCGACGCCGGCTTTGCCGCGGTGGTCGATCCCTCCGTCTACATGAAGTCGATCAAGCTGATGATCGACGATCCCGATATCGATATCGTCATCATCGATGCCGAGCTGCCCAAGGCGCCGCACGAGCTGCGTGAGCGCAATCTGCGCATCGTCAACGAGATGGCGCGCGCGGCGGGCAAGCCCGTGATCTATGTCAGCGCGATGTCGATCGGCTTCACCGACTTCACCAAGGGCCTTCGCAAATCACTGCCGCATCTCGCGGTGATGCAGGGCATGGACCGCGCGGTCACCGCGATCAAGTCGCTGCTCGCCTATGCCAGGCTGCGGAAGGAAGTGCCCGACATCGTCTCGAGCTCCAAGCCAGCCGCGCGCGCCGTGCTGGAGAAGGCGCTGACATCGGCAACCGGCGCCGCGCTCGACGAGGTTTCTTCGAAGAAGCTGCTGAAGGCCTATGGCATCCCGATCTCGAAGGAGGCAATCGCGCAGACGGCGGCGGAGGCCATGAAGATCGCCAGGCAGATCGGCTTTCCGGTCGTCGCGAAAGTCGTCAGCGCCGAGATCCTGCACAAATCGGATATCGGCGGCGTCGTGCTGAATCTCAACAGCGCCGCCGAGGTGAAGAAGGCCTTCACCGACATCACTGCACGAGTGGCGAAGCTGAAGGGCAAGCCCAGGCTCGACGGCATCCTGATCGCGCAGCAGGTCAAGGCCGATCTCGAACTCGTGGTCGGCGCCTCCCTCGATGCCGAGATGGGGCCAGTGGTGCTATTCGGCACCGGCGGCATCGATATCGAGCTGATGAAGGACGTCGCGCTATCAGGCGCACCGCTGGACGAGGCCGAGGCGCGGGCCCTGATCGGCCGCACCAAGGCCGGCATCAAGATCCGCGGCTATCGCGGCAAGCGGGCCCTGCACGAGGCCTCCGCGGTGAAGGCGCTGGTCGGCCTGTCCAACCTGATCGCGGATGCCGGCGACCGGATCGCCTCGATCGACATCAACCCGTTCCTGATCAACACCAGGACTGGAGTCGCGGTCGATGCGCTGATCGTGCTGAACAATGCCGCGGCAAAACGCGCCGCCGGACATTGATGTCGCGCCGGGCGGGTTACGCTTCCCTAACCCGACTTACCTAGACTCGCGGCCATGCGGGCTTCTTCCAACTTCCCCGCTTTGGCCGTAGACTTAAGCTTCATGGCACGCGCAAGCAATCTTGTGATCGGGACGGTGACGCTGGCGGCGATCGCCGTGGCGTTCGGCGGCTTGCTCGGCGTGCAGAAATGGCGCACCGCCCAGAGCCGCAGCCAGTTGCGTGTCGTGTTCGAAGGCGGCTCGGCCAGCGGCCTGCGCCGTGGCGGCCCGGTCAATTTCGACGGCGTGCTCGCGGGCCAGATCCTGTCCATCAAGCTGGACAATCCCCGCAAGGTCGTGGCGCTGGTGATGCTCGACAACGCCGCGCCGATCCGCAAGGACACCGTGGCGGGCATCGAGTTCCAGGGGCTCACCGGCGTCGCCGCCGTCTCCCTGATCGGCGGAGCGCCCTCCGCTCCGCCTGTGCCGCTGGATTCGGACGGCATTCCCGTGCTCACCGCCGATCTCAGCGACGTCGAATCTATCGTCGACACCCTGCACAGCGTCGACCGCACCATCGTGAGCAACGCGCCGGCGATCAAGGAAGGCCTGCGCACCTTCGAGAGCACCACCGCCGATCTCAGGAGCAAAGGCGGCGAAATCGATTCCGTCATGGCCAAGGTCGACACTGCTTTCGCGGGCTTCGACAAGGCGGTCAGCAAGATCGAGAGCGCGGTGCCCGGCTTCGTCGACGGCAAGGCGGACGAGCTGTTCGAGAAGATCAAGGGGCTGCACGAGCTCGCCGACACCATGAAGAAGAAATCGGCGAGCTTCATCGAGGACACCCGCCGCTCGCTGCTCGACGTCAGCGAGGCCGCCAACAAGATGAGCGGGACACCCTCGCCCGCCGCCGCTGCCCCGCGCCCGCCGCGCAAGCCTCCCCAGAAGAAGCAGTAAAGTTCACCACGCGTAGCGGACGACGCCCTTGCCGGCGTAGGAACGGGTGACGTTCGAGAACTCGCCCTCGAAGGTCGCGGATGCGGACCAGCCGTTCATCCAGTTCATTTGCACCGACGCCGTGGTCAGCGCGGAATCGCGCGCCTGGGCGGCACCGTTCACGACGAAGGCCGCGCCCGGCAACGTCTGGAACACGGCACCCACGGTGCGATCCGGATTGAAATCATGCGCCCAGGCGAGGCGACCACGCAGAGTCATCAAGCCGCCGGCGGCGGCAAACGACTTGTCCGTACGAAAGCCGAGCTCGGTGCGGGTGCTGGTCACGTCCTTGGCGCCATAGTCGAGGGCGAAAGTGTTGCTGCCGACCACGGCGAACTCGGAATAGTTCGGCAGGCTGAACAGGGTGGCCTGGGCCGCGGCATAGGGCGTGAGGCCAATCCACGGCGTGACATAGCGGTAGCCACCCTCGACACGACCCGAGACGGCGTTGGCATTGAACTGCGCTCTCAACTGATCGACGCCGGCGGCTGTGACGATGCGGTTGGTGGTAACGTCCTGCCATCCATAGGCCAACGCGGCGGTGATGTAGGCCGGGCCCGCGGTGTGACGGACGAACGCGCCGGCCTGGAACAGGTCCGAACGGCCCCAGCCGAGCCCGTTGACGCTGAAGCCGGTGCCGCCGCCGGCCAGCGCGAAACCGGCAATCGTCGACGGCGAGAAGCGATAGTCGAGGCCGACGGCGGTGCCGTAGACACTGTTGCTGGTGTTGTTCGAGCCGAGCGTGGCGTTGCCGTCGGTGGTCTGCGAACCACCGTAGCCGGCGGCCCACACATCCCAGCGCGGCTCGAATCCCACGGGTGCCGCCTTGCGATAGATTGAGGCGAAGGCATCGCGCGCGCTCTTTCCGGTCGAAGCATAAGCGTTCGCGCTCGGGCCGTCGGCATAGGGCGCCGCACCAGGCATCCCGCTGCGCCCCGAGCCGAACATATCGGTCAGCAGGCTGATGAACAGGTTCATCGCATTGAACATCGTCTGCTGCGATCCCGTCGCGGATTCACCCGAGGCCTGCGTCAGGCCGGACGGCGAGAGATTGGCGAAGGCACTGTTGATGCCGCCGTTGGCATTGAAGAAATTGGCCAGGGTATTGGCGACGTTCGCCTGGTTCACGTTGAGTGCCGATTTCGCGCCATAGTCGAGCGCAAAGTTCAGGTAAACATTGCTCGCATCATAGCTGAGGCTCGCGGTGTAACTTGCCATGCTGGGCGTGGCGACGCCGCTGAAGGTGCCGATGAGCCCGCCAGCGGTAGTCAGGATGGTATATCGCTTCGCGAGCATGGAGCCCGCTGCCACGCTCACTCCGACGGATCCGGAAAGCGTCGCGGTCCCGGTCACGTTGGCGAGGCTCGACGTCGTGCCGTTGATGCTGACGAGATAAAGCGCGCCGGACTGGAAGGCGAGATTGCCGGACACCGTCATCGCCGTGCCCGGCGTACTGTTGCCCGGCAGGAAAATGCCGCCAGTGGCGATCAGGGCATTGCCGACAGCGCCGACGCCTGTCAGCGCGCCGCCGGCATTCACCGTGGTCAGGACCGACGACGTGATCGAGCCGTCAACCTGCAAGACGCCGCCGTTCACCGTGGTCGTGCCGGTGTATGCGTTGGTGCCAGACAGGGTCAGCGTGCCGCTGCCGATCTTTTCGAGCGAGCCGGCTCCCGGCCCACAGGCGCAGGAATCGACGACGGCGCCGCTCACCTCGCTCGAAAGATTGTTGCTGCCGACCACGAGCGTATTGCCGGCGCCGATCGCGTAGGTGCCCGAGCCCGCGATCGATCCGGCGCTGATGCGGCCGTCGCCATTCCGCCCGGTGCTGCCGGAAAAATCGACGACGCCGGAGCCGTTGGTGACGAACTGCGCGTTGCCGCCCGTTGCTGCGACGAAGAACAGGGTCTGGCCGCCGCTGAGGGTGGTGATGGTGGCGTTGCCGGCGGTCGTGTTGTCGGTGAACACCGTCACGCCGGAGGATCTGTTGGTGATGACGGCGTTGGCTGCCGTGCTGGTATTGTTGAAGATAGTCACGCCGCCACTGCGATTCACAATCGTTGCGCTGGCCGCACTGCTGCCGTCGAGGAATACGGTCGCGCCGCCGTTCCTGTTGGTGATCGCGATCGTGGCGGCCGACGTCGCATTGTTGAACGTCGTCAGGCCCGCATCGTTGGTGAGCGAGGTGATGCCGGCGGTATTGGCATTGACGATGTTGAACTGGCCTTCGTTCGTGATGCCACCTACCATCGAAGCCGTGTGCGTGGCGTCGCCGAGCTGGAGCGTGCCGCAGAAGCAGATCGTCGTGCCGCCGCTATAGGTGTTGGTGCCCGTGAGGACCACGGTGCCGCCGCCACCGGTGGAATCCAGCACGGTCAGTTTGCCGGCTCCAGCGCCGTCGCTGATGTTGCCCGCAATCGTCAGCGTCACGCCGTTGGAATCGATCGCGCTGCCGGACGTCGAATGGTTGATCTTGAAATTGTTGGTGAAGGTGAGATCGCTCACGCCATCAGCCTGGAACTGCGCTTCCTCGAGCGTGACCGTTCCGGTGCCGACCGCATGGTTGTTCGTCACCTGGAGCGTCCCGAGATTGATGTCGGTGCCGCCCGTGTAGGTATTGGTGCCGGACAGGATCAGCGTGCTCTGTCCCTGTAGCCGCACCTGAACGCCGGCGACGGCTTCTCCGATATTGTTGGCAATCGATACGGTCTGACCGGACGACGCATTGTCGAAGATGCCGCCGAATACGACCGCAGCGGAGCTGAAATGGATGTCGGCGCCGGTCAGCGTGTAGCCGTCCGAGAAAAGCATGAAGTCCGGAGCGATCGGGCCAGCCGTGACGTTGACGGTGCTCGATCCGCCGCCAAGGAAATAGACTCCCTGCCCGGACGCCACCGGTGGCGCAGCCGGTGCACCCGACGCCGGGGTGGACCAGTTGGTAGCCAGGTTATAGTCCGATGTTGCGGTTGTGCTGCCGGGGCCATTCCACGTGTAGCCGAAGAAGCTCTGGGCCGAGGCTCCCGTTGCTATAAGACCGAAAGCGCCGGCGAGCACGAGCGCCGCCAAGTTCAGCCGACCTCGCCCACCAAACCGTAGTGGAAAACGCACGCCACACCCCTATTCCCGCGCGCCCCGCGGCGCGGCGGGAACTTAGGCGAGGGAACCCACTCGCAAAACTACGGGCCTCAAGGATTCCCCGGTCGGCATGCGTGTTTTCATCCAGATGTTGCATCTGCGCCACGATTTCGCGTCGAACGATCATTATTTCGGCACAGAAAAGATTGGACAGGCCGGCAACAAAGTCACTTGGTGCTAGTCATCACCGGCGCCGGCCCCCTGTGGCGCCGACGATGACTTAGTAATTGCTGGCCACCGCCTCATTCGGGATGCCGTCGATCGGGCACTCGTCGGTCCCGGGCGTCGAACGGGTCATCGCTTCGACCATGTCGCGGGTCCCTTCGGGATCGGCGATCCAGTTCTTGTAGAAATCATAGGGGCAGGCCGCGACGCCGCGCGGGCTGTCGCCGGAATTGATCATGCCGGTGTAGCCGCGGTGGACCAGCTTGTAGAGATGGTTCTGCGACTGGCCGTTGCGGCGCGCATCGCGGATCAGATGCTTCGACAACTGGGCATATTGGATGCCGTAATCCTCCTCGCCGCATTCGCCGAGCGTGCGGCCGTCGAAGCCGATGATCGCGGAGTGGCCGAAATACGAGTAGACGCCGTCGAAGCCGGCGGCATTGGCAACCGCGACATAGACGTTGTTGGCCCACGCCATCGCCTTGGATATCATGACCTGCTGCTCCTTGGCCGGATACATGTAGCCCTGGCAGCGCACGATCAGCTCGGCGCCCTTCATGGCGCAGTCACGCCAGATTTCCGGATAATTGCCGTCGTCGCAAATGATCAGGCTGACCTTGAGGCCTTTCGGACCCTCGGAGACATAGGTGCAATTGCCGGGATACCAGCCTTCGATCGGCACCCAGGGCATGATCTTGCGGTACTTCTGGACGATCTCGCCCTTGTCGTTCATCAGGATCAATGTGTTGTAGGGCGCCTTGTGCGGATGCTCCTCGTGGCGCTCGCCGGTCAGCGAGAACACGCCCCACACTTTCGCCTTGCGGCAGGCCTCCGCGAAGATCGCGGTCTCCTCGCCCGGAACCACGGACGCCGTCTCGTACATCTCCTTGGAGTCGTACATGATGCCCTGCGTGGAATATTCCGGGAAGATCACGAGGTCCATGCCGGGCAGGCCGACCTTCATGCCGACGATCATGTCGGCGATCTTGCGCGCATTGTCGAGCACCTCTGCCTTGGTGTGCAGGCGGGGCATCTTGTAGTTGACGACCGCCACGCCGACGGTGTCGTTGCTGCTGGAGATATCGCCGTGAAGCATGTTGAGCGCTCCTGTACTTCTTCGTTTGAGGTTAGTGGCTGATCATCCAGGGCCGCGCGGTGGGAAACCCCTTGGCGCCGCTCTTCGTCTTGGTCACCAGTCGGGACGGCTTCTTCTTATCGGCCGCGCCCTTGTCCTTGACCGTCTTGCCCGACGAGCAGCAGCCGCAGCCCGGGCCGTGCGAGGCCTTGTATTGTGCCAGCGTCTGCGGCGCGTGCGAGCTGCGCTCGTTGACGGCGTGCGCCTTGCGCTTGTCCGAGGGCATGCAGAAGAAATTCGGTGCGGTCAGGATGACGCGTGGCGCCAACGTCTCGCAGTGCGGGCAGTTTTGCGGATCGTCGCATTCCGCCATCGGGCGGAGATCCTTGAAGGGTCCGCAATCGTCACAGAGATATTCATAGACCGGCATTGTGTTGTCCTTCGTGTTCTTTAATCCGTCATCCTGAGGCGCTCTAGATGGGGCGCGTTGCGCCTCATCTAGAGCCTCGAAGGATGTACGGCCGAGATACAGCCGGGCCGTCGTCCTTCGAGGCTCGCCTTGCCTTGCAAGGCGAGCACCTCAGGACGACGGGGATAGAACGCACGATCACTTGTCCGGTGAGATCGGCATCTGGATATCGCCCGTAATGTGCTTGATGGGCCCGGCTGCCGACGGCATCACGTCGAAGTCGAAGATCTCTGTCGGAAGCCACAGCGTGGCGCAGGCGTTGGGTACATCGACCACGCCGGAGATGTGGCCCTGGCACGGCGCGGTGCCGAGAATCGAATAGGCCTGGGCGCCGGAATAGCCGAACTTCTTGAGATACTCGATCGCGTTGAGGCAGGCCTGGCGGTAGGCGATGTGGACGTCGAGATAATGCTGCTTGCCTTGCTCGTCGACCGAGATGCCCTCGAAGATCAGGTAGTCCTTGTAGTTCGGCGTGATCGGTGACGGCTTGAAGATCGGGTTCTTGATCCCGTATTTCGACATGCCATCCTTGATCACCTCGACTTTCAGATGCAGCCAGCCGGCCATCTCGATCGCACCGCAGAAGGTGATCTCGCCGTCGCCCTGGCTGAAGTGCAGGTCGCCCATCGAGAGGCCTGCGCCGGGCACGTAGACCGGGAAGTAGATCTTCGAGCCGCGCGAGAGATCCTTGATGTCGCAATTGCCGCCATGCTCACGCGGCGGCACGGTGCGCGCACCTTCCGCTCCGATCTTGGCCTTGACGTCGCCCTTGGCGCGGCCGCCATGGGCGGTCGCTGCGAACGGCGGATTGGCGAGCCCGGGAACGCGGGTCGGATTGGTCGAGATCAGCTCGGCCTCGCGCTTGTTCCAGGTCTCCAGCATCTTCGGATCGGGCAGGCAGCCGATCAGGCCGGGATGGATCAGGCCGGCAAAATTCACGCCGGGCACGTGACGCGACGAGGTGTAGAGGCCCTTGATGTCCCAGATCGACTTCTGCGCCAGCGGGAAATGGTCGGTGAGGAAGCCGCCGCCGTTCTGTTTGGAGAAGAAGCCGTTGAAGCCCCACAGGCTCTCCTTGAGCGGACCGACGTCGAGCAGGTCAACCACCAGAAGGTCACCGGGCTCAGCACCCTTGACGCCGATCGGACCGGACAGGAAGTGCACGATCGAGAGATCGATGTCGCGCACGTCGTCGGCGGAATCGTTGTTCTTGATGAAGCCGCCGGTCCAGTCATAGGTCTCGATGATGAAATCGTCGCCGGGATTGACCCAGGCCACGATCGGGATGTCGGGGTGCCAGCGGTTGTGCACCATGTCATTTTCGTAAGCCGACTTGGTGAGATCGACCTTGATCAGTGTCTCTGGCATCGAGATGCTCCCCTTTTACTACGGTTGGTTAGACGGACAGATATTTGGAGACCTGCGCCGCATCGACGGCGTCACGCGGATCGTCGCGCACGATCTCGCCGTTCTCGATCACCAGCACGCGGTCGGCGATATCGAGTGCGAAGCTGAGGACCTGCTCGGAGACGACAATGGAGAGCCCCTTTTCGTCGCGGATGCGCTTCAAGGTGCGCGCCATCTCCTTGATGATCGACGGCTGGATGCCCTCGGTCGGTTCGTCCAGCAGCAGCACCTTCGGCTTGGTCGCGAGCGCGCGGGCGATCGCGAGCTGCTGCTGCTGGCCGCCGGAGAGATTGCCGCCGCGACGGCCCTTCATCTCCAGCAGCACCGGAAACAGTTCGTAGATGTCGGCCGGTACCTCGGAGCCGCCGGAGACGACGAGACCGGTCTCGATGTTCTCCTTCACCGTCATGGTGGAGAAGATCATGCGGCCCTGCGGCACATAGGCGAGGCCCTTGGCGACGCGCTCATAGCTCGGCAGGGCGCCGAGCTCGGCGCCGTCCATGGTCACCGAGCCGCTCTTGGTCGGCAGGATGCCCATCAGCGACTTCATCAGCGTGGTCTTGCCCATGCCGTTGCGGCCCATGATCGCGACGATCTCGTTGGGCGCGACCTTGACGTTGAGCCCGTGCAGGACCTCGCTCTGGCCGTAGGCGACATGGAGATCGGAAATTGCCAGCATCGATGTGCCTCCTAGACTCGGTGTCTCTTCACCTCTCCCCACCGGGGAGAGGTTGGCGCGTAGCGCCGGGTGAGGGGACGCAGGTCACCCGAGAGAGCGAAACCCCTCACCCGAATGGCTGCGCCATTCGACCTCTCCCTATGGGAGAGGTGGACGGAGATCGCCGCTCCGGCTTGCCGATTACTCGCCATCTCTAGTGCCCCAAATAGACTTCAACGACCTTGGGGTCGTTCTTCACCTTCTCCATGGTGCCTTCCGACAGGATCTGGCCCTGGTGAAGCACAGTGACCTTGTGTGCGATGTCCTCGACGAATTTCATGTCGTGCTCGATCACCAGCACCGAGCGGTTCTTGATGATGCGGTTGAGCAGCTCGGCGGTCTTGGCGCGCTCGGACACGCTCATGCCCGCGACGGGCTCGTCGAGCATCAGGAGGTCCGGGTCCTGGATCAGCAACATGCCGATCTCGAGCCATTGCTTCTGGCCATGGCTGAGCTCGTCGGCATAGGTGTTGAGCCTGTCCTTGAGGAAGATCATCTCCGCGACCTCCTCGACCCGGTCCTTAACCAGCTGGTCGCGCTGGAAGGTCAGCGAGCCGAATACGGTGCGGCCGCGCGGGAACGAGATCTCGAGGTTTTCGAACACGGTGAGGTCCTCGAACACCGACGGCGTCTGGAACTTGCGTCCGACGCCGGTCTGCACGATCTCGTTTTCCTTCATTTTCGTGAGCTCCTTGCCACGAAACTGAATCGAGCCCGAGGTCGCCTTGGTCTTGCCGCAGATCAGATCGAGCACAGTGGTCTTGCCGGCGCCGTTGGGACCGATGATGACGCGAATCTCGTTCTCTTCCACGTAGAAGGAGAGGTCGTTGACCGCCTTGAACCCGTCGAAAGACACGGTCAATCCAGAGACCGCGAGCAGGAATTCCTTGGGCTGTTGTCCGACGAGCATGACCTATCTCCTCACTCTGCCGGTGCGCCGTCGGCGACCGAATTGTCCTTCCAACCAGCCTTCGACTTGCGCGAGGCGAACAGGCGGTCGATGCGCGGCTGTACGTAATCACCCCAGAGGCCGGACAGGCCGTTCGGGAAGGCGAGCACGACTGCGATGAACAGCGCGCCGAGGCCGAACAGCCAGAGCTGCGGAAAGGATTCCGACAGGCTGGTCTTGGCGAAGTTCACCAGGATGGCACCCCAGATCGCGCCGAAGATCGACATGCGTCCGCCGACCGCGGTGTAGATCACCATCTCGATCGACGGCACGATGCCGACGAACGAGGGCGACATGAACCCGACATTGAGCGCGAACATGGCGCCGCCGATCGCAGCAAAGACCGCGGCCATGCAGAAGGCGAAAATCTTGAAATTGGCGACGCTGTAGCCGGAGAAGCGGACGCGGTCCTCCTGCTCGCGCATCGCCACCAGGATGCGGCCGAGCTTGGTCAGGCGGATGAACTGCGCGATACCGATGCACGCGAACAGCAGCACCACCTCGACGAAGTAGAGGATGATCTTGGCGTGGTCCGGCCGGATGTCCCATCCCTTCAGGGTCCGCAGGTCGGTCATGCCGTTGATGCCGCCGGTGTAGCCCTGCTGCCCGACGATCAGGATGGTCAGGATGGCCGCGACGGCCTGGGTGATGATCGCAAAATAGGTGCCGCCGACGCGGCGCTTGAACATCGCGGTGCCGATGATCAGAGCGAAGAGGCCGGGGACCAGGACGATGGCGAGGATGGTGAAGGTGAGGCTGTGAAACGGCTGCCAGAACAGCGGCAGCGACGTGATCTGGTTCCAGTCCATGAAATCGGGAATGCCGGGCGTGGACTGGATTTTCGTGTTCTCGACGCTCGACGCCTCGAGCTTGAGGAACATCGCCATGCAGTAACCGCCGAGGCCGAAGAACACGCCCTGCCCCAGGCTCAAGATGCCGCCATAGCCCCAGCACAGCACGAGGCCGAGTGCGACGAAGGCGTAGGTCAGGTATTTCGCGACCAGATTGAGGCGGAATACATCCAGCGTCAGCGGCAGGATCACGAACAGCACGGCGGCCAAGGCAACAAAGCCCATCAGTTCGGATCGATTGAAGAAGCGTGAGTTGATGATCATGACTTGCCTGCTTCCGTTATTTGCGGACCTTGAGGGCGAAGAGACCCTGCGGCCGCAGCATCAGGATGCCGACGACAGCGAGCAGCGTCAGCACCTTGGCCATCGAGCCCGACATGAAGAATTCGAGCGTCGACTGCGTCTGCGAGATCGAGAAGGCCGATGCGATGGTGCCGATCAGGCTGGCGGCGCCGCCGAACACGACGACGAGGAACGTGTCGACGATGTAGAGCTGGCCGGAGGTCGGCCCGGTCGATCCGATCATGGTGAAAGCGCTGCCGGCGACGCCGGCAATGCCGCATCCGAGGCCGAACGTATAGCGATCGACCTTCTCGGTGTTGATGCCGACCGCGCCTGCCATGATGCGGTTCTGCACGACGGCGCGGACCTGGCGGCCCCAGCGCGACATGTAGAGAACGTAAGCGACGCCGACGGTGATCAGCACGGTCAGGCACATCACGAAGACGCCGTTGATCGGCACTTCGATGCTGTCGGTGACGTGCAGCGAGCCGAGCATCCATTGCGGCAGCTCGACGCCGACCTCGCGCGCGCCGAATACGGAGCGATAGGCCTGCTGCAGCATCAGGCTGAGGCCCCAGGTCGCGAGCAGCGTGTCGAGCGGGCGCTTGTAGAGGTGTCGTATCAGCACCCATTCCACCACCATGCCCAGCGCACCGGATGCGAGAAAGGCCAGGATCATGGCGAGGAAGAAGTAGCCGCCGAACAGACCAGGCATATAGGTCTGGAACAGATTGGAGGTCATCCAGGTGACGTAGGCCCCGAGGATCATGAACTCGCCATGGGCCATGTTGATGACGCCCATCTGGCCGAAGATGATGGCAAGGCCGAGGGCCATCAGGACGTAGACCGAGAACAGGATCAATCCTGCAAAGCCCTGCATGACGAAAATGGAGCCAAGGTCACCAAGCGAGTAGTCGCCGAACATCGATGTCCTCCGTCAGGGAATGGGGTCCCGCGTCGCGAGCAGGTTCGCGACGCGGGGTCTTGGGCGCGGATTTGCTGTCCACGCCAGGGAGAGGCTTGGTGTTGGAGAGGAGGCGCGAGCCGACCGCGGCTTACTGGTATCCCTTCGGGAACGGATCCGGCTCGACGAGATCGGCGGTCTCGTAGATCAGCTCGAACTGGCCATCGAGCTTGGCGCGGCCCACGCGGGTCTTCGACCAGAGGTGATGGTTCTCGTGGATGCGCACGTAACCTTCCGGCGCGCCCTTGAACTCGACGCCCGGCGAGGCCGCCGCGATCTTGTCCACGTCGAAGGAGCCGGCCTTCTCGACCGTCAGCTTCCACAGCCACGGGCCGAGATAGGCAGCCTGGGTGACGTCTCCGATCACGGTCTTCTCGCCCCACATCTTCTTGAACGCGGGCACAAAGGCCTTGTTGTTGGGATTGTCGAGCGACTGGAAATACTTCATGCAGGCATAGGCGCCCGCGATGTTCTCGCCGCCGATGCCGTCGATTTCGTCCTCAGTCACCGAGATCGTCAGCAGCGGCTGCTTGGCGAGGTCGATGCCAGCAGCCTTGAGCTGCTTGTAGAAGGCGACGTTGGAGCCACCGACGACGTCGGTGAAGATCACGTCGGGCTTGGTCAGCTTGATCTTGTTGATCACCGAGTTGAACTGGGTCGAGCCGAGCGCGTAGTACTCCTCGCCGACCACCTTGCCCTTCAGCACGTTCTCGACATGCTTGCGCGCGATCTTGTTCGAGGTGCGCGGCCAGATGTAGTCGGAGCCGATGAAGAAGAACGATTTTGCGCCCTTCTCCTTGGCGATCCAGTTCAGACCGGCGAGAATCTGCTGGGTGGCTTCCTGGCCAGTGTAGATGACGTTCTTGGACTGCTCGAGGCCTTCGTAGAAGGTCGGATAGTAGAGCATGCCGTTGTACTGCTCCATCACCGGGAGCACGGCCTTGCGCGAGGCCGAGGTCCAGCAGCCCATGATGGCCGCGACCTTGTCGTTGACGAGCAGCTTCTTGGCCTTCTCTGCGAAGGTCGGCCAGTCGCTGGCGCCGTCTTCCTGGATGAACTTGATCTTGCGGCCGAGCACGCCGCCCATCGCATTGATCTGCTCGATGGCGAGCTTTTCGGCCTCGATCGAACCGGTCTCGGAGATGGCCATGGTGCCGGTCGCCGAGTGCAGGATGCCGACCGTGACCTCGGTGTCAGTGACCGCAAGACCGGTGGTGTTGACCGCCGAGGTCGCCGGGGCCTGCGCGAACGACGCCTTCGGAAGCATCGTGATGGCCGGCACGGCGGCCATTCCCATCAATAGTTTGCGCCGGAGCGGCGACAACAGGCCCTTGTTGGCTTCGTCTGACATGAGCACCCCACTGTTTGTTCGAGGACACGCGATTGGTGCCGTGAGGATGGCTCGAATTTGTGCAGCGCAAGCATACGCAAGATCGCGTATACTGCACCGCAAAATACCGACGTAGGCTTTTGGTACGGGATTTGCGAGGAAACTGACTAGTCCGGAAGTGGGGTTCGAGTGGCAGGGCGGCAGCGAATAGACCGCGTCAGGCGCCAATATAACCAATGGGTCGCCAACCAGACGCTGGAAGACTACGCGCTGCGCTTCACCGCCAAGAGCGCGCGGCGCTGGTCCGCCGCCCGCGTCGCCAACACCGCGATCGGCGCGATCTCGTTCCTGGTGCTGGAAGCGATCGGCGGCACCATCACCCTAAACTACGGCGTCACCAACGCCGCCGCCGCGATCCTGGTCGTCTCCACTATCATCTTCTGCTGCGGCGTTCCCATTGCCTATTATGCCGCCAAATGCGGCATCGACATTGACCTCCTCACCCGCGGCGCCGGCTTCGGCTATATCGGCTCGACCGTGACCTCGCTGATCTACGCCTCCTTCACCTTCATCTTTTTCGCGGTCGAGGCGGTGATCCTGGCGACCGCACTGGAGATGTGTCTCGGCATTCCGCGCCCGATCGGCTACCTCATCAGCGCGGTCGCCATCATCCCGCTCGTGACTTACGGCATCACGCTGATCAGCCGCTTCCAGCTCTGGACCCAGCCGCTCTGGATCGTGCTGCACATCCTGCCCTTCGCCGCGATCGCGTGGGCCAGCCCGCACTCCTTCACGGAATGGCACAAATTCGCCGGCGAGCACGGCGACCCCGGTGGCCATTTCGATCTGCTGCTGTTCGGCGTTGCGTCTTCCGTGGTGTTCTCGCTGGTGGCGCAGATCGGCGAGCAGGTCGACTTCCTGCGCTTCCTGCCGCGCGACCGCCGCACCTCCCGGGCGTCGTGGTGGATCGCGCTGATGAGCGCAGGGCCCGGCTGGATCGTGCTCGGCGCGCTGAAGCTACTGGCCGGCTCGTTCCTCGCGTTCTTCGCGCTGAGCCACGGCGTGCCGCCCGAAGAGGCCGCCGAACCCGCGCATATGTATCTCGTGGCGTTTCGCTACGTGCTGTCGGAGCCGGATCTCGCGCTGGCGCTGACCGGCATCTTCGTGAGCCTGTCGCAGATCAAGATCAACGTCACGAACGCCTATGCAGGTTCGATCGCCTGGTCGAATTTTTTCTCACGCCTGACCCATAGCCATCCCGGGCGCGTGGTCTGGCTGGTGTTCAACGTCATGGTGGCGCTGCTGCTGATGGAGATCGGCGTCTACAAGGCGCTGGAGCAGACGCTCGCGCTCTACTCCAACGTCGCGATCGCCTGGGTTGGCGCGCTGGTGTCCGATCTCGTCGTCAACAAGCCCCTCGGGCTTCGCCCGCCGCAGATGGAGTTCAAGCGCGCCCATCTCTACGACATCAACCCGGTCGGCGTCGGCGCGATGACGCTGGCCATCATCGTCTCGATCGCGGCGTTCTACGGGCTGTTCGGCCCGACCATGAAGGCCCTTGCCGCCTTCGTCGCGCTGACGGTCGCCTTCGTCACTGCACCGATCATCGCCTGGCTCACTGACGGAAAATACTACATCGCGCGCAAGCCGAAGAAGAGCTGGGCCAATATCGAATCGATCCAGTGCTGTATCTGCGAGCACAGCTTTGAGCCCGAGGACACCACGTCCTGTCCGGCCTACGCCGGCCCGATCTGCTCGCTGTGCTGCTCGCTCGATGCGCGCTGCCACGATCTCTGCAAGCCGCATGGGCGCGCGCAGGTGCAGTTCGCCGAGGCGCTCGGCAAGATCCTGCCGCAGCCCATCTATCAGCGGATCAACTCGCAGTTCGGACACTATATCGGCGTGTTCGTGGTCTCTGCCGGTCTCGTCGCACTGGTGCTGGGGCTGATCTATCTCCAGACTTCGGCGAGCGTGCATGGCGAGAACATGCTGGTCTCGAACGTGCTGTGGAAGGTGTTCTTCTCGCTCAGCATCATCATCGGCGTTGTCGCCTGGCTGTTCGTGCTGGCGCAGCAGAGCCGCCGCGCGGCCGAGGCCGAGACGCGGCGGCAGACCGCGCTGCTGATCCAGGAGATCGACGCCCACAAGCGCACCGATGCCGAGCTCCAGCGCGCCAAGGAAGTGGCGGAATCCGCCAACCTCGCCAAGAGCCGCTATGTGGTTGGCTTAAGCCACGAGCTGCGCTCGCCGCTGAACGCAATCAGCGGCTATGCCCAGCTGCTGGAGCAGGACGCCTCGCTCGCCACCAAGCCGCGCGACCAGGTCCGCGTCGTCCGCCGCAGTGCCGATCACCTCTCCGGCCTGATCGACGGCATTCTGGACATCTCCAAGATCGAGGCCGGACGGCTGTATCTGTCGCGCGACGAAGTGCGCTTAAGCGAATTCCTCGACCAGCTCGTCGGCATGTTCCGTCTCCAGGCCGCGGCCAAGGGCATCGACTTCGTGTTCCGCCGTCCCGCACATCTGCCGTTGGTCGTCTACGCCGACGAAAAGCGGCTGCGCCAGGTGCTGATCAACTTGCTTTCCAACGCCATTAAGTTCACCCAGACCGGCAGCGTGCAGTTCGTCGTGCATTATCGCAGCCCTGTCGCCGAGTTCGAGGTGATCGATACCGGCCCCGGCATCCAGGCCGACGATCTTGAGCGTATCTTCGCACCGTTCGAGCGCGGCGCACTTGGTGTCTCACAGCCCCAGACCGGGACGGGCCTCGGCCTGACCATCAGCCGGCTGCTCGCCGGCGTGATGGGCGGCGACATCAAGGTAACGAGCACGGTCGGCGCCGGCAGCACTTTCAAGGTCAAGATCCTGCTGTCGGAGGTCATCAATCCGCAGCGCATCGCGCCAGTGGAGGCGCCGGTCTCCGGCTATCACGGTGCGCGCAAGACCATCCTCATCACCGACGACGACCCCGTGCATCGCGACCTCCTGCGCGAGGTGCTGACGCCGCTCGGCTTCATCCTGCTCAGCGCTCCCGACGGCGCCGGCTGCCTCGCGCTGGCGCAGCATTGCAGGCCCGACCTGTTCCTGCTCGACATCTCGATGCCGGCCATGGACGGCTGGGCTGTGGCGGAAGCTCTGCGCGCGAGCGGCCATCACCAGGCCCGCATCCTGATGGTCTCGGCGAGCGCGCTGGAGGCGCACGGCACGCCGCTGGCGCAGCCTTTCCACGACGGCTACCTGATGAAGCCGATCGACATTCCGCGGCTGCTGGAGACGATCCGTCAGCTCCTCAAGCTCGAATGGCAATACGGCTCGGACGAGATCACGGTGCCGTTCTGGCGGCCGGAGAGCGGATCCAGGCCGCCGGTGCGGCACATCGAGGCGCTGATCGGGCTCGGCCAGATCGGCTACGTCAGGGGTATTCAGCTGAAGTTGGACGAGATCGGCAGCGAGCATCCAGAGCATGCCGACTTCGTCGCCGAAATGCGGTCGCTTGTCGATCGCTTCGATCTCGACACCTACATGGCCACATTGAAAACACTGCATGCTTATGAGCATTGAACCAAAGAAGCGCGACGTCGCGCTCGTTGTCGATGACTCGCCCGAGACGCTACGGCTGCTCACCGATGCGCTCGACGGCGCCGGGATGACGGTGATGGTAGCGCTGGACGGCGCAGCCGCCATGCGCATCGTCGACCAGATCACGCCCGACATCGTGCTGCTGGATGCCGTGATGCCCGGCATTGACGGGTTCGAGACCTGCCGCCGCCTCAAGCGCGATGCCGGCCTTGCCAATGTCCCCGTGATCTTCATGACCGGCCTTGCCGAAACCGAGCACATCGTGCGCGGGCTCGACGCCGGCGGCGTCGATTACGTCACCAAGCCCATCGTGATCGAGGAGATGCTGGCGCGCATTCGCGTTCATCTCGGCAATGCCCGCCTGACCCAGAGCGCGCGCGCCGCGCTCGACGTCTCCGGCCGCTTCCTGTTCGCGGTCGACCGGCAGGGGCATCTGCTCTGGGCGACGCCGCAGGCGCAAAAGCTGCTGGCCGACCATCATGGCGCCCAAGCAGACGATTTCGTGCTGCCGCCATCGCTGCTGCAATGGCTGGAGCAGGCCAAGGGCAAGGGCAGCGCAAAGTCACAAGCCGCGTCCCTGCCCGACAGTCCGCAGCTCCGGTTCTATTACATGGGCGAAACCGCGCCGAACGAGTTCCTGCTGCGGCTGTCCAAGGAGGCCGGCACCGCGCTGCCTCCGGAGTTCACCAGCGAGCTCGGCCTCACCACGCGCGAAGGCGAGGTGCTGGCCTGGCTGAGCAAGGGCAAGACCAACCGCGACATCGCACAGATTCTGGGATTGAGCCCGCGCACGGTCGACAAGCATCTGGAACAGATCTACGCGAAGCTGGGCGTGGAGAATAGAACCGCAGCGGCGGCGATTGCGGCGAATGCGACGCGAAGGAATTCGTGAGCGCACCGTGGATGAGCTGAGCCTCCGTCAGCCCCACAAAGGCTGTCGTCCCGGACAAGCGCAGCGAAGCGGAGCGTAGATCCGGGACCCGTAACCGCAGGGAGAAATTTGTCGAAGACTCGGAGTGATCTTCTCGCCCCATAACCACACCCTGTGGTTATGGGTCCCGGGTTCGCTTCGTGCCCCGGACGACAGTTGAGAGTGTGGCGAGAGCCCCGCAACTCACGCCGACGGGCGCCTCACCCATACACAAACGCCGCGTCATCCAGGTCCGTCTTTGGAATCTCGTCCTTCTCGGTCCAGTAATCCTGGCTGTGCTGCCATTCCGGCTTGTCGCCGCGCTTCGGCAGCAGGTTCATGTTGCGCATGATGTAGCCGGGGTTGAAGTTTTCCGGATCGATCCAGGGCAGGATCGGCATGTTGTGATCTTCCGGCCGCAGCTTGACCTCAACCTTCTTGCTGCCCTTCGCCTTCATATGGGCGAGCAACCGGCAGACGAAGTCCGCGACGAGATCGACGCGCAGCGTCCAGCTGGCGCGGAAATAGCCGAACACCCAGACCATGTTCGGCACGCCCGTGAACATCATGCCGCGATAAGTGACGGTGTCTCCGAACGCGAGCGGCTTGCCGTCGATCTCGAAGGCGATGTCGCCGAGCGCGGAGAGATTGAAGCCGGTCGCGGTGACGATGACGTCGGCCTCGAGCAGCTTGCCGGATTTGAGCTGGATGCCGTTCTCGACGAAGCATTCTATCTCGTCGGTGACGACGGAGGCCTTGCCGCTGGCGATGCCCTTGAACAGGTCGGCGTCCGGCACGAAGGCGATGCGCTGGCGCCACGGCCGGTAGCTCGGCGTGAAATGCGTCTCGACGTCGTAGTCGGGACCGAGCACGGCGCTGATCTGGCCGATCAGCTCCTTCTTCACCTGCTCGGGCTTGGCGAGGCAGAGCTTTGTGAACGCGTCCTGCTCGAAGAGGATCTTGCGGCGAACGATCTCGTGAATCCAAGCCTCATCCACCTGAAGCCGGCGCAACTCCTCGGCAATCTCGATGGCATTGCGGCCGAGCCGGAAGTAGGTCGGCGAGCGCTGCAGCATGGTAACATGCGCGCATTTGTCCGCGATGTTGGGCACCAGCGTTGCCGCCGTCGCGCCCGAGCCGATCACGACGACCTTCTTGTTTGTGAGATCCATATCGTCGGGCCAGGTCTGCGGATGAACGATGCGCCCCGTGAAGCGATCCATGCCCTTCCATTCCGGCGTGTAGCCTTCGGAATGACGATAGTATCCCTGGCACATCCAGAGGAAGTTGGCGGTGAAGACCTTTGCCTCACCCGTATCGGTCGTGATCGCTTCGATGGTCCAGAGATTCTGCTCGCTCGACCAGCTCGCGGAATTGATCTTGTGCTTGTAGCGGATGTGGCGGGCGATATCGTTGTCGTCGATCACCTCTTTCATGTAGGCGAGAATCTCCTCGGCGGTCGCGATGGGCGGCCCGACCCAGGGCTTGAAACTGTAGCCGAAGGTGTGGAGGTCGCTGTCCGAGCGGATGCCGGGATAGCGATGCGTGCTCCAGGTGCCGCCGAACGTCGCCTGCGTTTCGAGGATGACGTAGCTGGTGCCGGGCAACTGTTTTTGGATGTGATAGGCGCTGCCGATGCCGGAGATGCCGGCGCCGACGATCAGCACGTCGAAATGTTCCGTGGCCTGCTGGGTGGTGGCGTGACTGCGAACAGCGACATTCATTGTTGCTTCTATGCCTTGGTTGTTTTTATGGCCGCCCTTGACCGGACGGCGCGTTTCCTCCGCGACGGACATGCTCGCCCATCGCGCTTCCGCATTAAAATGACATAGATCAATTCGCGATCAAACTACAACGTCGCGCCCCAGCTCCGCGCGGTCTGCAAGATCCAGTCGCGATAGAGCGTGAGCGGCGTGACCCCGGTCAACCCGCCGCAACCGGCCGCGCCGTTCGGCCCGGTGGACCAGCTGATGACGCCGACGAGCACCGCGCCGTTCGGCTTGTCCTCGAACACGGGACCGCCGGAATCGCCGGTGCAGGCGCCAATTCCATCGCGAACACCGTTGGTTACGGGATCGACCAGGCGAATCTGCAGCGTGCCAGGCTGCCCCGTGGCAACGAGGCCGGCAAGGCGAATCGTGCCGCCACTCTTGCCGTCACCGCGCACGGTGACGCCGATCCCGGCGATGACGAAGCGGCCGCCGACCTGGATCGGAATATTCGGTGCACCGACCAGCACCGTGGATTTTCCCTTGAGTGGAATTTCCAGTTGCAGCAATGCCACGTCGGCGGTGGCGCGATGTGCCTGCATCGCCTGCATGTTGAAATTCGGATGGATCGCGACGGTGCGCACGTTCAGCAGTAGCGGTGCGCCGTCGGCGCCGCGGTCGACGATCTTGTATTCGGCGCCGGGCTGCACGCAGTGGGCGACGGTCAGCACCAGCTTCGGCGCGATCAGGGTGCCGGTGCAGAAATTGCCGCGCGAGCCGACGATGGTGACGACCGCACGCGCAACGCCATCGCTCTGCGGCGTGCCGCCGCCGACGATGGCGCAAGCCGGAGTCGCGAACAGCGCGACTGCGATGAGAGTTGCAAGCTTCTTCATGGGAACACGCTTCTATCGTCGGCGGGACTGGCCCTTGCCGATAGCGCATGCTAGCCCTCTTGGAAAGGAATTGACGAGGGCGGGATAGTGGCGATCGAGGCTGTGATCTTTGATTTTGGCGGCGTGCTGACGAGTTCACCGTTCGAGGCGTTCAAGCGCTACGAGACGGAGCGTGGCCTGCCCGCCGACATCATCCGGCGTACCAATGCCGCCAATCACCTTGAGAATGCCTGGGCGAGGTTCGAGCGCGCCGAGGTCGACATCGAGACGTTCGACAAGCTGTTCGCCGCGGAGTCACGCGCGCTCGGCGCGGAGGTGCGCGGCCGTGACGTGCTGCCGCTGCTGCAAGGCGACCTGCGTCCCGAGATGGTCGAAGCCCTGAAGCGCATCAAGGCGCAGTTCAAGACCGGCTGTATCACCAACAATCTCCCCGCCAACGCGATCGGCAGCATGACAGGGCGCTCGCTCTACATCGCCGAGGTGATGGTGTTGTTCGACCACGTCATCGAATCCGCCAAGATCGGCCTGCGCAAGCCGGATCCGCGCATCTATCAGCTGATGGTCGAGACGCTGAAGGTCGATCCGAAGAAGTGCGTTTATCTCGACGATCTCGGCGTCAATTTGAAGCCCGCGCGCGAGATGGGCATGACCACCATCAAGGTCGCGAGCGGCACGCAGGCGATCGCGGAGCTCGAGGCGGCGACGGGGCTGAAGCTCGGCTAACTCGTTCTTGCGAGGAGCGCTGCTGTAGCGGGGGGCAAAGCGTAGCGTGCCCACCGCAAGCGGACGGTGGGCACGGCGCTTCCGCGCCTTTGCCCACCCTACGAAACTTACCCCGCTGCGGCAGCAATGCGCTCCGGAAACGCTGCCGCCAGTGAGGCACGATCCGGCTTCAGCACGCCGCGCTCGGTGATGAGGCCGGTCACCAGCCGCGCCGGCGTCACATCGAACGCATAGTTCGCGACCGGGGACCCCTCCGGCACGATGCGCACCGTCTCCAGACGCCCGTCGGCAGTACGCCCGGTCATGTCGGTGACCTCCACGCCGCTGCGCTGCTCGATCGGGATGTCGCGGATGCCGTCATTGACGGTGAAATCGATCGTTGGCGATGGCAGCGCGACGTAGAACGGCACGTTGTTGTCGTGCGCGGCGAGCGCCTTGAGGTACGTTCCGATCTTGTTGCAAACATCGCCATTGGCGGCGACGCGGTCGGTGCCGACGATGGCGAGGTCGACCATGCCATGCTGCATCAGATGCCCGCCGGTGTTGTCGGGGATCACGGTATGCGGTACGCCGTGATGGCCGAGCTCCCACGCGGTGAGCGAGGCACCCTGGTTGCGCGGACGGGTCTCGTCGACCCAGACATGAATCTTGATGCCGCGCTCATGCGCGAGATAGATCGGCGCCGTCGCCGTGCCCCAGTCGACAGTGGCAAGCCAGCCGGCGTTGCAATGGGTCAGCACGTTGATCGTCTCACCCGGCTTCTTCGCCGCGATCGCCTCGATCAGCTTCAGGCCGTTTCCGGCGATGCCGCGGTTGATCTCGACGTCCTGCTCGACGATCTCGTCGGCGCGGGCATAGGCCGCCTCCGCCCGTTCGATCGGATCGATCGGCGCGAGCGCCGTGCGCATCTCATCGAGCGCCCATTTCAGATTGATCGCAGTCGGCCGCGCCACAACGAGCGTGTCGTAAGCGCGCTTCAGGCCGGCGTCGGAGGCATCCTCGCGCATCGCAAGCGCCATGCCGTAGGCTGCGGTCGCACCGATCAGCGGCGCGCCGCGCACCAGCATATCGCGGATCGCGACCGCCGCGTCGTCGCATGACGTCAGCTTTGCAACGACGAACTCATGCGGCAGCCTGCGCTGGTCGATCGCGCCGACCGACCAGCCGTCTCGCTCGCGCCAGATGCTGCGGAAATGCTTGCCGTCGACCTTCATGGCGCTCTGCCTCTCACTTCGCGCGCAGCACGCGGCCGGCCACCGCATCGAGCTTTTTCAACAGCTCGGGATCGCGCGCCTCGGGCGCCGTGATCAGCGCGGTGTCGAGCGCACGGTCCGATCCGATCGGGCACGGCTCGTGCTCGCGCGGAAAATCCTTGGCCAGCCGCGCCACCAGCGCTTTCGCCTTGTCGGCGTTGGACGTCAGCACGCGGATGATGTCCTGCACGGTGACGGCGTCGTGATCGGGATGCCAGCAGTCGAAATCCGTCACCATCGCGACGGTCGCGTAGCAGATCTCCGCCTCACGCGCGAGTTTCGCTTCGGGCATGTTGGTCATGCCGATCACCGAATAGCCCAGCGTCTTATAGGTCATGCTCTCCGCATAGGTGGAGAATTGCGGCCCCTCCATGCAGACATAGGTGCCGCCGCGCGCGATCGCGATGCCCTCGGCTTCGGCCGCCGCCGCAAGATGGATACGCAGCCGCGGCGATACCGGATGCGCCATCGACACATGTGCGACGCAGCCTCGCCCGAAGAACGAGCTTTCGCGCTTGTGGGTGCGGTCGACGAACTGGTCGACGAGCACGAAAGTGCCGGGCGGCATCTCCTCCTTGAAGGAACCGCAGGCCGACAACGAGATCAGATCGGTGACGCCCGCCCGCTTCAACACGTCGATATTGGCGCGGTAGTTGATGTCGGAGGGCGACAGGCGGTGCCCCTTGTCGTGCCGCGGCAGGAACACGATCGGAAGGCCAGCGATGGTGCCACGCCGAAGCGGCGCTGACGGCTCGCCCCAGGGGCTCTCGATCACCTCTTCGTGTGCGCCCTCGAGACCCGGCAGGTCATAGATGCCCGAGCCACCGATGATGCCCAATACCGCTTGCGTCATGCCTGCTCCACCCTGTCCCCTACCTGCGACATGGTTAAGCTATGCCAGTTTTGGGGCGGTTTTGGAACGGGGATGGTGCCGATTGGCGCCATTGCGAGGAGCGCAGCGACGAAGCAATCCAGGCTGCGACTGCGGAGGCAGTCTGGATTGCCTCGCTCGCAATGTCTGAGGAGAAGGGTCCGGCTTAAGCCGCGGTCGCCGGCTGCAGCTGGGTGGCGACCATGCGCTCCAGCGTCTCGATGGACTGGAAGTTCTCCGGCGTGATCTCGGCTTGCGGGATCGTGAAGTCGAACTCGGCTTCGACGCCGAGCATCAAATTGACCATGTCCATCGAGGTCAGCCCGACGTCGACGAGCCTGGCCTGCGGTGTGACATCCGCAGTGAGCGAGTTCTGTTCGAGGATGCCCTTCACCAGCTTGATGATGCGATTGCGCACGTCGGTGTCGAAGGCCTGCATGGTTAAATTCCCATCTGTCTACAAAGGTCGGACCTGTCGCCGGCTACGATGGGCGCGACGGGTCGATCCCACAATGGGCGCGACCATTACTTCATGCTTCTTAGTAAACGATGACTCAGATTGTCTGGATTCCGCCCTTCTTCCAGATCCCTAACGCGATCGCGGAAATACGGGAGATGCAAACAACCGGACCTTAACTGTTCATTCGGAATTGGAGTTCGTTTACCCTCTATTTCATCGACGAATTTGAATTAAATCCGTAGCCTCATCTCACAAGCAAAGAGGGTCGGAGGATCGCTTTACACGGCATCGCGAATGGCGCCGGCGATCCCGAACGACAAACCGGAGGCGGACGAGCATGAACGTGCGTGAAGCAGTCCTCACTGTCGACGAAGCGCAAACGAGCCTGCTCGGGCAGGGTCCCTCTTTGATCGAGCGCGCGGCCCGAACCGCCACCGCGGCGGCCGCCGACGCGGACGGCGTCGATCGCGACGCCCGCTTCCCTCACAAGGCTTTCGACGTCGCGCGCGAGCAGAAGCTGCTCGGCGTCATGATCCCGGTCGAGTTCGGCGGGCTCGGCGCCTCGATCTACGACGTCACCGACATCTGCTACACGCTCGGACGCGCCTGCGCTTCGACGGCGATGATCTACGCGATGCACACGACCAAGGTCGCCTGCGTCGTCAGGCATGGCCACGGCATTCCCTGGATGGAAACCATGATGCGCCGGGTCGCCCGCGACCAGTGGCTGCTCGCCTCCTCCACCACCGAAGGCCAGAACGGCGGCAACATCCGCGCCAGCGCCGCAGCCGTCGATCACGCCGGCGACACCGTCTCGCTGGTGCGCGATGCCACCGTGATTTCCTACGGCGCCGAGGCCGATGGCCTCGTCACCATCGCGCGCCGCGCCACCGAGGCGGCCGCCTCCGACCAGGTGCTGCTGGCGCTCGCCAGGGGCGATTATTCGCTGAAGCAGACCCAGGGCTGGGAAACGCTCGGCATGCGCGGCACCTGCTCGACCGGCTTTGAGCTGAAGGTCGACTGCCCCGCCGACCGCGTCTTCCCGGAGGCCTATGACAAGATCCACGCCCAGACCATGACGCCGTTCGCGCATCTGTGCTGGTCGTCCGCCTGGGCCGGCATCGCCGCCGCTTCCGTCGCTCGCGCGCAGGCTTTCGTCCGCAAAGCCGCCCGCACCTCCGGCGGCCAGATGCCGCCGGCTGCCGCGCATTTCACCGCCGCAAAAATGTCGCTTGCAAAGCTGCGCGCGCTGATCGCGGCGAATATCGACGCCTTCGCCGGCGCCGAGCATGACGAACGTGCGCTCGGTTCGCTCGACTTCCAGTCCGCGATCACGCTGCTGAAGGTGCAGGCCTCCGAGCTCGCGGTCGAGACCGTGATGCACGCGATGCGCACCGCTGGTCTGTCCGGCTATCGAAATGACGGCGAGTTCACGATGGGCCGCCATCTGCGCGACGTGCTGTCGTCGCCGATCATGATCAACAACGACCGCATTTTGGCCAACGCCGCAACCTCGACACTGATGAGCGGCGTGCCGGCAAGCCTTCGCGACTGACCAACAAGAACAATTTTTCAGATAGCAGGACACCATCCCATGAACATTGCCGTCCTCCCCGATTCGCCCGAGACTGCGCCGCAGATTGCGGATCCGCTCGACCATCTCGCCGACAAGCTGTTCCACCGCATGGGCTCGGACGGCGTCTACGCCCGCACCGCGCTCTATGAGGGCGTCGTGGAGAGGCTTGCCGCGCTGATCACCAGCCATCGCGAAGCCGGCACCGAGGCGCTGCGCTTTCCGCCGGTGATGAGCCGCGCCCAGCTGGAGAAATCCGGTTATCTCAAGAGCTTCCCGAACCTGCTCGGCTGCGTCTGCGGCCTGCACGGCACCGAGCGCGAGATCAACGCCGCGGTAAGCCGCTTCGATGCCGGCGGCGATTGGACCAGCTCTCTGTCGCCGGCCGATCTCGTGCTGTCGCCCGCCGCCTGCTATCCCGTCTATCCGATCGCCGCGAGCCGCGGCCAGCTGCCCAAGGGCGGCCTGCGTTTCGACGTTGCCGCCGACTGCTTCCGCCGCGAGCCGTCAAAACATCTCGACCGGCTGCAATCGTTCCGGATGCGCGAATATGTCTGCATCGGCACGCCCGACGACGTCGCCGACTTCCGTGAGCGCTGGATGGTGCGGGCGCAGAAGATCGCGACCGATCTCGGCCTCACCTTCCGCGTCGACTATGCCAGCGATCCCTTCTTCGGCCGCGTCGGCCAGATGAAGGCCGTGAGCCAGAAGCAGCAGCAGCTGAAGTTCGAGCTGCTGATCCCGCTGCGTTCGGAAGAGCAGCCGACCGCCTGCATGAGCTTCAACTATCACCGCGAGCACTTTGGCACGACCTGGGGCATCCAGGACGCCAATGGTGAGGCGGCCCATACCGGCTGCGTCGCCTTCGGCATGGATCGCCTCGCCGTCGCCATGTTCCACACCCACGGCACGGATATTTCCGCCTGGCCCGCCAAGGTCCGGGAAATGCTGGGCTTGCAGCCGCAGATCGCGGCTGACGCTCACGGCGAAGGTTGGCGCTAGAGCATGATCCGAAAAAGTGTGAAGCGGTTTTCCGGAAAGACCACGCTGAAAGACAGACTGTAAGAGGCCGACCATTTCTACGGGCAAGACGAGCGTGATCCACACCAAGGTCCGATGTCGCGAGATCACCGAGTCCGATGTTGAAGCCATCGCGGACTTGCTGACGCGCGGCTTCGTCGGCCGCTCGCGCAATTACTGGATCCAGGGCCTGCGCCGGCAGGCTTTCCGGCCCGTGCCGGAAGGCTATCCGCGCTTCGGCTATATGCTCGACAATGACGGCACGCCGGTCGGCGTGCTGCTGCTGATCTACACGGCGCGCAAGTTCGGCGAAGAAACAGCCATCCAGTGCAATCTGTCGAGCTGGTATGTCGATCCCGCCTATCGCAACTACGCGCCACTGTTGACCAAGATCGCGCAGCGGCACAAGGACGTCACCTATCTCAACATCAGCCCAGCGCCATGGACATGGCCAATCATCGAGACGCAGGGTTTTCGCGCCTATTGCCGCGGCATCTTCTTCTCGGTGCCCGCGCTGGCGCGTGCTCCGCGCTGGAGCAAGATCGAGGTCATCCCGCCCCACGCCAAGACGATCGATGGGCTCACCGAAGCCGAGACCGAGTTGCTGACGCGGCATGCGCGCTACAATTGCCTCAGCCTCGTCTGCCGTACGCCGAAGGGCGCGTTCCCGTTCATCCTGCAACCGGTGCGAATCCGACGCGGCTTCATCGCACCGCCGGCGATGAAGCTGATCTACTGCCGCAACGCCGCCGAATACGCCGCCTGCGCCGGCCGCATCGGCCGGCTGCTGCTGCGGCTCGGCAAGATCGCGGTGGCGGTCGACGCCAACGGGCCGGTTCCCGGCCTCGTCGGTATTTATACCGAGCGGCGCGGCCGCAAATATTTCAAGGGCCCGCATCGGCCGCAGCTCGCCGACCTCACCAATACCGAGCTGGTGTTGTACGGGCCGTAGGCCTTGTGGCTCGGATCGGACGCTGCGCAACTCCGGGCTATGGAACTCGGCCAACTCTGGCGTGCAGACACTTTGAAGCTCACGCGCCAACGCGGGCATCTCTGCATCCCCGGTCACCCTCCGTAAACTACCGCGCTTAAGGGAATTTTCCGCCCTCTTCGCTAGGCTCGGCAGCTGAATTACGTTGCGTTAAGTCTATTGCCGGCGAGACCCTGTCGATCCCATGACGTCGACCCGCGACAACGAACCTGGTGCACGCCACGAAGAGGCTCCGCAGGCCCTGGTCGTGCTCGGCCAGCTTGCGCTCGACCACATGGAACAGGGCGTCTGCGTCTACGACGCCGACAACAGGATCGTGCTGGTCAACCGGCGCTATCTCGACCTGTTCAACATGTCGGCCGAGATCGTGCAGGTCGGCACGCGCTATCGCGACGTGCTCGGCCACAGCGTTGTGCTCGGCAATATCCCGGCAAGCGAAGTCGATGCGCTCTACGCCTCGCGGATCGCATTGATCGCGGCCGGCAAACCCTTCCGTACCCGCCAGACGCTGCCAAGCGGCCTTGTCATCACGCTCGAGCTGAAGCCGCTTCCCGGCGGCGGCTGGATGACGATCTGCGACGACGTCAGCCGCCTCGCCCGGCTCGAGGCGGACTTGCGCGTACAGACCGAGCGCAGCCAGCATGCGCTCGCCAACATGTCGCACGGTCTCATCATGTATGACGCCGACAGCCGCATCGTCGTCTGCAACCAACGCTTCCTCAACCTGTACAACCTCGACCCCGAGATCGTGAAGCCGGGCGTCTCGCACAGTACCGCCCTCGATCACTGGCTGTCGCGCGGCAATTTGCCGGGCATGTCGGCGGACGAATTCCACGAGATGCGGCTGGAGGACGTGCGCGGCAGGAAGGCAAAGACCCTGCTGGTCATGCGCTATGACGGGCGGATGGTGCAGTCGGTTTCCCGCTTCCTGCCGGACGGCGGCTGGGTCACCGTACACGAAGACGTCACCGAGCGGTTGCAATACGAGGAGACGCTGCGGCAGCAGAACGTCCTCCTCGACGCGGCGCTGGAGAACATGGCGCACGGGCTCGCCTTCTACGACAGCGACATGCGCCTGCGCATCTGCAACACCACTTATCGCAAGATCTACCGGCTGTCGCCGGAGGAGACCAGGCCCGGCACGCATCTCGGCGAGCTGATCGAGCGATCGATGGCGAATGGCGCGTTCTCGTCGGAATACACCCCGCAGCAGATCCTGGAATCTGCTCGCGCCCGGATCGCGAGCCGCGATTCGTCTCCGATACGCCGGAACATGACCAACGACACCGTGATCTCGGTGCGCTATTGCGCGCTGGCCGAGGGCGGCTTCGTCGCCACCTACGAGGACATCACCGACCGCGAGCACGCGATCGAGGAGCTGAGCGAGCAATATCGCCGCTTCGACGCGGCGCTGAACAACATGAGCCAGGGCCTGTGCATGCTCGATTCGAGCCTGCGCGTGATCGTCTGCAACCGCCGCTACATCGAGATGTACGGCCTGTCGCCCGACATCGTGAAGCCCGGCGTCTCGATGCGCGAGATCATGGAGCACAGCTGCTCGCTCGGCATCCATCCGAACATGACGGGTGCAAAACTCTATGCCGATTACGTCGAGCGGCTCCGCGAGGGCGAGCACACGCTGCACCGCCATTTGAGCGATGGCCGCATCATCAAGCTCAACCACAAGCGGATGGAGCTCGGCGGCTGGGTCGTCACCTATGAGGACGTCACCGAGCGCCACAAGGCGCAAGCCCGCGTCGCGCACATGGCGCGGCACGATTCGCTCACTGACCTGCCCAACCGCACGCTGTTCCGCGAGAAGATGGGCGAGGGACTGAACCAGGTCGCGATCGCCGGCGGCGCGATGGCTGTGCTGTATTTCGACCTCGACAATTTCAAGACCGTCAACGACCGCCTCGGCCATGCCGCCGGCGACCGGCTGCTGCGCTGGGTCGCCGCGCGGCTGAAGGAGAACGTCGGCGAGCACGACACCGTCGCGCGCCTCGGCGGCGATGAGTTCGCCGTGCTCCAGCGCGGACCGCAGCCGCAATCGGCAGAACGGCTCGCCCGCCGCCTGGTCGACATCATCGGCCATCCGCCGCTGCTGGAAAACCAGTCGGTCCATGTCGGCGTCTCCGTCGGCATCGCGATCGCACCCGATCACGGCCTGGATGCCGACGAGCTGATGAAATGTGCCGATCTTGCGCTGTACCAGGCCAAGGCCAGGGGACGCGGTGTCTATCAGCTGTTCGAGCCCGAGATGGAGGAACAGGCGCGCAGCCGGCACGCACTGGAGCACGATCTGCGCGGCGCGCTGGAGGCCAACCAATTCCATCTGGTGTTCCAGCCGCAGGTGCGGCTCGACACTACCAAACTCACCGGCTTCGAAGCGCTGCTGCGCTGGAAGCATCCCTCGCGCGGCTTCGTCTCGCCGGCCGAATTCATTCCGATCGCCGAAGAGAACGGGCTGATCGTCCCGATCGGCGAATGGGTGCTGCGCACGGCCTGCGCGATGGCCGCCTCATGGCCTGATGTCAGCGTCGCCGTCAACCTGTCACCGGTGCAGTTCCGCTCGCGCGGGCTGGTGACGATGGTCACGAGCGCGCTCGCGGAGGCCGGCCTGGCGCCGCAACGGCTCGAGCTCGAGGTCACCGAGACCGCGCTGCTCGACGACAGCGAGGCGACGATCGGGATCCTGCACCAGCTCCGCGCGCTCGGCGTGCGCGTCAGTCTCGACGATTTCGGCGTCGGCTATTCCTCACTCAGTTACTTGCGCAAGTTTCCGTTCGATCGCATCAAGATCGACCGCTCCTTCGTCGGCACGCTCGGCGAGAGCCCGGAGAGTGTCGCGATCGTCCGCACCATTGCCAGCCTCGGCTCGGTGCTTGGGGTCGAGACGACGGCGGAAGGCGTCGAGACGGCCGAGCAGCTCGACTTCGTCCGCGAATGCGGCTGCACCGCGGTGCAGGGCTATTATTTCGGCAAGCCCTGCCCGGCGGCCGAAGTCGGACGTACGATCGAGACGCTGAACGCAGTCCGCCGGGTGGCCTGAATTTGAAAACAACCCCATGCACAGTAGAGCGGGGATTGATTTCAAAGGAGAAATTCATGGAGGCGGCGGGCGCCGCGGAGCCGCGCGCTTGCCGGTGCCCATGACCGCTCAGCTTGCCGCCGGCAGCGCGCTGTCCGGCGCCGCGCCCCACGGACGCTCGGCCGAGGCGAGGCCGATCAGGCGGCCCTGGATGTAATCGCAGCCCCAGTCGCGCAGCATGCTCGCTGCTTCCTCATCCTGCACCCATTCGGCCACGGTCTTGATGTCGAGGCGGCGGGCGAGGTCGATCAGGGTCTGCACAAAGGCGCGATCGTCGGCGGACCGCGGGATGTTCTGCACGAAGGCGCCGTCGATCTTGACGATGTCCACGCCGAGCTTGCGCAAGTTCCGGAATGAGGTGTAGCCGGCGCCGAAATCGTCGATGGCGATGCGGCTGCCAAAGTTCTTCAGCCGGGTGACGAAGCCGCGGACATCGTCGATGTCCTGGATCGCGACAGTCTCGGTGATCTCGACGATCAGACGTTCGGCAACGCCGGGATGCGCCTGCATGAGCGATTCGATTCCGGCCCACCAGTCCGGATCCATGGTGGTGTCCGGCGAGATGTTGAGGCTGAGACTGACATGCGGCGCCGCCGCGAGTTCGGCAACGACGAGCTCGAGCACGCGGTGATCGACCAGGCGGATCAGACCGAGCCGTTCGGCGACCGGCACGATGTCGGGTGCGAGCAGCACCTGGCCGTCGCCCTGGTCCATCCGCACGAGGCATTCGTGGAAGGCGCGCTCGCGTGAGGCGGCCGTGACCACCGGCTCATAGGCGAGCTTGATGCGGCGCTCGTTCAGCGCGGTGACGATCTCATCGGTGACGCGGATGTTGACGCGGCGCTGCGCATCGCGCGCGGGATCCGGACGCCACGCCGCAAACGAGCCGGCGCGGCGACGCTTGGCGGCGTCCAGCGTCTCATGGGCGCGGTTGACCGCCTCGTCGGTGTTGCGTGCATAGCGCGGCAGGCTCACCGCGCCGATCGAGGCCGTGACCGAGACCGGACCTGATCTGGTCGGCACCACCTCGTCGCGGATGCCGGCGAGGAAACGCTCGGCGGCGACATTCATGTCGTCGATCGTGCAGTTCTTCAGGATCAGGCCGAACTTGTTGCCGGAGAAGCGCCCGAGCACGTCGCCGCCACGCAGGCGTGCACGGATGCGCTTGGCGATATCGAGGATCACGGCATCGGCGACATCGAAGCCGAAGGCGTCGTTGACGCGGGCGAGATGATCGATGCCGACCAGCATGAAAGCTGCGGTCGAGCGGAAACGGCTGGTCTCCTCGATCGCCTCGGCCAGCGCCGCGATCAGATGCGAGCGGTTGAGCTCACCGGTGAGCGGATCGAGCCGGGCTTGCTTGCTCAGCTCTTCGTCGCGGGCGTGGCGCTCATTGTTGATGCGGACGGAGCCGATCGCGCGCGTGGGGCGTCCGTCGGGGCCGGCGAACCAGCGGCCGGTCTCCTCGATCCAGATCACGGGATCGGAGGCGCTCATGCGCACGCCGTACTCGACCCGGTAGGGCGTGCCGTCGGCGCCGTGCACGGCGGAAGTCTGCGCCAGCGCCGCGGTCCGCAAGCCTTGCGCGGGCTCGATCAGCTTGGCGAATTCGGCACCGGTCGCGAACCGCTCGGCGGGGATGCCGGGGAAGACCGCGCCGAGCTGCTCGCCCCAGACGATGACGTCGCTGGCGATGTCCCAGGCAAACACGGCCTGACCGAGCGCGGCGAGGATGTCGGAGGCTTGCGGCAATGCAGGGGTCAAAATCGCCTCGTTTCGGGACAGCGGAGAGTCCTGAGCCGGCACAGGATACGGCCAGATTCGCCCTTGACCCTAGGCAAAGTTGATAAACAATTTGGAAACCACGTTGTGAACGGCCCCGGGAACCAAGCCGGCCCGTCCGGCATAGGCCTTGCGAGTACTGACACGCACCGGCGGCGCGCGTCCCGAAACGCGACAGGCCTCGCCGGATCAACGGTGATTGCGATGTTGGGTACGGATCAAGCAGACGAGACGGCAGGCAGCATGGGCACGGCCCTGGTGCCGATGGTCCCGATGTTGCAGTGGGTGAACAAGGGCCCGTTGCCCCGCCCCAATTCGAGCTTCGTCACCCAGCTCATCGCCAATGCCGAACACGTGCCGCAGACGACCCGGCTCCGCCGTGCCTCCTCCGCGGATGCGCTGTTGGCCTATGGCAGCAGGCGCCCGCTCGGAAGCGTCAGCGCGCGCACGCGGCAGGTGGCTTAAGAGCGATTTGAGGCGCTCCTTGGCCGCTCGGCAGGCTCGAAGTGCTTCCTGGCCACATGTGGTCGTTCGCCGAATTGTTGTGCCGGAAGGGACCGTTCTGCCGACTCGAGCGCGATGCCGAGCGTGATCAGCACTTAGCCGGCGGTAGGCAGCGGCAGCTCAGATTGTGCGCCTGACTATGCCGTCGTGGGCCATGTCCAAGATAGGTGCGAGCGGCCCCGGATCGCCGTGACCCGCAACTCACCTCGGTCAACAGCCTCGGCCAGCGTCCGGCGATAGATGGGGTCGGCGCTGAACAGCAGGTTGAGCCGCAGCGCGGTTGGACCGGTCACCTCAATCACGACGTCCGCTGTTTCGTCAGCACCGACGCCCGTTCGGCAGGCAAGGGCCCCGTCATCAACATCGACACGTAGACCTTGGCAAAACCCATTTTCGAGCTTTGCGCCGTTTATGTATCGCTCGATGATCGACATGCACAGGCTTGGGGGAAGCCCGCGTTGGGCTGCAGCCTTGACGATCTCGTCACCCACCATGTCGAACCAGACGAGGCTGCCCTGCGGCAATTTCCCGGTCACGCGCTGCGTACCGTCAGGACGATTTTGCCCTGGATGCTGCCTTGCATGGCGCGCCCGTGCGCGCGCCATGCCTCTTCCAGCGGGTAGCTGCTGTCCAACACGACACGCACTGTGCCATCCTCAAGCAATCGGCCAGCTTCCGCGAGCTGAGGGCCATTGGAACGAACCTGGGTCGATGAAACGGTAATACCCTGCGCGCGCGCCTGCTCGTGACCGGCAAAGCCGAGCGGGTTGACCAGGAACAGCGCGCCGCCCGGCTTCAGGATGCGCAGGAAGCGCTCCATGTTCACGCCGCCGACAGCGTCGACCACAAGGTCCGCATCACAAACCGACTCATCAGCCGCTTGCCTAGTATAATCTATGAATTGATCCGCCCCCAACTGCTGCATCAACGCCTCGTTCTTGGCCGAGGCCACGGCGATGACGCGCGCACCCTGCCATTTCGCGAGCTGTACAAGGAGGTGGCCAACACCGCCGCTGGCGCCATTCACCACCACCGTCTTGCCGGCGAGCAGCACCGGCTGGTGCGGGTATGGCTGAAACGGGTTGGGCGCATCGTGTCCGACCTCGATCAGAAACTGCCAGGCGGTCAGCAGCGACATCGGGGCGCCGGCCGCCTGCGCATGATCGACCGCGACGGGCTTATGCGCCAGCTCGGACGCCGCGACGGGCACGAATTCCGCATAGGCGCCACTGCCCTTCATCAGGTCTGCGGGGAAGCGCACCATCGAGAATACGGCATCTCCCGGAGCGAAGCCGGTTACGTCATCCGCGACCGCTTCGACCGTGCCCGACACGTCCGTGCCGATGATGAGCGGGAACACCGGGTCGGGACGCCATTCGGGCGGCAGGGCGCGGTAACCGTCGCGCAGATACAGATCGGGCGGATTGAGGCTGGCCGCGTGGACACGCACCAGCACCTCACCCGAGGCGATGGTCGGCTTTGGCGCATCTTCATACGTCAGCACCTCCGGCCCGCCGAACGCATGCAGCCGGACCGCCTTCATCAACTCGCTCATCATCTCGTCTCCGCGCTTGTAGCCGTCATTGCCGAGGAGGTAGCGCGTGGCAGGAAGCTTGATAATGCCGCGGCAACTCGCTTGAGTAGTGCCATGAAGGAACGAATGTCCTTGGACCGCCTCACCGGCCTGATTGCTTTCGCGCGCGCGGGCTCGCTTGGCAGCTATGCGGCTGCGGCTCGTGCGCTCGGGATCACGCCATCGGCGGTCAGCAAGAGCGTTCAACGCCTGGAGCACCAGCTCGGGGTCGCTTTGTTCACCCGCACCACGCGCTCGCTGGCGCTCACCTCCGAGGGACGCGATCTGCATGAGCGTGCTCTGCGCCTGCTTCGCGACGCCGAAGAGATCGAACAGGCGGCGGCGCGTACGCGGTCCGAGCCGGCGGGAATCCTGCGCATCGCCGCCTCATTCCCGGTCGGCCTGCACCTGATCGCACCGATGCTGCCCACCTTTCGCAGTCAATACCCCGCCGTCACGATCGACTTGCGGCTCGACGATCGCCACGTCGACTTGGTCGAAGAGGGGATCGACGTTGCGATCCGTATTGGCGAGCTGGCGGACTCACGGCTGCTGTCCCGCCGCCTCGCGCCATTGCGGCTTTGTGCCTATGCTTCTCCCGCTTACCTCTCCACACGAGGTACACCGCACCATCCGGACGAGCTGGCAGATCATGACACCGTCAACCTGCGGTATCAGAGCAGCGGGCAGCTGTTCCGTTGGCCCTTCCGTATTGGCGAGCGAGAGATCGAGATCGTGCCCGCTTCGGCCATCGTCGTTGACGCGAGCGATGCGGTGATTGCGGCAGTGGCAGCGGGCGGCGGAATCGGCATGGCGGCTAGCTTCGCTGCCGCGCGGTATGTTGCGCGCGGCGAGTTGGCGCCGGTGCTGGCGGCCCACGCCGTGGATGGTGACGCACTCACCGCCCTTTGGCCGGAGAGCCGGCGAGCGAACCCTGCTGTCCGGACATTCGTCTCGGCGCTGGCAAAGCACTCCCAGGCGCCTGCTGCCTGAGCGCAACGCTTGCCAACGGCGACAACCAATAGTCAGCGGCTAGAACTTGTCGAACCTCTATGTCCCACCTGCGCCTGTCGGCGGAGAGCGACCCAATCAACGCCGCTCGTTGGCGAAGGTCTGAACGGCGGCTCCCGTCCAGGCCCGCCAACTGTCTCATGCGCGGAGAGAGGCCCCTCACCCCAAACCCTCTCAGCGCGAGCGAAGCTCGTCGCGGCCCCCGTAAGAACGGGGCGAGGGAGCGCACCGGCGCCGGGGTGACAGAGCTAAGCTCGAAAGATCAGCGCGGCGCGTCGGGAGAGGACGGCGTGCCGTTGCCCGGCTGCAGATGCGGCGAGGGAATTTCCGGCGAGGGTGCGGGGACCGGCTTCGGCGCGGGATGATCCATCAGCACGGATTCGGCAACGGACTGCGCGGAAGGTGCGGGCGGCACCACGGGGGCGGCTTGCGGCGCGGGCACCGGCGCGAACTTGGGCTCGACCGCGGCTTCATCGGCCGGCGGTTCGGCCTGACGCCTGGACTTGCGCGGCACCGGCACTGTGGTCTCGGCAACATAAGTGATGCGGCGGCGCGTGCGCTGGGCGATGCCGCCGAGGAAATCGGCCATCGCGAGCAGCACCAGCAGGAAATAGGTGGAGTTGCCGAATTTGGGCCACATCACGAATTCGGCCGCGGCCGCGCCGAATATGATCAGCGACAGCAGATGGTCCATCAGGAATTTCGATCCGGGCCGCGCGCCTTTGACCACCTCGAGCAGCAGCAGCAAGATACCGAGCGCCAGCATCAAATCGGCGAGCGTGACCGGCCAGGCCTCGCCCGTGATCATCGGCACCTTGAACAGCACGTCCGTGAACGACACGCTGGGCATCAGGAAGGCGATGATGTTGTAGACCGCGAGCGGAATCAGGAGCAGCGGGAAACCGACCATCGGCGAAATGCCTTCTCGATCAAGATATCCAGACAGAACAATGCAGCGGCGAAGCATTCGCTCCGCCGCCGTCACCGTCATATCTCATGGGCTGGCCGAAATCAGGCAGGTCACGTCATCCTGATTGAGGATAACCCTGCCCGGAGAAGAGTCCGACCTCAGGACTCTTTCTTCTTCAGGACCTGACGGCCCTTGTACATGCCGGTCTTGAGGTCGAGATGGTGCGGACGACGGAGCTCGCCGGAGTCCTTGTCTTCCACATAGGTCGGCTTCTTGATGGCGTCTGCCGAGCGGCGCATGCCACGGCGCGACGGCGAAGTTTTTCGTCTCGGAACGGCCATTTCAATATCCTCTAGGGATTGGTGTTTCCAGGCATCGTCCGCAAGGGACGGCTCAGCACCCGCAATACGAGGCGAGCTGAATGCCGATCAAGGCCGGGCTTATAGAGGAAGGCTGTCCGTAAATCTAGGCTCTTGGGCCGGAAAATATGCCCGAAAAGGGCCCGAAATCAGCGATTTTCCCGCCAGCAGGTCAAAAGCGAGTTCGCCTGCCCCCGCGCCATGTAGGTCGCCGCCAGGCGCCGCACGCCCGGCCCGGGGGTGCGGGCGCTGCGTTTGACCGGATTCGGCAGGATCGAGGCCAGAAGCGCCGCTTCCCGGGGCGAGAGGTCCTCGGCTGATCTGCTGAAGGCATAGGCGCTGGCGGCCTCGACGCCAAACTGGCCCTGCGGGCCGAGCTCGGCGATGTTGAGGTAAATCTCGAGAATTCGCGCCTTCGGCAGGACGAGATCGATCCACAGCGCCAGCGGGAATTCCAGCGCCTTGCGGACGAAATCCCGCCCCTGCCAGAGGAACAGGTTTTTGGCGACCTGCTGGGTGATGGTGGAGGCGCCGCGGAACGGGGTGCCATCCTCCTTGGCGTCGTCGATAGCTTCGCGCAGCGCGCCCCAGTCGATGCCATGGTGCTTGCAGAAATGGGCGTCCTCCGCCGCCACCACCGCGCGCGGCAGATAGGGCGACATCGCCGCGAGATCGATCCATTCCCGCTGCATCGGCGCGCCTGTCAGCGAACGCCAAGCCATCAGTGTCGAAACCGGATGGCCAGTGCGGTAGAACGGCGTGATCACATAGGGCGCGAGCACCACGATCGCGAACACGACCAGCAGGATTTTGACGATGCGCAAATCGGCCTTTCCACGGATCCCGGCATTAAGTCTGTGATAATTCGGGCCTTTTCCAGCACTTTTTAGGCCTTCCAAACGATTGACTGGGGCGGGCGCATAAAGGATTGTCCCGCCGAATTTTAGTTCTGGAGCCCTTCTTGATGACCGGCACGTCCCCGTCCGATTTCGCCAAACGTCTGGACAAGACCGCTGATGATACCGAGGCCCTGCTCGCCCGCCTGCTGTCGGACGACATCCTGCACGATGAGATCGCCCGGCCCAAGCGACTGATGGACGCAATGCGCTATTCGAGCCTGAACGGCGGCAAGCGTCTGCGGCCGTTCCTGGTGGTCGAGAGCGCCGCCGTGTTCGGTGTCTCCCGCGAGGCCGCGCTGCTCGTCGGCGCCGCGCTCGAATGCATCCACTGCTATTCGCTGATCCATGACGATCTGCCGGCGATGGACAATTCGGACCTGCGCCGCGGCCGCCCCACCCTGCACAAGAAGACCGATGACGCCACCGCGATCCTCGCCGGCGACGGCCTCTTGACGCTCGCCTTCGACATCGTCACCCGCGACGAGATCCATCGCGACGCCAATGTTCGGCTGCTGCTGACGCGCGCGCTGGCGCGCTGCGCCGGCATCGGCGGCATGGTCGGCGGCCAGATCCTCGATCTCGCCGGCGAAGGCCGCTTCGGCGGCAACGAGCCGATCGACGTCGCCCGCATTCAGCAGATGAAGACCGGCGCGCTGTTGCGCTTCGGCTGCATCGCCGGTGCGATCCTCGGGCAGGCCTCGCAAAAGGAATATCAGGCGCTCGATGATTACGGCCGCGCGCTCGGCGAAGCCTTCCAGATCGCCGACGATTTGCTCGACGTCGAGGGCGATGCGGCAGCGCTCGGCAAGCCGGCCGGCGCCGATGCCGCGCTCGGCAAGACCACGTTCGTCACCCAGCTCGGCATCGACGGCGCCAAGCAGCGCGTCCGCGACCTGCTGGCGCGCGCCGACAGCGCGGTGTCGATCTTCGGCGAACGCGCCGCCGTGCTGCAGGCCGCCGCGCGGTTTGTGGCCGAGCGGAAGAACTAGCAGCTGCGGGCTCCCTCACCTCTCCCGCTTGCGGGAGAGGTCGGATCGCGACAGCGATCCGGGTGAGGGCTCTCTCCTCTTGGGGGTTCTCGACTGCGGAGACACCCTCTCCGTAGCCGATGCTTCGCATCGGCGTTCTAATTTTAAGAACGGCGGCCGAAGGCCGCCTACCCCTCCCCCGCAAGCGGGGGAGGGAGCGCACCTGCGATGCGGCAACGACGAGAGTTGAGCGAGAGGGCCGGAGCCACCATGGCCACTGACAAAGACGATCCCGTCCTCGTCCGCTTCCGCAAGATGTCGCGGCCGGTGCGGCTGATCTATGCGCGGCCGCGAACCTTCATCGCGCTTGCTGCCGGCATCCTGGTCAGCCTGTTGCTGCCGGGCTCGCATCGGCTGGTGACGCGGCTCCTGTTCGGCTGGGATGCGCTGATCGCGGTCTATCTCGTGCTGGTCTATGCGATGATGCTGTGCAACGACCATCTGCATATCCGCCGCGCCGCCGCGATGCAGGACGACGGCCGCTTCGTGATCCTGCTCGTGACGGCGATCGGCGCGTTCGCAAGCATCGCGGCGATCATGTCCGAACTCGGCACGCCGCATCGCGGTGTGTTGGAGCTGAGCATCGCCATCACCACCATCGCGCTGTCCTGGGCCGCCGTGCACACGACTTTTGCGCTGCATTACGCCCACGATTATTACAGAGGTGCCAAACCGGGCGGCCTGCAATTCCCGAGCGGCGACAAGGACGATCACGCCGATTATTGGGACTTCGTCTATTTCTCGTTCGTGATCGGCATGACCGCACAGGTCTCGGACGTCGGCATCTCCGACAAGATCATCCGCCGGACCGCCACCGCGCACGGCATCGTGTCCTTCATCTACAACACAGCCTTGCTGGCGCTCACGGTGAACATCGCGGCGAGCGCGATCTCGAGCTGATCTGCCCTTCCTGCTTTCGCAGGGGCGAGAGGCACAGGTCTCCGGCGCTAATTACACACCTCGACATTGGCGTCGTTGGCCGGGCCGCCGCCGCCGCGATATTCGAGATGACAGCCCCGATTGACGGCGCGGCAGACACCGCCGTTGCTGCAGTAAACCTGTCCGCTGCTCGACGCACGACCGCCCGCCGCGGCAGCAGCAATGCCGGCAGCGGCACCATAGCCGCCCGCCGCGCCGCCAGCCTGCCGGCGCTGCCGCGCGGGACGCTCATCGCTGTCGTCACGCTTCGCAGTCGCAGGCTTGGCCGGCTTGGCAACGCGCTGCTTCTCGCACTCATTGTCGTCGTTGATCGCATAGCCTTCACGGCAGACGATCTTGCTGCACTTGTCGCCGTCAGCCTTGAAGCCGTGCTCGCAGACCAGCGGACAGACCCGCGACGGCTTGGCCTTGACCGCATCGAGCGCGTCGGTGCTTGCCACCTTCACGTCCAACTTGGTGCCGGCATAGCGGTTGAACTGCGACAGCGAGCGCTGCGAGGATGTAGTCCAGTTGCCGTCGGCAGCACCCGAGAAGCAGCCGACGCGGCCGAGCTCTGTCTGCACCGAACGGGTGAGATCGGCCGGTTTCGTCGCCGGCGTCAATGACGCGACGCTGGTCCCGGCCGGGGCCGCCGTGCTGGCCGGCGCGGCATTCGGCGCGGCGGCGGCGAGATTGACGCGCTGCTGTTCAGCGGCGGCCGCCTGCTGCTGCGCCTGCTCCTTGGCTTTCTGCGCAGCAAGCTGGGCCTGCTCGGCGGCCTTGGCATCAGCCGCAGCCTTGGCCTGCGCTTCCTTCTGCGCGCCGAGGGCAGCGAGACGATCGCGTTCGGCCTCGGCTTGCCTCGCTTTTTCGGTCGCGGCCGCATGAGCCTGTTCGGCGCCGATCTTTTCGAGCTGGAGCTTGGCAAGGCTTGCATAAAAACCATCAGCGTGCTGCGCGAGGAAGGCTTCCCACGCCGCCCTGTTGCCGACCTGAAGCGCGAGCTCGTAGTCGCGGCGGATATCCGCCTGCGGGTTCGCCACAGGTGCCGCGGGCGCGGCAGCCACGACCTTGACCGGCACCAGCGGCACGTCCTCGCCGCCGAGAGAGCCGTAGACGAACGGCTCCTGCTTGTTGCCGGTCGATTTCAGCACGTCGTCGCGGACGAAGCCGAAGGCGCGGCGGACGTCGAGGCCCGGCGTCGTCAGGTGCTTCGTGAGCGCGACCGTGAAGGGGCTGTTGGCGCCGTCACCGTCCTGCGCCGTGAAACCGGCCTTGGCGGAATAGGCGATCAGCGTATTGGGACTGGACGGCTCGACCTGGGCGAGGCCGCGACCGATGCCGCGCGATGCAAGGGTACGCTTCATGGTCTTGCCGAACGGATTGTCACGGCAAGCATCCAGAATCACGAGGCGCAGCTGTTTTGCGGGCTCGACGGCGACCAGGATGCGGTCGAGTGACAGCGCCTCGTCATAAACGTCGGTGTCGCGCTCGAGCCTGGCATCGACAGGGATCAGATAGTTCGAGCCTTCGACCTCGATGCCGTGGCCGGCATAATAGACCAGGGCGATATCGGCATCGCGGGTCGCATCGGCGAAGTCGCGCAGCACGCGCCGCGTATCGAGGGCCGACAGATCATGTCGGGAATCGACGATATCGAAGCCGGCATCCTTCAGTGTCTTTGCCATCACCGCGCCGTCATTGACGGGATTGGCGAGCAGTGGTGCGTGTTGATAGGCCGAATTGGCCAGCACCAGCGCGACGCGCTTTCCGGCGAAGGCAGGCGCAGCGCCAAACAGCAGCGCGGCGGCGAGGAAAAGCGGACAAAGCCTGAGCAGGTTGCGCATGACACGACTTCCGAAGTTCTTTGAGGCCGCTTTAGCAGGACCGGCCACCGGCGCTTGTGATGGAGGTCACAAGACGGCACCGAGGCCAGGCCGAGAGATCCTCTCTATTTGTCGCGCCAGCGCGGCAGGGGTTCGCCGATACAGGCGCGGGTTCCCTTAGCCGTCCCCGACATGTCCCCGGTGCTGTGGCAGATCGTCCGTAATCTCGTGCCAGGGCGCCTTCGAGCCCACGAAAATATGGGCGCTCGGCCGAATCGAGGGCACATCGACCAGGGTTCCCATGGCGACATGGACCCATTTTCCCTCGCGTACACGGGAATAAAGCAGCGAGCCGCAGTGGGCGCAGTGGGCGCAGTGGGCATCATGGGTGGTGTCGTCGCCGTAGATGAGGCGCTGATCCTCGCCATGGACGATACGGAGCTTGTCCTGCGGAATCCCGGCGAATGGCTTGAAGGCCGAGCCGGTGGTGCGGCGACAGTTCGAGCAGTGGCAGTTCATCGCATAGGCGAACGCGTCGGCAACCTCGTAGCGGACGGCGCGGCAATAGCATTCGCCGGTGAGGATGCGGGCGTTCGAATTGTCCGATACGGTCATGGCGGTGCCTTCGCATAGGGCCGACACACCCATAGCGCATTTCGATGTGTACGACTAAGTTCCGCCCGAGCCATCAGCCAAAGGGAGGACCCATGAGCCCAAAACATTCGAGCGTCGAAGCGGTCGTGCAAACCTATTTCGACGGACTTTACGAGGGCGATGCCGACAAGCTCGGTGCCGCCTTTCATCCGTCCGCAGATCTGCGCTGGGTCGAGAAGGGCGAACTGAAGATTCTGACCGTGCCGGACTGGCTCGCCTGGGTCCGCAAGCGTCCCTCCGCCAAGGCCGAAGGCAAGCCGCGCGACGATTTCATGGTCACTATCGACCGGTCCGACGAAAACACTGCCTTCATCAAGGTCAAATGCCAGCTGCCGCCGCGCTTCTTCACGGATTATCTGGTGGCGATGAAGCTCGCCGACGGCTGGAAGATCGTGTCGAAATCGTACAGGTATGATTTGAGAGAGTGAGGGGGCGCTTCTGCAAGAACAATGACGGTGGGACTCGCGGAGAGTCCCCATCACCCGTATCGCGCCTATCGATGCGATACGGCCTCTCCCCGCAAAGCGGGGAGAGGCGAAGAAAAGAAAGACCCCATGCCACTCGATCGCCGTTCCCTGCTCGCCTCGCTTGCCTACATAGCAGCCTCCCCTGCGCTCGCAGCGGAGGCGCCACAAGAGCTCGAATCCTACGAACGTGACAGCGGCGGGCGGATCGGCGTCTACGCGGAAAACCTCGCAACCGGCGCAAAGCTCGCATGGCGTGCCGACGAGCGCTTCGTCATGTGCTCGACCTTCAAGGCTTCGCTCGCGGCTAACGTGCTCGCGCGGGTCGACCGCGGCGAGGAGCAGCTCGCAGCCGTGATCCCCTACGGTAAGGCCGATTTGCTGGACTACGCGCCGGTCGCCAAACAGAATCTCGTCGCCGGCAAGATGTCGGTCGGCGAGATGTGCAAGGCCATCGTCGAGCTCAGCGACAACACCTGCGCCAATCTGCTGCTGGCGCGGATCGGCGGCCCCAAAGCACTCACCGCATTCTGGCGATCGGTCGGCGACACCACATCACGGCTCGACCACAACGAGCCCGAACTCAACCGTTCGCCGCCCGGCGATGTCAGGGACACCACGACGCCGGCGGCGATGGCCGGCAATCTGAAGCGGCTGGTGGTGGGCGAGGCGCTGTCGCCGGCCTCGCGCGCCCAGCTCACCGAATGGATGGTCGGCTGCAAGACCGGTGCGAACCGGCTGCGTGGCGGCCTGCCGGCGAGCTGGAAGATCGGCGACAAGACCGGCAACAACGGCAAGGACGCATCGGGCGATATCGCCGTCGCCTGGTCCAAACCGGAGACGCCAATCCTGATCGCGGCCTACACCCAGGGCGGCACGCCGACCGCAGCACAAATCGAGGCCGTGTTCGCGCGCATCGGACGCATGGTGACCGAGCGGCTGGCGTAAGGCCGCCGCATCGACCTCATGTTGACCTCATGTTGACCTCTTGGCCGCTTCCGGGCCAAGAGAGGCCATGATCGCAGCGAAATTCCAGACCTTTCTCATCTTGCTCGCGGTGCTGGCGGGCACGGCGCTCGTCGCCCGCCGTTTCAACATCGCACCTGCCATTCTGCTGATGCTGTCGGGCGTCGGCCTTGCCTTCGTGCCGGGCATGCCGCCGGTGGAACTGCCGCCGGAGCTGGTGCTGCTGATGGTGCTGCCGCCGTTGATCTATTCGGCGAGCGTCGCCATGAGCTGGCGCGAGTTCAGGAACAATCTGCGCCCGATCGGGCTGCTCGCGGTCGGCGCGGTGATCTTCACCGCGGCGCTGGTGGCCGCCGCCACGCATTATCTGATCGGCCTGCCCTGGACCGTCGGTTTCCTGCTGGGCGCCATCGTCGCCCCGCCCGATGTGGTCGCCCCGCTCGCAATCGCGCGCCGGCTGAACCTGCCGCGCCGGCTCGTCGTCATCCTCGAGGGCGAAGGGCTCGCCAACGACGCCACCGCGCTGATCCTCTACCGCTTCGCGCTGGCCGCCATCATGGTCGGCCATTTCTCGCTGTCGATGGCAGCCGGCGAATTCGTCCTGATCGTCGCGAGCGAGATCGCTTTCGGCATCGGCGTCGGCTGGCTGTCCCTGCGCTTGCGAAAATGGTCACGGGATCCGCAGGTCGAGCTGACGCTGTCGCTGATCACGCCTTACGTCTCCTACTGGCTGCCCGAACATGTCGGCGGCTCCGGCGTGATCGCGACCGTGGCCTGCGGCCTCTATGTCAGCTGGAACGGCCCGCTGCTGATCTCGTCGGCGACGCGCCTGCAAGGCATCTTCTTCTGGGATCTCATCATCTACCTGATCGAGGGCCTGCTGTTCCTGCTCACCGGCTTCCAGATGCGCGCGCTCTACGAGAAGTCGAAGACGTTCCCACTCGACGACATCCTGGTCGCCACCGCCGTGGTGCTGACGATCATCGTGGTCGCGCGTTTCGTCTGGCTTTATCCGGCGACCTATCTGCCGCGGATCCTCTCCAAGTCGCTACGCGCGCGCGATCCGTCGCCGCCCTGGCAATGGCCGTTCGTGCTCGCCTTTACCGGCGTCCGCGGCGCGGTGTCGCTGGCGGCGGCGCTGGCGCTGCCGTTCACGCTGCCTGACGGCAATGCTTTCCCCTATCGCGACCTGATCCTGTTCGTCGCCTTCGGCGTCATCTTCGTCACGCTGATCGGTGTCGGCCTGACGCTGCCGCCGGTGGTGCGCTGGCTCGGCGTTGCAGAAGCCGGCCGCAGTGAGCATGTTGCCGAGCACGAGGCCGAGATCGCCGCACGCCGCCAGGCCCTCGATGCTGCGCTGAAATCGCTGGACGCGCTGACCGCGGAGAAGGAGATCTCCGATGAGGTGATGCGGCTGCTGCGCGCCCGCCATGACATCCGCGTCAACCAGCTGCCCGACTCGCTCGATCCCACCCACCACGACGTCTCCGCCGCCGGTACTGCCCTGACCCGCGAGTTGATCGCGGCCGAGCGCAAATTCATCCACGACCTCCTGCGCGACGGCCAGATCACCGACGAGACGCGGCGGCGGATCGAGCGCGATCTCGATCTGGAGGAGGCGAGCCTGGCCAACAGGGAGTATCGGGGGATGCCGCTGTAGCGCGTGCATCTTGTCCCACTATCTGCTAATATCTCCAAATGACAAAGGAAGCCCTCGAGATTCTGCTCGAACGCGTGTCGGCCTGGCCCGAAGAGGCTCAGGAAGAGCTGATGCGATCGCTGACCGACATCGAGAACAGACATCTCGGCATCTACCGTCTCAGCGACGACGAACGAAATGCCGTACGTCGCGGCTTGCAGGATATGCGTGATGGGCGGCTGGCAAGCGACGAAGCAGTCGCCGCGGTCTTCAATCGCTACAGCGCATGAAAGTGCGCTGGTCCGAAAGCTCGCTTTCGGACATCGACGATATATTTTCTTACATTCACGAACGCAATCGCACAGCTGCAGCCGCGGTGGTGGAGCGCATCAAGGCCGTTGCCAGCCTGCTCCAGGATTTTCCCGAGGCTGGCCATCTCACCGACGAGCCCGGCGTGCGCATGTTCCCGACCGTTCGCTATCCGTATCTTGTGTTCTACACGATCAATACATCTGATGCCGAGGTCGTGATCCTCCATGTGCGCCATGGAGCTCAAGAACGGCCCTAGATACCCTGCAATCTACCGCTTCCCGCAAAACTCCCCCACGCCGGCGGCAACAGCCGCCGCGATCAGCTCCTGCCGCTCCGGCGAGTTCATCGCCATTTCCTCGTCGCGATTGATGATCGAGCCCGCCTCGAGCAGCACCGCAGCACTCTGCGTCTGCGACAGCACGACGAGTCCGTCATAGCGGTAGACGCCGACATCCTTGTCGAGCAGCTGGCGCCGGTAGCGGCCCATCACCGGCAGTGTGTATTGGCTCGCATAGTGCAGGCCCTGCTCCTTCAGCTGCCGGCCGATCATCCTGGCCAGCATCAGGCTGGTCGCGAAGTGCGGGTTGCGTTCGGAGACGAACAGCGAATGGCCCGAGAAGCGGTCGCTGAAATAGCTCGGCGCGCCGTCGAATTCCCAGGTCTCCAGCAATTTGTCCGGCACCGAATCGTGATGGACCGACAGGAACAGTTCGGCCTGCCCGTCATTGGCGGCGCTGACACGCTTGACGAGGCTCGGACGCGCCTTGCCGTCCGTGACCAGCAGGCGGGCTGCGGCAAAGCCCGCGGATTTGAGTTTCGCCGTGATGAGTTTTGCCAGATGGAAGTTGAAGCCGAACTCCGGATCGTTGCGCGCGCTGAGCGCGCCGTAGGACTCCGGGGTATGCCCGACATCGACGACGATCCGGAATTTCGGCGCCTCGCACCTGGCCGGCGGCGGCTTCACCCCGGGTTTTGCAATCTTTCGCACGACCGCGGCCTCGCCGGCGCCAACCGGTGCCCATGACGACAGCAGCACCGACGCGATGAGCGATGCAACGAGAGCTGTGATGATGCCCCGCGCCCGCAACAAGCCCTACTCCGCTGCCGCGACCCTGGGACGCCCGACGAAGCCCGCGACATCGCCAAAACGTTCCAGCATCACCGCCGGCAGGTCCTTGGCCTTGCTGGTGACGCAGGCGCCGGAGCGCACCGCGTAGCGGTCCTGATGCGCAGCCTGTGGCGGCGGCTCGCCCTCTTGAAGCGCGCGCGCCAGCTCCATCACGGTTTTGCGAAAATGCATGATGCCGAGGTCGGTCGGGCCGAGATGCTCGCGGGTGCGGTCGGCGATCGGGCCCTGGCTGTCCTGCACGGCGGCGTCCTGCTCGGAGACGCCCTTGATACCGGTGTAACTCTTGGTCTTCTGGAGCTTGCGGTCGATCAGATAGTCGTTGCCCTTGTGGCGCAGCGGCACGTAATTATCGTCGACCTCCGCGATCACGCCGTTGCCGCGGTCATAGGCCTCGCGCTCGGCTTGCGTCAGCGGCCGTTCCGGATTCCAGGCATAGGTGTAGATCCAGCAATTGGTGTCGGTGACAGGCACGAAGGTCTGGCCAAAGATGTTCTCGCCCGGCATCGCGCTCGGCGCATAGGCGTGGAACGGCATCAGGAATTGCGCGATGCGCCAATAGATGTTGTCGCTGCCGGTGAGCCGGCCGCCGGCGATGGTCAAGCCCGCCTCGTGCGGAGCGACCTTGATCACGGGGCGCGGGTCCTCCGCGATCCAGCGCATATGGTCGCTCGACATCCGCGCGATCGGATTCACAAAATGCTTCTTGATGTCCAGAATTTCGTTCTCCTCCTTGTCGAAGGAGAGATGGGCAAAGGTGAAATGCGCGGTGTCGATCGAGCCTTCCAGTGCCTGCACCCAGTTGCAGTCCTGCCATTTCTTGCTGACGTAGCGATGCGATTCCGGCAGCAGCGCCATTTCGAGATCGGGCAATTCCGGCATGGCTTCAAGCGGGCCCATATAGGCCCAGATCATCTCGCCCCATTCGCGCACCGGATAGGATTTGATGCGGATGAGGTCCTTGGCGTTGAGATCGGGATAGGACGTCGGCATGTCGACGCAAGCCCCATCCGTGTCGAACTTCCAGCCGTGATAGACGCAGCGGATGCCGCATTCCTCGTTACGCCCGAGCCAGAGATTGGCGCCGCGATGCGGGCAATATTGATCGATGACACCGACCACGCCGCGGGAGTCGCGGAAGGCGAGCAGCTCTTCGCCGAGGACCGTGATCTTCTTCGGCTCGCCGTCGGGCTCAGGTAGTTCTTCGGAGAGAAGGACAGGGATCCAGAACCGCCGCAGCAGTTCGCCCATGCCTGTTCCGGGGCCCGACTCGGTCAGGAATTTGTTGTCCTCGGCGCGGAGCATGGCTGACCCTCCCGATTTGTTTTCAGGAAGATTGACGCGAGAAGGGGAAAGCGTCAACGCAAGAGACGGTCGTGTCCCGGGACGCGGCGCGGCATGAAATGACGCGACGCAGAGCCGGGACCCAGCTTGCCGTGACAATGGGCCCCGGCTCAGCAGCGCATCACTGCGTGCTGCGCCGCGTCCGGGGCACGAGAGCGATCTAAACAGGCCTCTCCCCCTTCACCGTCACGCGCGTCCCCGACCGCGTGTGCGGCCAGTAATCCCACATCGCGCGGTGCTGGGTGCAGCGGTTGTCCCAGAAGGCGATGGCGTTCTCGGTCCAGCGGAAGCGGCACTGGAACAGCGGATTCTCGGCGTGCTGGTAGAGATAGGCGAGCATCGCGTCGCTCTCGTCGCGCGGGATGCCGTTGATGTGGCGGGTGAAGCCGCGGTTGACGTAGAGCGCCTTCTTGCCCGTGACCGGATGCGTGCGGACCACCGGATGCTCGGCGTTCGGATAGGACGGACGATCGTCGACGCCGTAATTGGCGTAGAGGCCGCGATAGATCGGCTCGCCGTCGTGCAGTGCGGTTAGACCGTCCAGATAGGTCTTCATGCGGTCCGACAGCGCCTCGTAGGCCGCATACATGTTGGCGAACAGCGTGTCGCCGCCGCGCGACGGGCATTGCTTGATGTAGAGGATCGAGCCCATCGGCGGCTCGACATCGCAGGACACGTCGGAGTGCCAGCCCTCGCCATTGGCGCGCGGCGAGTTCTTGTCGGCATAGATCTTCATCAGCGCCGGGTCTTCGTCCTCGTGAGGCGCTGCGGGATGGACATGCAACTCGCCGAACTTGCGGCCGAAGGCGAGGTGCTGCTTCGGCGTGATGGTCTGGTCGCGGAAGAAGATGACGAGGTTTTCCGCGAGCGCGCGGTGGATCTCATCCATCTGCCGGTTGGAACGGCTATCGCCATCGACGAGCGCGCCGATGTCGACGCCGGAGATTTCCGCACCGATGATGGGGGTGAGCTTTTCGACCGCGATGGTCTCATAAGGCGCGCCATCCTCGGTCGTGTGGCGATAGCGCGGGCCCTGCTTGCCGGCCAGTGAGCTCATGGGCGTTGTCTCCCGATCATTGTTGATTGGGAGGCATCGTAGCGCGCGACGATAGATGTGCAATCCGCACTGCAAACACAGCTGTCGTCCCGGGGCGCGCGGAGCGCGAACCCGGGACCCATAGCCACAGGATTGGGTTTTGCGACGACTCGGAGTGACAGTCCGTCATAGCCACGATGTCCTGTGGCTATGGGTCCCAGATCTGCGCGCGCTCGAGGCGCGCTTGTCCGGGACGACAGCGCAGTGTGGGGCGCTAACGGAGTGAGCCTACTCCGCCGCGGTCACCGGCACCTTGGCGCCCTGGCCGTAGCGCTGGTCGATGTAGTCGATCACCAGCGCCTTGAAGTCGGCCGAGATGGTCGGGCCGCGCAGCGTGCGGAACTTCTTGCCGTCGACGAAGACGGGCGCGGCCGGCGCTTCGCCGGTGCCGGGCAGCGAGATGCCGATATTGGCGTGCTTGGATTCGCCGGGGCCGTTGACGATGCAGCCCATCACCGCGACGTTGAGCTCCTCGACGCCAGGATATTTCGTCTTCCAGTTCGGCATCTCGTCGCGGATGAAATCCTGGATCGAGCGCGCCAATTCCTGGAACGTGGTCGAGGTGGTGCGGCCGCAGCCGGGGCATGCCGCGACCAGCGGCACGAAGGTGCGGAAGCCCATGGTCTGCAACAGCTCCTGGCCGACCTGCACCTCGCGGGTACGGTCGCCGCCGGGCTCCGGCGTCAGCGAGATGCGGATGGTGTCGCCGATGCCCTGTTGAAGCAGGATGCCGAGCGCGGCGGAGGACGCGACGATGCCCTTCGAGCCCATGCCGGCTTCGGTGAGGCCGAGATGGATGGCGTAATCGGAACGCGCGGCGAGATCCTGGTAGACCGCGATCAGATCCTGCACCGCCGACACCTTGGCGGAGAGGATGATGCGGTCCTTGGGCATGCCGAGCTCTTCGGCGCGCGCGGCCGAGAGCAGCGCCGACTGCACCATCGCCTCGCGCGTCACCGCACGCACGTCCCGCGGGTTGGCGGAGGCGGCGTTCTCGTCCATCAGCTTGGTCAGCAGCTCCTGGTCGAGCGAGCCCCAATTGGCGCCGATACGGACCGGCTTGTTGTTCTTGTTCGCGATCTCGATGATGTCGGCGAACTGGGTGTCGCGCTTGTCCTTGAAGCCGACATTGCCGGGATTGATGCGGTACTTCGCCAGCGCCTCGGCGCAGGCCGGATAGGCCGCGAGCAGCTTGTGGCCGATATAGTGGAAGTCGCCGATCAGCGGTGTGGTGATGCCGCGCTTGGCGAGACCGTCGCGGATGTGCGGGACGGCAGCCGCAGCCTCCTCGCGGTCCACGGTGATGCGGACCATCTCGGAGCCGGCGCGCGCGAGCGCTGCGACCTGGGCGATGGTGCCGTCGATATCGGCGGTGTCGGTGTTGGTCATCGACTGCACGACGATCGGCGCGCCGCCGCCGACGGCGACGTTGCCGACCTTGACCTGGGTGGTGCGGTGCCGGGGCGCGGGGCCCGCGATGTCGGAATCGAGGGGGTTTTCGAGCTTGTTCATGGGGTCCAAATATCAGGTTTTGGTGACGTTCAGCAATGCATCACGCGGCGCCGCAGCCGATTGGCTCGGACGGTTAACCAGAAAAAGCCCAGCAATTACAAGGACCGCGGCGACCCCGAATGTCAGGCTCAAGGTGTCGTGCATGATGAAATAGCTACCCACCACGCCAAACAAAGGGGTGATGAAGGTAAAAGCCGACAATTTGCTGGCCGAATAGGTCTTCACCAGCGCGAACCAAAGCGTGAACGTGGTTCCCACCACCCAGATCGCCTGGAAGGCCATCAGGCCGAGGGACAGCGGCGACGGAGTATGGGTGATGGTCTCACCAAACAGATATGCCGCCACCCCGAGGACCGGGATCGAGGTCGCGACCTGATAGCCTAGGGCTTTCTCCGGTGCGACGAAGCGCAGCCGGGTGCCCTTGGCCACCAGTGTGGTTGCCGCCCATAGCCCGGCACCACCGACGATCATGAGGTCGCCGAGCAGGACGTGCGAATCGACATTGGGCTGCGGCACGCCGATCGCGAGCGCGACGCCGGCAAAGCTGATCGCCAATCCCAGCCATTGCGAGGTGCCGAGCCGCTCGCCGAGCACCTGGTAGGAGCCGAGCGCGACGAAGAACGGGGCGGTGTAGAGGAACACCACCGCGCGCGAGGCGGAGGTGAAGCGCAGCCCCTGGAAGATCAGCACGAATTCGATGCCGAACATCAGCCCGGCGATCAGGCCCGGCTTCCACGTGCCGTCGCGCTCGAAGAATTTGACGCCGCGCAAAGTGCCGATGATGAACAACACCGGCAGTGCGCCCATCGAGCGGATCATCGCCTGGAGCATCGGCGGAACATCCGGCAGCACCAGCTTGATCGCGATCTGATTGAAGGCCCAGGTCAGGCACAGCATCAGCATCAGGGCGATGGCGCCGGCACTGAGGGGCCGCGCGGCGGATGGGTTGGCTTGAGGTGCGGACATGTCTTCCCGGATACCGGCTTTGCGCCGTTGTTGGTTGATTGACTCAGACGGCGGGCGGTTCACCTCTCCCCAGCGGGGAGAGGTCGATTTGCGGAGCAAATCGGGCGAGGGGGCGCAGGCCCCATGAGAGAGTGAAACCCCTCACCCGCGCCTGCGGCGCGACCTCTCCCTTTGGGAGAGGTGAACACCACCGTTGTTGCTCGAGTTGATCCCATCTCTTTAAGAGGCTTTCTGGCAATGGGTGCAGATGCCCGTGATCTCCACCACGGACAGCTTGGGGGCGAAGCCTGAGCTGCGCGCCGCGGCGTTGAGGTCGCTGGCGAAGGACGCTGACGACATCTCGCCGACGAGACCACATCGCTCGCAGATCAGGAACGCCACCGCCGAGGTCGAATCATGGTCGTGGGCGGCGCAGGCGAGATAGGCGTTGCGGCTCTCGATGCGATGTACGAGGCCGTTGGCCATCAAGAAATCGAGAGCGCGATAGACCGTGATCGGCGCTGGCCGCGCCATCGATTTTGCCAGTTCGTCGATCACCTCATAGGCGCCGAGCGGGCGGTGGCTGGAGAGCAGTGCCCCCAGCACCTGACGACGGATCGGCGTGAATTTCTGCGCGCGCTGCACGCAGACCGCTTCCGCATGCGCCAGCGCGTCCGCTGTGCAGCGGCCGTGATCGTGGTCGGGCGCGGGAAAAGCCGGCGTTGCGAAGGTCATTCGGCCCGCCTTCTAGCACTTCGGCGATGGAACCCAAAGCGCCACGGGGGAACGGCTGCCAGCCATGTTCCTGCTGCGGGACAGCGTCCCGTTAACCCGCCATGAAATAATCATAAGCTTGCTTATTATATGCCAGCTTATTGGAGACCAAGCTTATGACCCGCGGGTCTGTCGACCAGAACTTCCTGTTCACGCTCGGCGAGCTCTACCGGCTCTTGCGCGTCTATGCCGACAAGGAGGCCTCGCGCTTCGGCATCACCCGCGCGCAATGGGCCGTCCTGGCCAAGGTCGAGCGCAGCGAGGGCATGAAGCAGTCGGAACTCGCCGAGCTCCTGGAGATGCAGCCGATCACGCTGACGCGGCTGATCGACAAGCTCTGCGACAGCGACTGGATCGAGCGCCGCAGCGATGCCTCGGACCGCCGGGTCAAACGCCTGTACCTCAAGAAGGCCGGGCGGCAGCTGCTCGGCAAGATGAGCGGCCTCAAATCAGAACTCACGGCGAACGCACTCGACGGCATCAGCCCGGCCGATGCCCATCGTCTCCTCACCCAACTCGAAACCATCAAAGAAAACGTGCGCAACGCGATCCAGGCCTCCGGCGCGGAACAAGCACGTAAGGAGCAGCGCTATGGCTGATCAGGTTCTCAAATTCCAGCCCGAGCAGAAGATCGACAGCGGCAAGCCGACCAAGAAGGCCGGCGCCGATCCGCGCCGCCGCTTCGTCGCCGGCCTGCGCCGCTATCGCCGCTTCCTGCTGATGGTGGTGCTGCCCATCGTCGTCGCCATCGGCGGCGTCACCTTCTACCTGCATGGCGGCCGCTATGTCGGCACCGATGATGCCTATGTCGGCGCGCAGAAAGTGCTGGTGACGCCCGACATCTCCGGCAAGATCGAGAAGGTCGTCGTGAAGGAAGGCCAGCTCGTCAAGCAGGGCGATGTGCTGTTCGAGATCGACCCCGTGCCGTTCCGCCTCGCGGTGGACGAGGCCAAGGCGCAGCTGATGCAGGCGCAGACGACCTATGACAACCTCCGTGCCAACATCAAGATTTACGGCGACATGCTGGGCCTCGCCCAGCAGGGCGTCGACCTGAAGCAGCGCGACGTCGAACGCAAGCAGGCACTGGTCAAGAACAGCTTTGGCTCGCAGCTCGACCTCGACAACGCCTCGAACGCACTGGTCACCTCGGGCTCGATCGCGCAATATGTCAGGCAACAGATCTCGGCCGCCAAGACGCAGCTGCTCGGCGACACCGACCTGCCGCTGGAGAAATTCCCGCCTTACGCGCAGGCCAAGTCCAAGCTCGAAAACGCCGAACGCAATCTCGACCACGCCGTGGTACGGGCCTCGATGAGCGGCGTCGCGACCCAGGTCGAGCAGATCCAGCTCGGCCGCTACGTCGCGGCGGGCACGGCGGTGTTCTCCATCGTCGACATCGCCCATCCCTGGGTCGATGCCAATCCGAAGGAGAGCGACCTCACCTACGTCACCGAAGGACAGCCCGTCACGCTCGAGGTCGACGCGTTCCCGAACCACATCTTCAAAGGCAAGATTGGCTCGCTCTCGCCGGGTACCGGCGCGCAATTCGCGATCCTGCCGCCGCAGAACGCCACCGGCAATTTCGTCAAGGTGGTGCAGCGCGTGCCGATCCGGATCTATTTCGACGAGAGCGACAAATACGTGAAGAAGCTGAAGGCCGGCATGAGCGTCTACGCCACCATCGATACCGGCCACCAGCGCTCTCTCGCCGCGCTGCTCGGCCTGTCGGCGACGGCAGGTCAGGACAAAGAAGACTAAGGCGAGGCTGATCCGATGTCCGGCCCCAATGCCAGCTTGATGGTCCCCGGCCTGCGCCGGAACATGGTGACGATCTGCGCCATGACGGCGACCATCATGCAGGCGCTGGACACCACCATCGCCAACGTCGCGCTGCCCTACATGCAGGGCACGCTGTCGGCCTCGCAGGACCAGATCAACTGGGTGCTGACGTCCTACATCGTCGCCGCCGCGATCATGACGGCGCCGGTGGGCTGGATCGCCAACCGCTTCGGCCGCAAGCGCATCTTCATCATCTGCTCGGCCGGCTTCACGCTGGCCTCGGTGCTGTGTGGCCTGGCGCAGGACATCAACCAGATGGTGCTGTTCCGCCTGCTGCAAGGCGTGTTCGGCGCGGCGCTGGTGCCGCTGTCGCAATCGGTGATGCTCGACTATTACACGCTGCAGGAACGCGCCACCGCGATGTCGATCTGGGGCATGGGCGTGATGATGGGCCCGATCATGGGTCCGTCGTTGGGCGCCTGGCTGACCGAGAGCTATTCCTGGCACTGGGTGTTCTTCGTCAATCTGCCGTTCGGCGCGATCACCGTGCTCGGGCTCAGCATCTTCATGGACGAGACCGACAAGAATCTGAGCCTCAAATTCGACTGGTTCGGTTTTGCCGCGCTCGCGGTCGGCATCGGCGCACTCCAACTCGCGCTCGATCGCGGCGAACAGCTCGACTGGTTCCAGTCGGTCGAGATCGTGACCGAGTTCGTGATATCCGGGATCGCCTTCTATTACTTCTTCGCCCACTCCTTCACGACCTCGCGGCCGTTCATCCAGTTCGCGTTGTTCAAGGACCGCAACTTCCTCACCGGCTGCATCTTCATGACGGTGATGGGCCTCGTGCTGTACTCGACCATGGCGCTGGCCTCGCCCTACCTCCAGAACGTCATCGGCTACCCCATCATGACCGCCGGCGGCCTGCTGGCGAGCCGCGGCTTCGGCACCTTCTTCGCCATGATGATGGTCGGCCGCATCATGAAATACATCGAGGCGCGCACGCTGATCATCTGCGGCCTGACGCTGACGGCGGCCTCGCTGTTCCAGATGACCGGCTGGACCGACCAGACCCAGGTGCCGGAGATCATCATCGTGAGCGTGATCCAGGGTTTTGGCTTCGGCCTCGTCTTCGTGCCGCTCTCGACCGTGTCGTTCCTGACGCTGCCAAACCATTTGCGCACCGACGGCACCTCGATGCTGACGCTGCTGCGCAACGTGGCAAGCTCCGTCGGCATCTCCATCGTGATCGCCGAGCTGACGCAGGGAACGCGCAGGACCTACGCGATCCTGTCCGAGCACATCAATCCGTTCAATCACGCGCTCCAGATGCCCGACGTGCGCGGCATGATCAATCTTTCCACCGACGCCGGCCGCGCCATGGCCGACCGAATGGTCAGCGTGCAGGCGCAGATCATCGCCTTTGCGCACGACTACATGCTGGTGATGGTTTTCATCCTCTGCACCATTCCGCTCGCGCTGATGATCGGCTCGACCAAGGCGACGCTGAAGAAGCAGACGGCCGGGCCTGAACATGCGGTGATGGAGTAGCTGAAAGCTCTCTTGTCCCGGGCGCGGTGCAGCGCAAAGCGGTGCGCCGCAGAACCGGGACCCAGTTCTTTCTTGACGCGGATCGATGGGCCCCGGCTCAGCAGCGCACCACTGCGTGCTGCGCAGCGTCCGGGGCACGAGAGTGTTGCTACAACAACTCCTCGCAGCCGAGATCATCGACAGCCATCATTATCCGCTCCAGATTGTTCCACCAGATGACCGGCGGCAGGTTGATGCTCCACATCCACACCGGCTTGGTGATGTGCCAGAGCACCGACCGGCGATAATCCTGGTCGAGCGCACCGCGGGTGTAGCCGGCCACCCCGTGCGCGAGCAACGCCTCGTGATATCGATTGAGCAACTCGCGCTCGAGCGCCTGCCGGCGCTCTGGATACCATTGCATCGCCATCATGTAGGCGAGGTCCGAGGCCGGCACGTTGATGCGCCACTGGTCGAAGTCGAAAATGCGCACGGTATCGACGACACCGGCGCGGGGCAGCATGAAATTCCAGATGTGGGCGTCGCCGTGAGTGATGCTGAGATGGCGCCGCGAAAAATAGCGCTCGGAGAGGCGGGCCGACTGATCGATGAGTCGGCGATAGAGAATGCGTCGTTCCTCGCTCAGGCGATCGCCAAGCAGATCGGCGAAGCGATCGTAATGGCCTGCGAAAATCTCCGTACGCTGTGCGCTCTCTTCGGGGCTCACCCAGGTGCCGACGGTGTCGCCCAGGCTGGCGTGGTCCCACCACGCTGCATGCCAGCCTGCGAGGGTCGTGACGATCGCTGTCGCCTGATTGCGTGACGGCGGCAGCGGCCACTGCGTCGCGATCTCGTGGCTGTCGGTGAGGTCCTCGAGCAGGAGATGCCAGTCCGTGCTGTCCTCGTCGAAGCGGCCATCGAAACAGCGTGGCACCAGCCCCGCGGGCATTTTCGGTGAGAGCTTCGCGTAGAAGTCCACCTCGTGCCGGCCGCCATTCGCGACCGCCTTGGCGAAATTGGGATGCGGCGTCTTCAGAATCAGCGTCTGCGGAGAACCGGCGGACTCTCCGACATAGCGCAGGCCGAGCCGGGTGATGCGTGACACGAGGACATCGCGCTCATCCAGCACCTTCACCTCGCGCACGGCGCCGGCGTCCAGCGCGCCGGCCTTGCGAAGTGCAGCCGTGAGGTAAGCGGGTTCGGCGATCGCCCGTAGTTGTGGAGGTGTCATAGCCATGAGGCCCCTGCCCCGCGCCATACTGCACGATCACAAGTCCGGGCACCAGCGGTCGGCCGGATACCCGGCTTTATGCTGCCGCGGTCGAATCGCGCACGGTCCGGACCACGACCGACCGCAGCTGTTCGAGATTGGCCGCCATGCCCGTGATCGCCTGCCTGACCTCCGCGGCGCGCTCGTTCACCGAGGCGGCGTCGCGGCTGACATTGGAGATCTTGGCCGAGACCTCCTTCGCGGCGGACGCCGATTCGGAGATCGAGCGCGAGATCTCCCGCGTCGCAGCGTCCTGCTGCTCCATGGCTGCTGCAACCGAGGTCGCGACGCCGTCGATCTCGACGATGTGGCCTCCCATGGTCTCGACCGCGTCGACCGCGGCCTGCGTCGAGGCCTGGATCTCGGCGATCAGCCGGGTGATCTCCTCGGTGGATTTCGCGGTCTGGTCGGAGAGCGATTTCACTTCGGCGGCGACCACGGCGAAGCCGCGGCCGGCCTCGCTGGCGCGCGCCGCCTCAATGGTGGCGTTGAGGGCCAGAAGGTTGGTCTGACCGGCGATGCCGCCGATGAGGTCGGAGACTTCCGCGATCTTCTTGACCGATCCGGCCAGCGCCTGGATGGTCGAGCGGGCCTGCTCGCGGCCGGCGACCGCCGATTTGGTCACCGTCGAGGTCCGCGCGACCTGGCTCGCGATCTCCCGGATCGAGGCGCTCAACTGCTCGGCCGCGGCCGAGACGCTTTGCGAGCTGCCCAGCGCCTGGGTGGATGCGGAAGCAACCGCCTGCGACTCCGCGGACAGCGACCGGGCGATCTCGGACAGGCTGGAGGCGGCGCGCTCCACACCTTGCGTCGCCGCACTCGCGGTATCGACCGAGCGGCCGGTCTCGCGCTCGACGGTCTCGGCCATCTGGTGCAGGGCGCCGCGCTTGGCGAGCGCCGCTTCCTGATCCTTGCGCAACTGATCCTCGCGCAAGCGGGAATTCTCGATCGCGCCCTGTTTGAACACCGATAGCGCGCCGGCCATCGAGCCGACCTCGTCCTGCCGGTGCGCGAACGGTATGTCGGCGGCGAGATCGCCGGTCGCGAGCTTCTGCATCGTGTCCGTCATGCGCACGATCGGGCGCACCACGCCAAGGGCGACGCCGAGCAGGCCCGCGGCAATGAAGGCCAGGACGGCGGCGGAGACGCCGAGCAGGATATAGAGCATCGCGCTGTCGCGATCCGCGGCCAGCTTCTCCATGTCGGCGTTCTGCTTGTTGGCGCTCTCGACGATGGCGTCGATGACGGAGCGATGCGCGGTGTAGGCGTCCTTGAGTTGCGCATAGGCGCGCTCGGCGGCAGCCGCGTCCTTGGCCTTGAGGGCCGGCAGGAGCTGATCGGACAGGAGCTTCCAGAACTTCTGCACCTCGGCATCGGACTTCGACACCAGGGCCGTCTTCAAATCGGCCGAGAGGCTGGAGGCGGTCCAATAGGCCTTGCGCTCGTCGTAATCCTTGCGGAGCTGGACCAGGCGCTCGCCGTGGGCGGCCAGCTGCTCCGGCTCGCGCATCGCCAGCGTCGCTTCGAGATAGGCCTCGATGACATATTCGGGCGGCGGCAGGATGTCCGCGATGAGGTCGTTACCGAGCTTGATGTCGGAATACAGCGGGCCGCCGACCTTGAGCTCGCGCAGCGCATAGAGGCTGGTGGAGACGACCGCGGTGAAGCCGATGGCGATCACGATGCCGAACGCAATGATCGCGGAAGACAACGACAGGCGGATTTTCATGGGGCGTTCCCGGCGCGAATCAATTCCGCATCGACCCTAGATCGACCCGGTAAATACGGGATTGCCTGGAGGCTGAGCGACGTTGCGGAAAACTCCGCAAGACTACGGATTCGCGCGCAGGATGATTTGGTTTTGGGTCAGCGACGCTGACGCACGGACACGAAGGTCGATCATCCATGCGCTACGTGAGAAAAGCGTGCCAGCGACTGACGCCGCCGGCACGCCCGTTTTTCAGACGTCGAAGAACACCGTCTCGCTGTCGCCCTGCAAATGCAGGTCGAGGCGATAGACCGCCTTGCCGGCCTCGCGCACGGCGATCAGCGTGGCGCGGCGATCGGCCGGGACCAGCGCCAGCACGGGATCGGCGGCGTTGCCGGCCTCGTCGCTGAAATAGATCCTCGTATAGAGATGCCGCAGCATGCCGCGACCAAACACCGCGACGAGGATGTGCGGGGCCTGCGGCTTGCCGTCGGGATCGGGCACCGCGCCGGGCTTGATGGTGTCGAAGGAATAATTGCCGTCCTTGTCCGTGCCGCAGCGGGCAAAGCCGCGGAAGCTGGCATTTGGCAGCGCACGCTTGTCCTGCGGGTCGGCGAAACGGCCTTGCGCATCCGCCTGCCAGATCTCCAGCATGACGTCCGGCACGACGACGCCGTCGCCGTCGAACACGCGGCCCTCGATGCGGACGCGATCGCCGGTGACATCAGGCGTCAGCGTCGAGCTGGTGAAGGCGTCATTCCAGGCGTACTCGCCGGTCGGCGTCAGGCCATATTTGAAGAACGGGCCGACGGTCTGCGACGGGGTGATCCCCTCGGGCTTCACGGAATCCTGCACGTTAATGGTTCTCCATGGGCGTGGCGTTCTTGCCGCGCAGCACGATGTCAAAGCGGTAGCACAGCGCCCATTCGGGCTGGGTGTTCTCGAGGTCGAACGACGACACCATCCGCGCCCGCGCCTTCTCGTCCGGCACCGAGTTGAAGATCGGGTCGAACGGAAACAGCGGATCGGCCGGGAAATACATCTGCGTCACCAGCCGCGTGACGAAGGAATGGCCGAACACCGACAGATGGATGTGCGCCGGACGCCAGGCGTTGTGGTGATTGCCCCAGGGATAGGCGCCGGGCTTGATCGTCACAAAACGGTAGTAGCCGGCAGAATCGCTCACGGTGCGGCCGGCGCCTGTAAAGTTCGGATCGAGCGGCGCCGGGTGCTGGTCGCGGACGTGGACATAGCGGCCGCAGGAATTGGCCTGCCAGATCTCCACCAGCGAATTCGCGACGCCACGGCCATCCTCGTCACGGACATGGCCGTGCACGATGATGCGCTCGCCGATCGGCTCGCCGCTATGCTGAGTGGTGAGATCGGCATCGCCCGGACGGACCGTCTCGTGGCCGTAAACCGGGCCGGTCAATTCCGCCAGCGTGTGGCGCATCGGGATCAAGGGCTTGTTCGGCGCGCGCTTGACCGAGCTCTTGTACTCGGGCGACAGCGGCAGCGGATGTGCCTTGTTGCTGTCCGTGGGATAGACGAATGTCATGGGCGAACTCCTCCCCGGCCATTCTGGTCCGGCCGGTCAACGCTTCTCCCCGATCATTATAGAATATAACTAATCTAGGGAAGCGGGTTCGGCGGCGTCCTGCGCCCGTCAGGATCGCCTTATTTGATCGGCGCCCGCGGCAGCACGGCCTCGCCGGCTTCCAGGTGGTAGGTGTGGTCGAGCGAATACCAGGGCGTCGTTACGTCCGGCGCGGCCGGATGCGGCGTGTCGTGACGCACGAACTTGCCGATCAGCGCCTGCGTCACGCCGAACTGCACGTCGCTGTCGATATGGGGATCGTTGGGATCGTAGACCTGCGAGATCAGCACCTTGAAGCCGGGCTTGAAGATCAGGGCGTGCAGATGCGCCGGACGATAAGGATGCCGGCTCTGCGCCTCCAGCAGGCGGCCGACCACGCCATTGGTCGGAATGGGATAGCCGACCATCATTACTGAGCGGAAGGAAAAGCGGCCGTCCTCCTCGGTCGTGAACTTGCCGCGCAGGTTCATGTCGGCCTGCTCGGGGTCCTGATTCTCGTAGAGCCCCACCGGCGAGGCGTGCCAGACATCCACCTCCGCGCCCGCAACGGGACGACCGTCCTTGTCCACGACACGGCCATTCACGAACAGCGGCGCGCCGGGCGTTTCCGAGCGCACGATCGAGCCGCCGTTCTCCACCCGCGGCGAGTTCAGCCGCCAGAACGGGCCGAGCAGCGACTGATCGGTTTCGGTGTTGCCGTGATCGCCATTGTTGAGGAGACACACCAGCGGCGAGACGCCGAGTGAGCCCGCCATCAGCACGACCTCGTTATGCGTGTCGGTGGTCAGTTTCCCGAGCTCGGCGATGATGGCCGTCGCATCGCGAAACTCCTTCTCGGTCAGCCTGACATCGCGGACGAAGCCGTGCAGATGCTTGACCAGCGAGATCATGATCTGCCGCAGCCGCGGATCGGACGTCCGCTCCATCACCGCAAGGACCGCAGCCGTGACGTCCTGCTCGCGCGCGATGATCATGCATGTCTCCCAGCCGTCCGGACTCTTCGCCTCTCCCCGCGTGCGGGGAGAGGCCGGAATTTGCGAATAGCAAATTCCGGGTGAGGGGGACTCTCCGCGAATCCAACTGTCACCGTCCTTGCGGAGAGCCCCCTCACCCCAGCCCTCTCCCCGTAAGAACGGGGAGAGGGAGAGGAGAGACCGTCAGTTCAGCTTCTCAATCGCGACGGCCACGCCCTGGCCGACGCCGACGCACATGGTGGCGAGCGCGAGCTTGCCGCCGCGCTTTTCCATGCCGTGAGCGGCGGTGAGCACGAGGCGCGCACCGCTCATGCCGAGGGGATGGCCGAGCGCGATGGCGCCGCCATGCGGATTGACGTAGTCGGCATCGTCAGCGACGCCGAGCTGACGCATGCAGGCGATACCCTGTGAGGCGAAGGCTTCGTTGAGTTCGATCAGGTCGAAATCGGTGATCTTCTTGCCGAGGCGCTCCATCAGCTTGCGGGTCGCGGGCACCGGGCCGATGCCCATGATGCGCGGCGGCACGCCGGCCGATGCGAGGCCGAGGATGCGGGCTCGGGGCGTGAGGCCGTGCTTCTTCACCGCGGCTTCGGAGGCGAGGATCATCGCGGCAGCGCCGTCATTGACGCCTGAGGCATTGCCGGCGGTGACGGTGCCGGGATTGCGCACGATCGGCTTCAGCTTGGCGAGGCCCTCGAGTGTGGTTTCGGGGCGCGGATGCTCGTCCTTGTCGATGGTGATGGGGCCGGCCTTGCCGCCTGGAATGGTGATCGGGGTGATCTCTTCGGCGAAATAGCCTGATGCGATCGCCTTGCCGGCGCGCTGCTGCGAGCGGATGGCGAAAGCATCCTGGTCGGCGCGCGAGACCTGGAATTCCTCGGCAACGTTCTCGCCGGTCTCCGGCATCGCATCGACGCCGTACTGCGCCTTGAGCAGCGGATTGATGAAACGCCAGCCGATCGTGGTGTCGAAGATTTCAGCGGACCGCGAAAAAGCTTCCTGCGCCTTGCCCATCACGAACGGCGCGCGGGTCATGGATTCGACGCCGCCGGCAATCGCCAGCTCAATCTCGCCGGAGCGGATGGCGCGCCCGGCCGCACCGACCGCATCGAGACCGGAGGCACAGAGGCGATTGAGGGTCTGGCCGGGAACCGAATCCGGCAGGCCTGCCAGCAACAGCGCCATACGCGCGACGTTGCGGTTGTCCTCGCCGGCCTGATTGGCACAGCCGAAGAACACTTCGTCCACCTGCGCCCAGTCGAGATTGGGATGCTTGGCCATCAGCGCCTTGATGGGGGCTGCGGCCAGATCGTCGGCGCGCACCTTGGCGAGCGAGCCGCCGAAACGGCCGATCGGGGTCCGCACGGCATCGCAGATAAAGACGTCACGCATCGTTGTTCTCCCTGAATGCCGCGGTCCGGCCAAAATTCTTCAATGTCGGCGGAGTTTTAGGAGGGCGCCCGCGGCAGGTCAATTGACGGTTTCGCGCGCGTTCCGAGGGGCGCGTACGCCGCCGACGCATGCCGCGGTGCGGACAACGTGGAAAACCTCCCCGATCAGGCCAAAGCGATAGGAGCAGGGGGCGAAATTTTGTAGGTTGCGCCGCCCATGACAATGCAACAGCCGATCCCCGTTCCGCCTCCCGACGAAGCCTCCGCAGCGCCGGAAACCGCCGCGCGCGTTACGCCGATGATGGAACAGTACCTGGAGATCAAGGCGGCACATCAGGGCCTCTTGCTGTTCTACCGGATGGGCGATTTCTACGAGCTGTTCTTCGAGGACGCCGAGATCGCCTCGAAAACGCTCGGCATTGTCCTGACCAAGCGCGGCAAGCACCAGGGCAACGACATCCCGATGTGCGGCGTGCCGGTCGAGCGCTCCGAGGATTACCTGCACCGCCTGATCTCGGCCGGCCATCGTGTCGCCGTCTGCGAGCAGACCGAGGATCCCGCGGCGGCAAAGGCGCGCGGCAACAAGAGCGTGGTCCGGCGCGGCGTGGTGCGGCTGGTCACCCCGGGCACGCTGACTGAGGACACGCTGCTGGATGCGCGCGCCAACAACTACCTGCTGGCGATCGCGCGCGCCCGCGCCTCGGGCGGCGGCGACCGCTTCGGGCTTGCCTGGATCGACATCTCGACCGCCGAATTCACCGTGCTGGAATGCTCGAACGGCGAACTCGCCGCGACGCTGTCGCGGATCAATCCGAACGAGGCCATCGTCACCGACGCGCTCTACAACGACAGCGAGCTCGGGCAGACCCTGCGCGAGCTGCCGGCGGTGACGCCGCTGACCCGCGACGTCTTCGACGGCGCCACCGCCGAGAAGCGGCTGTGCGATTATTTCGCCGTCGCGACCATGGATGGCCTGGCGCAACTCACGCGTCTCGAAGCCACCGCTGCCGCCGCCGCCGTCACCTATGTCGACCGCACCCAGGTCGGCAAGCATCCGCCGCTGTCGCCGCCCGCACGCGAAGCCTCCGGCGCGACCATGGCGATCGATCCCGCCACCCGCGCCAATCTGGAGCTGACCCGGACGCTCGCCGGCGAGCGCCGCGGCTCGCTGCTCGACGCGATCGACTGCACCGTGACCTCGGCCGGCTCGCGTCTGCTGGCCCAGCGGCTGGCGGCGCCGCTGACCGAGGCGCCCGCGATCGCCCGGCGGCTCGATGCCGTCACCGCCTTCGTCGCCGACTCAGCCACGCGCGAGGACATCCGCAGCATCCTGCGTGGCGCACCCGACATGTCGCGGGCGCTGGCTCGTCTTTCGGTCGGCCGCGGCGGCCCGCGCGATCTCGCGGGCCTGCGCGACGGCATCATCGCCGCCGACCAGGTGCTGGCGCGACTCGGCGAGCTCGACCAGCCGCCGCAGGAGATCGCGGCCGTGATGGCGGCGCTCAAGCGCCCGTCACGCGACCTCGCCGCCGAGTTTGCCACCGCGCTCGACGAGCAATTGCCGCTGATCAAGCGCGACGGCGGCTTCGTGCGCGCCGGCTATGAGCCCGCGCTCGACGAAGCCCGAAACCTGCGCGATGCCTCCCGCCTCGTCGTCGCTTCGATGCAGGCCCGCTACGCCGACGACACGGGCGTGAAGGGCCTCAAGATCCGCCACAACAACGTGCTCGGCTATTTCGTCGAAGTGACCGCGCAGCACGGCGACAAGCTGATGTCGGCGCCGCTGAATGCGACCTTCATCCATCGCCAGACGTTGGCCGGACAGGTGCGCTTCACGACGGCCGAGCTCGGCGAGATCGAAGCCAAGATCGCCAATGCAGGCGACCGCGCGCTCGGGCTTGAGCTCGAGATCTTCGAGCGGCTCTGCGCCAAGGCGCTGGATATCAGTGATGACCTGCGCGCCGCGGCGCAAGGTTTTGCACTGCTCGATGTCGCGACGTCACTGGCCAAGCTCGCAGTCGACGAGAACTATGTGCGGCCGGAGGTCGATGGCTCGCTCGGCTTCGCGATCGAGGCCGGCCGCCATCCCGTGGTCGAGCAGGCCCTGAAGCGCAATGGCGAGCCGTTCATTGCCAATGCCTGCGATCTCTCGCCGGCGCCGGGCCAAAAGTCCGGCCAGCTCTGGCTGCTGACCGGTCCAAACATGGCGGGTAAGTCGACCTTCCTGCGTCAGAACGCGCTGATTGCGCTGCTGGCCCAGATCGGCAGCTTCGTGCCGGCCGCGCGCGCGCGGATCGGCATCATCGACCGCCTGTTCTCGCGCGTCGGCGCCGCCGACGATCTCGCCCGCGGCCGCTCCACCTTCATGGTGGAGATGGTCGAGACCGCCGCGATCCTCAACCAGGCTGGCGAGCGTGCGCTGGTAATTCTGGACGAGATCGGCCGCGGCACCGCGACCTTCGACGGCCTCTCGATCGCCTGGGCCGCGATCGAGCATCTGCACGAGAGCAACCGCTGCCGCACCCTGTTCGCGACGCACTATCACGAGCTGACCGCGCTCTCGGCCAAACTGCCGCGGATGTTCAATGCGACGGTGCGGGTCAAGGAATGGCAGGGCAATGTCGTGTTCCTGCACGAGGTGCTGCCGGGCTCGGCCGACCGCTCCTACGGCATTCAAGTGGCAAAACTCGCGGGCCTGCCGCCGGCCGTGATCACCCGCGCCAAGTCGGTCCTCTCCAAGCTGGAGGCACAGGACCGCGGCCAGACCGCGCGGGCCCTGGTGGACGATCTGCCGCTGTTCGCGGTGCCCTCCCGCGCGGCGGCTGAAGCCGCAGCGCCGACCGAGGCCGAGCTGCTGATGGAAGCCGTGAAGGCGCTGCACCCCGACGAGATGTCCCCGCGCGAGGCGCTGGATGCGCTCTATGCGTTGAAGGCCAAGCTGCCGAAGCAGTGAACGGCGCTGTAGGGCGGGCCAGTCGTACTGCCACACAGACACCCACCTTGCGTTGCAGCAACCGTTCCTCCACACTCGCCCTCAGCGGTGACATCCAGCCGGATCGATCACCTGCAATAACAAACTGAGGAAATTGCCAATGAGGAACGGGATACTGCATCTGGCCACAGCAACGGCGCTGACCCTGGCGCTGTCGGTCTCTGCGGCCAGTGCCCAGAAGAAATATGATCCGGGCGCGAGCGACACCGAGATCAAGGTCGGCCAGACCGTGCCGTTCTCCGGGCCGGCCTCGGCCTATGCGTCGATCGGCAAGACCCAGGCCGCCTATTTCAAGATGATCAACGACCAGGGCGGCATCAACGGCCGCAAGATCAATCTGATTCAGTACGACGACGCCTATTCGCCGCCAAAAGCGGTGGAGCAGGTGCGCAAGCTGGTCGAGAGCGACGAGGTGCTGCTGACCTTCCAGATCATCGGCACGCCGTCGAACGCGGCGGTGCAGAAATATCTCAACTCCAAGAAGGTGCCGCAGCTGTTCGCAGCCACCGGCGCCTCGAAGTTCACGGACCCGAAGAACTTTCCTTGGACCATGGGCTACAACCCGAACTACTTCGTCGAAGGCCGCATCTACGGTCAGTACATTCTCAAGGAATATCCAAACGCCAAGGTCGGCGTGCTCTACCAGAACGACGACCTCGGCAAGGACTATCTGAACGGCATCAAGGCCGGCCTCGGCGACAAGGCCGCCAAGATGATCGTGACGGAAGCATCATACGAAGTCTCCGATCCGACCGTCGATTCGCAGATCCTCAAGATCAAGGACGCCGGCGCCGATCTGTTCTTCAGCGCGACCACGCCGAAGCAGGCGGCGCAGGCGATCAAGAAGATCGCCGAGATCGGCTGGCATCCGGTGCAGATCGTCGACATCAATGCCACCTCGGTCGGCGCGGTGATGAAGCCGGCGGGGCTCGAGGCCGCCAAGGGCGTGATCAGCGTCAATTACGGCAAGGACCCGCTCGACCCGACCTGGAAGGATGATGCCGGCCTGAAGAAGTATTTCGACTTCATGGCGAAGTACTATCCTGACGGCGACAAGGATTCGAACTTCAACACCTACGGCTACGGCACCGCGCAGCTGCTCGCCCACGTGCTGCAGCAGTGCGGCGACAATCTGACGCGTGAGAACGTCATGAAGCAGGCGGCGTCGCTGAAGGACGTCACCGGCGACATCGCCTTGCCCGGCATCAAGGCCAACACCTCGCCGACCGACTACCGCGTCAACAAGCAACTTCAGATGATGAAGTTCAACGGCGAGCGCTGGGAGCTGTTCGGTCCGATTCTGGAGGATGCGGGCCCGGCGGGTTAATGGATGTTGAACTCCCACAGCAATCGGCGGCCTCGCGGCCGCCGATTTTTTGTCTCGCTGCACAAACCCATCACCGTCACCCTGAGGTGGCCGCCTCTTCGGCGGCCCTCGAAGGGCGACGGCCCGGCTGGCGGCCGCGCGGACACATCTGGGGCCGTTCATCCTTCGAGGCTCCCGGCGCGATGCTTTGCATCGCGCCACTCGCACCTCAGGATGACGGGGAGAGAGCCGCGTTCGCCCTACTCCGGTATCTCCCCAAAACTCTTCCCCACCGGCAACACCGCGTGACGGATCAGGCGCGAGTCCTCCACCGCGGCCTGACGGTGCTTGACGGCCTCGCGATAGACAGGATCGCGGATCATCTCGACGAAGGAGGCGACGCTGGGATATTCCGCGATGAAGCAATGGTCCCAGCGTTCGTCCTGCGGGCCGATCAGCATCAGCTCGAACCGCCCCTGCCAGACGATGCGGCCGCCGAGGCGTTCGAACACCGGACCGCTGTCGCGGCCATAGGCCGCATAGGCTTCCGCGCCGCTCACCTTGCGGCCGTCGGGATAGGCCGCCTCTTTGCGCAGGCGCACCAGATTGAGCATGTGGATCGGACCGGGGCGATCGTTGTCCCGGAATTGCGCAAAGATCTCCTTGGTCGGGTCGATGTGGCCCATGAATGTTCCCTCGTGTTTTGTGGCCGCGATCCTAGCTCCGGCGGCCCGCAAGCGGAACTGCGGCGGGCGAATGCCCCATGTCCTAATCGCGCGTTAACGTCCGCGTAACGGGGCCTTAAACCCCGACCGCTAGCGTGCGGCGGGGCGGGCTGACCGGGCGTTTGCGTATGGGGTTGGGTAAGAAAAAGGGTGGGCGGAAGGAGCCGTTGTTCGGCTTGCCTGCTGCGCTCGCCGATCTGCGCCTGACGGCAGCGGACCGCATTCCCGGCGGCGGCGACGACAAGCCGAAAAAATCAGCCAAGCGCAAGGCCGAACCTGCCGACGACGAGCCGCCGCGCGAGCGCAAGGCACCGGCCAAGAGCAGCGGCGCCAAGCGCCGGCCAAAAGCCGGCGGCTTCAGCCTTGGCCGCCTCCTCTATTGGGGCGCGGTGCTCGGCCTGTGGGGCGTGATCGCCATGATCGGCCTCGTGATCTATGTCGGCGCGCATCTGCCGCCGATCCAGTCGCTGGAGATTCCCAAGCGCCCGCCGACGATCCAGATCGTGGGCATCGATGGCAGCGTGCTCGCCCAGCGCGGCGAGATGGCCGGCGCCAATATCGCGCTGAAGGATCTGCCGCCCTATCTGCCCAAGGCCTTCATCGCCATCGAGGACCGCCGCTTCTATTCGCATTTCGGCATCGACCCCGTCGGCATCATGCGCGCGCTCGTCACCAATCTGCTTCATCGCGGCGTGTCGCAGGGCGGCTCGACGCTGACGCAGCAGCTCGCCAAGAACCTGTTCCTGACCCAGGAGCGGACAATGCAGCGCAAGCTGCAGGAGGCCGAGCTGGCGATCTGGCTGGAGCGCAAGCACTCCAAGGACGAGATCCTGGAGCTCTATCTCAACCGCGTCTATTTCGGCTCCGGCGCCTATGGCGTGGAAGCCGCCGCGCAGAAATATTTCGGCAAGTCGGCGAGGGCCGTCACCGTCGCGGAAGCCGCGATGCTGGCCGGCCTCGTCAAGTCGCCGTCGCGCCTTGCGCCGAACCGCAACCCCGAAGGCGCGGAGGCGCGCGCGAAAGTCGTGCTGACGGCGATGGCGGATGCGCAGTTCATCACCGACGCGCAGGCACAGGCCTCGATCGGCCATCCCTCCTACAACGTGAAGCCGGCCGGCGCCGGCACGGTCAACTATGTCGCCGACTGGATCGGCGAGGTGCTGGACGATCTGGTCGGGCAAATCGACGAGAGCATCAAGGTCGAGACCACGATCGATCCGAAGCTGCAGAGCGTGGCGGAATCGGCCATCATCGACGAACTCGCAGCCAAGAGCGTGAAGTTCAATGTCAGCCAGGGCGCGCTGGTGGCGATGACGCCCGACGGCGCCGTGCGCGCCATGGTCGGCGGACGGAACTATTCCGAGAGCCAGTACAACCGCGCGGTGACCGCGAAGCGCCAGCCGGGCTCCTCGTTCAAGCCGTTCGTGTACCTGACCGCGCTGGAGCAGGGCCTGACGCCCGACACCGTCCGGCAGGACGCGCCGATCGAAGTCAAGGGCTGGAAGCCCGAAAACTACACCCATGAATATTTCGGCGCGGTGACGCTGACCCAGGCGCTGGCGATGTCGCTCAACACGGTCGCGATCCGCCTGGGCCTCGAGGTCGGGCCGAAGAACGTCGTGCGCACCGCGCACCGGCTCGGCATCTCCTCGAAACTCGAGCCGAATGCGTCGATCGCGCTCGGCACGTCCGAGGTCTCGGTGGTCGAGCTGGTCGGCGCCTATGCGCCCTTCGCCAATGGCGGTTTTGCAGCGACACCGCATGTGGTGACGCGGATCAGGACGCTCGGCGGGAAGCTGCTCTACATGCGCCAGCCCGACGAGCGCAACCAGGTCATCGACCCCCGCTATGTCGGCATGATGAATGCGATGATGCGGGAGACGCTGATCTCGGGCACCGCCAAGAAGGCGGAGATCCCCGGCTGGCCGGCGGCCGGCAAGACCGGCACCAGCCAGGATTATCGCGATGCCTGGTTCATCGGCTACACCGCGAACCTCGTCACCGGCGTCTGGCTCGGCAATGACGACAACGCGCCGACCAAGAAGGCGACCGGCGGCGGCCTGCCTGTGGAAGTGTGGTCGCGCTTCATGAAGGCGGCGCATGAGGGCGTGCCGGTGGCGGCCTTGCCGAGCTCGCCGGGCGGCTGGGGCCTGTCGAACCTCGCGCAGGCGGCCTCGCAGGTGTCGCCGCCGACCGTGATAGCACCCCCACCAGGACCGGGCTCCGCGCCGGTGAGCAATGGCGGCTATCGCGCGCCACCACCGACGCGGGCGAATGTGCGGCCGGAGGCGGCCGCGGGGCTCGATGGCTGGTTGATGGACCGGCTGTTTGGCGGGAACCGGTAAGGCCCCCACGACACCAATTTCGAAAACAACCCCATGCACAGTAGGCAGCGGCTTGCAGCGTGACGTGGGGGTCGATTGCTCGAAGCGCTTGAGGCGGCGAGGCAAATTGCGCGCGCGGCGCAAGCGTCGCGAATGCGGCGAGAATCGAGCGAAGCGCTGAACGTCGTCTCACTCTCAGTGTCGTCCCGGCGAACGCCGGGACCCGTACCGCGTGATCTATCGACAGCGAAGAGTAGCAGTACCGGATGACTGATCTTCGCCAAACTTCTCCCTGTGGTTATGGGTCCCTGCTTTCGCAGGGACGACAGAGAGTGTTGGGCTGGCCCCGAGGCTCTAACTAATCCTCGACCCCATACCGGTGCAGATCATTCCCGTACGTGTCGAGCCACTTCTTGGCGCGCTCCATCGAGGGGCAGACCTTGCCGCAGACGCGCCAGAACCGTGCCGAGTGGTTCATCTCGACGAGATGGGCGACCTCATGCGCGGCGAGATAGTCGAGCACGAAGGGCGGGGCGAGGATCAGGCGCCAGGAGAACGACAGCGAGCCGGCCGAGGTGCAGGAGCCCCAGCGGCTGGACTGGTCGCGGATCGAGAGGCGCTTGACCTTGACGCCGAGCTCGGCGGCATAGGCTTCCGCCGAACGCTGCAGATCCTTGCGCGCCTCGCGCTTGAGGAAGTCGCTGACGCGGCGATCGACATGATCGAGCCCGCCGGCAACGCAGAGGATCTTCTCGCCGCTATCGCGCGTCTCGGTCCACACCGTGCCGCGCTGGCCGGCACGATGAACAATGCGATGCGGCGTGCCGCGAAGCGGTATCACCGTGCCAGGCTGGAACGGCGCAGCCTTCGGCAAACGGCCGAGGCGCGCCGCGATCCAGGCACCGTGACGCGACGCGAAGTCCTTGGCTTCGGCGAGCGTGCCGCGCGGCGGCATGGTGAGGATGGCTTCGCGATCGCTCGGATGAATTCGGAGCGTGTAGCGGCGCGCGCGGCGGTGCCGGCGCAGCCGGATCGCAAAAAACTGCGATCCGTGGGTGATGACGAGGGTCTTCGGTTCGTGGGGCCGCCGATAGAGGAGTGCGCGTGTGGCCATGTCTGTCAGTCCGGGGAGCAGGAGTTCGCCCGGATTCTGCCATAACCGCCGCCAGGGAAAGCGCTCGGCGCAAAAACAAATCATTTGCCCAATATACAGGGGTCAGGCGTCCGGGAGACCCTACAGACTGGGGTTGGAACCGGCTTTTTTCGCCCCCGCTGGACGCATGCGGCACCCCCAAGGGGTGAGGGATGACTCACTCCTAGAGCGCTACCTGATTACCTCGAATCTGGCGGGAACTAGGCCCACCGGAACCGGCCGGAAGGTCCCGATTTTTGGCGGAAAAGCCGAAAACGAAGCTTATTCAGCCGCAAGCGCCCGCATCGAGCTCGGATTCGCAGCGGAGACCATGAAATCATGGATGCGCGGCACGATTTCCGACTTGAAGCGCGAGCCGTTGAATACACCGTAGTGTCCAACGCCCTTCTGGACGTAATGGACGCGGCGATGATCGGGGATCGAGCTGCACAGCGTGTGCGTTGCTTCGGTCTGACCGATCCCGGAAATGTCGTCGTTCTCGCCTTCAACCGTCATCAGCGCAACGCGCGTCACCTTGGAGGGATCGACGCGCGTTCCACGATGGGTCATCTCGCCCTTGGGCAGCGAATGTTTCACGAACACGGTGTCGACGGTCTGCAGGTAATACTCGGCCGACAAGTCCATGACAGCGAGATATTCGTCGTAGAACTCGCGATGCTTGTCGACCAGATCGCCGTCACCCTTCACCAGGTTGGCGAACAGGCGCTTGTGGGCGTCCATGTGCCGATCAAGGTTCATGCTGATGAACCCGTTGAGCTGGAGGAAGCCCGGATAGACGTCGCGCATCATGCCCGGATGCGGAAATGGCACCTTGGTAATGACGTGGTTGCGGAACCAGTCGATGCCGCGCTCCTGCGCAAGGTTGTTCACCGCGGTCGGATTGCGGCGGGTATCGATCGGGCCGCCCATCAGCGTCATCGACGTCGGCACGAACGGATCTCGGCGCGCCTCCATGAGCGAGACCGCGGCGACGACGGGCACGGAGGGCTGGCACACCGCCAGCACATGGGTGTTGCCGCCGAGGACGTGCAGCATCTCGATGACGTAATCGATGTAATCGTCGAGATCGAAGCGGCCTTCGCTCAAGGGCACCATGCGGGCGTCAGCCCAATCGGTGATGTAGACCTCATGCGCCGGCAGGAAGGCCTCGACCGTGCCGCGCAGCAGGGTCGCGTAGTGCCCGGACATCGGGGCGACGATCAGCACGCGCGGCTGCGGGCTGCGCAGCGGGCGGGTGAATTTGCGATCGAAATAGAGCAGCCGGCAAAACGGCTTTTCCCACACCGAGCGGACTTCGACGGGAACGCGGATGCCGTTGACCTCGGTGTCGTCAAGACCCCATTCCGGCTTGCCGTAGCGGCGCGTGGTGCGCTCGAACAATTCGCAGGCCGCGGCGACGGACTTGCCGACCTCGGTGCGAGACCATGGATTGAGGGGATTCTGAAACAGCAGCTTGGTCGCGTCGGTGATCGCGCGGGCCGGATTGAGAGAGGCGTGCCCCATCTCGTACATCCAGTACATCGGCGTGGTCAGGACCGGGCTGCCTTCATTCGCCTGGAGCGGTACGCCGCCAAACTCACCAATCGGCATGATCAAATTCCTCTTCGCATCGCAGCATACTGCCGAATGCGTAATATTGCGTCAATGCATGGTTCCGTACATCTACGTAGCCAATACCGTTAAACCAGCCCGAATCCACGAGAAAGTGACGTTATTCGCCGCCCGACAGCAGCGCGCCGTGCGTCTTGGCGCTGCGCAAAAGGGCAAGGAATGCCCAAAAAGAAGCAACCAGCAGACCAGCGTTGATGGCCAACGCCTCCAGCATCAGATCGATCCGGAAGGTGTTGTCGATCAAGAGCGCGCGCATGCCTTCGAACACGTAAGTCGGCGGCAGCGTCCAGGCGACGACCTGCAGCCAGGCCGGCAGCACACTGACGGGATAGTAGATGCAGGCGAGCGGCATGATCGCGAACATCAACGTCCAGACGATGCTCTCGGCGCCGAGGCCGTTTCGCAAGACGAGACCGGAGACGAAAATGCCGACCGACCAGCTGGTGAAGATCAGATTGCAGAAGAAGGCGACCAGCGGCAGGCCGAGCGCATAGACATTGAAGTGAAACAGCACCAGCGCGATCAGCGTCATCGGGATGATGCCGATCGCCAACCGGATCAGGCTCATCACCATCAGCGACAGCAGGAACTCGATGGGCTTCAAGGGGCTCATCATGAGGTTGCCGAGGTTGCGCGCCCACATCTCCTCCAGGAAGGAGATCGAGAAGCCGAGCTGGCCACGGAACAGGATGTCCCAGAGGATGACGGCGCCGATCAGCGTGCCGCCGGCCCGCGCGAAGAAATTGGAATTTTGCGCGATGTAGTACTGGATAAATCCCCAGGTGATGATTTGGAGTGCCGGCCAGTACAACAGCTCGAGCAGCCGCGGCCAGGATGACAGCAGCAAGTACCAATAGCGCAGGATCATCGCGCCGATGCGGTGCGGGGAGATGCCGCGGTGGAGGGTGAGGTCGGTCATTGTGGTGATCCGTGGCGCGGATGGAGCGAAGCGCAATCCGGGGTGCCGCACCAACCACGCACACCGCCGTCATCCTGAGGTGCAAGCCTTGCGATGCGGACCGCATCGCAAGGCTTGCCTCGAAGGATGGGCCACACACCCTTGCGGCTCATCCTTCGAGGCGCGCGAAGAGCGCGCACCTCAGGATGACGGCGGTGCGCGAGGATAGGGCAATCATGGAGAGCCCCCATCACCTCACCCCCTCCTTCGCCCCGTTCGCCCGGCCGCGCGCAACATCGAGAAACACCTCTTCCAGCGTGGTGCGTTTGTAGCGGGCCATGATGGCGGCGGGCGTATCGTCGTCCTCGATGCGGCCGCGTTTCATGATGATGACGCGGTCGCAGAGCCGCTCGACCTCGAGCATGTTGTGCGAGGCGAGCAGGATGGTGGCGTTGTTCTCCTTGCGATAGCGCTCCATGTGCCCCCGGACCCAGTCGGCGGTGTCAGGGTCGAGCGAGGCGGTCGGCTCGTCCAGCAAGAGCAGCTCGGGCCGGTTGATCAGCGCTTTCGCCAGCGCGACGCGGGTCTTCTGCCCCGCCGACAGCTTGCCGTTGGCGCGGTCGATGAAGTCGGTGAGGTCGAGATCCCTGGCCAACTCGGCGATGCGGTCCGACAGATTGTTCACCGCATAGAGCTTGCCGAAGATGGTGAGGTTCTGCCGCACCGTGAGCCGCATCGGCATGTCGACATAGGGGCTCTCGAAATTCATCCGCCCCAGCACGGCGGCGCCGTCGTCGGGCATGCGGTGACCGAGCACCTGGACGCGGCCGGAGGTCGGCAGCACCAGGCCCATGATCATCGCGATGGTGGTGGTCTTGCCCGCGCCGTTGCCGCCCAGGAGGCCGGTGATGCTGCCGCGCGGCAGCGAAAAGGAGATATCGTCGACGGCGCGGGTCTGCTTGTAGACCTTGACGAGGTGATCGACCGCAATCGCCGCGGAGCGATCCGCGACAGTCGGCCAGCTTGAAGCCTTGTCATTCTCGGTCATGCTGGCCGTTCTTCTGCTATTGCAGCGGAGAGCGCAAGGCTTGTAATCCCGGGTGGTTCCGCGAGCCCTGCGTCCGTGATCCGAGAAGGCACCGCCACATTGGCCGAGATGACCGAAATTGCCGCTTCCGACTTCCGCCCCGCGCAGCGGCATATCCGGCTGGACACCATCCTGCGGCTGCGCTGGCTCGCGGTGCTGGGCCAGCTGGCTGCGATCTTCATCGTGGCGCAGGGGCTGGAGTTCAATGTCGAGATCGTCCCCTGCGTCAGCATCATCGCGCTGTCGGCCGCGCTCAATCTGGGGCTCCAGACCGTCGCCAATCCGATGCAGCGGCTCGAGCCGATGCAGGCGGCCGGCCTGCTGGCGCTGAACATCGTCGAGCTCGCCGGCCTATTGTTCTTCACCGGGGGCTTGCAAAACCCATTCTCGTTCCTGTTCCTCGCGCCCGTGCTGATCTCGGCGACCGCGCTGCCGGCGCGCTTCACCTTCGGCCTCGGCCTGCTCGCCGTCGCCTGCGCCTCGGTGCTGTTTTTCTTCCATCTGCCGCTGCCTTGGGATTCCGACGATCCGCTGGTGCTGCCGCCGATCTATCTCGTCGGCGTCTGGCTCTCGATCGTGCTCGCGATCGGCGTCACCAGCCTCTATTCGTTCCAGGTCACCGAAGAGGCGCGCAAGCTCGCCGACGCGCTGGCCGCGACCGAGCTGGTGCTGACGCGCGAGCAGCATCTGACCCAGCTCGACGGTCTTGCCGCTGCTGCCGCGCACGAGCTCGGCACGCCGCTCGCGACCATCTTCCTGATCGCGCGCGAGCTGGAGAAGACGGTGAAGGACGCAAGCTTCGCGGCCGACCTCAAGACGCTGCGCGAACAGACCCAGCGCTGCCGCGACATCCTCAGCAAGATCACCCAGCTCTCCTCGACCGGCGCGCCGTTCGACCGTATGAAGCTGTCGGAGCTGATCGAGGAGGTGGTGGCCCCGCACCGCGATTTCGGCGTCGACATCAAGGTGCGGATCGCGGTGGCGGCCTTCGCCGAGCCGGTCGGCTCGCGCAACCCGGCGATCCTCTACGGCGTCGGCAACATCATCGAGAACGCAGTCGATTTCGCCCACACCACCGTCGAGGTGAATGCGTGGTGGAACAAGGACACGATCGAGCTCCTGATCTCCGATGACGGACCCGGCATTCCGCCCGACATCCTGAACCGGATCGGCGAGCCTTATCTGTCGCGGCGACGCGCCCAGGATGCCGGCGGCGGTCTCGGGCTCGGCGTGTTCATCGCGCGCACCCTGCTGGAGCGCACCGGCGCCAAGGTCTCGTTTACCAATCGGGTGTTTCCGGAACACGGCGCCGTGGTCCAGGTCACGTGGCCACGCGAGCGTTTTGAGGCTATCGAGACATCAGAAGAAACAATAGGATAGACCGCGACCTTGCGTCGCACTAGCGGCCCGATCGACTATTGGCGGCCTTGGCACTGCCCGATTGCGACGCCATATGTAGATGTGCAGGAGAGAGGACAAAACCTTGAACGCCATCGCCGAACTGAACGAACAGACCGACCGCTCGCTTCTCATCGTGGAAGACGACAAGCCGTTTCTGGAGCGCCTGTCGCGCGCCATGGAAACACGCGGCTTTGCGGTGACGTCGTGCGACACCGTTTCGGATGGTCTCGCGCAAATCGGCAAGGCAGCGCCCGCCTTCGCAGTGGTGGACTTGCGGCTCGGTGACGGCAACGGCCTCGACGTGGTCTCGGCGCTGAAGAAGAAGCGGCCGGATGCACGCGCGATCGTGCTGACCGGCTATGGCAACATCGCCACCGCGGTCACGGCGGTGAAGATGGGCGCGATCGATTATCTCTCGAAGCCCGCCGATGCCGACGACGTCGTCGCCGCGTTGCTCTCGACCAGCGCGGAGAAATCCGAGCTGCCGACCAACCCGATGTCCGCCGACCGCGTCCGCTGGGAACACATCCAGCGCATCTACGAGATGTGCAACCGCAACGTCTCGGAAACGGCGCGCCGGCTGAACATGCACCGCAGGACGCTGCAGCGGATTCTGGCGAAGCGCGCGCCAAGGTAAGTTTCACGACGCTCTCGTGCCCCGGACGCAGCGCAGCGCTTCTTCAGCGGTGCGCTGCAGAGCCGGGGCCCATCTCTCGGAGCGATCAATGTCTCAAGATTCTGGGTCCCGGCTCTGCGCAGCAGCGTTTCACGCTGCAGCGCGTCCGGGACACGAGAACATCCTATTCCCAGAACTCCGCATGGCCTTGCGGATCGACCAGGCGGTTGATGCGCAAGGCTGCCGCCATGCCGAACCGTACCGTCATCTGCTTGCGCGTCGCAGCCGCGAGCTTGTGTTCGGGGGCCTCGCACTGCATGTGCGCGCCATAGGCGTCGGCGACGATCAGGCCGGTGTCTTCCGGAAAGATCTCGCACGGCAAATCCTGCGTGAAGGCGAAGAACAGCCGGTCGCAATGGGCGCGGTATTCGTGCCATTTCTGGTCGGCGCGCAGATCCTCGACCGATGATTTGATCTCGACGATCCAGATCTCGCCGCGCTCGTTCAGCGCGACGAGATCGGCGCGCCGGCCGGAAGGCAGCGGCAATTCGCTGATGCAGGTGAAGCCGAGCGAGCGCAGCAGCCGCGCCGTGCCGCGCGCGATGGCGAGCGCCGTTTCCGACTGGCGGCGGTCGGGCGGCGGCACGAGGGCGATGCGGGCGGTGTTGTCCATGGCGGGAGGATAGCCGATTCCATCAGGGGCGGACACTGCCCGATGAAGGCACTCTGCAACCTCATTCTCCGCCGTCATCCCCGCGAACGCGGAGATCCATAACCACAGGGAGGAATGCGGGCTAGCTGCTCACTCTGAGTCTTCGCCAAACATCTCCCTGTGGGTGGGTCCCGGATTTGCGCTCCGCTCCAGACAACGCTCCGCGTTGTCGGAAGCTGCCCTTGTCCGGGACGACATCGAGGGTGGAACGCGGAACCTCCCCCTCCCCACGCACTTATCACGCAGCCGCCGCTCCTCGGCGGAACCACCGAGGCGGCGCGCGCATGATCGACGATCTCTGGTACAAGAACGGCGTGATCTATTGCCTGTCGGTCGGCACCTATATGGATGCCGACGGCGACGGTGTCGGCGATTTCAAGGGCCTGTTGCGCCGGCTCGATTATCTGCACGGGCTCGGCATCACCACAATCTGGCTGATGCCGTTCCAGACCTCGCCCGGCCGCGATGACGGCTACGACATCGCCGATTATTACAGCGTCGATTCCCGCTACGGCACGCTCGGCGATTTCGTCGAGTTCACCCATGGCTGCAAGCAGCGCGGCATCCGCGTCATCATCGACCTCGTCGTCAACCACACTTCGGACCAGCACCAGTGGTTCAAGGAGGCGCGGCGCGACAAGAATTCACCCTACCGCGACTGGTACGTGTGGTCCGACAAGAAGCCGCCCAATGCCAACAAGGGCATGGTGTTTCCCGGCGTGCAGAAATCGACCTGGACGCGCGACAAGGAATCCGGCGCTTACTACTTCCATCGCTTCTACGACTTCCAGCCCGACCTCAACACCTCGAACCCGCATGTGCAGGCCGAGATTTTGAAGATCATGGGCTTCTGGATCCAGCTCGGTGTCTCCGGCTTCCGCATGGACGCGGTCCCCTTCGTGATCGCGACCAAGGGTGCGAAGGTGAAGAAGCCGGTCGAGCAGTACGACATGCTGCGCACGTTCCGCGAATTCCTGCAATGGCGTCAGGGCGACGCCATTATCCTCGCCGAAGCCAATGTGCTGCCGGAAACCGACATGGAATATTTCGGCCGGGATGCCGACCGCATGCACATGATGTTCAACTTCCACGTCAACCAGCATCTGTTCTACGCGCTGGCCTCCGCCGACTCGCGGCCTTTGGCGAAGGCGCTGAAGGCGACAAAGCCGCGGCCGGCGACGGCGCAATGGGGCCTGTTCCTGCGCAATCACGACGAGCTCGATCTCGGACGCCTGACCAAGGCACAGCGCGACACGGTGTTCAGGAGCTTCGGCCCCGACAAGGACATGCAGCTCTACGACCGCGGCATCCGCCGCCGCCTCGCGCCGATGCTGGGCGGCGACCGCCGGCGGCTCGAGCTCGCCTACAGCCTGATGTGCACGCTGCCGGGAACGCCGGTGATCCGCTACGGCGACGAGATCGCGATGGGCGATGATCTCTCGCTGCCTGAGCGCAATTGCGCGCGCACGCCGATGCAATGGTCGACCGAGCCGCAGGGCGGCTTCACCAAGAGCGACAAGCCGGCCTGCCCCGTCATCGACGAGGGCCCGTATGGCTATCCGCACGTCAACGTCGCCAAACAGCGGCGCGATCCGAACTCTATGCTGAACTGGACCGAGCGCATCGTGCGCATGCGGAAAGAAGTTCCGGAGATCGGCTGGGGCGATTTCGCGATCATTGCGACGCGCGATCCCGCCGTGTTCATCATGCGCTACGATTGGCGCAACAATTCCGTGCTGTTCGTTCACAATCTCGACGAGAAGCCGCGCGAGACGGCGTTCTCGGTCGGGCTGCCGGGAGAGGCCGGCGCGCACCTGATCAACCTGCTCGCGGAGGATCATAGCCACGCCGACAAGCGCGGCCAGCACCGCGTCGTGCTGGAGCCCTATGGCTATCGCTGGTACCGGGTCGGCGGGCTGGATTATCTGTTGAAACGGAGTGACATCGACGGGGATGCCGCGGGCAAGAAGCACCCGGGGTGATGTGGCCGTCGCTGTCTCCGCACCCTCCGCCGTCGTCCCCGCGAAGGCGGGGATCCATAACCACAGGGAGTGGTGTGGGGCGCGCAGGTCACTCCGAATCTTCGCCAAACCTCTCCCTGTGGTGATGGGTCCCGGATCGGCGCGAAGCTTCGCTGCGCTTGTCCGGGACGACATGGGAGAATGGCGCCGGTGTCGAGCGCTCCAATAGCTAGCCCGGGGGCGCGACGATCACGCCCTCGTTGCCGCGCAGGTCCAGCACGCCTTCGAGCTTCTCGCCTTCGCGGTCCAGGAATGTCGACAGCAGGATCTCGCTGCCGAACCTGATCGCACTGGTGGTCACGGCAATCGGCTCCGCGCCGAGATTGAGTGCGACGATGACGCTCCGGCCCTCGGCCTCGCGGCGATAGATCAGGAGATCGCCCTGGGCGGCGATCGGATGATAATCACCTGCAATAAGCGACGGCGAGGCCTTCCGCAACGCGATCAGCCGCTTGTACAAACTCAGAATCGAGCGCGTGTCGGCTTCGAGATTGACGACGTTCTCGTGGATGTGATCCTCGGGCAGCGGCAACCATGGCCGTACCTCCGAAAAGCCACTGAAGCCGGACGAATCCCACTGCATTGGCGTGCGGCAGCCGTCGCGCCCGACCCCAAGGCCTGGCACGTTTTTCTCGAACGGGTCCTGCACGAACTCCGGCGCGATCGCGAGCTGATGCATGCCGATCTCGTCGCCGTAATAGAGCGTCGGCGTGCCGCGCAAGGTCAGCAGCAGCATGGCGGCAACGCGGGCCTGCTCGGGTCCGACACGGCTCGCCACGCGCGGGCGATCATGGTTGCCGAGCACCCAGTTCGGCCAGGCGCCCTTCGGCAGCGCCTTCTCGTAATCCTCGATGATGTGCTCGATCGAGCGCGCGCTCCAGAAGGTCGAGAGCAGCGCGAAATTGAACGGCATCTGCGCGCCGGTGAGGTCGTTGCCGTAATAGGCCATCAGACGGTGCAGCGGCAGATAGATCTCGCCGATCAGCACGCGGGCGCGATAGGCATCGGTGACGCGCCGCATCTCTGCGATGACCTCATGCACCTCCGGCTGGTCGGTGGAGTATTGCGTCAGGATCTTTTCGTGCGGCGGCCGGCCTTCGACGTAATGCGGGTTCGGCGGATTGTCGCGGAACTCTGCGTCCTTGATCAGGTGCCATATGACGTCGACGCGAAAGCCATCGACGCCCTTCTCCAGCCAGAACCGCATCACGTCGTACATCGCGGCGCGGACGTCGGGATTGCGCCAGTTGAGGTCCGGCTGCTTGGCGAGGAAGGCGTGATAGTAATACTGCCCGGTCGCCTGGTCGAATTGCCACGCGCTGCCGCCGAATTCGGACAACCAGTTGTTCGGCGCGCTGCCGTCCGGCTTCGGATCGCGCCAAATGTACCAGTCGCGTTTCGGATTGTCGCGCGAGGCGCGGCTCTCGACGAACCAGGGATGCTGGTCGGAGGTATGGTTCGGCACCAGATCGAGGATCAGCTTGAGGCCGGCCTCATGCACGGCGGCGAGCAGCGCGTCGAAATCCGCCATGGTGCCGAACACGGGATCGATGCCGACATAGTCCGAGATGTCGTAGCCGAAATCGGCCATCGGCGAGGGGAAGATCGGCGACAGCCAGATCGCGTCGACGCCGAGCGATTTCACGTAAGGCAGCCGGCGAAGGATGCCGGCGAGATCGCCGACGCCATTGCCGTCCGTGTCCTGATAGGAGCGCGGATAGATCTGGTAGAAGATGCCGTCGCGCCACCAATTGTCGCCGCTCTGAGCCATGCCGGATATCCCACCAATCATCTGCCCTGCGCGGGAGAACGCAAAAGCAACGTCGCGGTTCAAATTGGCGTGCCAATTGGGACGGCGGTGTGACGGCAGAGGCGACTGTTCCGGGCCTTGCGGATGAATCTTTTGCTTGGCGGCTCGGCAAAAATCGGCATTGTGGCGCCATGACCGAGCAAAACGACAACAAGCCCAAAGCCGGCGCGATCATCGTGCCCGTGACGCTGTTCGAGCAGAACTGCACCATCATCTGGGATGAGCCCAGCAAGAAGGCGGTGGTGATCGATCCCGGCGGCGACGTGCCGAAGATCCTGGATGCGATCAAGCAGACCGGCGTCACCGTGGAGAAGATCTGGCTGACCCACGGCCATATCGACCATGTCGGCGGCGCCGCGGACTTGCGCGACGCGCTGAAGGTGCCGATCGAGGGCCCGCATCAGGCCGACAAGTTCCTGCTCGACAACGTGGTCGAGAGCGGCGCGCGCTTCGGCATGACTGGGGTGCGCAATTTCGCGCCGGACCGCTGGCTCGACGAAGGCGATAGCGTCGAGATCGGCGACCTCAAATTCGACATCTATCACTGCCCCGGCCACTCCCCGGGCAGCGTGGTGTTCTTCAACAAGGAATTGCGTTTTGCCCATGTCGGCGACGTCCTGTTCGCGGGCTCGGTCGGGCGCACCGATCTGCCCGGCGGCAGTCACGCGACGCTGATCAATTCGATCAAGACAAAGCTGCTGCCGCTCGGTGACGATGTCGGCTTCATCTGCGGCCATGGCGCCGGCTCGAGCATCGGCCAGGAGCGGATGACCAATCCGTTCATCACCGGCGAGATGTGAGGTTTACTCGGCGGCCTCGGTGAGCATGGCCTCGCCGAGATGACGCTCGCCCCATTCGCGGATCGCCGCGACGACGGGCACAAAGCTCTTGCCCTTGCGTGTCAGGCGATACTCGACCTTGGGCGGCACCTCGCCGAAATCCTTGCGGTCAATGAGACCGCTTTCGGTCAGCGCCTTCAATTCGCGGCTGAGCACCCGCGGGGTGATTTCCGCACTGCCTGTGCTGCCGCGCAGCAGGCCGCTGCGGATCTCGCCATAGCGGCGCGGGCCGTCCTTGAGATCCCAGACGATGCGCAGCTTGTACTTGCCGCTGATCATTTTCTGAAATGCCGCGACCGGACAGCTGCGCGCGGGGTTGGTCTTCGCCATGTCGTTTCCTCCATGTGCGAGGAGGGAGATTAGGAGCGGCACCGAAAAAGTCCATACTATCAATTTTGTCCATACTTGCGGGATCGCTCCCAGCGCGCAGATGATGGTGCACATGACGAACAGGGAGCGTCACATGAAGCACTTCATGATCCGATACGAATTCAGGAACGGCACGACGGACGAATGGCACCGGGAGATCGGCCGCTTCATCAAGGCGATCGACGGCGATCCCGAGCTGAAGGGGCGGATCGGCTATCGCGTGTTGAAAAACCGCGACGACGGCCAGTATTTTCACCTCGCCAGCGTCAGCGACGATGCCGCGCAAAAAACGCTGCAATCGCGCGAGTTTTTCAGGGCCTATCAGGAGATGACGCGCAAGGTCGCAGGCGGTGAGGTGACAGTGACGCCGATCGAGATGATCGACGCGACAGGGTAGCTCTACTTCATCAACCCCGCCGCCGTGAGCGCGCGGGTGATAATCTGGCCGAGATCGAAGCCGCGGGCTTCCTGCTTCGGTTCGGCCGGCTCGTCGGCGACGGCGGTGCGGATCGAGCGGGCCAGATGCGGTGCGGGCGAGCGGGCCGGCTTCGGCGAAACGGCCGGCTTTGCCTCGGCCTTTTTCGTCTTCGCATCCGCAATCCATGCGGTGAGGCCGAAGAATTTTGCGATGTGATACGAGGACGAAATGCCGGCCTCGATCAGGAAGGCGCCTTCGACGCCATAGCGCTGGTCGTTGTCGGCAAGGCCGAGCGGCGTGCCGTGGGCCATGTCGGTGATGGTGTAGGATTCCACCAGGGTCTCGCCGTCCCTGTTCCACCAGGCCTGGCGCGGATAGCCGTCGACATTGGTCTCGGCCATCGGCGCGGCCGGCAGGTCATGCAGGTCGAGCCATTGCTTGACGATCTCGTTGGCGTTGCCGGGATTGACGGTACGGTCGGCGCTGCCGTGCCACACCGACACTTTCGGCCAGGGCCCCCGATGGTTCGAGGCACGCCGCACGAAGTCGCCGAGCTCACGCTCGGGCCGCGCCGGCGCATGAAACATGCCGTCCAGCGCCTCGCGCAGATTCGAGGCGATGCCGTAAGGCAGGCCGGCGATGATGGCGCCTGCGGCAAAGACTTCCGGATAGGTCGCGAGCATCACCGAGGTCATGCCGCCGCCGGCGGACAGGCCGGTGATGAAGATGCGGCGCGGGTCGATGCGATGCGCCGTGACCATATGCGCGACCATCTCGCGGATCGAACGCGCCTCGCCGCTGTCGCGCACGGTGTCTTCCGGATTGAACCAGTTGAAGCAGGTGTTGGCGTTGTTGACGCGCTGCTGCTCGGGCATGACCAGCGCAAAGCCATAATGCCGCGCCAAGGTCGACCAGCCCGCGCCGAGATCGTAAGACGCTGCCGTCTGCCCGCAGCCATGCAGCACGACGACCAGCGCGCGCGGCTTCTGGAGTTGCTCCGGCACGAATGCGAACATGCGCAGGGCGCCGGGATTGTCGCCGAAATCGGTGACTTCCTGCAGCGGGCTCAACGCATCCGCGCCCCGGCCGAAGTCGGGCAGGCGCAGACCATCCGCTTTCGGCAGATGTCTCAGGAAATCGAGATTACGGGCGAGCGACACGGCAACTCCTGGCAGGCGACGTTCAACGTTCACCGAACCAAATAGTTGCTGCACTGCAAAATGAAAAGACCGTGTGCTGTCGATCGGCCCGGAATCACCCGAAACCCGCAAGAATCCGTGCGTATTAACCGCAATGCCTCAACTTAGTGCAGATGCGCGGCGCATCCACGCCAGAAATACGGCGCAGATCACGATGAATGTCACAAACAGCGCAAGCGAGACGAGAAATGCTGCGCGCGCTGATTGCAATGATTCGATCGAGAAGAACACCGCGCCGATTGCGGCCACTCCGGCCGCATTTCCGATCTGCGCCGTCGTGCCGTACATGCCCGAGGCTGAACCCGCCGCGACAGGTTTGACGGTCGAGAGCACCGCGCCCGACAGCGGCGCCATCACGAGGCCCTGGCCGTAGCCGAAGACGATCATGGTGAATGCGAGCGCGAGCGGCGGCGGTGCATCGACATAGGCTGCAACAAGCGCGAGCACGGCAAGGCCGGCGATCTGGAGTGCGCAGCCCTCGACCAACACCTTGGAGCCGCGATGTTTTGCTCGCGCAGCGCTGTGGCGCGAGGCCACCACGAAAGCGAGTGCGAGCGGAATGAAGGCGAGGCCGGCTGCGAGCGGCGCAATCTTCAGGCCGCGCTGCATGAACAGCGTCATCACCAGATAGAACGAGAGGTTGGCGAGGAAGAAAAAGAACGCCGCACCGAGCCCGCGCAGGAACGCCACATCCGCCAGCAGCGTCAGATCGATCAGCGGCATGCCGCCGACACGCGCAACCCCATGCTCGAGCCTGAGGAACGCAACGAGGATCACGCCGCCGCCTGCCATCACCGCCCACAACCAGGGCGCCCAGCCGACATCGTGGCCGAACAGCAGCGGCCCGATCAGGCACAGCAGGCCC
>NZ_JACOFR010000015.1 GCF_019455385.1 Bradyrhizobium sp. BR 10289
GGAAACCGAGCCCAGCGCGCGGGACATTGCCGCCATCATCGGCCAGATCAAGGCCCAAAAAATCCCGGCGGTATTTCTGGAAAATATCAGCGACGACCGGCTGATCCGGCGGATCGCGGCCGAGACCGGCGCCAAGGTCGGCGGGACCCTGATTTCGGACGGTTTGACCGGCGAAAAGGGGCCTGCACCCACTTACATTGACATGGTCAGGCACAATATAAAGGCCCTGACCAGCGCGCTTGAGCATTAGGGCAGGGGGCCACCCCGCCTCGCGTCGCGCGACCAGCCTACGTCCGGAGTTCTCATGTCTGAAGCGACCGCCTCCAAAATTCCCGTGACCGTCCTGACCGGCTATCTCGGTGCCGGCAAGACCACGCTGCTCAACCGCATCCTGTCGGAGAACCACGGCAAGAAATACGCCGTCATCGTCAACGAATTCGGCGAGATCGGCATCGACAACGACCTCATCATTGGCGCCGATGAGGAAGTGTTCGAGATGAACAACGGCTGCATCTGCTGCACCGTGCGCGGCGACCTCGTCCGCATCATGGACGGGCTGATGAAGCGTAAGGGCAAGTTCGACGCCATCATCGTCGAGACCACCGGCCTTGCCGATCCGGCTCCGGTCGCCCAGACCTTCTTCGTCGATGAGGACGTGCAGAAGAACGCGCGGCTCGACGCCGTCGTCACCGTTGCCGACGCCAAATGGCTGTCCGACCGGCTGAAGGACGCGCCCGAGGCCAAGAATCAGATCGCGTTTGCCGACGTCATCGTATTGAACAAGACCGATCTCGTGACGAAGCCGGAGCTCGCCGAGGTCGAGGCCCGCATCCGCGGCATCAACCCCTATGCGAAGCTCCACCGCACCGAGCGCTGCTCGGTGGCGCTGGCCGACGTGCTCGATCGCGGCGCGTTCGACCTCGACCGCATCCTCGACATCGAGCCGGATTTCCTCGAAGCCGGCGACGATCACGACCACGACCATGATCATCACCACCATCACGGCCACGACCATCATCACCATGATCACGGTCACGGCCTGAAGCACTATCACGACGAGGACATGCAGTCGCTGTCGCTCAAGACCGACAAGCCGCTCGATCCGAACGTGTTCATGCCATGGCTGCAGAACCTGGTGCAGGTCGAGGGCGGCAAGATCCTGCGCTCCAAGGGCATCCTCGCCTTCCACGACGACGACGACCGCTATGTCTTCCAGGGCGTCCACATGATGCTGGAGGGCGACCACCAGCGGAAGTGGAAGGAGGGCGAGAAGCGCGAGAGCCGCCTCGTCTTCATCGGCCGCGAATTGCCCGAGAAGGCTATTCGTGAGGGTTTCGAGAGCTGCATCGTCTCGTGATGAAAGAGTTCACGCCGGCGCCCGATTCCGCCTCGATCGTCTCCGTCACCGACCGCATCAAGCCTGTGACGCTTGGCATGGCGGTGACGTCGGTGCATTTCCTTGGGCCCCGCGCCGCCTTCGTCGGCGGCGAGGAGAACGTCGCGCTCGTCGATGACAAGGGCGAAGTCACCACCGTCCCCGTGCACAGCGGCGGCATTCTGTCGACCGCCAGTGACGGCAAGCGCCTCATCATGGGCGGTGATGACGGCAAGGTCGTCTCGCTCGACGCCAAGGGCGAGGTGACGCCGCTCGCCACCGATCCGAAGCGGCGCTGGATCGACGCGGTGGCGCTGCATCCCGACGGCGCCTTCGCCTGGTCGGCCGGCAAGGTTGCGACCGTCAGGAGCGGCAAGGCCGAGGAAAAATCGCTCGAGGTGCCCTCGACCGTCGGCGGGCTTGCGTTCGCGCCGAAAGGCCTGCGGCTCGCGATCGCGCATTACAACGGCGCGACGCTGTGGTTTCCCAACATGGAAGGCTCGGCCGAATTCCTGCCCTGGGCCGGCTCGCATCTCGGCGTCACCTTCAGCCCCGATAACAAGTTTCTGGTCACGAGCATGCACGAGGCCGCCCTGCACGGCTGGCGCCTCGCCGACAACAGGCATATGCGGATGACCGGCTATCCCGGCCGCGTCCGCTCGATGTCCTGGAGCGCGGGCGGCAAAGGGCTTGCGACATCAGGCGCCGACACCGTCATCATCTGGCCATTCGCCAGCAAGGACGGCCCGATGGGCAAGGAGCCAGCGATGCTGGCGCCGCTGCAGGCGCGGGTGTCGGTGGTCGCCTGCCATCCGAAGAACGACATCCTCGCCGCCGGTTACAGCGACGGCACCATCCTCATGGTGCGCATGGAGGACGGCGCCGAGATCCTGGTCCGCCGCAACGGCACACCGCCGGTCGCAGCGATCGCCTGGAACGCCAAGGGCACGCTGCTGGCGTTTTCCGATGAAGCGGGTGAGGCGGGGCTGCTGGAACTCTAGCGAACGAGTCGAGCCGGGGCATGTTCCCGTAGAGTTGCCGTGCGAACCTATCCGCATATCCGCCAATGGCTGGAAGCGAAACTCTTCTCGCGCGTCCGCTAAAAGCGCGACTAACTGGCTCATTGCCAAGATAGGCTAATCCCCCTAAGGTCGAGGTCACCAGCGAATACAACGAAAGCGATTTCGTATCGTTTGGGAGAAAATCTCCTGCCACGGAGATGACCGCCGGCAGACGCAGCACCGTAGCGCTTTTCGGCGAGGAGGCAGCCTTAGCTGCCGCTCCGATCTCCAGAACGGAGAACTCGAAATCTCAGGACAAGCGAACTCGCCTTGCGCGGGATCGCAATAACACGACGCGACCTATCGATTGGGAGAGGCGAAGTGGGACGGGCCTGGACGACGCGAGACGAAGTTCGCACGGAGCGCTTCGACGGCATCGAGCATCTGAAGAACCCGATCGGCAATTCCCAGATCGAAATCGTCCAACTCGGTCGAGGAATGCTTTCAGGCGAAATCCTGCACGGACAGATCAAGGACATCGCCTTCAGCCGCGGGCAGTTCTCCCTTGGGGTACGCGCCACCGGCGTATTCAGCCCGGCTAAGACGGTCGTTGGAATCCTTCTGGCCTGCTCCGGAGCATCGCGCAGCCTGGGCGCCCCCGTCTTGCCAGGGGACGTCCTCGTGCATCCGCCCGGAGCCGAGCATGACAGGCTCTACGAGGGCGCCGCACGCTTCGCAGGCGTGATGTGCGATCCCGCCGAGATTTTGAATCTGTTCGCGGCCGAGCAGCAGGTCTCGGATCGTGAGTTCTGGACCAAACGGCGGCACTTCCGCCTTTCGGATCGGCGCACGGGTGAGCTTGGAGCGTTGTTGGCCTTGCTGGCAGGCAGGCTGCACCACGGGGGCATCCCATCAGGCGCTGCCGCAGATTATTGGAAGCGCACAATCCTCGATGCCTTCGTCGGTCCCGTCGCGATGGAGCCCGGGGCGGGCAAGGAGAGGCCCATCCCTTCGTCGACGAGGATCGTGCACGACGCCGAACGGTACCTAAAAGAAAGTGGCAATCGAGCGGTCCACGTCTCTGAGATCTGCCGGCAGATCAAGGTGAGACGGCGAACCCTGTATCGCGCGTTCAACGAGGCCCTCGGGATCGGACCGATCGAGTTCCTCAGGACGAAGCGATTGTCGATGGTGCATGTCCGCCTGCGACAGGCAAGTCCCGCCGAGACCGGCGTCCTCGATATTGCCAGCGAGTTCGGCTTTCTGGAATTCGGTCGCTTCGCGCAGCAGTATCGGGCGCTGTTCGGCGAATATCCGAGCGAGACGCTGGGGCGCAACGCGTCCAGGAAACGGCCGGAGTCTCAAGCTGCGGTTCCATCCGATTTGGCACGTTTCGCATAACGCCGCGATCGATTCCGAGGCTAACCTGTTCCCGTTCGCTTTGCGTGACCAGGCGTCTCAGAACGCCAATTCGGCCCGGGAGGCCCTTCCGGAGGGAATTGGAAGCATGCGCGACACTGTTTGGACCACCGTCTCTCGTTCGATCTTGGCCTCGCTCCTCGCCGCATTTGGCCTCGTAACCGCTCCGACAGTCGCGGCGCGGGCGCCTGGGATGTGCCGGTCCTACGCGGGTCCCTCGCGTACCCAGGGCTTCTAGGATTATTGCCGGTAGCCCGGCGGCGGAATGTGGGGACGCCATCATGCTGCAGTCGGGCACCCATTTCAGCCAAAACGACGAACCATCGACGGGCGACATGATCTGGATTCCCGGCGGAACCTTCCGCATGGGGTCCGATCATCACTATCCGGAAGAGGCTCCCGCGCACCACGTCTCGGTCGACGGTTTTTGGATCGACCGCGCGCCGGTCACGAACCGCCAATTCAAGAATTTCGTCAACGCCACAGGTCACGTGACCACGGCTCAGATCGTGCCGGATCCCAAGGATTATCCCGGCGCGCTGCCCCGCATGCTCTACGCGGGCTCGCTCGTGTTCGCGCCGCCTTCGCGCCTCTCCGACATGCGTGACTGGAGCCAGTGGTGGACCTTCATGAAGGGCGCCAACTGGCGCCGCCCCTATGGCCCGAAGACGAACATCAAGGATCTGGACGATCATCCCGTGGTCCACGTCTCCTACGCTGATGCGCTCGCCTACGCGCTCTGGGCCGGCAAGGAGTTGCCGACCGAAGCCGAGTGGGAATTCGCCGCGCGCGGCGGCCTCGACCGCGAAGACTACGCCTGGGGCAACGCCTTCACGCCATCCGGCCGACACATGGCCAACACCTGGCAAGGGATCTTTCCGGTCGAGAACCGTTGCGAGGACGGCTTTGCGCGAACCTCGCCGGTGACCTCGTTCCCGCCGAACGGCTATGGCGTCTACGACATGATCGGCAACGTCTGGGAATGGACCTCCGACTGGTGGTCGACGAAGCACGAAGCTGACGCGTCGAAACCATGCTGCATCCCGCAAAATCCGAGAGGAGGTCCGGAGGCCGCGAGCTACGATCCGCATCAACCCGGCATCCGCATTCCGCGAAAGGTGCTGAAGGGCGGCTCGCATCTCTGCGCGCCGAACTATTGCCGCCGCTATCGCCCCGCCGCCCGACATGCCGAGCCGGTCGATACCTCGACAAGCCACGTCGGATTTCGCTGCGTGTCGCGGCGGCCATCGCATCTCTTCCGTCGTCATGAGGCTCCGCCTGCAATGTGAGGTCGTCGAAATGAGCAATGAAGCGAAGAAGCACGAAGCGCCTTCGAACAATCGCGCCATCGATCGCAGAAACCTTCTGCTGGGTACGTCGACAATAGTCGCGGCCGCAACGCTGACAACAAACACGCTGGCGCAGGTGCAAAAGGCCGCGCCTGCTACAGCACCGACCGCAGCGACGGCGAGCGGCCGCAAGCCCAATATCCTCGTCATTTTCGGCGATGACATCGGACAGGCCAACATCAGCGTCTATTCCTTCGGTCTGATGGGCTATCGCACCCCGAATATCGATCGCATCGCACGCGAAGGCATGATGTTCACCGACTACTACGCCGACCAGAGCTGTACGGCGGGAAGATCTTCCTTCATTACGGGCCAGGCGACGCTGCGAACCGGCCTGTCCAAGGTCGGAATCCCCGGTGCCACGATCGGCATTCAGGCGAAGGACGCAACCCTCGCGGAGTTGCTGAAGCCTTTAGGCTACGCGACCGGACAATTCGGAAAGAACCATCTCGGCGATCGCAACGAGTTCCTGCCGACGGTGCACGGCTTCGACGAGTTCTTCGGCAATCTCTATCACCTCAACGCGGAAGAGGAGCCTGAGCAGCGCACCTATCCGCGCGATCCACGTTTCCGCGAAACGCTCGGTCCTCGCGGCGTTTTGCGCTGCAGGGCGACGGACCGCGACGATCCGACCGAGCAGCCCCGTTGGGGCAGGGTCGGCAAGCAGACCATCGAGGATACCGGCCCACTAACGAAGAAGCGGATGGAGACGATCGATGATGAAACGTCGGCTGCCGCCATCGACTACATGCAACGGCAGGCGCGCGCGAAGCAGCCGTTCTTCTGCTGGTTCAACGCGACCCGGATGCACTTCCGCACGCATGTCCGCGACGAACACCGCAGCCCGCCCGGCCTGAACGCGAAGACCGAGTACGCCGATGGAATGGTCGAACACGATGCGATCGTCGGCACTCTGCTCAAGGCGCTGGACGATCTGGAAATCGCCGACAACACCATCGTCATTTACACGACAGACAATGGACCTCATGCGAACTCTTGGCCGGACGGCGCCACCACGCCATTCCGCAGCGAGAAGACCACGAATTGGGAAGGCGCCTATCGGGTGCCAGGCATGGTCCGCTGGCCGGGGCGAATTCAGCCGGGATCGGTGTCGAACGAGATATTCAGCTCTCTCGACTGGATCCCCACGCTGATGGCAGCCGCCGGCGAGCCGGACATAAAGAGCAAGCTGCTGTCCGGGTATCAGGCGGCCGGCAAGACTTTCAAGGTCCATCTCGACGGCTACAACCAGCTTCCCCACCTCACCGGCCAGCAGGAGGCCGGAGCGCGCAAGGAGTTCATCTACTTTAACGACGACGGCGATCTTGTCGCGGCGCGCTACGAAAACTGGAAGATGGTGTTCGAGGAACAGCGGTCGCCGGGCACCCTTCAGGTGTGGGCCGAGCCCTTCACCAAGCTGCGCATGCCGAAGCTGTACGATTTGCGTGCCGACCCGTACGAGAAGGCCGATGTCACATCGAACACCTACTACGACTGGCTGCTCTCGCAAGGCTACGTGGTCCTGGCGGCCCAGTCGGTGGTGAGCCAATTTCTTGCCTCGTTCAAGGATTTCCCGCCAAGTCAGCGCCCGCAGAGCTTCAGCGTCGACCAGATCGTCGCGAAGATGCAGCAGAGCTTCGACGGCGCGGCAGGCGGCCGTTGATGGAGCAGGAGGCTCCTGCACGGACAGGGGTGTCCGCCGAGACGGGGGCCGCTCCCCGCGAATCCCTGAACTGCAGGTTGAACGGGTGACCGCCGACTTGAAAAGGACGGATTGTATGATGGCTCAGAGAGTCGCATGAGCGGATACGATCTTCTAGCGTGGGTCGTGCTTGCGATCCTGCTGGCGGTCGTCGTCCTCGTCGTTTGGTTGATGGGGGCGATGCCGGGGAACGTAGCCAGGCGGCGTGGTCATCCCTGGGCCGACGCGGTGAGCGTGGCTGGCTGGATCACGCTGATCTTTGGCTTAGCGCTGTGGCCGATCGCGATGATCTGGGCCTATGTCGACGTGCCGGCGAAGCGCGCGGAGCGCCAGCCATGATGATCGCGCTCATGACGCTCTATCTTGCGCTGCTGTCTTCGCTGGTCTGGCTCGGTGCCATCAGCCTCAACGCGTTCTGGAAGGCCTCGCCCCTGATCGTGCTTCTGCTCCTTAACGTCGGCCTGTTCATCCCTATGGGGTGGGGCGCGCCACAGGGCAAGGCGCTGGTCTATCGCAACTCCGTCTCCATCGTTCCGGATGTCGCCGGCGAGGTGGTGGACGTGCCGGTCTCGCCCAACAAGCCGCTGAAGGAAGGCGACATCCTCTTCCGGATCGACCCGACTCCCTACGATGCGCAGGTGAAGGCGATTGAGGCGCAGCTCAAGCTGTCGAGCACGCGCCTGACCCAGATGACCTCGCTGTACGAACGGGACGCCGGCCGCAGCTTCGATGTCGAGCAGTGGCAGTCGGAAGTTGATCAGTTGAAAGCACAATTGCAGAGCGCGCAATGGAACCTGGACAAGACTGTTCTACGTGCCCCAGCCGACGGCTACGTGACGAACGTGGCGCTCCGGAAGGGCGCGCGCGTGGGAAACCTGTCAGTCTCGCCAGCGATGGCGTTTATCGATACCTCGGTGACCCATGTCGTTGTCGAAATCGACCAGATTGACGCGCGATACATCGCCCCCGGGCAGGAGGTGGAGGTCGCCTTCAAGTTCGCTCCGGGGCGGATCTTCAGCGGGAAGGTCGAAAGCATTCTTCAGGCGGTCGCGACAGGTCAGGCGCAGGTCTCGGGCCAGGCCGTCATGCCCAAGGGCATCGAGACCGTGCCGTTCGTCGTCCGCGTGGCTCTCGATGACGCTGCTGTCGCGAAGTCACTGCCGGCCGGCGCGACGGGAGCGGCCGCGGTCTTCACCGATCGCGTCGCCGCCAGTCACCTCATCCGGAGAGTGCTGCTGCGGCAGATCGCAATCCTCAACTACGTCGTTCCGTTCTGAATTGGAGGGCACCGTGAGAACAACGGCAACATTCGCGGCCGCGGCGACCCTCGGATGGGCGATCCTTCAGCTTCCTTCCCAAGCTTGGGCCGACGCCGGCGGCGTCGGCTTCTGGCTGCCGGGCATTTTCGGCAGCCTGGCCGCTGCGCCCACCGTGCCGGGTTGGGCTTACGCCTCGATCTATTTGCACCTGCAGGCCAATGCGGGGGCCACCAAGAATTTTGTGACGAGCAGCGGAGGTACCGGCTCCGTGGTTACCGGGCTGAACGCGCACGCCGATGCTCTTGCTCTGGGAATCACCTACGTCTCACCGACGCCCGTGCTTGGCGGACAGGCCGCGATCTCGTTGATCGCCGCGCCTGGCAATGTCGGCGTCGGAATTGACGCCACGCTGACCGGACCTGCCGGAAACGCTATTTCGGGAGGCAGAACCGACAATCGGACCACGCTCTCGGACGTGTTTTATCAAGGCACGCTGAAGTGGAATCAAGGCGTCCATAACGAGATGGTCTACATCACCAGCAACATCCCGAGCGGCACCTACGACCCGAACCGGCTCGCGAACCTCAATCTCGGCTTCGTGGCCTGGGATGTCGGCGGCGGCTACACCTATTTCGACCCGAAAACCGGGCACGAATTTTCCGCGGTTGCGGGCGTGACCTACAGTTTACCCAACCCATATCTGCAGTACCAGAACGGCATCGATTTCCACGTCGACTGGGCGGCTTCGCAGTTTCTGAATAAGAATTTCCAGGTCGGCGTTGCTGGCTATTTCTATCAGCAGCTCACCGATGACTCCGGACCGGGCGCCAAGCTGGGCGGCTTTCGCGGACGCGCGATCGGGATCGGCCCCCAGGTCGGCTTCATCATTCCGATGTCGGACGGCTACCAGGGATATCTCAACATTAAAGGCTACAAGGACGTCGAGGTCGATAACCGGGCTTCGACATGGAGCACCTGGGTGACCTTTGCCGTTTCCGCCGTACCTCCAGCGCCGTCAAGCAAACCGGAGCACCGCAGGTAACACGACTTCCATTCGGATCCCGCTGCCGGTGCACCGAGCAAGGCCATCTCGCCTATAGCCTTATGAGGCCGATGAGACCAGCAACGCTGGTCCTTGATCTTTGACGGTCGTCGCATTCCACCGTATGACGACGCCATGCGGTTCCTCACGACTTTCCAGCTTGCCGACTTCGCCGACACGCTGGTCAGCCTGTTCACGGCCTTCGTGCTGGGCACGCTGATCGGCGCCGAGCGGCAATATCGCCAGCGCACTGCGGGTCTGCGCACCAATGTGCTGGTCGCGGTCGGCGCCGCGGCGTTCGTCGATCTCGCGATGCATCTGGACGGCGCCGACGGCGCGGTGCGCGTGATCGCCTATGTCGTCTCCGGCATCGGCTTCCTGGGCGCCGGCGTCATCATGAAGCAGGGCATGGACGTCCGCGGCCTCAACACCGCGGCGACGTTGTGGTCCTCGGCCGCCGTGGGCTCTTGCGCCGGCGCCGACATGGTCGCGCAGGCGGCAGCGCTCACCGTGTTCGTCATCGCCGGCAACACCATGCTGCGCCCGCTGGTCAACGCCATCAACCGCATCCCGCTGAACGAGAAGGCGCTGGAGGCGACCTACTATTTCAAGCTGGCGGTCGCGACCGACGCGCTGCCCGACATGCGCGACCGTCTCGTCGATAAGCTCGAGGCCGCGAAATACCCGGTCGCCGATATCGAGGTCGCCGAGATCGGCGAGGACGTCATGGAGATCGCCGCCAAGCTGGTGGCGAGCGCGGTCGATCCGAACGAGCTGAACGCGGTGGCGACCGATCTCCAGCATATGCCGGGCGTCCGCCACGCCACCTGGGAAGTCAGCACGACTGAGTGATCCGGCTTCCGGCCCGCAAGCCTGCGGTTCCCCTCCGGCAAGGGAACTGCAACCGGACAAATTCGTTGATCCCCGGACAAAGGCGGTGATCGACATGCCCGGCCCAAACGACAAGCGCAACCTGAAGCTCGACCTCACAATCGCCTGTTCGCTGTTCGCAGCTGGCGTCGTGGTGTCCGTGATGTCGCTGGCGCAAATCCGCGCCGAGAGCAGGACCGAGCTGGCGCAGGCGACGCAGCCGCTTCAGGGCACGCCGTCCAACGATCAGGACAAGACGCCCGCCGAGGCAAAACCCGGCGGCGACCGGCCGACCACGCCGGCGCCCGAGCCCGCGCGCCCGGATCCGCAGACGCAGGGCGCGGCAGGAGCGGCCAAGCCCGCGCTGCCGCCGGCCCCGGCCGAGAAGATCGCGCCGCCGATCAAGGACAAGCAGTAGACAGCACTCGCCTTTTAGCCCCAGGCGCGCAGTGGCCCGCCATTGCGCTGTCTACTGTGCATGGGGTTGTTTTCGCTTTTTGGCAGCGCGCCCCTTAGCGCACCAGAACGTTCTTGAACTGCCAGGGATCGCTGGTGTCGATGTCCTCCGGGAACAGGCCCGGACGATCCGTCAGCGGGGTCCAGTCGGTGTAGAAACCCTTCACCGGGCCGAGATACGGCAGCTGGATTTCCAGCAGGCGATCGAAATCCATCTCGTCGGCTTCGACGATGCCTTCGTTCGGGTTCTCCAGCGCCCACACCATGCCGCCGAGCACGGCGGAGGTCACTTGCAGGGCGGTGGCGTTCTGGTAGGGGGCGAGTGCGCGGGTCTCTTCGATCGAGAGCTGCGAGCCGTACCAGTACGCATTCTTGTCATGGCCGAACAAGAGCACGCCGAGCTCGTCGATGCCGTCGACGATCTCGTCCTCTTCGAGGATGTGGTGCTTCTCCTGCATCTTCCCGGCGCGGCCGAACAGCTCGTGCAGCGACAGCACGGCGTCGTCGGCCGGATGATAGGCGTAGTGGCAGGTCGGCCGGTAGATCGCCTTGCCCGAGGCGTCGCGCACTGTGAAATAATCGGCGATCGAGATCGACTCGTTGTGGGTGACGAGGAAGCCGTATTGCGCGCCGCGGGTCGGGCACCAGGTGCGCACGCGCGTGTTGGCCCCGGGCTGCATCAGATAGATCGCAGCGCCGCAGCCGGCTTCGTGGCTATGCGCATTCTCGGGCATCCACTTCTCATGGGTGCCCCAGCCAAGCTCCGACGGCTGCATGCCTTCCGACAGGAAACCCTCCACCGACCAAGTGTTGACGAAAACGTCAGGCTCCTTCGGCTTCTTGGCGCGCTGGGTGTCGCGCTCGGCGATGTGGATGCCCTTGATGCCGGCCTGCCGCATCAGGTCGGCCCATTCGGCCTTCGTCTTCGGCTTGGGGGCATTGAGCTTCAGATCGGCGGCGACGTTGAGCAGCGCCTGCTTGACGAAGAACGAGACCATGCCTGGATTGGCGCCGCAGCACGAGACAGCCGTGGTCGAGCCCGCCGGGCGCGCCCGCTTGGCGGCCAGCGTCACTTCGCGGAGCGCGTAGTTGGAGCGTGCTTCCGGACCCTTCGAGGCATCGAAATAGAAGCCGAGCCAGGGCTCGTTGACGGTGTCGATATAGAGCGCGCCGAGCTCGTTGCAGAGCTCCATGATGTCGGTCGAGCCGGTGTCGACGGAGAGATTGACGCAAAAGCCCTGGCCGCCGCCCTCGGTCAGCAGCGGGGTCAGCAATTCGCGATAATTGTCTTTGGTCACGGCCTTCTGGATGAAGCGGACGTTCTGCTTCTCGCAATGCGCCTTGCGGCCCTCGTCCTTGGGATCGATCACGGTGACGCGCGACTTGTCGTAATCGAGGTGCCGCTCGATCAGCGGCAAGGTGCCTTTGCCGATGGAGCCGAAGCCGACCATGACGATGGGACCGGTGATCTTCGCGTAGATCTGCGAGGGAGGGCTCATGGATGGTTTCTCCGGAACGTGCTGGCGGACCATTGTTAGGGGTATCAGGCGCTGCGGCGCTTGTCAGAGGCTGCGGCGCTTCGCGGTGACTTCGATCTCGACCTTCATCTCGGGCTTGGCGAGGGCTGAGACGACCAGCAAGGTCGCCGCCGGCCGGATGTCGCCGAGAACCTCGCCGCAGACGGCGAAGTGGGCATCGATGAAGCTGGCGTCGGTGACGTAGTAGGTCGCACGGACGATGTCGGCCATCTCGAATCCGCCCTCCTTCAGGGCGGCTGCGATGGTCTTGAAGCAGTTGCGTGACTGGCTCGTGACATCATCAGGCATCGTCATCGTCGCGTAGTCATAGCCGGTGGTTCCCGCGACGAAGCAGAAATCGCCGTCGACCACGGCGCGGCTGTAGCCGACGCTCTTCTCGAGGGGGGAGCCGGTGGAGATCAGGCGACGGGACATGGGTTCGGCCTCGACTGAAAGGGGGAATTTCGTGGGTTAAAGGGCGTTTCCGGGTGCGGTGCAACCCCAAAGCAAATGCCGCAGCCGACCGTCGCCGCAAGGCGCGGCTTCGGTCGTCGCGGTCATGACGAAGTCTTAGGCCGCGTGCGCCTGGAGGGGACGAACTACCCTCCGTTTGGAAAGAGCCGCGCCGGTCGGAACGATCATCCCCTCGGCGCCGTCCAGTGCGCCGGCCTGGAATTCGACCGCCAGCAGGCGGTCGCGTTCGAACGGGCCGGGCAGCATCAGTGCGCCGGTCTTCTCGGCCGTGAAGCCGAAGCGGGCGTAATAGGGCGCATCGCCGAGCAGGATCACGGATTCATGCCCGCGCGCCCGGGCGGCGGCCAGCGCTTGTTGCATCAGCGCGGCGCCGATCCCGAGCTCGCGGCAGGCAGGGTCGACCGCCAATGGTCCGAGGACCAGAGCGGGCCTGCCTCCGGCGCTGACGTGCCACAGCCGCACGGTTCCCACGAGTGTCCCCTCGCGCACAGCCGACAGCGCAAGGCCTGCGGCAGGTGCGCGTCCGTCGCGCAGGCGCTGGCAGGTGCGGTCATGGCGGTTCTCGCCAAAACAGGCATCCAGCAGCGCTTCACGGGCGGCGACGTCGGATGCACGTTCCGCACGGATCACGAACGGAACGGCATGCGAAGTGAGGGCGACTTGTGGCTTCCGAAAAGCAGTCATGGCGCGTCAGTCCCCGCTTGACCCGGCGTGCGCGCAGCGCGCCGGTTCAAGGCGTCGTCAGAAATCGGAGATGTGAGGAAGGAGCCGGCAAGCCGGCTCCCGGGTTCGTCAGGCCTCGAAAGAGAGGCGGATCAGATGTGGTAGGTCTTCAGCGGCGGGATGCCGTTGAAGGCCACCGACGAGTAGGTCGACGTATAGGCCCCGGTGCCCTCGATCAGCAGCTTGTCGCCGATCTCCAGCGTGACGGGAAGCGGATACGGGGTCTTCTCGTACAGCACGTCGGCGCTGTCGCAGGTCGGGCCGGCGAGCACGCACGGGGTCATGTCCGCGCCGTCATGGGCGGTGCGGATGGCGTAACGGATCGACTCGTCCATGGTCTCGGCGAGACCGCCGAACTTGCCGATGTCAAGGTACACCCAGCGCACCTCGTCCTCGTCGCTCTTCTTCGAGATGAGCACGACCTCGGATTCGATGATGCCGGCGTTGCCCACCATGCCGCGGCCCGGCTCGATGATGGTCTCCGGAATCTGGTTGCCGAAGTGCTTGCGCAGCGCGCGGAAGATCGAGCGGCCGTAGGTGACGACCGGCGGCACGTCCTTCAGGTACTTGGTCGGGAAGCCGCCGCCCATGTTGACCATGGTCAGGTTGATGCCGCGCTCGGCGCAGTCGCGGAACACCTGCGAGGCCATCGCCAGCGCACGGTCCCACGCCTTCACCTTGCGCTGCTGCGAGCCGACATGGAAGGAGATGCCGCACGGCTCCAGGCCCAGACGCTTGGCGGCGTCGAGCACCTCGACGGCCATTTCCGGGTCGCAGCCGAACTTGCGCGACAGCGGCCACTCGGCGCCGGCGCAGTCATAGAGGATACGGCAGAACACCTTCGCGCCGGGAGCGGCACGGGCGACCTTCTCGACCTCGGGGACGCAGTCCACGGCGAACAGCCGGATGCCGAGCGCGAAGGCGCGCGCGATGTCGCGCTCCTTCTTGATCGTGTTACCGAAGGAGATGCGGTCGGGCGTCGCGCCAGCGGCCAGCGCCATCTCGATCTCGGCGACCGTCGCGGTGTCGAAGCAGGAGCCCATGGAGGCCAGCAGCGACAGCACTTCCGGCGCCGGGTTCGCCTTGACGGCATAGAACACGCGGCTGTCGGGCAGCGCCTTGGCGAAGGTCTGGTAATTGTCGCGCACGACTTCGAGGTCGACGACGAGGCACGGCTCGGTGTCGAGACCCTCCTTGCGGCGGTTGCGCAGGAATTCCTGGATGCGTTCGGTCATGGCACTCTCCAACGGTCCCAGCGACGGGATCCGCATCAACATGACGTCGGATAAGAGTGCTCCGGCCACATCGCGCGATGGAGGCGCGCTGAAGCCAAAAGACTCAAACCAGACTGTGCTGCCGTGGATTGGTTGGGAGAGTTTCCCGCCCGCTCACCTGGCAATGAAGGACAAGCCTTTTCAGTAGCCCGCGCCGGCGGTGGAATGCCGGTAGAGACCAAAAAAGCCCGATCCGTCGTTGCTTTAAGTCGCGTCCCCCGTTGAGAGCGGGGTGCGCCGGTTCGCCTCCGGCTGCCAGTCACGGTTGCAAAGAGCGAAGTCACCTTCGACAAGGCATCTCTTTGAGAGAGATGCTGGACGCTCCGGGTTTACGTTCGTCGTCCGGCTATGAGCCTTCCGATTTCCGCACTTCCGAAGAGCCCCTCGGCTTCTTCACCCCTTGGCGGCTGTCCGGCCTCTTGTCCGGATACCTACCGACTGACACACGACCACAGGCACGTGCGAAATTGGGCAAGAGCGCACATAAGGCTTTTGACTCTGCTTCGCAAGAATTTTTTTAGGCTGAGAACAGAATTGCCTAACATCTGCTTGCGCAGTGTTGCGCGAGCGACGCGGAAGATGAACGCGCGTTAAGTTTTCTGCGTCGTGCGCGCGTCAGCCGCGCTTCGTGAAAGGCTCGACGCGCTGCGCGGCGCGGATGAACGCGGTCATCACGAGCACGCCGAGTGCGAACAGAACGGCCTGAAGGATGTGCGTGCCCTGGTCGCCGAGCCCGAACAGGATCGCGAGCGCCCAGCCGCCGGCGAAGGCCGCGCCGAACACCTCGGCGCCGATCAGGATCGCGGCGCTGATGACGGTGATGACGCTGGGCCAGGCGATCTGGCGGGATGACGAGGAAGGCGCGTTCATGAGGCTCAGGGGTCCTGTCTTCGAGGGCCGCAATCTCTCCGAAAAGCCGGGCGGGAGCAAGGCCAAATGGCCCAAAAAAGCCCCATCGCGTGCTATAGCTGGCCGCAACAAATCAGGCTCAAAAACGAGACGCGCGATGTCAGACCCCCGCCAAACTACGGACTCCGAGACCAATCCGCTGCTGAAGGCCTGGGTGACGCCGTTCGCGACCCCGCCCTTCGACGAGATCAGGCCGGAGCACTTCCTGCCGGCCTTCGAGCAGGCCTTCGCCGATCACTCCGCCGAGATCGCGGCGATCACCAACGATCCCGCCGCGGCCGACTTCGCCAACACCATCACGGCGCTTGAGAGATCCGGCAAGCTGCTGAACAAGGTCGCCGCGGTGTTCTACGACCTCGTCTCGGCGCATTCCAACCCGGCCATCCTGGAGATCGACAAGGAGGTCTCGTTGCGGATGGCACGGCACTGGAACCCGATCATGATGAACGCCGTGCTGTTTGGCCGCATCGCCCAGCTGCACGAGAATCGCGCGGCGCTCGGTCTTTCGCCTGAGCAGCTCCGCCTGCTCGAGCGCACCTATACCCGCTTCCACCGCTCCGGCGCCGGCCTCTCGGAAGAGGCCAAGAAACGGATGGCCGAGATCAACGAAAAGCTCGCCCAGCTCGGCACGAGCTTCAGCCACCATCTGCTCGGCGACGAGCAGGAATGGTTCATGGAGCTGGGGGAGGCCGATCGCCAGGGCCTGCCGGAAAGCTTCGTCGCCGCCGCCAAGGCTGCGGCAGAAGAGCGCGGCATGGCGGGCAAGGCCATCGTGACGCTGTCGCGCTCCTCGGTCGAGCCATTCCTGAAGAGCTCGGCGCGGCGTGACCTGCGCGAGAAGGTCTACAAGGCCTTCACCGCGCGCGGCGACAACGGCAATGGCAACGACAACAACGCGACCATCGTCGAGATCCTGAAGCTGCGCGAGGAGAGCGCTCAACTGCTGGGCTATCCGACCTTCGCTGCCTATCGGCTCGAGGATTCCATGGCCAAGACGCCGGACGCGGTGCGCGGCCTGCTGGAGCGGGTCTGGAAGCCGGCCCGCGCCCGCGCGCTCGCCGACCGCGACGAGATGCAGGCGCTGATCACGGAAGAGGGCGGCAATTTCAAGCTCGCGCCGTGGGACTGGCGCTTCTACGCCGAGAAGCTCCGCCTCCAGCGCGCCAATTTCGACGATGCCGCGATCAAGCCGTATCTGACGCTCGACCACATGATCGCCGCCGCCTTCGACTGCGCCACCCGGCTGTTCGGCATCACCTTCGAAGAGCGCACGGACGTCCCGGCCTGGCACCCGGACGTCCGAGTCTGGGAGGTCAAGGGCCCTGACGGCAAGCACAAGGCGCTGTTCTACGGCGACTACCACGCCCGGCCGTCAAAGCGCTCCGGCGCCTGGATGACCTCGCTGCGCGATCAGCAAAAACTGGATGGGGAGGTCGCGCCGCTGATCATCAATGTCTGCAACTTCGCCAAGGGGGCGAATGGCGAGCCCTCGCTGCTGTCGCCCGACGATGCCCGCACGCTGTTCCACGAGTTCGGCCACGGTCTCCACGGCATGCTCTCCAACGTGACCTATCCCTCGCTGTCGGGCACCTCCGTGTTCACCGATTTCGTCGAGCTGCCCTCGCAGCTCTACGAGCACTGGCAGGAGCGGCCCGAAGTGCTGCAGCAGTTCGCCCGCCACTACCAGACCGGCGAGCCGCTGCCGGACGACCTGCTCAAGCGCTTTCTCGCCGCGCGAAAGTTCAACCAGGGCTTTGCCACCGTCGAGTTCGTGTCGTCGGCGCTGATCGATCTCGAATTCCACACCCAGCCGGCTGCGGCCGCGCAGGATGTTCGCGCCTTCGAGAAGAAGGAGTTGGAGAAGATCGGCATGCCCGAGGAGATCTCGCTGCGTCACCGGCCCACCCAGTTCGGCCACATCTTCTCCGGCGACCATTATGCCGCGGGCTATTACAGCTACATGTGGTCGGAGGTGATGGACGCCGACGCCTTCGGCGCCTTCGAGGAAGCCGGCAACATCTTCGACCCCGCCGTGGCAAAACGCCTGCACGACGACATCTACTCGACCGGCGGCTCGGTCGATCCGGAAGCGGCCTATGAAGCCTTCCGCGGCCGCCCGCCCGAGCCCGACGCGCTGCTCCGCCGTCGCGGCCTGCTCGACGACGCCAAGGCCGCCTGATGGGCACGCGTGCCCTGTTCGGCCTGCTGCTCGCCGCCGCGATGATGTTCGCGGCGGGGGCGGCAAGCGCGCATCCTCATGTCTGGATCACGGCGACCAGCGAATTGCTCTACGCCGAGGACGGCAGCATCACCGGCGTGCGCCATGCCTGGACCTTCGACGACATGTTCTCGGCCTATGCGGTGCAGGGGCTCGAGAGCAAGAAGAAGGGGACCTATACGCGCGAGGAGCTGGTCCCACTGGCGCAGACCAATGTCGAATCCCTGAAGGAATATGCCTACTTCACCTTCGCGCGAGCCGACGGGAAGAAGGAACGCTTCCAGGAGCCGATCGACTATTTCCTCGACTACAAGGATACGGTGCTGACGCTGCACTTCACGCTGCCGCTGAAGAACCCCGTCAAGCCGAAGCAATTGGTGCTCGAGGTGTTCGACCGTTCCTTCTTCATCGACTTCCAGATGGCCAAGGACAATCCGGTCAAGCTGGTCGGTGCGCCTGCCGGCTGCCAGATGAAGCTCGATCGTCCCAGCGACGGCACGGCGACCGCGCAGAAGCTCAACGAGCAGACCTTCCTGGACGGCCCCAACGCCAATTTCGGCATGATGTTCGCCAACAAGATCACGGTGGATTGCCCTTGAAGCCGCATCTCTCGCCTCTCGCGCGCGGGCTCATCGTCTGCGCCGCTGTTCTCCTCCTTGCCGGCGTGGCTGATGCCGCACTCCATGATGTCTTTGCGCAGAATCCGTTCGGTGCGCCTAAGTCGGCACAGCCGGCCGAGCCCGAGGCCAGTGGCTTGATTGGCTGGCTGCTCGCAAAACAGTCGGAATTCTATCGTCAGATGTCTTCGACCATTCGCGCCGCCAAGTCCGACGGCTCGGCGGTGTGGACGCTGCTCTTCATCTCCTTTGCCTACGGCATCTTCCACGCCGCGGGGCCCGGCCACGGCAAGGCGGTGATCGCCTCTTATCTCGTCGCCAACCGCGAGACCGCGCGTCGCGGCATCGCGCTGTCGTTTGCCTCCGCGCTGATGCAGTCGCTGGTGGCGATCCTGATCGTCGGCATCTCGGCCTGGATCCTGAATGCGACCGCGAAAACCATGTGCAAGGCGGAAGGGGTGATCGAGATCGCAAGCTACGCCCTGATCGCGCTGTTTGGCCTGCGTCTCGTCTGGGTCAAGGGCCGTACCTTCCTCCGCGCGCTCCAGGCGGCACAGCCGGTGCCGGCCATGGCGGGCGTGCCGCATAACCATCATGATCACGGCCATCACCATCATGATGCGCATGATCATCACGACCACGATCACCATCATCACGACCATGGGCACGCCCATCACCACCATGCGCACGATCATGTCCATGACGAGCATTGCGGCCATTCCCACGGGCCCACGCCGAGCGAGCTCGCGGGGCCCGGCGGCTGGCGGCGCGGCTTTGCGGCGATCCTGACCGTCGGCATCCGGCCCTGCTCGGGGGCGATCCTGGTGCTGGTGTTCGCTCTCGCCCAGGGTCTGTTCTGGGCTGGCATCGCCGCGACCTTCCTGATGGGATTGGGCACCGCGATCACGGTCGCGGTCATCGCAGTGATCGCCGTCTCCGCCAAGGACATCGCCGCCCGCCTCAGCGCCGGGCGCGACGGCGGCGGTGCGCTGTTCATGCGCGGCATCGAGTTCGGCGCCGCCGCCCTCGTGCTGCTGTTCGGCGCCGGACTGTTGTTCGGCTATATTGCGGCCGAACGGACGACGTGTTTTTGAGCGAACGACGATCAATCCATCACCGTCACCCTGAGGTGCTCGCCTTGCAACGCAAGCCGAGCACCTCAGGATGACGGATTGAGAGGGGCCGCCCGCCTTACACCGGCAGAAACCTCTTCAACATCGGCATGAAGAAGATGCCGAGATTGATCGCAAAGCCGATGCTCCAGAGGATCGAGCGCAGCGTCGGGCGGTTGCCGAGATAGGTGAGCACGTAGGCGACCCGCACGATCAGGAACAGCGCGGCGAGCTCGTCGATCAGGCGTTGCGGCGAGTCCCTGAATTCGGCGAGCAGCACCGCGAAGGCGAAGAACGGGAAGGTCTCGATGCCGTTCTGGTGGGCGCCCAGAGCGCGCTGGGCGATGGCGTCCTGGTAGAAAGCGGGATCGCGCGGGCGTGAATTGTCGAATCCGCGAAACCTGATCCATTTGATCGCGACGATCGTAAACAAGTAAAGCAGCAGCGTTCCAAGAACGCACCATTCCGCGAGTGTCATCCGCCCCTCCCGCTTGGGTGCGACCCTAGCGATTCCGGCCTGATCTTGACAAGTTCGGACCAACGCGCGACCCACAGAGCCATGACCAACGTCGTCCCCATCGAGACCGCCAAACCGGCCGCCCAATCCGCCCCGAAGCGCGCCGGCGTGCTGCTGGTCAATCTCGGCACGCCCGATACGGCCGATGCGCCGGGCGTGCGGGTCTACCTCAAGGAGTTCCTGTCGGACGCCCGCGTCATCGAGGACCAGGGCCTGATCTGGAAACTGGTTCTCAACGGCATCATCCTGCGTACCCGGCCCCGGACCAAGGCCCGCGATTATCTGAAGATCTGGAACACCGAGAAGAACGAGTCGCCGCTGAAGACCATCACGCGCTCGCAGAGCGACAAGCTCGCGGCCGCGCTGTCCGACAGCGCGCATGTCGTCGTCGACTGGGCGATGCGCTATGGCAATCCCTCGATCAAATCAGGCATCGACGCGCTGATCGCGAAAGGCTGCGACCGCATCCTCGCCGTCCCGCTCTATCCGCAATATTCCGCCTCGACCTCGGCGACCGTCTGTGACGAAGTGTTTCGGGTGCTCGCCACCTTGCGCAACCAGCCGACGCTGCGGGTGACGCCGCCTTACTACGAGGACGAAGCCTATATCGAGGCGCTCGCCGTTTCGATCGAGACGCACCTGGCCACGTTGCCGTTCAAGCCTGAGCTGATCGTCGCGTCCTTCCACGGCATGCCAAAATCCTATGTCGACAAGGGCGATCCCTATCAGAGCCACTGCATCGCCACGACGGAAGCGCTGCGCCGCCGGCTCGGCATGGACGAGACAAAGCTGCTGCTGACCTTCCAGTCGCGCTTCGGCAATGACGAGTGGCTGCAGCCCTACACCGACAAGACCATGGAGCGGCTCGCCAAAGAAGGCGTGCGCCGGATCGCGGTGGTGACGCCGGGCTTTTCCGCCGACTGTCTCGAGACATTGGAGGAGATCGCGCAGGAGAACGCCGAGATCTTCAAGCACAGTGGCGGAGAAGAGTTTTCCGCGATCCCCTGCCTCAACGACAGCGACCCCGGCATGGACGTGATCCGCACCCTTGTGCTGCGCGAGCTTCAGGGCTGGATCTGATGGTGTCTCCCATGAACCGCCGCGACTGTCTGGCGCTTCTTGGGACGATCGCCGCGCTGCCGGCTCCCGTACTGGCGCAGCAGCCAGTGCGGCGGCTCGGCGTGCTCTCGGTGATCGCCGACGAGGTGATCGGGCAGGCCCGCCTCGCCGAGGCGCTTGCCGCCGATGACTGGAAGGAGCAGCTCAAGATCGACTGGCGCAGTGGCGCCGGCGACCGGGCGCGGATCGCCGGGTTCGCCGACGAGCTGATCGCGCTCAAGCCCGACGTCCTGCTCGCGATCGGCACGCCCTCGGTCGAGGAGTTGTGCCAGCGCACCAATACGATCCCGATCGTGTTCGCCGTCGTCACCGATCCCGTCAGCCAGGGTTTTGTCAAAAACCTCGCCCATCCCGGCGGCAACCTCACCGGCTTCACCGATTATGACGGACCGCTCGCCGGCAAATGGCTGGAGATGCTGGCGCAGGTCACGCCAAAACTGTCCCGCGTGCTCGTCGTCTACAATCCCGCCACGGCGCCGTTCGCGCCCCTGATGCTGCGCACGATCGAGGACGCCGCGCGTACCCTTCACGTGACGGTCGAGCCCGCGCCGGTCGATGACATCGCCTCCATCGCGGCGCTGGCCTCGCGCAGGGATGGTGGCGTCCTGGTCCTGCCTGACTTCTTCACCATGGCCAACCGCGCGCAACTGCTTGCGGCGATCGGCGAGGCGCGCGTGCCCGCGGTGTTCTGGAGCCGGCTCTTCGTCGAAGAGGGCGGGCTGATGTCCTACAGCACCGACAGCGCCGAGCAGCTTCGCCGTGCCGCGAGCTACATCGATCGCATCCTGAAGGGCGCGAAGGCCGCCGACCTGCCGGTGCAGAACCCCACCAAGTTCGAGCTCGCGGTCAACCTCAAGACGGCCAAGGCGCTTGGCGTCACGCTGTCTCCCGGCCTGCTCGCCATCGCGAACGACGTCATCGAATAGCGTTGCAATTTCTTAACGTTTGCCGGTAGGTCTGCGCCGCGCGCTTTCAAGAGCCCGTCGCAAATACATATCTCAGCCGTTCCCTCCCGCTGTGTCTTGTGCAGAATCGCGTCGATACCGACGTGAATTGCGACCGCTGAACCGGTAGGGTCGTGATCCCGACCAATGACAGCGCCGGAAAGGGCCTTTCCCGGCTTCTTTCCCGCCTTGGAGGAGCTATGAGCGGTTTCGACATTTTCGCGATTGTTCTCGTCTTGCTCGTCATCGTCACGCTGGTTGCCGGCGTGAAGACGGTGCCGCAGGGCTATGACTGGACCATCGAACGTTTCGGCAAATACACCCAGACGCTGAGCCCCGGGCTCAATTTGATTGTGCCCTATTTCGATCGCGTCGGGCGCAAGATCAACATGATGGAGCAGGTGATCGACATTCCCGAGCAGGAGGTCATCACCAAGGACAACGCCACCGTGACGGTGGACGGCGTCGCCTTCTACCAGGTGTTCGACGCCGCGAAGGCGAGCTACGAGGTCGCCAATCTCAACCAGGCGATCACCGTGCTGACCATGACCAACATCCGCTCGGTGATGGGCTCGATGGATCTCGACCAGGTGCTGTCGCATCGCGACGAGATCAACGAGCGGCTCTTGCGCGTCGTCGATGCTGCGGTCTCGCCCTGGGGCGTCAAGGTCAACCGCATCGAGATCAAGGACATCGTGCCGCCGGCCGACCTCGTCGAAGCCATGGGCCGGCAGATGAAGGCCGAGCGCGTCAAGCGCGCCGACATTCTCGCCGCAGAAGGCCAGCGCCAGTCGGAGATCCTGCGGGCCGAGGGCGCTAAGCAGGGCCAGATCCTGCAGGCGGAAGGCCGCCGCGAGGCCGCCTTCCGCGACGCCGAGGCGCGCGAGCGTCTGGCCGAAGCCGAGGCCAAGGCGACGCAGGCCGTCTCCGAAGCCATTGCCAAGGGCGACGTCGCCGCGCTGAACTATTTTATCGCCGACAAATATATCAAGGCATTCGGCCAGTTCGCGGATGCGCCGAACCAGAAGATCATCATGCTGCCGATGGAGGCCACCTCCATGCTCGGCTCGCTCGCCGGTATCGGTGAGATCGCGAAGGCGACATTCGGTGAGAGTGCAGCGTCCGCGGCTGCCGCCGCGCGCCGCACTGGCTCGGTGCCGCCGTCAGGTCCGACGCCACCGACACCGCCGGCGGTGCCGTGACGGCATCATTGAGAGAGGTCGTGTCATGACCGACATGTTCGTATCGCTCGGTAACTGGAACTGGCTTATCTTCGGCTTCATCCTGATGGCGCTGGAGGTGCTGGCGCCGGGCGTGTTCCTGTTCTGGCTTGGGCTTGCTGCGCTGCTCGTCGGCCTGGTCTCGTTCGGGCTGGTCGTGTCCTGGCAGATCCAGCTCGTGATGTTCGCGATCTTCGCCGCCGCCGCCGTGCCGGTGTGGCGCCGCCTCGCCCGGCCGAAGAGCGATGCCGGCGCCAGCCCCTTCCTCAACAAGCGCACCGAGGCGCTGCTCGGCCGCGAGTTCACGCTGGAGAAGCCGATCATCGACGGCAGCGGCACGGTGCGCATCGGCGACACGGTCTGGCGTGTGGCCGGGCCCGATACGCCGGCCGGGACGCGGGTGAAGGTGGTGCGGGTCGATGGCGCGAATCTGACTGTGGCGGCGGCGTAACGACTCTTCCCCTCTCCGAGACGGGTGAGGGGTTCTCTCCGCGAGCACATCTCTCACTTGAGTTCGTGGAGAGAACCCCTCATCCGGCGCTTCGCGCCACCTTCTCCCACAAGGGGAGAAGGAAGAAATAGTGCGCGATTGCTTCTTCAGGCTACCTCTTCCACCTCTCGGCAAACCGGTGCAGCGGCATCACCATCTCGCACAGCTCCCGCCCGAGCGTCGTCAGCCCGTAACCCCCGCCGTCGCCCAGCTCCACGAACCCCGCCTCGCGCAGCTCCGTCAGCCGCGCCTGCAACACCGTCGGCGAGGCCTCGTCGCAGGCCGTGCGCAGGGCGCGCGAGGTGAGGGGCGCCTCGCGCAACTCCCATAAGATCCGCAAGGCCCAGCGGCGGCCGAGCAGGTCGAGCAGCGCCATGATCGGCCGTCCGCTGCGTGAGCCGCGGACGCTGCGTGTCTGGCCGGCCTGTTTCGCCATCGAAATCCCTCTTGCGTGGTGCTACAGATAATGTAGCATATTGCTACGATTATTGTAGCGACGGAGACGGCTGATGTCCGAGGCTTTACCGCGCATGGCGCCGCTCGCCCCGCCTTATCCCCCGGAGATCCAGCAGCAATTCGACCGCATCATGCGCGGCGCGCCGCCGCTGCTGCTCTTCCGGGTGATGGCGAGCCATGCCCGCGCCTGGGACAAGTTCCGCGCCGGCGGGCTCCTCGATCCAGGTCCACTCTCGCTGCGCCAGCGCGAGATCGTCATCGACCGCACCTGCGCGCTGAACAGATGCGAGTATGAATGGGGCGTGCATGTCGCGATCTTCTCACGCGCGGCGAAGCTCACGGAGGACGAGGTGCGCGCGACCGTGCTGGGCGATGCGAATTCAGCCTGCTGGTCACCGGGCGAGCAGGCGCTGATCGCCGCCGTCGACGCGTTGCATCTTCGTGCGGCATTGAGCGACGAGGAGTTCGCCGCGCTGTCGGCGCATCACGACGAGGCGCAGATTTTGGAGATCATGCTGCTGTGCGGCTTCTACCGCACGGTGTCGTATCTGGCGAATGGGCTGAAGCTGCCGCTGGAGGAGCAGGCGGCGCGGTTTCCACAGTAGGCTCCCTCGCCCCGCTTGCGGGGAGAGGCGAAGAAATCAGGCCACACCCGCCCGCAGCAGGTCGTGCAGGTGCACGATCCCCACCACCTTGTTCGCCTCGGTCACCAGCAGCGTGGTAATCTTGCGCGTGTTCAGCACCTCGATCATCTCGCTGGCGAGCATCGAGGGCGGCACGGTCTTGGGTTGCCGGGTCATGATGTCGTCCACCGACGCCGTCAGCAGATCGGGCCGCATGTTACGGCGCAGATCGCCGTCGGTGATGATGCCGACGGCCTCGTTCGCCGCGTTGACGATGCAGACACAGCCCAGTCCCTTGGCCGACATCTCCACCACGGCGTCCGACATCAGCGTGCCCTCGGGCTTGAGCGGGATCTCCGCGCCGGTGCGCATGTAGTCGCGGACGAATTTCAGCATCGCACCCAGCTTGCCGCCGGGGTGGAAATGCGCGAACTCCAGCGCGGTGAAGCCGCGTCCCTCCAGCAGCGCGATCGCGATGGCATCGCCGATCGCGACTTGCATCATCGTCGACGTCGTCGGCGCCAGATTGTGCGGGCACGCCTCGCGCGCCTTCGGCAGCTCGATCACGATGTCGGCGGCCTGGCCGAGCGATGATGCCGCATTCGACGTCACCGCGATCATCGGGATCGCAAACCGCGCCGAATAGTTCACCAGCGTCTTCATTTCCGGCTGCTCGCCGGACCAGGACAGCGCCATGATGACGTCGTCGGTGGTGATCATGCCGAGGTCGCCATGGGCGGCTTCGGCGGTGTGGACGAAGAAGGCGGGCGTGCCGGTCGAGGCCAGCGTCGCTGCGATCTTGCGCGCCATGTGGCCTGATTTGCCGAGGCCGGTGACGATGACGCGGCCCTTGGCGTTGCGGATGAGGTCGACCGCCTTGGCGAAGGTCTCGCTGAGCGGGCCGCGCAGCGCCGCGGCGAGGGCGTTGATGCCGCTGCTCTCCGTCTCCAGCGTGCGGAGCGCGGATTGGACGCTGTCAGGGATGGGGGCGGATGATGCGGTCATCAGCGGTTTCGAGCTCGGCATGATCACGTCCAGGAGGAAAGGGGCGGAGAGTGGCGCCTGCTTAGCACGGCCCGGCGGGCGAGGCGACGAGGGCATCCAAGGCCCTCAACGGGTCATTAACCATAATTGTTTTAACTCCATTAACGATGGTTCCCGCCAGCCGGCGCAGGCCATCTCGAAAGTAATTGATTTCGTTGGAGTTATTCCATCGTGGGGTCGTCTCCAGGCACGGGCCGGAGCAAACGCGCGCAATTCCTGCGCGCCGTTTTGCCGTGTCTTGTCCCCTGCCTCGCGCTGACGGCCCTGGAAAGCGCTCCAGCGGTTGCCCAGAGCCTCACGCCCGACCTGTTCAATCCCAACCGCGGCGGCTTTGCCGCGCCCGAGACGCTGCCGACTCGCCGCACGGCGGGCGTGCCGCAGGCGCCCTCGGACGCGCTGCCGGCGCTGCCCGATCCCAATGCCGATCCGCGCAGGCGCCAGCAGCAGGCGCCCGCGACCTCGCGCGTCGGCCAGGTCCCGACCTACGGGTTGCCGGCGGCCAATGGCGCCAGCGGCTCTGGCTACGATTCGCTCAATCGCAAACGGCAGCAGCCAAAGCTCTATCCCGGCCAGCCCAAGCCGAAGCGCCCGCCCGGGCCCGGCTCGCCGCCGCCGCCCGGAACACCCGTGACGACGCTCGGCCCGCCGCGCATTGCGCCGCCGCCGTCCGAGACCGCGCACAAGACGCCGGTCGCCCCGGCGATGGCCGGCAACGTACCCGGCCAGCCGCTCCGCCGCCGCCTCAAGGCCGATGACGATGCGTTCGGCGCGGTCGGCGATTACGCCGGCAGTTTCCTGATCAAGGGCGGGCTCGAGCTATCCGCCGGCTATGACACCAACCCGGCGCGCCTGAACAAGCCCGTGGGCTCGCCGGCTTACGTCGTCGCGCCCGATCTGCTCATCCAGTCCGATTGGGAGCGTCACGCGCTGGTCGCGGATCTGCGCGGCTCGTTCAACGGCTACACCAACAACATGCCGGCGACGATCGATGGCCTTGCCTCGCCCTCGCCGGTCGAGGTCGACCGCCCCGATTTCAACGGCCATGTCGACGGCCGCATCGACGTCAACCGCGATCTCAAGCTGACCTCGCAACTGCGCCTGCGGCTCGCCACCGACAATCCCGGCAGCCCGAACGTGCAGGCCGGCCTGCAGAAATACCCCGTTTACGCCGCCTACGGCACCACGCTCGGCTTCGACCAGACCTTCAACCGCTTCCAGGTCGCCGCCGGCGCCACCGTTGATCGCACCGCCTACACGGATTCGAAGCTCACCGACGGTTCGACCTTCAGCAACAACGATCGCGACTTCAACCAGTATGGCGGCGTCGGCCGCTTCTCCTACGAGCTGAAGCCGGGGCTGAAACCGTTCGTCGAGGTCCAGGGCGACACCCGCGTCCACGACCAGGCCGCCGACCGCAACGGCTACTTCCGCGATTCCAACGGCGGCTACGCCAAGGTCGGCTCGTCCTTCGAATTCTCGCGCATCCTCACCGGCGAAGTCTCTGTCGGCTATTCCGCGCGCAGCTACACCGACCCGCGGCTCAGCCAGCTCTCCGGCTTCCTGACCGCGGGCTCGCTGATCTGGAACGCCAGCGGCCTGACCACGGTGAAATTGGCCACCGACACGCAGATCGCCGAGACCACCGTCGCCGGCTCCTCAGGCGTCCTGGTGCACACCTACGGCATCGAAGTCGATCACGACTTCCGCCGCTGGCTCACGGCAGTGGGCAAGTTCACCTACGGTACCTACGACTACCAGAACCAGGGCCGCAACGACAAAACCTACTCGCTCGAAGGCAACCTGATCTACAAGCTCAACCGCAACATCTGGATCAAGGGCACGCTGCGCCACGACATCCTGGATTCGAACCAGGCGGGCTCGAGCTCGCAGGGCACGGTGGTGATGCTGGGGGTGAGATTGCAGAATTAGCGGGCGCCGTCGGTTGCGTTCGAGCGCGTGCGGCTTAGCTCGCTCCGCTCTCGCCACCCGCTCCGGTGTCATGCCCCGGCTTGACCGGGGCATCCAGTACGCCGCGGCTACTCAATTGACCACAACGGTCTCTGGAATACTGGATCGCCCGCTTTCGCGGGCGATGACAGCGTTTGCTGAGCTGGAGATGGAGCGAGCCGTCGCCTACCGCGGCAGATCCGTCTTTCCCATCAAAAACGTATCGATCGACCTTGCGCACAGCCGGCCCTCGCGGATCGCCCACACCACCAGCGACTGGCCGCGGCGCATGTCGCCGGCGGAGAAAACGTTCGGGCGCGAGGTCTGGTAGTCGAGCGTGTTGGCCTTGACGTTGCCGCGCGGGTCGAGCTCGACTGACAGCAGCTTCAAGAGCCCCTCGTGCACGGGATGGACAAAGCCCATCGCGAGCAGGACGAGGTCGGCGTTCAGCTCGAACTCGGTGCCGGCAATCGGCTTGAACTTGTCGTCGACGCGCACGCAGTGCAGCTTCTTGACCCGGCCGTTCTCGCCGGAAAACGTCTGGGTCAGCACGGCGAATTCGCGGATCGCGCCCTCGGCCTGGCTCGAGGACGTCCGCATCTTCAGCGGCCAGTTCGGCCAGGTCAGGCCCTTGTTCTCGCGCTCGGGCGGGGCGGGCATGATTTCGAGCTGGGTCACCGAGAGCGCCCCCTGGCGCAGCGAGGTGCCGATGCAGTCGCTTCCGGTGTCGCCGCCGCCGATGACGACAACGTGCTTGCCGCCGGCAAGGATCTCCTGGACGCCGCCTAGCGGCTCGCTCGAGACGCGGCGGTTCTGTTGCGGCAGGAAGTCCATGGCGTAGTGGATGCCGGCGAGGTCGCGGCCGGGGATCGGCAGGTCGCGCGGGGCTTCCGCGCCGCCGGTCAGCGCGACGGCGTCGTACTCGTTGAGCATCTCGCGCGGATCGACGTTGCCATCGGCGCCGACATGGCTGTTGTAGTGGAAGGTAACGCCTTCGGCCTCCATCTGCTTGACGCGGCGATCGATGATGCCCTTCTCCATCTTGAAGTCGGGAATGCCGTAACGAAGAAGACCGCCGGCCTTGGCGTACTTCTCGTAGACGTGCACGTCGTGACCGGCGCGCGCGAGCTGCTGGGCGCAGGCCATGCCGGCCGGGCCGGAGCCGATCACGGCGATCTTCTTGCCGGTCTTGTGGGCTGCGACCTCAGGCTTCAGCCAGCCATTGTCCCAGGCGCGGTCGACGATCGCGCATTCGATCGTCTTGATGGTGACGGGGTTGTCGTCGATGTTGAGCGTGCAGGACGCTTCGCACGGCGCCGGGCAGATGCGGCCGGTGAACTCCGGGAAATTGTTGGTCGAGTGCAGGTTGCGCGAGGCTTCTTCCCAATTGCCCTGATAGACGAGGTCGTTGAAATCAGGGATCTGGTTGTTGACCGGGCAGCCGGGCGTGCCCGGCGCGACCGAGCCGGTGCCGTGGCAATAGGGGATGCCGCAATTCATGCAGCGCGCGGCCTGGTCGCGCGTTTCCTTCTCGGTCAAGGGAACGACGAACTCGCCAAAATGCTTCACGCGCTCGGCGACCGGGGTGTACTTGCGGTCGTGCCGTTCGATTTCGAGAAAACCCGTGATCTTGCCCATTAAACCCGAAGTCCCTGCCGCTTAAATTCGTTTTGTTTCTTCTCGTCGTTGCGAGGAGCGAAGCGACGAAGCAATCCAGTCCGCATTGAGTTAGAAAGTCTGGATTGCTTCGCTTCGCTTGCAATGACGGAGTGTGTTGCCTTACGCCCCGATCGCGATTTTCGGCTCGGCGTCCGCGTTGGCGGCCATCTCGCGCAGCGCGCGCCGGTACTCGACCGGCATCACCTTGCGGAATTTGGGCAGCCAGTCCTTCCAATTGGCAAGGATGTCCGCGGCGCGCTTGGAGCCGGTCGCTTTCGCATGGCGCGAGATCAGCACGTGCAGCCGCTCGACGTCGGAGGCGAGCAGGTTCTTGAACACGTCGACCCTGCCATGCGCCTCGAGATCGCCGGAGGCGTGATACGCGTCGGCGTTGATCATCTCTTCCGACAGTACCGGCTCGAGCTCGACCATCGCCATGTTGCACAGCTTGTCGAAGTCGCCGGTCTCGTCGAGCACGTAGGCGATGCCGCCGGACATGCCGGCCGCGAAGTTGCGCCCGGTCTTGCCGAGCACGACCACGATGCCGCCGGTCATGTATTCGCAGCAATGATCGCCCGCGCCCTCGACCACCGCGACGGCGCCCGAGTTGCGCACGGCAAAGCGTTCGCCGGCGATGCCGCGGAAGTAGCACTCACCCTCGATCGCGCCGTACATCACGGTGTTGCCGACGATGATGCTCTCTTCCGGCACGATCGCGGAGTTCTTCGGCGGCTTGACGATGATCTTGCCGCCCGAGAGGCCCTTGCCGACATAGTCGTTGCCTTCGCCTTCGAGCTCGAAGGTGACGCCATGGGCGAGCCACGCGCCAAAGGCCTGGCCGGCGGTGCCCTTGAGGCTGACCTGGATGGTGTCGTGCGGCAGGCCGGCATGGCCGTAGATTTTGGCGACCGCGCCCGACAGCATGGCGCCGGCGGAGCGGTTGGTGCTGTTGATCGCGGCCTCGATCTTCACCGGCGCGCCGCGGTCGAGCGCTGCTTGCGCCTTCTCGATCAGCGTGCGGTCGAGCACCGCCTCCAGATGATGGTTCTGGCGCTCGGAGTGATAGATCTTCTGGCCCTTCTCTTCCTTCTGCTTGACGAACAGCTTCGAGAAGTCGAGGCCCTTGGCCTTCCAATGCGCGACCAGCTTGGTCTGGTCGAGCAGCTGCACCTGGCCGATCATCTCGTTGAAGGTGCGGAAACCGAGCGAGGCCATGATCTCGCGCACTTCCTCCGCGACGAAGAAGAAGTAGTTGATCACGTGCTCGGGCTGGCCGGTGAAGCGCTTGCGCAGGACGGGGTCCTGCGTCGCGACGCCGACCGGGCAGGTGTTGAGATGGCACTTGCGCATCATGATGCAGCCGGCCGCAATCAAGGGCGCGGTGGCGAAGCCGAACTCGTCGGCCCCGAGCAGCGCGCCGATCACGACGTCGCGGCCGGTGCGGAAGCCGCCGTCGACCTGGACCACGATGCGGCTGCGCAGCCGCTCGCGCACCAGCGTCTGGTGGGTTTCGGCAAGGCCGATCTCCCAGGGCGAACCGGCGTGCTTGATCGAGGTCAGCGGCGAAGCGCCGGTGCCGCCCTCGAAACCCGCGATGGTGACATGGTCGGCGCGTGCCTTGGCGACGCCCGCGGCGACCGTGCCGACGCCGATCTCGGAAACGAGCTTGACCGAGACGTCGCCGGTCGGGTTGACGTTCTTGAGATCGTAAATGAGCTGCGCCAGATCCTCGATCGAATAGATGTCGTGGTGCGGCGGCGGCGAGATCAGGCCGACGCCCGGGGTCGAGTGACGCACCTTGGCGATGGTCGCGTCGACCTTGTGGCCGGGCAACTGGCCGCCTTCGCCGGGCTTGGCACCCTGCGCCATCTTGATCTGCATCATGTCGGAGTTGACGAGATACTCCGTGGTGACGCCGAAGCGGCCCGAGGCGACCTGCTTGATTGCCGAGCGCATGCTGTCGCCATTCGGCATCGGCTTGAAGCGGTCGGCTTCCTCGCCGCCTTCACCGGTGTTCGACTTGCCGCCGATTCGGTTCATGGCGATCGCGAGCGTGGTGTGCGCCTCGCGCGAGATCGAGCCGAAGCTCATCGCGCCCGTGGCGAAACGCTTGACGATGTCCTTGGCCGGCTCGACCTGGTCGAGCGGGATCGGCTTGCGCTTCTCTTCGTCCGCGCTCTTGATCCGGAACAGGCCGCGCAGCGTCAGCAGGCGCTCCGACTGCTCGTTCAGGATCTTGGCGAAGGCGCGATAGCGCTCCAGCGAATTGCCGCGGGCGGCGTGCTGCAGCAGGCCGACCGACTCGGCGGTCCATGCATGGTCCTCGCCGCGGCTGCGATAGGCGTATTCGCCGCCGACATCGAGCGCGGTCTTGTAGACCAGCGCCTCGCCGAACGCGTCGGCATGACGGCGCACGGCTTCCTCGGCGATCTCGGCAAGGCCGACGCCTTCGACGCGGGTATGCGTGCCTGCGAAGAACTTTGCGACGAAATCGGCCTTGAGGCCGACCGCGTCGAAGATCTGCGCGCCGCAATAGGACTGGTAGGTCGAGATGCCCATCTTGGACATCACCTTGAGCAGGCCCTTGCCGATCGACTTGATGTAGCGCTTGACGATCTCGTAGTCGTCGAGCGAGCCGGGCAGGCGGTCCTTCATCGCGATGATGGTCTCGAACGCGAGATAGGGATTGATCGCTTCGGCGCCGTAGCCGGCCAGACACGCAAAGTGATGCACCTCGCGTGGCTCGCCGGATTCGACGACGAGACCAACCGAGGTGCGCAAGCCGGTGCGGATCAAATGATGATGCACGGCGGCGCAGGCCAGCAGCGACGGGATTGGCACCCGGTCGGTGCCGACCATGCGGTCGGACAGGATGATGATGTTGACGCCCTCGCGCACCGCAGCTTCGGCGCGTGCGCAGAGCTCATCGAGCACCTGGTCCATGCCGGCGGCACCGAGGCCGGAGTGGAAGGTCGTGTCCAGCGTGCGCGACTTGAAGTGCGTGTCCGCCACATCGGAGATCGAGCGGATCTTCTCGAGGTCCGCATCGGTGAGGATCGGCTGGCGCGCTTCGAGGCGCTTGGTGGTCGCAAGGCCCTGCAGGTCGAACAGGTTCGGCCGCGGCCCGATGATGGAGACGAGGCTCATCACCAGCTCCTCGCGGATCGGGTCGATCGGCGGGTTGGTGACCTGCGCGAAGTTCTGCTTGAAGTAGGTGAACAGCGGCTTGGCCTTGTCCGACAGTGCCGAGATCGGCGTGTCGTTGCCCATCGAGCCGGCTGCCTCCTCGCCGGTAGCCGCCATCGGCGTCATCAGGATGGTGATGTCTTCCTGGCTGTAGCCGAACGCCTGCTGGCGATCCAAAAGCGACAGGTTCGAGCGCACGCCCGTCGTCGCCACCTTCGGCAGCTCTTCCAGCACGATCTGGGTCCGCTCCAGCCACTCCTTGTAGGGATGGCTGCGGGCGAGTTCGGCCTTGATCTCGTCGTCGGGGATGAGACGGCCCTGCTCGAGGTCGACCAGCAGCATCTTGCCGGGCTGCAGGCGCCACTTGGTGATGATCTGGTCCTCGGGGATCGTCAGCACGCCCATCTCGGACGCCATGACGATGCGGTCGTCCTTGGTGACGAGATAGCGCGCCGGCCGCAAGCCGTTGCGGTCGAGCGTGGCGCCGATCTGGCGGCCGTCGGTGAAGGCGATCGCGGCGGGGCCGTCCCACGGCTCCATCAGCGCGGCGTGATATTCGTAGAAGGCGCGGCGCTTCTCATCCATCAGGGGATTGCCGGCCCACGCCTCCGGGATCATCATCATGACGGCGTGCGGCAGCGAGTAGCCGCCCTGCACCAGGAATTCGAGCGCGTTGTCGAAGCAGGCGGTGTCCGACTGGCCTTCATAGGAGATCGGCCAGAGCCGGTTGATGTCCTTGCCGTAGAGCTCGGAGCTCACCGATGCCTGGCGCGCCGCCATCCAGTTGACGTTGCCGCGCAATGTGTTGATCTCGCCGTTATGCGCGATCATGCGATAGGGATGCGCCAGCGACCACGCCGGGAAGGTGTTGGTCGAGAAGCGCTGGTGAACCAGCGCGAGCGCGCTCTCGAAATCCGGCTCGTGCAGGTCGGGATAGTACTTGCCGAGCTGGTCGGCGAGGAACATGCCCTTGTAGATGACCGTGCGGCACGACATCGAGCAGGGATAATAGCCGGCGCCGCCGCGGTCGCGGCGCTGGTAGATCGCCTGCGAGATCGACTTGCGCAGGATGTAGAGCCGGCGCTCGAACTCGTCCTCGGTCTTGGCGGTGCCGTTGCGGCCGATGAACACCTGCATGCAGGCGGGCTCGGTCGGCTTCACGGTGACGCCGAGCGAGGAATTGTCGGTCGGCACGTCGCGCCAGCCGAGCAGAGTCAGGCCCTCTTCCTTGATCTGGTCGGCGATGATGCTCTTGATGACGTTGCGCCAGGCGGTGTCGCGCGGCATGAACAGCGCGCCGATGGCGTATTCGCCAGGAGCCGGCAGCTCGAACTTGTTCTCCTTGGCCTTGCGGGCGAAGAAGGCGTGCGGGATCTGCACCAGGATGCCGGCGCCGTCACCGGCGCGCGGGTCGGCGCCGACGGCGCCGCGGTGCTCGAGATTGCAGAGAATGTTGAGCGCGTCCGCGACGATCTCGTGCGACTTCTTGCCCTTGATGTTGGCGATGAAGCCGACGCCGCAGCTGTCCTTCTCGAGGCTCGGATCGTAGAGGCCTTCGGCCGGCGGGCGCGAATTGTGTTCCTGAATCGGATCGGTCGTTTTCGAGGCGACCGTCGCCGACAGCTGCTCTGCCTCGATGTTTCCGCGCTCGAATTGCGACCCGTTCATTGTTCCAATCCTCTCCATGCGGCAAGCTGCCTCACCGCTCCCTACGGCGCACCTTGGGCGTTCCGCGGCACCCGCCTCTGGGTCACCGCTCGTCCGTTGCGAGCCGCATTTTCTTAAATTCAGGCCTAGGCGTTCTACGTCCCCGAGAACGGCTTTGCCTGTTGCCTTCTTGGTGCTCGGAAGCACCGACTTTCGTTGCAATCCCTATGCCGGAACCGCAAGCAAAATTGAGACAGTCTTCCTGTCCTAAACACCACCTTGCCAAATTTTTGTCTATCACACAAGCGCGCGAAAGTCCCGATTCCTCATCTGTCAATCGATCGCTTTCCGAAAGTTGCGCAGCCCCGGTTTTGAAGCAAACGCGCCCTGATCCGGCCCTTCAGGCGCCGAAATCCCGAATGAAGCTTCGGAACGCCCCTTCGAAAGGCGCGCCACGCCGCAAGAAGCGAAAGAGCGCACCGCATTGGGGCCTGACAGGAGCGTCTCGACCATGAAGTTTTTCACAGGATGTGTGGCCGCCGCCGCGCTGGTGCTGGCTGCGACTGCGGTTCAGGCACAAGTTCCACCGAGCGGTATCGCGGGCGGGGCCATGATCGCGGTGTCGGATTTCGACGGACCCTACGCGCCTCCGGAGGCCGCCACGCCACCGCCGCCGCGTTACGGCTACGGCTATGGCTACGACGAACGCGGCCCCGCCCCGGCGCTGCTGCCGTCGACCGAGGTCTACGCGGTGCTGCGCGAAAACGGTTTCTCGCCGCTCGGTATCCCGCGCCTGCGCGGCAGCGTTTACACCATCGCGGTGATCGACCGCCGCGGCGACGACGGCCGCCTCGTGATCGACGCTCGCGACGGACGGATCATCCGCTTCATGCCGAATGCCGACGCTTATGGCATGGCGCCGGCCTATGAGGAGCCTGCGGTCGCACCTTACCGTCCGCAGAGCGCACTGCCGCCGCCGACCCTGGTCCGCAGCGGCCCGCCGCGTCCGCCCGCGCCGATCCCGCATGTCGCCAGCCGCGCGGTGCCGCTGCCGAAGGCAGCGCCGCAGCGGGCCGAGACGCCGGTCGCGGCCGCGAAGCCGGCCGAACAGGCGCCGCAGGCTCAACCCGCGCAGCAGACGGCGGCCGTGCAGGCGAAGCCCGCGGAGGCAACGCCGCCAGCAACCGTCGGCCAGTCCAAGCCGGCAGCAACCATCCTGCCGACGCAGGAGATGCCGGCAGCGCAGGGATTGGACTAGGCGACACAACAAAAAAGCGCCCGAAAAACTTCGGGCGCTTTTGCGTAACTGCGGCTGAACCTAGCTCCGCGGATACCCCGCTGCCTCCAAAATCAGCTTCGCCACCTCCTTCGGATGCGACACCAGCGAGAGGTGGCCGGCGTCGAGCTCGATAGTGGTCGCGTTCATGCGCTTGGCGAGGAAGCGTTCGAAATCGGGATTGATGGTGCCGTCGTTCTTCGACACCGCGTACCAGCTCGGCTTGGAATGCCATGCCGCTTCCGTGGTGCGGCCGGCGAAGATCGAGGCCGCCGTCGGCCATTGCACGGCGTAGAGCTCCTTGGCCTGCTCCGGCTTCACGCCATTGGCGAAATATTTCAGGAAGGCGTCTTCCGACAGCTTCGTATAGCCGTCGCGCTCGACGATGCCGGCGCGTGCCGGTCCGGTCGGAAACTGTTTTGACAGCGCCACAAAATCCTCGTTCGCGTCGGGCGCACGCGCGGCGATGTAGACGAGGCCGGTGACCTTGGGGTCGTTTCCGACCTGGCTGATGACGGTGCCGCCCCAGGAATGCGCGACCAGCACGGTCGGCCCGTCCTGCTCGGCCAGCGCGCGCTTGGTGGCCTCGACGGAGTCCGCCAGCGATGACAGCGGATTCTGCACCGCCGTGACGTGCAGGCCGGCGGCCTGGAGGATCGGGATCACCTCCGACCAGCTCGAGCCGTCGGCCCAGGCGCCGTGCACCAGCACGACATTCGTCGCCTTCACCGTTTGCGGCGTCTGCGCGTGAGCAAGGCCGAGCGGGGCTGCCAAGAGGCTCGCGGCGACGAAAAGGCTGCGCCAAAGTGTCATGATCATTCTCCGTCTCATTCTGGGTTCGATGCCCAAAGGACGGCGCGTGAGGCGGCCTCGTTACGCCTCCTCACCGGTCTGTGATGCGTTGCGAAACGAAAAAACGCCCCGGGGCACCGGGGCGCTTTCTCAAACCTGTAAGTGACGTCGCGTAATTTACGCGGCGGCTTGCGCGGCCGAGTTCTCGATCACCTGCGCCTTCGGCGCGTTGGTGTTGATCGCGATCTGGCGCGGCTTCTTGGCCTCGGGAATCTCGCGGACGAGGTCGACATGAAGCAGGCCGTTCTCGAGCGAGGCATCCTTCACCTGCACGAAATCGGCAAGCTGGAAGGCGCGCTCGAACGCGCGGGCGGCGATGCCGCGGTAGAGCACTTCGGCTTTCGAGTTCTCATTGGCGACTTTCTCGCCCTTGATCGTCAGCGTGTTTTCCTTCGCGACGATCGAGAGCTCGTCCTTGGCGAAGCCCGAGACCGCAACGGTGATGCGGTAGGCGTTCTCGCCGGTGCGCTCGATGTTGTAGGGGGGATAACCGGGGCTGCCGTCCGAGCTGGCCTGGTCGAGCAGGTTGAAGAGGCGGTCGAAGCCGACGGTGGAACGGTAAAACGGAGTCAGGTCGTAAGTACGCATGGTCAAGTCCTCCATTGAGCGACTGCTGGTAACCCGCCCGCCAATCGGGCCGGGCTTTAGTCTGTGTGCAGCCTGATGTTCCGGTTCCGAAACACTGGTAGCGGCCTGCACTGAGGTGATATGGGTGGGTCCAGACGGCGTTCAAGAGGGCGGCATCGGCCCCTTTTCGGCGCTCCCGCCCCTTGATTCCCAGCACTTTGGGCCCAGGCACTTTCCAATCATGACGCTGGTCTCGATCCCGTCCAATCCCGTTCCTGAAGACGTCGTCAGCGGTACCATCAAGACCCCTGATGGCGTCGAGCTGCGCTTCGCGCGCTGGGCGCCGCCGGCGAACCGCAAGGGCACGGTCTGCGTCTTCACCGGGCGCAGCGAGCAGATCGAGAAATATTTCGAGACCGTGCGCGACCTGCGCGACCGCGGATTTGCGGTGGCGATGATCGACTGGCGCGGGCAGGGGCATTCCTCGCGCCGCCTGCGCGATCCGCGCAAGGGCTATGTGCGCGACTTCGCCGAGTTCGAGATCGACGTCGAGACCTTCGTGCAGCAGGTGGTGCTGCCGGATTGCCCGCCGCCGTTCTTCGCGCTCGCCCATTCCATGGGCGGCACGGTGATGCTGCGCGTGGCGCATGCCGGCAAGCGCTGGTTCGACCGGATGGTGCTCTCGGCGCCGATGATCGACCTGCCCGGCCGCGCCACCTCGCTGCCGGCGCGGGCGCTGCTGAAGACGATGCGCCTGATGGGGATGGGCGGCAACTATGTCCCCGGCGGCAGCGACCAGATCACCGGGCTCAATCCCTTCATCAACAATCCCCTGACCAGCGATCCCGTGCGCTACGCGCGCAACGCGGCGATCCTGGAGGAAGACCCGACGCTCGGGCTGGCGTCACCGACGGTCGCCTGGGCCGATACCGCCTTCCGCGCGATGCACACTTTCAAGGGCAAAAACTACCCCTCCGAGATCCGCCAGCCGATCCTGATGCTGGCCGCCTCCAACGACACCGTGGTCTCGACCGCGGCGATCGAGGAGTTCGCCTATCACTTACGTGCCGGCTCGCATCTCGTGATCGCGGGCTCCAAGCACGAGATCCTCCAGGAGCAGGACCGCTACCGCTCCCAGTTCTGGGCCGCGTTCGATGCGTTCGTGCCGGGCACGCCGCTGTTCGGGTGAGATACATCCGCGAAGGGGGTGCGCTCCCTCGCCCCGTTGTCTCGCCGAAGCCCGCCTTCGGGCGAAGGCGGATGCGGCGAGAGGGTGGGGTGAGGGGCCTCTCTCCGCAAATGAGATCGTCGTGATGCCTGTACCCCCTCACCCGGATTGCATCTTCGATGCAATCCGACCTCTCCCCGCAAGCGGGGCGAGGTAAGAAGGCAGCTCACAGCTTCTTCAGATACTCGATCAGGTCCTTGCGCTCTTCCTCTTCCAGCTTGCGGCCGACGACGCCGTCCTTGTGCGGCGGCCCATTGCCCTCGAACGAATGGCCAAGATTGCTGTTGCCGTACAGCTCGGTGCCGTCATCCGCGCGCGTCGAGAAGCGCGACTGCCCGGTCTTGCAGCTTTCGCCGTCGGTGACCGCGAAGCCGACCTGCTTCGGATCGTAGTCGCGGCCGCCTCCCATGCAGAATGATTTGGGGCGATCGGCCGCGGGGCTCAGCATCCACCAGAGCGAGGGCACCGATCCGTTGTGCAGGTAAGGCGCGGTGGCCCAGACGCCGTTGAGCGGGCGGGCGCGATACCAGGGCGGCGGCTCCGGCTTGTCGGGCGGCTGCGGACCGGGGTTGGGGCAGTTCTGGCGCTTGCCCCACCATTCCTCCTGCTCCTTCCCACTGATGTTGGCATCCTTCATCGCCTTGCGGCTGACGATGTCGACGAGCACCATCAGGCCGACCGAGTACGGCATGTCGGTCGAGGAATAGTCCTTCAGCTTGCAGCCCCACCAGGCATTGAGCTTCTGCGTGGGATCGAGCTTGAGAAAGCCGGGCACTTGGACCGTGCGCGTCGCGAGCACATTGGCCTGGGCGGGATCGGTCCCCATGCCTTTGACGCCCTTCTGGACCTCATTCAGGAATTTGTCGTCCCCGATCGCCTTCCAGCGCGGCGAGGACCAGATGCTCTGCTCCGGGAATTCGGCGTCGAACACGGGATCGTTGACCGGCCCGAGATGGCATTCGGCGCAGATCTGCGCGTAGAGCTTGCGGCCGTTCTTGACGCGGTCGCCATCGATCTTCCAGGCTTCATCGCCGATGATGTCCGATGGCCATTTCGGCGATGTCAGTCCGGAGAGCTGCTTTTTCGGATAGGGCGCCGACCCCTTCAGCAGTCCCTCGATCCAGTTCAGATTCCTGATGTCCATCGACGAGCGGAACAGCGTGTCCTCGGGCGTCTTGTCGGACAAATTGAGCAGCGCGGTCACGCCCAGCGCTTCGCCGGCATTGCGGATCAGCGGTTGCTCGATCGAGGCGTCATATTGCGCGTATTTGAGCCAGGGCACTGTCCAGATCGGCGGGAAGCTGACCGGCGCGTCCTTGGCATGCAGGTTTTTCTCGAAACCGCTGAGGCCGCTGAGCGCCATGTCCTGCGAGAAGACCTGGTTGCCGATGCGGTTGAGCGCGTCGAGGCGGCCATATCCTTCCTCGGTGTCGGTCTGCGGCTCGTTCTGCTTCGTCTTCTCGTTGAACCGCGTCTTGCCCGCGATGGTCTTGTCGTAGGTCGCTTCCCAGTCTTTCAGGAAGGTGCCGATCGCGCTCAGCTTCTGCTTCAGCGCATCGCGATCCGCGTCGCTGGCGGAGGCGCCGAGCACGCGGTCGGCGAAGCGCGTGAAGCGGCCCGGCACGAAGAGCGTATAGGCGATCGACAGCCCGGTCGTGACCTCGAGCCTCCTGAGGTCGGTCATCGCCGGGCCGCCGTCGAAGCGGATGTCGATGCCCTTGTAATGAATCTGGCCGGTGTGGCAGGCGGCGCAGGTCAGGCCGATCCGGTCCTCGCCGATCTGGCCGGTGGCAGGATCGGGCACGCCGGTCATGCGGGCAAAGCCGACGGGCAGGCCGTCGACGTTTTCAGCCTGCTTGCCCCAGTCGACCGGCGGATCCCAGAGACGCGCGGGCACCGGCTTCGTCTTGTCGTAGACATTGGCATAGCCGAACCGGCGCAGCGTGGTGTCGTCCGTGTCGATCGTCTGCGGGCTCGGGATGAAGCCGAAGCGCTGCAGATGGTCGCTGTCGTGCAGCATCCCGGGCTTGGCAAAGAAGTGCAGCCGCGGCTGCTCGAGTGCCATGAACCAGGTATAGGGCACCGGAAAGGTCGCGGTGCCCTGGCTCGCGTGATGAAACCAGTGCCGGTCCTCCAGCGCCCAGTTCTGCTCGAGCCAGTACGCCGCCTTGGGTTCGACCAGCTTCGGCAAGGGTGGGGCCACGAGCTGGCCGATGAAGTGGGGCAGCATCGGCTGGAATTGATCGGGAAAGCGCAGCGCCACGACGCCGAAGATGAAGAGTGCGGCGGCGAGTCCGCCGATCGCGCGCAGGATCAGCGAAGGCGGCGTGACCGGCTGGGCTACGATCCGCTGGGTGACCCTGTCGGGGAATTTGCGCTCGTTGAACAATGTCCTCACCTCGGCCACGCTGAGATAGCGGTCGTCACCCTCGCCCTTGCCCATGATCCTGAGCAGGACCGGCCATTCGAATTTCATCAGGATCGGGTAATACCAGCGCGCCTGATGGCCGGCGCGCTTGAGATTGTCCTTCATGAAGGTCTGGATTTGCGAGGCGTTGAGCCCGACCTCCGTGCCGCCGTCGGGGTTGGCATAGGTGCTGCCGAAACCGGCAAGCCGCGCGATCTGGTCCTCGTTGACGATCCCGTCGACGCCGAGGATGCGCGAGCCGGCGCCGAGCTTGTCGAGCGGGCCGCCGCGCAGGCGATTGAGCTGCGCGCCCCAGAAGATGCTCTGCAGGATGTGGCAGGCGCCGTTGGCGATCAGCGCGATGCCGCGGACCTGGAAGCGGGCCGAGACCTTCTTCAGCCCGACCTCGCCGCTCGCATTCGCGATGGTCTGTGACAGCGTCCGGAGCGGGACGGTGCCGCCGTCGATGAAGCCTTCGCCGACGAGGCCGCGCAGGAAGGGACAGGGATTGTCTGCCGAGACCGGGATCGAGGGATTGAAGGGGGGCTTCGCCGCGGGGTCGTTCATGGCCCGGATTCCTGAAAAATAGCGAATCGCAAAATGAAAGCGCGCCGATCAAGCGCGCAAAGTCCTAACAAACCGACAGCAGGCTGTACTACTTCAGCGTGCAATGAAGTGTGGCCGAATTCACTGTCGTGTCAATAAAGGCCGGTGTGATGTCGCCAGAAAAAGCGGTCACGAGATTGATCGGAGGCGGCGATCGCGAGGTGTCAGGACTCGGCGGCGCGTTTGAGGTTGCTCTGGACCAGGGTCAGCTTGCCGAGCGGCACGCCGGCCTTCAGCAGGCCTTCGCGGTAATGGGCGAGATCCTCGGGCCGCTTCCAGTGGAAATTGCGCAAATGGCGGTCGACATTCAGGCTCGGGTAGTTGCCCATCAGGACACGGGCGGCCTCGAAGGCCTCGTCGTTCCGCCCGAGCTGCGCCAGCGCCGCGGCGCGGATCGCCAGCGCCTGCATGTGGTTCGGGTTGATGTAGAGCTGCTCGCGGGCCCATGACAGCGTCGCGTCATATTGCCTCAGCAGATAATGGCTGAAGGCGTTCAGCGCCGCCCATTGGTAGCGCGGATCGCTGTTGTCGCGCTGCGAGGCCATCGAAAACAGCTCGATCGCCTCGCGGTGCTCGCCGATCACGAAATGGCAGATGCCGAGCACGCCGCGCGCGCCATTGTCGTACGGGTTGAGCGCGACTGCGCGCTTGGCGGCGTCCATCGCCGCCTCGTAATGTCCTTCCATCGCATGGGCCCAGGACAGAATCGAGAACGCGAACGAGGAGCGCGGGTCGAGCCGGACGCTGGTCTCGGCGAGGTTCATCGCCTCCGCCCACATCTCCCGCGTGCCCTTGACCCAGCCGAACTGGATGCTCTGGATCTGGATCGTGGCGAGATAGGCGTGTGCGATCGACAGTTTAGGATCGAGCTGGATCGCCTCCCGGAACAGGGCGACGGCGGCGCCGAGGTCCTCCTTGGTCTGCCGGTAGTAGTGTGACAGCCCTTTCAGGAAACGGTCCCAGGCGCTGACGTCGGTCGAGAGCCGGGCCGGTGCCGAGGCCTCGGCCCGGACGATCTCGGTGGCGATGGCGGCGGACAGATTGGTGGTGATCTCGTCCTGCATCGCGAACAAATCGCCGATGTCGCGGTCGTAGCGCCCGGTCCAGAGCTGCTCGCCGGTCTCCGGCGCGATCAGCTCGGCGGTGACGCGGATCTTGGCGCCGGCGCGCCGCACCGAACCCTGGACCAGATAGGTGGCGTCGATCTCGCGCGCGATCAGGCGCGTGCTCACATTCTTGCCCTTGAACGGGAAGGTCGAGTTGCGGCTCAGCACGCGATAGAAGGATTGCAGCGAGAGCGCGTGGATCAGGTCCTCGGTGAGGCCGTCGGAGAAATATTCGTCCTGGGCGTCGCTGAGATTGGCAAAGGGCAGCACGCCGACGATCGCGGTGCGGTACTGCTGCGAGAGGGCGGAGGTCTCCCGCAGCTCGGGGGCGAGGGCCGGCGCGCCGTCGGGCATCCAGGTCCAGACCCCGATCGCATCCTTGATGTTCTTGAAGCGATGGTTGCCCGCATCGGTCAACGGCACGGTGAGATGCTTGCTCGCCTCGCGATAGGCCTTGGCCGAGATGGCGAAGCCGCCGGGGCTCGCCACGGATTCGAGGCGGACGGCAATGTTGACATCGTCACCGAACACCTCGTCCTCGTCGGCGATGACATCGCCCATGTGGATGCCGAGCCGGAACTGCATGGCGCGCTCGGCCGGCAGATGACGGTTGCGCTCCGCCATCAGCGTCTGCATCGCGACCGCCGCTTCGGTGGCGCCGACGATGGAGGGAAACTCCAGCAGGAAGCCATCCCCGGTGTTTTTGACGACGCGGCCGCCGTGATTGAGGATGATGGGATGGATCGCGCTGCGATGGGCCTTGAAGGCGGCATGGGTGCCGGCTTCGTCGCTGCCCATCATGCGCGAATAGCCGGCGACATCGGCGCAGACGATGGCGGCCAGGCGTCTTTCCATAATCCGGAGCTCCAAGGGGACTTGGTAAGGGACCTAAGGACCGGCCACGGCGTGGCAGTCGCCTCGAATCCCGCATCTGCAAGAACCCTGCCTTTATAGAGCAGATGAGGCCGAGCGAAAGTATGATCCGCATTGCAAATTCGAGGTAAACTTAACCGAATCCCGGTGGTGGACGCCGGCGGGCGGACCGACTAAGCCCAGCCGCTTGAGACGAAGAACGGGGCGGCGGGGCGGCTCTCATGCTGGGCATTCACGAAATCTGGCTCTTCATCCTGTCGGGCATCCTGCTGAACATCACGCCGGGACCGGACTCGGTTTACGTGATCGGCCGCAGCATGCAGATGGGCTGGCGGGGCGGCGCTGCCGCGGCCTTCGGCATCAGCTGCGGCTGTTTTTTCCACGTTGCGGGCGCCGCGGTCGGCCTTTCGGCCCTGCTGATGGCCTCGTCCACTGCGTTTTCGATCCTGAAGCTGGTCGGTGCGGCCTATCTGGTCGTGACCGGACTTCAGATGCTGTGGTCGCGGCCGGTGCGGGCTTCTATCAGGGACAAGGCCGAGCGGAGCTCGCTGCGGCGGGTGTTCCTCCAGGGCGTCTTCACCAACGCGCTCAATCCGAAGGTCGCACTGTTCTTCCTGGCCTTCCTGCCGCAATTCGTCGCAGCCGATGCGCCACAGAAGCCGCTCGCCTTCCTGACGCTCGGCCTGATCTTCATCTTCACGGGAACGCTGTGGTGCCTGATGCTGGCGGCGTTCGCGGCGCGGGCGGCGCACCGGCTGCGCAGCTCGGAAGGCGCGATTGCCTGGGTCAACCGCGCGCTCGGCGGACTCTTCATCTATCTCGGCATCCGCGTCGCAATGCTAGAGACGAGGTAGCTCGTTCGAACGGATGATGCGGGGAGAGCCGCGTAGGGTGGGCAAAGGCGCACTTGCGCCGTGCCCACCATCTCTCTCGGTCATGAAAAATGCGTGGGCACGCTTCGCTTTGCCCACCCTACGCATCGTCACGCGAACTCCTTCGCCAGCGCGCTGCCGGCGAGATAGAGCCCCAGCAAAATCATCGCGATCAAAAACCAGCGGCGGAACGCCTCCGCTGGCATCCGCGCCCGCACCGACTGGCCGATGAACATGCCGGCAAAGCCCATCGCGAGGCCGACTGCGCCCGGAACGGCATTGGCAGGCGTCAGCAATCCGCCGGCAGTGAGGTTGAAGGCGAGCGCCAATGTCGCGGTGGTGAAGAACACGCCGAGCGCCTGCACCAGCTCGTCCTTCTCCATGCCGATCGCCTGCATGAACGGCATCGAAGGAATGACCTGCACGCCGGTCGAGGCCGAGATCATCCCGGTGACCACGCCGACGACGCCGCCGACCCATTTCTCGTGTCGAGGCGCGACGCGAAACTGGAATTTGCTGAGGCCGATGACCGCGTAGATCACCAGCAGGATGCCGAGCACCACGGTGCCGTAGCGCGCATGCGGGCCGGTCAGCGCGCCGGCATTGAGCCAGCAGCCGATCACGGTGCCGATCATCAGCGGCCACAACCGCCGCAGAATGTCGCGCAAATAAGGGCCGACAAACGTCTGCCAGATATTGGTGACGATGGCGGGCACGATCACGATGGCGATGGCGCGGCTCGGGGCCATGCTCACCGCGAGCAGTCCCATGGACACCGTCGGCAGGCCGAGCCCGACCACGCCCTTGACGAATCCGGCGACGAGGAACACGGCGGCGATGAGAATGAGGAGAGGGTCGATCATGCCGCGCACATTGACCGAAGCCGCGCGTCGGCACAATCTGAAGGTTACGGAGACAGCCTACGTCTTGAACGAAGGCTAAGGAGCAACCTGCCATGCGTTTCGATCTCGTCGACCTCCAGCTCTTCATCGCGGTCGCCGACCAGCGCAGCATCACCCGCGGCGCCGAGCGCTCGCATCTGGCGCTGGCCTCCGCCAGCGCGCGCATCAAGGGCCTCGAGGACGCACTCGGCGTCGCGCTGCTCAAGCGCGGGCGGCGCGGAGTCGAACTGACCGCGGCGGGCGAGAGCCTGCTCGACCATGCGCGCGTGGTCATTCACCAGATCGACGCCATGCGCGGCGATCTCGCCGGCTTTGCCAGCGGCGTGCGCGCCAGCGTGCATTTCCTCGTCAACACGTCGGGGCTGTCGGAGCATCTGCCGAAGGCGCTGGCGGGCTTCCTGCGCGAGCATCGTGATATCGCCGTCGACATCGAGGAGCGCGAGAGCACCGATATCGCGGCGGCGATCACGGCCGGCGCCGCCGATCTCGGCTTCGCCGCCGAGCACGCGCTGCCCGACCATATCGAGCGCTTCGTTTTCAGCGAGGACCATCTGACGCTGGTGACGTCGCGGCGCGGCCCGTTTGCGGGCCGCCGCCAGATCGATTTCCAGGAGGCGGCGGCCTGCGATTTCGTCGGGCTCACCAGCGCCACCGCGCTCCAGATGCATATTTCGAAGCACGCTGCGCGGCTCGGCATGCGCCCGCACTACCGGGCGCGGATGCGCGATTTCGACGCGATCTGCCAGATGGTCGCCGCCGACGTCGGCGTCGCCCTGGTGCCGATCTCCGCCGCCCGCCGCTGCGCAAAACTGATGCCGCTGGCCATGATCCGCCTGCGCGACACCTGGGCGAACCGCAAGCTCGTGATTTGCGCGCGGAGTTTCAAGGCGCTGCCAAGGCCGGCCAAGATGCTGGTGGAGCATTTGAGGGCGGAGGCGGTGTGACGAAGTCGCCTCGGGCGCACAGCGATGTCCCGTCCCACCTCATCGCGCTTCAGTGCGTGTTCGATTTCTGCCATTTCTCCAGGTCAAGCGGCGGGCGCTCGGGATCGATCTGGTCTTTCTCAGGATTGCCCTGCCAGGGTTCGTTCGTCTGCCGGTGAGTAGGCATGTCGGTCTGCTGCCGCGGATCGTCGGCGGGAGTCTCTCTTGGATCGTTTTCAACTGCCTTGGGCATAGCTTCGCCTTTTAAGATTGCACGATGTGTGTTGCGCCGCGGCCTCGGCGATGAGGACCAACCCGATTCGAAATGGCTCGTTCCGTACGGCGTTTGCATGGGTGTCGCTGCGCCTGCCGCAAGGGCGTGTGCGGATCCTGCTCGATGAACATCGCCGGCCAGAACACGCTGGCCTGCACCAAATCAATGAGCGAAGATCTTCCGGAAGGCGAGCCGCTCCGTGTGCTGCCTTTGCCGCATCAGCCCGTCGTGAAGGATCTGGTCCCTGACCTCACGAACTTCTATGCGCAGATCGCCCTGGTCGAGCCATGGCTGCAGACCCGTTCGCCAATGCCCCAGAAGGAATGGCGGCAAAGCCACGAGGATCGAGCCAAGCTGGACGGCCTCTACGAATGCATTCTCTGCGCCTGCTGCTCGACCTCATGCCCGAGCTACTGGTGGAATTCCGAGCGCTTCCTTGGGCCGGTGCTGCGCAAATCCGCACGCAGGAACCATGCCTGCGGCCTTCGCTTATCAAACTCCGAACCGGAGGAGTTTGATGGGAAAGAAGCAGTTCGCCGCCTTGCCGTTTCGTCTGGACAAGTCCGAGCTTCGGGTGATGCTGATCACGACCAGGCGCAAGCGCAGGTGGAGTGTCCCGAAGGGGTCCCCGATCCGCAACAAGGAGCCGCATCACACGGTTGCGCTGGAGGCTTACGAGGAAGCGGGCCTCTTCGGCGCCATTGCGACGCGCGCGATGGGCAGCTTCAAGCATCGCAAGCGGAAGGGCGACCGCAAGCAGACCATGAACGTTGCCGTCTTCCCCATGAAGGTTCAGGGTCAGGAGCGGTGGTGGCCCGAAAAAGGCGAGCGGCAGGCGATCTGGGTCTCCGCGGACACGGCAGCGCGTCTGGTTCACAAGGCGGAGCTGCGGCGGTTGATCGCCCGCTTCGCGGCGCGAACGGAAAAGAGTGCGTCCCTGCCGCCGAGCGGCCGGTAGCAGGCTCCCGATCCGGGGCGGCGCCTCCAGGGCTGCTGCTGAACATCCATCGGCGGCGCGGCGAAGAACCTCATCATCGCCGCACGGCGCGAATTCCCTTGCGAACTGCAGTGACGCTTGCAGCATGCTGCATGTCCAGGAAGCCGGCCCGCCAGCGCTGCGCCATGGCAGCTTCCGACAGGTCGAAGGACTTTTCGGGGCCGGCTTCCTCGCGGCCCGGTCGGTAGCTCAGGAGATAGACCTGGTCGTCGCGATCGAGGCCCTGAAGCTCGGCGCGGAGCTGACGCGCTTGAAGGGCGTGCCCCAGGCGCTGGAAGGTCTGGTTGCCGAAGGTCAGGTCGCTCTTGCGCTCGGCCGCGGCCTCGAGGCCGTCCGGGACCTTGCCGTCACGCGCAAAGAGATCGATGACGTAGAGCCGGAGCGCGGCGGACGTTTCGAGAACTGGATCGAATGGCGCGTTTAGCGAGAACCCGCCGTCCCCGAGCCAGCGGCCCGCAATCTGCACCGGCGCGAATTCCGGGAGGAAGCCGCAACTGGCCAGAATGTGATCCATTTCGATCGGCGCCGACGCGGAGTCGAACAGCACCGCATCGCCACTCTCGAGGTCGGTGGCGCAGATCGTGATGCGGGGACTGCCGCCGTTCAGGCGGTCGAAATCGATCAGCCGACGGAGGCGTTCGCGTGTCGGGCCGAGATCGTAGAGGCCGCCGAAATGAGATGCCGGGACCGGAAGCCGGGGATGGAAGAATCCGGCATGGCCGAACAGGCGCGTGTTGATCGAGCTTAGCCAGGCGAAGAGATGGCGAGCGTCGTTCGCTCCTGCGGACGGGCCACCTGCATGCCAATAGAGGCGCAAATTCTGCAGCCGATTGGCGCTTGGGCTTCCCGCGATCAGCGCCGCCGTGATCGCGCCTGCGGACGAGCCGGCCACCCAGTCGATTGAAGGCGCAACGGCGCTCAGGGCTTCGAATGCTCCGCCGTGATAGGCACCAAGGCCGAGGCCGCCGGAGAACACGGCAGCCGTGAGGGATCGCTCGACGTCCATGGCACGGCTCAGTGCTGGGATAAAGCGAGGCCAGGCGCGACTTCGAGCAGCCGCCTGGTCAACGGTATCCCCGGTAACGGCGCGCATAAGCATAGCGCGGATTGATACCGCAAGAGGCGTTCGTTCCCGATGCGCTCGCCATGCATTGGGCATAGCTGGCGAACTGGCAGTTGCCGGGATAGCCCCAAATGCGGCCCTGAAGGCAATAGCGGTCCTGCGCCATTGCGGCTGTCGAGGAGCCGAAGCTCGCCGCGATCGCGACGGCGGCCATGAGCACACGATATTTCATCGGAATCTCCAATTCGACATTGAACGCCGGCTGCGAAGCGGTGTTCCAAATTCCCCGCGCAGCGCGCGGGCACCGCGCCATGCGCGAACTCCTTAACCTGTGTGAAACCGTGCGGCGCAGATCGCAGCTAAGGTGATGGGGTCTTCGATTGGAAGCCGGATGCCCGAACAGTCTCCCAGCCTCAGAAACTTCACCATCAATTTCGGTCCTCAGCATCCCGCGGCGCATGGCGTGCTGCGGCTCGTGCTCGAGCTCGACGGCGAAGTCGTCGCGCGCGTCGATCCTCACATCGGATTGCTGCATCGAGGCACCGAGAAGCTGATCGAGGCGAAGCCCTACCTCCAGGCCATTCCGTATTTCGATCGCCTCGATTACGTGGCTCCGCTGACCCAGGAGCATGCCTTCTGCCTCGCCATCGAGAGATTGATGGGCATCGAGGTGCCACGGCGCGGACAGCTCATCAGGGTGCTCTATCACGAGATCAGCCGTATCCTGTCTCACCTGCTGAACGTGACGACCCAGGCCATGGACGTCGGCGCGCTGACGCCGCCGTTGTGGGGCTTCGAGGAGCGCGAGAAGCTCATGGTGTTCTACGAGCGTGCGTCCGGCAGCCGGATGCATGCGAATTACTATCGGCCGGGCGGTGTGCACCAGGATCTTCCGCCGAAGCTGATCGACGACATCGAGGCCTGGTGCGATCCGTTCCTGCGCGTCGTCGATGACCTCGACCGCCTGCTTTCGCTCAATCGCATCTTCAAGGCGCGCAACGTCGACATCGGCAAGGTGACGCTGGAGCAGGCCTGGGCGTGGGGCTTTTCCGGCGTGATGGTGCGCGGCTCGGGCGCGGCCTGGGATCTGCGGAAGGCGCAGCCTTACGATTGCTACGCCGAAATGGACTTCGACATCCCGATCGGCAGGAACGGCGACTGCTACGATCGCTATCTCATCCGCATGGAGGAGATGCGGCAGTCGGTCCGCATCATGAAGCAGTGCATCGAGAAGCTGAAGTCGCCGGATGGAAGAGGTCCCGTTCTCGTGCAGGACAACAAGGTGGCCCCGCCGCGCCGCGGCGAAATGAAGCGCTCGATGGAGGCCCTGATTCACCACTTCAAGCTCTACACCGAAGGCTTTCACGTGCCTGCCGGAGAGATCTATGTCGCGGTCGAGGCGCCCAAGGGCGAGTTTGGCGTCTTCCTGGTCTCGGACGGGACGAACAAGGCCTACAAGTGCAAGATCAGGTCGCCGGGGTTTGCCCATCTGCAAGCGATGGACTTCCTCTGCAGGGGACATTTGCTCGCCGATGTCTCCGCGATCCTGGGATCGCTGGACATCGTGTTCGGCGAGGTGGATCGCTGATCACGCTTCACGCGATTTACTTTGCCGTCTCGACCCCCGCGTCCTTGATCACCTTCGCCCACTTCTTCGTCTCGTCGGCGATGAAGGCGCGAAAATGCTCCGGCTCGTCGCCAACGAGCGTTGCGCCCTGCTCGGCGAGCTTCGCCTTCACGCCCGGGTCCGCCATCGCCTTGGTCGCGAGGCCATGCAGCGCGGTGACGATGTCCTTCGGCGTGCCCTTGGGCGCGACCATGCCGTACCAGTTCTCGACGCGCAGATCGGGAAAGCCGGCTTCCGCAAGGGTCGGCACATCGGGCGCGGTCGGTGCGCGCTCGGGCGAGCCGACCGCGATCGGCCTGAGCGCACCGACCTTGACCTGCGGCAGCAGCACGGGGAGATCGAGGAACGTCATCTGCACCTGCTGGCCGAGCAGATCGTTCACGGCCGGCGCCGCCCCGCGATAGGGCACATGCACGATGTCGATCCTGGCCGTCAGCTTGAACAGTTCGCCGGCGAGATGCGGCAGGCTGCCGGGGCCGGAGGAGGCGAAGTTGAGCTTGCCGGGCTGGGCCCTGGCGAGCGCGATCAGCTCACCGACGTTTTTCGCCTCCACATTGGTCGCGACGACCAGCATTTCCGGCACGGTCGCAACCAGCGTGACCGGCGTGAGGTCGCTCGCCGTGTCGTAGGCGACGCGCTCCATGCTCGGGCTGATCGCGAGCGCGCCGGCCGAGGAGATCGCGATGGTGTAGCCGTCGGGCGCGGCCTTCGCGACCGCATCGGTGCCGAGCACGCCGCCCTGGCCGCCGCGATTGTCGATCAGCACCGGCTGGCCTGACAGTTCCGACATGCGCTGGCCGATCACGCGCGCGATGATGTCGTTGGGTCCGCCGGCCGGGAACGGCACGATCAGCTTGATCGGCTTTGCGGGGAAATTCTGGGCCGCCGCCAATGACGGCAACAGCAGGAACAATCCAAGAAACAATTCAACGAGCAGCCTGCGTGAGATGGTCATGCAAGCCTCCCGCCCGCGTTTGTTATTGGTTCAAAAGCTTCAGTGCTTCTTCGTGAACTCTGGCGTCCCCCGCGGCAATGATGCGGCCGCCGCCTTGCGCCGGCTTGCCTTCCCAGGTGGTGACGATGCCGCCGGCGCCGGTCACGATCGGGATCAGGGCAGCGATATCATAAGGTTTCAGCTCGGTCTCGACCACGAGATCGACGTGACCTGCCGCCAGCATGCAATAGGAGTAGCAGTCGCCGCCATAGCGCGACAGCCGCGCGCCCTGCTCGATCCGGCCGAAAATCGCGCGGTCGCGCTCGTTCATCAGCAGCGGGGAGGTGGTGTAGGTCGTCGCCTCCGCCAGCGCGGCGCAGCGGCGGACCTGGAGCCGGCGCTCGCTGGTGGGGCCTTTATAATTCGCCGAGCCGTTGTCGCCGGAAAAGCGCTCGCCGATGAAAGGCTGGTGCATCATGCCGTAGACCGGCGTGCCCTTGTGCAGCAGCGCGATCAGCGTGCCCCAGATCGGAAAGCCGCCGATGAAGGATTTCGTGCCGTCGATGGGGTCGAGCACCCAGACATAGTCGGCGTCCTCGCGCTCATTGCCGAACTCCTCGCCGACGATGCCGTGCTGGGGGAAGCTCGCCTTGATCAGGCGCCGCATCACCGCTTCCGCGGCGCGGTCGGCCTCCGTGACGGGGTCGAAATCTTTGGTCTTGCTCTTGTCGTCGATCGACAGCGAGGTGCGGAAGAACGGCAAAATGGTCTCGCCGGAGGCGGTGGCCAGTCGTCCGATGAAGGCGGAGAAGTCGATCACCGTCACGGCGTATCCTCAAAGCGAAAGTCGGGTGAAGCTGTCATCTGCCTAGCTCAATTCGCTTGCCGCGTGCAGCGCTGTCTTCATTTGCACCCTGGTATTTTGGATGCCCCGAGGGCTTGCCTCATTCGAGTCATCCGCTGGCCAAATATCGATCATTGAGTTGAAAACTTAGTTCCGAACATGCCTTGTTGGTATGCAAATGACTATCAACCCATTGAATTTCCTTATCAAAGAAACTGAATCTGGGTTTCTCTAGAAGCAAATGAGCCATGTGCATATTGCATGGGAAACGGCTCGAAAGCCCTTGCACTTTGTGCGGCGCGGCCGCATATTGTTGCGGTGCGGTAGCGCTCTGCGTTACCGCTGCCCTCCTTGGGCGTTTCCTCCCTAGACTTGGGCCGCTTCTTCATCAGAAGCGGCCCTTTTTTCTGTCCGCTCTGTTTTCAGTTTGGGCGCGTCGAGGCGCGAAGCGAAAATACGTTCGCGCCAATCGCAGACGATCCAGGCTATCGCAGAGAAGTTTCGCGTCTATTCCGCTGCGGCCTGGAACGGGCCGAGATCGCCGAACGGGATCGTGGTCGCCAGCACGTCGGCGAGCACGCCGAAGTCGGATGCGACCTGGCCAAAGCGCGGTCCGCGCTCACGCCGCCGCTCGTCCATGTAGATCGCGCGGTTGAACTCGAGCTGCACGGCATGCAGCCCGCTCGCCGGGTTGCCGTAATGTTCGGTGATGAACCCGCCGGCATAGGGCTTGTTGCGGCCGATCGAATAGCCGAGCCCGCCCATGGTCTCTTCGACCCGGTCAGGCAGCAGCGGCGTACAGCTGGTACCGTAGCGGTCGCCGATCACGATGTCGGGCCGGCGCGGCTCGTCCCTGGAGACGCCGACCGAGGGCATCGAGTGGCAGTCGACCAGCACCACGGTGCCGAACATCTGGTGCACCTTGTTGATGAGCCGGCGCAGCGCGCGATGATAGGGCTTGTACAGCGTCTCGATCCGCGCCAGCGCATCATCCACCGCGATGCGGTCGCGATAGATCTCCTGCCCGTCGCCGACCACGCGCGGAATGGTCCCGAGGCCGCCGGCAACCCGCATCGAGCGGGTGTTAGCAAAGCTCGGCAGCCGGCCGGTGAACATGCGCGGATCGAGCTCATAGGGCTCGCGATTGACGTCGACATAGGAGCGGGGAAAGTTGACCCGCACGGTCGGAAAGCCGCGGTCGCTCAAATGACCGATCAGCTCGTCCATGAAGGAATCTTCAGACCGCCGCAGCTGCGGCAGGTCGATCCGGGAGGCTGCCAGGAATTCGTCCGGATAGGTCGAGCCGGAATGGGGCGAGTTGAAGATGACCGGCGCGCGCCATTCGGCAGGCTCGAAGATCTCGAAGGCTGGCGACACTTCGCCATCAAACCGGGTCATCTTGTCAGGCTACGTCCCATCATCTCAGGCTTCGTCCCATGGCCCCGCAAGATCGGGCGCTGATTCGGCCGCCTGGCGGCTCTTATGTGTCGTCATTGTCCGGAATCACAACCATTCTGCCAAGCGAAAAGATGTGATCCGCGTTGGAACATGTCTTAACCTTGGGGGCAGCGAGGCGGGGATGGCACCCAGCGGTTCGATTGATTCGCGGGCCGTTCGGGTTCACAAGGAGCCGGCAGCGCGGCCGTCCCAGGGTTAAGATTTTCACCCCAAATTTACCCTCTGTCGGGCTTAGTGACCTCTGCTGATATCCTCTGGGGATTCGACGTTTCCTGCCATGCCAAAGATCCTGCTCGCCGAAGACGACAACGACATGCGCCGTTTCCTGGTCAAGGCGCTGGAAAACGCCGGTTTTCAGGTCTCATCCCACGACAACGGCATGGCCGCCTATCAGCGGCTCCGGGAAGAGCCGTTCGAGATGCTGCTGACCGACATCGTGATGCCGGAGATGGACGGCATCGAGCTCGCCCGCCGGGCCTCGGAACTCGACCCCGACATCAAGATCATGTTCATCACCGGCTTCGCCGCGGTCGCCCTGAACTCGGATTCGGACGCCCCCAAGAACGCCAAGGTGCTGTCCAAGCCCGTGCACTTGCGAGAATTGGTCAGTGAAGTGAACAAGATGCTGGCGGCCTAAATCGCCCTCCTTCGGTCCTTGCACCGGCTCCCCTGAGCCGTTATAGGGACCCGACCCAACGCAAGTGGACTATTCGGGCGCGTAGCTCAGCGGGAGAGCACTACCTTGACATGGTAGGGGTCACAGGTTCGATCCCTGTCGCGCCCACCACGCTTCGCCTCCGGCTTCGCGTGGCACAGCCTGGAAAATCACGCGAAGCGTGTCCGGCGTAGCTCGAAGAGCGTAGACGGACTGGGGCGTTTTGCTCCGAAGGCCGAAGCCAAAGGGCGAAGGCGGTCGCTGCCGCGAGCTTCGGCTCGGCAAGCCCTCTATTTCAGTTCCGTGTTCGCCACTGGCATGATCGACGCAACCGACCACCCGTTTGCATCCTGGACATAGGTCTGGCTGATCAGAAACGTATTTTGTTGCGCCGGCTTGCCGGGAAGACCGCGCGTGAAGACGATCGGCACCAGGATCTGCATGACCTCGTTCGAGATCACGGCGCTGCGAAATTTCGACATGTCGGGCTCGAGGTGCCAGGTCCCCTCGTAATAGTCCTTGAAGCGCGCGGCGACCGCGTCGCGTCCGCGCGTCTCGATGCCCCGCGCAAACAACAGCGTCGCCGGTGAATTCCAGAGCAGGGCCTTCACCGCGTCGGCGTCGTGCGCATTCTGCGCGGCGATGAACTTCTCGAAGATGGTTCGCGCCTCCGCGTCATTCGCCGCGGCCAGCGCCGGTCCGGCGGACCAGACCGTTGTCGCGGCGAGAAGCGCTGCGGCTGTCGCGGCGCGTCGCGAAAATCGTCGGAATCCGATGGGGCTTCGAGACAGCTTGGACGGCGGCATGTTCACCTCTCTTTGGAATGACGATGAACATACCATCGATCGCCTCGCCGGCTTTTCAGATTCGCATGATCAGCGGTCACCGCCGCATCACGGATCCGTTGGTTCACGCCATGTCGGATGCTCTCACACCGTCACCCCTGAGGTGGCCGCTTCTTCAGCGGCCCTCGAAGGGCGGCGGCCCGGCTGCATCCGGGCCGTTCATCCTTCGAGGCTCCCGGCGCGATGCTGTAAGGATTGCGCCGCTCGCACCTCCAGCGACAACCGCTTAGCGGTTGCGCGGGGATGACGGGATAGAAACCCTTTGCGCGAGCAGCAAATCCTTCAGCCCAGTCGGATAAAGGCTCGGTCCGCCCTCGACATCGAGCTGCGCAAGGTCGAACCAGCGCGCGACGATCCGGTCGCCATTGTCCTCGCGGAAATCGATGCGGTCCTGGCCGCTGAATGCCCGTTGCGGAAACGCGACCTCGGCGATGAACATCACCTCGTGCCCGGTTGCACCCTCGTGCACGAAAATGTTCTCCATCACCAGCGGCGCGCCCATGATGGTCACGTCAATGCCGAGCTCTTCGCTGAATTCGCGCAGCAGTGCCGCCCGCCAGCTCTCGCCGAACGCGATCTCGCCGCCGAGCGGGCGCACGCCCTTGACCCGCTCGGCATCGTCGCGCACCTCGGCCGCCAGCAGCCGCCCGTCCCACCAGTGCAGGCCGAGCGCGACGAGTCGGATGTAGGGAGGCGGCCGCCAATTGGTCATGCGGATCAGACCAGGTCGCGCGCCACGGCGATCAGGCGGCTGCACTGCGCCTCGGTCCCGACCGTGATGCGCAGGAAATCCCCGATGCGGGGTTTGGCGAAATGCCGGACCAGCACGCCGTGCTTGCGCAGTCCGGCTGCGAGCTCGGCGCCGCCATGGCGGGGATGCCGCGCGAACACGAAATTCGCCATCGACGGCACCACCTCGAAGCCCAGGCCCGCGAGGTCGCGGACCAGCTTCTCCCGACTCGCGATGATGCGCGCACGGGTCTCCTCGAACCACGTCTCGTCCTTGATCGCCGCAACGCCGCCGGCGATGGCGAGGCAATCGAGCGGATAGGAATTGAAACTGTCCTTCACCCGCTCTAGCGCCTCGATCAGCGGGCGCTGGCCGATGGCAAAGCCGACGCGCAGGCCTGCGAGAGACCGCGACTTCGAGAACGTCTGGATGACGAGCAGATTGTCGTGGCGCGCGACCAGCGGCACCGCGCTCTCGGCGCCAAAATCGACATAGGCCTCGTCGACCACCACCAGCTGGTCCGGATGCTCGCTCACCAGCGCTTCGATCGCATCGCGCGGCAGCGCGATGCCGGTGGGCGCATTCGGATTGGGCAGGATGATGGCGCCGCACGGCCGCCGGTAATCGGCGATCTGCACCCGCATCGCGGCATCGAGCGGCACCTCCTCGTAGCGGATGCCGTAGAGGCGGCAATAGACCGGATAGAAGCTGTAGGTGATGTCGGGAAACAGCAGCGGCGCGTCCTGCTTCAACAGGCCCTGGAACGTGTGGGCCAGCACCTCGTCCGAGCCGTTGCCGACGAACACCTCATCCGCCGCCACGCTGTAGCGCGCCGCAATCGCCTCGCGGAGCGCGGTCGCGCCGGGATCGGGATAGAAGCGCAGGCGCTCCGCCGCCGCCGCGATCGCGGCCAGCACATGCGGCGAGGGATCGTAAGGGTTCTCGTTGGTGTTGAGCTTGACGAGGTCGGGGATTTTCGGCTGCTCGCCGGGCACGTAAGGCGAGAGGTCGCGGACGACGGAACTCCAGAAGCGGCTCATGATGGGTCACTCGATATGGCAGGCGTCTTGTAGCCCGGATGGAGCGCAGCGCAATCCGGGGCCTCTCGCCGCGGAGAGATTTTCCCGGATTACGCTTGCGCTCCATCCGGGCTACGGGACTGCGCTTGAGGTTAGCCAACCAGATATTTCTTCACCGCGGCCTCGTCCCAGGCGAGCCCATTCCCTGGCTCCTCGCCCGGCAGGGCAAAACCGTCCTTGATCTTCAACCGCGTCGAAAGCACCGCATCGGCCCAGTCGACATATTCCAGCCAATGCGCCGTCGGCGTCACGCAGAGCAGGTGCGCGCTGATCTCCGAGAACAGATGCGTCGACATCTCGATGCCGGCGGCCTGCGCCAGCGCGGCGGCGCGGAGCCAGCCGGTGACGCCGCCGATGCGCTGCACGTCGGGCATCACGTAGTCGCAGGCTTCCGCCGACAGCGCCGCCTGCATGGCGAAGGCGCTGTCAAAGTTCTCGCCGATCTGGACCGGTGTGCGCAGCGCATCCGCAATGCGGGCATTGCCTTCGTAATCGTCATGCCGAATCGGCTCCTCGATCCAGCTCAGGCCCTCGTCATCGAGCATCTCGCCGCGGCGGATCGCCTCGGTCACGGTCAGCGCCTGGTTGTAGTCGCACATCAGCGTGACGTCGTCGCCGACGCCCTTGCGCACCGCGCGCACCACGGCGAGGTCGTCACGCGCATCGGCCCGGCCGACACGGATCTTCGCGGCCTGAAAGCCTTCGGCCAGCAGTCTGTGCGCCTCCTCGACGGCCGCGCCCGCCGGCATGATGCCGAGCCCCTTCGAATTATACGCGCGCACCGGTTTCGGGGCCCCGCCGAGCAGGCGCGCCAGCGGCAGGCCTCTGCTGCGCGCCAGCGCGTCCCACGCGGCCATGTCGATGCCGGATTGCGCCAGCCGCTGCAGGCCGGCGAGGCCGAGCAGGGTGAAACGCTGGGTCAGCTTGCGCTCGATCTCGAACGGCAGCAGCTCGTCGCCTTGCAGCAGCTCTGACATTTCCGTGACCATCGCGGTCAGCGGCTTCAGCGCTGACGGCGTGATCGAGAACAGATAGGCATGCCCGACAGCGCCCTGGTCGGTCTCGCAGTCGATCAGCACCAGCGGCGCCTTGTCGACCGCCCCGGTCGAAGTCTTGAGCGGCAGATTCATCGGCACGATCACGGGCCGCGCGTTGAAGCGCTTGATGCGGATAGTCTCGGTCATGGGATCTCCCGGCGGAGTGAATGCAGGTTCGTGCCGATCTTAAACATTCGTCATGAAACGAAAAGGCACTTGGCGCGACCACCATAAAATGGGGTTGCGCGTAGCGGCGTTTATTGGCTCTGTGCGGGCCACATGTTGTGCCGCAGATTCCAAGAATTTGCGACAAAAGCGCACATAACGGAGCCATAGAGTGAAACAAGAGATTGCCGAAGAGCAGCGCAAGAGCGGCCTCCTGACCGGCGCCGCGGTCGCCTTCCTCCTGCTCGCTCTGCCGCTCGCGGTGTGGCTGGATCTGACCGAGCTCTCCAAGACGGCGCTGCGCCGGCAGGCGATCGACCTCAATTCCGTCATCACCAGCGTGCGCAGCTATTATGCGACCAATGTGGTCGGGCGGGTGCTGGCCAATCCGAATGGCAGCACGAAAGTCGTGCACAATTACGAATCGGTTCCCGGCGCGATCCCGATCCCCGCGACATTGTCGCTCGAGCTCGGCCGCGTGATCGGCGCGCAGCAGGAGAACATCACCTACCGCTTCGTCTCGGATTTCCCGTTCCAGAACCGCGCCCCGCACCAGCTCGACAAATTCGAGAAGGACGCGCTCGATGCACTGCGAAGGGATCCCGAGCAGAAGATCGTGGAGACTGAGACCTCGCTGTTCAACGATAAGGTCCGCCTGGTCGCCCCCGTCACCATGGGCCCGGCCTGCGTCAGTTGCCACAACAGCCACCCCGAGAGCCCGAAAAAGGACTGGAAGGTGGGCGATGTCCGGGGCATCCAGGAAGTGATCATCGCCCAGCCGATCGCCGCCAACATCTTTTCATTCAAATTTCTCCTGGCCTATTTCCTGATCGCCGCCGGCAGCGGCCTGTCGTTCCTCTCGCTGCAGCGCCGCCAGGCGAGCCGCATCAAGGGCATGAACAAGGAGCTGGAATCCGCCAACGACTTCCTCGCCTCGCTCTCGATGAAGATCTCGCGCTATATCCCGCCACAGGTCTACAAGAGCATTTTTTCGGGCCAGAAGGACGTCACCATCCACACCGAGCGCAAGAAGCTGACGATCTTCTTCTCCGACATCCAGAACTTCACCGCGACCGCGGAGCGGCTGCAGCCGGAGCAGCTGACCCAGCTGCTCAACGAATACTTCACCGAGATGTCGGCGATCGCTCATGAATATGGCGGCACCATCGATAAGTTCATTGGCGATGCCATGCTGATCTTCTTTGGCGACCCCGAGACCAAGGGCGACCGTGCCGACGCCGAAGCCTGTCTCCAGATGGCTTGGCGCATGCAGCAGCGCCTCGCCGAGCTCAATGCGAAATGGCGGGCGTCCGGCATCGAGCAGCCGTTCCGCTCGCGCATGGGCATCAATTCCGGCTATTGCAATGTCGGCAATTTCGGCAGCAGCGACCGCATGGACTACACCATCATCGGCGCCGAAGCGAACCTCGCTGCGCGCCTGCAGTCGATCGCCGAGCCCGGCGGGATCGTGTTGAGCTACGAGACCTTTGCCCTCGTCAGCGACATCGTCCGCGCCCACGCGCTGCCCGCGATCACGATGAAAGGCATCAGCCGCGAGGTGATTCCGTATTCGGTCGATGCGCTGAACGACGCCGCGGCGGAACGAAGCGGCGTCATCACCGAACGCGCGCCGGGGCTCGAGCTGTATCTCGATCCCGCGGTGGTGAAGTCCGGCGATGCAGCCCGCGTGCGCTCGCTGCTGGAAAACGCCCTGGCCTCGCTGAAGCCAGCGTGAGGGCGGCGCTATTCCGGTCGAAAGAGTCCCCGTGTGGTACCCCTCTCCCTGACCCTCCCCCGCAAGGGGGGAGGGAACATACCATTGTTGTGGTGAAAGACTCGATTCATTTGGCCGTCAGCGATGAGCCGCAGTGTAGCCGCGCACTCCGCTGCGCTCCCTCCCCCCTTGCGGGGGAGGACGGGGGAGAGGGGTGGCTCAGCAAACGGTGGGAGTCGTCGTCACGCCAACTGCAACGACGCCCTTAAAATGAAACCTACCTCGCCGCCCCCTCCGTAAACGCCGTCTCGATCACCTCACCAAACGGCTGCCACGAGCGCCCATCGAACTGCACCAGCCGCATCTGCCTGATCGGCAGATAGCTCGCCGGCGACGTATTCATCCTGATATTGGGCAGCGCGACTGAGGACTGATAGGCCTTCAGTGATGCCGCCTGCCGCATGATGTTCTCGCGCGAGAGATCGTCGCCGCATTGCTTCAGCACCTGCGTCAGTGCCTCGGCCGCGGCGTAGCCATACAGCGCGGCGCTGTTGTTGGTGCTTTCGACGTGATGATATTTGTCCATGAAGGCGAACCAGTCCTTCATGGCGGGATCGTCCTTCCATGCGGGATCGCTTGGATCCTTCAAGAACGCCGCCGAGATCACGCCGGCGGAATTCTCCAGGCCCGCAGGCGCCATCGCATTGGCGATCGAGGCCGAGGCGTCGTTGACGATGACGACCGGGCGCCATTTCATCGACGCCGCCAGCTTGATCACCTTCGACGCGGTCGAGGGCACGCCGAGAAAGACGAAGATGTCGGCGCCCGCGCGCCTGAGGATCGAGACGTGGCCGTCGAGATGCTCGTCGTTGATGTCGAAGGCGATGTCGACGAGCACGAGGCGGTTCAGCTCGCCGAGCCCTTCCTGGATGCCCTTGTAGAGCATGCGGCCGAATTGGTCGTTCTGCCAGAGCACCACGATCTTCTTCCCGGGATAATAGGCCTGGATGTAATTGGCGTAGATGCGCCCCTCCGCGCGGTACGACGGCTGCCAGCCCATGGTCCAGGGAAATGCTTTCGCCTGGCTCAGCTCCTCGTCGCCGGAGGCGACGAACAGCTGCGGCACTTTCTTCTCGTTCAGGTACCAGCGCGCGGCGAGATTGCCGGGCGTGCCGAACGAGCCGAACATCAGGTGCACATCGTCTTTCTCGACCAGGTTTCGCGTCAGCTCCAGTGCGTTTCCCGGATCGGAATTGTCGTCGCGCGTGATGAAGCGGATCTTGCGGCCGTTGATGCCCCCGCGCGCATTGACCATGTCGAAATAGGCCGCCTCCGCCTGGCCTATCGCGCCGAACTCCGACAGCGGCCCCGAATACGGCATGACATTGCCGATGCGGATCTCGTTGGCGGACGCCGATTGGTCTGAATGCTGTTGCTGCGACATCGCCCCCAGCGAAGCGAAGGCGATCATTGAGACGAACAGCAGCCTGCCGGTGACGCGCATGCTCGACACCTTTGTCGTTGGCCCCCTGAGTGAGGTTCGACTTGATCCGCACCCAAGCAGGTTGATCTAGGTCAAACGTTTGGCAAGCTGTGGCTGAGCGACCCGCTTCAAGTGCTCCGAACGAAACGACAGGCGCATTGACGCGCTGCTTCTCCCGGACCATGTGCTTCGGGCGTAGCAGCTAGTCTCCGAACCATGTCGAGAGCGCCTCCACGAGACCTTCGCAATTGCCTGTGCTGACCCAGGCGACATGCCCGTCGGGGCGAATGAGCACGGCGGCGGGGGGCGAAACGACGCCGATCACCGGCATCTCGCAGATACCCGTGAACGACGCGCTGACCTGCCTGACGCGCTCGCGCCAGCGCTCGGGAACGGCGCACTCCGGCGCGCCGAGATCGAGCAGGAGCGGCTGCGCCTCGCGCATCAGCTCGAACACACGCGTTGGACCATCCGCGGTGACGAGGTCGAGGTCGGGCATGCGCCTGCCGAGCAGCGGGTGAGAACCTTCCGCGCCGTAGCGGATGTCGAGGCCGGAGACCTTGGCGGAATACCATTTCCTGGGCTCGTCCATCCTCATGGAGGTGGCGACGAATCCGCGCAGCGCCGTGGTGTGCTCGTCGCCACGGTTGAGCGCGGTGAGTGCCAGCGTCAGCTCCAGCAGCGCGGCGCCGACCGGGTGCCGCTCCGCATGATAGCTGTCCAGCAGGGCGTCGTGCGAGATCCCCTTCACCACCTGGGCCAGCTTCCAGCCGAGATTCACCGCGTCCTGCAATCCAACGTTCAGGCCCTGTCCTCCCACGGGGGAGTGGACATGCGCGGCGTCACCGGCGAGCAGGATGCGGTTCTTGCGATAGGCGTCCGCTTGCCGCGCCGCGTCCGTGAACCGCGACATCCACGTCACCGCATGGATGCCGAGATCCGATCCGTAGCCGGCCTGAAGGGCCGCCCTGAGATCCGATTCCGTGGGACGGGCGTCCTGCTCGAGCCGCTCTTCCGTCACGACGCCACGCACTCGCGGCCCGCCATCGAGCCATCCCAGAGCATACAGCCCCCGCGCCCCGTAGCGGATGCCGAGTGGCGGTTCATCCGCCATGCTGGCTTCGAAGATGAGGTAGCTCGCCTGTGGCTCCGATCCGGGAAACCCGATGCCGGCGGTCTTGCGCACGAGGCTGCGGCCTCCGTCGCAGCCGACGAGATAGCGCGCGCCGAGGCTGCGCCCGTCCGTCAGCCGGACCTCGACCCACTCCGCGGTTTCGACAAAGGTCGCCATCTCACAGCCCCGATAAAGTGTGACGGCCAGTTCCGAGATCCAGTCGGCGAGACCGCGTTCGATCTTTTCCTGCCAGAGACCGAGCGTGTAGTTGTGGCGGCTTGGCCGGTCGTGAGCTTCGAGGACGATGCCCGCGAGCGCGACGGCGTAGTGCTTGGTGCCTTGCGCGAGGAACCTCTCCGCGATGCCGCGCTGATCGAGCAGCTCGATGGCCCGTGGATGCAGACCGCTCGCGCGCGAGCCCTCCACCGCCTGGTCCGGACGCTTCTCGACGATCGCGACGTTCACGCCGGCCAGAGCCAGCTCGCCTGCCAGCATCAATCCAGTCGGACCACCGCCGATGATGATCACGTCATGTTCGGTCATTCGCCACCCCGGGTTTGCCAGTGGGCCTGACTTCTACGGGTGAGGCGGGGTCTTGAAGCAAGAGCCTTGCGCTCCACATATAAGAACTGGAAGGAAGCGCATGGGGTTGCGCGCCGCCCACCCTTCTCCATCGCTTCCGGTTCCCAAGACGATCGCATGCCGGCCCGGCAATCGCATGTGGCCCGCACGATGCAGCGGCGTCGGCAGTAGGCTCCCTCTCCCGCTTGCGGGGGAGGGTCGGGGTTGGGGGTGTCTCCGCGTCGGGATTGTCGAGAATTGCGGAGAGGATCCCATTGCGGAAAGAGCCCTCACCCGCCGCGCGCGGGACGATGCTTCGCATCGCCCGGAGCGCGTCGGCCTCTCCCGCAAGCGGGAGAGGCGGAGCCCCATGGACAATCCCCGTGAAATCCATTGCGATTGCGCGGCCCTGGAGGGAGCGGAGCGGCCCTCGCAAAAACTCGGCGTAAGCGCCTTTACGGCAACCCTCGCGCCTCCAGCTGATGCACCAGCAGTAGCGTCGGTTCGGCGAGACTTTCGCCCGACCCGTCCAGCCCGAACGCGGCCGCGATGCCGTCGCGGCTGCGCAGCAGGCTGGCGCGCGGGCAGTGGCCGGCGCCGCAGAGCGTCTTCTTCAAGGTCTCACCCTGCGCCACGATGCCGGCGGGATCGTCCGTGGCCCAGGCCAGCACGATCGGCACGTCGACATTGATGATGCCGGGGTAGACCGAACGCTTATCATATTGGGCGGCGTCGTCGCCGAGATAGGCCTTCACGCTTTCGCTCGCATCCTTGCCGGCGCGATAGATCCCCGACACCAGCACGACGCCTGCGACGTCGGCACTGTCGGTCTGGAACTCGGGATGCGCCAGCAGGGTCGCGACATGAAAGGCGCCGGCGCCATAGCCGACCGCGACGATCTCGCGGGCATCGCCGTTGAACAGGTCGATATTGCCGTGCACCCAGGACAGCGCTGCCGCAACGTCGGTCGCCCCGATCGGCCACGCCGCCGACGGCGCCAGGCGATAGTTGACGCGCACGCCGATCATGTCGTTGCGTGCGGCAAAGCACATGGCCTGGTCCTGCATCTCGCGCGCGAGGTCCGGCGCGCCGCGGTCGCCGGTAAAGGTGTCGCCGGCCACGAACAGCAACACCGGCCGCGGCGTATCCGCCTTGGTCGCGCTGGCCGCGATGTCGAGCACATTGGCCTCGCTCTCGCCGTAACGAAGGCCGCGCGAGAAGGTGACCTGCTCGCACAGCCGCGCGGTGCCGCCGGCGATGGTGTCGGAATCGGTGAGGCCCGTCAGGACGAGATCGGACGGCATACCCGGGCGCATCGGCACCGGGCCATGCGCGGAGGCGGTCGTGACGGTCAGAACAAGCAAAAATGCGAGATAATTCTTCATGATGTTATCGGCCTTGTGCGCCATAATGGCGCGCGCTTGGGGCCTGTCTTCTCTATTCGCCTTATTAGTTGCAGATTTCGATTAGTGGTGGGCCTTGAGGCGATTTGACGGCACCCCGTACTTGCGAGCGCGGCTCAATTCCCCGGCTGGAACGTGCAATCCGCCCCGCTGCCGTCCTTCCGCCTGATCGCATTGGGGTCGATCGTGCAGCTGAGCTTGGCGAGGCTCTCGAAGTTCGATCCGGCTGCGCCATCGGCGGGAACGCCGGCCAGCGCTTCGGTGGCGAAGATCTCGTTGGCGGTTGAGCCGTTCACTGTCTTCGTCTTCTTGCCGAAGGTCACTTCGCAATTGCGAATGGTGATGTCGACATTGCCGGTGCGGCAGACGATCCGGTCGGCCGTCACCACGATCGGCTTCTTGTAGGGGATGTCGGCATTGGCGGCGAACAGCATGGCCACCGCCTTCTTCTCAGGGCCCGTCAGATCCGGCGACAGCGGCGCGATCACGCCCGCCAGCGCCAGCGCGGTGGAGCCCGAGACCCTTGGTGGGTGTCGCGGCGTGGGCGCCGGCGACATGGGATGACCCGCAAGAACGAGGGCGCAGGCGACGATCGCTCGACCCGATTTCACCCGATCGGCCCCGTCCCGCGTTGCCTGGCTGTTGCCCATGCGCCCCTCCTGCCGGTCCGTTCAATCTAGCATGCCCCCCGATTTGAAAGGCAAGGCCGGGGCGGGGCCCAGTTGCGCGAAGCGGCGTTTTGCACCTGTGTATCAGACGCTTGCGGGAGGCGACCTCGCGTCATGCCGGATGGCGGTTGCTACTGTGCATGGGGTTGTTTTCGCATTTTGTCTTGGACGATCAGGTCCGCTTCATCGTTCTGAACGTGACGGAGTAGCGGCGCGCCTCGACCGGCGGGATGCTGTGCTCCCATTGCGATCGGGCCTCTCCGTCCATCAGGTAAAGCGAGCGCGGGAGAGCCGCGAGCGTGTAGCGCTCCCACTTGTCGCCGCTGCGGCGGCGGAAGCGAAATTTGCAAGCCGAGCCCAGCGACAGGCCGAGCACCTTGTCGAAATGCGGCTTGTCGCGATGCCAGCCGATGCCGACGCCGGCGTCATATTCGGTGCAGAGCACCTGCTGCACGCTGCCCTCTCTCAGCCCCGCCCAGGCCTCGACCTGGCGCGCAACTGGCCGCACCCAGTCCGGGATCGGCTCGGCTTCCGCGAGGCGCTGCAGCGCGTAATCGTAGCTATAGCCGAACCACGCCACCCGGCGGTTGCCCTCGAAGGCACCGAACTGGAAGCGCTGGAGCGGCAATGCCGCGATGCGGCCGATCAGCTCCCGCTCGGTGGCGGCGTCGATAAAATCATTCGTATGTCGGAGACCGGCCGGACTGGCGTCCGGCTCGGCGAACAAACCAAGCTGCGTCATTCCTCCCCTTTCCGTGATGGAACCTATTGGCGGCTGATGCGACTTATCTAGTGACGCGGAAAGTAACGTGCGAGGCTGTCATGGCAGAGAAGCATACCGCCGATCCCACCGAGATCATGCGGGCAACCGGTCATCCTGAACTTGAATACGCCGCCGGCTGGACCATCGCCGGTCTCGTCACCCTCGGCACCATCGTGGCCGCCTGGGTGTTCGCGATCTAACCTGCGGGGAATTGCAGCTCGAAGGCCGCGCCCGTCTCGGTGGGCTTGAGCCTGATCGAGCCGCCATGGCTCGCCATCACCGCGCGCGCGATCGCCAATCCCATCCCCGTCCCGCCCTGGTCGCGGCGGGTGGTGAAGAACGCGTCAAAGATCCTGTCGCGGTTCGGCGCCGAGATCGGCTCGCCGTCATTGCTCACCGTCAGCAGCAGGGTCGTCCGTTCGTCCGCCGCCTCCAGCCGGATGGTCCCGGCCTTATGCCGCATCGCGTTGTCGGCGAGGTGCGATAGCACGATCAGCGCCTTCTCCGAGGACATGCCGATGGCCCGGTCGAGGCTGCCGCTGGCCTCGATGCGGCTCGCCGGAAACCGGCTCCGGAGGTCGGCGATGACGGGCGCGAGCTCGGTCCGCTCGTTCTGCGGCAGGCTCTCGGCGCGGGCCAGCTCGCGCAGCCGCTGCGCCATCGCCTCCAGCCGCTGTGTGTCGGCGAGGATGTTGGCGATGAACGTGTTCTGCTCGGCCGGCGTCAGGCTGCCGGCCTTGCCCTGAACCGAATCCTGCAGCAGCTCGGCGGCGCCCTTGATCGAGGTCAGCGGCGATTTCAGCTCGTGGGTGAGGTGGGCCGAGAAGGTCGCGATGTAGTCCGAGCGCCGCGCCAGCTGCTCGGCCATGCCGAGGAAGCTGTGCGAGAGCTGGGCGAACTCGCGCGTGCCGTAGTGCCGCAGCGGCTGGAACGCCTCGCGGTCGCCGCGCCCAATTCTGGCGGCGCGGTCGATCAGCTCGCGCATCGGCCGCGTGATGGTGCGCGAGAACACCAGGCCGATCGCGATGGTGCCGAGGATCACGGCGAGCCCGGCCAGCACGAACTTGGCCCGCTCCTGGTAGAGATGATCGAAAATGTTGCTCGGCGTCCGCGTGGTGTAGATCACGCCCGCGACGCGGTTGTTGACGATGACGGGCATCGCCGAGAACACGTGCACGCCGAGGCCGCGGCTGAAGGAATAGATCGGCGGCGGCGGCTTGTCCGGCACGCGGTTGCGCAAGGTCGCCCGGTATTGCCCGTGCAGCGCATCCGCGACTTCCTCGATATGGGCGAGCGACTGCCCGACCTCCTGCCGCCCGGCGATCACGACGCCCTGCGGATCGAGGATGCGAAAGCCCGCCAGCGTCACCTTCTGGGTTTCGCGGATGATTGGCGTCAGCTTCGCGCCGATCTCGACATAGGCCGCTTGCGCTGCTTGCGGCGCGGGCAGCGCGTCCGGCCGCCGCCGCAGCAGGTCGTTGGCGGTGAGGTCGAGCGCGGGCCGGATCGGCGTGACCTGGTCGCCGGGATCGGGCAGCACGTTCGGCGGCACCTCGGCGCCGAGCACGAGGCCGCTGTCGAGCCTCGCCGTGATCTCCTGCGCATAGATCGTCGCCAGCACACGGCTCTGCGCGATCAGCTCGGCCTGTGTCTGGCGGATCAGCTGGTTATCGTAGAGGCGGAAGAAGAACAGGCCGACCAGCGGCAGCACGCCGACGGTCGCCAGCACCGTGAAGATCACGAGGGTGAGCGAGGGCCGCCATTTGTCGGGCGCCGCGCTCATGCCTCTGTCTCGCAGCGGCCGAGCTTGAAGCCGACGCCGTGGATGGTCTCGATCACGTTCTCGCAATTTTGCGCCGCAAGCTTGGCGCGGATGTTGCGGATGTGGCTGTCGATGGTGCGGTCGGAGACCTGGATGTTGAGCTGGTAGGCCGCCCGCATCAGCTGCTCGCGGTTGAACACCGAGGTCGGCCGGGTCAGAAACGCGCGCAGGATGCCGAACTCGATCGCGGTCAGCTTCAGCGGCGTGCCGGCGAAGGTCGCGACATGCTGCTCGGGATCGATCAGGAGACCCCCTTGCGACAGCGCGGCCGTACCGGTCTTGGCCTCGCCGTTGCGTGGGGAGAGCCGGCGCAGGATGACATTGACGCGTGCGACCAGCTCGCGCGGGCTGAACGGCTTTGTCACGTAATCGTCGCCGCCGATCTCGAGGCCAAGGATGCGGTCGATCTCCTCGTCGCGCGCCGACAGGAACAGGATCGGCACGTCGGAGCTCTTGCGGACTTCCCGGCAGACGTCGAGGCCGTCGAACTCGGGCATGCCGATGTCGAGCACGATCAGATCGGGCCTGTCGGCGGCAAAGCGGGCGAGCGCCTCCTTGCCGTCGCGGGCCTCGATCACGTCCATGCCGGCCTTCTTCAGCGCGACACGGATGACCTCGCGGATGTGGCCCTCGTCGTCGACGATGAGAATGCGATGCGCCAAGATGATCTCCGCCTCCCTGTCAGCCAGCCGGCTGACGTGCCGCCTGTGCCTCGAGCCTGCGCCCGAGCCGCCAGTTCCGGAAGCCCCAGCTTCGCCAGGTGAGATCCTGGCGCTGCTGTTCTACAAGGCGGTCGCGGCGCGACACAAGGCAGCTCTCCGGCGTGCCGGGCCGGAGCATGAAAGCCTTGTCGATGGCAGGCAGCGCCTGCGGCCCCAGCGTCAGGAGATAGTTGATGTCGACCTGCACGCCTTCGCCCGATGCTTCCCGGCTGTGGGAAACATTGTAGTCGGCAATGAGTGCGTCGAAGTTCATCAGCGAGCAACCATAGAGCACGATCATTAACGCGATCAGATTGGCGCTGATCAGCCACCGGTTGGGCCGGTCGAGCGCGATACGGGCCACGATCAGGATCAGGCCGAGCGCCACCAGCCCCATCCAGATGAAGGCCGCGATACGCCAATATGTCAGCATGTAGATGTCGACGTAGAGATCGAGGCGGAGGATAGAGGAGGCGACCAGGAGCACGTTCTGCCCGACCCAGAGATACACCAGCGGCCGGATCACGTTCGACTTCTCCGCCGCGCCCCCCGGACGCATTGCCACCAGCACGAAGGCGGCGGCGAGCAGGGCGGTCGCGATCAGCGGATAGGCGCCGCGATGGGCATAGGCCGCATAAGTCATGTTCGCGGGGAGCGCGACATGGCCCCAGAGATAGATGCCATCGAGAATGGACTGCGCCGCGAACAGCAGGTTGAACAGGATCAGCGAGCGCAGGATGGTCGAGGGGCCGAGGAATTCCGCCGAGACGATGGGGGCTGCGGGCGGGAGCGGCGGCGGCACGGGTCGATCTGCAACATCGGTGGTGACGACCGTCTTGCGCCGCCAGCGCACATGGATGAACGGCCAGACCAGTGCCAGCATCATGATCCAGAACAGCGCGCGCGGGATGCTGATGTATTCGAGGATGAGCTTTGGATTGAGCAGGGCGACCCACTGCTCGATCACCGGATTGGCCGCGGCGAACAGCGCGACAAAGACGGTGCTGAGCGCTGCCGGGAGCAGCCAGAGCGCGATGCCGCGGGTGAACGCCGACATGTCGAACAGCTGGCGCGCATCGAGCAAAAACCGGAAGGGGCCGAGCAAGACAAGATTTCCTAGCGCGCGGGCACGCTCGCCAAGCCCGTTCGCATCGGGGTTGGTTGCGACTAGAAGCGCAATGACCAACGCCATGGTGAGGATCAGGAACGACAGCGCGTTGAGCTCTTCGACGGCCGGCACGAGGCCGGCGGCGAGAACGGCCGCGCTGATGACGGCGCGCCGTTGATCCAGGGCCGCGTGATTGAACAGCACCGATACGCAAGCCAACGCAATCGCAAACAGCGTCAGCGACAGCCCGATCCGCTCGCCATAGAACAGCCAGTCGGCGAGCCCGGCCAGCGCCAGCGCAAGGCCGACCTTGGTTGGGATCGAGGAATGCCTGATCGGATGGAGTTCCGCTGCGATCGTCGAAGCCAGGCTCGTCATGTGCAAATGACCTTTCGTGATGTGTGGCATCACGAAGTCTGACCGCCTCTTGTGCAGAAGGCGGGATCATCGTCTGCACGGTTTCAGGAGTCTTTTGCAGTTTTCGTGCAGGCGCGCCTTTGCCTCTCGCGCGGCGTGAATCGCTTTGATAGGTGCGAAGCATTCACCACTCCTCCCATGTGGCACATCATGCAATTGCTCCGCCGTATCGGTCTCATCCTGCTCTGGCTGGCCGCACCTCTTGTTGCATTCGCGGCCGCGAACAAGAACGATCCTTATCTGGTGCCGCTGCGCGGCGCCGGAAACATCGCGCTCGTCGTCGCAAGCTTCGCGATCGTCATCGTCCTGCTGCGCAGAGGCCGGTGGCGGACAACCGCCGGCAAGCTGCTGGTCGTGCTCTGGTGCCTGCCGCCGCTGCTGATGTCGACGGCGCATTTGAAGTTCGAGCTGCGCAAGCACGACGTCCTCGCCGCCAGCGCGACGGAGGCGCGCCAGCTCGGGCCGCACTTCATGGTCGGCTATTCCTCCTTTCCGGAGGTCGCACGGCTCGCCGAGCAGGGCCTGATCGGCGGCGTCTACGTCACCCGGCACAACATTCGCGGCCGGACGGTCGAGGCGCTCCGAGCCGAGATTGCGGCGCTTCAGGACAAGCGGCGCGCGGTCGGCCTGCCGCCGCTGGTCGTCGCCGCGGACCAGGAGGGCGGCATCGTCGGGCATCTTGCGCCGCCGCTGACCAAGGTGCCGGCGCTGGCGACGCTCACCGGGCTCGCGCCCGATGAGCAGCAGGCCAGGGCGGAGGAGTTCGGCCGCATCCACGGTCGCGAGCTTTCCGAGCTGGGCGTCAACCTCAATCTCGCACCGGTGCTCGACCTCAAGCCGCCGCAACCGCGCAACCGCCTCGACTTCCATACGCTGATCGGCCAGCGCGCGATTGCGACCGATCCCGTCGTCGTCAGCACGATTGCCAGCGCCTATGTCCGCGGGCTGGAAGAGTCAGGCGTCGGCGCCACGCTGAAGCATTTTCCGGGCATCGGCCGCGTCCGCACCGACACGCATCATTTCAGCGCTGATCTCAACACGCCCGTGAAGGAGCTGGAGGTGACCGACTGGCTCCCGTTCCGCGAGGTGCTGTCGCATTCGCGCAGCGCGCTCATGGTCGGCCATGTCACGCTCACCGCCGTCGACCCCGACCGTGCTGCCTCACACTCGAGGCGCGTGGTCCAAGGCATCATCCGCGACACCTGGAATTACCAGGGCGTCGTCATGACCGACGACCTCGTGATGGGTGCGATCTACCAGAATGACGTCTGCAAGGCTGTCGTCGAGGCGATCAACGCCGGGGTCGACACGTTGCTGGTCGCCTATGACGGCGCGCAATTCTACCGCGTCTTCGCCTGCGCGCTGGAAGGATCGCGTCAGGGCAAGCTGGATGCGGCGATGCTGCGCGCGAGCGACGAGCGCCTGTCGCGAGCCTTTCCGACCGAACAGGCGCGCGTCGTATCGCGCGTCCGCGTCGTCGGGAAGAACTAGCCCTTCGCGAACTGGCGATAGTCCGGCTCGCGGTGGAACCAGAACTCGTAGCCGGTGACGGTCTTCTGCATGGCGACGTCGTGGATCGGCTGGTTGAGTGGAACGATGGGAACGTCGCGCATGCAGAGCGCGATGAAATCCTTGACCGCCTTGTCGTATTCCGCCGCGTCCACGGTGAAGCGCGCCTTGTCGATCAGCGCGTCCATCTCCTTGTTCTGGTAGGAGGAGATGTTGAAGATCGAATTGTTGCCGTGGAAATTCCAGTAGAAGTAATATTCGGGATAATCCAGCCAGCCTGAGAAGCGATTGAGCGCGAGCGGCAGCTCCTTCTTGTTCAGCGTCGTGCGCCAGTTCGCGCCGGGTATCTTTTCGATGGCCGCCTTGATGCCGATCTTGGCGAGACTTTCCTGGATCAGGATTGCCGTCGGCTCGCCGACCGTCGCGGTGCCCGTGTCGATCGACAACGTCGTCTCCAGGCCGGACTCGAAGCCGGCTTCCTTCATCAGGGCCTTGGCCTTGTCGAGATCGGTGACATAGGGAGACGGCTGCGGCCAGACGGGCTTTGAAACTTCAGCGGCTCCGCCATACATCGGAACCGCGCGGCCGAAGAATGCGCTGCTCTGGATCTGCTCATACGGCATCGCCCAGGCGATGGCCTGACGCAGCTTCACATTGTTGAACGGGGGCTTCGCGGTGTTGAGCGCGACGTACCAGAGCGCATTCGGGATCGGCACGCCGGAGACCTTGACTTTGCCCTCCTTGATGATCTGCTCGAAATCGCGCGGCGCGAAGCCGCTGGAGATATCGGCATCGCCCCGCTCCAGCATGGCGCGGCGCGTGCCGGCGGAGGGAACGTCGCGCGCGATCACGCGCTTCACCTTCGGCAGCGGTCCGCTCTTCCAGTCGTCGAAGCGCACCAGCACGGTCTCGCTGCCGGGCTTCCAGCTTTCGATTCTGTAGGCGCCGCCGCCGGCCTCGTTGGACTTCAGCCACGCGAGCGCCCAGGGGTCTTCAGCCGTTGCGTTCTTCTTCGCAAGCTCGGAGTTGATGATGAAGGGCACGACGACGGCGACGTTGAACAGCAGCATCTTGTCCTTGCGCACATAGTCGATGCGGAAGGTGTGATCGTCGACCACGACGAATTGCTCGGGCTTCTCCAGCGACCCCGCCGACATCTGGAAGGTCGGAAATCCCCCGACCTTCACGGCGCGGTCGAACGACCATTTGACGTCCTTTGCCGTCACAGGCGTGCCATCGTGGAATTTGGCGTCCTTGCGAAGCTTGAAGGTGCAGGACATGCCGTCGGCCGCGACCTCCCAGCTTTCGGCAAGCTCCGGCGCGAGCTTCTCGCGGTCGTATGAGATGGTGCCGTCGGGCAGCGTCTTCGAGGCATAGGAGAGCAGGCGATCGTAGCAGTTCCAGGACAGGCCGTTCACGGTCTGGTTGGAGCCGACGCCCTGCATGTCGAGCGAGTTCGGCCCGAGCTCCTGCACCACCAGCAGCGTCTCGGCGCGTCCCTGCGCCCAGGCAAGTGATGGGACAGTCGTCATTCCAGCGATGCCGAGGCCGCCAAGTACGACGCTGCGGCGGCTCAGATCGAAAGACGTTAGGCTCATCAGTGCCTCCTTGATAGCGATTTGCCGTACAAAGAGGCAAGGTATGTGCCATGGGCCGCGCTTCACGGCGTCGCAAGCCGCGTGAGCGGAGCCGTTACGGCGTCACCGCTCCGCGTGCGACCGCGCGCGGGGCGGTCAGCTCTTTCCATGTGGAGTTCGCCACGTGCACCGGCGAGAATGCCGGGCGTTCGACATAATGGCCGTCGCCGGCTTCGGCGCGCAAGTCTCCATCCTTCCAGACGACGCGGCCTCGTGACAGCGTTGCGGCCGGCCCGCCCGTGCAGGCAAAGCCCTCGAATACGTTGTAATCGATCCGGCTCATCTGCCGCTTGGCGCTGATGGTCTTGCTCGCCTTGGGATCCCACACCACGACATCGGCATCCGAGCCGACGGCGACCGCGCCCTTGCGCGGATAGATGTTGAGGATGCGGGCGATGGTCGCCGAGGTCACCGCGACGAATTCTTCCTTCGTCAGTCGGCCGGTGGCGACGCCGGCGGTCCACAACAGTGCAAGGCGATCCTCGATGCCCCCAGTGCCGTTCGGGATTTTCCTGAAATCGCCGAGGCCAAACCGCTTCTGCTCGGTGGTGAAGGCGCAATGGTCGGTCGCGACCACCTGGAGCGATCCGGATTGCAGGCCGGCCCAGAGACTCTCCTGATGTGACCTGTCGCGGAACGGCGGTGACATCACGCGCTGTGCGGAATGATTCCAGTCCTTGTTCTGGTATTCGCTGTCATCGAGCAGCAGGTGCTGGATCAGCGGCTCGCCATAGACGCGCTTCCCCGCCGCCCGGGCGCGGGCGATCGCGTCATGCGCCTCGCGACAACTGGTGTGGACGATGTAGACCGGCGTGCCCGTCATATCGGCGATCATGATGGCGCGGTTGGTGGCTTCGCCCTCGACCTCCGGCGGCCGCGAATAGGCATGCCCTTCGGGGCCGGTGACGCCGCGTGCGATCAGCGCTTCCTGCATCAGGGCGACGACATCGCCGTTCTCCGCGTGAACCACGGGCATGGCGCCGAGATGGGCGCAGCGCGCGAACGAGTTGTAGAGCTCGTCATCGTTCACCATCAGCGCGCCCTTGTAGGCCATGAAGTGCTTGAAGGTGTTGATGCCGTAGGTTTTGACCACGGTCTCCATCTCGTCATGGATCTGCTTCGACCACGAGGTCACCGCCATGTGGAAGCCGTAGTCGGATGCCGCCTTCTCGGATTTATGCCGCCATTCCTGGTAGGCGGCGAGCATCGATTGGCCGGGATCGGGCAGGCAGAAATCCACCACCATGGTGGTGCCCCCGGTCAGCGCCGCCTTGGTGCCGGATTCGAAATCGTCGGCGGTGACGGTGCCCATGAACGGCATTTCGAGATGGGTGTGCGGATCGATGCCGCCCGGAATGACGTAGGCGCCGCCGGCATCGATGATCTCGGCTCCCGTCGGCGCCTCGAGCGAGGCGCCGAGCGCGACGATGGTCTCGCCGTCGATCAGCACGTCGGCACGGCGCGAATGATCGTGATTGACGACGGTGCCGCCGCGGATGAGGAGGGACATGGGAGGCTCCGGACGAGGGAACGAGACGCCGCGAAAGCTAGGCGCGCCGCCCGCGATGCGACAGGCGAAATTTTAGTCAGTCGATGCGGTTAGCTTGCCCGCGCGATCAATCCGTCGAGCATCGCGCGCACGAGGAGGGCGATCTCCTTGCGCAGTGCCGGCAGCGGCACGGCGACCAGCCTCTGCTCGAGTCCCAGCGCCACCATGCCGTGCACGGCCGAGAACAGGCTGCGCGCGGTGATGCCGAGTTCCTCTGTCCCTCGCTTTGGAAACAACGCCGCCAGCGGCGCGTGGATGTGACGGAACAGCTTCAACTGGTCGTCGACGAACCAGTCGGGGACTTCCTTGTCGGGCTCTATGCGGTGCTCGAACAGCGCGCGCCAGAGTTCGAGATTTTCCGCGGCGAAGTCGCAATAGGCGATCGCGATGCGCACCAGCGTCTCCTGCGGCGACGGATTGCCAGCGCGCACCGCTGCACTGAGCGCCTCGTCGAGACGGAGCAGCGTCCGCGAGCCGATGCACAGGACAAGCTCGTCAACGTCCGCGACGAGATTGTAGACCGCGCCATTGGCACAGCCGATCTCGCGGGCGAGATCGCGGGTTTTCAGGCCGGCCAGGCCCCGCTCCGCAATCATACGCTCGGCGGCCCGGATCAAGGCCGCCCGTAGTTTCTCCCGACGCTCCAAGGCCTTAGTCAATTGTTTACCAAATTCTTGAGCGTTGCTCAAATTTTTTCTTGAACAATGTTCATGGCTGCCGCTACTAATCGTTTGTGAGCAACGCTCATAACAGGGAGCTGACAATGTTCAAGACTGTAGTGACACTCTTCCGCGGCAGCGTGGCCGCCGCGGGCGAGGAGCTGGAGGACCGCACGGCCCTTCTGATCCTCGACCAGCAGATGCGCGATGCGGCCGCGGCCGTCGAGCGCAGCAAGCGGACCTTGGCGCTGGCCATCGCCCAGGACCAGCAGGAGGGCCGCAAGCTCGAGGCGACCATCGCCCGCATCGCAGATCTCGAAACCCGCGCGATTGCCGCGCTCGACGGCGGCCGCGAGGATCTCGCCAAGGATGCCGCCGAAGCCATCGCAGGCCTCGAGGCCGACCGGGATGCGGCCATGACGGCCCGCGCGCTGTTCGCGACCGAGATCGCCCGCTTGAAGCGGCACGTCGCGAACGCGCAGGCCCGCATCACCGAGCTCGACCGCGGCCGCCGCGTCGCCCGCGCCTCGGAAGCGGTGCGCTCGCTTCGCCGCAGCGGCATCGAGGCGGCCCGTCCATACGAATCCACGCTGCCGGAGGCGGAGAGCACCTTGCGGCGCCTGCGCGATCGCCAAATGGAGGCCCAGGCTGCCGATGACGCGCTGGTCGAGCTCGATGCGGCCTCCGGCCCGCTCGCCACTGCCGAACGATTGGCCGAGCAGGGCTTCGGCCCCCGGCTCAAGACGACCGCGGACGACGTGCTGTCGCGGTTGAAATCCAAGCGCACCCCGACGGCCTGATCCCAGACCTCATCTCTCAAACCTCAACCTCATTCGAACCAACAGGAGACCATCATGAACCAGAACGGCCAGCCCCACAGCAGCGCCTGGGTGACCTTCACTTACGCGTCCTTCGCCGCCTCCGCCTTCCTCGTCGCCATCGGCGTGTTCTTCCTGCCGATCGACCTCTGGATGAAGGGCTATCTCACCATGGGCATCGTGATGCTGATCCAGACCTGTATCACCCTGACCAAGACGGTCCGCGACAATCACGAGAGCAGCCGCCTGGTGAACCGCATCGAGGACGCCAAGGCCGAGCGCCTGCTGATGGAGGTCTCCAAGGCGGCGTGAGAAGGCGGATGCGCAAGAAGTGGCGGAGCAATCTGTTCCGCCGCTTCGGCGTTCCACCAAGCTTCATATCGCGCCTGCGAAATGCATCGGAGCCATGACGGATCGCGCGAGCCTGCGCCCTTGCGCGCCGAAGCTGGCAAGGACACTCTGGAGAGGCGGCGCATAAGAACGCCGACAACAAGATCTCGGCGAGGAAGCTCATGGCGGTGACGCGGATCGACTGCGACATCCATCCGGCGGTTGGGGGCACGCGCACGACGCTGCTGCCCTATCTCAGCGATCACTGGAAAGAGCAGGTGGTGAGCCGCGCCATCGACGGGCTCGATCTCACCTCCTATCCGCCGAGCATGCCGCTCACGGGCCGCGCAGACTGGCGGCCGGCCAACGGCGCAAAGCCCGGCTCCGATCTTGCGATGGTGCAGAAGGGCGCGTTCGAGCAGTTAGGTGCGAGCCACGCCATCCTCAATGTGCTCTATGGCGCGCAGGCCGTGTTCGATGCCTATATGGCCGCCGATTTCTGCAAGGCCATCAACGACTGGATCGCCGCCGAATGGCTGTCGCGCGACCCCCGTCTGCGCGCCTCCATCGTGGTGCCGATGCAGGATCCGGATCTCGCGATCGAGGAGATCGAGCGCCGCGCCGGCGATGCCAGGTTCGTATCCATCCTGGTGCTGGCGCAGGGCGAGACGCTGCTGGGCCGGCGGCATTTCTGGCCGGTCTACCGGATCGCCGAAAAATACCAGCTGCCGCTCGCGATCCATGCCGGCACGCAATATCGGCAGGCGCCGAGCTCGGCCGGCTGGCCGTCGCATCGCTACGAATATTACTTCGTCGAGGCGCAGGCATTTCAGGCGCAGATCCTGAGCCTGATCTATGAGGGCGTGTTCGGCAAGTTTCCGAACCTCAAGGTCGTGCTGATGGAGTCGGGCGTCAGCTGGCTGCCGGCCTTCATGTGGCGGGCCAACAAGACCTGGCGCGGCGTCCGCGTCGAGGTGCCCTGGGTCGAGCGCGAGCCGGCGTCGATCATCCGCGAGAATTTCCGCGTCACCATGCAGCCGTTCGATGCCCCCTCCGATGCAAAAAGCGTCGAGGAGATCATCGACCAGATCGGCTCCGAAAAAATGTTCCTGTTCGCGTCCGACTATCCGCACTGGCAGTTCGACGGCGATGATCCCATTCCACCGCATCTGCCCAAGAGCGTCATCGAAAAGATGTGTGTCGACAATCCGCTGGCGACGTTCCCGCGGTTGAAGCTGAATGCGTGAACATGATGAGCGTCTCCGGTCTCGAAGCCGTATCGCCGGTGCCACACCTCTCCCGGAGGGAGAGGTCGGATCGCATCGCAAGATGCGATCCGGGTGAGGGCTTACGCTGCACCGAGTTTGCCGCGCCCCCTCACCCGGCGCTTCGCGCCGACCTCTCCCCGTCGGGGAGAGGTGAAGCAATCGCCGAACCTGTTTCAAGGAGGCTTGCATGAGTGAAGTCATCGACCGTCCATTGCGCGATGATGAGAAGCCCGCCGCGACGCGGCTGCGCATCGTCGATTGCGACGTGCATCCGAGCCTGCGCTCGACGGATGATCTCAACGAGTTCCTGCCGAAACGCTGGCAGCAGCATTTGAAGGACTATGGCAGCCATTTGCGCACGCCTTATCTGTTCACCACGCCCTATCCGCGCTCCTCGCCGCTGATCGCCCGGCGCGATGCCTGGCCGCCGACCGGCGGGGTGCCCGGCTCCGATCTCGCCTTCATGCAGAAGCAGCATCTCGACCCGCTCGACGTCGAATTCGGGATTCTGCAGGTGCTCGATCTCTTCATCTTCTCGCAGCAGAACCTCGAATTCGGTGCCGCGATCCAGCGCGCCATCAACGATTGGCAGCTGGCGTTCTGGTCGCATCGCGATCCCCGACTGAAGGCCTCGATCCTGGTCGGGCAGGACGGCGTGGACCTCGCCATCGCCGAAATCGAGCGCTGCGCCAAGATCGGTGAGTACATCCAGATCAACGTCTCGCCGCGCGCCAACGAGCCGCTCGGCCGCCGCCGCTACTGGCCGATCTACGAGCGCGCGCAGGCGCTGGATTTGCCGCTCGGCATCCATGTCGGCGGCTATGGCGGCCACGCGCCGACCGGCGGCGGTTGGCCGTCTTATTATGTCGAGGAGCATCAGTCCAACGCGCACACCATCGCGGCGCAGCTCGCCAGCCTCGTGATCGAGGGGGTTCCGGAGCGGTTTCCGAAGCTGAAGATCGTCTTCATCGAAGGCGGCTTCGGCTGGATCCCGTCGGCGGTGTGGCGCATGGACCAGCACTTCGAGCGCTTTCGCAGCGAGGTGCCGCATCTGAAGCGCAAGCCATCTGAATATGTCCGCGAGAACTTCTGGTTCACGACGCAGCCGATCGACGAGCCGGACGAGGCGCGGCATCTGCGGTCGCTGATCGAATGGGTCGGCATCGACCGGCTGCTGTTCTCGTCGGACTATCCGCACTGGGATTTTGACGATCCGCGCTTCGCCTTCAAGACGCCGCTGACTGAGGCCGAGCGGAAGAAGATCTTCAGCACCAATGCCCGTGCGGTCTACAAGTTCTGAGCAGAGGGTTTCTGAAGAGACATGGCCCGCCACATCGTCGCATCGACCACGGAGATTCCACCCGGCGGCAACAAAGTGGTTGCTGTTGCCGGGCGCGATATCGTCGTGTTCCACGTCAATGGCGAATTCTTTGCGCTCTTGAACCGCTGCCCGCACGAGGGCGCGCCGCTGGAGAAGGCCGCCTGCGTCGCGCGACTGACCTCGCCGGAACCCGGCGTCTACGAGCGCTCGCGCGTCGGCGAGATGCTGCGCTGTCCCTGGCATGGCTGGGAGTTCGACATGCGCAACGGCCAGTCCTGGTTCGACCCGAAGCGTGTCAAGATCCGGTCATATCCCGTCGCGGTGGAGCGCGGCGACGACTTGCAGAAGGGCCCGTATGTGGCCGAGACATTTCCGGTGCATGTCGAGGACTCCTACGTGATTGTCGAAGTTTGATTCGGCATTGCCGATTGAGATTCCAACGCAAGTGCGATATGGCTCTCGCGCTTTCCAGAGGCGGAGACGAGCGTTGTCGAAACAATCCCTGCGTGAAGAGGCCGAGCGCCTGATCCGCGAATCGATGGAAAAGAAGTCTATCGTCGTGAAGCAGGGCACCACCCGCATCGAAGCGGTCTGCGGCAAGTGCGGCGCGCCAAACCGGGTCCAGGCGGAAAAAGGCCAGAACCGCGTCAAATTCGCCTGCAAGAATTGCGGGCACAAGCAGGAGACGCTGTAGGCTTCTTCACCTCGCCGCAAGAGCGGGGAGAGGGCGTGAGAGAGCGGTGCACGCCTAACGCCCCTCCACGAATTTCTTGAACGCATCCGCATAATCCGGATGCCAGCGCGATAGCGGCGGACGGTTCTCGACGATATCTCCCGCGGCCCACAGCATGCGCTTCTCGTCGAGGGCGCGCGGCACGTCGTTGTCCGGGCACAGGATGTAGAAATCGCCGGCCTCCAGCCGCGCCAGCATGAAATCCACGGTCTGCTCGGCGGTCCAGGCGCCGGCCGGCTTCTCGGTGCGGCCTTTGGCGGTGAGGTTGGTGAAGACGAAGCCCGGAATCAGCAGATGCGCGCGGATGTGGCAGTCTTTCGTATTGCGCAGCTCGTGCTCAAGCGCTTCCGTAAAGGCCTTCACGCCGGCCTTGGAGACATTGTAGGCGGGATCGCCCGGCGGCGTGGTGATGCCCTGCTTCGAGCCGGTGTTGATGATGAGGCCGCACCTGCCGCGCGCGATCATGTTGGGTGCGAAGATCCGCGAGCCGTTGATGACGCCCCACATGTTGACGGCGATGATGCGCTGCCAATTGTCGGGCTCGGCGAACAACGTGCTGCCCGGCTGGATGCCGGCATTGTTCATGAGGAGGTCGGTGCCGCCGAAATGCGCGCCCACGGCCCGCTCGAGTTCCTTGACGCTCTCCGCCTTGCCGACATCGACCGCGAAGGTCATCACATGTGTGGCGGAGGTGATGGATGACAGTTTTGTTGCGGCCTCCGCCAGCCGTGCCTGATCCACGTCAGCGATGCACACCTTCATGCCGGCGCGCGCGAAGGCTGTGGCGGCGGCAAGCCCGATGCCGGACGCGCCACCCGTGATCACGGCAACATTGTCCTTGACGATGACGGGGTGCGGCATGGGTTCGTCTCCGGGCAGGGGGATTGGTCGCGCTATAACATGGCGCTCATGCGACCCTGCTCAAGTCGGCATGGGAGGTCTTCGTTCCGCGCCGCCTTTACGCTCCTCCGGCAGCGCTGTATTTTGGTCGACCTAACGATCCCGCCCAGATCGAACCCAATCAATCACCTGACAGGGAGTGCAGCCATGGCTGTATCGCAAGCTATTCCGATCACGCGCCACCCGTTCGCCAACGGGTCCTACAAGCAGATGCTGATCGACGGGAAGTGGGTGGACGCGGCCTCCGGCAAGCGCTTCGAGACCCATAACCCCGCGACGGGCGAATTGCTCGCTACCGTCGCCGAGGGCGACAAGGAAGACATCGACCGCGCGGTTGCCGCGGCCCGCCGCGCTTTCGAAGGTCCCTGGAGCAAGGTCAAGCCATTCGAGCGGCAGAACCTGCTGCTCAGGCTCGCCGACCTTGTCGAGAAGAATTTCGACGAATTGTCGCAGCTCGACACGCTCGACATGGGGGCGCCGCTCAGCCGCACCCGCGCCTATCGCCTCCGCGCTGTCGGCATGCTGCGCTATTATGCCGGCCAGACCACCGCGATTCATGGCGAGACCATCGAGAACTCGCTGCCCGGCGAGATCTTCTCCTACACGCTGAAGGAGCCGGTCGGCGTCGTCGGCGCCATCATTCCCTGGAACGGCCCGCTCACCGCGACGCTCTGGAAGATCGGCCCTGCCATCGCGACCGGCTGCACCGTGGTGCTGAAGCCGGCGGAAGAAGCGCCGCTGACCTCGCTGCGCATCGCCGAGCTGGCGCTGGAAGCCGGCGTTCCGCCCGGCGTCGTCAACGTCGTGCCCGGCTATGGCGAGACCGCGGGCGCCGCGCTTGCCGCTCATCATGACGTCGACAAGGTCGCCTTCACCGGCTCGCATGTCACGGGCCAGTCGATCATCCGTGCGTCGGCCGGCAACCTCAAGCGCGTCTCGCTCGAGCTCGGCGGCAAGTCGCCGGACATCGTGTTCGCCGATGCCGATCTCGACGCCGCCGTGCCGGGCGCGGCGATGGCGGTATTCGCCAATTCGGGCCAGATCTGCAGCGCCGGCACGCGCCTGTTCGTCGAGCAGTCGGTCTACGACGAGTTCGTCGGCCGCGTTGCCGAATTCGGCAAGAAGCTGCAGGTCGGCAACGGCCTCGATCCCAACGTGCAGATCGGTCCCCTCGTGTCCGAGGAGCAGCTCAAGCGCGTCACCGGCTATCTCGATATCGGCCAGAAGGAAGGCGCGCGGGCGCTCGCCGGCGGCGGCCGCGTCACAGAAGGCGCGCTGTCGAAGGGCTTCTTCGTCTCGCCGACCGTATTCGCGGGCGTGCAGGACAACATGCGCATCGCGCAGGAGGAGATCTTCGGTCCCGTCATCTCCGCGATCGCGTTCAAGGACATGGACGAGCTGGTCAAGCGTGCCAACAACACCACGTTCGGCCTCGGCTCCGGCCTGTGGACGCGCGACGTCAGCAAGGCCCATGCGGTTGCGAAGTCGCTGCGCGCCGGCTCGGTGTGGGTGAATTGCTACCAGGCAATGGACCCGGCCGTGCCGTTCGGCGGCTACAAGATGAGCGGCTACGGCCGCGAGTCCGGCAAGCAGCATGTCGAGGAATATCTCAACGTGAAGGCCGTCTGGATCAAGACGGCGTAAGGCCTGTTCTCTGCCCGCGTTCCGCGGCAAGGAATAACTGCTTTTGTTGGGGGCGGCGCCTTTTCCGGCGGCCGCCCCTCGCTATATGATCCCCATCCTTTCATAGCCATCCGGTGCTCCCCATGAAATTCGAGGCCTTGTTCAAGCCGTTGCAGGTCGGTCCGTACAAGCTCGCGCACCGCGTCGCGATGGCGCCGCTGACGCGCATGCGCGCCGAGCGCGACAGCTTTTCGCCGCGGCCGCTCAACGCCGAATATTACGGCCAGCGCGCGACGAAGGGAGGCCTGATCATTGCCGAAGCCTCGCCGGTGCTCTCGCACGGCCGCGGCAATCCGGCAACGCCCGGCATCTATACCGACGCGCAAATCGCCGGCTGGCGCAAGGTGATCGATGCCGTGCACGCCAAGGGCGGCATCATCTTCCTCCAGCTCTGGCATGTCGGCCGCGTCTCGCATTCCTCTTTCCATGGCGGCGAGCTGCCGGTGTCGGCCTCGGCGATCCCGATCAAGGCCGAGGGCATGAAGGCGATGACCGCCGACGGCAAGATTGCCGACTACGAGAGGCCGCGGGCGCTGGAGACCGATGAGGTCAAGGGCATTGTCGAGGCTTTCAAGCAGGGCGCCAGGAACGCGCTTGCCGCCGGCTTCGACGGCGTCGAGATCCACGGCGCCAACGGCTATCTGCTCGAGCAGTTCCTGCAGTCGCGCAGCAACCAGCGCACGGATGAATATGGCGGTTCGATCGAAAATCGCGCGCGGCTTCTGCTCGAAGTCACGCAGGCCGCGATCGACGTCTGGGGTGCGAACCGCGTCGGCGTGAGGCTGTCGCCGCACGGCATTGCCAATGATTCCGGCGAGCCCGATCCGATGCCGCTTTACACCCATGTGGTGAAGGCGCTCGACAAGCTCGGTCTTGCGTATTTGCACTTCATCGAGCCGCGCTCAAGCGGCGCCGGCCGGGCAGACGTGCATTGGGAGAACGTGCCCTCGGCCATGGTACTATTCCGCCCGTACTACAGCGGCGTGCTGATGACCGCCGGCGGCTTCACGGGCGAGACCGCGAATGCTGCGATTGCCGACGGCCACGCCGACATCATCGCCTTCGGCCGCATCTTCATCTCCAACCCGGACCTGCCGCGGCGCCTGGAGCGCGATTACCCGATCACGCCGTATAACCGGGCGACGTTCTATGGCGGCGAGGAGAAGGGGTACACGGACTATCCAGTGTACGATGAGCTGACGCCGGCCTGATCTGTCATTCCGGGGCGGCGCGCAGCGCCGAGCCCGGAATCCATTCCTCCGCCTGAACCTGTGGCTCGATGGATTCCGGGCTCGCGACTTTGTCGCGCCCCGGAATGACAGTGGTGTATTGTCCACGCGCATTGACGACGGGAAAACACCATGGCCAAAGCCGCAGCCGCCGCAGGAACAGCCACGGGCCAGTGCCTCTGCGGCAAAATCACCTTCGAGATCGACATCCCCGCGCGCTGGGCCTGGCACGACCATTCTGCCGCCAGCCGCCGGGCCCACGGCGCGGCCTACGCCACCTATGTCGGAAGCTGGAAGAAGCGTTTTCGTATCACCTCCGGCAAGACCGCGCTGACGCGTTACGAGGACAAGATCACAAAAACCACGCGCAGCTTCTGCTCGCATTGCGGCACGCCGATCACCTATGAGCGCCCGCGCGGGCCGCACATGGTCAACATTCCCCGCGCGTTGTTCAGGGAGCGCACCGGCCGCCAGCCGCTCTATCACATCGCCATCGAGGAGCTGCAGGAATGGGCCTATACCGGCGAGCCGCTGGTGCCGCTGAAGGGCTTTCCGGGCGTGGTCTGGCAGCGCTCGAAAAAGAAGAAGCGCGCGGGCGGTGAGGATCCGTTCGAACTTGGGCGCGAGGAGATGTAATCCTTGCTGTTCGCTCCGCTCTCGTGCCCCGGACGCGGTGCGGCACGAAGTGACGCTCCGCTGAGCCGGGGCCCATGCAGCGGAGAATGCGGTGAGCAACTGGGTCCCGGCTCTGCGCCGCATCGCCGTAAGCGCGTTCATGCGCGTCTTAGACGCGCTATGGCGCTGCGTCGCGTCCGGGACACGAGAGCGGGGCTCCCGCGCAACACAGCTATGACGGCGACCGCACTTCCTTGCGCGCCTCCCGTCACTTCGGCCATCATGTCTCGTCCTTGCGGCAACGTCCGCTTCCTGGAGGAAACATGAAGAACAAGATCACCGGCCGCTCCGCCTTTCTCGCGCTGCTCAAGGACGAGGGCATCACGCATCTGTTCGGCAATCCCGGCACCACCGAGCTGCCGATCATGCATGCGCTGAAGGACCATCCCGACCTCACCTATGTGATGGCGATGCAGGAGAGCTTGGTGGTCGCGATCGCCGACGGCTACAGCCGCGCGTCCGGCAAGCTCGTCGCCTGCAACGTCCATGTCGCGCCCGGCCTCGGCAACGCGATGGGCTCGCTCTACAACGCCCAGTTCACGGGCACGCCGATGATTTTGACGGCGGGCCAGCAGGAGCAGGGCCACGGCCTGATGGAGCCGGTGCTCTATGGCCCCTTGGTGCGCATGGCCGAGCCGCTGGTGAAATGGGCGGTCGAGGTGACGCGGCTGGAAGACCTGCCGCGCATCGTGCGCCGCGCCGCCAAGGTGGCGATGACGCCGCCGACCGGCCCGGTGTTCATCTCGCTGCCCGGCGATATCCTCAACAGCGAAGCCGGCATCGATCTCGGCCGCTCCACCCGCATCGACGCGCGCACAAAACCATCGGACGAAGCACTGAAGGCGTTTGCCGCGCGGCTGCTCAAGGCCGAGCGCCCCATCATCGTCACCATGGACGAGGTGGTCAAGAGCGATGCGCTGAAGGAAGCCGCCGAGCTCGCCGAGCTGCTCGGCGCCGCCGCCTATCAATCCTCCACACCCTATGGTTCGCACTTCCTGTCGGAGAGCCCGAGCTTCGTCGGCACGCTCGCGCGCGTCCAGAAGGTCGCGCGCGATACGCTGGTACCTTACGACCTCCTGATCGCGCTCGGCGGCGATCCGCTTCGCATGTCGGTCTATAGCGAGGTGGACGCGCTGCCCGATGGTCTCGGCATCGTGCAGATCGGTCTCGTCGATTGGGAGATCGCCAAGAACCACAGTGCCGAGATCGCGCTGAAAGCTGATCTGAAGGAAACGCTGCGTGCGCTGATCCCGGTGCTGAAGGAGATGGGTGGCGCTGCGCTGGCGAGCCGCAGCAAGCAGCGTCTCGCTGAACTCGCGTCGAAGAACTGGACCGCGCGCCGCGCCGCTTTAGTCGAGCAGATCGGCAAGAACGCCGGTCGCAGCCCCATCGATCCCGACTATCTGGTGCTGCAAATGGTCGAGGCCATGCCCGACCATGCGATCCTCGTCGACGAAGGCCTCACCTCCAGCCGCCAGGTTTCGGCGCTGCGCCCGCATCGCGGCCGCTACGACTATCACGGTCTCGCCTCCGGGGGCATCGGGTGGGGCCTGCCGGCCTCGGTCGGCGCCAGCATCGCCAATCCGGATCGCCCGGTCGTGTGCTTCTCCGGCGACGGCAGCGCGATGTATTCGATCCAGTCGCTGTGGACCGCGGCGCATCACAAGCTGCCGCTCAACGTCGTCATCGCCAACAATGGCGGCTACCGCATCATCAAGCAGCGCCTGCTTGCGTTCCACGGCGATGACAATTACGTCGGCATGGATTTCGTCGATCCGCCGGTGGATTTTGCCGGTGTCGCCAAGGCGCTCGGCTGCGAGGCGATCAAGATGAGCGATCCGCGCGAATTGAAGCCGACGCTGGCGTCGGCTTTCAATCGGCCGGGCACGAAGCTGATCGAGGTGATGGTGGATGGGAAGGTGTGAGACGCGACCACATCTCCACATCCTCGATGTCATCGCCCGGCTTGACCGGGCGATCCAGTATTCCAGAGGCATCTGTTGTCTATGGAGAAGCCGCGGAGTACTGGATGCCCCGGTCAAGCCGGGGCATGACAGCGAGGGTGTGGCGCGACTTCCGCCTACCCCTTCTTCCCCACCCGATAGCCCGCGGCCGGATGCGGCGCATCCAGCCTTGCGCGGCCGTCGCCGAACAGCTTTTCCCGTAACGTGCCTTTCGCATAGTCGCTCTTGTACCGCCCGCGCCTGGTCAACTCCGGCACCAGCATGTCGCTGATATCCTCGAAATCGCCGGGCGAGATCGCAAAGGCGACGTTGAGGCCGTCGACGTCGGTCTTCTCGAACCAGTCCTCGATCTTGTCGGCGACGCTTTCGGGCGTGCCGACCACGACCGGGCCGGCGCCGCCGATGCCGACATGCTCGATGACGTCGCGCACGGTCCAGACGCGATCGGGATCGCCGCGGGTGACGTTGTCCAGCGCGCTGCGGCCGGCATCGTTCTGGACATGACGGACCTGCTGGTCGAGCTCGTAGCCGGAGAAGTCGATGCCCGTCCATCCCGACATCAAGGCCAGCGCGCCCTCGGGGCTGATATGTGAGCGGTAATCGGCATACTTCGCCGCGGCTTCGGCCTCGGTGTTGCCGAGGATGATCGTCATCATGTTGAACATCAGGATCTCGGCGGGGTTGCGGCCGAGCTTGGCGGCTTCCTCGCGGATCGCGGCGACGCGCGGCGCAATGATCTTGGCCGACGGTCCCGACATGAACACGCATTCGGCGTGCTTCGCCGCAAACTGTCGGCCGCGCGGCGAGGTCCCGGCCTGGTAGAGCACCGGCGTCCTCTGCGGCGAGGGCTCGCTGAGGTGAATGGTGTTGTTGATGCGGTAGTTCGCGCTCTCATGATTGATGCGATGGACTTTTGATGGGTCGGTAAAAATGCCGCGCTTGCGGTCGCGCAGCACGGCGCCGTCCTCCCAGCTGCCTTCCCAGAGCTTGTAGACCACCTCCATATATTCGTCGGCGATATCGTAGCGGTCGTCGTGCCCGGTCTGCTTGTCCTTGCCGGCACCGCGCGCGGCGCTGTCGAGATAGCCGGTGACGACGTTCCAGCCGATCCGCCCTTCGGTCAGGTGATCGAGCGTCGACATCCGCCGGGCGAACGGGTAGGGCGGCTCGAAGGAGAGATTGCTGGTAACGCCGAAGCCGAGATTTTTCGTCACCGCCGCCATGGCCGAGAGCAGCAGCAGCGGCTCGTTCGACGGCGTCTGCGCTGCGTTGCGCAAAGCTGCGTCAGGACTGTTGCCATAGACGTCATAGACGCCGAGCACGTCGGCCAGGAACAGCCCGTCGAAACGGCCGCGCTCCAGCGTCTTGGCGAGGTCGATCCAGTACGGCAGACGGTTATATTCGGCGGTGCGGTCGCGCGGGTGGGTCCACAGCCCCGGTGACTGGTGCGCGACGCAATTCATCGCAAAGGCGTTGAGCCTGATTTCTTTGGCCATGCTGGTCCCCCGGCGCCCTGTACTGAGCGCTCTTCGAATGATAGACGTGCGCCCCAACTTGGCGAAGTTCTTGCATATAACGCGACCTTGGCAAGGCCAAATTCAGCGGGCGCTCCCGCTCTTGGCAAGCCAATCTCAAGGGCGCAAGAACGAATTCCCAAGGGCCGAACAAGCGCCAAGCAAGAGCTGACCAAGATCTATCCAACTCCCCGCCACTATCGACGGCCAGTGTAGCCCGCCAGGTTCGCCCGCCTCGAAACCTTGAAAACGAAAGCAATGACCAGAGCCGACGCCATCGCCCGCGCCCGGGACGACTTCAAATCCGGTGCGTTCCTCGCTGAACTCGACCGCCGCGTCGGCTTCAAGACCGAGAGCCAGAATCCGTCGCGCGGCCCCGAGCTGCGCGCCTATCTGGAACAGGAGATGGTGCCGGCCTTCGCCGCGCTCGATTTCACCAGCCGCATCGTCGAATCCCCCAGTGGCAAGTCGCCGTTCCTGTTCGCCGAGCATATCGAGAGCGCGTCCGCGCCGACCGTGCTGGTCTATGGCCATGGCGATGTCGTCGACGGCATGGAGGGCGAGTGGCGCGATGGACGCGATCCCTGGCGCACGACGGTCGCGGGCACGCGCCTCTATGGCCGCGGCACCGCCGACAACAAGGGCCAGCACAGCATCAACATGGCCGCGCTCCGCGCGGTGCGCGAGGCCCGCGGCGGCAAGCTCGGCTTCAACGCCAAATTCATCGTCGAGATGGGCGAGGAGATCGGCTCGCCTGACCTGGGCAAGGTCTGCGATCTCAATCGCGATGCACTGAGGGCGGATCTGTTCATGGCGTCCGACGGGCCGCGTTTGTCCGCGGATCGGCCGACGCTGTTCCTCGGCTGCCGCGGCGGCATCCGCATTCATCTCGACGTCAATTTGCGCGATGGCGGCCATCATTCCGGCAATTGGGGCGGCGTGCTCGCCAATCCCGCCACCATCCTCGTCAACGCGATCTCGACGCTGGTCGACGGCCATGGCCGGCTCCAGCTCGACGCGCTGAAGCCGCCGCGCCTCACCAACCAGATCCGCAGCTATCTCGCCGACGTGCAGGTGGTGCCGACCGCGGACGAGCCGGCGCTCGCGGAGAACTGGGGCGAGGAGGGTCTTTCGGCCGCCGAGCGCCTTTATGCCTGGAACACGCTCGAAGTGCTGGCGATGTCATCGGGCAATATCGAGAAGCCGGCGAATGCCATTCCAGGCCATGCCAATGCCGTGCTGCAACTGCGCTTCGTGGTCGGCACGGAGGTCAACGGCCTGATCGATGCGGTCCGCGCGCATCTGGTGGCAAAGGGCTTTCCGATGGTCGAGGTGCGGGCCGCCCAGAGCTTTGCGGCATCGCGCACCGATTTCGACAGCCCCTGGATCAAATGGGCGGCGGATTCGGTGAGGGAGACCACCGGCAAGCCGCCAGCGGTGCTGCCGAATTTCGGCGGCTCGCTGCCCAACGACGTGTTTTCCGAGATTTTGGGCCTGCCGACGATCTGGGTCCCGCACTCCTATCCCGGCTGCTCCCAGCATGCGCCCAATGAGCACATCCTGCTGCCATTGACCGAAGAGGCCTTGACGGTGATGGCCGGGCTGTTCTGGGATCTCGGGGAATTGCCCAGACCTTTGGCCTAAAGCCCGCTGGCCTGAGCCCGTTAACCTGCGCCGCAATCCAGCCGAAAGTCACATTCTAATCCGGCCCAATCTGTGCTTGCATCCGGGCCGCATCATCCTGAAAGGGGACCAAAAAAGTGAAACATTTCCGTAGCATCGGGCTCGCGCTCGCCGCGACCTTCGCCGTCAGCCAGGCCGGGGCCCAGGAGCTGACCGGCACGCTGAAGAACATCAAGGACACCGGCGCCATTACGCTCGGCTTCCGCGACTCCTCGATCCCGTTCTCCTATCTCGACGACAACCAGAAGCCCGTCGGTTTCGCGATGGACATCTGCTACAAGATCGTCGACGCCGTGAAGAAGGAGCTCAAGCTCGACAAGCTCGAGGTCAAGCTCAACCCGGTGACCTCGGCCACGCGTATCCCGCTGATGGCCAACGGCACCATCGACCTCGAATGCGGCTCGACCACCAACAACGCCGAGCGCCAGAAGCAGGTCTCCTTCACCAACACCCACTTCCTGACCGCGAGCCGCTATGTCTTCAAGAAGTCGAGCGGCATCAAGTCGATCGACGACCTCAAGGGCAAGACGGTGGTCTCGACCGCCGGCACCACCAACATCAAGCAGCTCACCGAAGCCAACGTCGCCAAGGGCCTCGGCGCCAACATCATCCCGGCCAAGGACCACGCCGAAGCCTTCCTGATGGTCGAGACCGATCGCGCGGTCGCCTTCGTCATGGACGACATTCTGCTCGCCAGCCTCGTCGCCGGCTCCAAGTCGCCTGACGACTACGCCATCTCCAAGGATGCGTTCTCCAAGCCCGAGCCCTATGGCATCATGCTGCGCAAGGACGACGCGCCGTTCAAGAAGGTGGTCGATGCGGCAACCGCCGCGCTCTACACCTCGGGCGAGGGCCAGAAGATCTATGACAAGTGGTTCACCCAGAAGATCCCGCCGAAGGGCCTGAACCTCAACACCCCGATCTCGGCCGAGCTTAAGAACGAGTTCGCAAAACCGTCGGACTCGCCGAACCCGGACGACTATAAGTAAGCTACTACCTCGATCTTTTCGATCGGGATCATGTCCGGCCACTCTTGACACCAGAGTGGCCGGACATTTGCATAGGCGGCGCCGGGACATATCTGATCGGCGCGTTCGCGCGGGGGACACGTGAACTACCACTGGAACTGGGGAATTTTCTTCGAGCCGAACCCGATGGGGACCGGCACCTATCTCGACATGCTGCTGTCGGGACTGGTGCTGACCCTGAAGACGGCCGTGCTCGCCTGGATCATCGCGCTGATTTTCGGCTCGCTGATCGGCGTCATGCGCACGCTGCCCTCGCGAGGCGCGTACTGGTTCGGCTTCTGCTGGGTCGAGTTCTTCCGCAACATGCCGCTGCTGGTGCAGCTGTTCCTGTGGTTCTTCGTGCTGCCGGAATTGCTGCCGAAGGCCGCGGGCCTGTGGCTGAAGCAACTGCCGAACGCGCCGTTCTGGACGGCTGCGATCGGCATCGGTTTCTTCATGTCGGCGCGCGTCGCGGTGCAGCTGCAGGCCGGTATCGGCTCGCTGCCGCGCGGGCAGAAGATGGCGGCGACCGCGCTCGGCCTCACCACCGTGCAGGGCTATCGCTACGTGCTGCTGCCGATGGCATTCCGCATCATCCTGCCGCCGCTGACCTCCGAGTTCCTCAACACCATCAAGAACACGGCGGTCGCGATCACCATCGGCCTGATCGAGCTGACCGGGCAGGCGCGCTCGATGCAGGAATTCTCGTTCCAGGTGTTCGAGGCCTTCACGGCCGCGACCCTGATCTATCTCCTCGTCAATACGGTCGTCGTGACCTCGATGCGCTTCCTCGAGCGCTATGTCGCGATCCCCGGCTACATCACGGGGAAATAGCGCCATGCTCGGGAGTTTCGATTTCGACGTCATCCGCCGCTCGCTGCCCTATCTGTTCTACGAGGGCATGACCTTCACGGTGACGCTGACTGCGCTTGCGGCGCTCGGCGGCCTCATCTTCGGCACGGCGATCGCCTTGATGCGGCTGTCCGGCTACAAGACGCTCGGACGCATCGCCGGCCTCTATGTCGACTTCATGCGCTCGCTGCCGCTGGTGCTGGTGATCTTCTGGTTCTACTTCCTGGTGCCCTATATCGGGCAGTGGCTGACCGGCGCTTCGCGCCCGATCAGCGTCGGTGCGTTTGCGTCCTCGCTGATCACCTTCATCATGTTCGAAGCGGCGTACTTCTCCGAGATCATGCGCGCCGGCATCCAGTCGATCTCGCGAGGACAGCCGGCCGCGGCCAGCGCGCTCGGTCTCAGCTACGCCCAGACCATGCGCTACGTCGTGCTGCCGCAGGCGTTCCGCAACATGCTGCCGGTGCTGCTGACGCAGACCATCGTGCTGTTCCAGGACACCTCGCTGGTCTACGTGCTGTCGATCCCGGACTTCCTGGGTGCGGCCAGCAAGGTCGCGCAGCGCGACGGCCGTCTGGTCGAGATGTATCTGTTCGCCGCAATCGTCTACTTCACCATCTCCTGTATCGCGTCTTTCGGCGTTCGCCGCCTGCAGTCGCGCATCGCCATCATTCGATAGGTGGAAACGTGGAATCGGTATTCGGAACGCGGTGCCCCTTCACCTCTCCCATAGGGAGAGGTCGGATTGCGTCAGCAATCCGGGTGAGGGGTTTTGCTCCAACGATAGACCTGAACCCCTCACCCGGCGCTTCGCGCCGACCTCTCCCCTTGGGAGAGGTGAACCGAGTCTGCCGCAGGGCTTGAGAGACACATGATCGAAATCAGCCACGTCAACAAATGGTACAGCCCGACTTTTCAGGTGCTGACCGACTGCACCACCAGCGTCACCAAGGGCGAGGTGGTCGTCGTCTGCGGTCCCTCGGGCTCGGGCAAGTCGACCCTGATCAAATGCGTCAACGCGCTGGAGCCGTTCCAGAGCGGCGAGATCACCGTTGACGGCACCAAGGTGCACGATCCCAAGACCAACCTGCCGAAGCTGCGCTCGCGCGTCGGCATGGTGTTCCAGCATTTCGAGCTGTTTCCGCACCTCAAGATCATCGACAATCTGTGCCTGTCGCAGGAGAAGGTGCTGGGCCGGCCGCACGACAAGGCGGTCGCGAAGGGCATGCAGCTCCTCGAGCGCGTCGGCCTGAAGGAGCAGGCGCAGAAATTCCCGGCGCAGCTCTCCGGCGGCCAGCAGCAGCGCGTCGCGATCGCCCGCGCGCTCGCGATGGATCCGATCGTGATGCTGTTCGACGAGCCGACCTCGGCACTTGATCCTGAAATGGTCAGCGAGGTGCTCGACGTCATGGTTGACCTCGCCCGCGAAGGCATGACCATGATGGTCGTGACCCACGAAATGGGCTTTGCCCGCAAGGTCGCCAACCGCGTCATCTTCATGGACCGCGGCGAGATCGTCGAGGACGCGGAGAAGGAGGACTTCTTCGGCAAGCCGCGCAGCGACCGCGCGCAGAAATTTTTGTCGAAGATTTTGTCGCATTAATCGATCGTCATCCCTGGCCGCGTAGCGCGAACCCGGGATCCGTCGGGCAGCAGTCCGAGAAGCCAAATGGATTCTCTGATGCGCAATTGCGCATCAAAGCTCGTCGTTGCGCGACGCCCCGGAATGACGAATAGAGGGTGCTCGGCGCGCCCATTTCGCGTATAAGCGCGCCAAATCCACCCCTCCAGGAGACCTGCCTTGGACTCGATCGCCTACGTCAACGGCTCATTCGTCCCGCTCTCGGAAGCCAGGATCTCGGTCCTCGACCGCGGCTTCCTGTTCGCCGACGGCATCTACGAGGTCTCGGCGGTGCTGGACGGCAAGCTGGTCGACAATGCCTCGCATCTGGCGCGGCTGGAGCGGTCGGTCGGCGAGATCAAGCTGCAACTGCCGGAGACGATCGCGCGCATCACCGAGATCCAGAAGGAGCTGATCGCGCGCAACAAGATCGAGAGTGGCCTCGTCTACCTCCAGGTCACGCGCGGTGCCGACAAGGGCCGCGACTTCCCCTTCCCCAAGGCCGACGTCAAGTCGAGCCTGGTGATGTTCACCTCCGAGAAGGACATCATGGGCTCCACGGCGGCCAAGACCGGCATCAACGTGATCACGGTGCCCGACATCCGCTGGGAGCGCCGTGACATCAAGAGCGTGGCGCTGCTGGCGCAGGTGCTGGCCAAGCAGGCCGCGGCGGAAGCCGGCGCGGGCGAAGCCTGGATGCTGCAGGACGGCTACGTCACCGAGGGCGGCTCGTCCACGGCGTTCATCCTGACCAAGGACGACGTCATCGTCACGCGGCAGAATTCCAACGCGATCCTGCCGGGCTGCACCCGCAAGGCCGTGATCGCGCTTGCGGAGGAACGTCAGCTCCGTGTCGAGGAGCGCGCCTTCACGGTCGCCGACGCGCTCGCCGCCAAGGAAGCCTTCATCACCTCGGCCTCGTCCTTCGTGCAGCCGGTGGTCGCCATCGACGGCAAGACCATCGGCGACGGCAAGCCCGGCCCGGTTGCGACACGGCTCCGCGAGATCTATGTGGAGTTCGCGAAGGCGACAGCGGTTTAAGCCGCACGCTCAGCTGTCATCGCCCGGCTTGACCGGGCGATCCAGTATTCCAGAGACCTTTGTTATTAGAACCGAGAGGCCGCGGCGTACTGGATGCCCCGGTCAAGCCGGGGCATGACAGTTGAGAATGCGGAGGCGGTGCCGTGCATCACGCTGCTGCCGCTTCCCTCACGCCACCGACGCCTTCACCTTTACCGGATGCACCGCGCGGAACGCGATCGCCAGCCGGTTCCAGGCGTTGATGGCGCCGATCAGCATGGTCAGGTTCACCATCTCCGCGTCGGAGAATTGTGCGCGGACGTCTTCGTAGGCATCATCCGGCGCATGCGTCTGCGAGATCAGCGTCACCGACTCGGTCCAGGCCAGCGCAGCGCGCTCGCGGTCGGTGTAGAGCGGGGATTCGCGCCAGGCATTGAGCAGATAGATCCGCTGCTCGGTCTCGCCGCGCTTGCGCGCGTCCTCGGTGTGCATGTTGATGCAGAAGGCACAGCCATTGATCTGCGATGCGCGGATCTTGACCAGCTCGATCAGCGACTTCTCCAGACCGGTCGACTGGACCTGCTCCTCCAGCGCCATCATCGCCTTCATCGTATCGGGGGCGGCCTGGTAGAAATTCATGCGCGGTTTCATGGTCGTTCTCCTTGCTTGAGTTGACTCAGTGGGCTCCGCCGGCCGAGCTCTGGCCGGGTTTCTTCAGAAAGAAGACGGCGACCAGGGCGACGATCAGCGCCATGCCGAGCAGGTAGAACGTGTCGCTGAAGGCGAAGATGAAGGCCTGCTTCTGCACGGTATGGCCGATCGCGACATAGGCGCGATGCGCCGCGTCCGCACGGTCGAGCACGCCGTGATTGACGAAATATTGCGTGAGCTGCTCCAGCCGCGTCCGCGTCGCCGGCTCGAACAATGAGACCGACTGCATCAGCACGTTGGAGTGATACTGCTCGCGTTTGGTCAAGACGGTCTGGAGCAGCGCGATGCCGACGGCGCCGCCGAGATTGCGCATCATGTTGAACAGACCGGAGGCCGAGCCCGCATTCTCCGGTTCGATTCCTGATGTCGCCACCGCCGACAGCGGCGCCAGCACCAGCGCCTGGCCGATGGCGCGGACGATGTTGGGCCACAGCAGCTGGTCGGCGGCGTAGTCATTGGTCATGTAAATGTTCATGAAGTTCGAGGCCGAGAACAGCGCGAAGCCGATGCCGATGATGATCCGCGCATCGAAGCGTTGCATCAGCCGCGGCACCAGCGGGATCAGCACGAGTTGCGGCAGTCCGGTCCACGCCAGCACCATGCCGATCTGCTCGGCATTGTAGCCCTGGATGCGCGCCAGATATTGCGGCAGGATGAACACCGAGCCGTACAGCGCGACGCCGAGCAGGAAGTTGGCGAGCATGCCAAAGCCGAAATTGCGGCGGACCAGCAGGCGAAGGTTGAGCAGCGGCTTCTTCACGGTGAGCTCGATGATCAGGAAAGCGGTCAGCGCCACGGCCGCGATCACGCTGAGCCTGACGATGAAGGGCGAGCCGAACCAGTCGTCCTTGTTGCCTTCCTCCAGCACGGTTTGCAGCGCGGAGAGACCGATCGCCATGGTGATGATGCCGGCCCAGTCGCCCTCGCGGAGCAGCGACAGCTTCATCGGCTTCGCATCGAGCGCGTACCAGAGCATGCCGACCATGATCGCGCCGGGCACAAGGTTGACGTAGAAGATGTACTGCCAGCCCAGATTCTCGGTGAGATAGCCGCCGATGGTCGGACCGATCGCCGGCGCAAATGTCGCCGACAGCGCGAACAGCGCGAGACCGACCGGTTGCTTGGGCCGCGGCAGCAGCGTGATGATGAGCGTGAACGCCATCGGGATCAGCACACCGCCGGTAAAGCCTTGCACGGCGCGCAGCACGATCATCTGCGGCAGGTCCTGCGCCAGCGCGCAGGCCGCCGACAGCGCCAGGAACAGGACCGCGTTGGTGAGCAGGTAGATCCGGATCGAGAATACCTGCGCCAGCCATCCCGACAGCGGAATTACCACGATCTCGGCGACCAGATAGGAGGTGGAGATCCAGCCCCCGTCGTCGATGCCGGCGCCGATCGCGCCCTGGATGTCGGCGAGCGAGGCGTTGACGATCTGGATGTTCAGCACCGCCATGAAGGCGCCGAGCGTGGCGCCGATCACCGCGATCCAGGTTCTTGCAGAGATCGCCGGCGTGGCGGGCGCCGCGGGAGCGGGGAGGCCGGCGGCGGCGTTGACGGTTGGTTGAAGCGTGCTCATGGAAGCCTCGTCTCGGGTATGGAGACAGGATGCATTGGACGGACGGTTTCGATCATCGAGGAAGCCGGGAAGGATCGTGCGGCGGGACTTGATGATCCCGCCGGTTGTCCGACCTCAGCCGCCGTTCGGACGGGCCGTGTTCTCGGCGAGACGTTTTGCCGCCTCACGCTCGGCCAGCACGGTCTGCTTGGTGTCGACGGTCGGCACCGCCGACATGCCGGGGCGCAGCAGGCCGGCCAGGCTGTCATCGTCGAGCACGACCTTCACCGGCACGCGCTGTACGATTTTGGTGAAATTGCCGGTGGCATTGTCGGGCGGCAGCAGCGCGAATTCGAGACCGCTCGCCGGCGACAGGCTGTCGACATGACCGTGCAGGGTCTGATTGCGGAAACTGTCGACGTGCAGCTCGACCGGCTGGCCGGGGCGCACATGCGTCAGTTGCGTCTCCTTGAAATTGGCGACGACGTAAACTGCATCGAGCGGCACCACCGCCATCAATTGCGTGCCGGCCTGCACGAACTGGCCGACGCGCAACGAGCGGGCGCCGACCGTGCCGTCGACCGGCGCGGTGATCTCGGTGTAGGACAGGTTCAGCGCTGCCTGCTGCGCGACCGCGCGGGCGCGCTCGAGCTGGGCCGTGGCCTGCGCGCGCTGGGTGGTGAGGACGTCGACCTTGCGCTGTGCGGCGACGAGGCCGGATTTGGCATGCTGCAATTGCGCGTTGCTGGCGCGCAGTGCTGCGTCGGTCTGCTGTGCGCGCTGGATCGTGCCGGAGCCCGTTTTCATGAGGTCGTCATAGCGGGCGCGCTCTTCCTGCGCGAATTTCAGATTGGCGTCCGCAGCCGCAACATCGGCCGTGCTCTGCTCGATGACCGGCTGCTGCAGTTGGAGCTGGGCATCGATGTTGCGCACCGAGGCTTCGCCGGCCGCGACGTCGGCCCTGGCCTGGTCGAGCGCCGCCTTGAAATCGCGGTCGTCGATCTTCGCCAGCAGCTGGCCGGCCCTGACCTTCTCGTTGTCGCCGACCAGCACCTTGGCGATATAGCCGGAGACCTTTGGCGCGATGATCGTGGAGTCTGCCTTCACATAGGCATCGTCGGTGGATTCGAGGTAGCGGCCGCGGGTCCAGTAGTCGTGGCCGTAATAGCCAATCGCGGCCGTGCCCGCGAGCAGCGCAAGCGCCAGTGCCGTGCGCCGGACCATGGTGCGGGCCGGAACGGCACGAGGTGCCTGATAATCGTGAGTGATTTCAGTTGCTTGTTGGAATTTTTCGGTGCGGGGCATTTCAGACATGACGGTCTCCTGTCGGCTCGCCGAGACTATCGGTCTTGTTGTCTCAAGAGATAATTGGCGAAATATGGGAAGGATTATCCATCAGGAGTGGATAGTCGTCAGCGTCCCGGCGTGTGATGATCTACTAGGCTGAGCCGGCGGTTGCCCCAGAGCGATCGCCGCGCCTGTCGCGACATTGCGGCCAACGGGCTGCGCGCGAGAGAGGGTTGCGCCTGATCTGTTGGATAATCAGACCGAATTCCTTGCGATTATCGATCGAAAGCGGATAATCAGGCGACATGGACCGATTGACCAGCCTCGAAGTCTTCAGCCGGGTGGTCGAGGCCGGCGGCTTCTCTGCGGCGGCCCGCAAGCTCAACATGTCCACCACCATGGTGAGCAACCACGTGCAGGCGCTGGAGGACCGGCTCGGCGTGCGGCTGCTTCAGCGCACCACGCGCAAGGTGAACCTCACTGAAGTCGGCAAGGCCTATTACGATCGCTGCGTCCAGATCCTTGCCGATATCGAGCAGGCCGACGACATCGCCGGCGCGCTGCAGTCGACGCCGCGCGGCACGCTGCGCATCCACACCGCCACCCATATGGTCTCGTTCGTGGCCCCGGTGATGGCCGAATTCCTCGCGACCTATCCCGAGGTCAAGGTCGATCTGCGCATGGGCGAGACCAATGTCGATCTGATCGAGGAGGGTTTCGATCTCGCGCTGCGCATGATCGCGCCGCCGGACTCCAGCCTGATCGTGCGGAGCCTTGCGACCTGGCGTCACGTGCTGTGCTGCTCGCACGCCTATATCGAGGCGCATGGCCGCGTGCAGACGCTGGAGGAACTCGCCGCGCATAATTGCGTGCGCCACATCAACTATCCCTTTGACGAGTGGCGCTTCTTCGATCGCAAGGGCGCGCCGGCCTCGGTGCGGGTCTCGGGCAATCTGATCACCAACAGCGGCGAAGCGCTGCGCGAGGCCGCGCTCCAGGGCGCAGGCATCAGCCTCGCCGCCGGTTTTCTGGTCGGCGACGATCTCGATGCCGGCCGGCTGGTGCGGCTGCTGCCGGAGTATCGGCCGGTCGAGATGTCGATGAACGCCGTCTATCCGCATCGGCATCATCTGTCGGCGAAGGTGAGAACCTTCATCGACATGCTGGTCCATCACAGCGCCGAGCAGCAGAAGCTGATCAATCCGTATTCGTGAGCGGCGGCAGAAGCGACGCGCCCACCATCTCTTCGTCATTGCGAGATGCCGTAGGGTGGGCAAAGGCGCACTTGCGCCGTGCCCACGTTCCTTCTCGATCGCAACAAATGCGTGGGCACGCTCCGCTTTGCCCACCCTACGAGAGCGTCAGCGTGGCGGCGGCAGTCGCCCAAACACGGTATCCAGCGCCATGCCGATCGCCAGCAAACTGCGGTCGCTCCCCGCCGGGCCGTCGAGCTCGATCCCGATCGGCAATTTGCTCGTCGCACCCAGCGCAATCGGAATCTGAATCCCGGGAATGCCGGCATTGCTGCCGGGGTCGGTGTTCTGGATGAACAGGCCGAAATTCTCGAGGCTGCTGGAATCGGGGGTGGAGGCAATCGCGACGCGCGGCGTGGTCGGGAAGGCGATGGCGTCGAGCCGGTTGTTCGAAAACGTCTTGCTGTAGAGCGCCTGCAGCGCAGGGCGTGCGGTCTTGATCGCGGCCTCATAGATCGGCTTGGCATCCACCGGTGTGCCGTCAGGGCCGGGCAGCTTGCGCGGGATCACCAGGCCATCGAAGATGCCCTTGACGTCGGAACTTGCGATCTGCTTCGCCATGTCGTCGATGCCGAGGCCGGTGCCGGTATGCGCGAGATAGGCGACCATGTCGTCATAGGCTTCATAGAGCGCGACGGGAAAGCCGACCTGAGCATTAAGTCCGGCAAGCGCCGCCATCTCGATCTCGATCACAGTGACACCCTGCGATTTCATTTTCGCGACGGCCCCCTGGAAAGCCGACTCGGTGTCGGCATCGAGATTCGCCAACATCGATTTGACGATGCCGATGCGGACCTGCGTCAGATCGGCCGGCGCAATGGACTCGCCGCCTGTGATGACGCGGTCGAGCAGCGCGACGTCCGCCATGGTCGCGGCCATTGGCCCCGCGGTATCGCGGGTGTGCGAGATCGGCGCGATGCCGCCTTGCGGATAGCGCCCGGCGGTCGGGCGCAGCGAGGCGCATCCGTTCAGCGCCGCGGGCACGCGGACCGATCCGCCGGTGTCGGTGCCGAGCCCGCCCGCCACGATCCGCGCGCCGAGTGCGGCGCCCGTCCCGGACGAGGAGCCGCCCGCGATCAGCGCGCGGTCATAGGCGTTGCGCACGCCGAACTCCGCGCCGGTCTTGAACGCGGTGTTGTAGCCGGAAATGCCGAAGGCAAGCTCGTGCATGCTGGTCTTGCCGATGATGATCGCGCCTGCGGCGCGCAGCTTTGCGGCAACCGGCGCATCCGCTTTCGGAACGTAATCTTTCAGCGCCGGAGTGCCGGCGCTGCAGGGCAATCCCGCGACCTCGATGTTGTCCTTGACCACGATGGGCACGCCGCCGAGCGGTTTTGACGTGTCGCCGCTCGCGTCGAATGCGGCGGCGGCCTTCAGGGCGCCGGCCTCGTCCAGAGTGATGAAGGCGTTGAGATCGGCATGGGCCTTGGCGCGGCTCAGTGCTTCCGTCGTGAGCGCGGTGCTCGTCACCTTGCCGGCGCGGAGGTCGGCAATGGCCTGGGTCAGGGTCAACTGGTCGAAATCCATGATGCGTCACTCCATTGCGGAGACGCCAACAGGGCGCCCGCTTGGAGGCCTGAGGCTGAGGCCTCATTGCGGTCGCGTCAACCGTGGACCTGCAGCTTTTGCATGACCGGCGTCGTCAAATTCGCGAGGCGCCGCTCGACATCGGGCTTCACCTTGGCGATCGCGGTGTCCTTCACCGGGCCGTAGCCACGGATCTCCATTGGCGCTTTTGCGATGGCGATGAGCTCGGAAACATGCGCGGTGTCGAGCTGACCGAGCATGCGTTCGATCACCCCCTCATACCAGCTGATCAACTCCCGCTCCGCGCGCCGTTCGGCGGTGTAGCCGAACGGATCGAATGGCGTGCCGCGCAAGCCCTTCAACTGCGCCAGCATCGCGAGCGGCATCTGGATCCACTGACCGAAGGCACGCTTGCGGGGCCGGCCGCGGGCGTCCTGCTTCGACGGCAGGAACGGTGGGGCGAGGTGGTATTGGACGCTAAAACCGTCCTCGAATTCCCGCTTCAGCTCGTCGATGAAACCGCTCTGCATATGCAAGCGCGCAACCTCGTACTCGTCCTTGTAGGCCATCAGCTTGAACAGGGCGCGCGCGACCGCCTCCGTGAGCGCTTCGCTGTTGATCGCAGCCTCAGTGCGGCGCACTTTCTCGATCATCTCCCGATAGCGCGCCGCATAGGCCTCGTTCTGATAGGCGGTCAGGAAATCGGCGCGGCGGGCGATGAGCTCATCGAGCGTCTCGGTCTTGGGCGATTCGTCCGCCGTCGGCAGGAAGCCCGGATCGGCCGCCGCGATCCGCCCCCAGGCAAAGGCCTGCTGGTTGCGATCGACCGCAACGCCGTTCAGCTCGATCGCGCGGAGCAGCGCTTGCAGCGCGACCGGCACCAGTCCGCGCTGCCAGGCAAAGCCCAGCATGATGATGTTGGCATAGACGGCATCGCCGAGCAGTCGCTCGGCCAGCGCGTTGGCGTTGATCGTGTCGAGATTGTCGTTGCCGATCACCTGGCGGATGGCGCGCAGGCGTGCGGGCGAGGCGAGATCGGCGTCACGAAAACGAACCACGTCGCCGGTCGGCATCTCCGCGGTGTTGACGACGGCGCGCGTGCCTTTTCGATAGGTGCCGGACGCCTTTGGCGAAGAGCTGACGACGAGATCGCAGCCGATCATCGCGTCGGCCGCACCCTGGTCGATGCGCACCTGGTGCAGCGCGTCGGGCGAGGCGGCAAGCCGGATGAAGCTCAGCACGGGGCCGAACTTCTGCGCAAAGCCGGTAAAGTCCAGCACCGAGACGCCACGGCGTTCCAGATGCGCGGCCATGCCGATCAGCGCGCCCACCGTGATCACGCCGGTGCCGCCGACGCCAGTCACGAGCAGATCGTAGGGACGGTCGAGCGTGGCAGGTTCGGGGAGGGGGAGCGCCGCCGCGCGGCCGATCGCGTCGATCTGGCTCGCGCTTTTCTTCCGGCGCGTTGCGCCTTCGACCGTGACAAAGCTCGGGCAGAAGCCGTTGAGGCAGGAAAAGTCCTTGTTGCAGGCCGACAGATTGATCTGCCGCTTGCGGCCGAATGGCGTCTCCTTCGGTTCGACGCTGAGGCAGTTGGATTCGACCGAGCAATCGCCGCAGCCCTCGCAGACGAGATCGTTGATGTAGGCAAAGCGTTTCGGGTCGGCCATCTGGCCACGCTTGCGCCGGCGCCGCTTCTCGGTGGCGCAGGTCTGCTGATAGATCAGCACCGAGACGCCGGAGACCTCACGCAGCTCGCGCTGCACGGCGTCCATCGCCTCGCGCGGGTGGATGCTCACGCCATCAGGCAGGTCTGCGGGCAGGAACTGCGCGGGATCGTCCGACACCAGCGCGATGCGGGCAACGCCCTCGGCGCGGACGCTGTGCGCGATCGCATGCACGCTGACGGGGCCGTCGACCGGCTGGCCGCCGGTCATGGCGACGGCGTCGTTGAACAGGATCTTGTAGGTGATGTTGGCTTTTGCCGCGATCGCCTGCCGGATCGCCATCGAGCCGGAGTGATAATAGGTGCCTTCGCCGAGATTCTGGAAGATGTGCTTGTTGCCGGTGAAGCGCGACGATGCCGCCCAGTTCACGCCCTCGCCGCCCATCTGGATCAGCGACGAGGTCTCGCGATCCATCCAGCTCGCCATGAAGTGGCAGCCGATTCCGGCCAGCGCCTTCGAACCCTCCGGCACTTTCGTTGACGTGTTGTGCGGGCAGCCCGAGCAGAAATAGGGCGTGCGCGTCGCGCCCGCGACGTTGATCGTGCGCTCCGCTTCCGGCAACAGCGCGGCGGCGCGGGCGGCGAGATCGAGGCCCGGAAACATCGGATCGAGCCGTCGCGCCAGCACTTCCGCCAGCGCGCGCGGTGACAATTCGCCGATCCAGGAGATCAGCCGCGCCCCTCGTTCGTCGTGCTTGCCGACCATGCGCTCGGGCTTGCTGCCGGGATAGTCGTAGAAATATTCCTTGAACTGGCTCTCGATGATGCCGCGCTTCTCCTCGACCACGAGGATCTCGCGCTTGCCGTTCACGAAGTCCATCGCGTCGTGCAGCGCCAGCGGCCAGACCATGCCCACCTTGTAGACGTCGATACCGATGCGGCGGCAGGCAGCCTCGTCGAGGCCCATCAGCCGCAGCGCTTCCATCAGGTCGAGATGCGCCTTGCCGGTCGTGACGATGCCGTAGGTGGCACTGGGAATGTCGTAGATGTGGCGGTCGATCGGATTGGCCTTGGCGAAGGCGTAGACCGCATGCTTTTTCGCTTCCAGCCGTTCCTCAATCTGCGGGCCCGGCAAGTCCGGCCAGCGATAGTGCAGGCCGCCGGGCGGCGGCGTGAAGTCGGGCGTATTGAACACGCGCGGCGGGCGCAGCGCGACGGAGGCACCTGATTCCACGATCTCCGAGATCGCCTTGAAGCCGACCCACATGCCCGAAAAGCGGCTCAGCGCATAGCCATATTCGCCGAACGCCAGATATTCGCCGACATCGGCCGGATGCAGCGTCGGCATGAACCAACTCATGAAGGCGACATCGGACTGGTGCGGCATCGACGAGGACACGCAGCCATGGTCGTCGCCGGCGACCACCAGCACGCCGCCATGCGGCGAGGAGCCGTACGCATTGCCGTGCTTGAGCGCGTCGCCGGAGCGGTCGATGCCGGGGCCCTTGCCGTACCAGAGCCCGAACACGCCATCGACCACGCGATCGGCTTGCGTCTCCACCTGCTGCGAGCCGAGCACGGCGGTCGCTGCGAGGTCCTCGTTCACGGCGGGGAGGAATTCGATGCGGTCCTGCTTCAGCCGCTGCTGGATCCGCCAGAGCTCGAGGTCGATGCCGCCGAGCGGCGAGCCGCGATAGCCGGAGATGAACCCGGCCGTGTTCAGCCCCGCGGCGCGGTCGCGCCTGACCTGATCGAGCGCGATGCGGACGATGGCCTGCGTGCCCGTGAGGAAGACGCGGCCCTCCTCGCGGTCGTAGCGGTCGGAGAGCTCGTAAGTGTCGAGTGATGGAACGGCGTCCATGGTGGACCTCGCGCGGCATCCCTGCCCAATGACGGAAGGTTATGCCTTGGAGGCTGGTAGGTCCTACCTATTTATCCGCGTGCGATCACAAATTCGGTAGAATTTTGCGATACGATATCAAATGTGGTAGATTTCATCGATTTTGAGGGGCGCCGATGATTGAAGACCAGGACACGCGGATTCTCGCGCATCTGCAGAAAGACGGCCGCGCCACCAACCAGCAGCTCGCCGACGAGGTCGGCATGTCGACCTCGGCCTGCTGGCGCCGCGTGCGCGCGCTGGAGGAGAGGGGGGTCATCCAGGGCTATGCGGCCCTGGTTGCGCGCGAGCAGGCGGGCTTTGCGATGTCGGCGATCCTCCACGCCTCGCTGGAGCGGCATGACGCAAAGTTCGTCGACGAGTTCGTATCCCGGGTCACCAAGCGCCGCGAGGTGCTGGAGTGCTTTGCGACTACGGGCGACGCCGATTACCATTTGCGCGTCGTCGTGCAGGACATGGCCGCCTACAACAAATTCCTCGACGAGTTCATGTTCCGCATTCCCGGCATCCGCACCGTGCGCAGCAACGTGGTGCTGAAGGAAATCAAGACGAGTGTGGCGCTGCCGTTCTGAGACATAGGGAAGTCTCGTAGGAAGTATCGTAGGGTGGGCAAAGCGAAGCGTGCCCACGTTTCCTTCATGACAGAAAGAGATCGTGGGCACGGCGTTACGCGCCTTTGCCCACCCTACGGAACCTTCATTACCGCCCCTCCCGCACGAACCTGTTGCGCAACGTGCCTATGCCGGTGATGTCGATCTCGACGACGTCGCCGTGCTTGATGTCGGGAGAAGCACCGTCCGTGCCCATCCAGATCACGTCACCGGGCCACAGCGTGAAATATTTGGTCAGCTCGACCAGAAACGGCACCACGCCAAAGATCATGTCCGCGGTCGCGAAGCGGTTGGTTTCCTTGCCGTTGACCCGGACCACGGTTTCCATTGTCGCCAGATCGGCCGCGGTCTCGATCCACGGGCCCATCGGCTTGAAGGTGTCGGCGTTCTTCGAACGCCACAGGCTGCGGTCCGCCTTCTGCCAGCTACGCTCGCTGACATCGTTGCCGATGGTGTAGCCGAACACGCAATCCATCGCATTCTCTGCGGTGAGGTGCTTCACCTTCTTGCCGATGACGACGACGAGCTCGCCCTCATAATGGATCTTCTCGGTTGCGAAGGCGGGGATCACGACATCCTCGTCATGCGCGATCAGCGCATTCTGGGCGCGGTAGCCGATCTCGGGCCTTTCAGGCACGGCCGGCACCGTGCCGGCCTTGTCGGCGGCTTCCTTCAGGTGCTTGAGGTAATTCAGGCCGACGCAATAGAAGGTGCGCGGGATCAGCGGCAGCTCGACCTTGACCTGCGACAGCGGATGCGTGTGCGAGGTGCGCTGCCATTCGCCAAAGGGATCGCCCTCGACCGCGATCACCTGGTCGCCTTCGGCCAGGCCCCAGGAGGTTTTGCCGGAGGCGGTGAATTTCAGCCAGCGCATGATGTGTCCTTCTTGTTATTCCGCAGCGTCGCGCGGCTGCACTTTCCAGGCGCCCGCCGCCGGCCGCTTCAGGCCGAGATTCTCCCGCAGCGTCTTGCCGCGATACTCCTTCTGGAACAGGCCGCGCCGCTGCAATTCCGGCACGACGTGCTGGACGAAATCGGCATAGGAGCCGGGCACATAGGTCGCGGCGATGACAAAGCCGTCGCAGCCGCGCTCGACGAACATCTCCTCCAGCCTGTCCGCGATCTCCTTGGGGCCGCCGACCATGGCATCGTGCACCTGGCCACGGCCTGAGAAGGTGACGAAGTCACGCGCGCTCGGATTGCTCTTGCCGGAATTCTTCAGCACGCCGTCGCGGATTCCCAGAATGCCCTGCATGCTGTTCAGCTCGTCCGTCGTCAGCGGCTCGTCGAGATCCTTGGAGGCGAAATCGTAGTTGAGCGCTTCGGCGAGCAGCGACAGTGCGTCGATCTCGAGCGGCAGCTTGTTGATCAGCGCCATCTTGTCCTCGGCCTCGGCTTTCGTGGCCGCGCAAACCGGCGTCGTCAAATTGCAGAGAAACATCTGGTCGGGATCGCGGCCGGCTTTCGCGGCCTCGTTGCGCACGGCGGCATAGCCATCCTTGGCGGCCTGAGGATTGCGCGCGGCGGTGAAGATCACCTCGCCCCATCGCCCGGCAAAGCGCTGGCCGCGGCCCGATGCGCCGGCCTGGATGATCACGGGGTGGCCCTGTTGCGAACGCGGCACGGTGAACGGCCCGCGCGATTTGAAGTTTGCGCCCTTGTGATCGAGCCGCTTCACCTTGGTCGGATCGGCAAAGCGGCCGCTCTTCTTGTCCATGATGAGCGCGCCGTCCTCCCAGGTGTCCCAATGGCCGAGCACGACCTCCATGAACTCGTCGGCCTTGTCGTAGCGGGAATCATGTTCAGGATGCGAGTCCCGCCCCATGTTGAGCGCCTCGCCGTCATTGAGCGAGGTGACGACGTTCCAGGCCGCGCGTCCCCCCGACATCAGATCGAGCGTCGCATAGCGGCGTGCGACGTCGAAGGGCTCGTAATAGGTGGTCGAGCAGGTCGCCCCCAGGCCGAGCCTGTCGGTGACCATGCCCATCGTGGTCAGCACGATCAGCGGATCCATCTTCACGCAGCGGATGCCGTATTCGACCGTGTGGGCATGGTCGTTGCCGTAGCGGTCGGGCATCGCCAGGCGATCGTCGAAGAACGCCATGTGGAATTTGCCGGCTTCGAGGATTCTGGCGATCTCCTGATAATAATCCGCCGACATGGAATCGTCGCGGGAGTCAGGGTGCCGCCACGAGCTCGGCAGGTTCGTGCAATTCTGCGCCTGAAGGAAGCCGACAAGGACCATCTGCCGATTCATGCTGTTCTCCTGATGCCGTCAGGCCAGATCGAGGATGGTGTCGAGCCGGTAGTCACGCGCCAGCGCGCGCAGTTTTTCCCAGGTCGCATCCTCGATCTCGATGCCGTCGCGCAGGCGCTGCTGCTCGCGCAGGCCCTCGATCTCGCCGGGATAGTAGACGCCTCGGCTGCCCTCGGAGGGCGGCGTCGATTTGAGGTAGCGCGCGAACTCGGCGACCTCGCGCTTGAACGCCTGCAGCGGCCGGAACGCTGCGACGTTGAACACCGCCATGAAGCAGCCGTCATTATGCCGCCCGGTCGGCTCGACGCCGAATCCCAGGCCGGTGAGCAGGCCGCACAGCACCTCGACCATGGCGGCAAGACCGCTGCCCTTGTAACCCTCCGTGCCGCCGAGCGGCAGCAGCGCGCCGCCCTTGCGGTATTGGGTGGGATCGGTGGTGTGCCGCCCCTCGGCGTCGATGATCCATCCGGTCGGAATCGCCTCGCCGCGGGCAACCGCGAGCTGGATCTTGCCGGCCGCGACAGCCGAGGTCGCCATATCAAGATAGAACGGCGCATCGAGGTCGGACGGCACCGCGATCGAGATCGGGTTGGTGCCGAGCCGCGGCTCCTTGCCGCCGAACGGCGCGACGTGTTTCGGCGAGCGGCCGGAATCCGCCGTGGCAATCCCGATCATCCCTTCGCGCATCGCCATCAAGGGATAGGCGGCGAGGCGGCCGACATGGCTCTGCCGGAATACGGTGCAGGCGGCGACATTCGCCGTCTTCGCCTTCTCGATCGTCAGCGCCATCGCTTTCGCATTGACGTGGAAGCCGAACCCCCAATGTCCGTCGATCACCGTCGTGGTCGGCGATTCCTGGACGATGGACCATTTGGCGCCGGGGACGATGTGTCCGGCCTTGATGCGGTCGATATAGGTGGGAACCGCGATCACGCCGTGGGAGTCGTGGCCGGCGAGATTGGCATTGACGCAGCCGGTTGCGACCGCGTCGGCCTCTTCAGGGGAAGCGCCTGCAGCCTGGAGCAGCGCGGCGCTGATGCGCGTGAGGCGGTCGGCCGTGACGATGGGCATGGCGTTTCCCCGGCTTGGTGCCCTTAATGGGCTGCTCGTTGGGAGCCATCGTCTCAAAGCGCGCGAGCGATATCAATCTCTCGTAAACCAATACAGGGCTGCAGATTCGTAAACAGAATGCGCCTTTGGTCGCAAGGTCTGCGCGCGAACATCCCGCTTGGCGGGATTCCGGACAGTTTTTCGGCGCGTGTTCGCAGCTCGTTCACTTTGATCGGCGGTTTGCGGCGCGCAATAACGACCATTTAGGCGATGGCCCTTCATAAAGGCAGCCGGGAGAAATAGGCAGAAATGCCCGGGAGCTGAGATCGTGCCGACGACACTCGCGCGCACCTTTGCGGCGTTGAGCGCCATCAACGAGGCGATCCTCTACGCGAAATCGCCGGACGAGCTGTACCAGAAGGTCTGCGACGCCGGGTTTTCGAGCGGGGACTTTTTGGCTGTCGCCGTGTTCCTGGTCGGACCGGATGGCAAGCGGCTGCAGTTCGCGGCCGGCTGTGGCGACGATATTCCCCGCCTGAGCTCGATCGTCATCACCACGGAAGCCGGGACCCCCGAAGGCTCGGGTGTCGCCGGCGAGGCCTTTCGGGATCAGAAGCTGTGCGTCAGCAACGACTATCTCAATGATCCGCGCTCGCTGGCATGGCGCGCGGGCGCAGCCGGTGCGCATATCGGCGCTGCTGCGGCGTTGCCGCTGCTCCGCAGCGGCAAAAGCGTCGGCGTGCTCCTTGTCACGCGTGCCGAAGCCAATTCGCTGAACGAGCAGATGGTCTCGCTGTTCGAGCGCATGTCGGCCAACATTTCCTATGCGCTGGACAATTTCGCGCGCGAGACCGCGCGCCAGAGCGGCGAGCGGACGACGCGGCGCCTCAATCGTATGTTCGGCGCGCTCAGCGCCACCAATGAAGCGATCCTGCGGGCCAAGACCGAGCAGGAGCTCTATCAACTGGTGTGTGACGCCTCCGTACACGGCGGCAAGTCCGTGGCGACCATCGTGCTGCTTCGCGATCCGAACTCGCACTGGATGAAGCCGGTGGCGGCGACGGGGCAGAACCTCGAGCTCGTCACCCAGGCGCGCTATTCGATCGATCCCGACAATCCCTACGGCAAGGGCATCTCCGGCGAGGTGTTCCGAACCCAGAAAGCCATCGTCGAGGACGATCTCGCCAGCCGGACCAAGGGAACGGTGTGGGAGCAGGCCAATGTCAACACCGGCGTCGCCGCCTGCGTGGTCGCGCCGCTGATCAGGCACCGCGAGAGTGTCGGCGTGCTGCTGTTCTTCATCAGCCGCTCTTGGGCCAAGGACGAGGGCGTGGTCGCGCTGCTGCTGCGCATGGCGGAGAACGTCTCGTTCGCGCTCGAGAATTTCGACCGCGAGGCCGAGAAGGCCAGGATCGCGGCGGAAGAGGAGCGCCTGGCACGCATGTATGCGGCGCTCAGCGCCACCAACGAGGCGATCCTGCGGGCGCGGACGCGTTCGGAGCTGTTCGACCTCGTCTGCGAGGCGACGGCGAAGGGCGCCAAGTTCACCTCTGCCAACATCGCGCTGGTCGATCATCAGGCCGAGCTGCTCCGCGTCGTCGCCTGCTACGGGCCGAATGCGGATCAGGTTCGCAATTTCAAGTTTTCCACTTCCGACCAGGTCCCCGAAGGGCGCGGGCTCACCGGCACCGCGTTCCGGACGCGCCAGCCTGCCGTCAGCAACGACGTCCTCGCCGACGACCGTATCGCGCCCTGGCAGGCCAGCGCCCGCCGCAACGGCATCGCGTCCTCCGCGGCGCTGCCTCTGTTCAACGGCGATCGCGTCGAAGGCGTGTTCCTATTCAACTCGCCGGAGCGCGGCACCTTCACGCCCGAATTCGTCGAGCTGTTGCAACGGCTCCAGGCCAATGTCGCCTTCGCGCTCGACAATTTCGACCGTGCCGAGGAGCGAGCGCGGGCCGAGGCGCAGAAGGAGCGCTTGACACGCATGTTCGCGGCGCTGAGCGCCACCAATGAAGCGATCGTGCGGGCCAAGTCGCGTGTCGAGCTGTTCGAGCTGGTCTGTCAGGCGGCCTCCACCGGCGGAAAATTCACCTCGGCGACCATAGCGCTGCTGAAGGACGACAGCGACCAGCTCGCGATCATCGCGACGGCCGGGCCGTCTGCCGAGACCACCCGCAACGTTCGTCTCTCCATCGACGCCGACCGGCCCGAGGGCCGCGGCATGAGCGGCACGGCATTCCGCACCCGGCAGCCCTGCATCAGCAACGATTATGTCAACGACAGCCGCGTCAGCGCCTTCCATGCCGTCCTGCAAGGCGAAGGCGCGCGTTCCGGCGCCGCATTCCCGTTGATCACGCACGACCAGCCCGTCGGCGTCATGATCTACATGTCGACCGAGCAGGACACCTTCACGGACGAATTCGTCGAGCTGTTGCAGCGTCTCGCCAACAACGTGTCCTTCGCAATGGAGAATTTCGATCGCGCCGACGAGAAGAACCAGGCGGACGAGCGGATCGAATATCTCGCCTCGCATGACAGTCTGACCGACCTGCCGAACCGCGAGACCTTCAACGGGCTGCTCCGTGAGGCGATCGACGAGGCGAAACGCCACGATCACCGTTTTGCGGTGCTGTTCATCGATCTCGACCGCTTCAAGGTCATCAACGATTCGCTCGGTCACGAGGCCGGCGACCTGCTTCTGCTCGAAGTGGCCAATCGCCTCCGCGGCGCATTGCGGGCCAGCGACGTGGTCGCGCGCCTCGGCGGCGACGAGTTCGTGGTGATTCTCGACCAGTGCGGCGAAATCGACGACGTCCAGCGCATCGCCGCCGGGCTGCTCGCTGCGCTCGCCGAGCCGATGGTGCTGGCCGGCCACGAGTGCCACACCACGGCCTCGATCGGCATCGCGATGTATCCGGCCAACGGCTCGGACGCGCAGACGCTGACCAAGAACGCCGACATGGCGATGTATCTCGCCAAGGAAGACGGCAAGAACGGCTATCGCTTCTTCTCCAAGGAAGTGAAGACGCAGTCGATCGAGCGCCTCTCGCTGGAGAGCGCGCTGCGCCGCGCGCTGGAGCGCGAGCAGTTCTCGCTGAACTACCAGCCCAAGGTGGACATGGAGACCGGCCAGATCACCGGCGTCGAAGCCCTGCTGCGCTGGACCCATCCGGATCTCGGCAGCATCTCGCCGGCGCAATTCATTCCGCTCGCGGAGGAAACCGGTCTGATCGTACCGATCGGCCGCTGGGTGGTGAAGGAGGCCTGCGCGCAGGCCATGGCCTGGCAGCGCCGCGGCCTGCTGCCGGTGTCGATGGCGGTCAATCTGTCGCCGCGGCAGTTCGCCGACGAGCATCTGTTGCAGGACGTCGACGAGGCGCTGGCGGCCAGCGGCATGTCGCCGGTGCTGCTCCAGCTCGAGGTCACCGAGAGCATGATGATGCGCAATGTCGGACGCGCGCTGAAGGTGCTCGACGCCATCCAGAGCCGCGGCATTCGCCTCGCCATCGACGATTTCGGCACCGGCTATTCGTCGATGTCGTTGATGAAGCATTTCCCGATCGACACGATCAAGATCGACCGCTCCTTCGTGCGCGACCTGCCGCAGGATTCGGAGGACCAAGCGATCGCGCAGGCGATCATCAGCATGGGCAAGGCGCTCGGCATGACCGTCGTTGCCGAGGGCGTCGAGAACGCCGAGCAGGAAGCGTTCCTGCGCACCCATGGCTGCGACGAGATGCAGGGCTTCCTGATCTCCAAGCCGCTGCCGGCCAGGCAGATGGCCGAGCTGTTGCGGCCGATCGCACTGCCGGTCGCGCCGCCGCTCCAGCCTGAGTTCGACGTTGCCGCGACCGAGGCCGCGGCGTTACGGCTGAAAAGCGCTGTCGTCTGACGGCTGCGGATGCAGCTCGCGAACTTCGTGATCGGCGCCTTCGGCAATGCTCGGAAAATCCTGCGGTCCCGTCAGCGAGGTCTGCTCGACGAACAGCGACAGGATCGCGCGCGCGCCGTCGGCGAAGCTCGTGCCTTCGTTCAGGCCCAGCTCGGCGCACCATGCGCGGCTCATCGGCTCCTGGTCGTCGACAACAGCCATGGCGGGACCCCACCACCAGGCAGGCGCGGGCGAGCGCTCGTTCTCCGGCACGACATGCCAGCGGACGAATTCATCCATCACGCGCTCGAACTCCAGGCGTGCAGCCTGATGCATTGGATCGATACTCCTTCGAATCCGCGCCTGGTGACAGGCCGTCACGCGGATTCGATTGTGGCCTTGACGCTCGGAAAACAGGCTCGCGCAAATCGGCCGAGCCGCACATGCCGACATCATCGTTGGCAGTGCCCAAAAATGCGGCCGTCGGAGATACGCCAACGGCGGCAGCGAAGGCCCTTTCTAGCCGCTTGGAGGTACGGCAGGCAAGGTGCGGGAGTTACGGTTGCTTAACGGACCTTGAGCGGATGCGCCTTCTGGTGCCAGGCCCAGGCGGTGCGGATCACCGTCGCGAGGTCGGAATGACGCGGCACGAAGTTAAGGACTTTTCGCGCGGCCGAGGCGTCGGCGACGAGATAGGTGGGATCGCCGGCGCGGCGAGGTTTGACGGTGTGCGGCACCTCGCGCCCGGTCTCCCGCCTGATGGCGTCGAGAATCTGGCGCACAGAGAAGCCTGAGCCGGTGCCGAGATTGAAGCTCCCGCCGGCATGCCCGGTTTCCAGGAGCTTCAGTGCCGCGACATGCGCGTCGGCAAGGTCGGTGACGTGGATGTAGTCGCGGATCGCTGTGCCGTCGGGCGTGTCGTAATCGTCGCCGAACACCGCGAATTCGACATGACCCTGGAGTGCCATCATGGCGCGCGGGATGAGATGGGTCTCGATGTCGCGCAGCTCGCCGATTTCGCCTGAGGGATCGGCGCCGCTGGCGTTGAAATAGCGCAGGCAGAACGCGCCGAAGCCATAGGCTGTGCGATAATCGGCGAGCATGCGCTCGATCATCAGTTTCGACGCGCCGTAGGGATTGATCGGCGCGCAAGGGAAATCTTCCGGCAGTTCTTTCGAATCGGCGTTACCGTAGACGGCGCCGGTCGAGGAGAACACGATTCGATGGCAGCCGGCGTTGCGCATCGCCTGGAGCAGCGACAGCGTGCCCTGCACGTTGTTGATGTAATATTTCTGCGGGTCGGTCATGGATTCGCCGACGAGGCTCGCCGCCGCGAAATGCATCACCGCCGCGACGTCATGCTCGGCGAAGGCGCGCGCCAGCGCCGCACCGTCGAGCAGATCGCCCGTCACCAGGGGGCCTGTGACGAAGCTGCGATGACCTGTCGAGAGATTGTCATAAACGACGGGCTGATAGCCGGCAGCAGTCAGTGCGCGGCAGGCATGCGAGCCAATGTAGCCTGCGCCTCCTGTGACGAGGACAGTCGGTCGGTCGGTCATGTCGTCTTCTGCTCTTCTCTTAGCGGAGGGGCCGGTTGCGGCTGAAGAGAAGATAGAGCGCGCGGGGGTTGGTGGTCAAATAGCGCCAGAACAGGCGGCGCGGCTCGAGCAAGGTGCGCCAAGCCCATTCGAGGCCGATTTTCTGCATCCATTGCGGCGCGCGGGATCGGCTGCCCGATAAAAAGTTGAACAACCCGCCGGATGTCTTGATGACGCCAACATTGGTCAGCAGCGGTGTGTATTGCTCGACGAATGCCTGCTCGTTGGGCACGCCGAGCGCGACCCAGAGATAATCGGGCGCGAGCGCATTGATTTCCTCGACCTTCGCGCGCAGGGCCTCACCGCGCAGATAGCCGTGGCTGTGCCCGACGATCTTGAGGTTCGGGTACATCTTGCGGACGTTCTCGACCGCCGCGGCATTTTCCTCCTCGCTGGCACCGAACATGTAGAAGGTGCGGCCCAGCGCTTCGGCCTTGCGCGCGACGACGTGGAACAGGTCTGTGGTCGCGACCCGCTCCGGCAGGGGAAACCAGGATTGCAGCCTCGAGGCCGCCACCAGCGGCTGGCCGTCGGCGTTGATCAGGTCAGCGCCGCGGAACAGGCGTTCGGTCTCCGGCTCGGTCGAGCAGCGCGCCAGCACCTCGCCATTGGCCGAGGTCAGATGCAGCGGACGGCCGATGCGATTGTCGGGATCGGTGGCCGCGATCATGAAATCGGCGGTCGCTTCCATGTCGAGCGCGGCCATGCGAAGGCCGCCGATGGTGATCCGCGGCACGTCTGCGGTTGCAGCACGACCGTCCAGATTGACGCGGCGCTCAAGCATATTGTCTGCCTCGCTGGCGCGCTTGGGTTGCGGGGGTGAGTTCGTCGAGCACGACGCCGACGAGCTTGCGCTCGGCACGGCCGAGCATGCTCAGGATTTCTTCGAGGCTGTCGTTGATGTCGTGGCTGGTGGGCAGCACCGCCACCAGAGCATCGGTGTCGTCGAGCAGCCTGCGGCTACCGGCCGCAAGCGGCATTGCGGGGCCGTCGAGGACCACGAGGTCGTAGCCGCCGGCGGAGCGCGCCTGCGCGATCGCCTTGCGGATGGCCTCAGCCGCCTTGCCGGTGTCGCCGTCCGCGGCCGGAAGCACCGAGATGCCGTTGACTGTCTTGATCTCGCGCGCGGCCTTGCTGCCGATCGAGAGCCAGCCGCGTGCGCTCGGCTCGCTCTTGCCGGACCGATTGACCTTGTTGGAGAGCGAATGGGCCTGATGGTCGGCATCGATCATCAGCACGCGGGCGCCGTCGCGCGCGGCTGCGAGCGCGAAATTCAGCGCGGTCACGCTGCGCCCGACAGTGTCGCCGGCACCGAGCAGCGCGACCACGGGCATCGCCTTGCCGCCGCCGCGCCGGGCCGTTGCCGCGCGCATGTCGCGCCAGGCGTTGAGCAGGCTCGTCAGGGGGAAGCCGGGACGCAGCGTCGGCCAGCCCACCCGTGTCAGGTCGACGCCGCCGCCGGTGGCGAGAATGGCGCCCAGCGTATGGATGACGTCGGCCTCCTGGAGACGCGCGATCAGCGGCTTTTCGATCGGAGGCGGTTCGGCCATCGCGGGTTGCAGCGGCGGCGCGACAATTTCGGGGGGAGCGTCAGCGAGGTCCTGAGATCGCGCAACCGGTTGAGGTCGGGCCATCTCGGGAGTCCGCTTGGTTTCAGAAGTCCGGGGTGGCTGCGGCGCGGTGTTGCGTTCACGGCGGACCGGCATGGGAGCGCCGCCAAACAGCAGCTCGGCCGCGGCGAACCAGCTCGACGCCGCGAGCGCGCCGAAGATGAAGCCGATCATGGCGAACAGGCTCATCCCCGGCGGATACGAGCGTCGCTGCGGCACGGTGGCTTCGCCGATGATTCGGGCGGCCGAGGTGTTCAGGCTCTCCTGCTCCTCGGTCTCGCGCGAACGCTTGAGGAAGGATTGATAGACGTCGCGGCTGGCGTCGGCCTCGCGCTCGAGCTCGCGCAGGCGCACGGCGGCCTGGCTCAGCTGCACGCTTTGCCGCTTCTGCGCTTCCAGCGCGCGGTTCAGGGACGCCTCGTAATCCCTGGCGCGCGTCAGATCGTTCTTGGCCGATTGGGCGAAGCGATCGATCTCCTCGCTGATGGTGCGCTTGAGGTCCTCGACCTGCTTCTCGGTCTGGCGCAGCGCCGGATGGCGCGGGCCGAGCTCGGCGGTCTGCTCGGCGTATTTCTTGCGGGCATCGGCATATTGCGCGCGCAGATTCGCGATCGTCGGCGATTGCAGCGCTTCCGGAATCGCGCCCGCGTCGGCGGCCGTGCGGCGGGTCGCCTCGATCTGGTCGAGGCGGGCCTGCGCGTCCATCGTCGCGGCGCGGGCGGCGGACAGCCGCTGGTTGCTGGAGGAGAGCTGCTGGTCGGAGATCAGCGCGTCCTGGGTGCCGACGAAATTGTTCTGGGCCTTGTAGGTCGCAAGCGCGGTCTCGGCGTTGCGCAGCCGCTCGCGCAGGTCCCGCAAGCGGCCGGAGAGATCGGTGGTGGCGCGCCGCGCCGCGAGCGCCTGCGAATTGCGGGACTCCGCGAGGTAGGCATTGGTCAGCGTGTTGGCGAGCATCGCCGCCTTGGCCGGATCGATCGACCACACCTCGATATCGACGATGAAGCTCTTCTCGGTCTTGCGAATGGTGATGTGCCGGTTCAGCGCCTCGAGCGCCGCAAGCTGCACTTCCCTGGTCTCCGCGGCGGACGGCGCGCGGGGCTGGAGGCCGATCAGGCCGAGCAGCGACGATATCAGCGCTTTTTCGTCGCCGCCGCCGAATTCGGGATCCTTGTCGAGACCTGCCTGCTGGATCACCTGGAGCAGCACGCTGTTGGAGGTGATCAGGCGCGCCTGGCTCTCCACCACCATGGCCATGCCGGAGACGTCCTGCGCACGCGGGGTGAGTTCGCGATCGACGAGCTGAAGCTCGCGCGGGTCGACGTAAAGCTGGGCGGTGGCGGTGTAGCGGGGCGTCAGGCTCTTGCCGACGGTGACCGCAAGGGTCGCGCCGAGCAGGGCGGCAGCGGCAATCGCGATCTTCCGGCGCCAAAGCAGATTGGCCAGCTCCAGCACGCTGAAGCCGGCTTCATGTCTCTGCTGCGGGCCCTCCGGCTTGGCCGGATTTTTGGCCCGATCGATCGGCTGGTTATAGTCAAGCATGATCCCCAGCTTCCATTCCAGCTGCCGCGGGCTGAGGGGTTACTCTTCGCTTTACGCCACGCACCCGGGATATAGGTGCCCAATCAACGCAACAGGGAAAATTAACCATACTCATTGAGGGACTATTCACCGAAATGGCAAACAAAGCGTTTAAGCGCATGCCGCTGTTCGACGCGTCGCAGTGACGTAGAGGCCCCCGAGAGATTAACGGTTCGTTACCGCGCGCAGCATCGCCGCGAAGCTTCGCCTGTCGTTCGACGAGGGGCGCGCGCATTGTCAGCTCTTCCGCAGGATGACGTGGTAATCGCCGCGGCGCACGTCCGTCCCGCGCGGCAGCACGGCATTCAGCACGGCGGCCCCGGCATCGACCAGGGTCGCGACCAGCGGTTTGCGCAGGCGCATCTCGGGATAACGCGGGCTCTCGACCTCGCGGCGGTAGATCATTTCGAGGCCGCTCGCGCGCGCGAAAGCCTCGAGCCGCGACAACGTCACCAGCGGATGGAAGAAGGTCGGGAACGGCGGCTCGCCGGGCAGGCCGGCATTCTTGATGCCGCGGATGTTCCGGTAGAACCAGACGTGAAACCAGTGCGGCGAGTATTTGGTGACGATTCCGGACAGCGAGTGCGGATTGGGCGCGCCGATCAGGATCAGCCCGCCGCGTTTGAGCGCGTCGCGGAAGTTCAACAGCGCAGCCTCGACGTCGGGAAGATGCTCGAGCACGTTGTAGCAGATGACGAGATCGAAGGATTCGGGCGCGCAGCGGTAGGTCTGCACGTCGCCGAGGATGGCCTCGTCCGCGTAGTCGTTGTTCTTGACCTGATCCTCGTCGATGTCGACGACGGTGACGTGGCTGCGGCTCAGCAGCTCGGTCGGCAGAAAGCTGCACGAGCCGCCGCCGGCTTCATAGGTCGCGAGCCGGCCCTGCGGCAGTTCGCGGCGCAGCAGTTCATGAACGGCAAGCAGGCTGTCGCGCGCTTCACCGGGGACAAGATCGAGCAGGGCCTGGGTGTGTGCAGTGGCCGCGGGGGTGCTGATCGCCGTGGCTGTCGCGAAATCGATCGTGGCTGACTTGTTCATATTTTCTGACCGCGCTTGTTCTATTCAAATTTACAGGAAAAATCGCGCAAGCCCGAAGAGCAAAACCGATGCCGCGCCGCTTCACCGGTCGCGGTGCTTACGTTCGGGTTAATGCGCATGGCCGTTAACTACGGCATTCTTCGCATCGCACTATCGGGAGGCACTGGACTGCGAATTGCAGTACCACGCGCGCATGGATCTGCCGGGAAAACACGTGAGAGCGGTTAAGCGTATGCCGGAAAGCGGGCATTGCAGGGAGAGCCGCGCGTTGATGGCATTTCGCGGCGCGATCCCGCCGTTCACTTTGGCACGCATCTGTTCCGTCGCGCTGTGCCGTCGCGGGACGGCGGCGATGCAGGCAGGGCTTTTTCAACATATCTCGGGCATCTAGGCGCCATGACATTGATCCCGACAGAGCTGTCCGCGAGCCGAATCTCGGATGCCGTGCGCGATCCCGATCGCGAGATCGCGGCGAGCTCGCGCGTCATCGACCTGTCGGTCGGCATCGTCGTCTGCATTCCCTGCTTCCGCCGCCCGCAGCATCTGCGGCTGACGCTGGACTCGCTGGTGAACCAGCGCACCCCGCGCTCCTTCGCGGTGGTGATGGTCGAGAATGATGCCGCCAGGCGCGAGAGCGCTCCGGTTGCCGCGGAATATCTCGCCGCGGGCAGGCTCCAGGGCATTTGTCTGGTCGAGCAGCGCCAGGGCAATTGCCAGGCGATCAACGCTGCCTTCGAGACGGCGCAGGCGCTGTTTCCCGCCGCGACGCGTTTCCTGATGATCGACGACGACGAGATCGCATCGCCCGACTGGCTCGAGCTGATGGTTCGCACCGCGGAGGCCACCGGCGCCGACGTGGTCGGCGGGCCGGTGCTGCCGGTGTTCGACGATGACAGCAAGCCCTGGCTCGCGCGTCATCCCGCCTTCTGTCCGGCTTACGACTACACCGGCGCGGTGCCGCTGATCTATGGCTGCGGCAATTGCCTGATCACGCGCGCAGCGTTCGAGCGGCTCGGCAGTCCGGCCTTCGACCTGCGCTTCAACTTCCTCGGCGGCGGCGACTGCGACTTCTTCTATCGCTGCCGCGATGCCGGCATGATCTTCCACTGGACGGCGGAGGCGGTCATCACCGAGACCGTGCCGCAAAGCCGCACCAGCACCGGCTGGATCGCAAAGCGGGGCCTGCGTATCGGCGCGATCAATTATCGTGTGCAGTACAAGGCCGCGCAGGGCGCAGCGGCTCGGGCGCGCGTGTTCGCGCAGATGCTGGGGCGGCTGCCGTTATCACTCGTGCGTGCGGCCCGTCTGCTGCCGACGTCGAAAGCCGTGGTCGCGGTGCATCCGGTCATGGTCGCGTTCGGTTCGGCGCTCGCGGCGTTCGGTTTCGATCCCAAACCCTATGCGGCCTCCAAGATCGTCTCTTGACGATTTGCTAGAGGCCGAAGCAGGTGAGGACGACCCTGAGCGCGGAGCGCGGCACGGATTTGAGCGACCGCCGCCCAATCATTCCGAGATAGCTGAAAGCCTCGCGATACCGGCGGAAGCGGGCCGCCTGCATCGCCGAATAGGTGACGAGATGAATCTCGGCGGCCCGGCGCAGTCCGGCCGCGGAGCCCGTGGGCAGCCTTGCCAGGATCAGACCGTCGTCGAAGATGCGCGCGACCGCCGGGAGGAAATCTTGCGGCGTCCGTGCCGCGGCGTTCATGGTGTTGGCCGTGTGCACGCGATAATCCAGCAGCAGCCGTGGTGTGAACGCGAACTCGCCGATCGCGGCAAGACGACACCAGCAATGCCAGTCCTCGCAATATCTCAGCCCCACGTCGAAGCCGCCGACCGCGCGGAAGGCCTCCGCGCGCGCGATGGCGATGCCGCCATTGACGATGAAGTTGCCGCTCGTCAGCCGCGCCAGCACGTCGCCGGACGGCTTGCGGCGTCCTTTCAGCAGCTCGCGCCGGCCGATCTGCCGGCCCTCGCTGTCGATCGTGTTGTAGTCGCCGTAGACGACAACGGCGTGAGGCGCACGGCGCGCGGCCGCCAGCAGGGCCGCCACCGCGCCCGGACGCAGGCGGTCGTCGGCGTCGAGGAAGAGGAGCCAGTGGCCGCTCGCATGTCGCGCGCCGAGATTGCGTGCTGACGATACGCCGGCCGAATTGTTGGTCATCAGGCGCAGCCGCGGATCGGTCATGGCGCGGACGATTGCGATGGTGCCGTCGATCGAGCCGTCGTCCACGACTATCACCTCGGCGACCTCGTCCTGTGCCAGCGCGCTCGCGATGGTTTCGCCGATATAGGCCGCAACGTTCTTGGCCGGAATGACGATGGAGACCGGCGCGGCCGGGATCACCGGCAACGGGTCGTGCGCGCCTGGCGCGAGGGGCGGCGCGGTCGGTAGATCGAGAATGGCGTCAGCAATGATCAAGCTGCGGCTCGTTCTTAAGGGTCTGTTAACCAGGGCGCATCTGCCGAACCGGCAGATGCCGGCGATCGCAATCTCGGCCGCCGAGGATGATACCCGCATTACGGCCAAATCGTTTTTGCGAAGGCCGCCGCGAGGCCGGTTTCGTCAATTAGCGTTAAGCCGATGGCATTAAGCCTGTCGCAAAATTGGACGCGTGCGGCAGCCGGTCCCATGCGAGAATGCGCGTCATCTTGCTGCCGCGGATGGACTGAAGTGCCCGCAAAGACATTCGACTACGATTCCGACGACATGGTCCTCAACCTCTTCTACGAGGACAAGGACGATCGCTGGTTTCCCGGCGACCGCCATCTGCGGCGCATGGCGCGCCGCATGCTGTTCGGCGAGCCGCGCATGAGCGGGCAGCTGCGCGTGTTCCTCAATCTCCGCGCCGGCCTCGATCGCCTCGGCATCCGCTACCGCGTCAACGATTACGGCTACATCGCGCAGCATCCCGACGAAGTCGCCTGCATCATCGGCCGCACCTTCCTGCTCGACAAGTTCGCGTGGAAGAATCCGATCCTTCTTGGGGTCGCCGCGCATAATCATCCGCTCGACGACCCCGATCTGTTCAAGCGCCTGCCGGTGAAGAAGGTCGTAGTGCCCGGCCCGTGGTACGCCGAGATGTACCGGCCGCATTGGCCCGACACCGAGGCCTGGCCGGTCGGCATCGACACCGATCTCTGGGCGCCGTCACGGCCCTCGCAGAAGTCCGTCGACGTCCTGATCTACGACAAGGTCCATTGGGACCGGGAGCGCTATGCGCCCGACCTGATCGAGCCCGTCCGCGCCAGGCTCCGGAAAGAGGGACGCTCGTTCACGGAGCTGCGCTACGGCAGCTACAAGGAAGAGGATTTCCAGGCCGCGCTGGCGCGTTCGCGCGCGATGATCTTCCTGTGCCAGAATGAAAGCCAGGGCATCGCCTATCAGCAGGCGTTGTCTTGCGGCGTGCCGGTGTTCGCGTGGGATCCCGGTGGTCCCTGGCGCGACCCCGATTATTATCCGCACCGCGTGCAGTTCGGGCCGGTGTCGTCGGTGCCGTATTGGGATGCGCGCTGCGGCGCGAGGTTCACCGATAGGGCCGCTTTCGAGGCAGGCTGGGACGATTTCTGGGCTGGCTGTGCCGCCGGTCGGTTCGACCCGCGCGGCTTCGTGCTCGACAATCTCACGCTGGAGCAGCGCGCGCTGCAATATTACGAGATCGCGCGCGGCGTGGCGCGGCAGCAGAAGGCGGCCGCCTCCTCCGGAATGCTGGTTGACGGATGGTTAAGGCGGATCGGCTAAGACCTGAGGCTTGCCCCGGTTTACCAGACTGCACCTGAGCCACCTGCCTCACGCCATGGATCGCAGCGCCGCTGACATGACCGACGTCGAGGCCCGATCGCTCGGTCACGTCCTGCGCGACGGGCTGGCCGAGCTGAATGCCGCGCAGGCGGCGCGCTGCCTCATCGTGGTGGCCGCTTTGCTGCTCGTGCTGGTGACGCTCGATCCCTTTCCGGACTTGCGCAATCCTGATGTCGCCACCGTCGTCGGCGGCCGCATGGCGCTGAACTACGTCGCCTTCGGCCTGCTCGCCGCGGTGGCGGTGCTGTTCGTGGCCGCCGCCGATGCCCCCGCACTGAAGAGCTTGGTGACGCCGCTGCATCTCGGCCTCGTCGGCTGGATGCTGATCAACATCGCCTTCTCGGAGAGCCGCGGCGTGTCGATGCAGCGCTTTGCGCTCGCTGCCAGCGTGACGTCGCTCGCCGTGGTGCTGCCCTTGCTGCCGCCGACGCAGCGCAGCTTCAATCTGTGCCTCGGCGGCGCCGCGCTGGTGCTGCTGATACTGTGCTATCTCGGCGTCGTCCTCGCCCCGCAATATTCCATCCACACCGCGCTCGACATCACTGAGCCGCAGCTTGCCGGCGACTGGCGCGGCAGCTTTGGCCACAAGAACGTCGCCTCGCCCGTGATGACCATTTTGGTCTATGTCGGCATTTACCTGTCCGCGGTCGGCTCCTTCGTGATGGGACCCGCGATCGCGCTGCTGGCCGGCGTCTTCCTGATCTTCACCGGCGGCAAGACCTCCTCGGTGCTGTGCCTCGCCATCTATGCGCTGGCCTCGCTGGTCTACGTCACGCCAAGCTTGTGGCTGAAGCGGGTCATCTGCTTTGCACCGCTGATCGTGATGAACTTGCTGACGGTCGGCAGCGTCCTGAGCCCGGCGCTGGGGTCGGCGACGCGGCTGCTGCGGGTCGATCCCACCTTCACCGGCCGTTCCGACATCTGGGAATTCGCGCTCGCGGCCGTCGCCGAAAAGCCGATCATCGGCCACGGCTATGCGGCGTTCTGGGACGATGTGACCGAGCGCGAGACGGCCAAGGGCTCGGAATGGGCGGTGACTGCGGCGCACAGTCACAACAGCTATCTCGATCTCGCCATCACCATCGGCCTGCCGGGCCTGCTGCTGGTCGTGCTCATCTTCGTGCTCGCCCCGCTCCGCAACTTCCAGGCGGTCCAGGCCCATAATCGCAGCAATGCGCTGGGCAAGCTGTTCCTGACCATCTGGCTGTTCGGCCTGTATTTCGGCACGACCGAGACCTTCCTGCTCGAGCGGCAGAATCCGGTCTGGTTCATGTTTGCCATGGCCGTCGCCGGCCTGCACTTCCTGGCGAGGTTCCAGTGCGTCGAGCGGACGGAACCGTGACGCTGACAGCTTGTCGCAGCTGCCGATCTCTCGCAGGACCGGATGGTGGCATCGGCTTAACGATAAGCACCGACGTCGCTTGTGGTCGCCGGCAAAACGTTATCTAGCTGGAAACATTCAGTAACTGCATGCCACGCAAATGACGTTTCTCAGCGTCGAGCAACCAGGTGATCTTGTGTCCAGCGCGTCGGGAATCGCGGTCGATTTCCTGCGTGACTGGCGGCAGGCCGCATCGCGCCTGAAGGCCGGCCACCGTACCGCTTTCCAGCATGGTTACTGGCTCGACGCCTGGTACGCGGCATTTCACGATCATGCCCCGCTGATCGCCGTGATCTCCGATGCCGCGACCGGCAGGGAGATCGCGCTGGTGCCGATGATCAGCCATGTCAGGCGCGGCATCCGCATCGTTGAGTTCGCCGATCTCGGGGTCTCTGACAACAACGCGCCGATCCTGGCCAGCGATGCGGCATTCGATCCAGCCGACGCACGCGCCATCGGCACGGCACTGGTCGATGGCCTGCGCGCCTTGCCCGACGGCTTCGATCTGCTGCGTCTGAAGAAGATGCCGGCCCATGTCGGTAGCAAGCCGAACCCGCTGGTGTCGCTCGGCCGTCTGGGATCGTGCTCGGTCAACGGCAACCTCGTGCTCACCGGCGACGACTACGTCGACTATCGCGCATCGATCAGGCGTCTCCAGCTGCCGCGCTGCTGGCGCGTGTTCAGCCGTCTCGGCGATGCGCGGTTCGAGATCGCCAGGGATGTGGCGCGTGCGCGCGAGCTGCTCGATGTGATGGATGGGCAGCAGGAGGAACGAATGCGGCAGCTCGGCTCGCGCTTCGTTCTCAACGACGATGTCCATGCCGGCTTCTATCGCGAGGTAGCGCGCCGAGGTGTTGCAGACGGCTATGCCGTCGTCTCCGCGCTGGTCTGCGATAAGGGCGTCGTTGCGACCACGTTCGGCGTCCGCTATGGCGCGACCTATTTCCTGCTACGCATCAGCCACACCGGCAAGACCTGGGCGAATTTCTCGCCAGGGCTGCTCGTGACCGAATGCACCATGGAGGCGCTCCATACACAGGGCGTGCGCCGCTTCGATCTCAGCATCGGCAATCAGGACTACAAGCGCCGACTCGGGGCCGAACGGGTGCCGCTGACCGATGTCAGCGTCGCACTGTCCTGGCGCGGCGCTCCTTACGCCTGGCGCGATCACGCCGCGCAGGGCCTGCGCCGCCATCCGAGGCTCGCCGCATTCGCGGCGCGCGCGATGGGGAAAGGCACGCGCTAGCGCGGCTGCGACCTGCGGGTTGCAGGGTCACGCGAATAACGCAATCGTTGTGCTATCGTCGCCGCAGCAGCCCGGAGGCGACATGGAAGATCGTTCGGCAAAATATCGCGCATTCTATGCGCAACTGATTTGTGCCGCGGCAAGAGCCACGGATCCCCGTCTCGAGGACGCTTTTCGCACCGTCAGGCGCGAGCCCTTCGCCGGGCCCGGCCCGTGGTCGATCGCGCTCGGCGGCCACCCCTACGTCGTCACGCCCGACGATGACCCCGCCTTCCTCTATCAGAACACGCTGCTCGCGCTCGACAGCGCGCGGGGCCTTAACATCGGAATGCCCGGCGCGCACGCTTATTGGCTCACGGGCTGCGCCGTAAAGGAAGGCGAGACCGTGATCCAGATCGGCGCGGGCAGCGGCTATTACACCGCGATCCTGGCGCATCTCGTCGGCCCCGGCGGCCGCGTCCATGCCTATGAGATCGACGAACGCCTGGCGGCCCTTGCGCGCGACAATTTGAAGGACGTTCCTCACGTCGAGGTGCGCGACCGTTCGGGCGTCGCGGCCGATCTGCCCAGGACCGATGTGATCTATGTCTGCGCCGGCGCGGCGCAGCCGGCCGCGGAATGGCTCGACGCCTTGCGGCCCGGCGGGCGGCTGCTGTTTCCGCTCGCGCCCGAAGGCATGCTCGGCGGCATGCTGATGATCACGCGCCCGGACGAAGGCGCGATCTGGCCGGCGAAATTCCTCAGCCGTGCGCAGTTCATCGGTTGTGCGGGTTTGCAGGATGCGGAGGCCGCCCGGCGGCTGGCCGACGCCTTCGCAAAGGGATGGGAGAGCGTGCAGTCGTTGCGAAGGGAAGGGGCTCCCGACGAGACCTGCTGGTTCGCCGGCGAGGGCTGGTGGCTGTCGACGGCACCGGCGCCGGCTGCGACTGCGTCGATCAATCCCTACGCGGATATCACGCAGACTTAGCATGCGACGGCGGCATCCCCGAAAGAGAATGCCGCCCGCATCGCATCAGCCATGAAGCTTCTTCGCCGTCTCCGCGATCTGGCGGCCCTGATAGCGCGCGCCGGCGAGCTCGTTGGCGCTGGGCTGGCGGCTGCCGTCACCGCCGGCGATCGTGGTGGCTCCGTAGGGCGCGCCGCCGGTGACCTCGTCGAGCTTCATCTGGCCGGCAAAGCCGTAATTCATGCCGACCACGACCATGCCGAAATGCAGCAAATTGGTGATGATCGAGAACAGCGTCGTCTCCTGGCCGCCATGCTGGGTCGCGGTCGAGGTGAAGGCGCCGCCGACCTTGCCGTGCAGCGCGCCCTTGGCCCAGAGCCCGCCGGCCTGGTCGAGGAAGTTGGCCATCTGCGAGGCCATCCGGCCGAAGCGGGTGCCGGTGCCGACGATGATCGCGTCATAGTTGGCGAGGTCTTCGATCTTGGCAACCGGGGCGGCCTGATCGACCTTGTAATAGGAGGCCTTGGCGACCTCGGCCGGCACCAGCTCCGGCACGCGCTTGATGTCGACGGTGGCGCCGGCCTCGCGCGCGCCTTCGGCGACGGCATTGGCCATCGCTTCGATGTGGCCATAGGCGGAATAATAGAGGACGAGAACTTTGGTCATGATGGTCTCCGTTGAGTGGAACTGATGGGTTGAGTTGTTTTGTGCGCTGTCATTGCCGGGCCTGACCCGGCAATCCATCGCTCTTCGAAAAGCTCCTTGCGAAGGGATGGATGCCCGGGTCAAGCCCGGGCAAGACGACTTCTCGTGTGGTTACGCCGCGTCGACGAGCACGAGTTCGGAGTCTTCGAGCGCCGTGATCTTCAGGCTCTCTTCGTCGCGGATCGCGACGCCGTCGCGGGCATTGACGCGCACGCCGTTGATCTCGACGGATCCCGCTGCCGGCACGAGGTAGAGATGCCGGGACCTCTCGGGCGCGTACTCCGCGCTCTCGCCGGCCTTCAGCGTGGTGGCGAGCACCCGCGCATCGGCGCGGATCGGCAACGCGTCGGTGTCACCTTTGATCCCGCTGGCGATGGTCACGAGCTTGCCGGAGCGGTCGGCCTTCGGAAACGGCTTTGACCCCCAGGTCGGCTGTCCCCCGCGCTGTGTCGGCTCGATCCAGATCTGGAAGATCCGCGTCTGGTGCGGTTCCAGATTATACTCGGAGTGGCGGATGCCGCTGCCGGCGCTCATCACCTGCACGTCGCCCGCTTCGGTACGGCCCTCGTTGCCGAGGCTGTCCTGATGGGTGATCGCGCCTTCACGCACATAGGTGATGATCTCCATGTTGGCGTGGGGATGGGCGGGAAAGCCGGTGTTCGGCGCGATTTCGTCGTCGTTCCACACCCGCAACGCGCCGTGGCCCATATTGTTCGGGTCATAATGGCTGGCGAAGGAGAAATGATGCTTTGCTTTCAGCCAGCCGTGATCGGCGCCGCCGAGTTTAGCAAATGGTCTGAGTTCGATCATGGGAATGTTTCCTTGGGATAGAGGGGGGGTGGCGCTATGCGCCAAACCCGCCGTCGACATTGAGCACGGTGCCGGTGACGAAGGAGGCTTCCGGGCTGGCGAGGAAGACTATTCCGGCGGCGACCTCCTCGGGGCGGCCGAAGCGCTGCAGCGCGTGCTGCTTGCGTTGCGCTTCCGCGAAGTCGCGGTCGTCGTCCGGGTTCATGTCGGTGTTGATCGAGCCGGGCTGCACCACGTTGACGGTGATGCCGCGCGGACCGAGGTCGCGCGCCGCGCCCTTGGTGTAGCCGACGACGGCCGCCTTGGTGGCGACGTAATCGGCAAGGCCCGGGAACGAGGCGCGGTCGGCGAGCATCGAACCGACGGTGACGATGCGGCCGCCGTCACCCATCAATTGCGAGGCGGCGCGGATCGCCGCGATCACGCCATGCACATTGACCTGGTCCTGCCGCTCCAGCGCGTCCGTGTCGGCCTTGGCGTCGTCGGTCGCGCCGCCCGCGGCAACGCCGGCATTGTTGACGAGGATGTCGAGATGGCCGAATTCCTTCGCGACATCGTTGACGAGTTTTGTCACGTCCTTGGCCGAAGCTTGGTCGGCCTTGAACGCGCGGGCCTTGACGCCCTTTGCCTTCAATTCACTAACGACGGCCTCGGCCTTGTCGGGCGAAGCGACGTAGCTGATGGCGACATCTGCGCCTTCGTCGGCGAGAGCGCGGGCCGATGCCGCGCCGATGCCGCGCGAGCCGCCGGTGACGAGGGCAACCTTGCCTGAGAGCTTCTTGGTCATTGGATTTCTCCAGTCCGTGGGGTTTGCGATTGACCCTTGGATAAGCTCCCGGCTGTGGTATAGAAATAGAAACTGTTGAAACGCATTGTTTCAATAAATATCCTGATTGGATCCCCCGCCATGGCCAAACTCCCCGATTTCGAGGCGCTCGCGATCTTCGCAAAAGTCGTGGAGTTACGGTCCTTTGCGGGGGCTGCCAGCGAGCTCACGATGTCCAAGGCGACGGTGTCCAAGGCGGTCACCCGGTTGGAGGAGCGGCTGGGCGCCCGCCTGTTCAACCGCACCTCGCGCCGCCTCGCGCTGACCGATGCCGGCCACAAGCTCGCCGACCGCGCCACCCGCCTGCTCGCCGATGGCGAAGCCGCGGAGAACGAGGCGCTGGCCCAATCGGTGGCGCCGCGCGGGCTGGTGCGGCTTGCCGTGCCCATGACGTTCGGCATCAAGGCGGTGGCGCCGCTGCTGCCGGAATTCTTCGAGGCCTATCCGGAAGTCTCGGTCGATCTTCATCTGAGCGATGCGACCGTCGATCTGATCGGCGAGGGCTTTGACATGGCGGTGCGCATCGCGCGCCTGCCGGATTCCTCACTGATCGCGCGGCGCCTGTTCACCATGCCGCGCTTCACGGTGGCCGCGCCGTCCTACCTGAAGAAGCACGGCCGGCCGACGCATCCGATGCATCTGGCCGAGCACAAATGCTTCGCCTACGCCTATCTCTCGACGCCGAACGTCTGGCACTACACCAATTCCGCCGGCGAGCAGGCCAGCGTCCGCCCCGGCGGCCAGCTTCGCGTCAACAACGGTGAAGCCGTGATGCCATCACTGATCGCAGGCCTCGGCATTGCCGAGTTGCCCGAGTTCATCGTCGGCGAAGCGATTTCCTCCGGCGAGGTCGAAGTCATCCTGAAAGACTGGAAACAGGCCGAAGGCGCCGTCCACCTCGTCACCCCGCCCGGCGGCCCGCGCCCCGCCCGCGTCGAAGCCCTCGGCGACTTCCTCGCAGCAAAACTGCCCGGCACCTGCAAGCGGCGGCCGAAGAAAGGTGGCAAAACGGGGTAACTATCGTAGGGTGGGCAAAGCGTAGCGTGCCCACGACTTTGTCAGAGGGAATCGCAAGTGTCTCGATATCGGCGGGCACATGGCAGCACATTCTTCTTCACGGTCGTGCTCGCCGATCGTTCAAGCACTCTGCTCGTCGACCACGTTGATCGCCTGAGGCGAATTTATCAAACCATCCAGCAGCGCCGTCCATTCGAGACGGTCGCTATTTGTATCCTGCCCGACCATCTCCATGCCGTTTGGTCGCTTCCGGACCACGACGTCGATTTTTCGTTGCGGTGGAATCTGATCAAGGGCGGCTTTTCGCGCGGCCTAGAACCGCAAGAGCGTTCGGCAAGCAAGCTGTTTAAGCGCGAGAAAGGCATCTGGCAACGCCGCTACTGGGAGCACGCCATTCGCGACGATGCGGATTTGGAACGACACGTCGATTACATTCATTACAATCCCGTCAAGCACGGCCTCGTCACACGCGTGGGCGATTGGTCGCTCAGCAGCTTCCATCGCTACGTCAAACAGGGGATGCTTCCCGTGGATTGGGGAGGGGATATACGGGATATTGCGGGGCATTACGGCGAGTGATCGTGGGCACGGCGCGCAAAGAGCGCGCCTTTGCCCACCCTACGGCAGCTCGCTCGTCTCTCGTAGGGTGGGCAAAGCGCAGCGTGCCCACGACTTTGCCGGAGGAGCCCGACTACGACACCTCCACGCCATCGACGGCCACGATGCGCAAATTCGGCTTCACTGTCTCTTCGAGCTGCGTCTTCAACTCGTGCACCCGCGGGTCGCTCGATCGCGCCGCGCACACGGCGTATTGATGGACCGACTGCGCCAGTGCGCGCCGCGCTTCCGGCGTTTGCGTCAATTCGGGCTTCGAAAGCCGCAGCACGATCGCCGCGAGATTGACCAGCATCTCGTCCAGCGCGATGTCGATGGCCGCAAGATTCCGCATCACCACACTCCCTCGAGGACGGCAACAGCGGCTGCACGGAAGCGTTCCTGACCGGGCCGGACATGGTCAATGCTTCGTTAATGCCTTGTTCTTGCCGTGCGACAGGCTAGGCTGGCCGTACAAAAGAAAATCGGGGGAGGGGACCATGATGGATCGACGCGATCTCTTGCGCGCGGCTGCTTCATTGCCGTTGCTGAGGGCTGTTTTGCCTGATGAAGCTTTCGCGCAAACCTATCCGGCGCGCAACATCACCATGATCGTGCCGTTCCCGGCCGGCGGGCAGGCCGATCTCGCGGCGCGCCCGGTGGCGATGGCGCTGGAGCGGATCCTCGGCAAACCCGTGATCGTCGACAACCGCGCCGGCGGTGGTGGCGGATCGGTCGGCAATGCCGCCGCCGCGCGCGCCGAGCCCGACGGCTACACGCTGCTGATGACGCTGTCCTCGCTCGCGGTGCTTCCCGAGGCCGACCGGTTGTTCGGCCGGCCCGTCGCCTACGAGGTCTCGCAGTTCATGCCGATCGCGCGCGTGCTGGCCGATCCCACGTTGCTCGCGGTGCCGGCCTCGGCGCCGTGGAAGACCGCGCAGGATTTCGTCGAGGACGCGAAGAAGCGGCCGGGTCAGATCACCTACGGCTCGTCCGGGCCTTACGGCACGCTGCACGTGGCGATGGAGATGTTCGCGAGCAGCGCCGACATCAAGCTGCTGCATGTGCCGTTCCGTGGCGCCGGTCCAGCGCTCACCGCGCTGCTCGGCGGCACTGTGCAGGCCATCGCCGCGGCACCGGGCACGCTGAAGCCGCAGGTCGACGACGGCAGGCTGCGCGTGCTCGGCAATTGCGGCGCGCAGCGCATCGCGAGCTTTCCCGACGTGCCGACCTTCCAGGAGCTCGGCTACAAGGACGTCGAGATGTATATCTGGGCCGGCCTGTTTGCGCAGCGCGCGCTGCCGGCCCCGATCGCGAGCCGCCTGCGCGAGGCGATGGCGCAGGTGATGGCGAGCCCGGATGTGCTCAAGGCGTTCGAGACATCAGGCAGTCTCGTCGCCTATCAGGATGCCCCGGCGTTCTCCGACTTCGTTGCCGACGACAGCAAGCGGCTGATCGCGGCGGTCAAGAAGATCGGCAAGGTCGAATAGTTCCGGATCCGCCTTCACATTTTTTTGTTGGTCCAGAACCTGTCCGCGCCTCATTGATTGAGAAGAATTCGGGCGATTTGGAAGGATCAGGACCATGCGAACAGAGCGGATTGCGCTGGGTGTGGCGCTTGCGATCGGCGGCATCGTCGCGCAGGGCGCAGCATTCGCCGAAGAATATCGCGGCACCATGGAACAGCAGATGGCCTGCACGCCCGATGTGTGGCGCCTGTGCAGCGACCAGATTCCGGACGTCGGCCGCATCACCGCCTGCCTGCAGCAGAACACGCCGCAGCTGTCGAGCGGCTGCCGTGCGGTGTTCCAGTCCAACAACCAGATGCAGCAGCCGGTGCCGCGCGGTCGCGCCGTGCCGCAGCAGCGCTACAATAATGCGCCGCCTCCGCCTGCGCCGCGGTCGCCTTATGATGACGATGATTAGAACCCTTTAGGGTCGGTGCTCGCAGACGTCGACCCACTCGGCCCCGGTCAGCTCAGCCATCCTGTTGGGCGTGATGCGCACCGCGCTATGGGTCGAGCCTGCGGCCGGCACCACCACCTCGAAAGCCTTCAGCGAGACATCGCAATAGACCGGCAGCGGCGACTTCAGCCCGAACGGGCAGACGCCACCGACCTCGTGGCCGGTGATGTCGGCGACCTCTTCCAGCCCGAGCATCTTCGGCTTGCCGCCGAACTGCGCCTTCACCTTCTTGTTGTCCATCCGCGAGGTGCCGGCCGCGACGATCAGGATCACGCGGTCGCCGACGCGCAAGGACAGCGTCTTGGCGATCATGCCGGGCTCGACGCCATAGGCCTCGGCGGCCAGCGCCACGGTCGCGGAGCTGATCGGGGATTCGATGACGGAGATGTCGGGGGCTCTTTCGGCGAAGAAGGCGCGAACGGATTCCAGGCTCATTCAAGTCTCATGGGCGGGCAATGATCTTTCAGGCGGGGTTCAAACGATCCCGGGCAACTCGGAGAGTGCGCGGACGCGGTAGTCCGGCGCAAAGCCAAGCTCGTCCATCTGGGTGCGGATCGCCTTGAACATGGTCAGCGGTGCCACGAGTTCGTTCTCGACGCAAGCCAGCGCCATCGCCTCTGGCGTCACCCGCTCGATCCAGGCGACGTTCAGCCCGAACGATTTTGCGCCGGCGACGTCCCAGGGATTGGACGAGACGAACAGGACTTCATCCGGCGCGGTGCCGAGCACCTCGCCGATCAGCTCATAGGCCTCAGGGCTCGGCTTGAAAATCTTTTTCGCATCGACGCTGATGGTGGCATCGAGCAGCTGGTCGAGCCCCGAATTGCGCACCAGCGCATTCAGCATCTCCGGACTGCCGTTGGAGAGGATGGCAAGTTTTCGCGGCTTGAGCGCCGCAAGCGCGGCCGCCGCGTCCGGATAGAGATCGAGATGCAGATATTTTTCGATGACGCGCTCGAACGCCTCTTTCTCATAGGCCAGCCCGAGCAGGCGCAGCGTATAGGCCAGCGAGTCGCGGGTGACGACGGCAAAATCCTGGTAGCGCCGCATCAGCGAACGCAGCCAGGTGTATTCGAGCTGCTTGATCCGCCAGATTTGCGTGATGATCTCGCCATAGCCCGGAAACGCATCCTCGGTGATCTCGGCCACCGACTGGATGTCGTAGAGCGTCCCGTAGGCGTCGAACACGACGGCTTCGATGGGCATTGGCTGTCCTTCCGCGGTTTTGCGATCCCCACCCCTTCGATTGGGGAATGCATATCGTCGTCAGCTTACCAAAGCGCAGCGGACGTCCGCCACTGCGAGAGCCATGAGTATGCCCGGGCCGCACATCATGCGGTCGCGTTCACGAGATGGTCCGATACCGTCGCGATGAAGGCGCGAAGACGCCCAAGACGCCGCAGGTCCCGGTGGTATCCCATCCAGATGTCCCGGGCTGGCGGCGGCGTCGGTAGGTCCAGTCTGCGGATACCAGGGGTCTGATTGCCGACCACGCGGGGCAGGACGGCGATGCCGACGCCTTGCCTGCACATGCGCCCCTGGACGTTGCGGTTGTTCGACCGCAGGACCGGTCTCGCATTGGGGAAACTCTCGACGAGCCACGCAATGTCAGGGAAGTGGGGCGTGGATGGCGCGATCAGCCGAAAACCGGTCCCATCGCCATACTTGGGATCAGCCGCCTCCTCCGCGATATAGACGCCGTATTCGAGCCTGAAGAGCCGCCGCTGAATGACGTCGGCAGTGTCGAACGGAACGGCACGAAAAGCGACGTCGGCCTCCCGCTGGGCGAGGCTGAACCGGCGCGTGCCGGTCAGGATCTCAACGTCGACATTGGGGTAGGCGTTCGAGAAATCTGCCAGGATGGGAGGCAGGACATAGGCCCCGAACCAGTCCGTTGATGAAATGCGCAGGCTGCCCTTGAGATTCTGCTCCTGCCCCGCAAGCCGGCGCTCCATGGCCAGCGCACCTTCTTCCATTTGCTCGGCCAGCGCGATGATCCCGTGGCCCTCGTCGGTCAGAACAAGGCCGTCCGCCGTGCGCTGGAAGAGCGTGTGACCGATCGCCTGCTCGAGTGCGCGAAGGCGCCTGCCAACGGTCGGGTGGCTCGTCCGCAGCGAACGCGCGGCGCCGCCGAGCGTGCCGGATCGCGCAACAGCAAGAAAGATTCTGACGTCACTCCATTCCATCGCGAGTACCCACACAAAACTGAACGCCGACAGTACAATTATGTCAGTTAAAGAACAAATCTAAGCACCTAGCTTCCTGCCATCGCGCGGCAGCCTGCGTCCGGTTCGGCGCACAGCTCTGACCGAACAACAGGAGATAGAACATGCAGATCGGCTTCATCGGTCTCGGCAGTATGGGCTCGGCAATGGCCCTGAACCTGGTGAAGGCAGGCCATGATGTCCGGGCCTGGAACCGTAGCAAGGTCGCACAGGGTAGCGTCCCCGGGGTAACGCTTGTCGAACTCGCGGCGGACGCTTTCCAGGCTGACGCAGTCTTCACGATGCTCTCCGACGACGCAGCCATTCGGGAGGTGATCCTCGATGCCGGCCTGCTCGCAAGCGCGCAACCAGGGCTGACCCATGTCGTCACATCGACGATCTCGGTCGCATTCGCGCGGGAGCTGGAGCTGCTGCACGATGAGGCGGGCCTCGGCTATGTGTCCGCACCGGTCCTCGGTCGACCGAACGTCGCGGCGGCTGGCCAGCTCAACATCCTGGCGGCCGGGAAGGCCGATGCAATTGCCGCGATCGAGCCGCTGCTCGCCCCGCTCAGCAAGAAGGTCTGGAAGTTGGGTGAGAACCCTGCTCGGGCGAATGCGGCAAAGCTCGCCTGCAACATGATGATCGCCATGGCGATCGAGGCGATGGCTGAGGGTGTCGTGCTGACCGAGAGCGTCGGCCTCGACCGTGCCGATTTCTTCGAGCTCATCCTCGGCACCCTGTTCTCGGGCCGCGCCTATGAGAGCTACAGCGCGCAGATCACGGAACGATCATTCGAGCCCGGTTTCAAAGCCAGGCTCGCTCTCAAGGACATGCGCTTGGCGACTGAGGCCAGCAACGAGATCGGACGCTCGCTCCCGATGCTTGAAGCTGTCCGCGAGGGGCTCAGCAAAGCTGTCTCGGCGGGCCTCGGCGAGAAGGACTGGTCGATCATGGCCGAGATGACGGTTCGCGGCGGCGACAGCGTGGCGCCGGCCGCGAGCTCCGTTTGAACATCAACATCCGACTGGAAGGCGATCATGATCGCGACTTTGAAGGGGTTTACCCAGCAGCTGGTGCCGGTGAACGGCATCAAGATCAACGCCGTCACGGGAGGTTCGGGCCCGCCGGTCCTGCTGCTTCACGGCTGGCCGGAAACATGGTGGGAATGGCACAAGGTGATGCCGCTGCTGGCCGGGCATTTCAGCGTGGTGGCCATGGATCTGCGCGGCGCGGGTTTTTCCGACTGCCCGCTCGACGGCTACGACAAGGCGACGATGGCGCGCGACGCGCATGAAGTGATGGTTGCCCTCGGGCATGAACGCTACGCCGTGTGCGGACATGACATCGGCGGAATGGTCGCCTTGCCGCAGGCCGCCATCTATCGGAAAGCCGTGACCCACCTGGCCGTCCTCGACGTTCCCCTTCCGGGCTGGACCGGATGGGAGGCGACGATCGCAAGGCTCTGGCACTTCAGCTTCCATATGAACCGGGACCTGCCCGAGCGCCTGCTTCATGGCCGTGAACATGACTATGTTTCGACCTTCATGGCAGAGCGGTTCTACGATCACAGCACCTTCAATCCGGCGGACATCGAGATCTACGCAAAAGCGATGGCGCTTCCTGGCCGCACGCGTGGCGGAATGGAATGGTACCGCAGCCTCGCCGCCGATCATGCGGCTGCGCTCGACTACAAGAAGCAGCCGCTCGAGATACCGGTGCTGGGCCTCGGTGGGGATCAGCGGTTCGGTGCGCAGATGGTGCCGATGCTCGAGGAGTTCGCCACCGATGTGAGGGGCGGCTCGATCGCGCGGTGCAGCCACTATGTCGCGGATGAGCGGCCGGATGAAGTCGCAGCCGCCCTGATCGAATTCCTCAAAGCCAATTGAAACCCGGCGTCCGGGCCATCGTGGGCCGGGCGGATCAAGAGGCTGTTGGCGAATTTGCGCCTTCAGCGATCGCGATGGATCGAATAAACAGCAAAGGAGACTGTCATGACCGCACCCGTCATTCGCGGCGTCAATCATATCGGCATCACGGTGCCCGACATCGAAGCAGCAAAATCGTTCCTGGTGGAAGCTTTCGGCGGCCAGGTGATCTATCAGTCCTTCGGACCGCAGGATCCGCCGCGGCAGGGAGCGGAATTCGAGCGGGCCGTCGGCGCTTTTCCCGGAACGGTCGTGCGTGCGCAGGCGATGGTCAAGATCGGAACCGGCCCCGATATCGAGCTGTTCGAAATGCACGGTCCCGAGCAAGCCGGGCCGATCCGGGCGAGTGACTTCGGCATCACGCATTTCGCTCTCTACACCGACGACATCGACGCATCGGTCGAGCGCTTCGCGAAGGCGGGAGGCACACCCCTCACCACGCCGCGCGCTATTCCCTATGCAACCGAGAAAGGTCCTGGAAACAAGGTCTGCTACTGCCGCATGCCGTGGGGCACGACGATGGAATTCATCACCACGCCGGACCGCATGGCCTATCATGACCAGACGGATCTGCGCAGGTGGCAGGATGAGGACTGAGCTGGGTGCGAAAAGGGGTGGCGAGGAGCAGGCGTTCAACTTGGTGCTCTAAGCCACTGTCGGTCGCTATGTCCGGTCCTTATGGTTCTGAGATTGGCCGACATCCCTGACTTCTGGCCTCAAGCTAAATTGCTTCGCCAAGCGCCGCCTGTATACAAGCGCATGCTCCGCCGCTAGCATAGCCGCCGAGCAAAATCGGGGGCGGAGTCAAAGGGCGGGGCGGGAATGAACGGGTTATCGAGCGCTTTTGACGGCCTCTTCAAAAGCGAGTTTTCGATCAACCGGATGGTCGGACGGAGTGTCACGTATGTGCGCGGGGGCAAGTTGCTGGGGGGCAATTCAGGCTTTGCGCATATCGGAAGTTATCATGTCGAGGGGGATTCCATCCGGGTCGATGTCACCAGCCGGCGGCACAATTTCGGGGCGGATCACCAGTCTTTGCTCGGGTCCGACGTTTCATCGATTTCCGTCGTTGGAGGGGCAGTCGGCAAGGCGTTTCACTTCGAGGGCAGTTCGCCGCAGGTGCCCGGCGCCGTGTTTCGGTCCGTCATGACCCCGCTGGACGAAACCGACCTTCCTGCGCCCGGGATGATTGGCGAAGGCGGCATTTCCAACGGGTTATACTCTATCCATCTCGAGATTTTGGACGGCGTGCCCGGCGGTCTGACCGGGGTGATGCTGTTGAACAACGGCCGAATCCTGGGCGGCGACGCCTTCTTCTATTATCTCGGGTCGTATTCCTCCGCCGACGGTCGATGGAAGGGCCAGATGGTCAATCAGGAGCACACGCCGGCGCGAGGCGAAGACCCGGTATTTGGCGGACACGAGATCGGAATTGGATTTGCAGGAACGTGCGATGCGAAGGGCGCAGTCCTTGAGGGTACGGCGCTTGCCGGCAAGCGCAGCATCAGGTTCGAAGCGCGTCTGGAACTCATCTGCGCTGCTTAGGAGGCGGTTGGCCTCGGCGCCAATACCACATGCCCGAAGTGCAATTTCTCTTCGCGGTAAACGGTGTCGATCCCTGACGTGAAGAATGACCGAATGGTGCCCATCCATCGATGCCGCGGTTGCCGCGAAGAAGTTTGGATGTGACCAAAGCCGTCTTCCCGCGGTCGCTTCGCGACGTCAACGGACTTCGGCTGTGGCCCAGAGCTGACCAGCTGAGGCATGCTCTGATCGGTCGGCTTTTGACCCCAGAACGGAAGTTTTGGCTGGCGCTCAGAATGCTGGCACGGGCTCAGCAAAATGTTGCTTCAAATAGGGCGCCACCCGTCATTCGAGTGATTCAGGGATTATTCCGCAGCGCGTCTGGCTTCCGCAACGTGACCTGGAGACCAAGCTGCGGCTTCAAGACCAGATCGAAGCTCGGGCGCGTCTTTCCATCCTGGAACACCACGCCCTTCGGGCTGAAGGCGACCTTGTCCGAATTGTTGTTCAGCGTCTGCCATTTGCACGATATCGCGACGATACCATAGGCCGAAACCGGCTTGACTTCCCCAAGATCTGCCACGCCATTGCCGTTGGCATCGTGCCACAGGGCGAGGCCGGCCAGTTCTTTGCCGGTCAGAATGCCGTCACGGTCGTCATCGAGTGCGGCGAGTGGCGCGTATCCGTTGCTCCAGAACATCCAGAACGTGACGTTGCCGAACAACTGGCGGCCGCTGTCGATCTTGCCATCGCGTGCGGGGTCGCTGACCAACCAGGCAGCTTTGGGAGTAATCCAGCTCCATTCCCGACCTAGCCCGCTGCCATCGACGTCGAACGTCACCCGCGTGCCTGGTGCTTCGAGGTCGATGGCAGTGAGGCCATCGGCAAGCGGCACTGCGATGGGTGTGACCGGGTGAGGCCGCTTTCCCAAGGTGGCGGCGTGTTCCTTCAGCGTCTCGATCTCGCGCTTATCCTTCTCGGCGTCGAGAAGGGGGATGAGATAAGAGGCGACTTCGCCCGTCAGCGTCCGCCCGCGGAAACCAACCACCGTCAAGCTCTTTTCCTTCTCCCAGGCGTCGGTCGCGATTGTTCGATACTGCTCCACAGCATCGTCCTTCCTGCCGGCCTGCTCGGTCAGCCAGGCGAGGCCGAGCCGGATCACAAGGTTATCCTTGTCCAGTTCCAACGCCTGCTTGTACGCTTTCAACGCGGCTTCCAGATGCGCCTGGGAGGCGGTAGTCAGAGTGAGGTCAGCGGCCGCCGTTACCGCACCGAAAGGAACGGCTGGCGGCTCAATGCCATGGTATGCCTTCGGCACCGTCAGCGGGTCGGACTTCTGGGCGTAAGCCATGCCGTGCGCACGACCGAGGTTCAGCAATGCCTCGACGCTGGTAGGATCGTCCTTGGCGATCTTCTCCAGATTTTCGATGAGCCTGGCGACCGGGATACGTTCCTCTTCCACGCCCACCCACCTGCCGAGCGCCGGCGACGTCGCGGCAAGGAAAACGATCAGCAACAGCAACCGCACGGCAACTCCGTCTTGTAAAGGGAGATTGAGGGCAATTTATCCGGTGCACACTGACGAGGCTAGCTCGTACAATGGGTAGAGCGAAAGCGATACTCATCAAAGCCTCGCAACGAGGCAGCGATGGGTTTCGCAAGAGCTCAACCCATCCTACGCGCTCTGCGGACATTGCCGATATGGGTCACGGGTCACGGATGGTGATATCAGTGATATCGCGCCCAGCATCAACTTGGCTATCGTGGACGGCGCGCGACCTCGATTGCTGCTTCGATCAGAGAGGCCGCAATCTCTTTGCCGAAGGTGTTGATGGTGATTGGACCATCATCGGGCACACTAAGGTCAAAGAGCGTTCTCCCATCGTCCGAAAGAACTTCCATGCGAATTCCGTCGAACTCGACGTCGCTCGCCCATTGGTATTCCACGATCCGGTCTTCGAACGTCAACTTCCCCATTGTGCGAGCTTATCATGTTGCGGGAACTGCGCCACCTCGATTGGCGGTCTCTCGTTTGAGAATGTCAGCTTTTGGCCCGAAGGCGAAGGTCGGCTCTGCTGTCCCGTACGTCGGCAATCGGGGCTAGACCGGTCATCCTAGAGGCGCGGCCAAATCGACACGAATGTCCCACGGCGAACATTGGCAATCAGGACGAATTGCCCATTTTGCAGATGATCGGCAAGACTGCTGTCGTTACAAGCGGTGCAAGCGGGAGGGAGTGAGGCTTGAGAATATCGACCCAGATGGCCTCCTCAATTTCCGCCAAGGGACTGACATCCGCGTCGAGGCTAACCGCTAAGAGATGCGCGACCACTTCGTGTTCGGGTTCGTTTGCAGCCGCGGCTGTAAATACGCCCAGAAAACGCGCTCCCAAGCTTTGGAAGGTTGCGCCCAGCTCTTCGCGAAGCTCTCTCACAAGCGCTTGCAGAGGCGTTTCGCCCGCCTCCATCTTGCCTCCCGGCAGCATGTAGCGGTCCGTACCGCGCTTGCGAACAAGCAGAACCTCTCCAATCGCGTTTTGCACCAACGCTGCGGCGACGATAATTTGAGCCGTCATGCTTTGACTACGTCGTTCGAAGACCATTTTCGCGGTGGGGGCACATAGGACTGGAACGCGGCAAGCAGCGCCTCAACCTGGTCGGAGAAGCTCACCATGTCTGCAAAGGCCGGGATCATGAAACCTTCCGCCACCATTCGGGTAATCATCGCCTGAAGCGGATCGAAATAATGTTTGATATTGAGGAAGCCGCATGGTTTGGCGTGGATGCCCAACTGACCCCAGGTCCATTGCTCGAATATCTCTTCGAGGGTACCAGCTCCACCGGGAAGTGCCATGAATGAGTCGCCCAACTCAGACATCTTGGTCTTTCGTTCGTGCATCGTTTCGACCACATGGAGTTCGGTGAGGCCACGATGCGCGATCTCGCGCTCAACCAGCGCACGCGGCACGACGCCAATGACCTTCCCGCCCGCGTTCATTGCAGCGTCGGCGATCACTCCCATGAGTCCGACACGCCCTCCACCGTAGACGATCGTTGCGCCGGTTGCCGCAATGGCACGTGCTGCGGCAGCGGCGGCAACGCCGTAGTAGGGATCGATACCCGGACTTGATCCGCAAAATACACATATCCGCATGGCGACCTCGTGCGCGCTTCGCAGGGACCTGTAGGGAATCAGGACGCGAACTCGATATCGTCCTCTTGAGCCTGGAGAGGCAAGCGGCCCGATATCGCGCTTCATAGCCTTTTTTCAGAGCACCTCCTGGCGCGTATCACTTCGCCTCTTGGCCCATCTGCGAAGTTGCGCCTCGGCGGTCGGAAGTCCGCTCGTTGAGCCAGAGCGGACCAGAATTGCTCAATCTGAGTTCTTCGCTCATTGACCCGAAGCGGACCGGGGATCGGTCTTGTGGTAAGGCGTTCCCAGTCCGATTGTCGAGTAGGGATGGCCGAACTTTGTGATGCACAACATTCGTGACGTCTACATCCTGCTAATGGCAGCATTCGTGATGATTCCGGGAAGCTCCGTCGTAAGAGCGGCCGACGGCCGACTTGCTTACTTTTCAGACGAAGTGCCTGTTGAAGTTCCGAAGCCTGAACTCCTGCCGTCAACGGGTCAGGTCATCTTCGCCAAGGTGCGGGTCATGGATCGACCCACATTTCTGCTTCTTCCCGATCAGTCCGGGCGTCCCCCGGCGGAAAAGCTCCGCGAGCCCTGGTCAGCTTCGTTACAGGTGCTCAATGTCATTCGCGGGCCGCGACCAGAACGAGATCGCCTAAATGTTAGGTTCGGTGGGGGCGATCCAAAGTACGACTACGCTTTGGGGCCCAGCATCCCGAGCCAGCTCGCGCGGGACTATTTTGTCGCGATGTACGAAGACGCCTTGGGGTTTCACCTTATCGAAATTCCTATAAGCGCTGCCAAGTACAACGAGTGGCAGCAAGAGATCATTGACTTTGAGCGAGAGCGGCTGAGGTCGTTGCGAAAATAATCAAAGATCGAGGGTCCGCTTCTGGCCCAAGCCGGACCCCGGACGAACTGCGCCGATACGCCGCTATCAGGAGCGTTGCAGACCTCGAGCGAAGGGCAGACCAACCTAGCCGGTCGGCTGACGTTCTCGCCGCGTCCACGTCGCCCGCTCGGCGAAGACCTGGCTGACCTCTGCAACATGCTCCGTGCCCCATGTGCAGAGCGGCACGAGCGCCTCGGCCAGACTCCGGCCTAACGGCGTGAGGCTATAGTCCACCCGCGGCGGCACCTCCTTGTAATCGGTCCGCTTCACCAGGCCGTCGGCCTCGAGCTCCTTGAGCTGCTGGATCAGCACCTTGTCGCTGACATCACGCACGGCGCGCCTGAGCTCGCCGTAGCGGGTCGGGCCGTCCTGGGCGAGGAAGTAGAGGATCAGCGGCTTCCACTTGCCGGCGATGACCCGGAGAGTCGCATCGAGGCCGCAGGTGAAGCCGGGCAGAGTCGGCGTGCAGCGCTGGACCGCTGGTGGCGTCTGCGCCCGCGAAGAGATTGGGTCTGAACGATCGATCGACATTTTTTTTGGCACTTACCAAAAGGTGCATACTTGTCGATAGGTGGGTACGCCGCCAGCTCAGTGCAACCTCAATGAAGGAGCACATCATGAGCAGACTACAAGGCAAGACGGCAGTGGTGACCGGCGGCGGAACCGGGATCGGACTTGGAGCCGCGAAGCGGTTCGTCGACGAAGGTGCGTTCGTCTATCTGTTCGGACGGCGGCAGGAGCCGCTTGATGCGGCCGTTGCGCAACTCGGCTCCTCGGCGCGCGCGATCAGGGGCTCGGTGACTGACATGTCCGATCTCGACCGGCTGTACGCAACGGTGAAAGCCGAGCGCGGCGGGCTCGACATTCTGTTCGCCAACGCCGGCACCGGGTTGTTCGCGCCGCTCGGCGAGATCACGGTCGAGCACTACGACCACATCTTCGACGTCAACGTGAAGGGTCTTGTGTTTTCGGTGCAGAAGGCGCTGCCGTTGATGCGCCGCGGCTCGTCGATCATCCTGACCGGCTCGAGCACGGGCGTGATGGGGACGCCGCAATTCAGCATCTACAGCGCGACCAAGGCCGCGATCCGCAATCTCGCGCGCAGCTGGGCCCAGGACCTGCGCGGCACCGGCATCCGCGTCAACGTGCTGTCTCCCGGGCCGACCAAGACCGAGCTCGCGCTGGAGATCGTAGGCGAGGAAGCGTTCGATGCGCTCGGCAGCACAACGCCGCTCGGGCGCGTCGCTGATCCGGCCGAGACAGGTGCGGTCGCTGCGTTCCTGGCCTCCGCAGACAGCAGCTACATGACCGGCGGCGAGGTCTTCGTCGACGGCGGTCTCGCGCAAGTCTGAGGCTTGAGCGCGTCAAGGCGAGGGCTTCGGTCATTCGATCGAAGCCCTCGATGCGTTGACGCGTGCGCGCTTCCTAAATCCCCAGAATCTTCCTTGCGTTGGCCTTCAGCACCTTCGGCCGGATCTCGTCGCGGATGTCGATCTTGGCAAAGTCCGACAGCCAGCGGTCGGGCGTGATCACCGGCCAGTCCGAGCCGAACAGCATCTTGTCCTGCAGGATCGAGTTGATGTAGCGCACCAGGATCGGCGGGAAGTATTTCGGCGACCAGCCGGAGAGGTCGATATAGACGTTGGGCTTGTGGGTCGCGACCGAGAGCGCTTCTTCCTGCCATGGGAAGGAGGGATGGGCGAGGATGATCTTGAGGTCGGGGAAATCGGCCGCGACGTCGTCCATGTACATCGGGTTGGAATATTTCAGCCGCATCCCCATGCCGCCGGGCATGCCCGAGCCGACGCCGGTCTGGCCGGTGTGGAACAGCGCGATCGCGCCGCCATTGTTGATCTCTTCGTAGAGCGGATAGGCCATGCGGTCGTTGGCGTAGAAGCCCTGCATGGTCGGGTGGAATTTGAAGCCGCGCACGCCGTACTCCTCGATCAGCTTGCGCGCCTCGCGCACCCCGAGCTTGCCCTTGTGCGGGTCGATCGAGACGAAGGGAATGAGGACGTCGAGATGCTCGGAGGCGATCTCCAGCATCTCCTCGTTCTTGTAGCGGCGGAAGCCGGTCTCGCGCTCGGCGTCGACCGGGAAGATCACGGCGGCGATGTTCTTGGAGCGGTAGTAGGCCGCGGTCTCCGGCACGGTCGGCGGATGCTTGTGCGGCGACCTGAAATACTCCGCCATCTGCGCCTGGAAATCGTCATAGCCGTCGTCGGGATGGGTGCCGCAGGGCTCCTCGGCATGGGTGTGGATGTCGATGGCGACGACTTTGTCGATATCAGGCAGCTTCAGCTTCGGCATTGGTGTCCTCCCGACCGGTTGTCAAATTGATTATAGGATATAACGAATTTGGCAAGCGCCGGCGGCGGCGAAACCGCCGCCCGCGAAAGTCTTTGCGGTGCTTGACCGGCGGCAGGACGGATCGGGCCGAACCGGCCTCATCTACTGTGCATGGGGTTGTTTTCGAGATTTTGCCGGGGTGGAACCGGGCGGTTAACATTGACATGACCTCCCGCCATGCCTTAAGAACCGCCCCGTCCCGGGCGGTCGGTCCGCCAGCGGGAAAGATCTCATTTTGCCACATTCGCGCGTGCCGAAACGGGTGTGCCGAACACGGCCTTTCGAACGTTCAGGATTCTGCCATGAAGGTCCGTAACTCGCTGAAGTCGCTGCGCGGTCGCCATCGCGCCAACCGCCTGGTCCGCCGCAAGGGCCGGGTCTACGTGATCAACAAGGTGCAGCGCCGCTTCAAGGCTCGCCAGGGCTGAGCTGAGCGGCTAAGCCCTCGCGCGCGCCCCGCAAGACCACGGTTTCACACGAGTTTGACGCCGCCCCTGCTATGCAAGGGCGGCTTTGCGCGTTTAGACTTCGTCCATGGCAGTGAGATTCCTTTGTGCGCGCACCCTGTGCCTGGCCCTCGTGCTGGGCGCCATGGGCTCGGCTCCGGCCCTTGCTCAGAAGGAACTGCCGGCCCCGCCCGGCAAGGAGCAGAAGAAGCTCCCGGAGGCGCCTGCAAAACTGCCCAAGGTCGACCGCACCAAGAATCTCGATTTCCTGTTCGGCGCGCTGAAGGCCGCTCCCGACGAGGCCAGTGCCAAGCATGTCGAGGCGCGGATCTGGGCAATCTGGATCCAGACCCCGAGCGACACCGCCTCGCTGCTGATGGCGCGGGCCAAGACCGCGGTCGACGCCAAGAAAATCGATGTTGCGATCAAGCTGCTGGATTCGGTCATCAAGCTCAGGCCCGACTATATCGAGGCCTGGAACCGGCGCGCCACGCTCTACTACATGCAGAACGACTACGCCCGCTCGCTCGCCGACATCCGCGAGGTGCTGATCCGCGAGCCCCGTCATTTCGGCGCGCTCGCAGGCCTCGGCATGATCATGCAGGAGGTGGGCGACGAGAAGCGTGCGCTCGACGCCTACCGCAAGGCGCTCGCCGTCAATCCGTATCTCGAGAAAATCCCCGACCAGGTCAAGGCGCTGACCGAGAAGGTCGAGGGCCGGGATATTTAGCCGACAAGTCGATCATGTCTTGAGCGAATGCGGCATCCGCGGATTAACCACGATCCGAAGCGCGGCATCTTCAGGACTATTGCCGGCGCCGCCGCAGGCCTACCTGCAGGGCAGGAGCAAAAGCCATGAAGCGTTTGATCTTTGCAGGCGTCCTGCTGCTTGCGTCGGGAACGGTGAGCTTCGCCGACGGGCTGTTCTGGGTGGTCGGCAACCGCGCCACCGGCAAGTGCAACATCGTGACCAGCAATCCCGTCATCGACGGCGACATCTGGTTCGGCGACGGCCCCTACAAGTCCAAGGCCGATGCCAAGCTCGCCCGCTCGACCATCCGCGCCTGTCCCGCGCCGACGCCCGACGAGGAGAAGGCCGAGGACGGCTCGAACTAGGTCGGCGACCGCGGCCCCTTCAGGCTGCCGCCGGCGGCCGCTCCTTGGGCCAATAGCTCGACGGCGAGGGCGCGGCGGGACTCAGTTTTGCGCCGGCCTTGCCCGCCATCCGCGTCGTGATCTCGCAGATGTCCTGCACCGAGCGCTGCATCGACAATCGCGGATAGGTCTCATGGAGCGTCGCGGCGGTAGCCGCCTGCGCGGCCTCGGGATCTTCGAGCACCGCTTCGACGGCCGCAGCGATGCTGTCGGCATCCTGGGCGAAGCCGAAGCGGGAGAGGCGCGGGAAATTCGCCTGCGAGAAGCTGTTGGCATCGAAGATCGGCACCGTCGAGGCGCCGAGCGCGAAGAACACGCGGTCGTGTACCGAGAGATCGACATTGGGATTGAGCGAGGCCGCGCCAAGATAAGTCCCGAGATTTTCGCGCAAGCCGTCGAACGGCATGGGCCCGAGAAAACGGGCGTGAGGCGTCTCGCCCTTGAAATCCTCCCAGCCGCCGCCGATGAATCCACCGGATATCTCGACAGCACCGCGCCCACCTCGCGGGTGCGCACCGCCCGCGTGTAATTGTCGAGCCGGGTCAGGATCGCATTGAAGACATCCCCGCCCGGCGTCAGATGGACCAGATGCTCGGCTGCAACGTTGCAGATGATCTCGGGAAACGCCGAGCAATTCCTGCCGCGCGCGGTGGCGATCGCATCGAACAGGATGGCGAACAGTTTTGGCGGCAGCATCGTGCGCCAGGCGCGCTCTAGCCTGGCCGGATTCCAGTCGGACTTGGCGAACACGATGCGGCCGTTGCGCTTGTCCGCCGGCCGGGCGCCGAAGAAGCCGGGATCGGGAATACCGATATGGGTCCCGAACGCCGCGCCGTTGGCGTGCAGATGGTTCTGGTTGAACGCGGCATGATCCGGAAACACGTAGCCGTGCACGATGTAAGGACTGCTCAGCCGGTGGCGGCGCGGGAAATAGGAAGGGTGGTCGCAATTCCAGTTGAATACGGGAAGCTCCGCCGCGTCCCAGAGCAGCTTGCCGTCCCTGGCGAAGATCTCGAGGCCGATTCCCGACATCACCAGTGCCATCATCTCGTCGCGCCGCGGCAGCAGCGCTTCCATCCGCGCCGGCGTGTCAGGCGCCTCCAGATCGAGGACCTTGACCTCATGGCCGAGCCGGTCGAGCTCGGCGGCCGCCATCAGGAGGAGGCCGCGCACCGACAGATAGGCGCTGTTGGTCGCGGACAGGATGCAGATCAGGGACATGGTCGGCAGTCTCCGAGGAACAATGGCGTGGCCGGCTTGCCGATTGCAGCGCCGTCTCGCCGCTCACGTTGAACGCTCGGGACACCTCTCCCGGGCGCGCGATTTGATGGCGCACCCCGCAATAGTTGCGCCTGAAGTCGCGAACCGCATCGTTGAAGCCTCGTCGGCCGTGCCTCCGACGCAGAGGGATGGGGGACTCGCATGCAACTCGATAGCTTCGATGTCGTGGTCGTGGGCGCCGGCTTCTTCGGCGCGACCATTGCCGAGCGGGTGGCGAACGCGCTCGGGCGGAAGGTGTGCGTGCTGGACCGGCGCGCGCATGTCGGTGGCAACGCCTATTCGGAGATTGATCCCGACAGCGGCATCGAGGTGCATCGCTACGGCACGCATATCTTTCACACCAATTCGGAGGTGGTCTGGCGCTACCTCCAGCGCTTCACCGAATTCACCGGCTATCGCCACCGCGTCTTCACGGTGGCGCAGGGGCGGCTCTATTCCATGCCGATCAACCTTGCGACCATCTCGGCCGCGTTCGGCCGCGCCATGACGCCGGAAGAGGCGAGGCGCGCGATTGCGGCGGAGACGGACGCAGTTGGCGCGAACGCCGCCCAGAATTTGGAAGACAAGGCGATCGCCTCCGTCGGCCGCACGCTCTATGACCTTCTCATCCGCGGTTATACGCAGAAGCAGTGGCAGACCGAGCCTCGTGAGCTCTCGGCCGACATCATCGGCCGCTTGCCTGTGCGGCTCAGCTTCGACGACCGCTATTTCGACGATCGCTACGAGGGCATGCCGTTGGACGGCTACACTGCGATCTTCGACCGCATGCTCAAGTCACCGAATATCGAGCTGCATCTCGGCGTCGATTATTTCGATGTCGCCGACCAGATCCGCCCCGACCAGCTCGTGATCTATACCGGCCCGATCGACCGCTTCTTCCGCTATCGCTGCGGCGAGCTCGGCTGGCGCACTGTCGACTTCGCACGCGAGGTGCATGACGTCGCCGACTTCCAGGGCACTTCGGTGATCAACTACGCCGATGCGGACGTGCCCTTTACCCGCATTCACGAGTTCAGGCATCTCCATCCCGAGCGCGACTATCGGGAGCCGAAGACCACGATCTATCGTGAATATTCCCGCTTCGCCGGCCGCAAGGACGAGCCCTATTATCCGATCAACACAGCCACTGACCGGGCCATCCTGTCCGGTTACCGGATGATGATGGACAAGTATCCGAACATCGTCTTCGGCGGCCGGCTCGGCTCCTACAAATATCTCGACATGCACCAGGCGATAGGGGCGGCGCTCAAGACCTTCGAGAACGAAGTCACCGCGTTCCTTGCCGGCCAAGCGATGCCCTCAACCGCCGCGGTGGCGGGCTGAGCGGAATGCGTCGATGCGGGACGGGAGCAGGGCGCTCATCCGGCGATCGAAGGTTGGGAGACGAGACACGGCCCATACAAGGCAGTGTCAGCCATCGAGCGGCTTCGAACTAATGCAAGGCGCTGCCGCCGCGTTCGGCGAGGCCGCGGTCGGCCGCTGCGGCGTAAGCCTTGGCAAGCTCGGTTTCGAGATGCTCGTTGATCAGGAGCAGCGCCCGCACGGCACCGCGCAGGTCGCCGTTGCAGCTCGCCACGATCTCGTCGATCGCGGTGTCGTTGGATCTGAAGCTCATCGACATTCTCCGGTTCAAACCAGGACAAATCCTGCCGGCCTTTCCCAACATCCCTTGAGGTTGCGAGGAGGATCGGCGCCCACCCGCGTCCAAGTGGCGGAACCGACCGTGGCGATTATAAGGAAGCGGCTATGACCGCAGCATGAAGCTGGTGCGAGGCTTGCCGTCACTGGCGTGCTGCATTGATTCCATTGAGTATTTTGGTTCGGCAATTATGCACATATCCACAGCCCCGCCATTTCCGGTGGAAATGCCGGAGCGTGCGGGGCGAAACTGCCGGCTGCCAAACCCGTAGCTGCGATGTGCGCAGGATTTCCCGGACCCTTTCCATGATCGTGATGTCAGTCGCGACCGCGCTGGTGCTGCTGGCGCTGGTCACGCAGGCCGGTGTCGTTGCCGTGCAACGCGCCTTTCCGCCCCAGGGCCGTATGATCGAGGTCGACGGCGCCGTGCTTCACGTCGTCGAGATCGGCCCGCATGATGCGGGCTTGCCGATCGTGATACTGCACGGGGCGAGCTCGAACCTCGAGGTGATGCGGCGCCCGCTCGGCGACCTTCTCGCAAAAGACCATCGCGTCATCCTGATCGATCGCCCCGGCCATGGCTGGAGCACGCGCGCGCGACGGGAGGATTCGACGCCGCAGGTCCAGGCGCGGATGATCGACGAGGCGCTTCATCAGCTCGGGATCGATCGCGCGATCTTCGTCGTGCATTCCTGGAGCGGGGCGCTGGGCGCGAGGATTGCGCTCGACCATCCCGGCCGCGTCGCGGGCCTCATGATGCTCGCGCCGGTCACCCATCCCTGGCGCGGCGGCGTCGGCCGCTACAACGAGATCATCGCTACGCCTGTCATCGGCCCGCTGCTCGCCTACACCATCACCTTGCCGCTCGGATATTTCGTCACTGATTCCGGCGCGCGCAGCGTCTTTCTGCCGCAGACCATGCCGGACGGCTTCGTCAAGGACTCCGCGACGCCGCTGCTGTTGCGGCCGCGCGAGTTCATCGCCAATGCCTGCGATCTGGTGACGCTGAAGGAGGCGGTGACGGCGCAAGCTCCGCGCTACGGCGAGATCAAGGCGCCGGTCACGATCATCGCCGGCGAGCCCGACAAGACCGTGAAGACCGACATCCACGCGCGCCCGTTCGCCGCGACCGTGCCGAACGCAAAGCTGATCGTGCTGCCCGATCTCGGCCACATGGTGCAGAACGCCGTGCCGGATCTGGTGAAGACGGAGGTCGAGGCGATGATCGCGACGATGGCTCCGGCGCAGGCGGCCGCCGATTAATCAACGGCCGCCGTTCGCCGCTTACTGCTTGATCTTCCCGTCCTTGTCGAACTGGGAGACGTAGGTCCAGAGATTGTTGATCTCGGTCTCGTTCTTGATGCCGGCAAAGGCCATCTTGGTGCCGGGGATCTTGGCCTTTGGGTCCTTGATGTATTCCTTGAACTGAGCCTCGTTCCAGGTGATGCCGGAATTCTTGTTCGCATCGGAGTAATTGTAGTCGGGCGCGGTGCCGGATTTGCGACCGTCGAGGCCGTTGAGCTCGGGGCCGACCTTGTTCTTGGCGCCTTCGCCGATCGCGTGGCAGGCCAGGCATTTGTTGAACGACGTTTTGCCGGCCGCGGCGTCCTGCGCCATCGCGGCGGGTGCGGTGGCAGTCACGGTGAGGATCGTCAGTGCGCCAAAAATCAGTTTTGTCATCGGGTGCTCTTCGTCTCTTCCCTGGTGGGTCTAGAGTGGTCGGTCTCTTGCCGGTCGGCAGACCGTCGAACCTGCCGGTTGTGACAGGCCCGCTTGGCTTGGACAAGCCAGGAAACCATGACAGGTTTCATGCTTTCCTACTTGTCCCAGAGCGAACTCGCCGGAGAACACCGCTCCGACTTTCGGATGCCCTACCCAAACAGGCGCGGACGTGATTGATTTGCCGCGACAAATTTGATCGTGGGCCTACGAGTCGGAAGGATATGTCATGGCCATCATGATGCCTGCAAGCGACCAGGCGGTGCTTGCGCGCCGCGCTGAGATCATTGCTGCATTGCGCGCAATCGTGCCAGGCGAAGGCGTGATCGACAGCGCGGCTGAGATGCGGGCTTATGAATCCGACGGGCTGACGGCCTATCGCCAGCCGCCGATGGTGGTGGTGCTGCCCGACACGACCGAGCAGGTCTCGCTCGTCCTGAAATATTGTGCTGCCCACGGCATCAAGGTGGTGCCGCGCGGCTCCGGTACGTCATTGTCCGGCGGCGCGCTGCCGCTCGAGGACGGCGTGCTGCTGGGGCTTGGCAAGTTCAAGCGCATCCGCGAGATCGATTTCGACAATCGCGTCGTCGTCACCGAGCCCGGCGTCACGAACTTGGCGATCAGCCAGGCGGTCGCGCATGCCGGCTTTTATTACGCGCCCGATCCATCCTCGCAGATCGCCTGCTCGATCGGCGGCAATGTCGCGGAAAATTCCGGCGGCGTGCACTGCCTGAAATACGGCATGACCACCAACAATGTGCTCGGTTGCGAGATCGTCCTGATGAGCGGCGAGATCCTGCGCATCGGCGGCAAGGGATGCGAGAATTCCGGCTATGATCTGATGGGCGTCATCACCGGCTCGGAGGGCCTGCTCGGCGTCATCACCGAGATCACGGTACGCATCCTGCAAAAGCCGGAGACGGCGCGCGCGCTGATGGTCGGCTTCGCAGAGGTCGAGGCGGCAGGTGAGTGCGTGGCGCGCATCATCGGCGCCGGTATCATTCCCGGCGGCATGGAAATGATGGACAAGCCGGCGATTCACGCCGCCGAAGCCTTCGTCCATGCCGGCTATCCGCTCGACGTCGAGGCGCTGCTCATCATCGAGCTCGACGGTCCCAAGATCGAGGTCGACGAGCTGATCACGCGGGTCGAGACCATCGCCAATGGCTGCGGCTCGACCACCTGCCAGATCTCGACCTCGGAGGCCGAGCGCAACCTGTTCTGGGCCGGCCGCAAGGCCGCATTCCCAGCGGTGGGACGCATCTCGCCCGACTATCTCTGCATGGACGGCACCATTCCGCGCGGCGCGCTGCCGAAGGCGCTGGCGCGCATCCGCGAGCTCGGCGAAAAATACCAGCTCGGTTGCGCCAACGTGTTCCACGCCGGTGACGGCAACCTGCACCCGCTCATCCTCTACGATGCCAACAAGCCCGGCGAGATCGAGCGCGCCGAGGCTTTTGGCGCCGACATCCTGCGCGCCTGCGTCGAGTTCGGCGGCGTGCTCACCGGCGAGCACGGCGTCGGCATCGAGAAGCGTGACCTCATGCCGGACATGTTCAGCGAGATCGACCTCAATCAGCAGCAGCGGCTGAAATGCGCCTTCGACGCGCAAGGCCTGCTCAATCCCGGAAAAGTGTTTCCGACCCTGCACCGCTGCGCCGAGCTCGGCCGCATGCATGTCCATGCCGGGAAGGTGGCGTTCCCGGACATTCCGCGGTTCTAGGCGAGCGCTGCTTATTGCTGCGATGCGCCAGATTTGCTTTCCGCTCTAAACTTGGATACCCGCTTTTCCCGTGGATACGCTCAAGGTCAGAGACGCCAAAGACGTCGAAGAGGTGGTGCGCGCGGCGATTGCCAACGAGCAGCCGCTCGAGATCGTCGGCCATGGCAGCAAGCGCAGCATTGGCCATGCGATGGCGACCAACGCCGTGCTCGACATCTCCGCGCTGAACGCCGTCACCTCTTACGAACCCAACGAACTGATCATCACGCTCCAGGCCGGCGCGCCGCTCGAGGACGTGCTGTCGCTGATCGACGCCAAGACCCAGCAATTCGCCTTCGAGCCGATGAACACGGCGCCGCTGCTCGGCACGCCGGCGGTCGGAACCATCGGCGGCATGATCGCGGCCGGCCTCGCCGGTCCGCGTCGGATCAAGGTGGGCGGGGCGCGTGACCATTTGCTCGGGGCGCATGCCGTCTCCGGCTTCGGCGACAGCTTCAAGACCGGGGGCAAGGTGGTAAAGAACGTCACCGGCTACGACCTCTGCAAGCTGCTGGCGGGGTCCTGGGGTACGTTGTCGGTCATGACCGAGGTCACGCTGAAGGTGATGCCGAAGCCCGAGGCCGAGCGGACGCTGCTGCTGCGCGGGCTCGACGATGCCGCCGCCAACAAGGCCATGACCGCGGCGCTCGGCTCTCCCTTCGACGTCTCCGCCGCCGCGCACCTGCCGAAATCCGCGTTCCGGGCGAACACTGACGGGCTTGGTGACATCGCAGGCCAGGGCGAGGCGCTGACCGTGCTGCGGCTCGAGGGCATCACAGCCTCGGCCCGCCACCGCGCCGGCTCGCTGCGCGAATTGCTCGCGCCGTTTGGGACCGCAACGCTGATCGAGGACGCCGCGTCGTCAGGGCTGTGGACCACCATCCGGGACGTGCTGCCGTTCGCGGCTGGCGGCGCGCTGGGCGCCTGGCCGGTCTGGCGGATCGTCTGCCCGCCGGCCTCGGGTGCGGCGCTCGGCACGCAATTGGCGCGAGAGACCGGCGGCGACGTGATCTACGATTGGGGTGGCGGCCTGATCTGGGCGGCGCTGCCGCCGAAGGCCGATGCCCATGCGCCCGCCGTGCGCGCGGGTGCCAACGCCGCCGGGGGCCATGCCACGCTGATCCGTGCGGGCGAGGACGTCAGGCGGGCAGTCGATGTGTTCCATCCGCAGGCGCCGGGCATTGCCGCGCTGAGCGAGCGGGTGCGCGCCAGCTTCGATCCGAAGAGCATTCTCAACCGGGGACGCCTGATACGGGGCACGGCGGTATGAAAACCGAATTCTCACTGGCCCAGCTCGCCGATCCCGATGTCGCAGAGGCCGACAAGATCCTGCGCGCCTGCGTCCATTGCGGCTTCTGCACCGCAACCTGCCCGACCTATGTGCTGCTTGGCGACGAGCTCGATAGCCCGCGCGGCCGCATCTACCTGATCAAGGAGATGCTGGAGAAGGACCAAGCCCCGACCGCCGAGGTGGTCAAGCACGTCGACCGCTGCCTGTCGTGCCTGTCCTGCATGACGACCTGCCCTTCCGGCGTGAACTACATGCACCTCGTCGACCAGGCCCGGGTCCGGATCGAGCAGCGCTATCAGCGGCCGCTCGCCGAGCGCCTGCTGCGCCAGGTGCTGGCCTTCGTCCTGCCCGATCCGAAGTGGTTTCGCGCCAGCATGTGGCTGGCACGGCTGGCCCGTCCGCTCGCCGTCTTCCTGCCGACGCCGCGGCCGTCGGCCACGCCCGGCCTGATCCAGCGCCTCAAGGCGATGCTGGCGCTGGCCCCAAACCGGCTGCCTGCGCCGGGGGCGCTGCCCGGCAGCGTGTTCGCGGCGCTCGGCAAGAAGCGCGGCCGCGTCGCGCTGCTCCAGGGCTGCGCCCAACAGGTGCTGGCGCCGCGCATCAACCAGGCCGCCATCAGCCTGCTGACGCGCCACGGCATCGAGGTCGTCCTGGTCCGTGACGAGCAGTGCTGCGGGGCGCTGACCCATCACCTCGGCAACGACCAGGATGCACTGGCGCGGGCCCGCGCCAATGTCACGGCATGGAGCGCGGAAGCGGCGGGCGAAGGCCTCGACGCCATCCTGGTGACGGCGTCCGGTTGCGGCACGGTGATCAAGGACTACGGCTATCTCCTGCGCGAGGATCAAGCCTTCGCAGCCGATGCGGCGAAGGTGTCCGCACTGGCCAAGGACATCACCGAATACGTTGCCGGCCTCGGATTGGAATCGACTGCACGGCACGACGACATCGTCGTCGCCTATCACTCGGCGTGCTCGTTGCAGCACGGTCAGAAAATCACGGGGCTTCCGAAAGAATTGCTTTCCAAGAATGGATTCGTGGTGAAAGATGTGCCGGAGAGCCATTTGTGTTGCGGCTCGGCGGGGACCTACAACATTCTCCAGCCCGAGCTTGCGGGCAGGTTGCGCGACCGCAAGGTCGCCAACATCGCAAGCGTCAAGCCGGACATGATTGCCGCGGGCAATATCGGCTGCATGGTGCAGATTGCCAGTGGCACGTCAGTTCCGGTCGTACACACGATTGAGCTTCTCGATTGGGCTACGGGCGGGTCGCGGCCGGCACTGACTGCGCAAGTTTGAGCTTTCAGAGCCTGAGCTTTCCTCCCGGGGTGACGGCAGACGACGCCCGATCGACCATTGTTCGGCGGCAACAGGAGGACCACGATGGCGAAAGCGAAGAAGAAGAAAAGCAAGAAGGCCAAAAAGGCCAAGAAGGTTGTAGCGGCCAAGAAGACTTCGAAGAAGTCCGCCAAGAAGGCGACGAAGAAGGCGGCCAAGAAGTCCGCGAAGACGTCTGCTAAAAAAGCGAAGAAGGCCGCCCCGAAGAAGGCTGCGAAGAAGTCGGCCAAGAAGGCTGTAGCCAAGACGGCTCCGAAGAAAGCAGCACCGAAGAAGGCGAAGGCAGCTCCCGCGCCGAAGCCGGCGGCAGCTCCGGCTCCCGAGCCCGTCGCCGAGACCAGCTGGGCGATGCCTTCGTCTTCTGCGGAACCGACGCCGGCCGAGGGGCAGGGTTAGGCCCCGCCGGAACGCCGGGTCCGTCCCGACGACCTTGATCGATCACAGGAAGGCCGCGGCGGCGACGCTGCGGCCTTTTTGCATCGCTGGAGGCCTCGCGCCCTTTCCTGCGCCAGAATGATTCGTGCGTGGGCACCACGCCCCGGGGTCCCCGTACTAACCCGGCCGCTCCTGTGCACTTTGGAATGCAAATAATGTGATCCAGAAGCCACACAAACTGACAACCTTTCGTAGAATCGCCAAAACGCCTAAAAAGTCGGCAGGTGCCCGCGTTTTTTGCTTCACGGTTTGCGCCCCCCAATACAAATTGTCGCGGTAACGCAATTTTGCAGACAGGTCGCATCCCCGGGGGGCTTCCGGGAAACCGACTGGGTAAAAACTGGTGATGGGGATCGAAATGAAAAAAGTGGCTTTGTTGGCAACGGCGCTGGCAATGGTGACGACGGGTTCGGCTTTCGCGGCAGACATGGCTGTGAAGGCCAAGAAGGCCCCGCCGGTCGCTGCTTTCGACCCCTGGGATATCGCCTTCGGCGGCGGCATCATGAACGACTACATCTTCCGTGGTGTCACCCAGTCGAACCATAACCCGTCGGTCGCGGCCTATTTCGAGCCGCGCTACAACGTCAACAAGGACCTCCAGCTCTACGTCGGTGCGTCGGCCGAGAGCATCTCCTTCCCGAACCGCGCTGCGGCTGAAGTCGACATCTACGGCGGTATCCGCCCGACCTTCGGCATGTTCGCCTTCGACTTCGGTATCTGGGGCTACCTGTATCCGGGCGGAAGCTGCTTCGGCTCGCAGGGCACGCTCGCCCAAGGCAATTGCGGCACCAGCCTCGACAATTCCCAGGGCGCCATCGGCCTTCCGATCAACGGCAACTTCGCCAAGAAGGACGCGAGCTTCTACGAAGTCTACGCCAAGCTGAACATCAACATCAACGACCAGTGGACGGTCGGCTTCAACGAGTACTATTCGCCGAACTTCCTGAACCTCGGTGCCTGGGGCAACTATTCCTCGATCACCGCCAAGTGGACCGCGCCGAGCACGACCTTCGGCTCCAGCGGCGTCGGCATGTACGTGTCGGGTGAGTTCGGCCGTCAGTGGCTCGGCACCTCCGACATCTTCTACGGCATCGCCGGCGACCCGCTGTACGCTGGCGGCATCAAGGAGCCGAGCTACAACACCTGGAATATCGGCGTCGGCTTCACCTACAAGGTGTTCACGCTCGACCTGCGCTACTACGACACCGACCTGTCGAAGGGCAATTGCAACGCCTTCACCAGCGACTTCTCGGCCACCAATTCGAGCCCCGGCTTCGTCACCCCGATCAACGGTGGTGCGGGCGCTGCCACCGCCTTCGGCTCCAACTGGTGTAGCGCTGCTGGCGTCGCCAAGCTCTCGTTCGACCTGACGGCGATGAGCAACCTGAAGTAAGTTTCTTCCCGAGACGACTTCCGAGGGCGGCAGGGCAACCTGCCGCCCTTTTGCTTTGGGGCGGAGGTGAGCGGCGCCTCGTCCTCGTGCCCCGGACGCAGCGCAGCGCTCCTTCAGCGGTGCGCTGCAGAGCCGGGGCCCATGCTTCTGGAGGGCACCACTGGATCCCGGCTCTGCGCCACAACGCTGAAGAGCGTTGCGGCTTGTCCGGGACACGAGAGGAAGCGTCCCCTCCTTCTTCGACGGGCTGCTGGCCCCCGCCTTCACGCCTCAGCCCGCCGCGCTCGTCTCCTTCGCGGCCGGCTCGCCGTCCTTGCCGAGGACGTGGATCTCGCCGTCCTTCACCATCGTCACCTTGCGGGTGTGGAAGGCATCAAGCGTCGAGCGATGGCCGATCGAGACGATGGTGGCCTGCGGCAGCTTCTCGGCCAGCAGGCGGTACAGCCGGGCCTCGGACGGCTCGTCCAGCGAGGCCGTCGCCTCATCCAGGAACAGAAAGTCCGGCATATGTAGCAGCGCGCGGGCAAGCCCCAGGCGCTGCTGCTCGCCGAGCGACAGCGTCCGGTTCCAGTGGCCGTCCTCATTGAGCCGTTTGGCCAGACGCGGCATGCCGACTGCGACCAGTGCGTCCGCGATCTTCTCGGGCGCGATCGTGCCGTGCCCGGAGGGGTAGATCACGGCATCCCCGAGCGCGCCGATCGGGAAATAGGGGCGCTGCGGCAGCATCATCAGTTTCGCCTTCTCGGGAATGGCGATCGTCCCGCTGCCGAACGGCCAGATGCCGGCGACGGCCCGGAACAGGGTCGACTTGCCGGAGCCGGACGGTCCCGTCACCAGCACCCGCTCCGCCGGCTGCACCGTGAAGGCGGCGACACTGACCAGCGGCTCGCCGTTCGGCAGGTTTACCAGCAGCTGCCCGAGCGTGATCGCATGGCCGTTCGACGGCGCAACGCCGATGGTCGGCTCCTGCGCCGCGAGGTTGGCGGACGAGCTGACCGACATCTCGAAGCCATCGAGGCGGGCGATCACCGAGCGCCATTCCGCCAGCGAGCGGTACGCCGTGACGAAGAACGACAGCGCATCCTGCACGCTGCCGAACGCCGAGCCGGTCTGCATCATGTCGCCGAGCTGGATGCGCTTGGCGAAGTAGGCGGGCGCCACCACGACATAGGGAAAGATCACGGCGGCCTGATTGTAGCTCGCCGTGAAGGCGGTCAGGCGCTTGGTCCGGCTCATGATCGCGTACCAGTTGCCGATGACGAAGCCGAAGCGCTGCAGGAGACTTCCCCGCTCCGCGGTCTCGCCCTTCAGCAGGGCGATCTGCTCGGAGTTTTCGCGCACGCGGATCAGGTTGAAGCGGAAATCGGCCTCGAAGCGCTGCTGCTCGAAATTGAGGTTGATGAGCGGAGAGCCGATCCAGTGCGTCAGCGCCGTCCCCAGCACCGCATAGACCAGCGCACACCAGAACAGGAAACCGGGAACGATGATGTCGGTCCCGTTGATGTGCAGCGGGGCCTTGTTGGACAGGCCCCAGAGGATGAAGGCGAAGGAGAACAGCGTCACGATCGACGACAGCAGGCCGAGGCCGATGGTCAGCGTCTGCTCGACGAAATTCTTGACGTCCTCGGTGATGCGCTGGTCCGGGTTGTCGGCGGCGTCGCCCTTGAGCTGCATGCGATAATGCGTGGCATCCTCGAGCCATTCACCGAGATAATGTTGCGTCAGCCATTGCCGCCAGCGGATCTGGAGCCATTGGTTCAAATAGAGCTTGTAGACCGCCAGCGCGACGAAGGTGAAGGCAAGGCCGAGGAAGATCCAGATCTCGCGGACGAACTGATCCAGCTGATATTCCTGGATCGCGCTGAAGAACCGGTTCTGCCACTGGCTGACCAGGACGTTGATCGCGACCAGCGCCAGCTCCATCGCGATCACGGCGCCGAGCAGGCCGCGGCCGGCCCATTTGTCCTCCGACCGGAAATAGGGGATGGCGATTCGCCAGACGGTCGCGAGCGTGGCGCTGATGTTCTTCACAGAGCTCTGTCTCCTCGAGGGGATGTGCACGATTGCCTGAAGCCCAATTGCCTGAAACCAAAGGCTTGCGGCAATGGCGAAAATGGGCGCGCTTAGACTAAAGTCGCAAGTTCTGCAATTTGCGTTGGCTTGTCGCAGCCCGCAACCCTAGCATGGGCATAACGGCGCGGGGTGGGGACCTCCCGGAATTCGCGAGCTTGTGAGCAGGCGGGAACCGCCGCATTCGCGAGGAATTCGTGTCCGGCTCGGGGGTTATCGCTTCCAGCGTCAAGCAGGCTTGGCCGTCCACGCAAGGCCGCTTGCCCAACAGATGCGTGGGGGAGGAAGACCATGTGGAATCAAATCTATGATCCGTTGCACAGCCCTGTGCTGTCGACGATTGCAGCGGCTGTGCCGGTGGTCACGCTGCTGGTCCTGATCGCAAGCGGCCGCGTGCAGGCGCATATCGCCGCGATCATCGCCGTCATCGTGACCAACCTGATCACGATCTTCGTCTTCACGATGCCGGCCAACATGTCGATCCGGGCCTCGATCCTCGGCATCGTCACGGGCTTCTTCCCGATCGGGTGGATCGTTCTCAACGTCATCTTCCTGTACCAGGTGACTGTCACCACCGGACGGTTCGAGCTGTTGAAACGCGCGGTCGGCGGCGTCACCGAGGACCGGCGGCTGCAATTGCTGCTGATCGCATTCTCGTTCGGCGCGTTCTTCGAAGGGGCCTCGGGCTTCGGCACGCCGGTGGCGATCACTGGAGCCGTGCTGATCGGCCTCGGCTTCTCGCCGCTCGCAGCCTCCGGCCTCTCGCTGATCGCCAACACCGCGCCGGTCGCCTATGGCGCGCTGGGCACCCCGATCCAGGGACTTGCCTCCGTCACTGGGCTCGATCCCTACATCCTCGGTGCGATGGTTGGCCGCCAATTGCCGTTCTTCTCGCTGATCGTGCCGTTCTGGGTGGTGTGGGCCTTCGCGGGCTGGAGGGGCATGAAGGATGTCTGGCCGGCGATCCTCGTCACCGGCGTCTCGTTCGCGATCCCGCAATTCGTGATCTCGAACTACGTCAATCCCTGGATCGTCGACATCGGCGCATCGCTGATCTCGATGGGCGCGCTGATCCTGTTCCTGAAGGTCTGGCAGCCGAAGCAGCTCTGGCTCTCGCCGGCGCTGCGCGGCAACGATGAATCGGCCGCGACCATGGCCGCAGCCAAGCCGCTGGACAAGACGCCGCTGACGCAGAGCGAGCTGTTCAGCGCGCTGCTGCCGTGGATCATCGTCTGCATCGTGATGCTGATCTGGGGCAATGGCAGCTTCAAGACCTGGGCGAACTCGATCTTCGTCTGGAATTATCCCGTGCCGGAGCTGCATCAGATGATCAACAAGATGCCGCCGGTCGCGCCAGGGCCGACGAAAGAGAGCGCGGTGTTCGGCTTCACCTATCTGTCCTTCACCGGCACGGGCATGCTGATCGCCGCGATCATCTCGGGCTTCCTGATGGGCGTCGGTCCAGGCCGGCTTGCGACCGAGTACGGCCGCACCATCCGCCTGTGCGCGATCTCGCTGATCACGATCTCGGCGATGCTCGCGATCGGCACACTGACGCGGCTGTCCGGTGTCGACGCGACGCTCGGTCTCGCCTTCGCCGCAACCGGCGTGCTCTATCCCTTCTTCGGCACGCTGCTCGGTTGGCTCGGCGTGGCGCTGACGGGATCGGACACCGCCTCCAACGTGCTGTTCGGAAACTTGCAGAAGATCACCTCCGAGCAGCTCGGCCTGTCGCCGATCCTGATGGGTGCGGCGAACTCCTCCGGCGGCGTGATGGGCAAGATGATCGACGCGCAGTCGATCGTGGTCGCCTCGACCGCCACCAACTGGTACGGCCACGAGGGCACCATCCTGCGCTTCGTGTTCTGGCACTCGATCGTGCTCGCCTGTCTCGTCGGCGTGCTCGTGACGTTGCAGGCCTATGTCTGGCCGTTCACGGCGCTGGTCCTGAAGTAGCAGGCAACGCTTCGACGCAGATCCCCGCGGGCTCGCGCCTCGCGGGGATTTTTGCATCATGCGGGGGCGAACCTTCTCAACGGCGCCGCCGTCTTATAGAAGGTGCGGCAAATCAGGTCGGGTCGAGAGGTCTCATGGTTTCGCTGAAGCAGGTGATGTGTCTTGCGGTTGCAACGCTCGCGATGTCCACGCTCGCGCGCGCGGAGGACGGTTTTCCCTTCGGCACCGAGATGACGCTGGAAGCGCTGCCGCAGCCAGGCTCGAAGCGGATTCCGAACATCGAGATCGGCGACAACGGCGAGGTCGTGCTGGAGCTCTGGTGCAAGGGCGGCAAGGGCCAGTTCTCGGTCGCCGGCAACACCGTGATCTTCGTCCCCGGCCAGATCCAGGACCGCAACTGTTCGCCGGCGAGAGCGCAGGCCGACGACGAGCTCGTCGCGGCGCTGAGCAGCGTCGAGACCTGGAGGCGCCAGGGCGATGTGCTGACGCTGATCGGCCCGAAGCCGCTGCGCTTCAGGACGACGGGGAATTAGCGAAACCCTCGCTGTCATTCCCCGCGAAAGCGGGGAATCCAGTATGCCGCGGCTTCTCGATTCATCAAAGGTGTCTCGGAGTACTGGATCGCCCGGTCAAGCCGGGCGACGACAGCTGAGTTCGTGGCGACGTCACTTCCACGCCGACTTGTCGGCGTCCCAGCGCTGGCCCTTCAACTCCTTGGCGAGCGCCTCGATCGAGCCGTTGTCGTCGGGCTGGTCGCCTTCCTCGTCGGCCGATGCTTCGTCAGAGAGGATGAGCTTGGCGCCGCTGCTCTCATCGGAGGTCGTGGTCGCGGGGCTGCCGATCCAGAGCATCAGCTTGTCGGTGGTGCCGGGCTTGTCGGGCGAGATCAGGCCTGCGACCTCGATCGTGTCGGTGAGATCGAGCGCGGGGAAATCCTGGTTCGGCCGCTTGAAGACCAGCTTGAGCTTGCCGGTGGCGGGATTGAAGTTTTGCGAAACCGGCTTTGCCGCGAGCGTCCTGCTCAGCACCCCGGCCACCGCAGTGGCGAGCTTGTCCCTGTCGATCTTGTCGCCGGTGCGCCAGTCGGCGGCGGCAAAGCGGATGGTGCGGTCCATCTCGGTCATGCCGGCGGTCCAGCCCGCGGCGGTGACGCCGGGCATCGCCTTGAATTTTGCCAGCAGCGCGGCGGCGCGCTCCGGGTCGACCGACATGTTGATGGTCTGCTCGCCGGCGCGCAGCGCGTCGCAGCCGACGGTGAGGCTCGACAGCGTCACCTCGACGTCCTGGCCCTTCAGGCTCTTCAGGAAGTCGGTCGCCGCATCGAGCTTGACCTTCACCGCGATCGCCTCCGGGGAGACGTCGGTGAAATCCTTCGGCTGCGGCGTGATGCCGTCGTCGGAGGTCTGGTTGTCCTGAAATTCCTTCTCGCTGAGATCGGAATTGTCGGACGAGGTGACCTCGGTGACGGTCTGGCCGATGCTGATCTGGCCACGGAATTCGAAATTGTCTCCGGACTGCTTGCGCAGCAGCTTGACGCTCACGGGCGCTTTCGCGCCGAGGCTCTGCGTCGTGCCGGTCAGGGTCTGGCCGGCGACCTGGAGATTGACGACGAAGCGGTCCTTGCGGTCGGAATTCTTCGCGACGGGATAGCAGACGTCGAGCACCGCCGCCGTCACCGTCTTGCCCTGGCGCGTCTCCTTCAGGATCACGTCGGCATTGCCGTCCATCAGACCGTCGATCGACGTGAAATAGCGCGTCTCGGTTCCACCCGGCGCCGTGGCCTTCGGCGACAATTTCATCTGGGCGGATGCGACCTCAGGCGAGACGGCAAGCAGAGCCGCCAATAGGGCCGTCGAACAAACCAGAAGCGCACGCATGATGAAATCCTCGCGCAATGGGCATGATCCGGAAAAGTGTGAAGCGGTTTTCCGGTCGGATCATGCCCAGAAAATTCGAATCGGCCGCCACCGTAGTTGGTTTTGATCGTCGGTTGAATTGCAAAGCGGCGGGGATGGTCGGCAAAAAAGAAGGCCGCCCGGAGGCGGCCTTCGTGACGTTGTAATGAAAGGATCGGCTCAGAAGCCGCCCATGCCGCCGCCGGCGGGCATCGCGGGCGGGGCTTCCTTCTTCGGCATTTCGGCGACCATCGCTTCGGTGGTGACTAGCAGGCCGGCCACGGAGGAGGCGTCCTGGAGCGCGGTGCGCACCACCTTGGCGGGATCGATGATGCCCTTCTCGATCATGTCGACATAATCCTCGTTCTGGGCGTCGAAGCCGAAGGTCTCCGACTTGCTCTCAAGGATCTTGCCGACGACGATCGAGCCTTCCACGCCCGCGTTCTCGGAGATCTGGCGGATCGGGGCTTCCAGCGCCTTCAGCACGATGTTGATGCCGGCCTGGACGTCGGCATTGGCGTTGGAGAGACGGCCGACCGCCTTCTTGGCGCGCAGCAGCGTCACGCCGCCGCCGGGCACGATGCCTTCCTGCACCGCGGCGCGGGTGGCGTTGAGCGCGTCCTCGACGCGGTCCTTCTTCTCCTTGACCTCGATCTCGGTGGCGCCGCCGACGCGGATCACCGCGACGCCGCCAGCGAGCTTGGCGAGGCGCTCCTGGAGCTTCTCACGGTCGTAGTCCGAGGTGGTCTCCTCGATCTGGGCCTTGATCTGGCCGACGCGGGCCTCGATGTCGGGCTTCTTGCCGGCGCCCTTGACGATCGTGGTGTTCTCCTTGTCGATCACGACCTTGCCGGCGCGTCCCAGCATCTTCACCGTGACGTTCTCGAGCTTCATGCCGAGGTCTTCGGAGATCAGCTGGCCGCCGGTCAGGATCGCGAGGTCTTCCAGCATGGCCTTGCGGCGGTCACCGAAGCCCGGCGCCTTCACCGCGGCCACTTTCAGGCCGCCACGGAGACGGTTGACGACCAGGGTGGCGAGCGCCTCGCCCTCGACGTCCTCGGCGATGATGACGAGCGGCTTGCCCGACTGCACCACGGCTTCGAGCACCGGCAGCATGGCCTGCAGACCCGAGAGCTTCTTCTCGTGCAGGAGGATATAGGCGTCCTCGAGCTCGGCGGTCATCTTCTCGGGGTTGGTGACGAAGTAGGGGCTGAGATAGCCGCGGTCGAACTTCATGCCCTCGACGATGTCGACTTCGGTGTCGAGCGACTTGTTTTCCTCGACGGTGATGACGCCTTCGTTGCCGACCTTCTGCATCGCCTGGGCGATCATCTTGCCGATGGCGGCATCGCCGTTAGCCGAGATGGTGCCGACCTGGGCGACCTCGGAGGAGGCGGCAACCGGCTTGGCGCGCTTCTCGATGTCCTTGACGACGGCGGCAACCGCAGTGTCGATGCCGCGCTTGAGGTCCATCGGGTTCATGCCGGCGGCAACCGCCTTGGCGCCTTCGCGCACGATGGCCTGGGCCAGCACGGTCGCGGTGGTGGTGCCGTCGCCGGCGAGGTCGTTGGTCTTGGAGGCGACCTCACGGACCATCTGGGCGCCCATGTTCTCGAACTTGTCCTCGAGCTCGATCTCCTTGGCGACGGTGACGCCGTCCTTGGTGATGCGGGGCGCGCCGAAGCTCTTCTCGATGACGACGTTGCGGCCCTTGGGGCCGAGCGTCACCTTGACGGCGTTGGCGAGAATGTCGACGCCGCGCAGCATGCGATCGCGCGCGTCTCCGGAAAACTTGACGTCCTTGGCAGCCATGATCTGCAATCCCTCGTGTTTCGTGATGTGTCTTGTTTCGTGATGTGTCCGGAATGATGGATGCCCGGATCGCTCGATCCGGGCATGACATTCAGCAGCCGTTCAGGGGGGCGGCCTTAGGCCAGAACGCCCATGATGTCCGACTCCTTCATGATCAGGAGATCTTCGTTGTCGATCTTGACCTCGGTGCCCGACCACTTGCCGAACAGCACGCGGTCGCCGACCTTGAGGTCGATCGGGATCAGCTTGCCGGCCTCGTCGCGGCCGCCGGGGCCGACGGCGACAACCTCGCCCTGGGACGGCTTTTCCTTGGCGGTGTCCGGAATGATGATGCCGCCCTTGGTCTTTTCCTCGGCGTCGATACGTTTGACCACGACACGGTCATGCAGCGGACGAAATTTGGACTTAGCCATGACGTTTCCCTTTGGAGGCTCGCTTCGGAACTAGCGGAAGTGGGTGGGGCGGCGCGTCCGTCCACCCACTTGTGCGAGGATCGAACGGCGCGCTTAGCAATCGGGCTTTCCGAGTGCTAAGAGTGTTCCGGGAATATGGCTTGGCTGCGATCCTGTCAAGCAAAGGTGGTTAAGCGATTGGTGAGGCGGATATAGGATGGTGGCATTGGAAACTTGTTCGGGGCCCCGGCGTATCAAAGGACGTCATTGCTCCGGCGGCGGTTTTGCGCTTGGCTGCGGGAGGGGTGCGGCCATGGTCTTGTTCGGGGGAATGCCATGATCAGTTCAGCTCGCGCGCGCACGGTTGCCAATCTGGCGGCCGCGTCTTCTCTGGCGCTGTTGCTGGGCGCCTGCGGCGGCGGCCTGAGCCTGCCGTCCTTCGGCACGTCGTCTTCGCCGCCGCCCGAGGCCGATACCGGCACCGGTCCCGAAATGCCGGCGACCATCCGCGCCGACGAGATCGTCGGCCGCTGGGGCCTCGCCTCGTTCCAGAACCCGGCCGACCGCGCCCGCACCGAGGCCGCGGCGAGGGCGCAGTGCAAGAACCCCTACGTGATCACCGCCGGCACCTCCGGCGGCGTGGTCATGCATCTGGCCGACCAGGCAACGCCGCAGGAGCTGCGGCTGAAGGGCTCGCCCAGCGGCAAGAACTATATCGGCCCGGCAGGTCCCACCCCCGGCGAACAGGACCGCGAGATCGTCTCCTTCGACGGCCGCGTCATGATCACCCGCTTCATAGACAAGGACGCCGCCACCCGCTACGGCAACATGGTCTACGTCCGCTGCGCGCCGCGGGCGTGATAAGCTAGCGCCACGTTCGAGCTGCACCCTCGCCCCTCGTGGGAGAGGGTGGCTTCGCTGAAAGCGAGCCGGGTGAGGCGTTCTCTCCGCGAGTCCAACTCTCATTTGAATGCGCGGAGCGAACCCCTCCTCCGGCGCCGTAGCCGAAGCTTCGCTTCGGCGTTCCTTAAGAACGGCGGCCAAAGGCCGCCTATGCCACCTTCTCCCACAAAGGAAGAAGGGAAGGCAGCGTCGCAATGAGGGAAAACAAAAACGCCGGCTCGCGCCGGCGTTTCGTTTTTCGTGATCTCGCGCCCGCTCAGTCGAACAGCGCGTCGATGTCGTCCTGGGAAGCGTGGCCGACGTCGCCGGCGAGCTTCGGGCCGTTGAGCAGCTTCTCGTCGTCGCTGCGGTTGTCGGCATGCACGTGCGCCGGCACATGGGCCTTGATCGCGTCGACGCCGCCCCAGATGTCCATCATCGCATTGATGTGCTGCTCGATGAACTTCATCGTGGTCATGACCTTGCTGATGCGCTGGCCGGTCAGGTCCTGGAAGTTGCAGGCTTCGAAGATCGAGATGACGCGTTCCTGGATGTCGTCGGCGAGCCGCTTCTGCTGGTCGACCGAGTCCACCTTGGACATCGCGCTGGCGGCCTGGTCGATCGACTCGGCTGCTTCGAGGATCTGCTGGGTCGCCTGTTCGGTGCCGCCCACGACCGCGCCGAGTTCGCCATTGACCTTGGCCATCTCCGCGCCGTCAAAGCTCTTGCCATGGAGCACCGCGATCTCGCGCTTGGTGCGGTCGATGGCGTCGTGGATGAGGTCGAGCTCGATCTTCAGCTTCTCGCACTGCTCGATCTGGGCCCGATAGGTTTCGAGCATCGTGCGTGCGTCGGCCAGTTCTTGCGCCGTGGAGGCGTCGATCGCCGCCATCGCCGCGCTGCCGGACAGCGGGGCAGCAGTCACGCCCTTCGCCATCTGTGCGCGGATCGCGCGCAGCTCAGCCATGATTTCGCTATGCATCGGACCAGCCTCTTCGGTCGCCTCAAAAATCGGCATCTCTCCGCCGAGGATGTCCTCGACACGAAAACGCTTGCGGTGAACAGCCATCAGGATACTCCCCCCACCTCACTCACGCGTCTTTGTAGGCAGAAGCGATTTAACACGAAGTTCACAGCAGGAACTGTCGTGCGGCCGCGCGCGACGGCGTGAAAACCCGGGATTAACCATGGCCGCGCGGCGTTCATCGAAAATAAACGCTGATCGCCAAATTGCAGCTCGCTGGCGACGTGGTGAATCGAAACGCCCGATCCGTTTACCAAACAAAACGGCTTTTGCTTTTTATTGACCACGTCGCGGATCGCCGATCAGCCTGGCGCCTTCGCACGACGCATGTGATCTAGACGAAACAGTACAGAGTACGTCGATGTTCAAGAAAATGTCTGTCGCGCTGCTCGGCAGCGCTTGCACCTTCATTGGCGGCGCTGGCAGCGCCAGCGCCTTCGACAATACCGTGCCGAACGATCCGCCCGCGGTGCTCTACCAGCCGAGGGTCGCCCCGGCGCCGGTGCGCGTCGCGTCCAATTCGCAGATGGGCGGCGGCTTCATCGAGTTCCTGTTCGGTGACGGCCCCGGCCGTGGTCCGGCCTATGCGCCGCAGGCGCCGGTCTACCAGCAGCAGCCGGGCTATTACGACCAGCGCCGCCTGCCGCCGATGGGCGAGCCGCAGATGCAGGGTGGATATCAGCAGGGCGCTGTCCAGCAGGACGCGGTCGACCCGCGCCAGCGTCCGTTCGATCCGAAATTCGAGAAACAATCTGTTGACTATAGCGGCAAGGAAAGTGCCGGCACGATCGTGGTGGATACGCCGAACAAGTTCCTCTATCTCGTCGAGGGCAACGGCCGCGCGATGCGCTACGGCATCGGCGTCGGCCGCCCCGGCTTCACCTGGTCGGGCGTGAAGTCGATCACGGCCAAGCGCGAGTGGCCGGACTGGACCCCGCCGGCGGAGATGATCGCGCGCCGGCCCGACCTGCCCCGGCACATGGAGGGCGGCCCGGAAAACCCGCTCGGTGCCCGCGCGATGTATCTCGGCTCGACGCTCTACCGCATCCACGGCTCCAACGAGCCCTGGACCATCGGCACCAACGTCTCCTCGGGCTGCATCCGCATGCGCAACGAGGACGTCATCGACCTCTACGGCCGCGTCAATGTCGGCACCAAGGTCGTGGTGATGTGAGTTCTTTTTTGTCCTCTCCCCTTGTGGGAGAGGTTGGTTCGCGCAGCGAACCGGGTGAGGGGTCTCTATTCTCACGAACGGTTTTGCGAGTGGAGAAAACCCCTCATCCGGCGCTTCGCCACCTTCTCCCACAAGGGGAGAAGGAAGGTTCTCATGAAAACGGCCGCCTCATCGGCGGCCGCTTTTGTTTGGGCGTTGGGGCAGCCTTACGCGTAATCGCTGCCGCCGTCGTCATTGCCGAAATCGCTGTCGTCGGCCACGTCCATGTTGCCGCTGTCGCGATCGAAGTCGTCATTGTCCTGATCGTTCGAGGCTTGGTCGAAGAAGCCCTGACGTGAGTCCCGGTTCGAGCCGATGTCGTCGAGGCCTGCATCGCGCGCCAGCGAGCCGCTGGACTGATCGCTGCCGCCCCACGGACTTCCGCCACCGCGCTCCTCGATGATGGTGGTGTCGCCGAAGGCCTGATGCGAGCCGCCGCCCATCATGCCGCGGATGCTGGAGAGCAGCAGCGAGCCGCCGACGACGCCGGCTGCCGCCGCCGCTGCCGTGCCGAGGAACGAGCCGCCGCCACCGCCGGCCGGCGGAGCGCCATAGCCCGGAGCCGGACCCTGGCCATACGCCTGCCCGTAAGGCGGCGGTGCACCGTAACCCGGCTGCGGCATCGCCTGACCGGTGTTCCACACCGGCCGCTGCTCACGCTGCGGCACGTTCGGGACCGAGCTGCGCGAGGAGCTTCCGCCGAACAGCGTGTCGCGCATGGTGTCGAGGAAGCCGCCGGACTGCGCCGGCTCGGGCGCGTGGGCCGCTTCAAGCTCCTGGATGCGGTTATGAGCGCGCTTCAGCGCCTCGTCCTGCAACAGCGTGGTCTGCACCAGTGCATAGACCGCACCGGGCGCCTTGCGCAGCCCGTCCGAGATCGCGGCGATCGCATCGGGATCGCGCGGGGCATTTTCCAGTTTCGAAAGCCGGTCGAAAAGGTCGTCAACGAGCTGGCGTTCCTGCGGCGTCATGATCTCTCTCCTCTGCGCAAACCAAGCGCGCACAGGATGTAGGGTTCCATTGTGGCCCCAACAGTGCCGGCCGGATTAAATTTCGGTATGCGACAAGCTGCCCTTTTGGCCCGCTTTCCGAAGGTTTCACCCCAATGTCACATGGCTCTCCGCCAACAGGCGCGCGAAGTCATCGCCGGCGAGATAGGCGTGCTCGCGTTCGCGGACATCCGTCATCGGGTCGAGGCCGGTGAGGATGTCGTCGACGAAGCCGGGGTGGCACATCACGAGGCCGCCATCGGGGAGGCCTTCCAGGAATTGCCGCATCAGCGCGCCGAAATCGGCCGCGCGCGTGAAATCATAGGCGCCGGCAAAACCGGGATTGAAGCTCAGGCCGGCCGAGCCGGCGCGGCGGCGGAATTGCGCGCTGAGCACATCGAGCACCATGGCCTTTGGTGACGCCAGCCGCTGAGCGAGCGGCAGGTCGCGGCCGCCCTGGCGGACCCAGGCGTTCGGCGCGCCGTCGCTGACGGCATCGACGAAGCCGTCGCGCACCTGCGGATAGAGCTGCACATGCTGATGACCGTCGACGAAATCGGGCACGTGGCCGAACGCTTCCAGGAAGGCCGCCAGCTGCGCCTTCACCTCGTTGCGAACGAATTCGCGGTCGAGCCGCCGCATCAGGCCGGCGCGCAGCAGCTTTGGAAACGGCATGAACATGTCGCCGTCCAGCGGGCGGAAATGCATGGTCAGCGGCCGGAACGGTGCCGACAGCGTCACATGCAATCCGATCGCGCAGCGCGGGCTCGTCTTCGCGGAGGCCTGAAGCGCTTCGACCTCGCTGCGTTCGATCGCGGGCCCCACCATCATCACCGAGGTGGCGTTGAGACGGCCGCGTTCAATGAGGTCACGGATGGCGCGGTTGACGCCCGGGCTGATCCCGTAATCGTCGGCGCAGATCCAGATCCGCCGCAGGCCCGCGGCCGTGCTCATTCGGCCGCCGTCCTGTTCGAGGCGTCGCCAACCTTGTCGGCCTCGAAATGCTTCTCGGTGTGCTCGGCGACGAAATAGATCGGACGCGCCTTCAGCTCGGACAGGATCTTGCCGATATATTCGCCGACGATGCCGATCATGATCAGCTGCACGCCGCCGATCGTCATCAGGCCGACCACGAGCGAGGGATAGCCGGGCACCTGCTTGCCTGTCGTGAACACCTCCCAGAGGATGGACAGGCCGAACAGGAAGGCGACGCCGGCCAACGCGACGCCGAGCAGGCTGGCAAAGCGCAGCGGCGCCACGGAGAACGAGGTCAGGCCTTCGATCGACAGGCCGAGCAGGCTCGCCGCGTTGAAGGTGGTGACGCCATGGGCGCGCTCCGCGGGCTCGTAATCGACGCGAATCTGGCGGAAGCCGATCCAGCTCGCGAGGCCCTTGAAGAAGCGGTTGCGCTCCGGCAATTGCCTGAGCGCTGCGACCGCGCGCGGTGACAGCAGGCGGAAGTCGCCGGCATCCTCGGGAATCTTCTGGCGGGCGCCCCAATTGATCAGCGCGTAGAAGCCGTGCACGGACAGCCGCCGCAGGAAGCTCTCATTGTCGCGATGCGCTTTGGCGGTATAGACGACGTCGTAGCCGTCATCGATCCAGTGCCGCACCAGCTGCTCGACCAGAGCAGGCGGATGCTGGCCGTCGCCGTCCATGAACATGACCGCGCCGAGGCGGGCATGGTCGAGGCCGGCCATCAGCGCCGCCTCCTTGCCGAAATTGCGCGACAGCGACACGACCTGGACGCTGATCGCGTCGGCCGGCAGCGAGCGGGCGATCGACAGCGTCGCATCCTTGCTGCCGTCGTCGACATAGACCACCTCGCAATCGAGGCGATAGCGCTCACGCAAGGTCCTGGCGAGATCGCAGATGCGCCGGTGCAGGGCGGCAAGGCCCGCCGCCTCGTTGTAGACGGGGACGACAATCGACAATCCCTTCGCGGCGGAGCTGCCTGCGGTGGTCGTCAGGCCGGAGACGTCAGAGCCCAGCGTCATCGATCAAGGTTCCAGAGGCGTTTAAGTCTTTCTGCAAGTCTTCCTGCAAGATCATCCCAACAGCATATGGTAGCTGCCGTTTGCTGTCGCTACGCTGAACGGAACAGCGGAACAGCTCGACAAGTTTGGCCTCACTGCCGCAGGAACGCCTCGAGCTTGGCGAACAGCGGGTTCTCCCGGTCGAACACATAGTCGAGCGAGACCACCGAGACGGTCTCGGCGCCATGCTCGCGCAGGAAGCTCGCCAGCGCATAGAGCTGCCCGGGCGGGCAGTGCAGCGTCAGCATGCCCGACGAGGTCGGCCCGCCGAACGGGGCCTCGACGCCGAAGCGCTCATGGGCCTCGCCGAGCAGGGCGGCGTCGCACTGCCGGAAGCGGGTGCGGACCTCGCGGTATTTGTTGGCCCGTGCCCGTGCCGCGATGTGATCGAGGATCACGCGCGCGGTCTCGCGTGCTTCCGGCGACCAGTCGGCGTCCTTCGACGCCACCAGATTGGCCTGGCTGCGCAGGATCACGCCGTCATCCAGCACCCGCAACCCGTTGGCGGCGAGCGTCGCCCCTGTCGTGGTGATGTCGACGATCAACTCGGCGCTGCCGGCGGCCGGGGCTCCTTCGGTCGCGCCGGTGCTTTCGACGATGCGGTAATCGGTGATGCCGTGGCTCTGGAAGAAGGCGCGGGTGAGGTTGATGAACTTGGTCGCGACCCGCATCCGGGTGTGATGCTGCTCGCGGAAGCCGGTGGTGACGTCGTCGAGGTCGGCCATGGTGCGGACGTCGATCCAGGCCTGCGGTACCGCGACGACGACGTCGGCGTAGCCGAAGCCGAGACCCTCGATCAGGGATACGCGCTGGTCGGCATCGGCGATGCTATCGCGCACCAGATCCTCGCCGGTGACGCCGAGATGCGCAAAGCCGCGCGACAGCTGCGAGGCGATCTCGCTCGCCGACAGATACGCGACCTCGACATTGTCGAGCCCCGCGATGGTGCCGCGATAGTCGCGCGCACCGCCGGCCTTCGACAGCTTGAGCCCGGCGCGGGCGAAGAAAGCCTCGGTGTTTTCCTGCAGGCGGCCCTTGGAGGGAACGGCCAGAACGAATGGCGCGCTCATGATCTTACGCTCCCACCTTGCGGCCGATCTTCGTCAGCGCGTCCACCCAGACCGAGAAGCCGACCGCCGGGATCGGCTCGCTCGATCCGAGTTGGGTCATCAGCCCGTCATAGCGGCCGCCGGCGACCAGAGGCTCGGCGCCGTTGCCGCGGTGATGCAGCTCGAATTCGAAGCCGGTGTAATAATCGAGCCCGCGCCCGAACGCGGTCGAGAAGCGCGTCTGCTTCACGTCGATGCCGCGCGCGGCCATGAAGCCGACCCGGCTCTCGAACTGGTCGATCGCAGCGGTGAGGTCGAGCTTCGCATCCAGCGTGAGTGCGCGCAGATCGGCGACGGCATCATCCGGGTTGCCCGCAATCGACAGGAAGCGCTTGAGCACGGCGATCGCCTCGCGCGGCAGCGCACCGCCCTTCAGCGTCGACTGCTCGAGGAAGCGGTCGGCGATCTCGGCCGTGGTGCGCCCGCCGACATTGGTGGTCCCCGCGATCGACATCAGATCGGTGACGAAGGCGAGCGCCGCCTTGCGGTCGGAGCCGGCGAGCGCGGCGAGCACGCCCTCATATTCGCTGCGGGTGGCGCTGGCGGTGGCCGCCAGCTTCTCCAGATCCTGCTCCAGGCTGATCTTGCGGTTGAAATCCTTGACCAGGCGGCGGCGCCAGACCGGGTAGAGATTGAGCGCGTCGAGCAGCGCGTTGAACAGCGCGACGTCGCCGGTGCGGATCTCGACGTCGCGGACGCCGAAGGCGCCTGTCGCCTCCAGCGCCAGCGCCAGCATCTCGGCATCGGCCGCGGCGCGGTCCTGGCGGCCGAAGGACTCGATGCCGGCCTGGAGAAACTCGCTGGCCTGGCCGCTTCGGTAGCGAAACACCGGCCCCAGATAGCTGAAGCCGGCCGGCTGGCCGGCACGGGGAGAGGCGAGATAATCGCGCGCCACGGGGATGGTCAGGTCCGGACGCAGGCAGAGCTCCTCGCCGGAGAGGTCCGTGGTCAAATAGAGGCTCTTGCGGATGTCCTCGCCCGAGAGGTCCAGGAACGGCTCGGCCGGCTGCAGGATCGCGGGCTCGGCCCTGACATAGCCGGCCTGCGCGAACGACAAGAGCAGCGTATCCGCCCAGGCGGCGGAGCCGGCAGCATTTGAGGTGGCAGTCGCGGTCATCTCAGGGGTCCATCGGCCCGGCGGCGCCGGGCAGGCAAGGGAGGCAAGGGGAGGCAAAGCGAATTGGCGCAGCCCTTAGCATGGCCGGAAAGCGGTTTCGACCTCCAAAGGATCAATCGCTTAACGACTTCGGAGCCGGAACGCGCTGCTCCCATAAACGTGGATTTGAGGTATTATGGTGCCTCAAATGGGGCCGCCCTTCAATCCGTTCGGCCACCTCGTCCGCGAGCTGCTCGGCCAGCGTCGCCGGACGTCCGATGTCGGCGCCCTGCGCGACAGCCTCGTTGCTCGTCGCAAATTCCCAGCATTGCCGTTCGATGCAGCAGCCGCAACCCCGGCATCACATTGTGAAATTGAGCAGGACAGGCAGGTCGTCGCATACTCAATCTGGGTATGGCGGATGATCCGTCCGCCGCCGCCTTCGTTTACACTGTGAATGTTGGTTCCGATTCATGCGCAATGCCCCAGATGTTATCCGGACGGTCTCGCGGCACACGCTGGCCTATATGCTGTTCTCGATCAGCGAGCTGTTCCGGCACTACGACGAATTCGATCCGCTGGACCTTCTGATCGTGAATGCGATCCTCAACGCGAACGTCATCAATGTGATGAACGACCCGTCGCTCGACCAGAGGTTCTCCAGCATTCATACGGTCGAGCCGGATGTGATCAAGCAGGGCGTTTCGCGAGCGGCGCTCTCTCGCTTTCTCAGCCTGCCGCTCGAGACGGTTCGCCGCCGCGTGGCGGGATTGAAGAGACGGAAGATTCTCGCCGAGACCAAGGCGGGACTCATCGTGACCGAGCAGAACGAATTCAGGTTTGGAAACAACCACGAGCTCCAGAAGACCAACATGCTGCTGCTGACGAAACTGCTTCGCGATCTCAGGCGCGCCGGCATCAACGGGCCGGATGATCTGCGTGCGCCCAAGGGGACTCACAAGGAAACGTCAAAGGAGACTCTCAAGGGCACTGCGGCCACAAGGAAGGCGAAGTAAGCAGCAGATATGGATCAAGGCCTTTTCAACATTGATCGCGACGGCGCGCAGCGAACGGCCTCGGACGGCTTGCTGTCGTTCCAGGGTCTCAAGCCATCCGCGGCGCTCGAGCTCCAATCCTACGAGATCGACGATTTTGCCGAGAGCGAGCAATATGCCGGCGCCTCCAGCATGCCGCTGTCGGCCGGGGTGACTGCAATCAAGCGCGCCCGGCTCAACCTGCCGGCGCTGAGCCTGTTTCTGGTGAAGACTTTCCCGCGGATCCTTCGCGGCTACGATCTGGCGCATGCCGTCGCCGTGGCGGTGCCGATGGATCAGGTAACCTCTACCCGCATCAATGGGCAATCGATCGGCGGCTCCATCCTTGTTCTCAAGGGAAAATCCGATTGCCTGCTCTATGAGCCGGTGGGGCGTCTGTGGGCTGTCGCCTATTTCAGCCCGACCGGGCGCGAGCCCTGGTCTCAACTGGATGACGGCTATCATTTGCCGAGCCCGGCACCGGACGTGCTCGCTTCGCTGCGCCGTTCGATGTCCAACGCGCTTGAAACCGCGGCGCATGACCCCGACGTCCTGAACGACCAGACCTCGCGAAGTGTCCTCGAACGATTGCTGTTTGCGACGATGGATGCCGCCATTCGGTCGAGCGCGAAGCGCGCGCCGGCGCGCACCACGACGGACAGCTATCAGCGCATCGTCGCCGAGATGGAACGGTTGATCCGCCATGATCTCGCGACCTGGCACAAGACGACCGAGTTGGCGGAGCGGGTGGGCGTGTCCGTGCGGACTCTCCAGAGCGCGACGCAGGCGATCTGCGGCATGAGCCCGCATCGCTACAGCCGGGTCCTGCGCCTCTGGTCGGTGCGAAAGCTGCTGCGCACCGGCCCGGCAGGTCGCAGCGTGAAGGCCTGCGCGATCGGCCATGGCTTCTGGCACCTGAGCGAATTCGCCGCGAGCTACCGGGCCGCGTTCGGCGAGTTGCCCTCCGAGACCCTGCACCGAGCCCAGCGGGAGATCGTCTGAAGCGCGATGGAGTCAGGTTCGATCGGCGTCGGCGATCACCTCTCCCTACGGGAGAGGTGATCCGAATTCTCGGTTCGCATCGATTCGACCAAACACATTCGGCTTTAGCCGTTCGCGCCGCCCCAATCGCCCAGCACGGCCTGCACCAGCGCCAGCGCCGCGACCGCGGCCGTGTCGGCGCGCATGATCCGGGGGCCGAGCGCCAGCCGCAGGATTTTCGGCTGGCGCAGCAGCAGCGCCCGCTCTTCCTCGGCAAAGCCGCCTTCGGGGCCGATCAGCACGTCGATACCAACCTTGTCTTGGTCATGGCCGGCCGCGCGGGCGTCGTGCAGGCTCCGAATCGGGTTTTGCACCTCTGCCGCCTCGTCGCAGAAGATCAGCAGCCTCTCCGGGGCGCGCTGGCCGAGATACCGCTCCAGCGGCACCGGCTCGGCAACGCTGGCGATGCTCAGGATGCCGCATTGCTCGGCCGCCTCGACCACATTGGCGCGCATCCGCTCGGTGTTGACCCGCGAAGCCTGGGTGAACCGGGTCAGGACCGGCTGAAGCGCGGCGGCGCCCATCTCGATGGCCTTCTGGACCATGTAGTCGAGCCGGGCATGCTTGAGCGGGGCGAAGACGTAGGTGAGGTCGGCCAGCCGGTCCTGGGGCCGGGTCGGCTGGAGAATGACGAGCCCGTCCGGCCGCTTGCGGCCTTCGATGGCGGCCTGCCACTCGCCGTCGCGGCCGTTGAACGCCAAAACCTCGGCCCCGGCGGCCAGCCGCAGCACATTGCCGAGATAATTGCTCTGGTCGCGGTCGAGCGGGACCCTGGCGTCCTGGGCCAGGGGGGCATCGACAAACAGGCGGGGGGCGCAAAAATCGTGGGAAGGCATCGTTCAGGGGTCCGATTTGCCGCAGTTCTTAACCGAAATCAGTAGTTTGGGGGGTAAATATCACCGGACTGGTGCGTCCGTGCGCCGCGCTCTTGCCCTATTCGACGGGTTGTTAAGGGTCGGCGGGAATCGTAAAAACGCGAACACGCTGGTTGCGCTTCAATTGGGAAGACGCCGAACCCCGTAGCTCCTGCCGGAGAGACTATCCCGATGATCCGTCATTTGATGGTTCCGATCACTGCCGCCATGGTCACGATGGGCGCCGCGGGCGCCTATGCCCAGGGATTCCCGGCACCACTGCCCAGCCAGGCCGCGAGCAGTTCGCCGTTTCCGCCGGTGAATGGCGCGGCGCCGACGGCCTCGGTCGGCACCGCCCCGCAATCTTCATTCCCCGTCAACGGCGCTGCGCCGATTGGCGGGGCCGGCGCTTTCAGCGCTGCACCGCCGACCCAGGCCGGTCCCGGCGAAGACTGCATGAAGGCGTTCGTGCCGCTGCGCGAAGAGGCCGAAAAGCGCGGCAAGATGATCAAGGCGGCGAGCGATCGTCACGCGACGCCCGACGAAGCCTGCAAGCTGTTCAAGAACTACAGCCAGGCCGAACTCAAGATGCTGAAATACGTGCAGGCGAATTCCGCCAAATGCGGAATTCCGCCGCAGGTCAGCGAGCAGCTCCAGACCAGCCACAAGAACACCGAGGCCACGCAGGCCAAGGTCTGCAACGTTGCGGTGCAGATGCAACAGCAGCAGGCGCGACCGGCAGGTCCCTCGCTGAGCGAGGTGCTCGGCTCGGGCTCGGCGCCTGAGGCCAATGCCGGCAAGAAGGGCGGCAGCACCTTCGACACGCTCAACGGCAACGTCCTCACCCGATGAGCGATGCCAGCGCCCGCGTTGCCGATTCCTCCGGCAACTGGGTCGATACGCTCGCGCCGCAATGGGCGCGGCCTTATCTGCGTCTGTCCCGCTTCGATCGTCCGATCGGCTCCTGGCTGCTGCTGATGCCGTGCTGGTGGTCGGCGGCGCTTGCGAGCGGCATGGCGCACGACGTTCGCCGCCTGCCGCTCACCATCGTGCTGTTCTTCATCGGCGCCTTCGCGATGCGCGGGGCAGGCTGCGCCTGGAACGACATCACCGACCGCGATCTCGACGCCAGGGTCGAGCGCACCCGTTCGCGGCCGCTGCCCGCAGGGCAGATCACCGTCAAGCAGGCCACGGCCTTCATGGTCGCGCTGGCGCTGGTCGGCCTTCTCGTGCTGCTCCGGTTCAACCGCTTCGCCATCGCGACCGGCGTCGCCTCCCTTCTGGTCGTCGCGATCTATCCCTTCATGAAGCGCGTCACCTGGTGGCCGCAGGTCTTTCTCGGGCTCGCCTTCTCCTGGGGCGCGCTGATGGGCTTTGCCGTCACCTTCGGACGGATCGACCTCACCGCGCTGGTGCTCTACGCCGGGTCGATCGCCTGGGTGATCGGCTATGACACCATCTACGCGCATCAGGACAGCGAGGACGACGCACTGATCGGCGTCAAGTCCACCGCGCGCCTGTTCGGCGCACATACGCAGCAGGCGCTGATCCTGTTCTATGGCCTTGCGGTGATGCTGATCGGCGTTGCGCTGGCGTCGGGCGATGTACGCTGGCCGGCCTGGCTCGGGCTTGCCGCCTTCGCCGCGCATCTGGCCTCGCAGATCGCGCGCTTGAAGATCGAGGATCCCGAGCTGTGCAAGCGGCTGTTCTATTCGAACAAGCATGCCGGCTTGCTGCTGTTTGCGGGATTGCTGGCCGACGCGGCGATGCGGGCGGCGTAGCTGCTCTCGTAGGATGGGCAAAGGCGCAACGCGCCGTGCCCACGATCTTTTCATGATTGAGAGAGATGGTGGGCACGGCGCGCGAAGAGCGCGCCTTTGCCCACCCTACGGAACCTTCAATTCGGTGCGATGATCTCGCGCTCGCGATGCACCTGCAGCTCGCGCGCGACACCGGCGCGCCGGCGCATCAGGAATTTCGGACGGCGGGCACGGATCGCGTTGCAGCGGCGACGGCGGGCTGCGGGCTTGCGCGCACCTTCATCGATCTGCGGCAGCGCGAACAGCTCGCTCCAGATCGCCCAGGCCTCCGCGATTTCGTCGGCATCGACGCTGATCAGCAGCGGAACGGAGAGTGAGGGATCGCGATGCACGAGCACGAGGGTCTGCGCCTCGTCATTGCCGCGCAGCGCGACGCCGGTGAAGTCGCTGACGCGGACGTTGATCGCCATCTGCATGCCGCGGACGGCACGGCGCAGCACGACGCGCTCGCGATGAAGCTCGATCTGCCTGGTGTAGCCGTCGGCGCGCGGATCATGCGCATCGAAGCGGACCGGAAGGGAAAGAGGGTCGAGCCGCAGTGAGCGGCTCGACCCGGCGGGGTTGACCCCGCATGTTGCTGTTTGACGCCTCACGGCTTTAGTTCTCCCCGCCAGGATTATGTTCCCGGTCGATGCGAAGACCTTAGCGCGGCGACTTCCGAAACCGCTTAAAAAGGCTGGTTAATCCAGCGTCACCGGCGGTCATGATTGACAAGAGCTTGGCGCACATGATTGACGAGGCGTTGCGCGGAAGGCGCGAATCTGAGCCTTTTGCGGGCTGAAAATGCTTGAAGTCCGCAGCAATCGGGCACATCTGTGGGTTCCGGTCCCGAACCCCGCCCCAATAGGATTTCGTTTGTGAACCCTTCACCAAGCTCGACGCTTTCGCCCAAAGCCAACCGTGACCTGTTCGATCAGTCCGCGCTGTCCGATCTGGCACAGCGTCTGGTGGAGGCGGCCAAGCGCGCCGGCGCGGATGCGGCCGATGCGGTCGCGGTGCGCGGCGTCTCGCAAGGCGTCGAGGTGCGCGACGGCCGCGTCGAGGAATCCGAGCGTTCCGAGGGCGATGATGTCGGCCTGCGCGTGCTGGTCGGCCAGCGCCAGGCGGTGGTCTCGACCAATGACGCCAGCGGTGACGCCGTGACCAAGCTCGCCGAGCGCGCCGTGGCGATGGCGCGCGTCGCGCCCGACGACAAATATGTCGGCTTGGCTGATCCCGCGCTGCTCGTGCGCGATTTCCCGGATCTCGATCTGCTCGATCCCAATGTGCCTGCGACGAGCGAGCTCGAACGTCGGGCGTTGGAGGCAGAGGCTGCTGCGCTTGCCGTGAAGGGCGTGAGCAAGTCCGGTGGCGCTTCGGCCTCCGCCGGCATGGGCGGCATGGTGCTGGTCACCTCGACCGGCTTCCACGGTTCATATCTTCGCTCCAGCCAGGGCATTTCGGCGACTGCGATCGTCGGCGATGGCACCAGTATGGAGCGCGATTATGATTTCACCTCGGCGCCGCATGGGGCCGATCTGCTCTCGCCTGAGGTCGTCGGCCGTTCCGCCGGCGAGCGCACCGTGGCCCGCTATAATCCGCGCAAGGTCGAGACCTGCAAGGTGCCGGTCGTGTTCGACCCGCGCGTTGCGGGCTCGTTGGTCGGCCATCTCGTCGGCGCCATCAACGGCGCCTCGATCGCGCGCAAGACCAGCTTCCTCAAGGACAAGCTCGGCCAGCAGCTGTTCGCCAAGAACATCCGCATCATCGACGATCCCCTGCGCAAGCGGGGCCTGCGCTCGCAGACGTTTGACGCCGAAGGCGTCGCGGTGAAGAAGACCGCGCTGATCGACGAGGGCGTACTGACGACCTGGCTGCTCGACTGCGCCACCGCGCGCGAGCTTGGCCTTGCCACCACCGGCCACGCCCATCGCGGCGTCTCGTCCTCGCCCTCGCCGGGGCCGTACAATCTGCATCTGGAAGCCGGCACACCGACCCCGACGGAGTTGATCTCCGACATCAAGCAGGGCTTCTACGTCACCGATCTGATCGGCTCGGGCGTCAACGGCGTCACCGGCGATTACAGCCGCGGCGCCTCCGGCTTCTGGATCGAGAACGGCGAGATCACCTACCCCGTCAGCGAGGTCACGATCGCGGGGCATCTGTTCGAGATCTTCAAGTCGATGCAGCCTGCCAACAATCTCGAATTCCGCTACGGCATCAATGCGCCGACGGTGCGCATCGAAGGATTGACGCTTGGCGGACGTTGACGCGAACTCCCTCGAAACCATTTTGACGCGCGATGCGGCGCTGCTGAGAGACACGGTGCGGGAGGCAGGCAGCCTCGCGCAGTCGATGTTCCGCACCGCGCTGAAGACATGGATCAAGGGCGCGTCCTCGCCGGTCTCGGAAGCCGACATCGCCGTCAACGATTTGCTCGAGGCGCGCCTGCGCAGTGCCACGCCCGAGTACGGCTGGCTGTCCGAGGAGAGCGCCGACGACGAGACGCGGCTGTCGCGCCGGCTGACCTGGGTGGTCGATCCGATCGACGGCACCCGCAATTACCTCAACGGCCATGATGAATGGTGCGTCAGCGTCGCGCTGGTCGAGGATGCTTCGCCGGTGCTGGCCGCGGTGTTCGCGCCGACGACGGGCGAGTTCTTCTTCGCCGTCCGCGGCCAGGGCACGACGCTCAACGACCGGCCAGTGTGGGCGACGTCCGGATCGGGCCTCGACTTTTCCCGCATGGCCGGCCCGAAGCCGATGGTCGAGCGGCTCAATACCCTCGGCGGCGACATCAAGCTGCATCCGCGAATCGGTTCACTGGCGCTGCGGCTGTGCCGGGTCGCCAATGGCAGGCTGGATGCGGCTTTTGCGGGGGGCAACAGCCATGATTGGGACCTTGCGGCGGCCGATTTGATCGTGCAGGAAGCGGATGGTAGGATGAGCGACCTCTCCGGAGGTCCCATCCTCTATAATCGTCGGGAAGTGACGCACGGGGTGCTGGTGGCAGCGGGACGCGATCGTCATGCGAGCATTGTCGCGCATTTTCGAAATCGTCCCTTGCCCTGAGCATTGTCGTCGTGCTTGTCGAACACTGCTTTGCCGGGCAGCCCCTTAGGAACCGAAACCATGCCAGATAGTGCCCCGCAACAACTGCTTCACCTCGTGATCGGCGGTGAGCTGCTCGACCTCGAGCACAACACCTTCAAGAACCTGGACGAGGTCGAGATCGTCGGTCTGTATCCGAACTACGCCTCCGCCCATGTCGCCTGGCGCGCCAAGGCGCAGAGCACGGTGGACAACGCGCAGATGCGCTATTTCATCGTCCATCTGCACCGGCTGCTCGACCCGAATGAAGAAACGAAGGCGCGTTGAAAAAACTGCTTCGCAATACGCTGCGAAGCAGCTGGTTTCAGCGTGCCGTCGGGGTCCTGGCGGCCGAATATCTGCGCTTTGTCTGGCGGACCAACACCTTCACGTTCGATCCGCCCGACGTCTATGACATCGTCGAGCCGCAGATCCCCGCGATCTTCGCGTTCTGGCACGGCCAGCACTTTCTCACCCCCTTCATCAAGAACAAGGACTCCTACCAGGCGAGGGTCTTGATCTCGCGCCACCGCGACGGGGAGTTCAACGCCATCGCGGCCGAGCGGCTCGGCATCGGCACCATCCGCGGGTCCGGCGACCATGGCGGCGCCTTCCACCGCAAAGGCGGGGTCGGCGCCTTCAAGGAAATGGTGCGGACGCTCCAGGACGGTTGTAATGTCGCGCTGACCGCCGATGTCCCGAAACGCTCGCGCGTGGCAGGCCTCGGCATCATCATGCTGGCACGGGAATCGGGGCGGCCGATCATGCCTTTCGCGATGGCGACCAGCCGCTTCATCCGGCTCAGGAACTGGGACCGCACCACCATCAATTTGCCATTCGGGCGGGGCGCATTGGTCGGGATCAAGGAAATCAACGTGCCTCCGGATGCCGACGCCGCCATGATGGAAGCGTTGCGGCAGGAGCTGGAGGATACGCTGAACGAAGCGACCCGCCGCGCCTATGCGCAGCTCGGCCGCCCGGGACCTCAAGATGACTAACTCGCTGCCCAAAGCGCTGCCTATGACGCTGCGGATGTATCAGCGGCTGGCGAGCGGCCTCGTGCCGCTGGCGCCTGCGCTGATCAAGCGGCGGCTGAAGCAGGGCAAGGAAGATCCCGCGCGTGTCGGCGAGCGGCGCGGCCTGTCCCGGGACGTCCGGCCGCATGGCCCGCTGGTCTGGATCCACGGCGCAAGCGTCGGCGAGGTCTTGGCCGCCGCCGCCCTGATCGAGCGGCTGCGCGAATTGAACCTGCGTATCCTGCTCACGTCGGGCACCGTCACCTCGGCTGCGGTCGTGGCCAAACGCTTCCCGCCCGACGTCATCCATCAATATGTGCCATATGATTCCCCGCGCTACGTCGCGCGCTTCCTCGACCATTGGAAGCCGTCGCTGGCGCTGTTCATCGAATCGGATCTGTGGCCGAACCTGATCCTGGCGGGTGGTGCGCGCCGGGTGCCGATGGTGCTGATCAACGGGCGGATGTCGCCGCGCTCGTTCCCGCGCTGGCAGCGCATGCACGGCACCATCTCGGCGCTGCTGTCGCGTTTCGACATCTGCCTTGCGCAGTCGAAAACCGATGCGGAACGTTTCTCCGCGCTCGGCGGCCGCGACGTCGTCACGACAGGGAATCTCAAGCTCGACGTGCCGGCGCCGCCGGCGGACCCTGCAAAACTCGAGCGGCTGATGGCGATGACGCGCGGGCGTCCGATCATCGTCGCGGCCTCGACCCATCCGGGCGAGGACGAGATGCTGATCGCGGCGCATCGCAGCCTTGTCGGCTTCTTCCCGCAGCTTCTCACCGTGATCGTGCCGCGGCATCCGGATCGCGGCTCCTCGATCGCCGGCCTCGTCACCGCGTCCGGCCTGAAGCCGGCCTTGCGCTCGCGCGAAGAGCTGCCAACAGCCACGGCCGACGTCTATGTCGCTGACACCATGGGCGAGCTCGGCCTGTTCTATCGTTTGTCGCCGGTCGTGTTCATGGGGGGATCGCTGATCCATCACGGCGGCCAGAATCCGATCGAGGCGATCAAGCTCGGGGCTGCCATCATCCACGGTCCGCACATCTTCAACTTCGCCGATGTCTACGCGGCGCTCGATGCGAGCGGTGGTGCGCGCCAGGCCGACACGCAGGAGCTGCTGGTCAAGCATCTTGGTCAGTTGCTCGCCGATCCCGCCATCCGCGACAAGATGCAAAGTGCAGGCTCAGGCGTGGTCGAGGAGCTCGGCGGCGCGCTCAACCGCACCATGACCGCGCTCGAGCCGTATCTCCTGCAATTGCGGATCGAGATGGGAGCCGCCAATGCGTGAGCCGGCCTTCTGGTACCGGCCGCGCTCTCCGACATCGCAGCTCCTCAGTCCACTGGGCGCGCTCTACGGCGCGATCACCGCGCGGCGGATGGCGCGCGCGGGTTTTGACGCCGGCATCCCCGTGATCTGCGTCGGCAATTACCATGTCGGCGGTGCCGGCAAGACCCCGACCGTGCTGGCGCTGGCAAGACTCCTGCGCGATCTCGGCGAGACGCCGGTGGTGCTCAGCCGCGGTTATGGCGGACGGCTCGAGGGCCCCGTGATGGTCGACCGGACGCGTCACACCGCCGCCGATATCGGCGACGAGCCGCTGATGATGGCGCGCGACGTGCCGGTCGCGGTCGCGCGTGACCGCCTCGAAGGCGTCGCGCTCGCGAAGTCGCAGGGCGCCACCGTGATCCTGATGGATGACGGTTTCCAGAACCCGAAGCTGTTGAAGGATGCCTCGCTGATCGTGATCGATAGCGCGCGCGGCCTCGGCAACGGCAAGGTGTTTCCCGCAGGCCCGCTGCGCGCGCCGCTCGAGCCGCAGCTCGGGCGCACCGATGCGCTGGTGGTGATCGGCGAGGGCCACGCCGCGGACGGTGTCGACGCCGAGCTTTCAAAGCGCGGCAAGCCGGTGTTGCGTGCACGGCTGAAGCCGGATGCAGCCTCGCTCGCGCAGCTGTTCGGCAAAAAGGTTTTCGCCTTCGCCGGCATCGGCGATCCCGAGCGCTTCTTCCGCAGTCTGCGCACCGCCGGCATCGAGGTCGTCCGCACGCGCGCCTTCGCCGATCATCACATGTTCTCGCCCGAGGAGATCGCCGCGATGGCGGCGGACGCCGCGCGCGGGCAGCTCACGCTGGTGACCACGGAAAAGGACCTTGCGCGCCTGCGCGGCCGTGACGATGTGCCCGACGGCATCGTGCCGTTCGCCGTCCAGCTCGACTTCGACGATCCGCCGAGGCTGCGGCAACTGATCAGCGATCACCTCTACAAGGCCCGCGAGCGCAGGTTCAGCAAAAGATGATCTCGTAGGGTGGGCAAAGGCGCGACAGCGCCGTGCCTACGATCTGTTGCCTCCGGAGATAGATGGTGGGCACGCTCCGCTTTGCCCACCCTACGAGAGCTTGCCGGTTCGCCATTCAGGCGACATTCATGACAAAGCTCTTATCGATTCCCGTCGATCAGGAGAAATCGATGAGACGTCTGCTTGCGGCCTCACGACGGCTGCTTCGGCTCGCCCGGATAATGCCGCTGCAGGACCGCGGCCGGCGTGGCGTAGGCTTCCTGCAGATCCACGCTCCAATATTTCAGCTCGTCGAGCGGAATGCGCGTGTCGGTGATCGCGCAGCGCACGAAGGTGCCCGGCGAGATCACGCGGAAATCGCCGTCGAGATATTGCACTTGCGCTTCGCCATGGCCGGAAGAGCCGAACTTGTTCAGCACGGTCGGAAATCTCCGTGGAAGGCCTCTCCCTGGAAAACCCGGGAGGGCACGATGTGTTGGACGGGATGTAGCATAGATAGGGTCGCTTGTCCGCCCGTTAAACCCACCGGTTTGTGATGTTTTGCCGCCGTTCCCGCATGATAGTGCTCGATCCCGGCATATTGACGCAGAGACCGATGCGCCTTCGATTGACCGCCCTGTTCCTGATGCTGCTGATGTCGGCCGCGCGTGCTGCGCCGGAGGCCGCGCCGCATCAGGTCGAGATTCCGCTGGCGTCCGGAACCCTGCATGCGCAGCTGTTCAAGCCGGCGGGTGAGGGGCCGTTTCCGACCGTGATCGCGCTGCACGGCTGCGGCGGCCTCGGTGGCCATGCCGATCCGGTGCTGCCGCGCTATCACGACTGGGCCGAGCGGCTGCTCAAGTCGGGCAATGCCGTGCTGCTGCCCGACAGCTACGGCTCGCGCGAGCTCGGGCCGCAATGCCGCGTCAAGGAGATGCACGTCAAGGCGCGGCGCGAGCGTGTCGCCGACATCGCGGCCGCGCGCGCCTGGCTGATGAAGCAGGCCTGGGTCGCGCGCGACCGCGTCAGCCTGATCGGCTGGGCCAACGGCGCCAGCGCGCTGCTCTGGGCGGTGCGGCCGCAAGCCGCCGCGCGCGATCAGGCGCCGGACTTCCGCGCCGCCGTCGCCTTCTATCCGGATTGCCGGATCTCCGCCGGCCTCGGCTGGAGCACGCGGGTGCCGACGCTGGTGCTGATCGGCGCCAATGACGACGTGTCGTCGCCGCCGGCCTGCCGCCAGATGGTCGACGGCGCACACGGGCGCAGCGCGCTCGCGCGCATTGTCGTCTATCCCGGCGCCTATCACGATTTCGATCGCGCCAACACGCCGCTGCACGCCGCCAGCGCCAGCAGCGACATCGCCGCGCCCGAGCACGGTCATCTCGGCACGGATGCCGAAGCGCGCGCGGAGGCGCAGAAGGACGTGGCGGAGTGGCTGGCGCGCTGATCGCGCCTTAGTTCGACCACGATGTCGATTAAACGCATCGTTCATGCGCAATCGCCTCATCCTCTTCACGTCCGCCTTCATCGTCTTCACCGTCGCGGTCTTCCTGTTCGAAGCCCACGCCGGCGCCCCCATGGTCGCGCCGGAACATTGCGGCTTCTGGACCACGATCGACGCGGGATTGTCCTGCCGTTGAGGTGGGCGCTGCCGCCACACCCGTCATTGCGAGCGCAGCGAAGCAATCCAGAATCTTTCCGCGGAGGGACTCTGGATTGCTTCGTCGCTTCGCTCCTCGCAATTGTGCATGTTCACTAATTCGCTGATCGAGAAGTTTCGGCTTTGGCGG